>NZ_JANZLA010000009.1 GCF_025770785.1 Cellulomonas sp. SG140 | reverse complement strand
GTGCCGCGGCGGGCGGTGCCGGTGGGGCCGGCGCGACCGGCGGAGCCGCCGCGGGCGAGCTGGCGGGTGGCGGTGCGACGGCGGGTGCGAGCGGCGCGGCCGGTGCGGCGACAGCCGGTGCGTTGACCACGGGTGCTGCGGGGGTCGGCGGTGCGCTCGCCGGCGTGGGCGGTCTGCTGGCCGGCATCCCGACGGCGCTGGTCGCGGGGATCGCCGCGGTCGCGGTGGTGGCTGCCGGTGTGGTCGGCGCCGTCCAGCTGCTCTCGTCCGACGCGTCCGGCAAGGGCACGGCCGTCTCGACGACGACGGCGTCGCCGTCGACCGGGACCACGGGCGACACCGCGTCGGACGGGGTGTCGGACGGCTCGGCGGCGACCGGGAGCACTCCGGCGGCGTCCTCCGACCCGACCTCGACCGCCGCGGCCGGCACGGGCACCGGCATCGCGGACCTGGTCGCGGGCGCGTCGGGCGGCTCGACCAGCTCCAGCGGCTCGACCACCTCGAGCACGACGACGTCCGACGTCTCGGGCACGTCCGGCACGTCGGACCCCGGGACGGGTCCGACGCCGACCACAGGCCCGGAACCGACCACCGACCCGGTACCGACAACCGACCCGACGCCGGCCCCGACGCCGGCGCTGCTCAGCGTGCAGGGTCCGGCCGGCTTCACGCTGACGGCCGGCACCACGGGGACGCTGGCGGTCGACGTGGTGAACACCGGCGGCTCGCCGGCGACCGGCCTCGTGGCGACCGTGACGCTGCCGGCCGGTGTGTCGCTGGCGGGTGTGGACACCGGCGCCCTGTCGCCCGTCACCGGCCGGTTCGCACCCCTGGCCGCTGTCGGCTGGCTGTGCGGCACCGCCGACGGGACGGTCGAGTGCAACCTCCAGCAGCTGCCCGGGCAGACGCAGCTGCGGCTGACGCTCACCGTCCAGGTCGACGAGGGGTACGGCGCCGGCGACGGCTCGCTCGCGTGGTCGGTCAGCGGCGCCGGGCTGGCGACGGTGTCCCGGAGCATGCCGCTGCACGTCGCTCCGTCGCCCGCGCACCTGGTGGCCGCCGGCCCCGTCCCGGATCTGTGGCTGGTCACGGGCCGCACCGCCGAGGTGGCCGTGCCGCTGCGGAACGCCGGCGGGACGGCGACCACGGCGGCCGCGCCCGCGGTGGTGGACGTCGTGCTGCCGCCGGGCGTCGCCTACAGCTCGGTGGCCGCCCCGTGGACGTGCACCCGGACCCCGGCCGGCGGCGGCACCACCGCCGTGCACTGCACCGACCCGAGTCTCGGGGCGCGAGCCGGCACCACGCTGGTGCTCGCCCTCCAGGGCAACCAGCCGGGCGTCGGCACCGTCTCGATGCAGCTCGGCCCTGCCGCGGGACACCCGGTCGGCGTGCTGGGCTTCCGCTGCGTCGTCGTGACCCCGTCGAACGCCTAGCCCGCGCCGACCTCACGGGCTCGCTCCGCGGACGCCGGACCGCCCTGGCGCTCGGACCTACCGGGTGCCGAGCGACAGGGTCGTGTAGGTCGCGGCCGCCGGCAGCAGCTCCTCGGCCATCTCCCGCAGCAGCTCCGCCACCTCGGCCAGCTCCGTCCCGCTGACGGCAGCCGACTCCTCGGACAGCAGCACGTGCAGCACCAGGCCGCGGCGCGCCTCTGGGGCCGGCGGCTCGGTGGCGGGGTCCGGCACGGCGCGCAGGGCGCGGAGCACCCGGGAGGTGGGCTGCTCGGGTGCGGACGGACGGGGGTGCGCGGACATGAGGGGTCTCCGGGGTGGGGTGAGGGTGGACGGGTGCGCGGTCAGCGCGAACACGTCTGCCAGCACGTCGATCGACGTACCGGAGCGGTACGTCGATAACGAGCCACCGGAGTCATGGCTCGATGCTCACACGGGCGCGCGGCGCCGACCAAGGGATATGCGCGGGCGTCTCAGGCAGCGGGCGTGACGGTGGTCACGTCCGTTGGCGCCGGTCGGCGCGTGAGCGGGCGGGGACGGCTGCGGACCGGCCGTCCGTCGGGTGTCAGACGATGCCGTAGAGCCGGTCGCCGGCGTCGCCGAGGCCCGGCACGATGTACGCCTTCTCGTTGAGCCGCTCGTCGACGGCGGCCACCACCACCTGCACGTCGGCGCGGTCGCCGACGTACTTCTCCACGGTGGCGAGCCCCTCGGGGGCGGCGATCAGGCAGACGGCCGTCACGTCGAGCGCACCGCGGTCGAACACGTACTGCATCGAGGCGACCAGGGTGCCGCCGGTCGCCAGCATCGGGTCGAGCAGGAACACCTGCCGGCCGGACAGGTCCTCCGGCAGCCGGTTGGCGTAGGTGATCGCCTCGAGCGTCTGCTCGTCGCGGCGCAGGCCGAGGAACCCGACCTCGGCGGTGGGCAGCAGCCGGGTCATGCCCTCGAGCATGCCGAGGCCGGCGCGCAGGATCGGGATGACGATCGGGCGGGGGTCGGCCAGCTTGGTGGCCGTGGTGCGCGCGACCGGGGTGGTGATCTCCACCTGCTCGGTGTGCACGTCCCGCGTCGCCTCGTACGCCAGCAGGGTCACCAGCTCGTCCACCAGCAGGCGGAACGTGGGCGACGGGGTCGCCTGGTCCCGCAGGATCGACAGCTTGTGGGCGACGAGCGGGTGGTCGGCGACGTGCAGGCGCATAGCCCAAGCCTAGGGGCGTCGCTGAGGCAGGATGACGGGCATGACGTCCCCCGAGGCCGGGCGGCCGGTGCAGCCGGTGGATGCGTGGGCGATGGGGATCGCGCTCGACGAGGCGCGGCGCGCGGTGCTGACCGGGGACGTGCCGGTGGGCGCCGTGGTGGTCGCACCGGGGGCGCACGTGGTCGGCTGGGGCCACAACCTGCGGGAGGACGAGCAGGACCCGACGGCGCACGCCGAGGTGGTGGCCCTGCGGGACGCGGCGGCGAACCTGGGGCGGTGGCGGCTGGACGACTGCACCCTCGTCGTCACTCTGGAGCCGTGCCTGATGTGCGCGGGGGCGGCGATCCTGGCGCGGGTTCCGCGGGTGGTGTTCGGCGCGTGGGACCCCAAGGCGGGGGCGGTCGGGTCGCAGTGGGACGTGCTGCGGGACCGGCGCGCGATGCACCACGTGGAGGTGGTGGGCGGCGTGCGGGCCGAGGAGTCAGCGGTGCTGCTGCAGCGGTTCTTCGAGGTGCAGCGCTCGCCGGAGTGAGGGGCGTCGGGTCGCCGGATCCGGTGGCTCCGGCGCCTCAGGCCGAGGGGCTCGGTGCGGTCGTCTCACCCGTCCTGCTCGCCGGGCGCGCCGCCGGGACCGGAAGCCGGCGGGCGAGCTCGGCCAACGTCTCCGACGTGCCCGCGTGCAGCGTGACGGCGGCGTAGCGGTCGCCGCGGGTCTCGCCGCGGTTGACGACGGCGATCGGCTTGTCCGCCGCGGCCGCGTGCCGCACGAACCGCAGCCCGGACTGCACGGCCAGCGACGAGCCGGCGACGAGCATCGCGTCCGCCTCGTCGACCAGGGCGAACGCCCGCTCCACCCGCTCGCGCGGCACTGTCTCGCCGAAGTAGACGATGTCCGGCTTGAGGATGCCGCCGCACGGGCCGGGCCCGCCCTCCGGGTCCGGCGCCCAGCAGTCCGCGACGACGAAGTGCTCGGTCTGCTGGACGACGGCGTCGGCGTCGGGCGCGATCTCGACGTCGGCCACCTCGGTGACGCTCTCGACGAAGCCCGGGTTCAGCTCGTCGAGCCGGTCCGCCACCTGCTGGCGCGTGTAACGGGTGCCGCAGCGCAGGCAGACGACGCGGTCGTAGCTGCCGTGCAGGTCGATCACCGTCTGCGAGCCGGCCTGCCGGTGCAGCAGGTCGACGTTCTGGGTGATGACGCCGTTGACGATCCCGCGCCGCTCGAGGTCGACCAGCGCGTGGTGGCCGGCGTTCGGCTCGGTGCGGTGCACGTGCCGCCAGCCGACCTGGTTCCGCGCCCAGTAGTGCCGCCGGAACCGTGGGTCGCCGACGAACTGCTGGTACGTCATCGGGTTGCGTGGCGGGGAGTCCGGACCGCGGTAGTCGGGGATGCCCGAGTCCGTGGACACGCCCGCGCCGGTGAGGACGACCAGGCGGTGGCCGGCCAGCACGTCGATCAGCTCGGTGAGGGTGCCCATGGCGTCCACGGTAGGTCGGCGCCGGGCGGATTCGGCGGCGGGCGGCGCCTCGGGTACCCTGCTCCCGCGAGGTAGCGTGTCCGAGCGGCCAAAGGAGCACGCCTCGAAAGCGTGTGTGGGTGAAAGTCCACCGTGGGTTCGAATCCCACCGCTACCGCCATCGCGCGAACGGCCCTGACAGCGGCGCTGCCGCAGGTCAGGGCCGTTCCTACGTCCAGGTCTGGCAGGCGATCAGGCCGCTCCAGAGCTGATCGCCCATGTGCCGTTCCGGGGCTGGAGCTCCAGCACCACGGCGTAGGTCGCGGTCACCGCCTCGTCCCTGGGCGGGTCGCCGGACCAGTACGGCGTGGCCGTGTAGGTGGCGGTGGCGTGGCCGGCCACGACGGCGCGCAGCGCAACCGGGTTCGCGGTGGCGAACGTGTACTGGACCTGGGGGGCGTCGCTCATCTGCCAGTGGACGTTGCTCACCAGTGCCGGCTGCCACGCGGTGACGGCGCAGACCGGTACGTCCAGGGTCGTCGCGGACCAGCACCTGTCGTTGAGGTACGCCAGCACCTGCCCGTCCGCGGACTTCCTGCCCTCGTCGGTCAGCGAGTACGCCAGCCCGGCAGGGTCGGCGCTGCTGTCCTTCCAGGTGGTCGTTCCGTCGGGGTGGACGGTCACCGTCTGGGTCGTCGACGTGATCAGACTCTTCTGCTCGTCGGTCACCGGCAGCGTGATGGTGTAGGTCCCCGGCAAGAACCCCAGGAAGAGATCCTTGCTGCTGGAGTACGTGTCTCCGTTGACGACGAAGGAATCGACGCCGAGCGGCACGACCCCCGAGATCTCGACGTCGTTGGGCTTCGTGTAGACCAAGGTCCAATGAGGGAGCAGGCCGTAGCGATGGCCCGATGCCTCGACCAGGAACGTCTGGTCGTACGTGCCACCCGCCTGCTGCCAGGAGACCCGCACCCTCTTCGAGGTCGTGGTCCCGGTGACCTCGACCACGTGACCGCCGCTCGGGTGGTCGCCGGCCTTGGCCCATTCGGAGTTGCTCAGCCGGTCGGAGTCGTCGAGACCAGGCAGAAGCCGCGCCGCGCCGGCAGCGTCACCGCGTTCCATGGCGGCGACGTACTCCCGGACCGGCGCGTCCGGGGTGAAGACGGTCGCCGACAGCACGGACCGTGCGATCAGGACGACGGCTCCGACAGCTGCGAGGGAACCGAGGGCGAAGGCGACCCGCCGAACGAGCTTCCTCCTCGCGGCAGCGACGCCCGCAGGGGACGGTTCCTTCGCCTCGGCGGTGGGCGATTCCTTCACGTCGGTGGTGGGCGGTGCCGGGTCGGCGACGTCGGACGTGGACATGGATCCTCCTGGTGCAGCGAAGCCTGTGGTCGGAGGCCCTGGTCTATCCAGCCAGTTCGTCCTCGGTCGCGGTCAGGGAGTTGTCCACAGGCGGAGGGTCGCGAACGTCGGTGCTCGTGCACATCACGGGTGCTGCGGCCCTGGGCTGTTGGGCCCGAATGTGGGGAAGCTCCCGATCCTCAGCGCGCGGTGCGGCACGGCGCCGGGGTCGTCGGTTGTGCACAACTCGATTGTGTGCAACTGTTCTGCCATGACCGCGCTGGACCGGATGGTGTGCTTCTCGCTGTACTCGGCGAGCCGCGCCACGACGCAGGCCTACCGGCGCCTGCTGGAGCCGTGGGGGCTCACCTACCCGCAGTACCTGGTGCTGGTCGAGCTGTGGACGCAGGGGCCGCGGTCCGTGCGGCAGCTCGGCGACGACCTGGCCCTGGACTCCGGCACCCTCTCGCCCCTGCTGCGTCGGATGGAGACGGCCGGCATCGTCACCCGCTCGCGGGATCAGGCCGACGGGCGCGTCGTCACCGTCGACCTCACCGCCCGCGGGCACGAGCTGCGGACGGAGATGGCGGACGTGCCGGCGCAGGTCGCGCAGTGCATGAGCCTGACCGTCGAGTCCGCCCGCGAGCTGCTCGACTCCCTGCACCGGCTGACCGGCAGCGTGCAGGCCTCCAACGCGGATGCGGCCACTGTCGCGTCCTGACCCCTCAGAACATCAACGGAAGGTGAACGTCATGGAGATCCTCTACACGGCCGAGGCCCTGGCCACCGGCGACGGTCGCAACGGCCACGTCGCCACGATGGACGGGCTGCTCGACGCCGACGTGCGCGTGCCCAAGGACATGGGTGGCGAGGGCGGCGCGCTCAACCCCGAGCTGCTGTTCGCGTCCGGCTACGCCGCCTGCTTCCACAGCGCCCTGCTGTCGGTGGCGCGTACCCAGAAGGTCGCGCTGCACGACACCAGCGTCGGCGCGCGCGTCGGCATCGGCCGCAACGGGCAGGGCGGGTTCGGGCTGGCCGTCGAGCTCGAGGTGGTCATCCCCGACCTCGACCGTGGCCAGGCGCGGGCGCTCGTCGAGGCCGCGCACCAGGTGTGCCCCTACTCCAACGCCACCCGCGGCAACGTCGAGGTCACCCTCAAGGTCGTCGAGGACTGACGTCGGGCGCTGCCCGGGGCCGATCGCGCCCGACGGGACGTGGACGCAAGGTCAGGCGACGGGCAGCAGGAGTCGGATGGTGGTGCCGGCCTCGGGACCGGTGGTCGGCACCACCGCGACCGAGCCGCCGTGGTGGGCGACCGTCTCCCGCACGGGGAACAGGCCCAGCGCCGGTGCCGGCCGGAGAGCGGACCCCGGCCTGGTCGCCCCGGACGACGGGGGGCGGTGGGCGAAGCGGTCGAACAGCCGGGCCGCCTCGGCAGCACTCAGCGCCGGGCCGTCGTCGTGCACGTCGACGGCGGCGAAGCGACCGGTCCGCGCGACTGTGACCCTGACCGTGCCACCCGCGGGAGAGTGCCGGAGGGCGTTCTCGAGGAGGGCGAGCAGGCACTGGCGCAGCGCGGCGGTGGGGATGCGGACCGCGAGAGGCTCCGCGACGGAGTCGACCACGACGCCGAGCGGTGCGACGCTCGTCGAGGACCGGGCGGCGAGGACCGCGTCCTCGAGCACGGCGTGGACGTCGGTGCGCCCGTCGGGCGCGGGGCCGATCGCCGAGGCGGTCGGGACCTCGGGTGGTGCGGTCGGGCCGTCGGACGCGGCCAGCAGGTCGTTGACGATGCGGATCAGGTCCTGCGCGTCGTCGGTCAGCTCGCGGACCAGGGGTGCAGCCTCCGAGTCCGGACCCACCCGGCGGGACAGCAGCTGGATGCGGGCGTGCAGCACCGTCAGCGGGGTGCGGAGCTCGTGGCTGGCGTCGGCGACGAACCGGCGCTGCCGGTCGAAGGCGTCCTCCAGCGGCCGGACGGCACGGCGGGCGATGAACAGCGTGGCCACGCCGGCGATCACCACGGCGGCGCCGCCGACCAGCGCGAGACCGAGCAGCACGTGGCCGGCGTCGATGGACAGCGTCAGGTCGCCCGGCTTGGGCGGCTCCCGGCGTTCGGCGGGGGTCGACTGCAGCCACAGGTAGAGCGCGGTGACGGTGAGCACGCCCGCAACCAGGACCGCTGCGGTGACGGCGACCGCCACGCCGATGGACACCACCGAGGTGCGCATCGCCCGGCGGGCGTCCACGGACAGCCGAGGGCGGTCGCTCACGGGCGCCCCAGTCGGTAGCCCCGACCGCGCACGGTGTCGATGAGGTCGCGGTCCGTCTTGCGCCGCAGGTAGTGCACGTACGCGTCGACCGTGCCCTCGGCCTCGCCGTGCGGGAACACCGCCGTGAGGATCTGGGTGCGGCTGAAGACCCGGTCCGGCTCGGCCGCGAGCATCGCGAGGAGGGCGTCCTCGCGGACGGTCAGCAGGATCCGGCCCTCGTACGGGGAGTGGATCTCGCCGGAGCCGGGCCGGTAGGTCCACCCGCCGAGCTGCTGCTGCGGGCCGGTGTGGTCGCGGGTGAGCGCGCGGAGGCGGGCGAGCAGCTCGTCGAGCTCGAACGGCTTGACGACGTAGTCGTCGGCACCCGCGTCGAGGCCGGCAACCGTGTCCGCCGTCGTCCCCAGCGCCGTCAGCAGCAGCACCGGAGTGGCGACGTGCTGGGCGCGGAGCCGGCGCACCACCTCCAGGCCGTCGAGGGTGGGCACCCGGCGGTCGAGCACCAGCAGGTCGAACTCACCGGTCAACGCGCGTTCCAGGGCGACGGCGCCGTCGGCGACGAGCGTCACGTCGTAGACCTCCGACAGCAGCTCGGCGACCACGGGTGCGAGGCGCGGATCGTCCTCGAGGAGCAGCAGGGACAGGCGGCGGGTGGGCGCCGTCATGGCTCAGGCGTCCCGGTCGGCGTCCACCAGCTCACGGTCCTGATTCTGGCCGCGTCGGCGCAGACCCGTGACCACCAGGGGCAGGACGGAGACGACCACCACGACGATCGCGAGCAGGTCGATGTTCTTGGCGACGAACGGGATGCCGCCCAGCAGCAGGGCGACGAGAGTCAGGCCGACCACCCAGAGGAGCGCGCCGGTGACGTTCCAGACGACGAACCGCCGGTACCGCAGCCGCGCGGTGCCCGCGACCAGCGGCACGTAGGTCCGCACGATCGGCACGAACCGCGCCAGCACCAGGGACACGGGTCCGTATCGGTCGAAGAACCGCTCGGCCTCCGCCAGCCGGGCGGTGGTCAGCACGCGGGCGTCGTCGCGGAAGAACCGGCGCCCGAACCGGTGGCCCAGCCAGTAGCCGGTCTGGTCACCCGCCACCGCGGCGGCCAGCGCGACGCCGGCGATCGCCCACGGTGACAGCCCGAGCTGGGCGCGCAGCAGCACCGCAGTGAGGATCAGGGAGTCGCCCGGCAGGAAGGGGAACAGCACCCCGGACTCGACGAAGATCATCACCGCGATGCCGACCAGCGCCCACGGGCCGAGGGCGTGCAGCAGCGGCTCGGGGGAGATCGAGAGGCCTGTGGTGAGTCCGGTCGACACACCTCCGGACAGGCCTGCGACCAGGGACGAGATCACGCGCGGTCTCCTTCACGGGCGGCGGGGGTGTCGAGGCGCACCACGGACAGCAGGCGCTGGGCCGGCTTCGTCGTGACCAGGACGGACACGAGCGTGAACGCGGACGCCGCGTAGACGACGGCCGCGACGACGTCGAGCGGGTAGTGCGCGCCCAGGTAGACCCGGGACGCGGCGACGACGACCGCCAGCAGCACGCCGACCGGCACCCAGAGGCGGCTGCGACGGGGGCCGAGCAGCGCGAGGGCCGTCAGCACCAGCACCGCCGCCACCGTCGTGTGCCCGCTCGGGTAGCCGAAGCTCGTGTCCACCGGGGGCGGCGAGGCGAGCAGGGCGACGTCCGGGCGCGGCCGGTGCACCAGGATCTTGAGCACGATCCCGCCCGCGAGGGTCAGGCCGGCGACGCCGAGCAGGACCACGGCCCGGCGCACCCCCACCCGGCGGGCACCCACCGCGCACAGCACGACGAGCAGCCCTAGCCCGACGGGCGGCGAGGCCAACGTGCCGATCGCCGCCGTGACCGCGTCGAGTGCCGGTGCGTGGTGCTCGGAGAGCCACTGGACGACGCTCAGCTCGCTCGCGGTCCACCCCTGCAGCGGTGCGACCAGCAGCCCCACCAGCAGCACGACGACGAGCCCCGCGCCGGCCGCTGCGAGTCGTCCGGCGTCCGGGCCGGTGGTGCGGGTGCTGCTGATGCTGCTCGTCACGGGGTGCGCCTTCCTGCAGGTTCCCCGTCAGCCTCGTAGGCCGCCGCCAAGAAACCGCCAAGGGCTGCGGCGCCGACCCCGGGTGCGGACCGTGGCGGTGGGGGCGACACTGCCGACGTGCCCGACTCGACGCAGGCTGCATCCGGTCACCGTGTCGTCGTCTTCCTGCAGGAGAACAAGACGACGGACTTCTACTTCGCCTCGATGGCGGCCTGGGGCGCCGCCGTCGCGACCGGCCCGCTGCTCGCGGCTCCGCCCGACCACGACCAGCCGCACGACCGCAACGCGTGGGTGCACTACGCGATGGGCGACTACCCGGCGGTCGCCGCGCAGGTGGACACCGATGCGGTGATCCCGTACTACGCGTGGCTGGCCAAGACGTTCGTGTTCGCCGACCACCACTTCGGCTCGGGGTCGAACTCGACGCCCGGGCACATGCTGGCGATCGGCGGGCAGATGCCGACGCTGAAGAACCCGCCGTTCGTCGGCCCGTCGCCGGTGTGGGACCTGCCGTCGATCTTCACCGTGGCGGACAAGGCCGGGGTGTCGTGGGGAGCGTTCCCCGACGAGCACGGGTACCCGGCGAAGTTCTACACGTCGCTGACCAGCGCACCCGGGCAGACCCACGTGCACCACCCCAACGAGTTCGTGCCGATGGCGACGGGCGGTGAGCTGCCGCAGGTCTGCTACGTCTGGAGCCCGGCGGGGTACGACGAGCACCCGCCGGCGACCCCGCAGCCGGACTACGTCACCCGCGGGCAGAACCTGGTGTGGTCGCGCGTGCAGGCCGTGATCGACGGCGGCGGGTGGGACGACACCACGTTCATCCTCACTTGGGACGACTGGGGCGGGTACGCGGACCACGTGAAGACGCCGTCGATCGAGACGGTGCCGGACGCGCTGCACCCGGACGGGTTCCAGGCGATCGGCGGGTCGCGGATCCCGCTGGTGATGTTCGGCGGGCGGGTGACGCAGGCGGTCGACACCGCCTGGCACTCCCACGCCAGCATCCCGAAGACGATCATCGACCTGCTCGGTCTGCCGCCGATGGGCGTGCCGCGCGTCGACTCGGCGCCGAGCATGGCGGGGCTGGTGGACCTGGGTGCTGCGCCTCGGCCGGTGCCGCCGGCGCCGGGGACGACGATCCAGCAGCCGACGCCGCCCGCCCATCCGTCGGTGCCGGCGACGGCGCCGTGGCCGGGACCGCTGGGCGTGCCGATGCCGGCGCTGGTGACGCTCGACGGGTCCACGGTCCCGGCGCCGACGGACGGCGTCGTCCGGCCCAAGCCACCCAAGGCGCCGGCCGCCTGAAGGTGGCCCGTCAGAGGTTGTGAACCTGGTCCAAGGCGGCGAACGCCGGGGACATCTCCTCGATCTGCGCAGGTGCGAGCCACGCCGCGGCGCACGAGCGCCAGGTGCTGACCGCGTCGGCCACCTCTCGGACAACCCCGGCGGCGGCCGCAGGGGACAGGCGGAACAGCGGTGCGACCGACATCGCCAGCTCGAGGCTCGCGGAGGTGTCCGAGGTGTCGATGGCGGTGGACAGGTCCTTGGGGCCTGGGGCCGGGTCGGGGTTGAGGTCGAACGCGGGTGCCAGGTTCCACGCGGTGCCGCCGGCGTGCAGGAAGCCGTGGTTGCGGAGGTGGTCGTCGGTGTTGGAGACGAGGACGTTGAAGACGATGCGCCGCCAGAGCTGCGCGAGGTCGGCGGTCGCCCGGGAGGACGTCTGCTCGACGACCTCGGCGATCTCCAGGTAGCTGCGCTGGTCCCCGTCGACAGCCTCGAGGGCCGTCATCGCCGAGATGTACCCCACCCGTCTCCCCGACGGCGTGCGGTCGAAACGGTCCACGACCAGCACGTGCCGCCCGGCGAGCTCGAGCAGCTGGGAGTCCGGCACCGTGATGCCTGCTGCTCGGGCCAGGTCCAGGGCGACCTTCTCCCATGCCATGACGTTCCAGGTGTCGTTCGCCGCCGAGGGGAACTTCGCGATCGCCACCCGCCCGTCCGCCGCGCGCACGTGGGCCTTCGGTCGGGCTCCGCCGAGCGAGCTGCCCACCCGCAGCAGCCGCCTGAGGTCCGGCAGCGACACGTCGTCGCTCTCGACCGCGTCCGCCAGCCGCAGCAGCTCGGGCAGATCGGTCAGGGCGGGGACGCCGGCCTCGTCCGTCGCGAGGAACGGGCCGTCGCCGGTGCGGAACCGGAGCGCTCCCTGGCGCAGGTCGTCGCGGACGCCGAGGAGGTAGTCGATCTCACCGAGCGCTCGTGCGGCGGTCCCGGCCTCGCGCGCGGTCCGCGCCTGCGCTCTCGTGATCAGCATGCGTCCCCATCTGTCGGGGGCGCAGTCCGCGAACGCGCCGAACATCGCGTGCCCGACGGGTGTCTGCGACGGGGCAGCGCTCAGCGGCAGCGCGGGGTCGAGCTGGTACGCCCCGCTCCTGGTCAGGTACTCCTGGGCGTAGGCGAACGTCGCGGACTCGAACCGCCGGCGTCGGTGGCTGTACAGCGTGCCGGCCTCGACGTCGCCGTCGGGCATGGCGACGTGCACCTGGACGACGAGGTCGCTCACCGCTGCTCCTTGCGTCGTACCCGTGCGGGCAGGGCCTGCCCCGCACGGAGCCGACCGACGTCGGTCGACATGGGATCCACGGAGGCGATGACCTGATCGAGGATGCCGAGCGCACGGGCGACCCGCAGCAGGTTCTCCACGGTCCCGCCCTGACCGTGCTCGAGGCGCTGCAGCGTGCTGACGCTCACGCCCGCGCGGTCGGCAGCCTCAGCGACGGTCAGCTCTCGCAGGCGACGCCAGGTCCCGATCGACTGACCAATCTCGTTCATCGCGCGCATGACGGCGATCGGCGACGTCGCCATGGCACACCTACCCAAAAGGTCAGAACTGAACGTTTAACCGCGCTAACAGCGCTATTCTGACTGATTAGAAGGCGCGTGTACAGCGGTCCACCGCGTCGCCGCGAGGCATCGTGCATGGACCGGGGCGGGGCCGAGGCGGCACCTCACTCGCGGCTCCCGACCAGCAGGTAGGACCTGGTCGTCGGGTCGGCGCCGCCGTCCCAACCGGCCGGCACGGGGGCCAGCCGGCCGAAGTTGGCGCCGGGCTGCCCGACGTCCAGCACCGAGCGTGGCTGCCAGCCGGTCGCCGTGAGCAGGCCGTCCGGATCGTCGGTGCAGAACGGCAGCGGGACGCCCGTCGCCGTGCGGTGCTCCACGAGCGGACGCATCGCCGGCAGCCGCAGCAGGCCGGTCCCGAACGCGTCCGCCCCGAGCACCGCCCGACCCGTGGACAGGTGCGCAGCGCCGACGAGCAGCGACTGGACCTGCGGTGACGGCAGGTAGAACAGCACGCCCTCGACGATCCACACGGTGGCCGCCGCCGGGTCGAAGCCGGCGTCGAGCAACCGATCGGGCCAGTCGTCGCCCAGGTCCGCCGGCACCGTCCGCCGTCCGCAGCGCGCGGTCACCCCGTCCAGGACCTCCGCCTTCGCGGCCAGGACCTCCGGGTGGTCCAGCTCGTACACAGTCCAGGCCGGCGGCAGGTCCAGCCGGAACGCCCGGGTGTCCAACCCGGCGCCCAGCAGCACCACCTGGTGTGGGCCCGCCGGCCAGTCCTGCACCGCTGAGCCGATCAGGTCGTCGAAGAACCGGGTGCGCACCGGAAGGAACTCGTTGGGCTGCCCGCCCTGCTCGCGCGCCGCCAGCATGGCGAAGCCGTCGTCACCGGCCAGGGTCGCCGCCCACGGGTCGTCGAACAGCCGGTCCGCACGAGCCGACTCCCGCGCGCGTGACGCCGCGATCCAGCGTGCCGTCCCGGTGATCTGCCGACGTGCCTGCGCCCCTGACACGCCGGCGACCCTACTGGCGCCGACTGGGTGGACGTCGCGGCCCGAGCCGACCGGGTCAGGGCCGGAGGAGGACCTTGATGGCGCGGCGCTCGTCCATCGCCTTGTAAGCCTCGGACACCTCGGCGAGCGGCAGGGTCAGGTCGAACACCTTGCCCGGGTCGATGACGCGGGTCAGCACCAGGTCGAGCAGGTGGGGCAGGTAGGCGCGGACCGGGGCCGGGCCGCCGCGGAAGCCCTTGTTCTGCCAGAACAGCTGGTCGGTGGGGACGTCGCCGTGGGGCAGGCCGACCACGCCGATCATCGCGCCGGGGCGGGCGACGGCCACCGCCTGGAGACGGGCGTCCGCGGTGCCGACGCACTCGAGCACCGCGTCGGCGCCGATGCCGTCGGTCAGCTCCCGGACCCGGGCAGCGCCCTCGTCACCACGCTCGGCGACGACGTGCGTGGCGCCGAACTCCTTCGCGAGCTGCTGGCGGTCGGCGTGGCGGCTCATCGCGATGATCGTCGTCGCGCCGAGCTGCGCCGCCGCGAGCACGCCGCACAGACCCACCGCACCATCGCCGACCACGGCCACGCTCGACCCCGGCTGCACGTCCGCGCAGACGGCGGCGTGCCAGCCGGTGCCCATCACGTCGGAGAGCGCCAGCAGGCTGGGGATGAGGTCGGCCTCCGGCTGACCGGGGGTGGCCAGCAGGGTGCCGTCGGCGTTGGGGATGCGGATGCGCTCGGCCTGGCAGCCGTCGTACCCGCCGCCGTGCAGGCAGTTGGCCTGCATGTCCTTGCGGCAGACGGCGCACGTGTTGTCGCTGTGCAGGAAGCCGCCGACGACGAAGTCGCCCGGCTTGACCGTCGTGACCGCGGAGCCGACCTCCTCGACCACGCCGACGTACTCGTGGCCGATGGGCTTGGGCTGCGGCACGGGCGCCAGCCCGCGGAACCGCCACAGGTCCGACCCGCACACGCAGGCCGCGACCGTGCGGACCACCGCATCGGTCGGCTCGACGACGACGGGATCGGGGCGCTCCTCGAAGCGCACGTCGCCGGCTCCATGGATGATCGCTCCGCGCATGGGTCCATCCGACACCATCGGCCACCCGCCCGGCACGTCAGGCCTCGATGCCGGCCGGTGCCGCGACGGTCAGCGCGTCCTGCGGCGGGGCATCGGCCGGGGTCCGGGTGCTGGTGCGGTGGGCGGTGACCAGGGCGGCCGCGACGACGAAGCACAGGACCTCCGTGATGGGCATCGCCCAGACGACGCCCGTCAGGCCGAGAACGGCACGGGCGGCGAGGAGCACCGGGACGAACAGCACGCCCTGCGTCACCGACATCACGGTGGCCGGCACCGCCTGACCGGTGGACTGGAACAGCGTGGTGGCCAGGCCGGTGAAGCCGTTGAACAGGGCGGCGACCAGCATGGCCGTCAGCACCGAGAGGCCGGTGGTCAGCACGGTCGGGTCGGCGCTGAACAGGGTGAGCACCCGCTCGCGCAGCACGAACACCGGCAGGGTGAACACCAGCACGCACCCGGCGACCCAGGCGGCGGAGTGCAGCAGGGCGGACCGCAGCCGGGCGGTGTCCCGGGCGCCGAACGCAGTGGCCAGCAGCGGCATCGCGCCGAGGGCGACACCCATCGCCAGCATCTCCGGCAGCTGCACGATCCGCTGCGCGACGCCGAACGCCGCCAGCACACCGTCGCCGTACCGGGCCGCCACGTTGTTGAACACCACGGCGCTGACGGTGAGGAACCCGCTCATCAGCAGCTCGGAGACGCCGACGCCGAACACCTCGCGGGCCGTCGGACCGTCCGGCCGGAACCAGCGCAGGCCGATGCGCAGCTCCGGGGAGCGGCGGTGCAGGTGGACGGCGAACCAGGCGACGGTGACGACGTTGGAGCCGACGATCGCCAGCGCTGCACCCGTCACGTCCCACCGCAGCACCAGGATCAGCAGCACGTCGAGGCCGAGGTTGACCAGGGTGGAGACGACGATGCCGACCATCGACACCCGCGTCGCACCCTCGGCGCGCACCAGCTGCTCGATGGCGAACGCGACGGCCAGCACCGGGGTGCCGGCCAGCAGGACGGCGACGTAGTCGGCGGTCGGCGCGAACGCGTCGCCGGTGGCGCCGAGCAGGTGGGTCAGCGGGTGCAGCGCCAGCAGGCCGGCGATCCCGACGACGAGGCCGGCCAGAGCCGCGCCCCAGACGGTGAAGGCGGAGAGACGCCGGATGCGGGTGCGCAGGTCTGCCGCGGTGGCGCCGGTGCCGTCGTCCAGCGCCTGCAGCTCGCCCAGGAGCCGGGCGACCGCGGTGCTGCCTCCGGTGCCGAACACGCCGCCGACGGCCATCACCACCGCGGTCAGCGGGAGGCCGAACGTGACGGCGGCGAGCAGGGCGGTGGAGTGCAGGGAGCCGATGAAGCCCGCGTTGATCGCGCCGTAGACGACGCCGACGGTGGTGGCGGCCATCATCGGCAGCGCGAGGTGGGCGAGCGCCCGGCTCATGGGCGCGCGGCGCAGGTAGTAGGTGTCGTCGTGCGTGGTCATGGGTCCTCCTGGGGTGCGGGTGGGGACGGGTCGGAGCGGCGGGGCGCACGAGGGCGTGCGGGAGCGCCGCGGGGCGGTGGTGGGGTGGCGGGGCGCGGTCGCGCAGCCCGGTTCAGGGCGTGCGGGACCGGACGGCCGGCGGGTGCCGGTCGGTCAGGTGGCTGCAGTCAGGCGGCTGCGATCAGGTGGCGGTCAGCCCGCCAGGTGCCGGTCGAGCTTGGTCAGCAGGGCGACGAGCGTGCGTCTCTCGTCGGGATCGAGCACGTCGAGCTGGCGCTCGCCGCTGGCCCAGACGTTGGCCTCGAAGCGTTTGACCAGGTCACGGGCCTTCGGGGTGACGTGCAGGGTCTTGCGGCGGGCGTCCGCCGGGTCGGTGCGGCGCTCGATCCAGCCGTCCCGCTCCAGCGTGCCGAGCAGGGCGGACACCGTCGCCGGCCGGGTGCCGGTGACGTCGGCGATGTCCTTCTGGATGAGCCCTCGGCCCTCGCTCGCCTCGATGAAGCCCACGGTGCGGGCCTGCAGCGGGGTGAGACCGCCGAGGTCGGCGGAGTCGAAGGCGTCGCCCATCGCCTGGCGCATCCGGCTGGAGATCCGGCCGATCAGCTCGGCGACGGACGGCTCGGGACGGCTGCTGCTCATGACCGGAACAGTAGATGGTGAGAAACCAAACAGTCAAGAACCGAACTGTTTCCGGGCCGGCGCCGGTCGAGGCGTTGCACTGCCCCGCGTCATGACCCGGAAGGGGCGATGGCAACGAGCGGGGAGGCACCTGGCTGCTGCGGCGCGGGTTGCCGTCGACGAGAGTTGCCACCCCTCCGGCTGCAAAGTCACGGGTGCGTGACCACCCAGAACCCGATGACCGCGACGACGACCGTCAAGATCGTTCCGACCCCGAGGCGCACAGAAGTGCGGTACGTCCAGCGGACCAGCCAGAACGGGAGGGCGACGAGGAGCCCGGCCAGCAGGGCGAGTAGCCCGACGGCGATCGGCGAACCCCGGTCCCCCCACCTGCACTGGGTGATGCCGCACCACTCGAATGACGCCAAGCCCACCGCGAGCAGAGCGCTTACGACGCTGAGTGGAACCGCCCAGATCAGGTGCAGTGCACCACGATGCGGTGTCCGGCTTCCCGGCCAGTTCACGCTCATGCCGCCCCCTGACGCACGCTGACCGCTCCGGAGGTCCTGACGCATCCCCCGGTGAAAGCATGCCGTTTGTCGGTGCGTTCGATCCAGAAGACGATCGCAGGGTGCAGCTTGTGGCGGGTAGCCCAGCGGCGACGGTCCAGGATGTGCTTCTGCAGCAGCGCCTTCCAGGACTCCATCGCGGCGTTGTCACCAGCCGACGCAGCAGCAGTGCTTGCCCTCGCCGGTGGGGCGCTCGGTGATGTCGGTGGCTCGTCGGCCAGGAACCCGTAGCCGAACTCCGGGTCGTCACCGTGCGAGGCGCCCGACGGCTCTGGCTCCTGAGGGGTCGGGCTACTCCGCGGTGGCGCGGTAGGTCTCGATGCGGCGCAGCAGCGCCTGCTCCGCGAGGCGGACCGGCTCGGCGTCGGCCGGCTGGTGCACCGCCCGCTCGGCGTCGTCGGCGATCAGTCGCGCCTGGTCCGCGATGTCGTGCAGCCGGGCCCAGTCGGTGCGGGCCACCGTCGCGCACGTGTCGAGCAGGCGCAGCAGGGCCAGCGACACCGTGGGCTCGGCAGCGCCGTACCGGCGCACCAGCCCGCACATCGTCGCGAGGTACTCGCCGAAGCGGCGGCTGGGGACCACCACCACGCAGTCGCCGGCGCGGGCCACCCGCGGGCCGAGGGGGCGGGCGGCCATCGCGGCGAAGATCACGGCCATGTGGTCCACCGCCTGGATGGCGGTGTACGGGTCGTTCACCGCGGGGGACAGGGCCTTGCACGCGACGTCCACCAGCTGGCGGATGCCGATCGCGGCGTCCTGCTGGCGGGTGCGCTCGAAGCCGATGCCGACGGCGTCGTCGAGCGCGTGCTCGAAGGGGTGCGGGTCCGGGACGGCGTCGTCGGCCGTCGGCCCCCAGACCAGTGCGAGCGGGGTGCCCGGCACCACGTGCTCGCCCACGCGACGCACCAGAGCGATGCTCACGCCGTGCTCGCGGGCCAGGGGCAGCAGCTGCTCCGGATGGGCCGTCACCACGTAGCCGCTGGTCCGGGCGGCCACCGGGACGGCCCACGGCGGCGCGGCCGGCGGCACCAGCTCGATGTCGGTCGGCAGCCGGGAGACGAGGTCCAGGGCGTCCCGCTCGACGCGGCGCATGATCGCGTCCACCTGGATCGAGTGCGAGAGGTGGTCGGCGAAGTACGCGACCGAGGCGATGCTGGCGAACAGCAGCGCCAGCGCGCCGGTGACCGCCAGGCGCGGGAACGTCTCAGGATCCGTGCCGACGCCCACGGTGAGCAGCCCGGCGGCGCTGTAGGCGAAGGTCGCCATGAACACCGACAGGACCACCTGGTTGGGCCGGTCCCGCAGGAAGTTGCGCAGCAGCCGGGGGCTGAACTGGGTGGACGAGAGCTGCAGCGCGACGATCGACAGGCCCAGCACCAGGGCGATCACCGTGACCACCGTGCCGGTGATGGTGATCAGCAGCGTCCGGGCGTCGGCCGACGAGCCGCGGAACGCGACGGTGGCGAGGAACGAGCCCGGCGCCGGGACCACGCGGGACAGGCCGAACCCGACGAGCAGGGCGAGGTTGCCGGCGACGAACGGCAGCACCCACAGGGCGGCGTTGACGTACTCCCACGCGGCCTCGCGTCGCCTCACGGCGCCAGCGTGCTCCTGCCCGGACCGGCGCGCACGTGTCGCCGCGGGTGGTTCGGCGCCTCGGTCAGTCGCGCAGGTCGCGCAGCTGCGCGCGGCTGGTGACGCCCAGCTTGGCGAACACCCGCGACAGGTGGCTGTCGACCGTGCGGACCGAGAGGGTGAGCCGGTCGGCGATCGCCCGGCTGCTCAGACCGGCCGCGGCCAGCCCGGCGATCTCGCGCTCGCGGGCGGTCAGCCGGGCCGACGGGCGGACCGACGGCAGCCAGAGCCCCCGAGAGTTGAGGTCGCGCGAGGCGACGGCCACCAGCTCGCCGTCCCCGGCGACGACGGCGACGGCGTGGGCCACGAGCGCCGCGGCGCGTGAGCCGGAGACGAGGTCGCCCACCTGCTGCAGCCGCACCAGCACCGCCGCGTCCGTGGGGTCCGTGGTGCCCTGGAGATGGTTGGCGAGGAGCACCCGGTGCAGGGCCTCCAGCTCCGTGCGGCGCAGCCCGCGCTCGGCGCACCAGCGGGCGAGTGCCAGAGCCTCCGCCCGGACGGTCGGCTGCTGCAGCCACAGGCCGGCGTCGACGAGCATCAGCCGCAGGTCCGACTCGACCATGGCCGACGCGCGGTGCGGCGCACGACGGGCCACCTCCATCAGCTGCAGCGCGGTGGACCGGTCGCCGAGGGCGGCCGCGGAGACGGCGCCGGCCGCGGCCGCGAACTCGGTGAGCCCGTACGGGTCGAGGACGCCGAGCGTGGCGGCCGCCGCGCGGTGCTCGGCCATCGCGTCGCTCCACAGCCCGCGCGCGGCGGCGATGAGGCCCCGGCCGGTGCTGTCCGTCGAGTACTTGGTGGCGTACCCCCAGTCACCGCCCGGCGGGACGGCGGCGATCCGCTCGGCGGCGGCCACGTCACCCGCCCACAGGTGCACCAGGAACAGCGCGGCCAGGATGTTCGAGCCGAGCCAGGGGTGCTCCCGCTCGTGCACCTCCGCCGCGCGCAGGCTGCGCGAGCCGAGCGCGATCGCCTCGCTGATCCGGCCGGTCTGCGCGAGGCCGAAGACGGCCGGCGCCGCCAGGGCCAGCACGCTCGGCGACCGGTAGCCGGCGGCCTTGAGGGCCGCCAGCGACGGCTCGATGCTCTCCGCGAAGCGTCCGCCGGTGCCCAGGCGCACCAGCCGCCGCACGGCGAGGGCGGAGCGCAGCGCGGCGTCGTCGTCCTCGCCGAGCTCGTCGAGGAACTGGTCGATCAGGTCCAGCGACTCGTCGGAGTCGTCGTCGTGGAACTGGTGCAGGTCGGCCGTCTGCTCCGCGAGGCGGATCTGCCGCAGGCGGTGGTCGGTGCCGGTGTCGTCCTTCGCCAGCCGCTCGGAGGCCTCGAGCAGGTCCGCGGCGGACCGCTCGGGTGCGCCGACCAGCCGCCAGGCCTCCGCGCGCAGCAGCAGCACGTCGACCCGCGGTCCCGGGCCGCCCACCGTCTGGCGCAGCGCGGCGCTGCCCACCTGGACGGCCGCCTCGGGACGGCTCAGCAGGATCGCCGCGCGCATCGCGCGCAGCAGCCGCTCGCCGCTCTGGTGCACGTCGCACTCGAGCGCCCACAGCACGGACCGCAGGAGGGCCGCGGGGGACTCGTGGTCGGACCGGAAGCCGGACCGCGCGGTGCGGACCAGGGCGAACAGCTGACGACGACGGTCGTGGGGGACGAGCGCGCGCACCGCGTCGGCGAAGGCGGGCGGGGTCAGCCGCACCGTCGGTGAGAGCGGCTGGTCCAGGGCGCTGGGACCCGGATGAGCCGGAGCGGTGCCGCGCACGACGAGACCGCGGTGGGCCAGGTCGTCGAGCACCGCGCCGTCGACCAGCCCGTCGAGGGCCGTCACCGGCACCGGCTCGGCCAGCGCCACCAGCTCCAGCGCGTCCCGCGTCGGGCCGTCCAATCGCTCGAGGTCCCGGGCGACGGTGTCGAGCACCCGCTGACCCGGCTCGGCGCCGATCAGCCCCACCCACACGCCGTGCCGCTCCACCAGGGCGCCGCAGGCCACCTCGTGCCGCACCAGCTCGCGCACGTGGAACGGGTTGCCCAGGGTGTGCAGCCAGATCCGCCGGCCGGTCTCGCCGGTGACCGGCCCGCCGAGCGCCGTCTCCACCAGCGCCTGCGTCTGTGCGGGGTCGAGGGCGCCGAGGTCGACCCGCTCGGCGATGCCGTCCTTCCACAGCTGTGACCAGGGCGAGGAGGGCGTGCCGCGCAGCGTGGCGAGCACGCGCACCTCACCGTCGCGCACCAGCGACGCGAGCGCCTCGGCCGCCGCCCGGTCGAGCAGGTGGGCGTCCTCGACGCGCAGCAGCACGGGCTCGGTGACGTCGTGGTGCACCCGCACGACGTGGCCGACCGGTGCGGCTGGACGCTCCGCAGGACCGGCGGCCGACCGGTTCCGCAGCGTCGCCAGGACGCCGCTGTCGTCGTGCCCGCCGACGGTGAGGACGACGGGTTCGACGTGCTGTACCTGCGCCGGGACCAGCGCCACGGCGGCGGCCTGCTCCGCTGCGGCACGCCGGTCCGCGCCCCACTCGCCCAGCACGGAGTCGAGCAGGTGCGTCTTGCCCACGCCGGCGTCGCCGACGAGCAGCACGCTGCGGGACTCCGCGAGCGCCGCCAGCACGGCACGGCGGGGTCCGGGGCGGTCGACCGAGGGCCACGGGCGTACCGCCGCGGGGCCGAACGCGGGTACGGACGCCGGTGCGAGGCGGATGCCGGAGGTCGCTCTCTCCGCGAGCTCGCTCATCGGCGTTCCTCGTCTCGGCGCAGGGCAGACATCGCCAGCCGCTGGGGGTCCGCTTCCCGGACCGTGTGGTTTCAACCGGGTTCTCGGCCTGATCCGCCGAGGACTTTAGTCCCGGCTTAGTGCCGATATAGGGCGGCTCAGGAGGTGAAAAGCGGGGGCGCCGTGGGCCCTTGGTCCCAAGATCGGTAGCGATTACGGATGTTGCCCAGTAGGGCCCCTCCCTACGTTCGCGGTTGTCAGCGCCACCGGCACCGCCCTCCCGTCCGAGGATGCGGCGCAGAACAGGGAGACACAGTGCCCACGTACACCGCGCCCGGCGTCTACGTCGAGGAAGTCCCGTCGTCGCAGAAGGTCCTGGCGTCCGCGCCGACGGCCGTCGCGGCCTTCGTCGGGTTCACCGAGCGGGCCCCGCTCGACGACCCGAACGACCCGGAGGGTCTGGCCCCCCGTCTGGTCACCAGCTGGAACCAGTTCGAGCAGCTGTTCGGCGGGTTCGTCGCGGGTGCCGTGCTGCCGCTGTCCGTGTTCGGGTACTTCCAGAACGGCGGCTCGCTGGCCTACATCGTCCGCATCCCGCACTCGACGCCCGCCGGTGAGCCCGCGCAGCTGGCGCTGCCCGCCGCCGACCGCTCGCTGGGCCGCCCGCTGGAGATCACCAGCGTGGAGCCGGACGCGAACGTCTCCGTGGTGGTCGAGACGCAGGACACCGACCCCGACGCCGAGGGTCCCGCGCCGTTCACGCTGACAGTGGTGATCGGCGGCGAGGCCGTGGAGCAGTACCCCGACCTGACGTTCGGCGGCCCGCGCGACGCCGCGACGGTGATCAACAAGACGTCCACGCAGATCAAGGTGGAGCTCAAGCTCGACACCGACGCGGACGTGGCCAGCCAGCTGGAGCTGCTGAAGCCCGGCGTCTACCAGCTGGAGAAGGCCGCGCCCGTGCCGGCCCCGGTCAACGGCCGCAAGTTCGCCGGCTCGGAGGCCGCCCGCAGCGGCATCAACGGCCTGGCGATCGCCGAGGACGTCACCATGGTGATCGTCCCCGACCTGGTCACGGCCGCGACCAAGGCCGACGGCACCCTCGACCTCAACCTGTGGAAGGCCGTGCAGACGGCGCTGATCGCGCACTGCGAGCTGCACCCCAACCGCATGGCGATCCTCGACGCCCCTCCCGGGATGGGACCGCAGCAGATCAAGGAGTGGCGCAGCGACGTCGCCATGTACGACTCGGCGTTCGCCTCGCTGTACTACCCCTGGATCAAGGTGGACAACCCGATCGGCAGCAACGGCGACGCCGAGGTGCTGATCCCGCCGTCCGGCCACGTCGCCGGCGTCTGGGCCCGCACCGACGACACCCGCGGGGTGTGGAAGGCGCCGGCCAACGACACCATCCGCGGTGTCCTGGACGTCGAGCGGTCCATCACCCAGAACGAGCAGTCGCTGCTGAACCCGATCGGCATCAACTGCATCCGGCCGTTCGGCACGCGCGGCATCCGCATCTGGGGCGCCCGCACGCTGACGTCGGACACGGACTGGCAGTACATCAACGTCCGGCGCCTGTTCAACATGGTCGAGTCGACCATCATGTCCGGCACCCAGTGGGCCGTCTTCGAGCCGAACGACGTCACCCTGTGGGAGGGCGTCACCCGCACGCTCACCGGCTACCTGCACGGGCTGTGGCAGTCCGGCGCGCTGTTCGGCGCCTCGGCCGACCAGGCGTACTTCGTCAAGTGCGACGCGACCACCAACCCGCCCGAGTCGATCGACGCCGGCAAGCTCGTGGTCGAGGTGGGCCTGGCCCCGGTGAAGCCCGCGGAGTTCGTCATCTTCCGCATCAGCCAGAACAAGCAGTCCGCCAACTGACCTGATCCGGTCCGGGCGAGCGGCCTGCGTCGCCGCCCGGGCCCCGCACCCTGAGCCGTATCCAGAGCCGAGGAGCCACCATGCCTGACGGGCTGTTCAAGACCGACCCGATCATCTCCCAGAACTTCTTCCTCGAGATCGACGGCGAGGTGGTCACGGCGCTGATGACCGTCGGCGGCCTCGACGTCGAGGTCTCCGTCGCGACCATCCAGCAGGCCGGCAAGGACGGCAAGCAGCAGATGATCAAGACGCTGGGGGCGACCACGTCTGCCCCGGACCTCACCCTGACGCGGGTCGCCCCGGCCAAGATGGACGGCGACAAGCTCTGGGAGTGGTTCAACAACATCCGCGAGAAGGGCATCCTCAACAGCGACCGGAGCAACAACCGCAAGAACGGCTCCGTGGTGATGTACGACCACACGCACGAGGAGCTGGCGCGGTTCAACTTCTTCAACGGCTGGCCCAGCAAGATCTCCACGGACCAGCTCAGCGTGGACAGCTCGGACGCCGTGAAGGAGACGATCACCCTCACGATCGAGCGGCTCGCACGGGTCAAGTGACCATGCAGACCCGCTACGACTTCACGCTGCCGCGCGGCTACGTCGACGACAAGGGCGAGGTGCACCGCACCGGCACCATGCGGCTGGCGACGGCGCGCGACGAGCTGGAGCCGCTGCGGGACCCGACGATCGACGGTCCCGACGACCCGCGCCTGACGATCGTGGTGCTGGCGCGGGTGGTCGAGCGGCTCGGCACGCTCGAGCTGGTCACCCGGCACGAGATCGAGGGGCTGTTCGCCGCCGACCTCGCGTTCCTCCAGGACTTCTACGGGGTGATCAACTTCGGCAGCCAGGAGGAGTACGAGGAGCTGCTGGCGGCGCAGCGCGACGCCGAGGCGCCGGTGACCACGCCGGTGGTGCTGCCCGAGCAGGGGGCTCGGGCAGAGGTGGCCGGGGACGGCGTGGGCGCGTCCGGAGGCGTGGCTGCCGGCGCTGCCGGCGCCCCTGCAGGGAGCGACGGTGGCGCCGGCGGTGGCGTGCCCGTCGGCGTCGGGACGTCGGCGACGGTCACCTACGGGCGGCGGTCGGCGATCGAGGAGATCCCGTCCGACGGCCGGTGACCCATGCTGCGCTACCCGGCTGAGGCGCTCTGGCAGGAGATCGCCTACCTCGCCTACCACTTGCACTGGTCGATGGAGGACCTGCTCGACCTCGAGC
Organism: Cellulomonas sp. SG140; assembly: GCF_025770785.1. Classification (GTDB taxonomy): domain Bacteria; phylum Actinomycetota; class Actinomycetes; order Actinomycetales; family Cellulomonadaceae; genus Cellulomonas. The sequence continues at coordinate 165,712 of NZ_JANZLA010000009.1, read as the reverse complement.
ACCTGGACCGCGTCCGGATGGTCCGGGCGGTCTCTGCCCTGAACGAACGAGCGTGGGAGGCGGTGCGCGACGGTGGCGGGATCTGACCGGACACCGCTCGGCGGTGACCCGTCGACCACCGGGTACTTCATCTTCGAGGTGGACGGCGTCGAGATCGGCACGTTCCGCGAGGTGCGCGGGCTGGAGCTCACGGTCGACGTGGAGACCTACGTCGAGGGTGGCCAGAACCAGTACGTGCACAAGCTTCCCGGCACGCTCCACTGGCCCAACCTGGTGTTCAGCCGCGGGATGGTGGAGAGCGACGCCCTGTTCACGTGGGTCGCCAACTCGTCGGGCGAGAACTTCGCCGCCAACGGCAACAAGGTGAAGCGCAGCACGGGCGCCGTGACGGCGATCAGCTACACCGGCGAGCGGTTGCGGGCCTGGGAGTTCGCCGACGTGTTCGCCGTGCGGTGGACCGGGCCGGAGTTCAACGTGGACAGCACCGGGCAGCTGGTGGAGCAGCTCGAGGTGGCGCACAACGGGTTCCGGGCGAAGACGTCGTGAGCGGTGCCGACGTCCTGAGCGGTGCGGCCGCTGCCGGCGCGGGTGCGGTCGGTGCGGCCGATGAGGTGAGCACGCCGCCGTCACCCTGGGCCCGCTACGGGCCGCCGGGGTCGCCGGGCCGGCAGCTGCGGCACGGTGCGATCGGCCAGGTGGCGGCGCGCTCGCTGCGGTTCGGGTCGGCGACCGGGCGGTCGCTGGCGGTGCGGCGGGCGATCGGCGTGCCGGCCAGCGTGCAGGCGAACGGCGCGGGGCTGGCGACCGTGCGGGCACCCCGGTGGTGGCGGCGGTCCGCGCGCGCGGTCGAGGCGACGGGTGTCGACGGCGGCGTGGGGACGACGACGAGCCCGGCGGCCCCGACGACCGGGGCGGCTGCCGCGGCGAGCACCACTGCCGAGCTGCCGGCGCGCGGGCTGCGCCGGGTGGTGCGGAGCGTGCCGACCGAGGAGTCGCACAGCCCCGGCAGCCTGTCCGTCACCGCGGCGCCGCGCACGCTGCCGATGCGGCTGCCCGCCGAGGTGACCGCCGCCGGCGCGATGATCACCTCCCTCGACCGGCGGCGGCGGACGGCGCCACCCCCACCGAGGCCACGGGACGCCGGCGGGGCTCAGGTCGGTTCGCCGGGGAAGGCCTCGGGGGCCGGCAGCACGCCCGACCTGTCGCGTCGCGGCACGTCGGCCGGTTCCCCGCAGGCGGCCGTGCGGCGGGATACCGAGCAGCGGCGACCGGTGCGGCGGAGGCCGACGGACAGCGCGACGGCGGTGACCGGTGGCGGTGCCGGTGCGGCGCGTGGTGCAGCGGCGGCGACGGCGGCGACACCAGGGACGCCGGGGCGCGCGACGCCGGTGAGCCGCTTCGTCCGACGTCGGCTGGCGGCGGGCGACGCGGCACGTGCGGCGGGGGACGCGCGAGCGGCGGCTGGTTCGCGAGCGACCGGTGGTTCGCGAGTGACGGGTGGTACCCGGTTGGATCAGGCCGTCCGCGCCGGCGCGGCCACGCCCACGCCTGTGCCCGCACCGACGTCCACCTCCACACCGACGTCCAGGTCCAGACCCGCACCGACGTCCTCGTTCACGTCCACGTCCACATCCGTGGCGGGGACGGTTCCTGCGCCGCGCGCGGGAGCGGCACGACGCGATACGGCCGAGCCCGTCGGTGCGTCGGACGCGCCAGCGAGCCGTCCCGCGGCGAGCGGCCAGCCCTCGGGGTCCGGCGATGCGTCGAGGCTGACGGCCCGGCGGGTACCGCTGTCGCTCGCGTCGCTCGGCCTCGTCCCGGACGGGTCCACGGCAGCGGTGGACGGCGCGGCGGGCCGACCGTTGCGGCGCGCGCTGGGCGCGCCCGTGCGCCTGCGGCCCGCGGGCGCGGGGGCGGTCGGCGCTCCGGTCGGCGGCGGACGAGTGCGGTCCGACGCTGGTGCCCGCTCCGCAGGTTCGTCCTCGAAGACGCGTCCGACCAGGGGCGATGGCTCCGGCGCGATGCGGACACCGGCCCCTGCAACCTCCGCGGCGGCATCGGCAGCGCCTCTGACGTCGTCGCCGGTGACCCGCGGCACTGCGGCTCCGGCCCCGCTCGCCGAGTCCGCCGCCGTGCCGTCGGAGATCGCACAGCCGACCGCGGCGCAGCCCGCCCCGACGGCGCCGACCACCGTGCAGCGCACCGCGGGCGTGCCGACGCCTGCCCAGCCGACCCCTGCCCAGCCGACCCCTGCCCAGCTGACCGCAGCCGTCGCCGCGCCGGCGCAGCCGAGCGCTGCGCAGCCGGACGCTGCTCCAGCTCACGCCTCCGCGCAGCCGGCGGCTGCTCAACCGGCCCCAACGGCTGCTGCCCCGCCGATCGCCGCGCAGCCCACCGCGGCCGCCGACGCCCATGCCCGACCGACGTCCGTCCCGGCACAGGGACTCGAGGTTCCGGATGCCGTCGTGCACGGCGCCGGGACGTCGCGGCGCCCGCGCCGCGCCGCGAACGTGCGCCGGTACACCGGGTTGCCGGTGGCGATCGACCGGTTGGCCGTCGGGCACGGCGTCGACGACGGGCTGGTCGGCAGCGCGGCCAGTGCCGGACGCGCGGTGCGCCACGGAGCAGCATCGGCCGTCGTGTCCGCCCGCCATGGCGGAGCGCTGACCGTGGTGGCCGAGGGGGGCGCGGCCGCCGATCGGGGTCGCGGCGCAGCACTCGTCTCCGGGGGGACGTCGCTGCAGCGCGTGGCGCCGCGCGGCGTGCTGCCTGCTGCGGCGGGGACGCGGGGCGGCGTGCGGACGGACGCGGGTCGCACGGCACCGGTGCGGCGGGTCGAGGCCGCACCCGGACGTCGCTCCTGGTCGCTCGGCATCGTCGGTCCGGACGGACCCGGCACGCCCGCGTCGCCGAACCGACCGGGCGGCCCGGACGGACCTCGTGCGCCGATGCGCCGACGAGCAGCTCCCGCGGCAGCGACCGTCCGTCCGCTCGTGGCCACCGGGGGACGATCGACGCCCGTCTCCGCACCTGCGCCTGGAGACGTCCGACGCAGTGCGAGCGCGCTGCTCGGCGCAGCCGTGTCGGGCACCGCCGGGCCCGTCGAGGCCGCCCCGTCGACAGCCGTCCGCCGCGCGTCCGCGGCCGCCACGTCTCGCCGCAGCGCCGGCGCGGCACCCACCCTGCACCGCACCCCCGCCGCGGCACTGACCCTGCACCGCAGCGCCGGTGCGCCGGTGGAGCTGTCCGGGGTCGCCTCCGGTTTCGTCGTGCTGCCGCCGCGCACCACGGGCCTCGGTGCTCGACCGGGAGGGCCGCCCGAGCCGTCGTCGGCCCGCGCCGGCCGACGGCCGTCGGACCGCCCTGCGCCGTCCGGCCCCGCCGACGCAGTGCGTCGCTCCGCGGCCGCCCCCGCACCGTCCAGCGCAGGATCGCCAGCGGGGTCCGTCCCGGCGCGGCTCGCCGCCCTGGTCGCAGCCGAGGCGGCCGGTGCGTTCGAGAGCACCTCCGCCGGCCGCACCGGCTGGGCGGGCACGGCGTTCGGCACCGGCTCGGGCGGCCCCGTCGGCGGCCCTGCCGGCCCCGTCGGAACCCCGGGCGTCCCCAGCGCCGCCACCGTCCTGCGCACCACCGAGGGAGCCGTCATGACCCCGAGCGCCGCGGACCGCGTCAGCCGGTCCTGGTCCCCGCCCGAGGACCCGTCGCAGGCCGCGTTCCCGCCCGAGGTGATGGACGAGCTGGTCGACCGGGTGGTGGAGCGGTTGGAGGACCGCGTGGTCGAGGAGCTCGAGCGGCGCGGGCGCCGCCGGATGCCGGGGGTGTTCTGATGGCCGCGACCGAGAAGGCGTTCCTGGAGATCGAGAGCGGCGAGCGCCTGCCGTGCCTGTTCAACCCGGCGCAGCTGGCGATCACGCGTAGCAACAGCTGGGCGGGGGAGTCGATGCCGGGCCGGGGCGTGCCGCGGCTGCGCTACGCCGGTGCCCGGCCGGCGACGATGGCCGTCGAGCTGTTCTTCGACACGACCAACGACGGCACGGCCGTCACCCGGTACACCGGCAAGATCCTCGGGCTGATGGAGGTGGACCCGTCGTTGCCGGGCGCCAACGACGCCACCCACAACGCCCGGCCGCCGTACGTGACGTTCCACTGGGGCGACCTGCACTCGTTCAAGGCCGTCATCGCTCACCTGGACCTGACGTTCACCTACTTCTCGTCCACCGGTGTCCCGCTGCGCGCCACCCTCGCGCTGGTGCTGCGCCAGTACGAGGAGTCGCACGCGTTCGGCCCCCAGAACCCCACCTCCGGCACGCCGCGCCCGCACCGGGTCCACCAGGTGCAGCCCGGCGAGACGCTGGACCGCATCGCCGCCCGGTACTACGGCGACGCGACCCGCTGGCGGACGCTCGCCGTGGCCAACGGCATCGAGGACCCGCTGTCGCTGCGTCCCGGTTCCCGGCTGTCCATCCCGCGGCTGGAGGTGTGAGCGTGTCCGTCGCCCCCCTCGCCTCCGACGGCATGGCGCTGGCCCCGGTGGTCGCCGCCAACGGCACCGAGCTGCCCGCCGCCTGGAGCAACGCGCTGGTCGAGCTGCGCGTGCGGCGCGCCGTCCGCACCATCGGGCGCTGCACCATGCGGTTCGTCGACCCCGGCTACACGCTCGCGCAGGCGAGCAAGCTCAAGGTCGGCACGCCGGTGCGGGTCACCGCCAAGGGCGTCGAGCAGGGTGCCACCGCGACCGTGGTGTTCCAGGGCAAGGTGACGTCCACCGGGGTGGAGCACCGCGACGGGGGCCAGCCGGAGCTGCACGTCGTCGCGGAGGACCTGGCCTTCGAGCTGAGCCGGTCGGCCCGGGCGGCGACGTACCTCAAGGTCACCGCCTCGCAGATCGTCGAGAAGGTGGTGCGCGCCGCCGGCGCGAGCCCGTCCGTGACGGCCACCTCCGCGGTGCTGGAGTACACGCTGCAGACCGACACCGACCTCGCCTTCGTCGACGAGCTGTGCCGGCGCAACGGGCTGGACTGGGAGATGGACGGTTCGACGTTCCGGGCGTGGGCCCTGCCGGACGGGACCGGGTCGGCAGCCGTGCGGCTCACCGTGGGCGACAGCCTGCGGGAGTTCTCCGCCCGGGTGTACGCCGATGCGCCCAGCTCGGTGCGGGTGCGCGGCTGGGACCACCTGAAGAAGACCGAGGTGGTGGGCGACGCGCAGACCAGCCGGTCGGCCGTGCCGGACGGGCTGGGGTCCCTGGCGCCGACCTCCGGGCTGGCGGCGGCGACCGTGCTGGACGCGCAGGCCGGGCCGGTGGACCAGTCGGACGCCGAGGCGCTGGCCAAGGCCGTCGGCCGGCTGAACGGCGCGGTGCTGGCCCGGGGACGCTGCGAGATCACGCCGACGCTGCGACCCGGGGTGCTGGTGCAGGTCCGCGACGGCGGTCCGTCCTCCGGCACGTACTACGTGCGCGAGGTGGAGCACACCTACCGGCCGGCCGGGTTCCACACCAGCTTCGTCGCGGGGGACCGGGAGCCGGGCACGCTCGTCGCACCGACGATCGCGACGGGGAACGGGTCGAGCTTCACGCACGACGGGCTGGTAGTGGGACTGGTCTCCGCCATCGACCAGGACCCGCAGGCAGCAGGCCGGGTCAAGGTGTCGCTGCCCGGCCTGGACAGCACCATCGAGTCGCAGTGGGCCCGGCTGGCGGTGCTCGGCGGCGGTGCCGACCGGGGCATGGTGTTCCTGCCCGAGGTCGGCGACGAGGTGCTGGTCGGCTTCGAGGGCGGCGACGTGCGCCGGCCCGTGGTGCTCGGCGGGCTGTTCGGCACCAAGGACAAGATCCCGACCAGCCTGGTGGCCGACGGCGCGGTGGCGCACCGCACGCTGACGTCCCGGCTGGGTCACGTCGTCGAGCTGGCCGACGGGACGGGCCCCGACACCCAGCACATCCGGCTCGCGCTCGCGGGCGGTGAGGCGCGGCTCCGGATCGGCAAGGACAAGGCCGACCTGACGCTGCCCGACGGCGTGCCGCTGACCATCGCCTCGGGCTCGTCGTCCATCAAGCTCGACGGCAACGGCGCCATCACGCTGTCCGGCACGACCATCTCCATCAAGGCGACCCAGGACCTCACGCTCGAGGGCGTCCAGGTGACCGCCAAGGGCACCGCGAAGGTGGCCGCCTCCGCCCCCGAGGTGGACCTGAAGGCCGACGGGACCGCCACGCTGCAGTCCTCCGGCATCACCGCCGTCAAGGGATCGATGGTGCAGATCAACTGATGAGCCTCTCGATCCCTGACCCCACGCAGGCCGTCCCCGACGCGTCGTTCATCGGGCGCGGGTTCAGCTGGCCCCTCGAGGTGGACCACCGCGGCGCGATCCGGCTCACCCAGGGCCCGGAGGACCTCGACCGGTCCATCCGCGTGGTGCTGCTGACCGCCCCCGGCGAGCGCGTGATGCGACCCCAGTTCGGCTGCCGCATCTGGGACCTGCTGTTCGAGCCGGTCAACGCGAACCTGCTCGGCCTGATCGCCGAGGCGGTGCGGGACGCCCTCGCCCAGTGGGAGCCGCGCGTCGAGGTGGAGGACGTCGAGCCGGTGCAGGACGAGGACGACGGCGGCCTGGTCCGCATCGCCATCCGCTACCGGGTCCGTGCGACGAACGACCGCCGCAACCTCGTCTACCCCTTCTACGTGATCCCGCGTGAGGACTCCTGATGCCGCCGATCCCCCCTCCGAACCTCGACGACCGGTCCTTCCAGGACATCGTCGACGAGACCAAGCGGCTGATCCCGCGGTTCACCCCCGAGTGGACCAACCACAACGTGTCCGACCCGGGCGTCGCGCTGATCGAGCTGTTCGCGTGGATGAGCGAGATGGTGCTGTTCCGGGTGAACCAGGTGCCCGAGCGGCTGTACGTGCACTTCCTCAACCTCGCCGGCATCGAACCGTTCCCGCCGTCGGTGGCCCGGACCGACGTGACGTTCTGGCTCTCGGCGCCGTCCGAGCGGCCGCTGACCATCCCGGCCGGCACCGAGGTGACCACGTCCACGAGTGCGGTGGACGCCGTGGTGTTCTCCACCGAGCACGAGGCGGTGGTCAGCCCGCCGCGGATGGTCGCCGCGCACTCGGCACGGGCCCGCGGCGAGCAGACGGTGGACGCCTGGGAGGACCTGACCTACCCCGGCAGCGCCGTGACCTGCTTCGTCTCCGACCCGCTCGAGCCCGGTGACGCGACCCTGTTCGGCTTCGCCGAGTCCCTGGCCGGCGCGGCGCTGCGGCTGACGGTCCAGGCGTCCGCGCAGGGCATCGGCGTCGACCCCACCAACCCGCCGCTGGCGTGGGACGTGTGGACGGGTGAGGCGTGGACGCCGGTGCGCGTGCAGCAGGACACCACGGGCGGGCTGAACCGCGACGGGCAGATCGTGCTGCTGGTGCCGCAGGCGCACGCCGCGCTGATGCTCGCGGGCACGACGGCGTACTGGCTGCGGGTGCGCCTGGTGCGCCCGGCACCCGGGCAGCCGACGTACCAGGCGTCGCCGCGGCTGCAGTCGGTGCGGGCCGAGGTGGTGGGCCTGACGGTGCCGGCCGAGCACGCGATGACGGTGGGGCCGGAGAACCTGGGCCGGTCGGTCGGCGTGCCGGCGCAGCAGTTCCGCGTCGCGTCGGTGCCAGTGGCCGCGCGGCGCGACGGCGAGCACGTGCGGGTGGTGACGACGGTCGGCGCCGAAGACTGGACCGAGGTGGCCGACTTCTCCGAGTCCGGGCCGGCGGACCGGCACGTGGTGTGGGAGTCGTCCACCGGCGTGGTGCGGTTCGGGCCGCGGGTGCGGTACCCCGACGGGTCGGTGCGCCAGCACGGCGCGATCCCGCCGGACGGTGCCCTGGTGCAGGTGACGGGCTACCGGCACGGCGGCGGTGCGGCGGGGAACGTCGGCGCCCGCACGCTGACCGAGCTGCGGTCCACGCTGCCGCTCGTCGCCAGCGTGGTGAACCTGGTGCCCGCCGCCGGCGGCGTCGACGCGGAGACGGTGGACGAGGCGAAGGTGCGCGGGCCCCTGTCGCTGCGCACCGGGCAGCGGGCCGTCACCGCCGGGGACTACGAGCGGCTGACGCGCGAGACCTCCGTCGAGGTGGCGCGCGCCCGATGCCTGCCGGGCACCGCGACCGAGAACGGTGCCGTGCGCGTGCTGGTGGTGCCGCAGGTGCGCACCGACCCGCGCACCCACAAGATCGACGACTTCGCGCTGTCCGAGCCGCTGCTTCACGCGATCGCCGACGTGCTCGAGGAGCGCCGCTGCGTCGGTGTGGCCGTCGAGATCGGCACGCCCTTCTACCAGGGCGTCAGCGTGGCGGCCCTGGTCAGGGCGCTGCCCGGGCGGCCGGTTGCGCTGGTGCGCCAGCGGGTGCTCGCCGTGGTGGACCGGTACGTCAACCCGCTGACCGGCGGGCCGACCGGCACCGGGTGGCCGTTCGACCAGGACATCACCGCGGCCGAGATCGCCCAGCTGCTCGAGGCGGTCGAGGGGGTGGAGCGGGTCGAGGAGGTGCAGCTGTTCGAGTACGACCTGCGCACCGGCCGGCGCCTGGGCAGCGGTCGCGACGTGCTGCACCCCGAGCCCCACACGCTGTTCCTGTCCGCCGAGCACCGGGTGGTGGTCCGATGACCCGCGACACGTGGCTGCTGGACCAGCTGCCGGTCGGCATGGTCAGCGACGAGTTCTTCGCGCGGTTCGTCTCGATCTTCCAGGCCGAGGCCGGCACGCTGCTGGCGCACGGCGACAACCTGCCCCACCTGGCCGACCCGACGGTGGCGCCGCCGGCGATGGTGCGCTGGATGGCCGACTGGATCGGCCTGGACGGCATCGACCCCGGCCTGCCGGAGCTGACCCAGCGACGCCTGGTCACCACGGCGGCGCGCACCATGCGGCGGCGTGGCACGCCCGGCGCCCTGCAGAGCTTCCTCGAGCTGTTCAGCGGCGGCCCGGCCCTGGTGGAGGACGGCGGCGGCGTGTGGCGGGAGGGCGATGCGCCGGCCGATCACGCCTGGGTGGTGATGCACGTCCAGTCCACCGGAGGGCTGGACGACGCCGACTTCGTCGCGCTGATCGCCGACCACGTGCCCGCGCACGTGCGCGCGCAGCTGTGGGTGGGGGACCGGGACATCTGGTCGGCCGCGCGTGCCGAGGGAGGCCGACGTGGCTGAGCCCGTCCGCGTGCCGGCGTTCCAGGCGCCGACGGGGCCGCTGCGGCCGGAGACGGCCCCGACGGCCGTGGTCCGCACGCCCGCGCTCGGTGGGGCTGCCCCGGCGCCGGTGGCGGCTCCCGCGCCGGCCGAGGTGACCATCGTCTGCCCGGAGTGCGGGACGGCCTCCACCGTCGCGCTGGCCCGGCGCGACGCCGACGACTTCTGCCCGACGTGCGACTACCCGCTGTTCTGGGCCCGCCCGCAGGACCGCACCGTCCCGCCGCAGGACGGTCCCGACGACGCCCGACGGCGCTCGCCCGGCGCGTCCGGCGCGATGCTGCTGGCCACCGTGCCGTGCCCGGAGTGCGAGGAGCTGAACCTGCCGTCGGCCGTGGTCTGCGTGCGCTGCGGGGCCGACATGGTGCCGCCGCCGCCACCCGTCCCGGTGCCGCTGCCGGTGCCCGAGCCCGTGGTGGTGGTGCCCGTGGTGGTGCCGCGCGAGCAGCCCAAGGTGCGCTTCCCGTGGTGGTGGTACCTGGCGATGGCGGCGATCGGCGGCATCGCGTGGTGGGTCAGCACGCACTACTGACCCACGGGACCTACAAGGCCAGGGGCCCGCGTGGAGACGAGGCGGTCAGCTGTCGGCTGCGCAGCGGTGCGTCAAACGGAGTGCTGCGATAGTTGCGCGGGACGCTACGGATGCAGCATCGATCTCTTCGGCGAAACGATCCATCACTGCAATAGTTGCCGCTTTTCGCTACTATTGCAGCGTGGAGCGAGTCGCTGTGGTGCTTGCGCGCGTGGCGCAGCTGAGCTCCGGCCAATGGGGCCTGCTGACCGCCGGCCAGGCCGAGCGTGAAGGCGTGCCCCGCTACCGGCTGGCTCGCCTCGCCGACCAGGGTCTGCTCGAGCGACTCGAGCACGGCGTCTACGCGGTGAGCGCGTCGCAGGCGGACGAGCACCGCCGGCTTCGTGCCGCGTGGCTCGCGCTCGACCCCACCCGCACCGCCGAGGAGCGACTCGGGGACCCGATCGGCAGCGGGGTCGTCTCGCACACCTCGGCAGCCAACCTCTACGGCCTGGGGGACCTGCTGCACGACATCCCCGAGCTGACGCTGACGACCCGCCGCCAGACACGGCGCGGTGTGCGTCTGCACCGAGCCGACCTGACCCCCGCGGACGTCACGCTGGTGGACGGCCTGCCGACGACGACGGTCGAGCGCGCCGTCGCGGACCTGCTGCGCGACGGCACCGACCTGGACCACGTCGCCACCGTCGTCGCGGACGGGGTGCGTCGTGGACTGGTCGACCGCGACCGCCTGTCGGCCTACCTGCAGCCTCTGGCGCACCGATACGGCGACCGCGACGGGGTCGAGCTCAGCGAGCGCCTGCTGGATCTGCAGGGCCTGTCTTCCCAGGCGCTGCAACGGCAGCTGGTCAACAGCCCGGTCGGGCAGCAGCTTCTCCATGCCGGCGGACTGGCCGCAATCACTCGCCTGGCCGACGCGATGCCCACGCCGGACATGGCTTCCCTCGTCACGCTGCTGAACCAGTCGAGCAGCATGAAGACCGCCCTCACCCCGCAGATCGCGCTCGCCGTGCTGAATGCAGGCAAACCGGTGGAGTCCTCTGCTCGGGAAGCCTCCGCATGAGCAGCGGCAACGAACGCGTCTACAAGGACGGTCGCGCAGTCTGGGAGGCGGCATGCGCACCAGAGGCCGGGGCGCCGAGCACCGCGGTCACGGCGTGATCGTCAGCGTCACGCCCGCGCTGGTCGAGGCGGTCAGCGTCGCCGTCTGCGCGTAGGCCGCCGTCAGCGTCGAGGTGCCGGCGGTCCAGGTCGACGTCGTCGTGCCCGGCACCGTCAGCGTCGCGGTCCCGTTGCTCACCGTCGCGGTGCCCAGGCTGGTGCCGTCCCGGCTGAACGTCACCGTTCCCGCGCCCACCGTCCCGGTGCCGCCCGTCACCGTGGCGGTCAGCACGATCGGCTGGGCGGTGCCGGCCTTGAACGTGCTGGTGTCGGAGGTCAGCGCGGTCGTGCTCGCGTAGCGCACGGTCACTGCGACGCCGGCGGACGTCGAGGACGCGAAGGTCGCCGTCCCGTTGAACTGGGCGGTGAACGTGGTGCTGCCGCCGGCCCAGCCGGTGGTGCTGGGTGTCAGGACGGCCGTCCGGGTGCCGCCGCTGCTCGACACGGTGACGTCACCGAGCGAGACGCCGTCCCGGAAGAACGTCACCGTGCCGCCGGTGAGCCCGGAGGCGCTGCCCGAAGCCGGGCTGACCGTCGCCGTCAGCGTCAGGGTGTCGCCGGGGGAGATGGTGGTGGGCGACACGGCGAGCGTGGTGGTGCTCGCCGACTTGGACAGCGCGAAGGCTGTGGTCACCTCGGACACGCTGGGGTCGGTGGTGCTGACCGCGGCGGACGTCGGCGACACCTGCCAGCCCGTCACGTTGGGCGTCACGGTGTAGTTGGACGTCCGGTCGACGTAGATCACCTCGGCACCCGTGTCGATGCCGGCGGTGCCGGAGTACACGGTGGTCCCGGAGGCGGTGCCGTTGCTGCGCGTGATGGTGAACGGCATGGACGGCGCGCCCGACGTGGCGGACGTGGCCGTCACCCGGATCCGCAGCTCGTCGACCGTCACCGTGACGGCGGTGTCCGTGGCGGCCACCGCCGCCGTGTACGTGCCGACGTGGCCGGCGGGGCCCGACACCGTCGCGGTCCAGGCGCCGGGTGGCACCTGGTTGAACGTCGTCGCGAACGTGCTGGTCCCCGTGCGCACCGCCGGCTGCGCCGCGAGCGCGAGGCCGCCCGACGGCGGGTTCGGCACCAGGGACACCAGCGCGCCGGTCAGGTCGAAGCCCTCCGGGGACGTCACGGTCACCGTCACCTGCCGGGACACCGTGTACAGCACGATGTCCGCCGAGTAGAGCTGCCCGCCGCTCAGCGTGACCGCCCTGGTGGTGGACCCGTACCCGGTCGCCGCGAACGCCAGCGAGTACGAGCCGTCGGCGATGCCGGTCAGCGTGAAGGCACCGGCCGCCGTGGTGGTCTGCTTCAGCACCGTCCCGCCGGAGTCCTTCAGCTGCACCGTCGCGCCGTCCAGCGCCACCGGCGCCGCGGCACCGGCCTGGCCGGACACCGTCCCGGTCACCGTGTTGCTGCGCACCGCGATCGGCAGGCTGAGGATGGTCGGCTCACCGGCGGCCAGCGTGATGTTCACGGTCAGAGGTGCGAACCCGCCGCCGTTGATGGCCACGGTGTACGTGCCGGGGTCGTTGCCGGTGAACACGTACAGGCCGCCGGTCGGCGCCGGCACCGGGCACGTGGTGGACGTGGACGTGGTGCAGTCCTGCGTCTTGGTGCCGTCCACGCCGATCAGGGCGACGTCCAGGGCGTTCACCGCAGTGGACGTCGGGTCGGAGGGGTCGTAGACGGTCAGCCGCAGGTCCACCGGGTTGGCCTTGAGCAGCAGGTCCTGGGTGACGTCCGCACCGGCGCCCACCGTCACGGTCACCGACGTGGACCCGTCGGCGAAGCTGTACCCGGCGGCGAGGATGGTCACGTTCCACGTGCCGGCGGACAGGCCCTGCGTGGTGGTGGTGCCGGTGATCCGGTACGCACCCGCGGCGTCGCTGGTGGCCGTGAACGTCTGCCCGCCGGCCTGCGCGGCGCGCACCAGCACGCCGGCCAGCGTCGCGGTGACGCCGCTGGACCGCTGCACGGACACCGTCCCGCCGATCGAGCCGAGCTTGGTCACGGTGACCGGGATCGGGTCCACCTGCCCGGCGGCGACCGTCACCGAGAACGTGTCGAACTCGAACCCGGCGGCCTGCACCAGCACCTGGTAGGTCCCGCTCGGCAGCTGCCCGAACGACACCGAGCTGGTGCCGGGGATCGCCGTCAGCGTCACGTTGGCCGAGCCGGGGCGGATCAGCGTGACCACCGGGTCCTGCACCGGGGTGCCGGGCGCGGGGCCCGTCACCACGGCCACCGTGAGGTTGCCGTACCGCGGCAGGTCGAAGGCGACGGTCGGGTACGCCGTGGGCAGCACGGGGACGGTGAACGTCAGCGTCCGCGAGTCGAAGCCGGGCAGCGATGCCGTCACCCGGTAGGTGCCGGGCCGCACCAGCGTGCCGCCGGCGGGGTCGGTGGGCTGCGACGGGTCGGACCACACCAGCGTGCCCTGGCCGGGGGTTCCGGAGACGACCGCCTGCAGCCCGGCGTTGCTGGCCCCGGGTGGTGCCTGGACCACGGTGAACGTGGTGCTGGCCAGCTCGGCGTCCGTCGGCGCGGGTGCACCGGTGAACGTGATGGTCCCGTCGAAGTGCCGGCCCGTGGGTTCGAGCACCAGCGGGGACGACAGGTCGGCGATGGTGATGCTCGACCTGATCAGCGTGCGGTACGGCGCCGGTGAGCCGGTGTACGACACCGTCACGTCGAGCTGGTCGGTCACCACCGGGAAGTACACCTGCGACGACGACGTCACGTCGGCGGGGCTGGCCACCACCTGGAACGTGCCGTCCGCCGCGGTGGTCACCTGCACCGACGTGGTGACCGGCACCAGGCCGGAGTATCCGGTCACACCGGTCAGCTGCACGGTGGCGCCGCCGACCGGGGTGAACGCCGACGAGGACAGCTGGGTGACCACGGTGCCGCTGAAGGCGTTGCGCGGGCGCGTCAGCACCACCTGGGTGGCGATCTCCTGGTTGTTGCCCACCGTCAGCACCGGCGACGAGGCCTTGAGCTGTACGGCGGACGTCGCACCCGGCGGGACGGTGGTCCACGTGACGTCGAACCGGTAGGAGCCGGCGGGCAGGTGCGTCACGGTCACCTGGCCGTCCGTGCCCGTGGTCCACGGCGTGGTGGGCGGCGTGTAGGTGCCCGACGAGACGCGCACGGCGGTGACGACGGCGCCGGGCGCGGGCACCAGCGACGACGTGCCGCTGTCGGACAGGACGCTGACCGCGACGCGGGCGAGCCGGTCCATCGTCGCGTCGTACCGGCGCACGTCGCCGGGGCTCAGCACGATCGACACGGGCGCGACCGGCAGGTACTCGTCGTCGCCCGGCTGCACCGACACGTCGAACTGGCCGCTGCCCAGGCGCTCGAGCGCGTACGAGCCGTCCGGCTTGGTGCCGGCGCACTTCGCACCGCCGGTGATGGTGCAGGTGACGGAGCCGTCGGGCGCGGTGGAGACGGCGCACGGGCCCAGGGGCGTGGTCGATCCGGTGGGCCGGGCGATCACGCACGTGCCGGCGGGCACGGCGCCGACCCGCGTGAGGATGGTGCCGACGACGGACGGCGACGGGTACAGCGCCACCTGGGCCGCCTCGACGGTCTGGCCCATCGGCACCTTGACCTTGACGGTGCCGGGCTCGTAGCCGGGAACCGAGACCGTCAGCGTGTACAGGCCGGGCAGCAGGCCGGTGTCGCCCGGCGCGGGGATCACGTACTCGAGGTCCGGTGCCGAGGTGACGGTGATGGTGCGGGTGGACCCGTCGGCCGCCGGCGCCGTCATGGTGACGGTGATCTGGCAGACCTCGGGCTTGCCGCTGGGGTCGAGGCCCAGGTTGGTGCACGTGATCTGGCCGTTGGTGCGGGCGTCGGACACCCGCCCCTTGATCACGGACGTGGACAGCAGCCCGGAGCCGGGGATCGGCGTCATCTCCAGGTCCGCCGTGGCGGCCGAGCCGGCGACGACGGTCACCGGGGCGAACGCCGCCAGGTGGCCGAACAGGTCCGCCGAGAGGACGTAGGTGCCGGGTGCGATGCCGTTGAACCGGAACGTGCCGTCGGCGTCCGACGTGCTCATCGTCTTGTAGGTGTTCACGCCGTCGGTCAGCTTCAGGCCGGCGCCACCGAGCCCCGTCCCGCTCGGCTCGCGCACCGTGCCCTGCACCACGCCGGTGGACAGGTCGAGCCGCATGTCGAGCCGGGCCGCCGACGAGCCGGTGCCGAGAGTCAGCTGGGTGGTCTGCGAGGCGTAGCCCGGACCGCTCACCGTCACCGTGTACGTGGACGGCACCGGCAGGTCGGCCAGCACGAAGGTGCCGACCTGGCCGGAGGTGACCGTCGACGCCGTGCGGGTGGTGGTGCCGTCGGTCGCGGTGACCGTGAGGCCGCCCACGCCGCCGATCGCGCCGAGCGCGTCCGGACCGGTGACGGTCCCGGCCAGCGAGGCGACGCCGTGCGACAGCGTCAGGTCGACCACCGAGCTGCCGCCCGGGCCGAGCGAGACCAGGCTCGACTGGGCGCCGTACCGGGTGGCCGCCGCGGTGACCAGGTAGGTGCTGGGCGTCGACAGGCCGGTGACCGACCAGGAGCCGACGTTCCCCTGCGTCGCGCTGCTGGTGGTCACCACGTTGGTGCCGTCGGTGATGGTGACGGCGACGCCGCCGAGAGGGCCGTCGGGGCCGGTGATGTGCCCGGACAGCTGACCGGCACCGGCGACCATCGTCACCTTGAGCGGGTTGGCGGCCGCCTGCGCGCCGGTGAGCTCGAAGCGCTGCGTCTGGAAGCCGGGCTTGGAGATGGTGACCAGGTAGTTCGACTGGGCCGACATGCCGGCGAAGGCCCACGTGCCGTCGTTGAGGGACGACGTGGTGCGGGCGCCGTCCGCCGGTCCGACGGCCTGCAGCGCCAGCGCGCCGGCCGCGACCTTGCCGAGGTCGGAGCGGTCGACGGGCGCGGACACCGGGACGGCCGGTGCGGCGACGACGTTCGAGACGGTGCGGAAGACGGCGTCGCCGGCGGTCTGCGCGTCGCCCGAGGCCGTGGCCGACGACGAGCCGTCGGCGGCCGTGCCGGACGCGGTGCCCGACGACGCCCCGCCGGCCGGTGCCGTCGCGCCGCCCGCTGGTGCCGGGCCGCTGTCGCCGATCAGCAGGCTCGCCGGCACCACCTCGACGCGGAAGCCCGACGGGTCCGCGGCCGTGACGATCCCCCCGATGCGCACACCGGTCGCCGCGCCGCCCGCACCGCCGCCCGACCCACCGGCCGCGCCGCCGCTCCCGCCCGTCGACCCACCGGCCTTCCCGGGTGCTGCCGTGCCGCCCGTCCCACCGGTCCCGGCCGGCGCCGGTGCCACCGCGGCCTGCCCGGCCGTCGTCGCCGACTGGCTGGCCCGGTGCGACAGCCACGGCAGCCCGACGGCCACGCCGGCCACCCACAGCCCGAGCACGGCGACCATCGCCACGCCCCGCAGCACCCCGGAGGACAGCAGCGGCCGGGCGGTCAGCACCGCCTGGGCGTGCGCGGGCGCCTGGTCGCCGTGCGCGCTGACCGAGTACGTGGTGCGCGTGCGGGGCCCGACCAGCCGCGGCCGGTGCACCGCGACGCGGGCCGGCAGGCGGACCGTCGCGTGCGCCGGGACGCTGACCACCTGGCTCTGCAGCTGCACGCGCAGCTGGTCCGCCGCGACGGCGTCCACCAGCACGTCCGCCGGCCGGTCACCGGTGTTGCTCAGCACCACCGCGACGCGGCGCGCCCGTACGGCGGTCGCCTCGGCCGGCTCCACGGCGAGCACCACGGCGCTCGGCGAGTCCACCACCAGCGCGGTGTCCACCATCGTGACGCCGTCACCGGCGCCGCCCGGCACCTGCGACTGCACCGCGAGCGCGTACGGGTACGTGCCCGGCAGGGCACCGCGGGCGATGCCGACGGCGACGTCCGTCGACGCGGTGGCGTCGGCCGGGACACCGACCAGGCGTGCGGCGCGGGGACGCCAGGCGCCGTCCAGCCCGATGGCGGACACGATGATGTCGCGGGGCCCGTCGGCCAGGTTGCGCACGTGCACGCGGACGGTGGCCTCGCGGCCCGCGGGCGCGTGCGCGCCGGGCTCGACCGCCACGCTGACGGTCGGCCTGCTCGGGTGCTGTGCGCTCATCGGCGGCTTGTCCCTCAGGGGATCGGGATGTCGAGCACCAGCTGCTGGCTGGGGTTCAACGTGGTCGGGGGGGACGTGGCGGCAGCGGCCGCGTTGGGCGACAGCTGCACCTCGAGCAGGTAGAACTGCGGCGCGTCGACGTCGGTGAACGAGTAGTGGCCGTTGCCGTCGGTGGTGGCCGTCGCCACGGGCGGCGCCGCGGTGCCGTACTGGGAGGCCAGGTACAGCGACACGACGGCGCCGACGGTGGGCGTGCCGCGCTGGCTGACCACGCCGCTGATCGCGGCGGGGGAGACCAGCACGGGGTCGAGCCGCTGCACCTGCCCGGCGGCGAGGGTGACGATCGTCGAGGTGGGCTGCGTGCCCTTGCGGCTGAACGTCACGGTGTACGTCCCCGGCGGCAGGCCTTGGATGGCGTAGGTGCCGACGCTGCCGGCCGGGGTGGACGCCGAGGTGACGGTGAACTGCGCCTGCCCGGAGCTCGCGCTGATCTGCACGTTGCCGGCGGGCGTCGCCGTACCGCCGCCGGCGGGGCTCTGCGAGACGGTGCCGACGATCTGCGCGGTGGCCGGCCGCATCTTCACGTCGACCGCCGTCGCGCTCGCCGCTCCGGCCGTCACCGTGCCGAACCCGTCCACGCTGACCGACAGCACCTGCGACTCCAGGTCGGAGCGGGAGAACGTCACCGTGTAGGTGCTGGGGATGTGCAGCCCCGAGATCGCCCACGAGCCGACCGGTGCACCGCTCTGCGTGACGGTCTGGCGGGTGTCGCCGCCGTCGGTGACCGTCACGGTGACCCCGCCGGTGCCGTCGGGCGTCGTGGCGGTGCCGGACAGGGTGCCCGCGGCGGCGCCCAGGGTGACGGCCACACCGGTGAGCGTCTGGGCGGCGCCGAGGTTGAGGTTGAGGGTGGCCGGTGCGAAACCGGGTGCGCTGACCACCACGGTGAACGTGCCCGGGGTCGGCAGGCCGCGCAGCGTGAACCCCCCGGGGGTGTCCTGCGTCAGCGTCACGGTGCGGACGGTCACCTGCCCGAACGTGGCGACGACGGTGGCCCCGGGCACCGGCCCGCCGGCGCCGGACACCACGCCGCTGATCGCACCGTCGCCGTCCAGCAGCTGCACCTGGATGCCGGTCCGGTTCTCCCCGGCGGCGACGTCGAGGCGCTGCACCTGGGTGCTGTAGCCCGTCTTCGTCGTCACCAGGTCGTACACCGCGGGGGACGGCACCTGGTCCAGCACGAAGCTGCCGTCCGCCCCCACCGGCACGCTGCGCACCACCGCACCGGACGTCGCACCCGCCGGCGCCTCACCGGGCGGCGGCGTCACCTTGCCGGCCAGCGGCGCGGTGTCCAGCGGCAGCTCCAGCCGCACGACGGCACCGGCCAGGTCGGTGCCGGTCACCGTGCCGGACACCGTCGCCGGCACGCCGCCCACCACCGCGACCAGGTCGGTCACGTCCTGCCCGGCCGCCAGCGGCACCAGCTGCGCCTTGGCCTGCGCCGAGGCCGCCGGGTACCAGACCTCGCCGAACCCGGCGGCGCGGAACCGCAGCAGGTACGAGCCGGCGGGCAACGAGCCGATGTGGAAGGCCCCGGCCGAGTCGGTCGCCGTGCTGGCCACCGGCGTGGTGGCGTCGGCCTGGTCGAAAGCGTCCACGGACACCGCCGCGACCCCGTCACCGGTGGACAGCAGCCGCACCTGACCGCCGAGGGCCGAAGTGCCGGTGGTCGTCTTCTGGTCGCGCGCCTGCGCCACCTGCAGCGCGACGTCCCGGTCGGCCGCGGACCGCTGCACCACCCCGCCCAGCGCCGTGGTGATCACGGCCGCGAACAGGGAGATCGCCACCACCAGGCCGACCATGGCCAGCAGCCCGCGGCCCAGCAGCGGCTTCTGCACGAAGACGCCCACCGCTGCGGGCGGGGACGCGGGCCGGCGGCCCAGCGGGTCGGCACCGTCCCGGGCGGCCCGCTCGACGGCCGCCGCCACGTCCCACGTGCCCAGCTGCGCGGGCAGCGGCGGGCGCTCGGCGAGCCGCAGCTCGAACGAGCGCGGCTCGGGGGAGCCCACCAGCGGCCGCTTCGCGGTCGTCCGCAGCTGCGTCACCAGCCGCTCGCCGGGGCTGAGGTGGAACTCGGACGGGTCGAAGGTGAACCGGACCGCCTTCTCGGGGTCGCTGCCGACGACCGCACCGTCCACGGCGGTGTTGCCGTTGTTCTCCACGGCGACCGCGAACGCCGCCGACCGTCCGCCGGTGGCCACCGTCGGCTCCAGGGTGACGTCCACCCGCGGCGCACCGGCGACGTCGATCACCAGCTCCTCGACGCCGGTGCGCCCCGGGCCGGTCAGCTCGCGCACCTGCACGGCCATCCGCCGCTCACCGGCCGGCAGCTCGGCCGGCAGGTCGAGCGTCAGCGTCAGCGTGGTGCTCTCGCCGGGGAACAGCGTGGGCTCGGCGGTGTCCGTGCGGACCCAGGCGGGGTCGACGCCGAGGCAGCGCAGGGAGTACCCGCTGATCACGTCGTCCGTGTTGGTGATGGTGACCGTCACGGTGCTCGGGGCGCCGGCGACGGCGCTGAGCCGGCGCGGGGCGAGGTCGACGCGCACGTCAGCCCGCCCCGGGCAGGCTCAGGTCCTGGCTGACGGTCCCGCCCGCGGTCACCGTCACCACGGCGGTGCTGACCACCACGCCGCCCTGGGACACGCTGACCGAGTAGGAGCCGGGCGGCAGCTGGACGAAGGAGTAGTACCCGGCCGGCGTGCCGGCGGCCGCCGTCGACGTCGTCGTCCAGCTGTGCTGCCCGTCGGTCGCCACCACGCTGACGCCGGCCGTGCCGACGGTGCCGGTGCGGACGACGCCCTGCACCGTGCCCCAGGACGGGCGCAGCGTGACGCTGACCGGCGGCGCCACCCCGGTGGACAGGTCGACCGCCACGCTCTGCGACGTGTACCCGGCGAGCGTGACGGTGAGCGTGTACAGGCCCGGCTTGAGCCCGGCCAGCGTGAAGGAGCCGACGGTGCCGGTGGTCAGCGAGGTGGCGCTGACCGCGGTGGGGCCGCCGGTCGCCGTGACGGTCGCCCGGCCTAGACCGCTGCCGTCCGGCGCCAGCACCCGGCCGGTGACGGTGCCGGCGCCTCCCGTCAGCGCGACGGCGAGGCCCGTCTTCGACTGGCCGGCGGTGAGGTCGACGACGACGGTCGACGGCGTGTAGCCCGGTGCGGTGAACGTCACCACGTAGGTGCCCGGCGTCGGCAGGTTGGGGATGACGAACGTGCCGACGGCGCCGACCGTCGGGGTGCCGACGACGATCGGGTTGCTTCCGTCCGCCGTGGTGACCGTGACACCGCCGAGCGGGGCCTTCCCGTCCGTCACCGTCCCGGAGATCTGGCCGGTACCGGCGCGCAGCGTGACGTTCGGCGCGAACCGCTGCTGCCCGCCGGTGACCGTCTCGGTGATGGTGGTCGGCTGGTAGCCGGGCGCCGTGAAGCTCAGCTCGTAGGTGCCGGGCGCCACCACGTTCGGCAGGGAGTACGTGCCGTCGGCGGCGGCGGTCACCGTGCGGGTGAGGGTCGCGTCGTCGCGCGCCCAGGTCGCCCGCGCGACGACGGTGGTGACGACGGGGGTGGTGACCACGCCGACGTCCACCTTGCCGCTGATCTGCGCCGCGGCGCCGGTGATGGTGAGGTTCACGCCGCTGGTGACCGTCTGCGCGACGGCGCTCACCGACGTGGCGCCGGACGCGTCGGCCGCCGCCGGGTACCAGACGGTGGTGTAGCCCTCCGCCCGCACGCTGATCAGGTACGCCCCGGGGAACAGCCCCGCGATCGCGTAGCTGCCGTCCTGCTGGGTGGCCGCCGAGCCGACCAGCACCGGGCCGTTGGCGGTGGACCGCCACGCCTCGACGGTCAGCCGCCCGACGCCCTGCTGGTCGCTGGTGGCGGTCACCGTGCCGGCCACCGTGCCACCGACGCCCGCCGGCAGCACCCCGTCACGCGGCACCGCACCGGCGGGTGCGCCACCGTCGCCCGCCGCGCCGGCCGCCGCGCCGGCGGCACCGCCCGCCCCCGTCACCCCCGTCGCCGCGAAGAACGACGCCGGGGCCACCTTGGTGAACGGGTCCGCGCCGAGCACGGCACCCACGCCGAGCAGGAACATCGTCGCCCAGGCCGCCAGGATCGCCGCCAGCACCAGCAGCGTCAGCACCCCGGCGCTGAACCGGGACCGCTGCCGCAGCACCAGCGGCAGCACCTGGTGCTGGTCCAGCGCGGTGCCCTCCACCTGCAGCGCCCGCTCCCGGTCGGGGCCGAGCAGCTGCCGCGGGCCCTGCACCCGCACCGCGCACGTGGCGGTCGCCCCCGGCGCCAGGCTCAGGGTGGACGGCGTCAGCGTCGCGGCCAGGCTCCGGTCGCTGTCCGTCGCGCGCAGCGCGACGTCGAGCGGCACGTTGCCGCGGTTGGCCACCTGCACCTCGAACGTCGCCCGGCGGCGTGCCCGGATGGTCGTCGGCGCCGCGCTCAGCGCCAGCTCGGGCCGCGTGGCCACCACCACGTCGACGTCGTGGTGCGCGGCGCCCGCCGTGCCCGCCTCGCCCGTCACCTGCACCGTGATCGGGTGCGTGCCGGCCGGGAAGCTGCTCGGCAGGTCGAGCCGCACCACCAGCTGCCCGGTCGCGTCCGGGAACAGGGCCAGCACGGACGGTCGCGACGACGTGTGCTCGGCGGGCAGCCCCAGCACCTGGGCGCTGACGCCGTCGATCACCGTGCCGGTGTTCACCACGTCGATCGGGATCTCGCCGGACCCGCCCGGGGGGACCTCGAGGACGTCGACACCGCTGAGCACGCGCACGGTCAGGTCACGCCCTGCGGTCGAGGGCGGCCGGGCGCAGCGGGGTGGCGGTCGCGTCGACCGCCGTGACGGCCGGGGCGGCGAGCTGCCACGGGTAGGCGTCCGCGGCCACCGTCGCCAGCAGCGTGAACGACGCCTTGAGCGTGCCGCCCAGGCCGGACCAGAGCTCGCGCGGCCGGTTCAGCTCGTCCACCGCCAGGCTCAGCTGCACGCTGGACTCCAGGGGGACGGTCAGGTGCTCCACCGGCAGCACCTGCTGCGTCACCAGCCGCGTCAGCACGTCGCCGAGCAGCTGGTGCTCGTCGCGGGTGCTCCCGGCCCACGCGCTGACCAGGTACGACAGCTGCACCATCGGCAGCGGCGCCCGGTGCTCGGCGCGCCCGTCGGGTCCCGGGCGCGAGGCGGCCGGCCGCGGCGGCACCGGGCTGCGTCCGACGTTGTAGAGGAACAGGCTCACCGTGATTCGGTTGACCTGCGCGGCCCAGGTGGACGACGGCGCCTCGAAGGAGATGTCGCCCGTCTCGGTGCTGAGCGGGAGGGCGGAGCGCAGGTAGCTCTCGAGCCCGTCCTCGACTGCGGGGATGAGGATGGCGGGCTCCCTTCTGCTCGACGTGCCGCCCGTGGGCCCGGTCACCGGCCCAGCAGCCGTCGCATGCCAGAGGCCGTCGCTGCCAGCAGCCACCGCACGCCGGAGAGGCGTTGCCGATGCTAGGAACCGGGCGGAACGGCCAACATCGGTAATCGCTACCGAAGTTGCCGCCCAGCCCTCGACCGTGCGCACGCGCCGCGGTCAGACTCGGAGCGGACCGGCCGGTCGACCCGGACCGGCGGTGCGGGCAGCCCGTCCGGCTGCCCCGGCGCCGTGGGTCGGCACGCCGGGTCGAGGGCGGCCCGGTGCCGCGTGCCGTCCGTCGTCGTGAAGGAGGCTCGTCGTGCGCGAACGCCTGGCGCGCCTGCTCAAGCCGGTCGAGCTCGCCGCGGACCGGCGGCACGTCGCGGACCCGGCCCTGGCGGCGCGGCTCGAGGCGGCGCTCGAGGTGCTGCGCGACGAGTACGCCGGGCCGCTGCCGCAGCAGGAGGACCGCCTGGCGGGCGTCGCGGACGTGTTCGGGCTGGACCCGGAGGACGTCGACGTGCTCACCGTCGCCGCCGCACCGGACCTCGACGTGAACCTCGCGCTGGTGTTCGGGCTGCTGCGGGGGCAGCGGGCACCGGCCCGCGCGTCGACCGGCCTGGTGCTGGAGCTGACCGGTCAGCCGTCCCTGTCGAGCGAGGCGCACGCCCGGCTCGGCGCCGGCTCTCC
Source organism: Cellulomonas sp. SG140 (assembly GCF_025770785.1). Lineage (GTDB taxonomy): Bacteria > Actinomycetota > Actinomycetes > Actinomycetales > Cellulomonadaceae > Cellulomonas. Next base: position 142,498 of record NZ_JANZLA010000009.1, on the reverse strand, counting down.
GCTGCGGCGGCACGGGCTGCTCGAGCAGTCGTCGGACCGGCCGTGGCTGCTGCGCGACGTGTGGCTGCCGGACCGGGTGCTGGCCCACCTGACGGGCGTCGACCAGCTCGACGGCCCGCTCGCCGCGCTGCTGGTCGACCCGGTGCCGCTGCCGGACCTGGACGCCGACGGCGTGCTGACGGCGGCCGTCGAGGCCGGTGCGCCGCTGGTGTGGGTGCGCTCACCGCTCGGCTCGGGCGGGCTGTCGCTGGCCGCCGGGGCGCTCGCGGCCGCCGGCGTCGGCTGCCTGGCGGTCGACCTCGCCCGGGTCCCGCCGTCTGCCGACCTGTCCGCCCTGGTCAGGGCGTTGGTGCGGGAGGCGGCGCTGCGCGGGGCCGGCCTGGTGCTGGCCCACGCCGACCAGCTGGCCGGCCCCGAACGGGCCGGCACCGACCCCGCCGCGGCGTTCCTGGCGCTGGCGCAGGCCGTGGTGCCGGTGCTCGCGGTCAGCGACCGGCCGTGGCAGCCGCTGTGGCTCGCCCGGCACCCGCTGGTGGTCGAGGCGCCCCCGGTGACCACGCAGCACCGCACCGTGGTCTGGGACCAGCACCTGGGCACCGGTGTCGCCGACCCGGCGCTGACGGCGCTGCGGCTCGCACCCGAGTCGATCGCCGACGCCGCCCGCTACGCGACGGACCTCGCGGCGCTGACCGGGGCGGAGCTGTCCGCCGGCTCGGCGCGGGCCGCCGCCCGCCGCGTGGCCGGCTCGATGACCACCGGACCCGCCGCGGCACCGCGCCGGGCGCCGTCGTTCGACGACCTGGTGCTGCCGGACCACGCCGCCGCGACGCTGCGCCGGCTGGTGTCCTGGGCGCAGCACCGCGACGAGGTGCTCGCCGACGGCCGGCTGGTCGACGTCGGCGGCAAGGGGACCGGCCTCGCGGCCCTGTTCAGCGGCAGCCCCGGCACCGGCAAGACGCTCGCGGCCCACGTGATCGCCGCCGAGCTGGGCCTGGACCTGTTCCGGGTGGACATCACGTCGATCGTCGACAAGTACATCGGGGAGACGGAGAAGAACCTCGAGCGCGTGTTCCACGAGGCGGAGAGCCTGGACGTGCTGCTGTTCTTCGACGAGGCGGACGCCCTGTTCGGCAAGCGGTCGGACGTCAAGGACGCCCACGACCGGTACGCCAACCAGGAGGTCGCCTACCTGCTGCAGCGGATGGAGAGCTTCGACGGCATCACCGTCCTGGCGACCAACCTGCACGGCAACCTCGACCCGGCGTTCAGCCGCCGCATGAGCTTCATCGTGCACTTCCCGGACCCCGACGAGCCCACGCGGCGGCTGCTGTGGCGCTCCCACCTGGACCGGGTCACCACCGACCCGGCCGACCCGGTGGACGTGACGCACCTCGCCAAGCAGATCGAGCTGGCCGGCGGCGACATCCGCAACATCGTGCTGGCCGCGGCCTACGACGCGATCGCCGCCGGTCAGCCGGTGGGCATGCGGCACGTGCTCGCGGCGACCGTCGCGGAGTACCACAAGCTCGGCCGGCGGGTGCCGGCCGACGGGTTCGCGCCGGGCTGACCGCCGGTGGCTGCGAGGGGCAGGGTCCTGGCGAGCGGTCGGCCAGGTGGGTGGGTCCGGACGACACTTCCGATCGAGAGCGAGGGCGACCATGCCGGCTGAGAACGAGCGCACGACGCTCGAGAAGCGACGGCTGACCGCGGCGCCGCCCGCCGTCGGCCCTGCGACGGCGGCGGCGACGGAGGTGGCGCAGGACGACGCCGTGGACCCGGTCGCCGTCCCTGGCCTGGCCGTGGACGTCCGCCGCCGCGCCGCCACCCAGGACCCCCTCGGTGGCACGGCCGCGGCACCCGAGGTCGCCGACGTGCTGCGCCGGCGGCAGGGCCAGGGCCGGCCGCTGGAGCCGGAGGTCGCGCAGCGGATGGGTGCCGCGATGGACGCGGACCTGCGCGGGGTGCGCATCCACGACGACGCGGAGGCGGACACCATCGCCCGGTCGGTGCAGTCCGTGGCGTTCACGGCCGGGTCCGACGTGTACTTCAGCCGCGGCACCTACGCGCCGGGCACCCCGGGCGGCGACCGGCTGCTGGGCCACGAGCTGGCCCACGTCGTGCAGCAGCACAGCGGCCGGGTGGCACCGGCGGGGGACGGCCCAGTGATCGGGCGGGCCGACGACCCGGCGGAGGCCGCCGCCGACGCGGTGGCCGAGCGGACGGTGCAGCGGCTGCAGCGGCAGGCGGCGCGCGTCGCGACGACGAGCACGGCGGATGCCGAGCAGGCGGGGACCACGACCACCGCCGGTGCCGGCGCGCTGCGCCGGCAGCAGGCCCGCGTCGAGGCGACGACGGTGCGCCGGTGGAACCCGTTCAAGAAGCTGTTCGGCGGCAAGAAGAAGAAGGCGCCGACGCTGCCGCAGACCCCGCTCCCGGAGGCGTTGACACCACCGGTGCCGACGCCCGAGCAGCCGGTCCCGCTGCCCGTGCCGCAGGGCGGGGAGCTGCCCGTGCCCACGCCGGAGTCCGTCACGCCGGAGTCCGTCACGCCGGAGTCCGTCACGCCGCAGACAGCACCCCAGACCGCGCCCCAGACGCCGACCGAGACCGCGCCCCAGACGCCGACCCAGGACCAGACCCCGAGCCAGACGCCCACCACCCAGACCCCGACCACGCAGACGCCCACCCCCGAGGCCGTCACCCCGCCCACGCCGAAGTCGGCGAAGGAGCGTTTCGAGGAGGCCTGCGACCCGCAGACCGCCCCGGCCGGCAAGGCGCAGGCCAAGGTGCGCATGGACGCGCTCCGCCAGCTGATCAACACCTTCAGCACCGCGGAGAAGAAGTCGATCGCCGACGACCCCGCCGCGATGGCCAAGGGCCGCGCGCACCTCGGCGACCTGTACTACATGTCGCTGCTCGCCGCCGTGAACATGGCGAAGCAGAAGACCAAGAAGGACGGCACCAAGGTGAAGCACCACCTGACCGGCGCCGAGGCCGACGAGTTCATCAGGACCAACATCGAGGACTACCCGCACATCAAGCCGTTCATCGCCACGGCCGTCGCCGCCGGCAAGAAGGGCGAGGGCTACGTGGCGAGCATCTCGCCGGAGGACTGGGCCATCGTCTACGGCGTGGAGTTCCCCACCGACTCGGTGGCGGAGGAGCAGAGCACCAACGCCTACGCCTCCACCAAGAACGCCGACGAGCCGGCCATCCTGCACGCCGACCGCGGGACGCCCAGCACGGCGATCCACGAGTCGATGCACCGCTACGCGCCCAACGACGTGCTGGACACGTTCGGCTTCGACCTGAACGAGGGCATCACGGAGTACTTCACCCGCATGCTCACCACCAAGAACGCCACCCCCACCAAGGACGGCGGTCCGGAGCGGAACAACTACCAGGACAACGTGACGTTCGTGCGTGAGATGGTCCGCATCCTCGGCGCCAGCAAGGTGGACCAGGAGACCGTCCTGGGCGAGATCTACTTCGAGGGCAAGACGGAGAAGCTCGAGGCGAGCTTCCGGGCCGCGTGGAAGGCCAAGAAGCCGAAGATGAGCACGGGGACGCTCGACTCGAAGTGGACCAAGTTCAAGGACGCGATCAGCGACGGGAAGTGGTCCGACGCCAAGAAGGCGATGCCGTCGGCCTGACCGGTCCGACGAGCCGCCTGCATCCCCGATCCCGACGAGGAGAACCTGATGAACAGCCTCACCGACCAGCGTGGCCGCGTCCTGGCGCTGCTGGGTCTGACCGACGACGCGGACCTGCAGGAGACGGACCCGGTGCCGACCGCCGAGGACGTCGACGCGCTCGACGCGATCGCCTTCGACTGGCCCGGCGAGCAGGCCCACGTCACGGTGCTCGAGTTCGAGGACTACGACGAGGCCGAGGCGGCCCAGGAGCAGCTGCGCGGCCTCGCCGGGCAGACGGACCTGGTGGTCGAGACGACGGTGAACGGCGACCTGCTGCTGTGGGCGACCGCTCCCGGTGACGACGCCCGGGCGCGGGCCCGGATCGACGGCCTCGCGCAGTCCTTCGCCGGCCGGGAGTGACGGCTGCGCTCAGGCCTCGAGCGTCCGCACCGCACCGGGGTTGACGATCTGGATCACGCCGCCGAACCCGCACGTGCACGTGGCGCCCAGCGTCAGCGCGGGCTTCTCGCCGATCGTCGTCTGCACCGCACCGCCCACCCACGCGCCGGTGACCGGGACGCACGGCATCGGCGTCAGCACGCCGAGCGCGGCCGTCGTCGCGGCCAGCACCTGCGGGTTCGCCAGCGAGGTGCACATGCCGAAGGGCGGGATGTTCACCATCGGGATCGCGTCGGTGATCGCGGCGGCGGGCTTGCCCTCGATCATCACGCGGGCGATCGGCAGCACGTTCAGCGTGCTGGGGGCCAGGCCGAAGCTGCACTGCAGCATCGCGGTCGCGGTGGCGGCGGGCTTGCCCATGGTCGTCCTCCCGTCGGCGCAGGCTCGCGCCGCTGCTGCTAGAGCTTCGATCCCTTGACCGACGAGGTGCGCTTGGCCCCCGTGGTGGTGATGACGCAGGTGACGTCCCGGTCGTCACCCGCCTGCCAGCCCCGGGCGGACGGCAGCAGGTAGGTGAAGTACAGCGACGAGTCGTGGTAGTCGGTGCCGACGTACCCGGAGAACGCGGACAGGCAGGCGCCGTCGGCGAAGGCCTTGAGCACCGCGGCGCCGGGGTAGGCCGCCGTCTTCTCGGTGCCGGCGGGCAGCGGGTAGGCGGCCAGCGCGTACACCTCCTGCTGGTGCGGCTGCGAGCAGGGGACCACGGTGACGTCCTTGATCTCGGCGGTGATCGCGGTCGGCGCGATGACGCAGTCGCCCGGCTTGGCCGCCAGCGCCGACACGGCGTGGCCCTTCTTGTCCTGGCCGAACAGGGAGCAGCCGCTCAGCGTGCCGAGCACCACGGCGCCGGCCGTCAGCACGACGAGCGCCCGACGCGCCGTACCGGTGCCGCCGATGCGTGGTGCTGCCCTCATGTGCCCTCCGGACGGTGTGCCGCACACGGTCGTGCGCCGCCCCGACGCTAGCCGCGGGCCGCCGTCGTGACCTCCGTAGTCATTGCGGAACTTGCACCGCGACCGCGGGCCGCGCGACGCGCGTGCACCGCCTTGTCCAGCGCGTCCGCCACCAGCACGGCCACCGGTGCCCCGAGCGCCAGCGCCCACCCCGTCGGGCTCGGCGGCGCCTGTCCCAGCTGCCGCGCGAGGGCCGGCACGTAGATGGTGACCAGGCAGAACGCGATGCCGATCGCCACGGCGGGCGCCAGCAGCAGGTTCTTCGCCCGGCCGGGCGCCGCCCGTCCCTCGCTGCGGCAGGCGAACGCGTTCGCGGCCTGTCCCAGCACCACCGCGAGGAACGTCGCACCGGACGCCGTCGCCAGCACCGCACCTGCCGGTGCCGGATCGCCGAACCGCCACCCCGCCGCGAGCAGGGACACCGTGAACGCGGTCAGCGACACCACCGCCTCGACCGGCCCGAGCAGCCCGAACGCCCGCCGCAGCACCGTCCGGTCCAGCAGCCGCCCGGCCGCCGGGGGCTCGGCCAGCACGCCGCGGGCGGGCGGCTCGGCACCGAGCGCCGTCGCCGACAGCGTGTCCGTGCCGATGTCCAGGGCCAGCACCTGCAGCACCCCCAGCGCCAGGGGGAACGCCCCACCGGTGACGCCCCACAGCACGAAGGGCGCCAGCTCGGCCACGTTGTCGGTCAGGTGGTAGGTGAGGAACCGCCGGACGTTGGCGTACGTCGCCCGGCCCAGCTCGATGCCCGCGACGACGGAGGAGAACCGGTCGTCCAGCAGCACCAGGTCGGCCGCCTCGCGGGCCACGTCGGTGCCGGAGGCGCCCATCGCCACACCGATGTCCGCCTCGCGCAGCGCCGGCCCGTCGTTCACCCCGTCGCCCGTCATCGCCACCACGTGCCCGCGGGCGCGCAGCGCCCGCGCGATCCGCAGCTTGTCCTCCGGTGCGACGCGGGCCACCACCACCCCGTCGTGGTCCAGCAGCGCGCCGAGCGCCGCGTCGTCCGCCGGCAGGTCGGCACCGAGGTGCACCGGACCGTCCGCGGTCCGCAACCCCACCTCCAGCGCGATCGCGGCCGCCGTCACCGGGTGGTCGCCGGTGATCATCGCGACCTGCACGCCCGCGCTGCGGCAGGCGGCGATCGCGGCGGCCGACTCCGGTCGTGGCGGGTCCTCGAGCCCGACCAGGCCGAGCAGGTGCAGCCCCGTCTCGGCGGCGGCCGTCGTGGTCGGCGCCGTCGCACCGGTCGGCCGGCTCGCCACGGCCAGCACGCGCAGCCCCTGCCCGGACAGCCGCGCCAGGGCGGCCGCGGCCGCCGCCGCCTCACCGGCCGGGCACAGCGGCAGCAGCGCGTCCGGCGCGCCCTTGGTCAGCACCTGGTCGCCGGCCACCACGCTCATCCGCCGGCGGTGCGGGTCGAAGGCGAACGCGACGTCGGCCCAGGACTCGACGCGCACCGTCGGGGTGTCCACCCCCAGCCGCCGCGCGAAGGCGTCCAGCGCCGCCTCCATCGGGTCGCCGTGCGCCACCCACCGCTCGCCGGCCTGCTCCACGTACCCGCGCGAGCAGCGGGCGGCCGCCCGGCCCAGCTCCACCATCGCCTCGTGCGCACCGGGGTCCACGTCCACAGCCGCCGTCGGCGCGTACCCGGCGGTGCCCACCACGGCCGACCCGGCGGGCGTCCACGCGGCCACCACCGTCATCTGGTTGAGGGTCAGCGTGCCGGTCTTGTCGGTGCAGACGAACGTCGTGGACCCCAGCGTCTCCACCGCCTCGAGCGAGCGGACCAGCACCTGCCGCTTCGCCATCCGCTCGGCTCCCCAGGCGAGCGCCAGGGTGACGGTGGGCAGCAGCGCCTCCGGCACCAGCGCGACGGTGACGCCGATCGCCAGCACGAAGGCGTCGGGCAGCGAGCGGCCGATCATCAGGGTGAGCAGCAGGAACGCCAGGCCGGCGACGACGGCGATCGCCCCGATGCCGCGCACCACCCGGGTCAGCTCGCGGGTCAGCGGGGTCGGGTGCAGGCCGGCCGCCGAGGTGGCGCTGGCGATGCCGGCCAACCGGGTGCGCGGCCCGGTCGCGACGACGACGGCCTCGGCCAAACCCTCCACCAGGAACGTCCCGGCGTACACCCGCTCGGCGACGTCCAGCGTGCTCGGCTCGCTCTCACCGGTCAGCGTCGACGTGTCCAGCAGCGCCGCGTCGGCCAGCAGCACGTCGCCGTCCGCCGGCACGCGGTCGCCCGCCTCGAGCAGCAGCACGTCGCCTGCGACGACGTCCGCGGCCTCCACCTGCCGCGGCTGCCCGTCCCGCCGCACGCTGACCGTGCCGGGCAGCAGCGACCGGAGCCGCTCGGCGGCCCGGTCGGCACGCGCCTCCTGCAGGAACGAGAACGCGGCGTTGACCAGCACCACCACGGCGATCGCGACGGTCAGCTGCGGCAGCCCGGCCAGCGCCGCCAGCCCGGCGGCCACCCACAGCAGCAGCGCGAACGCGTGCACCAGCTGCGCGGCGAACGTCGCCAGGGGCGACCGCCGACGTGGTGCGGGCAGCGTGTTCGGTCCGTCCGACCGCAACCGGGCGGCCGCCTGTGCGGAGCTGAGTCCGCGGCGTCCTGCGTCCACGTCAGCCCACGTCAGCCCACGTCAGCTCAGTGCCGCACGCACCTTGCCGGACAGCACCTTGCCGTCCACGCGTCCCCGGCCCGCCGCCGCGGCCTGCGCCGCCTTCATCACGGCACCCATGTCCTTCATCGACGTGGCGCCGGTCGCGGCGACCGCCTCGGCGACCAGGGCGTCCAGGTCGGCATCGGTCAGTGCCGCCGGCAGGTACGCCTCGATGAAGTCGGCCTCGGCGGTCTCGTTCGCCGCCCGGTCGGCGGCACCGGCGCCGGCGTAGATCTCGGCGCTCTCCCGGCGCTTCTTCACCTCGGCGGTCAGCACCGCGAGGATCTCGTCGTCATCGAGGTCCCGGGCCACCGGGCCGGCCTTCGCGGCCCCGCGGACGGCGGCGATCACCTGCCGCAGCGTCGAGGTGGCGAAGGCGTCGCGCGCCTTCATCGCGGTGTGCAGGTCGGTGTCCAGGCGGTCGAGGAGGGTCACGCCCCCATCGTCCCGCGCGAGAGAGGCGCCCGCGACGGACTTCCCGGCCGACGACGACATCGACCGGGCCCACCGCACCCCCGGCCCCCAGCCCCGCCGGCCGTAGCCGGCCGTCAGCCCAGCGTCAGCGCGAACGTCCGCGTCGGGCTGCCGTCCTTCGCCGGGGGACCGGCCGTGTCCAGGTCGGTGAACCCGAGGCGGCCCAGCAGCCGCACGGAGGCGTCGTTCCCGTCCACCACCACGGCCCCCACCTGCGTCACCCCCAGCGTCACTGCGCCGTCCAGCAGGGCCCGCACCGCCTCGGACGCCAGTCCCTGCCCCCACCGGTCCGCGCGGATCGCGTAGCCCAGCTCGGCGGTGCTGTCCGACCTGCGCACGAGCAGCACCTCGCCGATCACCGTGCCGCTCGCCCGCTCCACCACGGCCAGGCTCAGCAGGTCGCCCGGCTCGGCGGCCCGCGTCTGCGTCAGCCGCCGCTCGAGCGCGACGCTCGTCTGCTCCCGGTCCCGCACCGGCCACGACGTGTACCGGGTGACCTGCGGGTCGCCGTGGAACACCAGCAGGTCCTCCAGGTCACCGGCCCGGTGCTCGCGCAGCTCCAGCCGTTCCGTGCGCAGCGGCACGTCCAGCACCCAGTCGCTCACCCGTGGACGGTAGCCCGGTCCCGCTCGGGGGCGCCGGTCGCGGCGCGCCGCCGCAGGGCGGTGACGACGATCGGGATGACGGACACCACCACGACCACCACCGCCAGCAGGTCGATGTTGTGCGCCACGAACGGCAGCCGACCCAGCGCCAGCGCGACGACCGTCAGCCCCACCACCCACAGCAGCGCCCCGGTGACGTTCCACACCACGAACCGCCGGTACCGCAGCCGCGCCGTCCCGGCCACCAGCGGCACGAACGTCCGCACGATCGGCACGAACCGCGCCAGCACCAGCGACACGGGCCCGTACCGGTCGAAGAAGCGCTCGGCCTCCGCCAGTCGCGCGGTGGTCAGCACGCGGGCGTCGTCGTGGAAGAACCGCCGCCCGAACCGGTGGCCCAGCCAGAACCCGGTCTGGTCACCGGCGACCGCCGCGAGGAACGCCACCACCGCGATCCACACCGGGGACAGCCCCAGCTGACCGCGCAGCAGCACCGCCGTCAGGATCAGGGAGTCGCCGGGCAGGAACGGGAACAGCACCCCGGACTCGATGAAGATCATCACGGCGATCCCCGCCAGCGCCCATGGTCCGAGGGCGTGCAGCAGGGACGCGGGTGACACGGACACGCTGGTGGCCAGCTCGGTGATCACGGTGGTCCTCCTCGTGGCGGGTCTTCCACGGTCGCACCCGATCCCGCCCGGCGCCTGCCGGGGTCGCGGGCTAGCCTCGACGAGGACCCGCGCCGCTCGGCCGTCCGGGTCCGTCCCCGTCGGTCCCCTCGGGAGGACACCCATGGACCACCACCGTCTCGGCAGCAGCGGCCTGCAGGTCAGCTCGATCGTGCTGGGCTGCATGAGCTACGGCGACCCCGCCCGCGGCAACCACGGGTGGAGCCTCCCGGAGGAGCCGAGCCGCGAGTTCCTCCGTCGAGCCCTGGAGCTCGGCATCGACACCTTCGACACCGCCGACGTCTACTCCGACGGCTCCAGCGAGGAGATCGTCGGGCGCGCGCTGCGTGACTTCGCGTCCCGCGACGAGGTCGTGCTGGCGACCAAGGTGCACGGCCGCATGCACGACGGCCCGCACGGCGGCGGCCTGTCCCGCAAGCACGTCCTCTCGGCGATCGACGCCAGCCTGACCCGCCTCGGCACCGACTACGTGGACCTGTACCAGATCCACCGCTGGGACCCGCAGGTGCCCGTCGAGGAGACGATGGAGGCGCTGCACGACGTGGTGCGCGCGGGCAAGGCCCGGTACATCGGCGCCTCGTCGATGTACGCCTGGCAGCTCGCCAAGGCGCAGTACACCGCCGACCTGGGCGGCTGGACCCGGTTCGTCTCCATGCAGGACCAGTACAACCTCCTGTCCCGCGAGGAGGAGCGGGAGATGCACCCCTTCTGCCTGGACCAGGGGATCGGCGTGCTGCCGTGGTCCCCGCTGGCTCGCGGCCTGCTGACGCGGGAGTGGGGCACGACGACGACGCGCTCGCAGACCGACCGCTTCGGCCAGACCCTCTACCAGCAGAGCGAGGACGCCGACCGCGCGATCGTCGACGCCGTCGGCCGCATCGCCGCCGACCGCGGGGTGTCCCGGGCGCAGGTGGCGCTCGCATGGGTCCGTCAGCAGGAGGCCGTGACGGCCCCGATCGTCGGTGCCACCAAGCCGCACCACCTCGACGACGCGGTCGCCTCCCTGCAGCTGCGGCTCGACCCGGAGGAGCTGTCCCAGCTCGAGCAGCCGTACGTGCCGCAGGCGCCGGAAGGGTTCTGACCTCGGCGGTGTTCGTCAGGTCGACGGCGGCAGGCGGGTGAGCGGCCGGCCGCGGACGACGACCTCGAGGAGAGCACAGATGGCACGGATCACGGTTCTGGGCGGCACGGGCTACGCCGGCGGGCACATCGTCCAGGAGGCCGCCGCCCGCGGCCACCAGGTGACCTCGGTCAGCCGCTCGTTGCCGGACCAGCCGGTCGAGGGTGTCGCCTACCGCCAGGCGGACGCGCTCGACCCCGCCTACGCGGCGGCCGCGGTGGCGGACGCCGACGTGGTGGTCGAGGCGCTGTCCCCGCGCGGCGCCCTGACGGGCCGCCTCGGCGAGGTGATCCACGAGCTCGCCGTCGCGGCGCAGGCCGCCGGCGTGCGGCTCGGCGTGATCGGCGGCGCCGGGTCGCTGCACGTCGCCCCCGGTGGCCCGCGGCTCTTCGACACGCCGGAGTTCCCCGCCGAGTACCTCGCGGAGTCCCTCGAGCTCGCCGCGGTGCTCGACGAGCTGCGCGGCAGCCCCGAGCAGTTCGACTGGTTCTACATCAGCCCCGCCGCGGGGTTCGGCGCCTACGCACCGGGGGAGCGGACCGGAACGTTCCGCGTGGGCGACGACGTGCTGCTGACCGACGACGAGGGCCGCTCGGACCTGTCCGGGGCCGACCTGGCGGTCGCGATCCTCGACGAGGTGGAGAACCCCACCCACCGGCGCGCGCGCTTCACGGCCGCCTACTGAGCTGGCGGTAGCCGGCGCGCCCGCTCAGCGCGGGCAGGGGGCTGCGCTCGGCGCGGCGCGCCGGCTCCGCCGCACCGCTCGCTGCGGTGGCAGTCGCGTCAGGGTGTGGCGGGTGACGCGAGACCACCGTCCGGCAGCACGCCACGGCGCGGCGACGGGTCGACCGGCTCGCGCGCGGGGCTCGGCGCCGCGGTCTCCACCGCCGGCGCCTCGTCGACCAGCAGGGCGTCCGCGAGCACGGGGCTCGTGGCGGGCTCCGGCGCGGGGGCCGGTGCAGACCGTCGGTCCGCAGGCGCGCTCGGCGCCGCCGGCTCGTCCGTCTCCACGCGGAACAGCTCTCGGGCGGTGTGCACCAGCAGGCCGATCAGCGCGAGGTTGCGGGCGGCGAGCACCAGGGTCACACCCAGGCCGCCGCCGGTGATCTCCGTGTACTCCCACGGAAACACCAGCTGGGTGGCGGCGCCGACGCCCAGCACCCACTTGGCGGTGGTGCCCCAGCCAGGCAGGCCCAGCACCAGCGCCACGGCGACAGGTGCGGCGAGCCACGTCATGTACTGCGGCGACCCGACCTTGTTGAACACCAGCAGCACCAGGGTCATCAGCATCGCGCCGCGCACCACCAGCTCACCGCGCTTCTTGCGGTCCGCCCACAGCGCCAGGCCGACGCGCTCCCGCTTCCACCACAGCAGCGCGATCGCGGCGGCGGCGGCGATCGGCAGCAGCAGGCCGAGCAGGTCCGCCATCTTCTGCGTCCCGGGCCCGAGCAGCTCCCACGTGACGATCTGCGCGTTCAGCACCCGCTTGATCGAGGTGGTGAACAGGGCGGCCAGCACCCAGGGGGTCGCACCGGGCGCCTCGATCTGCAGGCCGCGCTGCCCCTGCTCCAGCAGGAACGACAGCACGTGCCCCTGACCGCCGAAGCCGATGGCGGTGCCCATGACGATCGCCGAGACGCCCGCCGCCGGTGCGACCACGTCGCGCCACGGCTTGTGCGCGCCCCAGAACAGGGGGACCAGCAGCGCGCCGGGCGCCACCTTGATCCACGCGCCGATGGTCAGCAGCGCGGACGCGACGGCCGGTCGGTCCATGCTCCACAGCAGGGCGGCGATCACCAGGGGGACGACGATGGCGTCGAGCCGGCCCATCGCGATGGGGCCGAGCAGCAGCAGGAAACCGGTCCACCACCAGCCACCCACCTGGCCGCGGTCGCGGCGCAGCAGCATCGCCATGGCGAGCACGTCGAGGACCGTCACCATGATCGACCAGGCCAGCGCGTACCCGTGGCCGATAGCCAGCCCGCCGAACCCGGCGGCGAGCATCGGCACCGTCGCACCGATCGGGTACACCCAGCTGGTGTCGATCCCCGGCCACCCGAACCCGTGCACGCCCAGCCACATCCAGTAGCGGTACAGGTCCAGGTCCCAGAAGGCCTTCTGCGGGATCAGCCACACGCCGAGCACCGCCAGCCACGCGTGGACCAGCAGGAAGGCGGTCCACACCGCGGGGCGGCTGTGCAGCAGCGTGCGCTTCAGGATGACCTCCGGGGCCGGGCGGGATGTCCTGCCAGGGTAGGTGGAGGTGCTGTGCGAGACGTCGGACGACCATCGGTCACACAGGACCTCCCCAGGTTAGGGGCAGATCGTGGCCTGCCCGTGACCTGATCGCAGCCGCACCGAGACCTTCTCCGGACGCCGGTCCGGGCGGTTGTGACGACGACCACGTCGCCACGCGACGAGCGCTGCGGCTCGGCGCCTCGGCTCAGTGGCCGCTGCCGAGGTTCGGTCTCGGCGGAACGGGCGGCATCGGCGTCGTCGTGGCGCCCCCGATGCCGGGCCCGGCGATCACCGGTCCGGTCGCGTCCTCGTCGTCGCGCTCGTCGGGTGCCGGTTCCGCGGTGGGCTCCGTCGCCTTCACCGGGTCGGGCACCTCGTCGAGGCCGGGCTGCTGCTCGTCAGGGGTCGGCGGGACGGTCATCGCGCACCTCCGTGGGGTTCGCGGCGGGCGGACCGCTCCCGTGCGGCCCGGCACCGCCTTGTCGTCCGTCCGAGCGTCGCACGACCGTCCTGTCCACGCCCGCCGAGCCGCCCACGCGGGCTGCACCCGGATCACTACTCTTCGTCCCGACGCCCGGGCTGGGCGCGCAGACGATGGAGGAACCGATGGCGTCCTTGTCCTCGAACGGGTCCCAGCGCTGGAGCTGGCGGCTGCACGGCGACGGGCGGACCATCGCCCCCGGCGCCGTGGTGTCCCCCGGTGAGCGGCTCAGCTGGCCGCGCACCACCGGGATCGGTCTGCAGCACGTGGTGGCGATGTTCGGGGCCACCTTCCTGGTGCCGCTGCTCACCGGCTTCTCGCCGCAGACCACCCTGTTCTTCTCCGCCCTCGGCACCATCGGGTTCCTGCTGATCACCGGCAACCGCCTACCCAGCTACCTCGGCTCCAGCTTCGCGTTCATCGCGCCGATCGGGGCGGCGACCGCCAGCGGCGGCCAGTCGGTGGCGGTCGGCGGGATCCTGGTCACGGGTCTGCTGCTGGCGGTCGTCGGCCTGCTGGTGCACGTCGGCGGCTCCCGCTGGATCGACGCCGTGATGCCCCCGGCAGTCACCGGCACGATCGTCGCGCTGATCGGCCTCAACCTGGCGCCGGCGGCGTGGGGCTCCTGCTCGGCGTCCGGCTGCTCCGGCTTCCGGGCGTCGCCGGTGACCGCCATCGCCACCCTCGGCACGGTGATCCTGGTGACGGTGCTGTTCCGCGGGGTGCTCGGCCGCCTCGCGATCCTCGTCGGCGTCGTCGTCGGCTACCTGGTCGCCACCCTCCGCGGTGAGGTGAACTTCACCGCCGTCCGCCAGGCGTCGCTGTTCGGCCTGCCGCACTTCGTCGCCCCGAAGCTCGACGTCTCGGTGCTGGGTCTGTTCGTCCCCGTGGTGCTGGTGCTCATCGCCGAGAACGTGGGCCACGTGAAGTCGGTCGCCGCGATGACGGGCCAGAACCTCGACCCGATCATGGGCCGCGCGCTGATCGCCGACGGTGTGGCGACCACGCTCGCCGGTCTCGGCGGCGGCTCCGGCACCACCACCTACGCCGAGAACATCGGCGTGATGGCCGCCTCCCGCGTGTACTCCACCGCCGCCTACTGGGTCGCCGCCGCCACCGCCCTGATCCTGTCGATGTCGCCCACGTTCGGCGCCGCGATCGCCACGGTGCCGGCCGGCGTGCTCGGCGGTGCCGCGACCGTGCTGTACGGGATGATCGGCCTGCTCGGCGCCCGGATCTGGGTGCAGAACCGCGTCGACTTCTCCAACCCGGTGAACCTGTTCCCGGCGGCGATCGCCCTGGTGATCGGCATCGCCAACTTCAGCTGGACCGCCGGCAAGCTGCAGTTCCAGGGCATCGCGCTCGGCACCGCCGCCGCGATCGGCCTCTACCACCTGATGCGGGTGCTGGCGAAGTGGCGCGGCACCTCCCAGGAGCCCGCCACGCCGGCCTCCGTGCCCGGTGGCGCGGAGCTGGCCGAGGCGCCGTCGGTCACCAGCGACCGGGTCTGACGGCCCGTCGCGTCACGACGAAGGAGCGCCCCGCGGTCGTCACGACGCGGGGCGCTCCTTCGTGTCAGGACGTGCTGCGCGGCGGCACGTGGCCCGCAGGAGGGCGTGCCCGCCGGGCGGGCACCGCGCCGGTCAGGACTTGGTCGGTGTCGACGTCGCCGCCGGCTTGGCGCTCGCCTGCGCCGCCAGCTGCTCGACCGGCACGCAGCCGGGCTGCCCGACGAGCGGCGTGTTCGGGTCCAGCCCGACCTGGTCGGTGGGGACCAGCGTGTCGAAGTCGCTGCCCAGGGTGACGTCGACCGTCGCGTCCTTGGGGTCGGCTCGGGCGATCAGCAGCAGCACGGGGTCCTTGAAGTGCGCGGCGACCGTGTACGCCTGCGCGACACCGGCCACGCCGAACGAGATCTGCTCCGAGCCGACGAACTGCGTGGTCGCGTTGGCGGTGGTACCGATGGTGAACCCACGCTGACCGAGCGCCACGGCCGCGGACGCCGCCAGCCCCGCCCGGTTGGCGCCGTTGTAGACGTTCACCTTGATGGTGTTGGCCGCCACGGGCAGCGCGCCCTGCGGCGGGCACGGCGCGGGCTGCCTCGTGACGCTCGGCGTCGGCTTGCTGGAGAAGCCGCGGGCGAAGAACGGCACGTTGAGGTTGCCGGTGTAGATCGCCGCTGCCGAGACGCCGGCCACCGCCAGGATGGCGAGCAGGATGCCGAAGATCACCGCCTGCCGCTCGTGCACGTGGCGGCGGCGCAGCGCACGGGCGCGGTCCGGATCGGTCATTCGATCACCAGCACCCGCGCGTGCAGCACCGGGCGCTGCTGGAGCGCGGCACGGACGGCCCGGTGCAGCCCGTCCTCGAGGTACAGCACGCCCTTGTACTGCACCACGTGGGCGAACAGGTCGCCGTAGAAGGTGGAGTCCTCCGCCAGGAGCGCATCGAGATCGAGCGTCCGCTTGGTGGTGACCAGCTCGTCCAGGCGAACCTGGCGCGGGGCCACGGCAGCCCACTGCTTGGCCGTCGTCAGCCCGTGGTCCGGGTACGGACGGCCGTCCCCCACCGCCTTGAAGATCACGGACGCGAGTCTAGGGGGCCGCGACCAGGCACGACGGGTCGACGCGTGAGGCACACGGTCCCCTCACCGACACCGCACCCTTCGGCGCCCGCCTCGTCCGGGCCGGGCACCGCGACCGACGGGCGCACGCTCCGGCGCTCGACGACCCTCAGTCGAGGTACCCCTCGACCTCCGCGGCAGGCCGCTCGTGCGCCCCGTCGGGATCGGCGCCGGCCTCCCGCAGCGCCCGGCGCTGACGCAGCAGGTCCCACGCCTGGTCGAGCTCCACCTCGAGCTGCGCGATCCGCTCGGCCGTCCGGACGTGCCCGTCGCCGGCCCGGCCCTGCTCGACCGCCTCTCGCAGCGCGTGCTCCTGGAGCATCAGCTGGTGGATGCGGTCCAGGATCTGCTGGTCGTCCACGGAGCCTCCCGGTGGCTGGGCCTCGTCGTCGGCACCTGGGCGCAGCATGGCACGGAGCGATCGGTCGTGGCACCCGGACGGCGCCGACGTCCCCCAGGTGCGCGAAGGGCGCCCCACCACGGAGGTGGAGCGCCCTTCGTCAGCCGGCGTGCGCCGGCGAGGCCTGGTCAGGCAGGCGTGACGTTCGAGGCCTGCGGGCCCTTGGGGCCCTGCTGCACGTCGAACGAGACGCGCTGGTTCTCCTCGAGCGAGCGGTAGCCGCTCGTCGCGATGGCCGAGTAGTGGACGAAGACGTCCGGGCCGCCGTCCTCGGGGGCGATGAAGCCGAAGCCCTTCTCGGCGTTGAACCACTTCACGATGCCAGTAGGCATGTGCGTTCTCCTTGCGGTTGGTGTTCGACCCCGACGACCGGGACCGGTGAATCACGGTGGTCGTCGTCCGCTCCGGAGAACCGGGGGGAAGATCTCTGCACTGCGACTACGTCGGCCACCCTAACCGGAGGGTGTCCGACGCGGCAACGGTGTTCCGCTGCGGGCTGATCAGGCGGCAGCCCGCTCGGCGCGGTCCCGCAGGCCGCGCAGCATCTTCTGGGTCATGACGAAGCTGACGACGCTGACCGGCTCGACCAGCAGGGCGGCACCACGGCGCGTGTAGCCGTACCGCTCCCGGACCACCAGCCGGGTGCCGCCGTCACGGCCGCGGCGCAGCACGAACGCCCAGGTGAAGTCGTACGGAGGGGCGCCGGCGGACGACGCCGTGGACCCGGTGACGCCGACGGCTCCGCGGACCACCAGCGCCCGCCCGGGCTCCACCGCGACCACCTCGAGGGCCACGTCGGGGTGCAGCCGGAACGGGTCACCCACCCGCACGTCCTGCCACCGGGCCTCCACGCGGTCGGCGGAACGCACGTCGCAGCCGACCAAGTTCTCGAGGCAGTCGTAGGAGTAGAAGCCGCCGCGACCCTGGCCGAGCTGGGCCACCCAGGGCCACACCTGGTCCGGTGCGGCCGCGATGCCGACGACGCGCGTGGCCACCAGGTCGGGGGAGGCGATCAGGTCGTCACCAGGCAGGTGGGCGTCGAGCTCCGCCTCGGTGGCGCCGAACTGCAGCATCCAGGTGCGGATCACGGGGAGCGCGGCACCGACCGCCATGGCCGCCGCGATGGCGAGCACACGGGCCGGCGGCCGCGGTGGCGGCGGGGGCAGCAGGGGCGTCCGCGTCGTCATGCGTCGAGCAGACCACCGGCGTCGCGCCCGGCGCCAGAGGCGAACGTCCCGCGGATCAGACGGTTGCGGGCAGGCCCGTCGTCTGGTCGGCGTGCTCCAGCGCGGACCGCAGGACGCCGGCCCAGCGGCTCGACTCGTCGACCACGAAGCAGAACTCGTTCCCCTCGGGGTCCTGCAGCACCACGTAGCCGTCGCCGTCGTCGCGCAGCTCCTGGTGGCCGGTGCGGTGCGCACCGAGCGCCTCCGCACGAGCGACCGCGGCAGCGGCGTCCGGGACACGGACGTCCAGGTGCAGCCGGTTCTTCGGCGACGACTTCGGCTCGGGGACCTGCTGGAACGCCACGATCAACGGGGTCGCGTCGACGACCGCCCAGCCCGGGTCGACCGACGCCCAGCGGGCCTCGAGCACCTGGGCCCAGAACCGCGCCAGCGCCGCGGGCTCCGCGCAGTCGACCACGACCTCCTGCACCACTGCTGCCATGGCCGGCACCGTAGCGGCCCCTGCGGACAGGGCGCCCTGAGGTGAGGATTCGGTCTCCCGCAACCCCGCAGGGCGGGCCATGCTGGACGTAGGGCTCCTGCGAGGAGGTCGACGATGACCGCCAACGGGTGGGCGATCGAGACGGTGGGCCTGACCAAGCGGTTCGGCTCGGTGCTGGCCCTGGACCGGTTGGACCTGACGGTGACGCCGGGGGAGACGTTCGGCTTCCTGGGCCCCAACGGTGCCGGGAAGTCCACCACCATCCGCCTGCTGCTGGACCTGATCCGGCCGACCGCCGGCAGCGCCCGCGTGCACGGCATCCCCGTGACCGACGTGCGGCGGGCGCACCGGCACATCGGGTACATGCCGGGCGACGTGGCGCTGTGGCCGCAGCTGACCGGCACCGAGACCCTCGAGCTGTTCGCCAACCTCGCCGGCGGCGTCGACCCGGCGTACCGCGCCGAGCTGCTCGAACGCCTCCAGCTGGACCCGTCGCGCCGTGTGGGCACCTACTCGCGCGGCACGCGGCAGAAGCTGGCGCTGGTGGTCGCGCTGATGACCAGGGCGGACGTGCTGCTGCTCGACGAGCCGACCGCCGGGCTGGACCCGCTGATGGAGGAGGTGTTCCAGGCGCTGGTCCGCGAGGCGGCCGGCCGCGGGCAGACCGTCTTCCTCAGCTCGCACATCCTCGACGAGGTGCAGGACCTGTGCGACCGCGTCGCGATGCTGCGAGAGGGACGGCTGGTGGAGGTGGCGACCCTCGACGAGCTCCGCCGGATGGGCGCCACGGTGGTGGAGCTGGTGGTGGACGGGCCGGTGCCGGCGCTGGCCGGCGTGCCCGGCGTCGGCAGCGTGGAACCCATGCCCGGCGTGCTGGGTGGGCTGCGCGTGACCCTCGACGGGCCGCCGTCCGCCCTGCTGCGCGCGCTGGCCGACGTGCAGGTGGTGCGGCTGCGCACACCGGAACGCTCGCTGGAGGAGGCGTTCCTTGCGTACTACTGACGAGCGTCCGACGACGGGGCGCGGTGCGGCGGCGCAGCGCTCGACGACCGCTCAGCCGACCGCCGAGCTGACCGCGACGGCCGGTGCGGGGACGCGTCCGACGGCGCCGACCGTTCGTCGGCACCACGTGCACCGGGCCGCTCCTGGGACCGGCGCTGCGGCCCGGACGGTGCGGCGACCCGGTGGTGCGGGGACGGCCGCGGCGCTGACCGTGCGGCTGCTGCGGCGGGGGACGGCGGCGATCGCGCTGGCCGCGGCGGTGTACGTGGCGATCGAGGGGATCACGTTCCGGGTCGCGTACCCCGAGGCCTCGGACCGGGCGACGCTCGTGGAGTGGTCGCGGAACCAGTCGATCCGGCTGATCTCCGGGCCTGGTGCCGGCGTCGACACCGTCGGCGGGTTCACCGTCTGGGACGCCGGCTGGATGATCGAGCTGGTGGCCGCGGCGTGGGCGATCACGACGACCGCGCGCGTGCTGCGGGCGGACGAGCGGACCGGCCGGCACGACCCGGTGCTGGCGCAGCCGCTGCGTCCGGTGCAGCTGCTGGCGTCCCAGCTGGCCGTGCTGCTCGGAGCCTGCCTGGTGATCGGGTTCGCCGCGGCGGCCGCCTTCGTGGCGGTGGGTGGGCAGCTGACCGGTGCGGTGCTGATGGGCGGCCTGCTGGCGGGGTTCGCCGGCACCGCGGTGATGCTGACCGCGGTGACCAGCCAGCTGTTCGGCTCCCGCGGCGGCGCCGCCGGGGTGGCGGCCGTGGTGATCGGCGTGGCGCTGCCGTTGCGGGTGGCCTCGAACAGCGCGGAGTCGCGGGCGTGGCTCGGCTGGCTGACACCGTTCGGGTGGACCGACCACCTCGCGCCGTTCGGCGCCAACCGGGTGGCGGTCCTGGCGGTGCCGCTCGGCGTCGTCGTCGTGCTCGGCGTCCTGGCCGTGCGGCTGCGGCTGCGCCGGGACACCGGCGCCGGGCTGCTGGTGCGGCGCCGTGCCGACCGGTCGCGGCACTGGGGGCTGAGCAGCCCGGTGGCGCTGGCGACGCGGACGGGGCTGGGGTCGCTGCTCGCCTGGGCGGGTGCCCTGGTGGTGTGGCTCGCGATGTTCGGGACCCTGGTGCCGACCGTCACGGGGTTCCTGGACCAGGACCCGTCGTACCAGCAGCTGCTGTCCGCCATGGGCATGTCGCCCGGCGACTACGTGCGGGGGTTCGTCGGCATGGTCGGCACCATCGCGGGTGTGGCCGTCGCGGTGCAGGTCGCGTTCCGGGTGGGTGCCGCCCGGGCGGAGGAGGCCGCGGGGCGGCTCGACCTGCTGCTGGCCGGCCCGCTTCCGAGGTGGCGCTGGCTGGCCGGGCACGTGGTGGTGCTGGTGGTCGGTGCGGTGGGGCTGGTCGCCGTGGCGGGTGCGGCGTTCTGGGTGGGTGCCACGTCGGCCGGTGCCGACGTGACGGTGCCGGACGCGGTGGTGTCGGCGCTGAACCCGCTGCCCGTGGTGCTGCTGTTCGCCGGTCTGGACGTGCTGCTGCTCGGCGTCGCCCCTCGCCTGGTGGTCCCGGTCGGCGCCACCGCGGCGATCGCGGCGTACCTGCTGCAGACCCTGGGACCGCTGCTGAAGTGGCCCGACTGGGTGCTGAACGTCTCGCCGTTCCACCACCTGGCGACGGTGCCGACCTCCGACGTCGCGTGGCCGGCGGCCTGGGTGATGACGGGCATCGCCGTGGCGCTGGCGGCGGCCGGTGCGGCGGCGCTGTGGCGGCGGGACCTCGTGGGCGCCTGAGGATCTCGCCTGGTCAGCGTCCTGCAAGGGCCTGCCGCGGGGCCGCGGCGGGGTGGAGACTGGCAGCGAGGACATCGTCGTCCGAAGGATGTGAGCACCATGTCCGCCTCGTCGTCCGTCTCCTCGCCCGCCTCGTCGTCCGCCGGCTGGTCCACCCCCCGTCGGCCGCAGCGTCGGCCCACCCTCACCTTCCTCGGCGCGGCGGGGACGGTGACCGGCAGCAAGTTCCTGGTGGAGACGCCGGACGCGCGCGTCCTCGTCGACTGCGGGCTGTTCCAGGGCCCGCAGGAGTGGCGGCGACGCAACTGGGACCGGCTGCCGGTTGAGCCGTCCTCTGTCGACGCGGTCGTGCTGACGCACGCGCACCTCGACCACTGCGGGTACCTGCCGCTGCTGACCCGGAACGGCTTCTCGGGACCCGTGGTGTGCAGCCGCGACACGGCCCGGCTGGCGAGCATCGTGCTGCGGGACGCCGCCCACCTCGAGGAGGAGCAGGCCGAGTACGCCCGCGACGCCGGGTTCAGCAAGCACTCGCCGGCGCTGCCGCTGTTCGACAGCTCGGACGCCGAGCAGGCGATCTCCCTGTTCCGGCCGCACGACGGCCCCGAGCCGGCGGCCCTGCCCGGCGGCATGCAGGTGTCCCTGCACCCCTCGGCGCACATCCTCGGCTCGACCTTCGCGGTGCTCGACGTCGACGGTGTCCGCGTGCTGTTCACGGGGGACATGGGTCGGCCCGGGCACGTGCTGCTGCAGCCGCCGGCGCCAGCCGTGGACGCCGACGTGGTGGTCACCGAGTCGACGTACGGCGGCCGCGTGCACGAGCACGGCGGACGGGAGGCGCTCGCAGCCGCCGTGACGCGGACGGTCGGCCGCGGCGGCGTGTGCCTGCTGCCGGCGTTCGCCATCGACCGCACGGCGGTGCTCCTGGTCACGCTGTCGGAGCTGCGCGAGCAGGGGGCGATCCCGGACGTGCCGATCTACGTCGACAGCCCGATGGCCCTGCGGGCGCTCGAGGTGTACCGGCAGGCCTTCGCGGCGCACGACCCGACGCTGCGTCCGGAGGTGCTGGCCGCCCACGCGGTGCTCGCGGCCCCCGGCGTGCACCTGGCCAGCACCCGTGAGCAGTCCGAGCGGCTGAACCACCCCGACCACCCGTGCGTGATCATCTCCGCCTCCGGCATGGCCACCGGCGGGCGCGTGCTGCACCACCTCGTCTCCCAGCTGCCGGTGCGCGACAACGCCGTGATCCTCACCGGTTACCAGGTGGCCGGCACGCGCGGTGCCGCGCTCGCGGAGGGCGCCCGGCAGGTGAAGATCCACGGCGAGTACGTGCCGGTGCGTGCGGAGGTGGTGGTGATCGACGGCTTCTCGGCGCACGCCGACGCGGACGAGCTGATCGCCTGGTTCTCCACCGTGAGCCCGCCGCGCACCGCCTACGTGGTGCACGGCGAGCCGGACTCCGCCGAGACGTTCGCCGAGCGGCTCGACGACGAGCTCGGCTGGAACGCCGTGGTGCCGCGCTACCTCGAGCGCGTGGTGCTGCGCGCCCGTGCCGCGGCTGTGCCGCAATGAGGTCCGCCGCGCACCCCCGCGCTCCCTGGCGCGACGACCGGACCACCGTGCGCTCTCGTGCGCTCGTCGTGGCGATGCTGCTCGGCACCGCCGGCCTCGTCGGCCTGTGGGTGCCCGACCGCGCGGCGGCCAGCTGTGCGGCGCCGCAGGTGTGGGTGGCTGTCGGTGGTGCGACGCCGACCCTGGTGACGGAGTCCGCCCCCGCGCTGGTCGTCCGGCGCGGCGACCGGCTGGTGGTGCGCGGTGAGCTGTTCCACACGGGGTGCGAGGACACCGGCAGCACCGGCCCGGGGTGCAGCGGGCCGCCTCCGTCGGATCGCGAGCGGCCGATGGCGGACGTGGCGCTGACCCTGCAGCAGGGTGCGAGCGCCTGGCCGCTGGGCTCGACGGCCGCCGGACCGCGTGCGGAGCGCTACCCGGTCGCGTTCGACGTGGTGGTGCCCGACAGGGTCGCAGCTGGCGCTGCGACCCTCCGGGTCGGATCGGTCGACGTCCCGCTGGCGGTGCAGGTCTAGCCGGCCGCACCGGGACGGGGACGGCTCTCGCTCTGTACGCCTGGTGTACGTACACGAGGCGTACAGCGCGAGAGGGCGATCCGCTGCCCCGTGGACGCAGCCGTCAGGAGTGGATCACCGTGCCCGTCGCACCGCTCATCGCGAGCGGCGCCTTCTCCAGCGCGCAGATCACCGCACGCCGTCCGGGCCCGCTCGCGACGAATCCCGTCGCCGCCTGCACCTTCGGCAGCATGGAACCGGCACCGAACTGCCCCTCGTCCACGTACCGCTGCGCGGTTGCGAGGTCGAGGTGGTCCAGGTCCTGCTGCTGCGGCGTGCCGAACCCGATCGCCACCTTCTCGACCGCCGTGAGGACGAACAGGTAGTCGGCACCGACCACCTCGGCCAGCTTCGCCGAGGCGAAGTCCTTGTCGACCACCGCCCGCACGCCGTGGTGGTCACCGTCGGCGTCCCGCACCACGGGGATCCCGCCGCCGCCGCACGCCACCACGATGAACTCGTGGTCCAGCAGGTTGAGGATCGAGTCCCGCTCCACGATGTCCACCGGTCGCGGCGACGCCACCAGGGTGCGCCAGCCGCGTCCGGAGTCCTCGGACATGGACAGCCCCGGGGTGGCCGCCATCATCCGACGTGCGGTGGCCTCGTCGTAGAAGCCGCCGATCGGCTTGGTCGGCCGCGCGAACGCGGGGTCGTCGGGGTCGACCTCCACGCGCGTGACCACGGAGGCGACGTGCCACGGCATGCCGACCCGCCGCAGCTCACGGGCGATGCCCTGCTGCAGGTGGTAGCCGATGTACCCCTGGCTCATGGCCGTGCACTCCGGCAGGTCCAGCGCGGCGACCCGGTCGGTGTGCTGCGAGGCGATCTCGAACGCCAGCTCGATGGCGCCGACCTGGGGTCCGTTGCCGTGGGACACGATGATCTCGTGCCCCTGGGCGATCAGACCGACCAGGGCCGGGGCGGCGGCGTCGATCCGCTCCTGCTGCTCGGCCGGGCACGTGCCGAGGGCGTTGCCGCCCAGGGCGATGACGATGCGTGACATGCGGGCGCCTCAGAGGATGCCGGCGAGCACGGACTCGAGCTCGGCCTTCGCCGCCGCGACCTTGACCGGGTTCGGCACCTCCGGCCGCAGGAAGTACACCAGCAGCGCGCGCTGGGCGGTGAGCCGGTTGCCGGCCTGGTCGAAGGCGATGGAGAAGTCGGCGTCCAGCACGTCGTCGGTGACCTCCTCGCCGCGGGTGGCGGGCAGGCAGTGCATGAACTTGGCGTCGGGCCCGGCCAGGGCCATCAGGTCGCGGTTCACCTGGTAGGTGGGCATGAAGGCGGCGAGCCGCTCGGCCTCGCCGAGCTCGGCCTCGTAGTCGCCGTACCAGACGTCGGTGTAGACGAAGTCCGCGCCGGCCAGCGCCTTGGCGGCATCGTCCGTCACCAGCACGCTGCCGTGCGACGTCTCGCAGTTCGCCCGGCCGATCGCCTGCAGCTCCGGCTTCAGCTGGAACCTCTCGGGCCCGAACTGGACGAACTCCATGCCCATCTTGGTGGTGATCATCATCAGCGAGGCGCACACCTGGGTGGCGTCGCCGACGAACACCACCTTGCAGTCCTCCAGCCGCTTCCCGGCCGGCAGGTGCTCGACCATGGTGATCAGGTCGCCGATCTCCTGCGTCGGGTGGTTGTAGTCCGACATCCCGTTGAGCACCGGGATGGTGGCGTACCGGGCCAGGTCCGCCACGGTGTGGTGCCGCGCGACGCGGGCCATCACCACGTCGACCAGGCGGGACAGCACGCGGGCGGTGTCCTCCATGGACTCGTGGCCGCCGAGCTGGATCTGGCCGGGAGCCAGGTACTGCGCGTGCCCGCCGAGCTGGGACATCGCCGTCTCGAACGACACGCGGGTACGGGTGGACGACTGCTCGAAGATCATGCCGAGCGTCCGGCCGGCCAGCAGCGGCGGGAAGTACCCGGCACGGACGCAGCGCTTGAGGGTCAGGCCGAGGCGGACGAGGTCGAGCACCTCGTCCTTCGTGAGGTCCTGGGTGTCGATGAAGTGGCGGGGGGACATGGCTCTCTCCTGCGGGTTCGTGGGCTGGTTCGTGGGCTGGTTCTGGGTGTGCGGGGTCGGCCGAGCGCGGTCGGGTCGCCGCGGGTGCGGGAGCAGGACCGGTCGGATGCCGGGGGAGGGATGGTGGCGTCGTCGTGACGCCGGTCGCGTCGGCCCCGTCGGGGTCGGGCGAACGCCCTGGTCAGGGCGTGGGGTGGTGGAGAGGCGTGGTCAGCGCCCGGAGGGCACCTGCTGGGTGATGCAGTGCACGTTGCCGCCGCCCAGCAGGATCTCCCGGCCGGGGACCGTGACGATGCGGCGGGGGGCGAACAGCTGCGTGTACGCGGCCACCGCGGCGTCGTCGTGCGGGTCGTCGAACACCGGCAGCACCACCAGCTCGTTCCCGATGTACGAGTTCACGTAGCTGCCGGCCAGCCGGTCACCGGCCTCGCGCGGCAGCGTGCCCTCGATCGAGTCGACGCCGCGGGACTCCTCCTCGGTGATGACGATCGGACCGGGCTGGTGGATCTTCACCACCTCGAAGGACCGGCCGCGCGCGTCCGTCGTGGACTGAAGCACCTTCAGCGCCGCCGCCGACCGCTCGTGCTGCGGGTCGGTCTCGTCGTCCGTCCAGGTCAGCATCACCACGCCCGGCCGGACGAACCGGCAGAAGTTGTCGACGTGCCCGTTGGTCTCGTCGAGAAAGACGCCGTACGGCAGCCAGACGACGACCTCGACCCCGAGGTGGTCGCGCAGGTGCTGCTCGATGTCCTCCCTGGTCAGGTCGGGGTTCCGGCCCGCCGACAGCAGGCACTCCTCGGTGACCAGCACCGTGCCCTCACCGTCGACGTCGATCGAGCCGCCCTCGAGCACCAGCGGTGCGCGGTACCGGTCCACGCCCTCGATCTCGAGCACCTTGCGGGCCACGGCGTCGTCGGCCGCCCAGGGGAAGTACAGCCCGTCGACCAGACCGCCCCAGGCGTTGAACACCCAGTCGACGCCGCGGACGTCACCCTCGTCGTTCACCACGAAGGTCGGGCCGGTGTCGCGCATCCAGGAGTCGTCGTTGGACATCTCCACCACCCGGACCTGCTCGGGCAGCTGGCTGCGGGCGTTGTCGTACTGCCGCGCGGACACCGCGACGGTGACGGCCTCCGTCTCGGCGATGGCCGTCGCCACCGCGGTGAACGCGGCCTGTGCGGGCTTGCCGCCGAGGCGCCAGTTGTCGGGGCGCTCGGGCCAGACGAGCCAGCAGCCGCTGTGGTGGGCCCACTCGGCCGGCATGCGGTAGCCGTCGGCGGCGGGGGTGGAGCTGTGCGTGCGTGCCATGGGAGGCGACCTTCCTGGGGCGTCGGTGGTCGTGCCGGGTGGTCCCGGTCGGGGATCGCCCGGGACCACCCGGGGTCGGGGGATCAGGTGGGTGCGGTCAGTCGACGACCGCGAGCTCCGGCTCCGCGTCCGGGTCCTCGCCGCGCTCCAGCGCGCGGTCCCGGGTCCAGCGCGGTGCGCGGGCGCAGAAGTACTCCTGGATGCCGACGGTGATGGCGAGCCCGATGAGGATCGAGCCGGTCACGGCCCAGGAGAAGTCGTACGGGTTCCAGACGAAGAACACCGCCGCAGCCGTCAGCAGGGCCGTCGGCACCCACGTGACCAGCCACGTCATGGTCCGACCACCGGGTACCTGGTAGGGCCGCACCCGGTCCGGGTCGATGCGACGCAGCTTGCCGAACGCCAGCATCATCACGATGTAGGGCAGCAGGAAGATCACCGACGAGAACGCGAACAGGTTCCAGAACACCTCGTCGATCGACCCGCCGGTCACCGAGAACAGCACGGCGTACGCCAGCGTGAACACCGTCCCCACCAGGGAGCAGAGCATCGCGGCGCCGACGGGGGTGCCGCGGTCGGGGTGCGTCCGGGCGAACACCTTGGGCAGGTCGCCCTGCTGGGCGGACTCGGCCGCGGCGATGTTCGCGCCGATGGTCCACGGCACCAGGCTGGCGAAGAAGCAGAACAGGGCGCCGATGCCGAGGATGGTCACCACGGTGCTCGCGACGCCGGAGTCGCCGAAGCCGCGGCGCAGCGCGTCGACGAGTCCGGTCGTCTTCGAGATCTCGTCGGCCGGCACGATGAGCTGCATGCCGACCGTCGCCACCAGGTAGAACGCACCGATCAGCGCACCGGCGATCGCGATGGTCCGCGGGACGTCCCGGCGCGGGTTCTCCATCTGGGTGGAGGCGGACGACATCAGCTCGAACCCGAGGAAGTTGTAGATGACGATCGGCAGCGCCGCGATGAACGCCGGCAGCGTGTGGGTGGGGATCACCGAGCCGACCGACCACGTGGTGGCCGAGCCGTGGTGGGCGGTGTAGATGCCGCCGGCGACGGCCAGGGCGACGATCACCGCGATGGTGATGCCGGCGCCGAGGTTGGACACCCACGTGCCGGTCTTCAGGCTGCGGGCGTTCACCCAGTAGTTGATCCAGATCAG
The DNA here is from genome assembly GCF_025770785.1 of Cellulomonas sp. SG140. Taxonomy (GTDB): domain Bacteria; phylum Actinomycetota; class Actinomycetes; order Actinomycetales; family Cellulomonadaceae; genus Cellulomonas. The sequence continues at coordinate 115,095 of NZ_JANZLA010000009.1, read as the reverse complement.
CGTGACGGTCACCGCCACCTGCACCCAGAAGTTCAGGTGCCCGTCGAAGAACATCGACGAGATGGCCCCGGAGAACATCAGGTACACGCTGGGCACCCACAGGCCGACGTTCAGCCAGTACCACCACGACACCCGGGTGCCCCAGCGGTTGCCGAACGCCCGGACCACCCAGGCGTAGATGCCGCCCGCGTCGGGGTAGGCGGAGCCGAGCTCGCTGGTGACCAGGCCGTAGGGGACGAAGAAGACGACGATGATCGCGACCGTCCAGAAGATGGCGGTCGGACCGACGGCGGCCGTCACGGTCAGCTGCGACAGCAGCAGCATCGCCGCCACCGAGAACAGCACCATGTCGAACATCCGGAACGTCTTGCGGGTCCCTGTGTCGGCCGTCGGGGGACGGTCCGTCTGCGCGGTCATTGCAGCTCCTTTGCGTGGCGTGCCGCTGTGCCGAGTCGCGCACGTCGCACCGGGGGAGCCGCTCGCGGTCGCGAGGTCTGGTCCGAACATGTACAAACGTACAACTTCTCGTGTTGTACAAACGTACATGTGACGAGATTGAGGCCTAGGGACCTTCGTCCTGCGGTGCGGTCGAGCTGACTACGGCTGCACGCAGAGCCGTTCGACCACCACGCGCAGCCGGGTGGTCAGGTCCGGCACGCTGAGCTCGGCGTTCGAGACGGCCTCGAGCATCAGGCCGTCCACCAGGCACGCCACGATCTGCACCGCCTGGTCGCGCGGCACCGCCGGGTCGGTAGGCGGCAGCACCCGGTCCACCAGCTCGCCGATCATCCGCGACCAGGCGCGCGCCTCGTGGCGGACCACGCCGTTGCGCGTCGCCTCCATGAACATCTCGAACAGGGCCAGGTCGTACAGCGGGTCGGCCACCGTCTTGTCGAAGAACATCTCGGTCAGCACGTCCAGGGCCCGGTCGACGTCCGGCACCTCGTGCAGCGCGTCGACGATGGACGCCAGCCGCACCGCCTCCGCCTCACGGGCGTGCGCCATCGTCTGGAGCAGCAGGTCGTCCCGGTCGGTGAAGTAGTACGTCGTCGACCCGAGGGGAACCTGCGCCACCTTGGCGACCGCGCGGTGCGTCACCGCGGAGGCGCCGCCGGTGCCGAACACCCGGACCGAGGCGTCGAGGATCTGCTCGCGCTTGCGCTCACCGGTGGTGGTCTTGGCCCGCGACCCGTTGCTGCCGGTCCCCGTCGAGTGCCCCTCTGCCACCGAACCCGCTCCCGTCGTCCACCCTGACCACTCCGGGGTGCAGGCTAGCGCCGTGCTCCGGGCCCGCCGTCGGGACCGGCGCACGCGGACGGTCCGCCGGATCAGACGCGCGCGCGACGGCGCTCGATCGCAGCGCCCGCGGGGCCGTCGGCGACGAGCGCGCGCAGCACGGTGATCGTGCTGTGGGCGGTCTCGTCGTCCGGGAGCGCGGCCCGCAGCCGTGCGTGGAAAGCCGCCTCCACCTGCGCGATCTGCCGCGCGAGCTCGGCGCCGGACGGGGTGAGGCGCAGCCGGGTCAGGCGGCCGTCGGCCTCGTCGGGGACCTGCTCCGCCCAGCCTGCGGCGACCACCGTGCGGGTGAGCCGGCTCGGGCTGCCCGTCTCGCACACCAGCAGGGCGCCCAGCTCCTTGACGGACAACGGTTCGTGGCTGCCGGCCAGCACGGTGAGCACCTCGGACTGTGCCGGGGTGACGCCCAGGGGACGCAAGGCCTCGGTGAGCCGCCGGTTGCCCTCGCGCTGCGCGGCCAGCACCAGGTAGCGCAGCTCCTCGATGCGATCCACGGGGTCACCATACCGGTGACACAACATGCGTGACATGTCTTGCACCGGTCAGGACGGCGAGGCAGACTCGGTGACACGTCATCGATGTGGAGGAGGAACCATGATCGCCGTCATCGGATCAACCGGGTTCGTCGGTACGGCCCTGACCCGTCAGCTGCGCGCAGCCGGCCCTGCGGAGGGCGGTCGTCCCGAGCCGGTCCGCGTGCTGGTCCGCGACGAGGCGCGGGCCCGCGCCCGGCTCGGCGGTGCCGGGGGCGAGCGGTTGGACGTCGTCGTCGGCGACATGCACGACGAAGCCGCGCTCGACGCCCTGCTCGCCGGGGCCCGCGCCGTCTACGTGCTGGTGCAGACCGTCACCGCCCGGCAGCCCGACGGCGCCGGGGACTTCGCCGACGCGGAACGACGAGCCACCGAGCTGCTGGTCGCGGCCGCCCGCCGCGCCGGCACCCGCCGGCTGCTCACCGTCGGGCTGATCGACGCCCGGGCGCAGGCGACCAACCCCTGGGTGCGCTCGCGGGTGGCCGTCGAGCGGCAGCTGCTCGGCAGCGGGCTCGACGTGACGGTGCTGCGGCCCGGGCTCGTCGCCGGCAAGGGCGGGGCCGGGTTCGACGACCTGCTGACGGCCGCCCGCCGCCCTGTCGCCGCGATCCGCGGTGCGGGACGGCAGCGCTGGTCGTGGATCGCGCTCGACGACCTGGTCGGCTACCTGGTGGACGCGCTCGACGAGCCGGCGACGTACGGCCGGGTGCTCGACGTCGGCACCGTCGACGCCCCGACCTACCGCGAGCTGGTCACCGCGACGGCGGCTGCGCTGGGCCGGCCGGCGCCGCACGTCATCGGGCTGCCGCTGGGCGTGCTGCACCTGGTGGCACCGTTGCTCGAGCGCGTCGGCGGACACCCGCGCGGGGGTCTGCGGGCCGCCCTGGACCACCTGGCCGACGACCTCGTGGGCGACCCAGTGCCGATCCGCGCGCTGCTGCCGCGGGACCTGCTCGACTGGGACGCCTGCGTGCACGCCGCGATCGAGCAGGCGCCCGCGGTGGTGCCGACGCACTGAGCAGGAGCGCCGCCCGCCCCAAGCCGGAGCCGGCCCGCCGCAGACTGGCGGGGGGTCAGTCGGGCAGTCGGGAGACGGTCACCCACCCCGCCGGCCGGGCGACCGTCTCCAGCTCGTCGCACGTCAGCTCGATGGCCGAGGCGGCGTCGCCGCACGCGGGGAACACCGAGTCGAACCGCTGCAGGGACGTGTCCAGCCACACGGTGGCGGACTCCGGGTTGCCGAACGGGCACACGCCGCCGGGCTCGTGGCCCGTCAGCCGCTCGACCTCGTCCCCACCCAGCATCCGCGCCTTCAGCCCGAACGCCTGCTTGAAGCCGGCGTTGTCCAGGCGTGCGTCGCCGGCCAGCACGACGAGGATCGCCGTGTCGGGGTCGGCCCCGCGGAAGCTGAGCGTCTTGGCGATCCGCTGCGGGGCAACCCCGAGCGCCTGCGCCGCGAGCTCGACGGTGGCGCTGGAGTGCTCGGTGACGATCACGTCGTCGGCGCGCCCGTACCGGGCGAGGTGGTCGCGGGCGCGGTCCAGGGACATCGGGGGTCGCTCCTCGTCGGGCGGCTCAGCCGCAGTTGTCGCAGATGCCGGTGGCGGGCAGCGCCATGAAGCACGTCGGGCAGATCGCCGGCGCCTCGTCGGCCACGGCCGACCGCGACGGTGCGCTGCGGACCGACGGCGTCCTCACGGCCCGCGGCGCGCGGGCGGCGGGCCGGGCGGCGGCCGCCCTCGCTGCCGAGGCCGAGAACGGCTCGTGCACCTCGAACCCGCGCTTGCGGAGCAGGGCGACGGCGGCGTCCATGCCGTGGAACTCGTCGGCAGGCGCCAGGCGACCCGTCGCCAGCCGGTGCGCGACGCCCAGCACCGCGCGCGCGTCGTAGCTGAGCCCCTCGTGGACCACCGTGTACTCCGGCTGGGCCGTGAACCCGTAGAGGCGGAGGAACTCCGCACCGCCGCGCTGGTCGTACTCCGCGAGGGTCTGGATCACGTGCTGTCGCAGGACGGAGGAGAAGGTGGCCACGGCCAGCCAGGGTACGTCGCGCGGCTGGACGTCCCGAGTGCCGGCTGCGTCGCCGGGAGGCTCGTCGCACCTCGGGGCCGCGGTCGCACGGGTCCGCCTGACCCGCGGTCAGGCTCGGCCGGTCAGCGGATCGAGCCGGAGACCAGGGCGTCCGTCGCCGGTGCCGGGCTGGTCCGGCCGGGGTCGGCCTCACGCACCGGTCCGGGCACCAGGCGTCCCCGCACGGCGAGGACCGTGGTGCCGACGACCAGCGCGAGCAGCAGCGTCGTGGCGAGCCCGACCGACGCGACGGCAACGACGAGCACGGCCGGCTCCGGGTGCGAGTGCACCAGGCGCAGCCCCGAGTTGGCCATGGCGGCCAGCCCGAACGAGAACGCCCACAGCCCCGGTGCGAAGCCGGCGCCGAGCACCCAGCGCCACAGCCGCAGCATCAGCGCGAGCTGAAGCAGCCCGTACCCGAACAGCAGCAGCGCGACGGTGTCGAACCGGCCGCCGTTCACCGAGAGGTACGCGTAGCAGGCGACGAACGCCGGTGCGAGCTGCACCCCGACAACCCCGCGGGCCCGGGGGGCCACCTCGGTCCCGGTGCGCAGCCGGTGCGTGATGATCGGCTCGAGCGTCAACCAGGACACCAGCCCGGCGCCGAGGAACAGGTACCCGAGCTGATCGTGACCGGCGACACCGAGCCCGATCGCGCTGATGAAGTTCGCCGCGACCAACGGCAGGTAGAACCCGGGCGTCGTCGCCTCGAGCGGTTGCGTGCCCGTCCACAGGGGCGCGACCCGGATCGCGGCGAACGCCACCTGCCCGGCGATGCCCAGCCACAGCAGCACGGCCGCGACCGCCGGCACGTACGGGTGCAGGCCGGCGGAGACGAGGATGCCTCCCGCCGGCAGCAGGCTGATGAACGAGAACGTCGCCGGGTCGCGCCACTCGGCGACGACGCCGTCCCGCGCGCGCACGCAGCGGTACGCGTAGATCAGGGTGAGCACCAGCCACACGGCGCAGCCGGCGAGCACGCCGACCTCACCGACCCAGTGCGGGACCAGCCCGATGCTCGCGCCGTACCGCCACGCGCTACCCAGGCCGAACACGCCGAGCACCATGCCGAAGAAGCTGACGGGGACGCGCTGGAGCGTGCGCACGGGGTGGTCCTTGGTCGGTCGGAGGGTCGCGGCGGTCGGGCGCGTCGCCCGTGACGGTCCGGCGTCGACGGTAACCGGGGGCTGCCCCGGCACCTCCGGGCCGGTGGTCCCCGGGGCGATGTGGAACTCCTCACAGGCCGACCGCGGCCCGGCCCGACCCGGCGCCGGGATGCGTCCCGTCCTCCGCCCGTCCGGCCCAGGTCGGGGCGCGCAGCTACCGTCGGCACATGCCCGACGAGCCGCGCCATCCCCGCCGTTCCAGCGCGTCCTCCCGTCGCCCGCTCCGGGTCGGCGTCCAGCTGCCGGAGGTCGAGCGGGACGTCCGCTGGCCGGAGCTGCTGGACCTGGCCCGCCGCGTGGAGGACGTCGGCCTCGACTCGGTGTGGGTCGGCGACCACCTGCTCTACCGCTTCGCCGACGGCTCCACCCGCGGCCCGTGGGAGGCCGGCTCGTTGCTGGCCGCGCTCGCGGCCTCGACGTCGCGGGTGACCCTCGGCCCGCTGGTGGCGTGCACGGCCTTCCGCAACCCGGCGGTGCTGGCCAAGCAGGCGGCGACGCTCGACGAGATCAGCGGCGGCCGCTTCGTCCTCGGCCTGGGCGCGGGGTGGAACCCCGTCGAGTTCGCGGCGTTCGGGCTGCCCTTCGACCACCGCATCGCGCGGTTCGAGGAGGCGTTCACCATCATCCGGTCCCTGCTGCGCGACGGCTCCGTGGACTTCGTCGGGCAGTACTGGTCGGCACGCGACTGCGAGCTGGTGCCCCGCGGCCCGACGCCGGGCGGCCCCGCGCTGATGATCGGCTCGATCGGGCCGCGGATGCTGGCTGCCACGGCGCCGCACGTCGACTCGTGGAACGCCTGGTACGCCGACACGGGTAACACGCCGGACGGGGCCGCCGCCGCGGCGCGGCCCCTGGCAGCGGCGCTGCGGGCGGCCGGACGGGAGTCCGACGAGGTCGCGCGGACCGTCGCCGTGCTCGTCCAGCTGCCGGGCGGCGTCGGCCGGACGATGGGGGACACCTCGGACTCCCAGCAGGTGCGCCCGCTCACGGGCTCGCCCGAGGAGCTGGCCGCGGGGCTGCGCGCCTACGCCGACGCCGGCATCACCGAGGTGCAGCTGGTGCTCGACCCGATCACCGCCGGCTCGATCGAGGCGCTCCGCCCGGTGCTCGCGCTGCTCGACGCCTGACGCCCTGCCTGGACCACGAGTCCGGGCCTTCGCCCCGTCGCGGCGACGAAGCCGCTGCTCACGCCCTGGAACCGGAATGTGAAGGATCACACCAGGCGCCACTGGGGAGGTCCGCAGCCAGGCCATCGCCGCTGGTGAGCAGGCACGTTACCCAATTGTTACCGCTCACAATCTTCCCCGATGTCCGATGTGAAGGTTAACGTCGCGCCCACGGACCTGGCTCAGCAGGTTTCCGGCTCAGTCCGGACGTGTCCGGGCTCAAAACAAGGAGGTTTTGAGGATGAGGAAGAGGCTGCTCGCTGGGCTCGCGCTGGCAGGGGCCATCGCGCTGGCGACGACGGGATGTTCGGGCTCTGCCTCGGGCTCGACGGGCTCGAGCACGGCCGGTGGAGGGGGCGCCGCCCACAAGGTGATCACGGTCGGGTTCGCGCAGACGGGCTCGGAGTCCGGGTGGCGCGCCGCCAACACGCAGTCGATGAAGGATGCGTTCTCCGAGGCGAACGGCTTCAAGCTGATCTTCAACGCCGCGGACAACAAGCAGGAGGCCCAGATCGCGGCCGTCCGCAGCTTCATCAACCAGGGCGTCGACGCGATCGTCATCGCACCCATCACGGTGGACGGCTGGGACGACGTGCTCAAGGAGGCCAAGGCCGCCAAGATCCCGGTGATCCTCGAGGACCGGACGATCAACGTGTCGGACCCGAGCCTGTACGCCGCCTGGGTCGGCGACGACTTCAAGAAGGAGGGCCAGACGGCCGGCGAGTGGGCCAAGAAGACGGCAACCAGCCCGACCAACATGGTGGTGCTCGAGGGCACCACCGGCTCGGCCCCGGCGCTCGACCGTGCGACCGGCTTCACGGCCGGCTCGGCCGGTGCTCCCATCACCACCCTCGCCTCGCAGACCGGCAACTTCACGCGGGCCGACGGCAAGACCGTGATGGAGGGCTTCCTGCAGAAGTACGGCAACAAGATCCAGATGCTGTTCGCCCAGAACGACGACATGGGTCTGGGCGCGCTCGACGCGATCACCGCAGCCGGTCTGACCCCCGGCAAGGACATCAAGATCGTGACGATCGACGCCACGCACGACGGCCTGCAGGCGCTCGCCGACGGGAAGTTCAACTACGTCGTCGAGTGCAACCCGCTGCTCGGCCCGCAGGTGTCCGACCTGGTCAAGAAGGTGGTCGCCGGTCAGTCGGTGCCCAAGTCGCAGGTCGCCACGGACCAGTCCTTCACGCAGGACCAGGCCAAGACGGCGCTGCCCAGCCGCAAGTACTGACCCGCCAGGCACCGTCGACGGGCGGGGGTCGGTCTCGTACCGGCCCCCGCCCCGGCCCACCGTGAAGGAAGCCCCGATGTCCCTCACCGACGAGGAGACGACGAGCGACGCGCTCGTCGCGATGCGCGGCATCACCATCCAGTTCCCCGGGGTCAAGGCCCTGGACGACGTCGACCTCACGCTGCGCGGCGGGGAGATCCACGCGCTGATGGGCGAGAACGGCGCCGGCAAGTCGACGCTGATCAAGGCCCTCACCGGGGAGTACGCGGTCGACGCCGGCAGCATCGCCGTCGCCGGTGAGCAGCGCGTGTTCCACGGCACCGCCGATGCGCAGGCGGCCGGCGTGTCGACGGTGTACCAGGAGGTCAACCTCTGCGCGAACCTGTCGGTCGGCGAGAACGTCATGCTCGGCCACGAGGTGCGCCGCGCCGGACGGATCGACTGGCGCGCGACCCACCGGGAAGCGGCCGGCCACCTGCAGAACCTCGGCCTGAGGCTCGACACGCGCACCGCGCTGGGGAGCCACTCGATCGCCGTCCAGCAGCTCGTCGCGATCAGCCGCGCCATGGTGACCGAGGCGAAGGTGCTGGTGCTCGACGAGCCGACGTCCAGCCTCGACCGCGGGGAGGTCCAGCAGCTGTTCGCCGTGATGCGCGACCTGCGGTCGCGCGGTGTCGCCGTCCTGTTCGTCACGCACTTCCTCGACCAGGTGTTCGAGATCTCGGACCGGTGCACGGTGCTGCGCAACGGCCGGCTCGTCGGCGACTACCCGATCGACCAGCTGTCGCCCGGCCGTCTCGTCTCCCTGATGCTGGGCCGCGAGCTCGAGGACCTCGCCGCCCTCTCGGGCGCGTCCGACCGGCCGGTCGACAGGTCCGGCACCCCGGTGGTCCGCATGAAGGGGGCCGGCCGCAAGGGCCTCATCGAGCCCGTGGACGTCGACGTCTACCCCGGGGAGGTCGTGGGCATCGCCGGCCTGCTCGGGTCCGGCCGCACGGAGCTCGCGCGGGTGCTGGCAGGTGCGGACCACGCCGACCAGGGCCAGATCGAGGTCGCCGGCAAGGCCGTCAGGCTGAACACGCCGCGGCGCGGGATCGACCACGGCATCGCCTACTCGCCCGAGGACCGTCGCGCCGAGGGCATCCTGGGCGACCTGACCGTCGCGGAGAACATCGTGCTGGGCATCCAGGCGCGCAGGGGATGGCGCAAGGTGCGCAGGTCCGAGCAGGATGCGCTGGTGTCCGAGTACATCGCTGCTCTCGGCATCCGGCCCGCGAACCCGCACATGCTCATCCGCAACCTCTCGGGCGGCAACCAGCAGAAGGTGCTGCTGGCCCGGTGGCTCGCCACCGCACCGGCGCTGCTGATCCTCGACGAGCCGACGCGCGGCATCGACGTCGGCGCCAAGGCGGACATCCAGAGCAAGGTCGCCGAGCTGTCCGAGCAGGGGCTGTCCGTCGTGTTCATCTCCTCGGAGCTCGAGGAGGTGCTGCGCCTGTCGCAACGGATCGTCGTGATGCGCGAGCACCGCAAGATCGGCGAGCTGGCCTCGAGCGAGACCGACGTCGACGGACTGATCGACTTCATCGCCCACCAGGGCCGGGAGGGAGCGGCGTGAACGCCGTCATGAAGCATCGGCTGTTCTGGCCGGTCGTGGTGCTGCTCGCGCTGATCCTGGCGAACACGCTGTCGCGGCCGAGCTTCGTCAGCATCACCGTGCAGGACGGGCGGCTGTACGGGTCGCTCATCGACATCCTGCGCAACAGCGCACCGCTGATGCTCGTGGCCCTGGGGATGACCCTGGTGATCGCGACCCGCGGCATCGACCTGTCCGTCGGTGCGGTGATGGCGGTGTCGGGGGCCGTGGCCCTGCAGATCATCCAGGACTCGGGTGCCCCGTCGAACCCGTCCGTGCTCGCCGTGGCCATCGGCACCGCCGTGCTGGCCGGCCTGGCGTGCGGCGTCTGGAACGGCTTCCTCATCTCGGTGCTCGGCATCCAGCCGATCATCGCGACCCTCGTGCTGATGCTCGCCGGTCGCGGCATCGCGCTGCTGATCACGCGCGGCTTCATCACCACGATCAACAGCGACCCCTACAAGTTCATGGCGCAGGGGTACGTGCTCGGGCTGCCGTTCGCGTTCTACGTCTCGCTGGCGGCGATCGCCGTCGTCGCCGTGATCGAGCGGCGCACGGCGCTCGGCGTGCTGACCGAGGCCGTCGGCATCAACCCGGAGGCGAGCCGGCTGGCCGGTGTGCGGGCCAGGGGCATCATCTGGGGCGCCTACGCCGCCAGCGGGCTGCTCGCCGGCTTCGCCGGCCTGCTCTACAGCTCCAACATCATGGCGGCGGACGCCAACGCGGCCGGTCTGTACATCGAGCTCGACGCGATCCTCGCGGTGGTGCTCGGCGGGACCTCCCTGGCCGGGGGCACGTTCAGCCTGGCCGGCACGGTCGTCGGCGTGTTCACCATCCAGACGCTGAAGTCGACCATCACGTTCCTCGGCGTCCCGCCGGCCGTCACGCCGGTGTTCATGGCGGCCGTCGTCGTGGTCGTCGTCCTCATCCAGTCCAGCCGGTTCCGGCGCTGGGTCGGTCGGCTCGGCGGTCGGCTGAGCGTGCGGTCCGCCCAGCCCGTCGAGCGAACGGAGGTCGCGTCATGACGAGCACGCAGACGGTTCTGACGGGCGAGCTGCGCGCGGTGACGCGCCCGCACCGGTTCATGGCTCGGCACGCCTCGTGGATCCCCGTGTTCGCGGCGGTCGCGATCCTCGTCGTGATGGTGGTCGGCGCCCAGCTCTACTTCGGCAAGTTCCTCACGCCGCGGCTGGTGTCGTCGATCCTGCTCGACAACTCCTACCTGCTGATCCTGGCCGTCGGCATGACGTTCGTGATCCTCACGGGCGGCATCGACCTGTCCGTCGGGGCGGTGATGTCGTTCACCGGGATGATGGGTGCGAGCCTGCTGCGGGACGGGCTGCCGTCGTCCGTCGTCGCCCCGACGATGCTGGCGACCGGCGCCCTCATCGGGCTCGGTGTCGGCGTCCTGGTCCAGTACTTCGACGTGCAGCCGTTCATCGCGTCCCTGGCAGGGATGTTCCTGGCGCGCGGGCTCGGGTTCGTGGTGAGCCTGAACTCGATCAAGGTCACCGACCCGGCGATCCTCTGGCTCCAGGGCACGCGCCTGCAGGCGGGGGCGGGCTGGTACATCACGCCGACCGGCATCATCGCGCTGCTGGTGGTCCTGGTCGGGGCCGGGCTGCTGGCGTACACGCGGTTCGGCCGCACCGTCTACGCGGTGGGTGGCAGCGAGCAGTCGGCGCGGCTGATGGGCCTGCCGGTCGCCCGCACCAAGCTGCTCGCCTACGTCGTCAGCGGTACGTGCGCGGGGCTCGCGGGCGTCATCTTCACCGCCTACACCGGCGCGGCCTACCCGCTGAACGGGATCGGCACCGAGCTCGACACGATCGCCGCGGTGGTGATCGGCGGGACGCTGCTGACCGGCGGCAGCGGGTTCGTCGTCGGCTCGATGATCGGCGTGTTCGTCTACGGGATGATCAAGACGATCATCAACTTCCTCGGTGTCGACCAGTCGTGGACCCGCATCACCATCGGCGCCCTGCTGCTGCTGTTCGTCGTGGTCCAGCGGCTGATCGTCGCCCGGTCCGCACGGCGCAGATAGGCTCGCCGTGGCCCGTCGGGGCGCCGTGCGGGCCACGGCATGATGAGCACCATGGAGGACGCGCAGCCGCTGGTGCAGGTCACCGGCGCGACGGTGCGCTTCCGGTCGGACACCGCGCTCGACGGCGTCGACTTCCGCATGTTCGCCGGCGAGGTCCACTCGCTCATGGGCGAGAACGGCGCCGGCAAGTCGACGCTGATCAAGGCGCTCACGGGCGCGCTGGCGCTGGACGCCGGCGAGGTCCGCCTCGGCGGTGAGGTGGTGCGGTTCGCCACGCCGCACGACGCGCACCTGGCCGGCATCAGCACCGTGTACCAGGAGATCGACCTCCTGCCGAACCTGACGGTCGCGGAGAACATCGCGCTCGGCCGCGAGCCGCGCAACCGCGTCGGGGCCATCGACTGGGCCGCGACCCGTCGGCTGGCGCACGAGGCGCTCGCGGCCCTCGGCCTGGAGATCGACCCCGCGTCGGTGCTGGGCACCCACCCGCTGGCCGTGCAGCAGCTCGTCGCGATAGCCCGCGCCATCTCGACGGACGTCAAGGTGCTGGTGCTCGACGAGCCCACGTCGAGCCTGGACTTCGACGAGGTCGCCGAGCTGTTCCGCGTCATCCGCGAGCTGAAGGCCCGTGGCGTCGCGATCCTGTTCGTCTCGCACTTCCTCGACCAGGTGTACGAGATCTGCGACCGCATCACGGTGCTGCGCAACGGCCGGCTGGTCGGGGAGTACCTGACCACCGAGCTGCTGCGGATCGACCTGGTGCAGAAGATGCTGGGCCGGTCCGCCGCCGCGCTCGCCGAGCGGCAGGCGTTCGACGCGCCCGACGACGACCCGTCCGTGACGCTGAGCGCCCGCGGCGTCACCGTCCTGCCGGGCATCGCCGACGCGGACGTCGACCTGGTCGAGGGCGAGGTGCTGGGCGTGGCTGGGCTGCTCGGCTCCGGCCGGACCAAGCTCGCCCGCGCCCTGACCGGTGTCGACCGGCTGGAGGCCGGCATCATCCGCATCGACGGGCAGGAGCGGCGCCTGTCCAGCCCGCGCCGAGCGCTGTCCCTCGGCGTCGTCTACTCCTCGGAGAACCGCCGCACCGAGGGGCTGATCGGCGAGCTGAGCGTGCTGGAGAACATCACGCTGGCCCTGCAGGCGCAGCGCGGGGTGCTGCGCCGGATCCGGTCGGCGCGCCAGCGGGAGCTCGCGGCGAGCTGGGTCGAGGCGCTGGACATCCGCCCGCCGGACCTCGACCGGCCGGTCGCCAGCCTGTCCGGCGGCAACCAGCAGAAGGTGCTGCTCGCCCGGCTGCTGGCGCTGTCCCCGCGGGTGATCGTGCTCGACGAGCCGACGCGCGGCATCGACGTGGGCGCCAAGGTGGAGATCCAGAACCTGGTGGGCGAGCTGGCCGACAACGGGCTGTCCGTGGTGTTCATCTCGGCGGAGCTGGAGGAGGTGCTGCGGGTCGGCACGCGCGTGGCGATCCTGCAGGACGGCCGCGTCGTCGACGTCGTGCCGTCCGAGGGCCTGACCACGGACTCGCTGCTGGCGATGGTGGCCCGGTCGGAGGGGGACGAGGCATGAGCGGCGACGGCGGCTCGCGCGCCGCGAACATCCTCGACGTCGCGCGGCTCGCGGGGGTGTCCCACCAAACGGTCTCGCGCGTGCTGAACGACCTGCCGAACGTGCGGCCGGCCACTCGCGCGCGCGTCGAGCAGGCGATCGCGCAACTGCGGTACAGCCCGTCACCGCAGGCCCGTGCGCTGGTGACCCGTCGCACCCGCACGATCGGCCTGGTCACCCCGATGGCCGCCGACTTCGGGCCGACGTCGGTGGCGATGCACTTCAACGTCGCGGCCCGGGCCGCCCGCTACAACGTCGAGACGGTCAGTCTGCTCGACACCGACCCGACCGACGTGCGGGCGATCGTCGAGAGCCTGCTGCGCCAGCGGGTGGACGCCATCGTGTTCGTCGTCGCCGACGCCGACGTGCTCGAGCTGGTCCGCGGCCTGGACCTGAGCGTCCCCGTGGTCGCCGCGGCGTCCACCGCGCGCCGCAGCCCGCTGTTCGTCTCGATCGACCAGTACCGGGGTGCGCGCTCCGCCGTCCGCCACCTGGCCGAGCTGGGCCACCAGCGGATCCTGCACCTGGCCGGCCCGCAGCGGGCCGCCGACGCGATCGAGCGCGTGCGCGGCTGGCGCGACGAGCTCGCGGAGCGCCGGCTCGAGATCGTCACCCCGCTGCACGGCGACTGGTCCGCGGCCAGCGGCTACCGGCTCGGTGCCGAGCTCGACGTCGCCCCCGGGTCGGCGGTGTTCGTGGCCAACGACCACATGGCGATCGGTGTGCTCTCGGCCCTGCGCGAGCGGGGCCTGCGCGTGCCGGACGACGTCAGCGTGGTGGGGTTCGACGACGTGCCCGAGTCCGGCTACCTCTACCCGGCGCTGACCACCGTGCGGCAGGACTTCGCCGCGCTGGGCGAGCTGATGATGCAGAAGGTGCTGGTCGCCGTCGAGGAGCCGGACAGCGTCACGGTGGACACGCCGCTGCCGACGCACCTGGTGGTCCGCCAGTCCACCCGCGCCGCGGTCACGCCGTGACGAAGGCCTATGCCGCGCTCCTGCGGGGCATCAACGTCGGGGGCAACAAGAAGCTGCCGATGGCCGAGCTGCGGTCGCTGCTGACCGACCTGGGTCACGGCGACGTGCGCACCTACCTGCAGAGCGGCAACGCCGTCTTCACCAGCGACCACGACGACGAGGAGGCGCTCGCGACCCGGCTCCGGGCGGCCATCGGGGCACGCTTCGGGTTCGACGTCGAGGTGCTGGTGCGCGACCACGACTACCTGAAGGCCGTCGCCGACGCCTGCCCGTTCCCGGCGGGGGTGCTGCAGGGCAAGCAGCTGCACGTCACGTACTTCTCCGAGCCGGTCGAGGAGTCCCGGTTCGCGTCCCTCGACCTGGCGGCGTTCCTGCCGGAGGAGGTCCGTCTCGGCGACCGCGCGCTCTACCTGTACGCCCCGGACGGTCTGGGCCGCTCCCCGCTCGCCGAGGCCCTGGCCCGGTCCGGACCGCCCAAGGGCGTCGTCGCGACCAGCCGCAACTGGAACACCGTGCTGAAGCTGGTCGAGCTCACCGCGCCGTAGCCCCGGGGCGACGCCGCCGAACCGCGGGCCACGGTCCGGCGGCGCGTCGGTCAGGGCTGCGCTGGCTGCTCCGTCGCGAGCAGCGTCTCCAGCCGGGCGCGGTACTCCGCCTCGTCGATCTCGCCGCGGGCGAACCGCTCGGCGAGCACGGACGTCGCCGAGCTCCGGCCTACCATCCCCGGCCAAGGGCCGCACGGGCCTCGACCAGCGGCTGCCCACCGGCGCCGGCGCGTCGCGAAGAAGACGACGAAGCCGACGACGACGAGGAACCAGAACAGCGGGACCAGCAGGAACCACGGGCCTGGCCACCAGCCGCCGTACGCGACGGGGTGGGCCAGCGCGCTGGCGAACGTGGTGAGCATGACGAACCTCCCGGTGTGGCGTGCGACCGGACCTCGGCCGCAGCTCCACGCTCCCTCGGCAGGACGGTCCCCGTCGTCGTCCCGGCGGAGCCTTCCGCACGCTCCGGACGGAGCACGAGACTCAGGTCGCCCACCCCGGCCGGACCAGGCCGGACTCGTAGGCGGCGACGACGAGCTGCGCCCGGTCGCGGGCACCGAGCTTGCCGCTCGCGCGCAGCACGTGCGTCTTCACCGTGAGCGGCGAGAGGAACAGCCGCTCGCCGATCTCCTAGTTCGAGAGGCCCTCGCCGACCAGGACGACGACCTCGCGTTCCCGTGCGGTCAGCTCGGCGATGCCCGGCAACGGCGGCGCGTCGCGCGTCGCGCGCGCCACGCGCTCGAGCAGGCGGCGTGTGACGGTGGGCGACAGCAGCGCCTCGCCGGCAGCCGCCACCCTGATGGCCCGCAGCAGCTCCGCGGGCTCGGTGTCCTTGACGAGGAACCCGCTCGCGCCGTTCCGTATCGCCTCGCCGACGTACTCGTCGAGCTCGAACGTCGTCACGACGACGACGTGCACACCGCCCGCCCGGGCATCCGCGACGATGCGGCGGGTCGCCTCGAGCCCGTCGAGCCCCGGCATGCGGATGTCCATGAGGACCACGTCGGGCAGCAGGTCGAGCGTGCGCTCGACCGCCTCCGCGCCGGTCGCCGCCTCGCCGACGACGACGAGGTCGGGCTCGGCGTCGACGAGGGCACGCAGGCCGGCGCGGATCAGCTGCTGGTCGTCGGCCAGCAGCACGCGGATCATGCCGCGCCCCGCGGCAGCTCGACGACGACGGCCCATCCGGTGCCGCGCGGCCCGGCGTCGACCGTGCCGCCCATCGCCCCCACGCGTTCCTGCATGCCGCGCAGGCCGAAGCCGTGGCCGACGTGGCCCGTTGAGTCACCCGGCGACGAGATGCCAGGGGAGCGTGCGCCGCCGCGGTCGGCCCTGCCGTCGTCGACCACCTCGAGCCGCACGACCCCTGACTCCACCCGAACGCTCGCGGTGACCCGGGCGCCCGCTCCCGCGTGCCGGCGCACGTTCGTCAGCGCCTCCTGCAGCGCGCGCACCAGCACGGTCGCCCGGTCGGGGTCGAGGCCGGCGAGAACCGCCGGGTCGAGCTGGTCGTCCACGCTGATCCCCGCCGCGCGCGCCGAGTCGAGCAGCGCCGGAACGGCGTCCGCCGGAGCGGTCGCGGCCGGCTCGCGCGGGGCGGCCTCCCCCTCCGCGCGCAGGATCCCGAGCACCTGCCGCACCTCGTCGAGCGCGTCGACGCTCGTCGTCCGGATGTTGCGCAACGCGTCGCGCGCCCGCTCCGGCTCGCGGTCCATGAGGTGCAACCCGACACCCGCCTGCACGCTGATCGTCGACAGCGAGTGCGCGAGGACGTCGTGCAGCTCCCGCGCGATGCGGAGCCGCTCGGCCGTGGCGGCCGCCTCCTCACGCGACACCCTGGCCGCCTGGACCGCCCGCATGCGCTCGCCGCGACCGCGCGCGCCCTCACCCAGCAGGCCGCCGACCAGCAGCGCCGCAGTCCACAGGGCAGCTGCGGTCGGCCGTGCCGATGCGTCCGTCAGGCCGCGCGCCACGATCGCGGCGATGCCGAGCCCGGCGACCGTCCACGACTCCCCGCGCCGCCCACGGGCGCCGAGGACCACCACGATGACGACGAGCGGCAGCGGGACCGGTCCGAACGCGTAGCCGAGCCACAGGTACGTGCCCACCGCAGCCGCCGCGACGAATCCCGCCACCGCGCCCACGCGCCGGCCGAGCGCGGTGATGGGCAGGCAGGCGGGGGCGACGAGGAGCAGCAGGTGGCCGAGCCCGTCGAGCGCCCGCGGCGCACTCGAGAAGTGATCGGCGGCAGCCGAGCCCCCGAGCGCGATGGCCGCGAGCACGAGGGCCGGGACGATGAGCCTCGCGGCGCCCGGGCGGCGGCGCTCGGGATCCAGCTCACCGCGCATCCAGGGCGGGCCCCACGGCCCGCCGCCACGCGTCCCGGGCGGCCCCCACGCGCGCTCGTCGTGCTGGCCCGGGTGCGGCATGCGGCCACGCTAGCCGCCGGTGCCACGGCGGGCGTCGTCCAGAGGGAGCGCCCGCGCGCTCCGCTGGGAGTGGGTCCCGCTCCGCACGTCACGCCGCCGACCTGCTTGCAGCCACGGCACTCCACGCATGGTCACCGCCGAAACGACGAAGGGCCCGTAGCCCACATCGCTGCAGGTCACGGGCCCTTCGGACATTCACGGGCGGAGGATGGGGGATTCGAACCCCCGAGGCTGTTACACCAACACGCTTTCCAAGCGTGCGCCATAGGCCACTAGGCGAATCCTCCTGGTACTGCCACGTGCACGGCGACCCTGGGCTGACGGGCCGACCGCGGCGGCAAGTCTAGCGGAGCCCCGGCGGTGCGCCTGACAGGTCTTCACCCGGGACCCCCGTCCCACTAGAGCGCTCGCTCTAGAGCGAAAACTCTAGGCATGGCCGAGTCCACCGTGCAGATCCCCACCGTCGCCCCCGTCCGCCGCAGCCTCCGGGTCACCGGCAAGCGCCGCCCCGGCACCGCCGAGCGGATCCTCGACGTGGCGGGTGACCTGTTCGCGGCGGAAGGCGTCCGCGCGGTCTCCACCAACCGCATCGCGTCCACCGCCCGGATCAGCCCCGGCAACCTCTACTACTGGTACGCCGACCGCCAGGCGATCGTCCGCGCGCTGTTCGCCCGGTACGCCAAGGCGCACTCGGCGGTGTGGGACGGGATCGACCCGGACAACGTCACCCCGGAGCGCCTCGACCGGCTGGTCGCGGCCGGCGCGCGGATCACGGCGGACCACCCGTACTTCGCACGGGACCTGATCACGCTGGTCCGCGACGACGAGGAGCTCGCCGAGGCATACCGGGCGGTGCGGGTCCAGCGCCGTGAGCTGTTCGGGCGGGTCGCGCGCGGCTGGCGGGCGCGGGGTGTGCTGGTCCCTGTGGACGACGACCGGCTGGACCACGTCGTCGAGGCGCTGCTGGTGCTCGCCGAGTCGTGGTGGGCGTTCGCGCAGCTGGATGACGAGCGGCCCGAACCGGTCGAGGGCGAGCGGTTGATCAGGGCCCTCATCGAGCCGTACCTCGCCACCGGCCTGGAGGGGGCCGGGCTCCCCTCCGTCCCGCTCGCGGCGGACGCCGGACGATGAGCCGGCGGTCGCGTCGCCGGCCCGGTGCGGACGACGACGACACTGACGGTGTGAGCAGACGAGCCGTGCTGGGGTGGGTGGGCGCAGGCGCCCTCGTCGTCGTCGGCGGGACGCTGGTGCGCGCCCAGCGCCAGGGACTGCTGGACCCCCGCACCGGCCCCGCGTACACCGCGTGGCAGCCGACGCACCGCACCGGTGCCGAGGCTGTAGTCGCCGCGGCGGTGCTCGCCGCCAGCCCGCACAACCTGCAGAACTGGTGGTTCCGTCCGACGGCGGCCGCCGACGGCTCGGTCACGCTCGACGTGCACGACGACACCTCGCGGTCCCTCGGCGTGGTCGACGCGCACCGCCGCGAGGCGCACCTGGGCATCGGCGCCGCCGTGGCCAACGCCGAGGTCGCGGCCCCGGCGCTCGGCTTCGACACCCGGCTGACCGTGCGGCCCGCGGCCGACGACGAGACGCTGCTGGCCCGCCTCGTCCTCACCCCGCGCACGCCCGCCGATCCGGACCCGCTGGCCCAGGCGATCTGGCACCGGCACTCGGACCGCGGTGCGTACCCGCCGGAGGAGCCGTCGGCCGATCTGCTGGGCCGCCTGCGCGCCACCGCGCTGGACGGGAGCACCGGTGTGGACCTCGTCTGGATCACCACCCCTGACCAGCGGCAACGCCTCGGCACGCTGCTCGTCGACGCCGCCACCGCCCTGACCGCCGACCACCAGATGAGCGTCGACAACGCGGAGCTGATCCGGTACGACCACCAGCAGGTGGAGCGGTACGGCGACGGTCTCACCATCGACGCGCAGGCCCTGTCACCGTTCCTCGAGGTGGCCGCCCAGCTGCTGCCGGCCACGTCGCGCACGCAGGGCGACAACTCCTGGGTCCGGTCCACGCGGGACGTGCACACCGCGACGGCGCGTGCCTACGGGCTCGTCGTCGGCGACCGCAGCGACCCGGCCACCCGGGTGCACGCCGGCCGTGTGCTGCAGCGGCTGCACCTGGCCCTGGTCGCGGAGGGATGGGCGATGCAGCATATGAACCAGGCGGTGGAGATGGCCGAGCGGGACGCCGCGCTGGGGACGGCGGACCGGTTCGACGGACCGCTGACGCAGCTCGCCGGTGGACAGGTGATCGCGGCGCTCCGGATGGGCCGACCGAGCGGTCGGGCGGTCGCGAGCCCTCGTCGTCCGTTGGCCGACGTGCTGCGCTGAGCCGGCGCCGGTCGAGCAGGGGGCGACCGGCGCCACCCTGGCCCTGCCCTAGACTGGGGGCAGACCCCTCGTGCGGCGTCATCTCGCTGAACTCCCCCAGGGCCGGAAGGCAGCAAGGGCAGGTGAGCTCTGGCGGGTGTGCGGGGGGTCCTCTCATGCCCGGGCAGCGGCTGCCGGGGAAGCGGCCATCCGGCGCCATCCGGCGGGGTCAGCGGCCAACGGGCGTCGTCGGACGAACCCGAGCGCCTTCAGAGCTGCAGCAGCGACACCGGCGCGCAGACCTCGACGATGCCCCGCCCGGCCTGCGGAACGATCCCCGGCTCGGGCCGGTGCACGCTGAACATCGGTCCGGCGAACCGGTAGCCGTTCCGGGCGATCCACCGGCCCAGCGCGTCGAAGACGGTGTGCAGCTCCGGCTCACCGTCGTCCTGCCGGCTGCAGGCGACCAGCGTGGCGGGGACCTGGCGGCAGTGCACCGCCTCGGTGTCCTCGAACGGGCGCGCCACCTCGAGCAGCACCTCGAGATCGGCATTCCGGCTCAGCAGGAAGTCGTCGTGGTAGACGGTCAGCGCCAGGGGCATGGCGACGGGCGTCGCACCGGCTGTGGCCAGCCCTGACCACAGGCGTCCCCACAGCACACCCTCGTCGGCGGCAGAGGGAAGGGTGTCCCGGACGGCGGCCATGGTGCAGGGGGCCAGGGTGCGCGTGACGATCTCGGTACCCAACAGGGGTCCTCCAACGGATGACCAGAGGCGAGCCGCACACCGGTGGACGGCCGCGCCGGTGGACACACTGTCGCACCTGCTCGCCGCGGCCTCCAGCGTGTCCATGCCCGCGCGCCGCCCGGTGGACGGCTGGCGGCGTGGTCGGTGGTCGGTCAGTCGCAGCCGGGGGCGTGCGGCTCCTCGTTGCACGTGGTGGCGACGAGGTGGGAGCGCAGCTCCTCGGCGGTGAAGGGCCTGCTGGTGCTGACCGTGGTGGCCGTGCCGGGGACGTCTCGGGGCGTCGGATCCTCGGCGAGGGTGAAGGTCGCCGACCAGGTGGTGGTCAGCGTGATCGCGTAGGTGCCGGTGTGGACGTAGGGGTGGGAGATGTCCGCCTGGGGCCAGGGCCGACCCGGGATCGTTGTGCTGATCACGGCGCCGTCGCCGAAGTCCCACCGGTAGCTGTGCGGGTGGGCGGTGATGGTCACCGGGGTGCCTAGGATCGTGGTGGTCAGCGTCTGGTCGGCCGCGCCGGCGGCGTAGACGACCGTCGGCTTGTTCACCAGCACCCACCCGCGATCCGGCTGGACCGTCAGTGCGCTGGGCGTCAGCGTCATCCGTCGGAACTCGGCCAGCACCATCTCGGGTGTCACGGTCGCTGCCGCGGCGCACGACGCCGGCGCCGTCACCGTCCACTCGCTCCACGGGCTCGCCGCATCCGCCCGGGTCCGCTGCCAAACCGGCGCCAACGTCGCCACCCCCGCCGCCTCGCACTCCGGCAACGGAGTGATGTCGTCACCGAGGCACGGGAAGAGATTCGGAGAGTCGCTGAGGTTCCGACGGCAGATGGGCGCCCGCAACCTCTCGACGAGAGGTTCGCCCGTTGTCGACGGTGTGAGGTCCCGAACTGCGCCGGGCTGGCTCGTCGCACCGGCGACGTCGACGTCGGAGCCACCCGCTCGCGCTGTGATCGAGACAGGCGTCGAGGGGGGCCCGGCTGACGGATCAGCTGACGGATCACATGCCAGTCCCGCCGATACGAGTGCCAGCGCCGCGGCGAGTACCGGCGCAGCTGACATCACGAGGTCGCCTTGACCTGGGCTTCGCGAACGAGCCACCGATCGATCTGAAAGACCATCAGGAACGTCAGCTCGCCCGTCGTCACTCGGCCCGGGTCGATGAGGCGACCGTCCTTGGTCCAGGAGGAGTCAGGACCCGCGGCGACACTGACGGCGATCGAGTATTGGAGGGGGCTGGCGCTCAGGGTCCTCCTCGATGTCACGATCAGCGGCTGGAATCGCGCCGTTTGACCCGCGGCGCGGCGGGCGGCGACATCGTCGAGAACGCCTTGGCAGAACTTGCATGATGGGTGGCTGATCGCTGACCACGGTGCGGTGTCCTGGGTTGACTCCGTGTACGCGTAGAGGCTCAGCACGTAGGCGACGGCGGCTACCGCGCCGGTCTCGTCGTCGCGAGACATCTCCGCCGGTTGTGTCGGTGACGGGGCTGGAGCGGGGAGCGGCGACGTCGGGCTGGCGGAGGGGCTGGGCGCGCCCGGGGTCGGCGCGGGCGTCGGGTCCGGTGCGCAGCCTGCGACGAGAGCGGCGACGGCCAGGGGGACGAGGAGCGCGAGCCGACCGCTCCGGTGGTGGGTGCGGGCGCGTGTCGACATGGGGTGACCTCGGCGGGCGCGGCGTTGGGGGCGCGTGCAGCCTGGCAGAAGCCGTGTCCCGATATGCCCGATTTCCCCAGCTCATCGCGCCCGGCGGTGGGCTGCCCGGGCTCACGGGCGAGTCCGCGCGGCTCGGCAAGGTACCGAACGGCCTGTACGCCCGATGTACGTACACCGGGCGCACAGTCCGAAATGGGTGCCCGGGGGCGGAGGTGTCCGGGCCCGTCTCGTCGGCCCCGTCCCGCTCGTGCCGGGTCCCGACCCGCCATCGGCTCCACCCAGCCACGCGTCGCGCCGGGCTGGCGCGTCCTACCCCTGCGGCGCGTCCTCCGGGGGCTGGACCGGCTGGCGGATGATCGTCCGCAGCCGCTCGGGCGCCGAGCGGCGCGGGTCGCCGAGGTAGATCTCGTGGTGGGCGCCCCGCAGCGCGTACCCCTGGTCGGCGATGGCGCGGTGCAGGCCGGCGATGGTCGGCCCCTCGGCGTCGTACGGGCCGACGTGCAGCACCTGGAAGGCGGTGCCCTCGTCGAGCACGTCGAGGTGCAGGTGCTCCGCCGCGGGCGCACGGTCCTTGGCGACGGCCGCGTCCAGCGCGCGTCCGACGAGGTCCGCCGTGACGCGGGTCGGCTGGACGATCAGCATCGTCCAGCGCCACTCCGCGCGTGTGCCGGTGAGGAACACGTCGGGGTCGTCGGCCCACCACAGCCCCTCCAGCGGCCCGACCTTCCACGGTTGCTCACCGATCGCCTTGGCCATGAAGCGCAGGCCGTAGGAGACGGCGTAGAGGGTGCCGACGGCGTCGGCGTAGGCCGGAGTCGTCTCGGGATCTCCGACGCCGTCCACCATCAGGCACTGCAGCGGTGGCACGTCCACCCGGACGGGCGTCGCCGTGGCCCGGTACACCGCAGCCAGCTCGGGGTCGCCAGCAGAACCACGGACCGCTGGGGTCATGGCCTCAGCGAACCGCAGTCCCAGGAGCCGGACAACAGGGGAGGACCACAATGGCGGGCGTGACTGCCACGACCTCGAACCAGACCCAGACCCCGAACCCGACCCAGACGCCGGCACTCATCCCGACGCAGAGCACCGATCACACCGGAACCGTCGCGGCGACGCCGCTCCACCCCGACTTCGTCGCCACCCTGGCCGCCGGCTTCGCCGCGGACCCGGCCCGGCTGCGCGCGCAGAACGCCGTCACCCGCACCCCGGTCGGCGAGGTCGCGATGAACCACGCGCGCGCCACCTCGATCCGCACCAGCGTGTCGAACCAGCTCGACGACTGGTCCGTCGCCAACCAGAAGAAGAGCGGCCGCTGCTGGCTGTTCGCGGCGCTGAACCTGCTGCGCGTCGGTGCCAAGCAGAAGCTCGGCGTCAAGGAGTTCGAGTTCAGCCAGAACTACGCCATGTACTGGGACAAGCTCGAGCGGGCGAACTTCTTCTGCGAGGACGTGATCGCGACCGCCGGCGAGCCGATCGACTCGCGCCTGGTCGGCTTCCTGCTCCAGACCCTGCTGGGCGACGGCGGCCAGTGGGACATGGCGGTCAGCGTGTTCCTCAAGCACGGCGTGGTGCCCAAGGAGGCGATGCCGGAGACGCAGTCGTCCTCGGACACCGATGCGATGAACACCCAGCTGCGCGCGCGGCTGCGCAAGGGCGCCCTGGCGCTGCGCGCGGCGGTGGCCGACGGCGGTGACGTGGCGGCGGTGAAGGCGGCGATCCTCACGGACGTGCACGCCATCCTGACCATCCACCTGGGTACGCCGCCGACGTCGTTCGACTGGCAGTGGACGGACGACGCGAAGCAGTTCCACCGTGACGGCGTGCTGACGCCGCAGCAGTTCTTCGAGCGGTACGTCACCCTCGACCTGACCCAGTACGTGTGCCTGGTGGACGACCCGCGCCGTGAGCACCCCAAGGGCGCGGCGCTGACGGTGGCCAACCTCGGCAACGTGGTCGGCGGTCGGCAGGTGCGGTACGTCAACGCGCCGATGGCCACCATCAAGGAGCTGGCCGCAGCGTCGATCGTCGCCGGCGAGCCCGTCTGGTTCGGCTGCGACGTGAAGCCGCAGATGCACCGCGAGGACGGCATCTGGGCCGCCGACCTGTTCGACTACTCCGGCGTGTACGGCGTCGACCTGTCCACCACCAAGGAGGAGCGGGTGGTCTCCGGCGAGTCGGCGATGACCCACGCGATGCTGCTGACCGGTGTGGACGTGGTGGACGGCACCCCGCGGCGGTGGCGGGTGGAGAACAGCTGGGGCGACGACAAGGCCGACAAGGGCTTCTTCACCATGGACGACTCGTGGTTCGACGAGTACGTCTTCGAGGTCGTCGTCCGCACCGACGCCCTGCCGGAGGAGCTGCGTCCCGCGCTGACCGCCGAGCCCCTCGTCCTGCCGGCCTGGGACCCGATGGGCGCCCTCGCCTGAGCCCGGGAGGGCCGGAGACGGGTGTCGGATCTGCCGCATAGGGTTCGCACGTGACGACAGCGCTGTACCGCCGGTACCGGCCCGAGACCTTCGCGGAGGTCATCGGGCAGGACCACGTGACGGCTCCGCTGCGCCAGGCGCTGCGCTCCGGCCAGGTCAACCACGCCTACCTGTTCTCCGGCCCTCGCGGCTGCGGCAAGACGAGCTCCGCACGGATCCTCGCGCGGGTGCTCAACTGCGCGCAGAACACCGCCGAGCACCCGACGGACACGCCCTGCGGGGAGTGCGAGTCGTGCATCGAGCTGGCGACGGGCGGTCCGGGCAGCCTCGACGTCGTCGAGATCGACGCCGCCAGCCACGGCGGTGTGGACGACGCCCGTGAGCTGCGCGAGCGGGCCACCTTCGCCCCCGCCCGGGACCGGTACAAGGTGTTCATCCTCGACGAGGCCCACATGGTCTCGAACCAGGGCTTCAACGCCCTGCTGAAGATCGTCGAGGAGCCGCCGCCGCACGTGAAGTTCGTGTTCGCGACGACGGAGCCGGACAAGGTGATCGGCACCATCCGCTCCCGCACGCACCACTACCCGTTCCGGCTGGTGCCGCCTGACGTGCTGGTGCCGTACCTGGCGCAGCTGTGCGAGCAGGAGGGCGTGCCTGTCGGTTCAGGCGTGCTGCCGCTGGTGGTGCGGGCGGGTGCCGGGTCGGTGCGGGACAGCCTGTCGGTGCTGGACCAGCTGATCGCCGGCGCGGGGGAGAGCGGGCTGGAGTACGAGAGCGCGGTGGCGCTGCTCGGGTACACGCCGGCGTCCCTGCTGGACGACCTGGTCGAGGCGATCGCCGCCCGCGACGGCGCCACCGCGTTCTCCGTGGTGGAGCGCGTGGTGTCCACCGGCCACGAGCCGCGGCGCTTCGTCGAGGACCTGCTCGAACGGCTGCGGGACCTGATCGTCCTCGCCGCAGCGGGGGACGCCGCCGGCGCGGCGCTCGGCATGATCCCGGCCGACCAGCTGGACCGGATGCGTGCTCAGGCGGGGCACCTCGGCGCCGCCGAGCTGTCCCGGTCCGCCGACCTGGCCAACGCCGCGCTGACCGAGATGGCCGGTGCCACGTCCCCACGGCTGCACCTCGAGCTGCTGATGGCGCGGCTGCTGCTGCCGGCGGCGGACGACGGCACGCTCGGGCTCGGCGCCCGGCTCGACCGGCTGGAGCGCGGCGGGTTCGCGGCCGCCCCGGCGGTGGTCGGTGCCGGTGGTGCGCCTGTGGTGGCCAGCCGTGCATCGGCACCGGTGGAACCGGCCACCCCGCCGCTCGGCACCCCGCCGGTGGCCGCCGAGCCCGCCGTCGAGGCACCCGCTGAGGCAGCGGACGCCGAGGCCGCTACGGACGCCGCTGCCGACCTGGACACACCGCCGTGGCCGGTCGACGACGTGCCCGCCCGGTCGTCGTCCGGACGGAAGACGGCCACCGCTGGTCCCTCGCCGGCTCCAGCCGCCGCGGCGGCGCCCGCACCGGCAGCAGCCGCACCACCCGCACCACCGGCCCCGGCGGCAACCGCACCACCCGCACCGTCCGCCCCGGCGGCAACCACACCACCGGCAGCGCCGCGCGGCGCCGGCGGCCCGGACACCGAGATGCTCCGTCGCCGCTGGCCCGAGGTGCTCGGCACCCTTCGCGGGTTGCGGCTGCTGACGCACGCCCTGGTCAGCCAGCACGCCCAGGTGCTCGAGCTCGACGCGACGACGTTGCGGCTCGGGTTCGCGCAGCCGGGTCTGATCCAGCAGTTCCAGCGCGGCAGCCACGCCGAGGCGGTCGCCCAGGCTCTCCGGGAGACGCTGGGCGTCGAGGCCAGGGTCGAGGGCGTGCTGGGCGACGCGGCGACACCAGCCGGCAGCGGTGCGGCGTCCGACCGGTCGGCCGCCGGCGCTGCACCGGCGTCAGGAGCTCACACGCCCGCCGGCGCGTCATCGACCGGCTCGACTGCTCGTGCGGCACGGCGTACGCCGGGCATCCCGAGCGTGGACGAGGCCGCCGCGTCATGGGGTCGTCCGGTGCCGTCCAGCTCGGCTCCGGCCGGGGGTTCGGGACCGGAACCCGGTTCCCCGGACGCCGGGTCGGCGCCGGACGGTTCGGCCGCACCCGCCGCCGGCTCGTCCCGCTCGGCAGGCTCGAGCACAGGATCTCCCGGTGCGGCCTCGTCGGGATCGGGAGCGCGCGCATCCCAGGGCCGGCCCGGCACCGCTGCTGCGCCGTCGGGCGCCCGTCCGGACCGCGGCTCGGCACCCCGGGGCCGCGCCGCCGGCACCGCTGCCGCTGCACGCCGCAGCGGTCCTGCGGACGAGCCACCGGACCTCGACCCGCCCGACGAGCCGGTGGACGACCTGCCGCCCGGCGACTGGATCCCGCCGGACGACGAGGTGCCGTTCGAGGACCCGCGCGACGTCCCGCGGGACCCGGTGGCCGGCTCCGGCCCCCGTCCGGCGGGCTCGGGCTGGTCCGACGAGCCCGACGAACCGTCGCCGGACGACCCGCTGATCGACGGATCGGGCCTGGTCGGCGCGCCGCTGGTCGCGCGGCTGCTCGGCGGCACCGTGATCGACGAGCAGATCGACGACCCGAACGCCTGAGCCGCCCGCCTCGAGTCGCGGTTCCACGACGTCGACGCCGTGCGGTCGGTCCGTCGGGTCGACGCCGCCACAGCCGCCCTGCGACGGGCTCGCGAGGTCAACTGGATGGGTGACCAACTAGGCTGACCGCGTGTACGAGGGGGCGATCCAGGACCTGGTCGACGAGCTCGGGCGGCTGCCCGGGGTCGGCCCCAAGAGCGCCCAGCGCATCGCGTTCCACATCCTCTCGGCCGACCCGGCGGACGTCCGTCGGCTGGCCGACGCGCTCACCGAGGTCAAGGCCCGCGTCCGGTTCTGCGAGATCTGCGGCAACGTCGCCCAGGAGGCGCAGTGCCGCATCTGCCGCGACCCGCGACGCTCCCCGAACGTGATCTGCGTGGTGGAGGAGGCCAAGGACGTCGTTGCGATCGAGCGGACGCGCGAGTTCCGCGGCCGGTACCACGTGCTCGGCGGGGCCATCAACCCGATCGGCGGCGTCGGTCCGGACGACCTGCGGATCGCCTCGCTGCTCAGCCGCCTGGCGGACGGCACCGTCACCGAGGTGATCCTGGCCACCGACCCCAACGTCGAGGGCGAGGCGACCGCCACCTACCTGGCCCGGCTGCTGGTCCCGATGGGCCTGGCGGTCAGCCGGCTCGCCTCCGGCCTGCCGGTGGGCGGGGACCTGGAGTACGCCGACGAGGTCACCCTGGGCCGGGCCTTCGAGGGCCGCCGACGGATCAGCGCGTAGGGAGCGGACGATGACCGACAGCGACACCGACGACCTCGCGAACCTCGCCCGGTCGGTGCACGACGAGGCGCGCAGCTACCTGACCACGGTCACGGAGGTGGCCGCCGGCTCGGCGCCGGAGGCCACGCTGCCGCTGCTGCTCCTCGCCTTGTCGGACGTGATCGCGGCCGGTGCCCGGCTCGGTGCGATCAACGACGTGGTGCCGGCCCTGCGGTTCGAGCCGGACGTCGGTCCCGACCCGGACGTCGAGCCGCTGCGCGCCAACCTCGCGAACGTGTTCGAGGGAGTCGACGAGTACGTCGAGGTGGTCGACCCCGTCGTCGGCCCGGAGGTGGCCCAGGCGACGCTGTCCGGCGACCTCGTCGCGATCGCCGGGGCGCTGGCCCAGGGGCTGCGCCACTACGAGGCGGGCCGCCCGGTCGAGGCGCTGTGGTGGTGGCAGTTCTCCTACCTGTCCGACTGGGGCGAGCGCGCGTCGTCGGCCTTGCGCACGGTGCAGACGATCCTGGCGCACCTGCGGCTCGACGTGGACGACGACGTGGCTGCCGAGGCGGAGTACGACGCGCTGCAGCCCTGACCAGGGCGGACGTCGCGACGACGCCGTACGCCCCCGAACCGGAGCCGCGCCTCAGGCCACCCGCACCCCGCGCGGCAGAGCGTGCTGCGGGATGCGCAGCCGGCGCACGGCGGTGACGTAGCCGGCCACGCCGAGCAGGACCGTGAACGCCAGGCCCCACGGCCACACCGGCACCGCCGACGGCCGTGGACCCTCGGTGGGCAGGGACACCTGTCCCATCGGGCCCCAGCACTCGTTCGAGATCCCGCTGGCGCCGGCACGCGCGGTACGGACCTCCTCGCGGATGGCGCCGAACGGTGACGTCACCGACTGGAGGTCCTGCTGCGGCACCGTCGAGGCGTCGGAGACGATGACGAACGGGTTGGCCGCCAGCAGCCACCAGGTCCGCTCGGTGTGGACGACGGGCCGCGTCTCGGTGCGCCACTCGCACGCGGGTACCGCCGAGGAGTCGCCCGCGGCCGTGCTACCGCCGAGGGTGACGCTGCCGCTGCACGTCGTGTCGCCCAGGGCATTGGACTCGCACTGCGCCGACGACGGCGAGACGCCCCACACGCGCACCTCCTCCTGGGAGGTGTTCGCGGGCAGCGTCAGGCCGAAGAAGACGAGGGTGAACACCGCGAGGGCCGAGACCCCGAGGAAGGTCAGCACGGTCGACCCAGCCGTCCGGGCGGTCAGGGCCGAGAACCCGATGCCCATGCCGCACACCGACGCGAGGACCACGGCGGTCACGATTACGACGCTGACCAGCGTGATCACCCTCGTCCCGCCCATCGCCATCGCGAGCCCGTAGAACGGCAGGCTCGCCACCAGGAAGGCGGTGGCGGCGGCGAACGCCCCGAGCAGCTTGCCGGTGGCGATCTCGGCCGGGGTCAGCAGGGTCACCTGGACCGTGGCGAGCGTGCCGGCGGCGCGGTCGCCGTTCACGGCGGTCGACGACAGGGTCGGGGTGACCAGCAGCCCCAGCCCCAGCACCAGGAAGGTCACCACGAAGAACAGCAGCGGACCGCGGTGCAGGGGAGAGGTGTCGTGACCCGTCAGCGCGCCGAGGGCTCCGGTGGTGAGCGCGGTGACGGCGCCGACCACGAGGAACCAGACCACCAGCGCGACGATCCAGCGGGTGGACCGCACCCGCTGCCGCAGCTCCAGGGCCGCCACCGTGCGCACCCCGTGCCAGGACACCCGCCACGTGCCGCTCATCGCCGCTCCTCGTCCAGTGCCAGGTAGGCCTGCTCCAGCACCCCGCCGGCGGGGGCGATCGAGACGAGCGGCACGCTGGCCGCCACCGCGTCCCGCACCAGCGTCGCGGCGCCCTCGTCGCCGTCGACGTCGATCAACACACCGTCGTCGTCCGGCCGCCACGCGGCGTGCACCGCGGTGAGCCAGCGCTGGAGCGCCTCCGCGTCCAGCGCGCGCACCCGCCAGGGCCGGCGGGCGCCCGCGGTGCCGAGGGTCGCCTCCGTGTCGCCCGTCAGCACCGTGCGACCGTGCGACAGGAACACTGCGTCGTCGGCCATCTCCTCCAGCTCGGACAGCACGTGGCTGGACACCAGCACGGTGCGCCCCTCGTCCGCCAGCCGGCGCAGCAGCTCGCGCAGGTCGACGCGGGACCGGGGGTCCAGGCCGGAGGCCGGCTCGTCGAGCAGCAGCACCGCCGGGTCGTGCACCAGCGCGCGGGCCAGTCCGAGCCGCTGCTTCTGGCCCCGCGAGAGCACTGCGGCGGGCCGGTCGGCGTACTCGGACAGGTGCACCAGGGCGAGCAGCTCGTCGACGCGGGCCCCGACGGACGCCGGAGGCAGGCGGTAGGCCGCCGCGAACGTCCGGAGCACCTCGCGAGCCGTGAGCGAGTCCCACGTGCCGAACGTGTCCGGCATCCAGCCGGTCCGGGCCCGTGCGGCGGGGCCGTCCGTCACCGGGTCGTACCCGTCGATGCTCACCGTGCCCGCATCAGGCGCCAGCAGCCCGGCCAGCACCAGCAGCAGCGTCGTCTTCCCGGACCCGTTGGGCCCTACCAGGGCGGTGACCCGGCCGGCGCGGGCGTGCAGGTCGACGCCGTCCAGCGCCCGCACGGCGCCGAAGCTGCGGACCACGCCGGCGGTGCGGATCCCGTCCGGGCCGCCTGGCCCGGGCGAGCCAGGGTGCGGAGGGACGGCCGAGGCAGCGACGTCGCTGGTCATGGCTTGACGGTAGGGGTCGGGCAAAGGGCGGCGTGGCCCGTTTCTGAGGGGATCCTGTGCCGGGACTGCGCCGGTTGCTGGCGGTCCGACGGCAGGCCGTCCCGGCGTCCTCCGACCCGGCGGGCCCGCCGTCCTCCGACCGAGACCGGCCGGGAGGTAGGGTCCGCCACCGTGACCGTGTCCGGCCTGCACCTGACGCTCGCGACGGTCGGCCTGCTGATGCTCGCCGGGTTCACCGCCGGCTGGGTCGACGCGGTGGTCGGCGGCGGCGGGCTGGTGCAGCTGCCGGCGCTGCTGCTGGTGCCGGGCATCACTCCCGTGCAGGCGCTGGCCACCAACAAGGTGGCCGGGATCATGGGCACGTCGGTCAGCGCGCTGACCTACTACCGGCGGGTGCAGCCCGGCCTGTCCACTGCGGGGCCGATGGCGATGACCGCACTCGTCGGCGCAGCCGGGGGAGCGGCCCTCGCCGGGCTGCTGCCCACCTCCGTGTTCAAGCCGGTCATCCTCGTGGCACTGGTGCTGGTGGGCGCGTACACGGTGGCGCGTCCACGCGTGGGCCGGGCCACCGACCTGCGCTGGACGGGTCGGCGACACCAGGCGGTGGCGCTGGCGCTCGGCCTGGTGCTGGGTGCGTACGACGGTCTCCTGGGCCCGGGCACCGGCTCGTTCCTGGTGATCGCCCTGGTCGGCATCGTCGGCTACGGGTTCCTCGAGGCGTCGGCGCAGGCGAAGATCGTCAACGTCGCCACCAACCTCGGCGCCCTGCTGGTGTTCACGCTCGAGGGGGCGCCGCTGTGGCGGCTCGGGCTGCTGGTCGGCGGAGCCAACATCGCCGGTGCGTACCTCGGGGCCCGGACGGCGGTGGCCCGGGGCAGCGCCTTCGTCCGCATCGTCTTCGTCGTCGTCGTGGCCGCCCTGATCGCCCGGCTCGCGGTCGACGTGCTGGGCTGACCAGCGCGAACGCCGCGGAGCACACCGGCCGCGGGCGGCCGCGTCCGTCATGCGGAAACCCGTCGGTCCGCATCGTGGGCCGACCTAGACTCGCAGGCGCCCCTCGTCCGATCGCGGTCTGATCGCGCAACCCCTCCGGAGCGCACCCTCGTGGCCCTCATCGTGCAGAAGTACGGCGGCTCGTCCGTCTCCGACGCCAGCAGCATCAAGCGCGTCGCGAAGCGGGTCGCCGAGGCGAAGCGCGCCGGCAACGACGTGGTGGTGGTCGTCTCGGCGATGGGCGACACGACGGACGAGCTGATCGACCTCGCCCACCAGGTGACCCCGCTGCCGCCCGAGCGCGAGATGGACATCCTGCTGACCGCCGGCGAGCGGATCTCCATGTCCCTGCTCGCGATGGCGATCGACCAGCTCGGCGTCGAGGCGAAGAGCTTCACCGGCCAGCAGGCCGGCGTCATCACCGACGAGACGTACGGCAAGGCGCGCATCATCGACGTCACGCCGAGCCGCATCACCAAGACGTTGGCCAAGGGCCAGGTCGCGATCGTCGCCGGCTTCCAGGGCGTCAACCTGGCCACCAACGACGTGACCACCCTCGGCCGCGGCGGCAGCGACACCACCGCCGTCGCGCTGGCGGCCGCGCTCCAGGCCGACGTCTGCGAGATCTACACGGACGTCGACGGCGTGTTCACCGCCGACCCGCGCATCGTGCCGAGCGCCCGCAAGCTCGACCGGATCAGCTACGACGAGATGCTCGAGATGGCCGCCAGCGGCGCGAAGGTGCTCATGCTGCGCTGCGTCGAGTACGCCCGCCGCTACCAGGTGCCGGTGCACGTCCGGTCCTCGTTCTCCACCCACCCGGGCACGCTGGTCACGGACGAGCCCGACACCACCCAGGAGGTTCCCGTGGAGCAGCCGATCATCTCGGGCGTCGCGCACGACCGCTCCGAGGCGAAGATCACGGTGGTCGGCGTCCCCGACGTGCCGGGCAAGGCCGCCAAGATCTTCACGGTGGTCGCCGGCGCCGGCGTGAACATCGACATGATCGTGCAGAACGTCTCCGCGGCCCGGACGGGCCTGACGGACATCTCGTTCACGCTCCCCGCGACGGACGGCACGGTGGCGATGGCCGCGCTCGCGGAGCACCAGCCGGAGATCGGGTACGCGTCGCTGCAGTACGACGACACCATCGGCAAGCTCTCGCTGATCGGTGCGGGCATGCGCTCGCACCCGGGCGTCAGCGCCAAGCTGTTCGAGGCGCTGTCCGAGGCCGGTGTGAACATCGAGATGATCTCCACCTCCGAGATCCGCATCTCCGTGGTGACCCGGGCCGACTCGCTCGACGAGGCGGTCCGCGCGGTGCACACGGCGTTCGGGCTGGACACGGAGTCGGACGAGGCCGTCGTGTACGGCGGGACGGGGCGGTGAGCGGGATGAGCGGCGTGAACGTCGCAGTGGTCGGGGCCACCGGGCAGGTCGGTGGCGTGATGCGCCGGCTGCTGGCCGAGCGCGAGTTCCCGGTCGCGTCGATCCGGTACTTCGCGTCGGCGCGGTCCGCGGGGCGGACGCTGCCCTGGGGTGACGACGAGATCACGGTCGAGGACGTCGCGACGGCGGACCTGTCCGGCATCGACATCGCCCTGTTCTCCGCCGGTGGCGCGACGTCCAAGGAGCAGGCGCCGCGCTTCGCCGCCGCCGGTGCCCTGGTGGTGGACAACTCCTCTGCCTGGCGCAAGGACCCGCGGGTCCCGCTGGTGGTCAGCGAGGTCAACCCGCACGCGCTCGACGAGATCCCGCTGGGCATCGTCGCCAACCCGAACTGCACCACGATGGCCGCGATGCCGGTGCTCAAGCCGCTGCACGACGAGGCCGGGCTGCGCCGCCTGATCGTCTCGACCTACCAGGCCGTGTCCGGGGCCGGCCTCGCCGGTGCGCAGGAGCTCGACACGCAGGTGCGCGCCGCCGTCGAGGAGGACACGCTCGGCCTGGTGCACGACGGCTCTGCCGTGCACTTCCCTGCGCCGACCAAGTTCCCGCGGACGATCGCCTTCGACGTGGTGCCGTTCGCCGGCAACCTGGTGGACGACGGCCTGCGCGAGACCGACGAGGAGCAGAAGCTCCGGAACGAGTCCCGCAAGATCCTCGAGATCCCCGACCTGCTCGTCTCGGGCACGTGCGTGCGGGTGCCGGTGTTCACCGGCCACTCGCTGTCGGTCAACGCCGAGTTCGAGCGGCCGCTGTCCGTCGAGCGGGCCTACGAGCTGCTGGCCGACGCCCCTGGTGTGCAGGTCGAGGACATCCCGACGCCGCTGCTGGCGGCCGGCAAGGACCCGTCGTACGTCGGCCGCATCCGCACCGACGAGGGCGCGCCCGAAGGGCGCGGTCTCGCGCTGTTCGTGTCCAACGACAACCTGCGCAAGGGCGCCGCGCTCAACGCGATCCAGATCGCCGAGCTGCTGGTCGCCCGCCGCTTCGCCACGGCCTGACCGCGCTCGAGGACCGGCCCCGGCACCCGACGGTGCCGGGGCCGGTCTGCGTCGTGGGGCCGGTGGCCGATGGCCGAGGACCTCAGGCGCCGGAGGCCACCACGACGGTCATCACCAGGCACAACGCGCCGGCGACGACGGCGAACCAGGCCCTGCCGCGGCCGTGGCCGCCGGACGACGCGCGACGGATCGCGACGATGCCGAGCGCCACCGACAGCAGCCCCACGACCGCACCGAACACGGCCCCGCCGGTCCCGACCATGGCCATGAACCACGCGAAGAGCGCGAACAGCCCGACGTAGCCCGCGACGATCGACTGCCACGAGCGGCCCACCGGCAGCACCCAGTGCAGACCGTTGCCGGGCCCCAGGTCCGTGCTGGGGGCCGCCACAGGTCCGTAGGCCGCCGTGGCGTACGCCCCGGGGACGTACCCACCAGCGGGTGACGCGTACCCGCCGACCGGTGGGCCGTACCCGCCGGCCTGCGATCCGTACCCGCCGGAGGGCGAGGCGTACCCACCGGCAGGCGCGGCGGCCGGTGCGAGCGGCGTGACGTGCTCGGTCCACCGGCTGCCGTCGAACCAGCGGACGACGTTCGGGGTGGACCCGTCCGGGTACCAGCCCGCGGGTGGAAGCGGCGCACTCATGAGGCACGCATCGTCAGGTGCCGGCGCGGCCTTGAGCGCCGTCACCCGTCAGTGCGAGAGCACCTCGTCCGCCAGCCGCGCCGCCCGGGCGGCGCCCTCCGTGACGGCATCGGCGCAGAGCACCAGCCAGGCGGCCACCCGGTCCGGTTCACCGGTGGCGAAGCCCGCGGCGGTGGCCTGGTACACCAGCGGCGCATCCGCCCAGACGGGCTCCGCGACGGCGCACCCCGTCGGGTCGAGGCCGCCAGCGGTGACGGCGAGCCGGGCGACGGCACGGGCGACCACGCCGTTGGCGGCGGTGAACGGCCGCAGCGCCAGCAGCTCGCCGTGCAGCACGGCGGCGACCACCGCGGCGGGAGCGGCGGTGCGGTGGACCGCCTCGGTCAGCGCGGCCAGCCGATGGCCGACGTCCGCACCGGCCGGCGCGGCTCCCAGGCCGGCGAGGTCGGCGGTCGGGCGGTCGCCGCGGGGGCGGCCCAGCTCCTCGTCGGGAACCCTGCCGGTCGCCGCGAGGGTGTGCAGCCGCGCGAGCAGCTGGCCCAGCGGGAGCGGGCCGAGGGTGCCCCTGCCGTCGCCGACCCGACCCGGCGCGCCGAGGTCCGGCATCAGGCGCTCGACGGCTGCGTGCGCCCGCACCGCACCGCGGACGACGTCGTCCGTCGGCCCCTGCGCGGGTGCGCCGGCGGCCAGCGCCCGCACGTTCTCGACCGGCACCCGCACGCCGTCCAGCGCCGCGCTCGCCCACGCTGCCTCGAGGCCGGCGCGCACCCGGACCTCCGACCAGCGTCGCCGCATCGCGGGATGCCGGCGCAGCTCGGTGCAGGCGTCCCGGGCCCTGGTCACGGCGGCGGGGACGCCGGGGAGGGCCGCCAGCCCCGCCAGCACGTCGTCAGCGGGCTCGATCACGGGGCTCACGGGACCAGTCTGCCGGGCGGCGGCGCGCCGAGCCTCGACGTCCCACCGGTGGGCGAGCGGTCCACCACCCGCACGGTCCGGGACCGTTCAGCGCACATGACGACGGCCCTTGACCAGCACTTCTGCCGGTCAAGGGCCGTCGTCGTCTCCGGGTCGGGGTGGCGGGATTCGAACCCACGACCTCTTCGTCCCGAACGAAGCGCGCTACCAAGCTGCGCCACACCCCGGAGGAACCTGGCAAGGATAGCCGACGCCGACACGGGCGAGGAAATCGCCTCGGAGGTGGCGGAGGCAGCGCCCTTACGGCACGACGCAGGGGCCGCCCGGGACTCAGCGGGGGACGAGTGTCAGCAGGGTCGCCTCGGGCCGCACCGCGAAGCGCACGGGCGCGTACGGCGAGGTCCCGAGCCCGGCCGACACGTGCAACCACATCGAGTCGCCGCCACCCGGGCGGTCCGGACGTGGACCGGGCCAGCCGTGCAGACCCTTGGCCCGCCGCGTGTCCAGGTCGGAGTTGGTCACCAGCGCGCCCCAGAACGGCAGGCCCAGCTGTCCGCCGTGGGTGTGCCCGGCGATGGCCAGGTCGACGCCGTCGTCGAGCATCGCGTCGAGCACCCGCCGGTACGGCGCGTGGGTGACGCCCATGTGCAGGTCCACCGGCACGTCAGTGCTGCGGACGTCGTCCGGTCCGCCCGCGGCGGGGAAGCGGTCGCGGTCGAGGTGCGCGTCGTCCGTGCCGACCAGCGAGATGCGCCGACCGTCGACGTCCAGCACCCCCCGGTGGTTGTCGAGGTCCACCCATCCCGCCGACGTGAACCGGCGCACCAGCTC
The DNA here is from genome assembly GCF_025770785.1 of Cellulomonas sp. SG140. GTDB lineage: Bacteria > Actinomycetota > Actinomycetes > Actinomycetales > Cellulomonadaceae > Cellulomonas. The sequence goes on along the minus strand of NZ_JANZLA010000009.1, from coordinate 79,301 downwards.
ACGCCACGGCAGCGCCACCGGCTGCACCTGCGCGGTGCGGGCGTCGCGCTGCAGGTAGCGCGCCGGGTTCTTGGGCTGCGGCGCGACGTAGTCGTTGGAGCCGAGGGCGAAGGCGCCCGGCACCTCCAGCAGCGGCTCGAGCGCCTCGAGCAGGGCAGGCATCGCGTCCAGGTGCGCCCAGTTGTCGCCGGTGTTCACGACGACGTGCGGCCGCGTGGTCGCCAGGTCGCGGACCCAGTCGACCTTGCGCCGCTGACCGGGCGTCAGGTGCAGGTCGGACACGTGCAGGACCCGCAGCGGCGCCTGCCCGGGGGCCAGCACCGGGACGGTCGCCTCACGCAGCGCGTACCAGTGGACCTCGACGAGGGCGCCCCACGCGAGCGCGCCGGCGCCGGCCAGTGCCAGGGCGCCGGTCGTCCGGCTCAGGGTGCCCATCAGCCGTGCGGGTTCCCGCCACCGTTACCGGGGTTGCCACCACCGGGCCCAGGCTGTGCGGGTTGGGTCGGCTGCGGCGGCGGGGCTGCCGGCTGCCCGCTCGAGATCACCAGCGTGACGGTCGACCCCGGTGTCGCGGTGCCCGTGGGCGACTGGCTCGCCACCGACCCGGCCGCCACGGAGGACGACACCTGGTTCGGTGACACCTGGACGGTGAACCCGGCGTTCTGCAGCGTGGACGTCGCCTGGTCCTGCGGCTGGCCGACGACGTACGGCACGCTCACCTGCTTGCCGTACAGCTGGTCGCTGCCGATCGCCGGGAAGTTCGGCACGTTCTGGCCGGCCATGATCCGCATCATGAACCGCTTCCAGGTCGGTGCCGAGATGTCCGAGCCGAACGGTCCCTGGTAATACGTCTTGCCGTTGATCGTCTCGCCGTGCAGCGTCTTCTGCTGCTCCGTGATCTGGCCGGACCACACCGCGGTGGCCCGCAGCGGCGTGAAGCCGACGAACCACAGCTCCTCGTTGAACGTCGTCGTACCGGTCTTGCCGGCGGCGGGGAACGGCGGTGCGCCGACGGCCTTGGCCGTGCCGTTCCACACGTTGCTCATCGCGTAGTCCATCGCGGCGGCGTACTGCGGCTCGACCTTCTGCTGGCAGTCGGCGCTCGGCACGTTGAGCTTGGCGCCCGTCGCATCGGTCACGCTCGTGATGGCGATCGGCTTGCAGAACACGCCGCCGGAGGCGAACGCTGCGTAGGCGCCGGCCATCATCAGCGGTGAGGTCTGCTCCGAACCGAGGATGTTGCCGGGGTAGGGGCCGAACGGCACGCCGCCCCACGGCTGCCCGGAGTTGTCCTTCAGGTTCGGGTCACCGGCGCGGAGGACCCCCAGGTCGGCGGCACCGTCGACGATGTTGCACAGGTTGAGCTGGAGGCCCATCGCGATGAACGCGGAGTTCACCGAGTTCGCCGTCGCGCTCAGCACGGTCTGCGGGTAGTTCTGGTTGCTCTCGGAGTTGCTGAACTTGTAGGTACCGGAAAGCCGGCCCTTGCAGGAGGTGAACTGCGACATGTTGTACTGCAGCGGCGTCGCGTTGACCTTCTCGTTGAGCGAGTGGCCCTGCCGCAGCCACTCCAGCAGCGTGAACGCCTTGTAGCTCGAACCGGGCGAGAACCCGCTCGACCCGCCGTACTCGAAGCTCGTGTTGAAGTTCAGCGCCGTCTCACCCGGGCCGGCGTTCTGCATCGGGTTGTAGACGCGGTTCTCCGCCATCGACGTGATCTTGCCGGTGCCGGGCTCGACGGAGACCAGCGCGCTGCCGATGCCCGACGGGTCGTTCACCGGCACGCCGGCCTTGACCTCCTCGTCGGCCGCCGTCTGCTCACCCGGGATCAGCGTGGTGGTGATCGTCAGGCCGCCGCGGTACAGCAGGGCCTGCCGGTCGGACTGCGTCTTGCCGAAGGCGGGGTCGTTGAGGATCACCTTGGTGACGTAGTCGCAGAAGAAGCCGGAACCGGCCACCGTGTCGTTCGCCGTCATGCAGCCCTGCTTGATCGGCGTGACGTGCAGCGTGTCCTTCAGGGGGGTTGCGACGCCCTTGTCGTGCTCCGCCTGGGTGATGTAGCCCTGCTGGTACATCAGGTCCAGCACGGTGTCGCGACGGTTCTGCGAGTCGGCCGGGTTGAGCACCGGGTCCCACTTCGTCGGGCTCTGCGTGATGCCGGCGATGGTGGCCGCCTCGAGGTACGTCAGGTCCTTGGCATGCTTGCCGAAGAAGTACTCCGCCGCCGACTCCACCCCGTAGATCGAGGAGGCGCCGAACTGGGCGATGTTCAGGTACTTCTCCAGGATCTGGTCCTTGGTCATCGTCTTCTCGAGCGTGATCGCCAGCTTCGCCTCGCGCAGCTTGCGCGCCATGCCGGAGGAGCCCGAGTTGTCGCGTGCGTCGGCGAGCGCCTGCGCCCGCTGCGCGGGGTCCGGGATGGCCAGCGCCGCCTCGATCAGCACGTTCTTGACGTACTGCTGCGTCAGCGTCGAGGCGCCCTCCTTCTGGCCGACGAGCGTGTTGATCGCCGCTCGAGCCATCCCCTGCATGTCGACCCCGGCGTGCTCGTAGAACCGCTTGTCCTCCACCGAGATCACGGCCTTCTGCATGATCGGGGCGATCTGGTCGAGGGGGACCACCACCCGGTTCTGGTCATAGAAGGTGGCCAGCACCTTCCCGTCCGCGGCGAGGATGGTCGACTTCTGCGGCAGGGGCTTCTGCTCCAGCTCGGTGGGCAGCCCGTCGAAGGCCTTGACCGTCATGCTGGTGGTGCCGTCCGCGACCGCGACGGCGGGCAGCGCGAGCCCCGCGGCGAGCACGCCCCCGACACCGGCGACCAGCACGAGCGCGAGGAAGAGGGCCAACGCCTGGCCGGGCCGGATGAACCGGCCGTGCGTACGGGGCGAGCGGGCAGGGGACGCCATGCCCGTCAGGGTAACGGCGACACCTGACCCGTTCCCGTGGACCTCCTCGTGCGAGCCGGGTCTGCACGGTATGTGCACACCGCTGACCGGCCCGTCCACGGCGGGGACGTTCGTCCTGGTTGCCTGTGCTGGACAGCAAGATCCGGACGTTCGTGGCATCACGGACACAGCTGGACGCTTGCCTGGTAGCGCTTCCACGCTTCTCACCAGGCAGGATGACCCGAACGGCGGCTCGTCAAGCGGTACTACTCCCCGGTACGGTCCCCCACCAGGGGGCACTCGGGGGGGTGCCCGCGTGACAAGGAGGTGCGCGATGGCCTGGACATCGCGGGAGGGCCACTGGACCGCGTCGGCAGCCTGCGGCAAGGGGAAGCTGGCGCCGGACGCCCTGTTCGTCGAGGGATCGGCGCAACGGGACGCCCGGTCGGTGTGCGGCACGTGCCCGGTACGGCTGGAGTGCCTGGCCGACGCGCTCGACAGCCGGATGGACTTCGGGGTGTGGGGCGGCATGACCGAGCGGGAGCGGCGCGCGCTGCTGCGTCGTCGCCCCGAGGTCCGGTCGTGGCGCAGCGAGCTCGCCACCGCCGGCGACGTGCGCTGACGGCGCAGCCGAGGTCCGGTGCCGCACCGCAGGCGGACAGCGGCGGGCGCGCACCGGACCGGCGTCGGGCCGTCGCCTAGGGTGGGTGCATGGCCACTGCCTGGGAGTACGCGACCGTCCCGCTGATCGTCCACGCCACCAAGGCGATCCTCGACCAGTGGGGGGTGGACGGCTGGGAGCTGGTCACGGTCCTGCAGGGCCAGGACGGCAACCTCGTCGCCTACCTCAAGCGCCCGCGGGAGGCCTGATGTCCGTCGCCGACCGTCTGGTCGAGCTGGGCCTGCAGCTGCCGTCCTCCGCCGCGCCCGTCGGCGCCTACGTGCCCGCGGTGCGCACCGGCTCGTACGTGTGGACGTCCGGCCAGCTGCCGTTCGTCGCGGGCGGGCTGACCGTCACGGGGATCGTCGGGTTGACGCCCGGTCAGGTCACGCCGCCGGCCGCCACCGAGCAGGCGCGCATCGCGGCGCTGAACGCGCTCGCCGCGGTCGGGAGCCTGCTGGCCGGTCCCGGCGGGGACGCCGTCGCGGCCCTGGACCGGGTGGTGCGGGTGGTCAAGGTGGTCGGGTTCGTCGCGAGCGACCCGACGTTCACCGGTCAGCCGGCCGTGCTGAACGGGGCGAGCGAGCTGCTGCACGCGCTGCTCGGCGACGCAGGCGTGCACGCGCGCTCGGCGGTCGGCGTCGCGGCGCTGCCGCTCGGGGCGCCGGTCGAGGTGGAGCTGGTCGTCGAGGTCGCCTGAGTCGAGGCGGCCTGAGCGGCGCCGCTCAGCGGGCGCGCCGCTCCAGGCGGTCGACGTCGAGCAGCACCACGGCACGGCCCTCGCGGCGGACCCAGCCGCGCGCGGCGAAGTCGGCCAGCGCCTTGTTCACCGTCTCGCGGGACGCGCCGACCAGCTGGGCCAACTCCTCCTGCGTCAGGTCGTGCGCCACGCGGATGCCGTCCTCCACCGGTCGGCCGAACCGGCTCGACAGGTCCAGCAGCGCCTTGGCCACGCGGCCCGGCACGTCGGAGAACACCAGGTCCGCCAGCGCCTCGTTGGTGCGGCGCAAGCGGCGGGCGAGCGCCTGCAGCAGGTGCTCGGCGACCGCCGGGGTGGACGCCAACCAGGTCTGCAGGTCGTGGTGGCCCATCTCCAGCACCACGGCGTCGGAGATCGCGGTGGCGGTCGCCGTGCGCGTGCCGGGGTCGAACAGCGAGAGCTCGCCGATCATCTCGCCCGGGCCCAGCACGGCGAGCAGGTTCTCGCGGCCGTCGCTGGAGCGGGTGCCCAGCTTGATCTTGCCCTCGCGGATCACGTAGAGCCGGTCGCCCGGCTCGCCCTCGTGGAACAGCACGTCCCCGCGGCCGACGTCGATGCTCTTCATCGACGCGATCAGCGTGCGCGCGGAGTCCGGCTCGAGGCCCGCGAAGAGCGGGGCGGTCAGCACCACGTCGTCAGCCACGATCAGTCCACCTTCCCGCAGGCGCCGAAGGGACGGCGTCAGCGCTCAGTCTGCCCCATGGCGGTCGCGCAGGTCAGTTGCGCGACTCGTGCTCCGGGACGGGTCCCAGCACGGCGTCCGGCTGCCCGGCCAGGTGCCCGATCAGCCGCTCCGTGGCGGCCGCCAGGGCGGCGTCGACACCGTCCTGGTACCGCACCAGCCGGCTGTCCAGCGCCCGGAGGGCGGTGAGCTGGTCGAGGTGGGTGCCGGAGCGGGGGCCGCCCAGCACCGCCTCGAGCTCGTCCGGTCGAGGCACGTCCAGCCCCACGTCGAGGGGCAGCTGGAAGGCGAGCTCCTCACCCAGCGGCTGCGGACCGACGGCACGGGCGACGAGGAGGTCGAGGCGCGCGCGGACCAGCCGCCGCCACCAGCCGACCCGGGACCGCTCGGCGCGCAACGCGCGGTGGTCCAGCCGGAGGGCGTGGACGTCGAGCACGTGCTGCGTGGTCACCGCACCTCCGTCCGCCGGTCTCCTGGTGTCTGATTCGGGACGTCGGGCCCCCGACTTGAGCGCCACCACCCGGACGCGCGTCCAGATTCACTCGCGCGGACGTACCGCCGACTCCCTGTGCAGGGCCGGTTCGCCCGGACGGCCGAACGTGCGAGCCGAACGGGGGCGCGGCGGCCCGGCGGCCGTGTCGGAGCCGCCGCGTAACCTGCGACGGTGACCCTGGTTCCCGACGAGTCCGCGCTCGCCCGCACCCGACGAGCACGTCGCATCGACCGCGCGCTGGCGGTCCGCTTCCCCGACGCGCACATCGAGCTGGACTTCCGTACGCCGTTCGAGCTGCTGGTCGCCACCGTCCTGTCGGCGCAGACCACGGACGTGCGCGTCAACCTCACCACCCCGGCGCTGTTCGCCCGGTTCCCGGACGCTGCCGCGATGGCGTCGGCGGACCCGACGGAGCTCGAGGAGATCCTGCGACCCACCGGGTTCTTCCGGGCCAAGACGCGCGCCGTGATGGGCATCGGCCAGGCGCTGGTCGAGCGGTTCGGCGGCGAGGTGCCCGGCCGGATGAAGGACCTGGTGACGCTGCCGGGGGTGGGGCGCAAGACGGCGAACGTCGTGCTCGGCAACGCGTTCGGCGTGCCCGGTCTGCCGGTGGACACGCACGTGCTCCGGCTGTCCGGCCGGCTCGGCCTCACCGGGAGCGACGACCCCGTGCAGGTGGAGCAGGACCTGTGCGCCCTGCTGCCGCGCAAGGACTGGACGATGGCCTCGCACCACCTGATCTTCCACGGCCGTCGGATCTGCTTCGCGCGCAAGCCCGCGTGCGGGGCGTGCCCGGTGTTCGCGCTGTGCCCGTCGGCGGGGATGGGGGAGAACGACCCGGTGAAGGCGGCCGCGATGGTGAAGGGCTGAGCCCCGGGGACGCGACGCCGGGGCGCGAGGCCGGGGGCGGCTCGACGGGAATGCCGTGGGGTCGGACGAGGGCCTCGGTGCGCCTCGGACGAAGGTCTCGGCGTGGGGTCAGACGAGGGTCTCGGCCAGCCAGTCCAGGAGCAGGGCGGTCAGGCGCTCGGGTGCCTCGTCGGACACGTAGTGGCCGACGCCCCGCAGCAGCTCGTAGCGGTAGGGGCGGGCGAGCGCCGCGGCCGTCGACCTGTGCAGCGCGGCAGCCGCCGGGGTGCACACCCCGTCGCGGTCGCCGTGCACCTGCAGCGTCGGCAGCGGTCGTGCGCGTTCGAACGCGGCGAGGTACCGGCGGCCGTCGAGCCGGGGGCGGGACCGCAGCAGCCACCGGACCTGCTCCAGCTGGCTGTGGGCGGCGAACGGCACCCGCAGCGCGCGGCTGTACGCCTCGACCGCCTCCGCGTCGGGCCGTCCGCGGCCGCCGCTGAGGCCGGTGATCAGGCGCTCGGCCAGATCGCCCTCCGTGAGCGCCCGCTCCGGGAGGGACGGCAGCTGCACGTAGGCGAGGCGGCGCGCGGCTGCGGGGCGCACGGTTGCCGGACCGACGTCCAGGGGGTGCGGGCACGACAACGCCGCGACGGCGCGAACCGCGTCGCCGTGCAGGGCCGCCGTCGCCCACGCGAGCTGACCTCCCGTGCCGGCCCCGACCAGCACGGCCTGACCGGCACCGAGCGACCGGATCACCCCTGCGACGTCGGTGGCCAGAGTCGGTGCGTCGTACCCGTGCGGCGGCTTGTCCGACCCGCCGGTGCCGCGCACGTCCATCGCGGCGACCCGGTAGCCGGCCTCGGCCAGCGCCGGCAGCTGGTGCCGCCAGGCCCACCAGTAGGTGAGCACGTCGTGCAGCAGCACCACCAGCGGGGCGTCCCGCTCGTCCGGGCCCGCCAGCGCCACGTGGAACCGCGCGCCGTTGGCCGGCACGAAGCGGTGCTCCCACGGGCCGTCGACGGCGAGCTCGGCGGAGTCGACGGTGCTCATCGGCACGAAACCTACCCGCTGACCGACCGGCGGCGCCCTCGGTGCACCCGGTCCCGCCACGCCAGGGTGCTGCCGCCCAGCAGGGCCGCCACGGCCGAGGCCGCGAGCACCGCGACCACCACGTGCTCGTCCTGCGGGCTCCCGGAGCCGAACGCCAGGCCACCCACCAGGAGCGAGACGGTGAAGCCGATCCCGCCCACCAGCCCGACCCCCAGCACGTCGGCCCAGCCGAGCGCCGGTGCGAGGCTGGCGCGCGTGAACCGGGCAACGGCCCAGGTGGCGGCGAGGATGCCTAGCGGCTTGCCGAGCACCAGGCCCGCCGCCACGCCGAGCGCGACCGGATCGTGCGACGCGGCGCGCAGCACGTCGCCCGAGACGGTCACCCCCGCCGCCGCGAGCGCGAACACCGGCACCGCGACGCCGGCCGACAGGGGACGCCAGCGGTGCTCCCACCGCTCCGCGGTCGAGGCCGTGCCGGGTGCCGCGCCCACGGGAGTGCTGGTCGGTGCGCTGAGGCCGAGCAGCACGCCCGCGATGGTGGCGTGCACGCCGGACGCGTGCAGCAGGGCCCACGCCGTCAGGGCGAGCGGCAGCAGCAGCCACACCGGGGGGCGCGTGCGGCGCGCCAGCACCGCGAACAGGGCGACCGTACCGAGGGCGCCCAGCAGCGGGAGCACGGACAGCGAGCGGGCGTAGAACACCGCGATGACGACGATCGCCAGCAGGTCGTCCACCACCGCCAGCGTCAGCAGGAAGGCGCGCAGGGAGGCGGGCAGCGACCGTCCCACCAGGGAGAGCACCCCGACGGCGAAGGCGATGTCCGTGGCCGTCGGCACCGCCCAGCCGACCGGGCGGCCGTCCGCGGACGTCAGGTTGACGGCCAGGTAGACGAGCGCGGGCACGGCCATGCCGCCGACGGCGGCCACGGCGGGCACCACCGCGGTCGCGGGTCGGCGCAGCTCGCCGGTCACCAGCTCGCGCTTGAGCTCCAGCCCGACGACGAAGAAGAACACCGCCAGCAGCCCGTCGGTCGCCCACTGACCGAGCGTCAGGTGCAGGTGCACCGCCGCGGGGCCGACGGCGGTCGCCCACGCCGAGCGGTACGCGGCCGGCCACAGCTGCGCCCACCCGAGGGCGAGGGCCGTCGCGACGAGCAGCAGCACGGCGCCGGTCCGCTCGTCGCGCAGCGTGTCGAGCAGGTTCCGCTCGCCACCGGGGGTGAGGGCGGCGAAGAGGCGGCGGTGCTCGCGCGGCGGGCGCCCGGCGGCGACAGGTCCGGTGGGTACGCCCTGCGGTGTCGGACGGTGGTTGTCGCGGCGGGGCGGCACGGGGACCTCCGGGGTCGGCAGCAGGACGCCGACCAGGCTTCCCGGCACACCGCCAGCCAGGCTACCGGTCGAGGGTGGTCACAGGCCCGCGGTCTCGGTCAGGCCGGAGCGGTCGTCCGCCCCGCGCCGCGTCTCCTTCGGCGGGTCGAACCGGTACCCGACGTTGCGCACCGTGCCGATCAGCTGCTCGTGCTCGGGACCGAGCTTGGCGCGCAGGCGCCGCACGTGGACGTCCACCGTGCGGGTGCCGCCGTAGTAGTCGTAGCCCCAGACCTCCTGCAGCAGCTGCGCCCGGGTGAACACCCGGCCGGGGTGCTGCACCAGGTACTTGAGCAGCTCGAACTCCTTGTACGTCAGGTCGAGCGGCTGCCCGCGAAGCCGGGCGGTGTACCCGCCGGCGTCGATGGTCAGCTCGCCGGCGCTGATCTCCAGCGGTGCGTCCTCGTAGGCGGCGGTCGCAGCACGCTCCATCACCAGGCGGAAGCGGGTCTCCACCTCGGCCGGGGTCGCGTTCTCCAGCACGATGTCGTCGGCGCCCCACTCGGCGGTCACCACGGTGAGGCCGCCCTCGGTCAGCACCAGGATCAGCGGGACCGTCAGGCCGGTGGCGCGCAGGAGCCGGCACGTGGTGCGCGCCGTCACCAGGTCACGGCGCGCGTCGAGCACGACGATGTCTGCGTCCGGGGCGTCCACGAGAGCGGACGGCTCCACCGGTAGGACCCGGACCCGGTGCGACAGCAGGCCGAGTGCGGGCAGCACCTGCGCGGACCCCCCGGACGCCGGAGTGAGGAGCAGCAGGTCTGCCACCAGGACCTCCAGGCGCGCGAGTGAGCACACGGTACCGCGCACTGCGCGGCCGCACGCCGAGCCGTCCGCGGCACGGCATCTGCGAGAATCCCAGCGTGCTGACCCCCGCCCCCGTGCCGCTGCCTGCGCTCGGCGGCCCTGGGCAGGTGGTGGCCCGATGACCGTCGCCACCCGGTCGGTGGCCACGGCCGCCCTCGCCGCAGCGGTCGCGCTGGCCGGCTACCTGCACCCGACGGCCCTGGTGGGGGCTGGTTTCGTGCTCGTCGTGCTGCTGGCGCTCGGCTGGCCGTGGCTCGCTCGGCTGCCCTTCCCGCCCGGCTCGTCGGCGGTGATCGGCCTCGCCGGCGCCGGTGCGCTGTACGCCGTCGCGTTCGTCACGGCGTCGTCGGACCTGTCCGCGCTGTCCATCGCGATGGCCGCGGCGCTGCTGCTGGCGTTCGTCAACGAGCTGCTGCGCCGGGACGGGCGCGTGCGGATGGTCGAGTCGGTGTCCGGCACGGCGGCCGGTGCCGTGATCGCGCTGACCGCCTCCGGGTGGGCGGCGGCCGACGCGCTGTCCGGCGGACCGACGCTGGTGGTCACCGGCGCGGTGGCGCTCGCGGTCGGCTCCGCGGTGTCCGCCCTGGCCGTCGCGCGGTGGGTGAGCGCGGTGACCACCGTCCTGTCCGCCGCCGGGGTCGGTGCGCTGGTCAGCATCCCGCTCGCCTCGTTCAGCCCCGCCGTCGGCGCGCTGCTGGGCGGAGCCGTGGGCGTGCTGGTCGCCGCGATGGACGCGCTGTTCGACGGGATGCCGGAGCTGCGGCGGCGGATGCCGGCGCTGGCCGCGATCGCCCTGCCCGTGTGCGTGACCGGCATGGTGCTGTACGTGGTCGGACGGGTGCTGGTCCGGTGACCGTGACCCGCGTGGTGCTGGTCGTGGCGGTGCTGGCGGCGGCGGTCCTGGTGGGCCTGGCCTGGCAGCGGCGCAACGGCCGGTTCACCGCGGTGCCGACGGCGGTGCTGGCGGCCGCCGACCTGACGGACGGGCCGCACGTCCACGCGCCCGGCGTGGAGCGCCTGACGAGCGCGGAGATCGGCGTGGAGCCCGGGACGCGGGCGACCTTCGTCCAGCTGTCCAGCGAGGTGTGCACGCCCTGCCGGCGCACCCACGCCGTGCTCGCGGATCTCGCTGCTCAAGAAGACGGTGTCCGGCATGTGGACCTGGACGTCGCGCAGCACCTGGACCTCGTGCGACGCTTCGACGTGATGCGTACCCCGACCGTCCTGCTGATCGACGGCGCCGGGGTCGTCGTCGGGCGGATGTCCGGGGCGACCGACCGGCGTCAGGCGCTCGCTGCCCTCGAGGCGTGCCCGCCTCCGGCCGACGGCTGTCCGCGCGGGACCACCGCCGGCTGAGCCCCGCTGCGGCGGAGGCGTCCGGCCCCGCCGCGGTCCCGGTGCACGTGCGCTGCACGTCCACCACCCCGGCATCGGATGGTCCCGGCCCCGCGCCCTGGCGCACCCGCGCCCCGCACCAGCCCCCGGAGAACCCCATGAGCACGTCCACCATCCCCGTGCAGGCACCCGCCGGGATCGACCCCCGCGGCCCCAGGTTCGGCGCGGCGCTCACCGCCGCGCTGCTCGTCGTCGTCCTGCTGCTCGGCACCGGCACGGCGGCCACCGTCGTCCTCGCCGTCGTCGCCGCCGGGTTCGCCCTCGGCGTGACTCGCGGCGTCGGCGGCACGTGGCAGGGCGCCGTCTACCGCCGGCTGGTCGCGCCGCGGCTCGCACCGCCCACCGAGCGGGAGGACCCCCGACCCCCGCGGTTCGCCCAGCTGGTGGGTCTTGTGGTCACCGGCCTCGGGCTCGTCGTCGCCCTGCTCGGTGCGCCGCTCGGCGTGACGGTCGGCGCGGCGCTCGCCCTGGTCGCGGCGTTCCTCAACGCGGCGTTCGGGCTGTGCCTCGGGTGCGAGCTGTACCTGCTGGGCCAGCGGCTGCGGTCGGTGCGCTCGGCCTAGCCCGGACGGTCAGTAGACCAGCGCCTGGGCACCCTCGGCGAGGACCTCCTCCACGAACACGGGCGCCCCGGCGATCCGGACGCCCGGCAGCACGTCGTCCGCGGTGATGCCGCGCCGGACGGCGCACTGCGTGCACACCGTGACGCGGCCGTCGGCCAGCAGCAGCTCGAGCAGCTCCGGCAGCGGTGTGGCGTGCGCCAGCTCCAGCTCCGCGGCCCGGCCCGGGACGGCGAACCAGGCCGCCTCGCCGGTGAGCCACAGGCTGACGTCGGCACCCGCCGCGACGGCTGCGGCCGCGACCGTGAACGCCTGGTTCGCGGCCTCGGGGCGGTCGGTGCCGGAGGTGGACTTGATCACCAGGGAGCGCGTCACCGGCACAGGCTAGCCAGGCGACCGCGGGCTCGGCCGTGCCGGGTCGCGCCGCGGTCGCGGGCATATCCGTACCCCGCCGTCCGTTGGCCCCCGACGGAGCCACCTCACGGCGCCGTCCCCGACGAAAGGTCCGAACCGTGCGAGCGATCGTCTTCACCCGTCCCGGCGCCAGCGACGTGCTGCAGCTCGTCGACCGGGAGGTGGCCGCGCCCGGTGCCGGCGAGGTGCGGGTGCGGGTGGTGCGGTCGGCAGTGAACCCGACGGACTGGAAGTCGCGCAGCGGGTCGACCGGCTCGCGCCTGGCGTTCGACGAGGTGGTGCCCAACCAGGACGGCGCCGGCGTGGTCGACGCGGTCGGCGAGGGAGTCGACGGCCTGGCGGTCGGCGACCGCGTCTGGCTGATGCTCGCCCAGCACCGGCGCCCCACCGGGACGGCGCAGGAGCTGACCGTGCTGCCGGTCGACCGCGTGCACCGGCTGCCCGAGGGGGCGAGCTTCGACCTCGGCGCGGACCTCGGCGTGCCGGCGGTGACGGCGCACCGCGCGCTGACCACCCTGGAGGACGGCCCCAGCCGGCTGTCGCCGGGAGCGCTGACGGGTCGGACGGTCCTGGTCGCCGGGGGTGCCGGAGCCGTCGGCAACGCGGCGATCCAGCTCGCGCGGTGGGCGGGTGCGACGGTGGTCACCACGGTGAGCAGCCCTCAGAAGGCGGCGCTCGCGACGGCCGCCGGAGCGCAGCACACCGTGGACTACCGGCACGAGGACGTGGTGCGGGCGGTGCGCGCGATCGCGCCGGACGGCGTCGACGTCGTCGTCGAGGTGGCGCCGGCGCAGAACCTCGAGACCGACCTGGCGGTGATCCGGCCGCGCGGCACCGTCTCGATCTACGCGAACAACGGCGGCGACCAGCTGAGCTTCCCGGTGCGGGGCATGTTCTCCACCAACGTGCGGCTGCAGGGGGTGCTGCTCTACACCGTCGGGGCCGCGGCGCTCGCGGCGGCCGCCGCGGACGTCACTGCCGCCGTGGCGGACGGTGCCTTCGGCGTCGGTGAGGAGCACGGCCTGCCGCTGCACCACTACCCGCTGGAGCAGACGGCCGCGGCGCACGACGCGGTCGAGGGCGGCATCGTCGGCAAGGTGCTGATCGACGTCGCCGAGGACTGAGCGCGGTGCGGTGGCGGGGACGGGGGAAGGGACCGGCCGTCGTTACGATGGGCCCATGTCCGGGCTCGAGATCTTCTTCGTCAGCCTGCTCGCCGTCACCACGCTGGCGATCGGGTGGTTCGCGGCGCTGTCCGTCTACAAGCTGTACCAGGGCCAGCGCTGACCAGGCCCTGACCGGGACGCCCGCGTCCCACGTCCGCACCGACCGCCGTCCGTCAGGGAGGCACCATGCCCTTCGTGCTGCCTGAGGGTCTGGCACCCGAGGTCTACCCGCTCGCGTGGCTGGTGGGCCGCTGGCGCGGTGAGGGCGTGCTCGCCTACCCCGGTGTCGAGGAGGCGGCGTTCACGCAGGAGCTCGAGGTCACCAGCGACGGCGGGCCGTACCTGGCCTACCGGTCGAGCATCCGGCTGGTGGTGGCACCTGACGACCTGACGGCGCTGGAGACGACGCCGGAGCCCGCAGGGGACGAGCCGACCGCAGCCCCGGACGCGCCGCCCAGCACGCCGGCGGAGCACACCGGGCCGGTGTGGTCGTCGGAGGTCGGGTACTGGCGCGTGCCGCCGGAGCCGTCGGTCGAGCTGGCCGAGGGGCAGCACCCGGTGGAGCAGCTGGTGGCCGACCCGTCCGGGCACGTGGCCGTGTACGTGGGTGCTGTCGGCAACGGGCGGATCGACCTGGTCAGCGACCTGGTGGCGCGTACGGCGACCGGTGCCGAGGTGTCCGCCGGACGGCGGCTGTACGGCCTGGTGCACGGCGAGCTGATGTGGGCGCACGACCTTGCGGCGTTCGGCCAGCCGCTGCAGTCGTACTCCTCCGGCCGGCTGACCCGCGTGGAGGACTGAGCGATGACGGACCAGCTGCCCGCGGTGCAGACCCCGGGCGGTGCCCCCGACCGGACGACGGCCGCGGCGCCCCGGCACCGCAGCCCGCTGCTCGACCGCCACGGTGCCGTCCCGGCGGCCGGTGCGGACGCCGGGGTCGCGTGGCACTACGGCGACCCGGTCGCCGAGCAGCGTGCGCTCGAGCGCGGCGGTGCCGTGGTGGACATGTCGCACGTGGGCGTGCTGCGGGTCGCGGGGCCGGACCGGCTGAGCTGGTTGCACTCCATCACCTCGCAGGACGTGGAGCACCTCGCACCGCGCACCTCGACCGAGCTGCTGGTGCTGGACCCCCAGGGGCACGTGGAGCACGCCGCCGGCGTGGTGGACGACGGCGAGGCCACCTGGCTGATCACCGAGACGCCCGTCGAGCTGGCCGCGTGGCTGGACCGGATGCGCTTCATGCTCCGCGTCGAGGTCGCCGACGTGACCGACGAGTGGGTGGTGATCGGTGAACCGGTCGACGCGGAGGGCCACGCGGACGAGCCGCTGACGTGGCGGGACCCGTGGCCGCACGTCGCGGCGGGCGGCACCCGGTACGGACCGCCCGACGACGAGCACCCCGGTGCCGAGCGGCCCTGGCGGCTGGTGCTCGTGCCGCGGGAGCGGCTGGCCGACGAGGTGGCGGTCCGCGAGGCCGCCGGCGCGGTGCTGGCCGGTACGTGGGCCACCGAGGCGGTGCGGGTGGCGGCCTGGCGGCCGCGGTTCTCGCACGAGGTGGACCACCGCACCATCCCGCACGAGCTCGACTGGCTGCGCACGGCGGTGCACCTGCACAAGGGCTGCTACCGGGGCCAGGAGACCGTGGCCCGGGTGCACAACCTCGGCCGTCCGCCGCGGCGGCTGGTGATGCTGCACCTCGACGGGTCCGGCCACCTGCTGCCGGAGGCCGGTGCCGTGGTCCGCACCGTGGACGGCCGTGAGGTGGGGACCATCACCACCGTGGCCCGGCACCAGGAGCTGGGGCCCGTGGCGCTCGCGGTGGTGAAGCGGTCCGTGCCCGCGGACGACGAGCTGCGGGTGGACGGCCCGGCCGAGCCCGTGGCCGCCGCGCAGGAGCAGGTGGTGCCCGGCGACGGTGTCTCGGTGGACCGTCCGGCCCCGCGCGGGCCGGTGGCCCGAGGTCTCGGCCCGCACGTCTCGCTGTGACCGAGGCGGCCGCGGGACCGGCGCGGCCGGCCCGGACCGGGCGGCGGGCGGGACTGCGGGACCTGCGGGTGACGGCCGAGGTGCGCGCCCGCCAGGGCTGGGCCCGGGTGCACGCGTCCTGGTTCTGGATCCTGCAGGCCGCCGTCGCCGGCACCATCGCGTACGCCGTGGCCTTCTACGCCTTCGGCCACACGCACCCCTTCTTCGCCCCCGTCAGTACGTGGGTGGCCCTGGGCTTCTCGCGGGACCGGTCGACGCGGCGGGTGGCCGAGCTGGCGGTCGGCGTGGCGCTCGGGGTCGGGTTCGGCGAGCTGATGGTGCGGCTGATCGGCTCCGGCA
This sequence comes from Cellulomonas sp. SG140, assembly GCF_025770785.1. GTDB lineage: Bacteria > Actinomycetota > Actinomycetes > Actinomycetales > Cellulomonadaceae > Cellulomonas. The sequence goes on along the minus strand of NZ_JANZLA010000009.1, from coordinate 63,887 downwards.
TCTGGCAGATGGGCGTGGTGCTGGCGGTGTCCGCCCTGGTGGGACGGTTCGTCGACCGGGCGCCGCTGATCACCACGCAGGCCGGGGTGCAGGCGATCGTCATCATGACCCTGCCGGCGCTGACGGGCGGACCTTTCGGCCGGTGGGTGGACGCGGTGGTCGGCGGCGTGATCGGCCTGGTCGTCGTGGTGCTCACCCCGACGGACCCCCGCCGGCACCTGCACCGGCAGGCCCGTGCGGCCACCGAGGAGCTCGCCGGGATGCTGCACACCCTGGCCAGAGGCCTGCGCACCGGCACGGTGGCCGACGTGGAGGACGCGCTGCTGCGCGGTCGCACGTCGCAGCCGGCGCTCGACGAGTGGCGCGAGTCCGCCGGGACCGCCCGTGACCTGGCCCGCGTGTCCCCGGCCGCCTGGCGGCACCGGGACGAGCTGACCCGGTCCGTGTCCGCCGCGGTGCTGCTGGACCGGGCGGTGCGCAACGCGCGGGTGCTGATCCGCCGGGCGGTCACCGCCGTCGAGGACGGGCAGCGCACCGAGCTCGCCGCCGAGCTGCTCGAGGAGGTGGCGCGTGCGGCCGACGCGCTGGCCGAGGCGTTCGGCGCCGGCCGTGACCCGGCCCGCGCCCGTGCGGCGCTCCGCGCGGTGGCCGAGCGGCTGGACCCGTACGCCATGGGCTCGGACGACTGGCAGGCGCAGAGCCTGGTGCTGCTGGCCCGGTCGCTCGTCGTCGACCTGCTGGAGGCCGCCGGGACCGACCCGGCCGAGGCGCGGGCCGTCCTGCCGGAGCTGTAGGGCGGCACGGGGTGGTGTCGACCGGCACCGTAGGCTCGGCCCGTGACAGCCATCGGCACCGTGCAGGCCGGCCTCTTCCTCGTCTTCTTCGTGGCGATCCTCGCGCTGACCGTCTGGGCGCTGGTCGACTGCCTGACCCGTCCGGCCCGGGCCTTCCCCGCCGCGGACAAGCGGACCCGGCCGTTCTGGGCAGGCATCCTGACGGCCGCCGTCGTGGTGGCCTTCCTCGCGGTGCCCCTCGGGTTCGCACCGAGCAGCTTCTTCCAGTTCCTCGCGCTGCTCGCCGCCGTGGCGGCCGTCGTGTACCTGGTGGACGTCCGGCCCGCGGTGCGGCCGTACTCCGGTCGCGGGCCGCGCGGCGGCCCGTCCCGCGGGGGCTGGTGACGCGTGCGCGCGGTGGTGCAGCGGGTGACGCGCGCCCGCGTGACGGTGGGCGGCGAGGTGGTCGCCGCGATCGACGAGCCGGGGCTGGTGGTGCTGGCCGGCGTCACGCCCGGTGACGGCCCCGCGCAGGTGGACCTGATCGCCCGGAAGGTGGCGGACCTGCGCATCCTGCGCGACGAGCGGTCGGCAGCCGAGGTGGGGGCGCCGGTGCTGGTGGTCAGCCAGTTCACGCTGTACGCCGACACCCGCAAGGGCCGACGGCCGACGTGGAACGCCGCGGCGCCGGGGCCGGTGGCCGAGCCGGTGGTGGACTCGCTGGTCGCGGCGCTGCGAGAGCGCGGGCTGCGGGTGGGCACCGGGGTGTTCGGTGCGGACATGGCCGTGGAGCTGGTGAACGACGGGCCCGTGACGATCCTGCTGGAGTCCGAGCCGACGAGGCCGTCATGAGTCCGGACATGAGGAAAGGCCCCTCGGAGTAAGCGTCCGGGGGGCCTCCCTCTGATCGCAGGTCCCTTGGCTCATCGGTCACCCGATGGGGACGCCGCTGCGACGCTGCGGCTCCGTCCCGCTGCGACGGGATCCGGCGAACCGGTCCACCGCGAACGGGACGACTGCGATCGACCGCCCGGTCCGTGATGGCCCTCGCGTCGTCGCCGCGAGTCGTCGGGTTTCCCCGCCGATCTGGCCGTCCGTTCTCCGGTCGGTCCGATCCTCGACGACCTGTCCCCGTCGGTGGGATCTCCCCGGGGGGAGTCTCTCTCCGTCGGTTCTCGGTGCCGAGGCCGATGAGTGATTTCTAGTCGCGCCTTGACGGGCCCACAAGGGGTTCTGGAGAGCAACTTTGTGCACAGTTGACCTCACAGCTCTGTGCACAGGACGACCTGCGACAACGCTGGTCAGGCACAGGCCTGTGGACGGAATTTGTGGACAGTTCGCGTGTCGTTCACCCGGTCGGCGGCAGGCCGTCCCTAGCCTTGGTCCCGGTACAGGCCCCTCGGAGTAAGCGTCCGAGGGGCCTCGCCATGTCCGGGCACCGTCGCCGCCCGCATCGTCCTTGCTCCCCACCACGCCACGCGTGCCAGCACGGCCGCCGTGGGCAGCTCGACCAGCACGGCCATCGCGACCGCCTGCCACAGCTCCACCCGCGTGGTGGACGTCATCACGTCGAACCACGCGTCGAGCACGAAGAGCGGGACGCTCACCGCGGCGCTGAACGCCGACACCCAGTGGCCACGGCGCAGCGCGACACCGGTCACCAGCAGCCCCAGCACCTCCAGCGAGTCGACCATCACCCAGGTCAGCTGCCAGCTGCCCAGCCCGGTCCACGCCGCCGACCAGGACTGCCGCAGAGCGGACGGCGGGAGCGAGCTGCCCAACCAGCACGCCCACGCGGAGAGGGCGGCGGCCCCCATGACGAGCAGGGCCCCGGTGCGCCGGACGGCCGACGGGGCGACGTCGGGTCCGAGCGGGGCGGCGGTGCGGGGCACGTCGTCCACCCTCACCTGCAGCCGACGACGGCGGAATCGGGGTGTCCCCCGATCGCACCCCGGATCCTCCGCCCCCCGTCTCAGGGGGCGGACCCCCGGAGCGGGTCGGCCGGTGCCGGCGGCGGGCGGTGCGGATGACCGACGGCGCCGGACGGGCGACGATGGGCGGGTGCAGCTCGAAGCGGTCCGCGGCGACATCACCACCGAGCACGTCGACGCGATCGTGAACGCGGCGAACTCGTCGCTGCTGGGCGGCGGCGGTGTCGACGGTGCGATCCACGCCGCGGCGGGTCCGCGGCTGCTCGCCGCGTGCCGCGAGCTGCGGGCCACCACCCTGCCGAAGGGCCTGCCGGTGGGTGACGCCGTCGCCACACCAGGCTTCGACCTGCCGGCGCGGTGGGTGGTGCACACCGTCGGTCCCAACCGGCACGCCGGTCAGGACGACCCGGAGCTGCTGGCGTCGTGCTTCCGCCGCTCGCTCGACGTCGCGGCGGAGGTCGGGGCGCGCAGCGTCGCGTTCCCGGCGGTGAGCGCCGGGGTGTACGGCTGGGACGTGACGCAGGTGGCCCGGGTGGCGGTGGCGACCGTGCGGGAGTGGGGCCGGACGCACCAGGGCGGTCCGGAGACGGTGCGGTTCGTGCTGTGGAACGACGCGGCGTTCCGCGCGTTCGCCGCCGCGCTGGAGGGCTGAGCTCGGCAGCCGTCGCCGTCCCGCGGTCAGCCCCGGAGCGCCTCCACGGCGGCCGCGACGTCGTCGTCGTCGTTCCAGACGTGGAAGGACAGGCGGGCGCAACCCCCTCGCGCCGCCGCTCGTAGTCCCGCCCGTACCAGCCGGGCGCCCGCGGACCCGTCCGGGTCCGGCAGGGAGACGATGGCGCTGCCGGCCGGGTCGAGGTCCAGGCCGGCGCGCAGCCCGTCCGCGAGCGCGACGTCGTGGCGGCGGACGGCGTCGGGCGCCGGTCCGGCCAGCTCGTCGGCGAACGCCTCGAGGGCGGGGGTCGCACCGAGCCAGCACAGCCACGCCGGGGACAGGTCGAAGCGCCGGGAGTCGTCCGCCAGGCGCAGGTCGTGGCCGTAGACGGAGGACCAGACGTCGGCACCGGCGTACCAGTTGGCGTGCACGGGCTGCAGCCGGTCGCGGGCCCGCGGGCCGGCGGTGAGGAACGTCACGCCGCGCGGCGCGCAGAGCCACTTGTAGGCGCTGGTCACCGTGACGTCGAAGCGACCGGCGTCCACCGGCAGCCAGCCGGCCGCCTGGGTCAGGTCGACGACGGTCAGCGCGCCGACCCGGTGGGCGGCCTCCATCACGGCGTCGGTGTCGGCGACCGCGCCGTCGTGCGATTGGACCAGGGAGAACGCCACGACGTCGGTCCCGGTGCCGATCCGGTCGGCCAGCTCGGCGAGCGGCACGGCGCGCACCCGCAGGTCCGTGCGGACGAGGAACGGGTAGGTGACGGACGTGAAGTCGCCCTCGACCGTCAGCACCTCCGCCCCCGCGGGCAGGCTGGTGGCGACCATGCCGACCAGGGCGGCGGTCTGCGCCGCCACCGCGACATCGGCCGTGGGGACCCCGACGATCCGGGCGAACGCCGCGCGGCTGGCGGCGACCGCGGCGTCGTAGTCGGCGAGGTCGTGCTCGGCACGGCTCCAGCGCTCGACACCGTCGACCAGCGCGGAGACCGTGCCGGCGACGGGCAGCCCGCACGTGGCGGCGTTCAGGTACCCGCGGGTCGGCGCGAAGCGCGTGCGGAGGGTGTCGAGCGTCATGACGACGAGCGTCCCGGGCACCGTGGCATCACACAACGGCGAATTCGGCCCCGAGGCCATCCATTCTCGTTATGCTTCCGCGCCATGGGGAGACTGGAAGGGCGTGGTGCCGCCGCGGTGGCCGGCGACGAGGGGGAGACGGTCGGCGCCCTCGCCGGGCTCGACGTCGGCGGTCTGCGGCTGCTGCAGGCGATCGCCGAGCACGGCACCCTGACCGCGGCGGCGGCGGTGCTGGGGACCAGCCAGCCGGCGGTGTCCCAGCACGTCCGGCGCCTGGAGCGCCGCCTCGGCACGGCGCTGCTCGACCGGTCCGGCAGGCGCGTGCGGCTCACCGAGGCCGGAGCGGTGCTGGCGGCGCACGGTCGGACCGTGAACGCGGCGGTCCGCGCGGCGGCCGCGCAGGTCACGGCGCTGACCGGGTTGCGTGCCGGGGTGGTGCGGGTGGTCGCGTTCCCGTCGTCGTCGGCCACGCTGGTGCCGCTCGCGCTCGCCCGGCTGCGCCGCGAGCATCCCGGGCTGACGGTGACGCTGGACGAGGCCGAACCGCCCGAGGCGCTCGCCCGGCTGCGTGCCGGCACGTGCGACGTCGCGGTCACGTTCGCGTACGCGGAGAGCGGCTCGACGGCCACCCCGGGTCTCGTGGGGCACGCCGGGGCGGACGCCGCCCGGGACGCGGAGCTGTCCGGGCTCGTCGCGCGGCACCTGCTCGACGACCCGACGCTCGCCGTGCTCCCCGCGGACCACCCGCGCGCCGACGACCCGCACCTGCAGCTGTCCGACCTGGCGGACGAGACCTGGATCGCCGGCTGCCCCCAGTGCCGGGGACACCTGCTGCACTCCGCCGCCGCGTGCGGGTTCGCTCCCGAGATCGCGTACGCGACGGACGACTACGTCGCCGTGCTGTCCCTGGTCGCCGCCGGGCTCGGCGTCGCGCTGCTGCCGCGGCTGGTGCGCCAGACGGGGCAGCGGCACCCGGGCGTCGTGCTGCGGCCGGCCGCCGGCACGTCCGCCCGCCGGGTCTACGCCGTGACCACGCCGGACCTGATCCGTGTCCCGGCGGTCGCCGCGACCCTCGACGCGCTCGCGGCCGCCGCCCCGGCCGCAGCAGTCAGCGGCTGAGCACGCCGTCCAGCTGCAGGGCCGAGGCGATGGTGCGCACCACCCCGTTGGCGTTGTTGCCCGGTGCGACGTAGCGGGCCTCGGCCCGCACCTGCGGGTGCGCGTTGTCCATGGCGAACGACCACGCGGACGCCCTCAGCAGCCCGAGGTCGTTGAGGTAGTCGCCGAACGCCATCGTCTGCTCGCGCGTCACGCCGAGCGCCCGCTGCGCGGCCTGCAGGGCGTGCCCCTTGTCGGCGCTCGGGCTCATCACGTCCACCCAGTGCTCGCCGGAGACGACCACGCGGACGGGGCCGTCGAACGTCGCGAGGACGGGCGCGGCACCCCGCTCGGCGGAGTCGAAGTCGTAGACCGCCAGCTTGAGCACCTCGTCGTCCACCGCCCGCAGGTCGTCGACCAGCTCCAGCCGCGCGTAGTACGGCTCGGCCTGCTCGAGGAACGCCCGGTCGGTCCGCTCGACGTACGCCGACCGCTTGCCGCACAGCACGGTGCCGACGTCCGCGCCGGAGGCGGCCAGCTGCCGCACCGCGTCGACCACCGGCAGGGCGGCGTCCCGGCTCACGCCGTCCGAGCTGAGCTCCTGCTCGTCGCGCACCACGTAGGCGCCGTTCTCCGCGATGTACACGAGGTCGTCGCGGCCGAACTGCCGGCGCAGCGTCGCGTACTGGCGGCCGGATGCGGGGCACAGCACCACGCCCCGCTCGTGCAGGGCGTCGAGCAGCGGCCAGAAGCTCGGGTCGATCCGCTTCTCGTCGTCCAGCAGCGAGCCGTCCATGTCCACCGCGATCAGCCGGACGTCCGGGACGGTGCCGAGCGCGGGCGGGTCGAGGACGGGCTGGTCGGCTGGGGTCACCCGTCGATTGTCGCCGACGAGGCCCCCGGGACGGACCGGAGCCAGGCCTGGACAGCGGCGGCCACCGGCCCGTCGGCAGGGGCGTGCGCACCCGGGACGAGCGTGAGCGTCAGCGGGCCGGCGACCGTGGCCAGGTGCGTGCGCAGCTCGTCGGGCGTGCCGAACGGGTCCCGGTCGCCGCTGACGGCGAGCACGGGGACGGTGATCCGCGGCAGGTGCTCCACGCGCAGCTTCTCCGGGCGGCCCGGCGGGTGCAGCGGGTAGGACAGCAGCACGAGCCCGGCGACAGCCAGCCCGTGGGCGACGGCCATCGAGCACATCCGGCCACCGAACGAGCGGCCGCCGACCAGGAGCTGCGCGGTGCCGACCCCGAGGTCCGCGGCGAACGTGGCGGCCAGGCGTCCGACGGCCGTGACGGCGGCGACGGCCGACCGCGGCAGGTCCACGCGGCGCACCGGGAACGGGGCGAGAGCGCGCTCGAGGGTGACGAGCGTGCGGTGGTCGCGGGTGGCGCCCGCCCCCGGTGCGAGCAGCAGGCCGGCGGGGGTCACGACGCGGGGGCGGAGGGCGTGGTCAGGGCCGTGCGCACGCTGTCCTCCGGCTGTCCGAGGAACACCGGCCGGCGGTGCGTGAGCGCGTCCCACGCGCCCTTCCACGACGCCGGCACCTCGCGCAGCCGCCACAGCACCGCCTGCCGCGGCGTCACCGAGGCGGCCGACACGCCGACGCCCGTGGAGTCGATGCCCGCCGCACGGCAGGAGAACAGCGCCCGACGCAGGTGGTAGTCCTGCGTCACCACCACGGCCGAGGTCACGCCGAAGATCTGCCGGGCGCGCACGCAGCTGTCGTGGGTGTCGAACCCGGCGGCGTCGCGGACGATCCTCGCGTCGGGGACGCCGTGCTGCAGCAGCCAGGTCCGCATCGCCCCCGGCTCGTCGTGGTACGGCGTCGAGTTGTCGCCGCTGACCAGGATCACCTGCACCGTGCCCGCCGCGAACAGCTGCCGCGCGGCCTCCAGACGACGGGCGAGGTACACCGACGGGGTGCCGTCCGGCTCCAGGCCGGCGCCGAGCACCAGCGCCACGGGCTTCGGGGCGACCGAGGCGACGTCCGGCTGCACCGCCGTCTGGCCGACCGCCTGGACCACCAGCACCGGACCGAGCCCGACGACGAGGGCGCCGGCCAGCACCCACCACCACGGTCGGCGCGAGCGTGCCGAGGACGGGGCGGGAGCGGCTGGCACGGGCCGAGCGTAGGCCTCGGGGCTACGGTCCGACGTGTGAACGGTCAGCCGAACGGTGAGTCGAACGGTGCGCAGGTCGGTGCGCAGGTCGGTGCGCAGGTCGGTGCTCGCGGGCGCGTGGTGATGCCGGTCCGCTGGTCCGACGTCGACCTGTTCGGGCACGTGAACAACGCGGCGTTCCTGCGGTACCTGGACGATGCGAGGTTCACCCTGTTCCCGCAGATGGGCGTCGACGAGTCGGGGGCGCTGACGGCCTCGCTGCTGGTGGTGGCCAAGCACGAGATCGACTACCTGGCGCCGCTGACCTTCCGTCCCGTGCCGTTCGTCGTCGAGGTGTGGGTGCCGCGGACCGGCCGGTCGTCGGTGGACATCGCCTACGAGATCCGGGACGCACCGGAGGACGGCGCCGTGTGCCTGCGGGCACGCACCCGGATGGTGCAGCTGGACGCGGCGACGCACCTGCCTCGGCCGTTCACCGACCAGGAGCGTGCGGCCTTCGAGACGTACACGGGGCCGGAGCCGCTGCTGCACGGCTGGTGAGCCGGATCGGCTTCCGATTCCGAACCGGATACCCATGGGGGTATATCGTCGAGACCTGAACCCGACCGGAGGTCCCGTGCCCCAGCACCCGTTCGCGCCGTCGTCCGCTCCGACGCCCCCGCCCGTGCTCGGCACGCCGGCGCCTGAGCGCGCCGGGGTGCAGCGCCGTCGGCTGGTCGCCGTCGTCGTGGCGCCCCTGGTCGCCGCGGTGCTGCTGGTCGTCTCGGGCGGCCCCGCAGGGCCCGGCTGGACCGCCGGCGCGCTGGTGGTCGCCGTGCTCGTCGGGGCCACCGCCGCGACCTACGTCCCCGACCCCGGCCGACCCTGGTCGTCGCGCCTCGGCTGCACGCCCTGTGCCGGTGCGGCCGGTGCCGCCTCGCTGGTCGCACTGGTGGTGGTCGCCTCGGCGCCCGGCGACCTGGGGCAGGCGATGCTGGCGCTCGCCATCGGCGGTGCCGGGCTGATGCAGCGGGTCCGCGGCGCCGGCGAGGCGTGCCCGACGGGACCGGGCCGGCAGGGCTGAGGCGGTTCAGCCGGCCGCGGAGCCGACCTCGTCCAGCAGGCGCGCGACGAGGGCCGGGACCGCCTGGTCGATCGGTTCGCGGATCACCTCGGCCGCGAGGTGGTCGTACGGCGTCGGCTGCGCGTTGACCACGACGAGCCGGGCGCCCCGGTCCACCGCCAGCCCGGCCAGGCTCGCCACGGGCTGCACGGTCAGCGTGGTGCCGATCGCGACGAACACCTCGGCGTCCGTCGCCGCGTTCACGGCCCGCTCCAGCGCCTCGTCGGGAAGCCGCTCACCGAAGTAGACGATGTCCGGCTTGAGCACGCCTGCACCGCACTCGGTGCACCCCGGGTCGGGCTCGTCGGTCAGGCGCGCCAGCACCTGCTCGGTGGGCCAGCGCGCGCCGCAGCGCATGCACGACGTCGTGGTCAGCGTGCCGTGCAGCTCGACGACGAGCCGCGGGTCGGACCCGGCGCGCTGGTGCAGGCCGTCGAAGTTCTGCGTCAGCGCCGCGATCAGCAGGCCCGCACGCTCGAGCTCCACCAGCGCCCGGTGCGCGGCCGTCGGCTGCGCCGCCCACGCCGGGTGGTCCCGCCACATCGCCCAGCCACGCGCCCGGAGCTCGGCGGCGGCCATGTACCGGCCGATCTCCAGGAGCTCGGCGGCGGCGGGGTCCTGCGTCCAGACGCCCTGCGGTCCACGGAAGTCGGGGATGCCGGATCCGGTGGAGATGCCCGCACCGGTGAGGACGGTGACGGTCGGCTGCGGGCCGTGGTGGTGGTCGTGGTGGTCGTTCATCGCGCCGTCGACCGTACGCCGGTGCGGGGCGGGTGCGGTGCGTCGTACCGGCAGGCACTAGGACCTAGGTCCTAGGTCGTTCTACGGTGTGCGCGTGGCAGTGCAGGACGGTGCGGTGGGGGAGCACGAGGGGGAGCGCGAGACGGACGGGCGCGAGACGGATCGCCCCGGTCGGACGGGTGGTTCCGGCGACCTCGGAGACGGTGAGGGCGGCGTGCTGCTGTCGGCGATCCTCGGCATGGCCGGGGACCTGGACGTGGCGAGCCTGCTCGAGCGCTTCGTCGCGGCGAGCGCCGAGCTGACCGGCGCCCGGTACGGCGCGATCAACATCGTCGACGACACGGGCACGTCGATCACCTTCGTCCAGACGGGCGTGGACCCGGCGACGGTCGCCGCCCTCGGCCACCCGCCGCACGCGTGGGGCGTGCTCGGCTCGATCCCCGACCAGGGCGTGCTGCGGCTCGACGACCTGACCGACCACCCGAACTTCCACGGGCTGCCCGCCGCGCACCCGCCGATGGGCCCGTTCCTCGGCGCCGCGGTCCGGGTGCGGGGCCAGCGGTACGGGACGCTCTACCTGGCCGACAAGCCGGGCGGGTTCGGCCAGCAGGACGAGGGCGTGGTGCTCACCCTCGCCGCGGCGGCTGCCGTCGCGGTGCAGAACGCGGCGCTGTACCAGCTGCAGGTGCGCCGGCAGCGGTGGGCGCAGGCCGCTGCGCAGATCTCGACGATGCTGCTCGAGGGCGCCGACGCGGAGGACGTGCTGCAGGCCGTCGCGGACGCCGCGCGCCAGGTGGACGGCGCCGACGGGACGGTGCTGATCCTCCCCACCCCGGACGAGGCGCTGATCACCGAGATCGTGTCCGGCGACGCGGACGACCTGCTCGGCCTGGACGTGTCCGACGAGCCGCTGGTCCGCCAGGTGTTCGGCGGCCAGGACGGGCACGTCGGCTCGGCGTCCGCCGTGACGCCGGGCTCCCCGCTGGGCCGGTACGGACCGATTCTGCTGGCGCCGTTGCGCACCGAGGGGCAGGGCGTCGGCGTGCTGGCGGTGCTGCGACGCCCGGGTGCGCTGCCGTTCGAGCCGGACGACGTCGAGCTCGCCACGTCCTTTGCGCAGCAGGCCGCGCTCGCGTTCGTGCTGGCCGAGGCGCAGCACCTGCGCGGTCAGGCGGCGCTGCGCGGCGAACGTGCACGGATCGCGCGGGACCTGCACGACCTGGCGATCCAGCAGCTGTTCGCCGCCGGCATGCAGGTCGAGGCGGTCTCCAGCAACCCGTCGGAACCCGTGGGCGCCGGTGTCGCCCGCGCCCTGGACGAGGTCACCGAGCACATCGACGCCGGCATCCGGCAGATCCGCGTCATCGTGCGGGCGCTGGACGACCCGGACGCCAGCGTGCCGCTGGTGGCGCGCATCCGCGCCGAGGTGGAGATCGCCCGCGGGGCCCTCGGGTTCACCCCGACGCTGTCCGTGCAGGTGGACGGCGCCGAGCTCGACGTCGAGGACGAGGGGGAGCCGGCCGGACCGGTCGACGCCCTCGTCGCACCCGGCCGGGCCAACAACGTGGTGGCGGTGGTCCGGGAGGGGCTGGCCAACGTCGCGCGGCACGCGCGGTCGCGACGGGTCGACGTGCGGCTGCGGGTCACCTCCGGACCGGGCGGCTCGGTTGTCGTCGAGGTCGAGGACGACGGGGTCGGCGTGCCGGCCGCCCCCGAGCGCTCGTCGGGCACCAAGAACCTGGCGCTGCGCGCCCAGGAGGCCGGCGGCTCGTTCTCCCTGCTGCGCCCGCCGTCGGGGCGCGGCGCGCTGCTGCGCTGGTCGGCGCCGCTCGACTGACGGTCGACCGACCTCGGCCGTGGAAGCCCGACGAGGACGCCCGACAGCCGTCGTCACGCCTGCGGCGAACACGGGACGACCGGGCACAACCCCGCCGTTAGCATCGAACAACGCCGCTTCGTCGGCTCCGTGCAGCCCACGCGCGCGGGTCCCGAAGCTCGCTGCTCGTGAGGAGTGCACATGTTCGAGAGATTCACCGACCGAGCCCGTCGCGTGGTCGTCCTCGCCCAGGAAGAGGCGCGGATGCTCAACCACAACTACATCGGCACCGAGCACATCCTCCTGGGCCTGATCCACGAGGGTGAGGGTGTCGCGGCCAAGGCGCTGGAGTCCCTCGGCATCTCGCTCGAGGCGGTCCGCGCCCAGGTCATCGAGATCATCGGCGAGGGCCAGCAGGCCCCCTCCGGTCACATCCCGTTCACGCCGCGCGCCAAGAAGGTGCTGGAGCTGTCGCTGCGCGAGGCGCTGCAGCTCGGCCACAACTACATCGGCACCGAGCACATCCTGCTCGGCCTCATCCGCGAGGGTGAGGGCGTCGCCGCCCAGGTGCTGGGCAAGCTCGGCGCCGACCTGAACCGGGTCCGCCAGCAGGTGATCCAGCTGGTCTCCGGCTACCAGGGCAAGGAGCCCGTGGCGTCCGGCGGCCCGGCCGAGGGTCAGCCCTCCGGCAGCGCCGTGCTGGACCAGTTCGGCCGCAACCTGACGCAGGCCGCCCGCGACGGCAAGCTCGACCCGGTCATCGGGCGCGAGAAGGAGATCGAGCGGGTCATGCAGGTGCTGTCCCGCCGCACCAAGAACAACCCGGTGCTGATCGGGGAGCCCGGCGTCGGCAAGACGGCCGTCGTCGAGGGCCTCGCGCAGGACATCGTGCGCGGGGACGTGCCGGAGACGCTGAAGGACAAGCAGCTGTACACGCTGGACCTCGGCGCGCTGGTGGCCGGCTCCCGGTACCGCGGCGACTTCGAGGAGCGCCTGAAGAAGGTGCTCAAGGAGATCCGCACGCGCGGCGACATCATCCTGTTCATCGACGAGATCCACACCCTCGTCGGGGCGGGCGCCGCCGAGGGCGCCATCGACGCCGCCAGCATCCTCAAGCCGATGCTGGCCCGCGGCGAGCTGCAGACCATCGGTGCCACGACGCTCGACGAGTACCGCAAGTACGTCGAGAAGGACCCGGCCCTGGAGCGGCGCTTCCAGCCGATCCAGGTGGCCGAGCCGACGCTGGCGCACACGATCGAGATCCTCAAGGGCCTGCGGGACCGGTACGAGGCGCACCACCGCGTCTCCATCACCGACTCCGCGCTGGTCGCCGCCGCCACGCTGGCGGACCGGTACGTCAACGACCGGTTCCTCCCGGACAAGGCGATCGACCTGGTCGACGAGGCGGGCGCGCGCCTGCGCATCCGCCGCATGACGGCCCCGCCGGAGCTGCGCGAGCTGGACGAGGAGATCGCCAAGACGCGCCGCGACAAGGAGTCGGCGATCGACGAGCAGGACTTCGAGAAGGCCGCGCGCCTGCGCGACACCGAGAAGCAGCTCGGCCTGCGCCGCTCCGAGAAGGAGAAGGCCTGGAAGAACGGCGACCTGGACGCCGTCGCCGAGGTGGACGAGGAGCTGATCGCCGAGGTGCTGGCCAACGCCACGGGCATCCCGGTGTTCAAGCTCACCGAGGAGGAGTCCAGCCGGCTCCTGCGCATGGAGGAGGAGCTGCACAAGCGCGTCGTCGGGCAGGACCAGGCGATCCACGCGCTGTCGCAGGCGATCCGCCGCACCCGCGCCGGCCTGAAGGACCCGAAGCGGCCCGGTGGGTCGTTCATCTTCGCCGGCCCCACGGGCGTCGGGAAGACGGAGCTGGCCAAGGCGCTCGCCGAGTTCCTGTTCGGGGACGAGGACGCGCTGATCCAGCTCGACATGAGCGAGTTCTCCGAGAAGCACACGGTCTCGCGGCTGTTCGGCTCGCCCCCCGGCTACGTCGGGTACGACGAGGGCGGTCAGCTCACCGAGAAGGTGCGGCGTCGTCCGTTCTCCGTCGTCCTGTTCGACGAGGTGGAGAAGGCCCACGCGGACATCTTCAACTCGCTGCTGCAGATCCTCGAGGACGGTCGCCTGACCGACTCGCAGGGCCGGGTGGTCGACTTCAAGAACACCGTGATCATCATGACTACCAACCTCGGCACGCGGGACATCGCCAAGGGCATGCTGACCGGCTTCCAGGCCGGCGGCGACCTGTCGACGTCCTACGAGCGGATGAAGACCAAGGTCAACGACGAGCTCAAGACGCACTTCCGTCCGGAGTTCCTCAACCGCGTCGACGACGTGGTGGTGTTCCCGCAGCTGTCGCAGCCGGAGATCTTCGCGATCGTCGACCTGATGGCGGCCAAGCTGGACGCCCGCCTGCGCGACAAGGACATGGGTATCGAGCTCACCCCGGCGGCCAAGAAGCTGCTGTCGGAGAAGGGCTACGACCCGGTGCTCGGGGCCCGGCCGCTGCGCCGCGCCATCCAGCGGGACGTCGAGGACGCGCTGTCCGAGAAGATCCTGTTCGGCGAGCTGAAGTCCGGTCAGCTGGTGATCGTGGACGCCGAGGGCGAGGGACTGCTCGGGGAGTTCACCTTCCGCGGCGTGCCGATCGGCGACCGGGGCAAGCAGCCGGTGGCCGTGGGTGCCTCGGTCGGGACGCCCAACTCCGGCATCGACGTGCCGCCGGCCCCGCCGGCGTCGTCGCTCGGTGACGCGGGCACGGGCCTGATGCCGGCCTGACGCACCACAGCGGTTCCGAGAGGGCCTCGTTCCCGGTTCGCCGGGGGCGGGGCCCTCTTGCATGCGGCGTAGGACGATGGTCCCGGAGGGCCTCGGGACATCGGCGCAGGTGGGGCGATCGGCCGACCGGATGGTGACCGGAGGTCGTGCCGGAGGCCTGTGACGTGCCAGGATCGCCCGCTCGTGGAGCACAGTCGCGGTCAGTCCGCCCCCAGGAGCATCTTCCGGCGCACCTCTCCGGAGGACGCGCTCGCCGCGACGCACGACCCGCACCGGCAGCTGCGGCGCACCCTGACCCCCTGGGACCTGGCCGTGATGGGCGTCGCGGTGGCGGTCGGCGCGGGCATCTTCTCGGTCGGCGCGACGGCCGCGGCGAACTACGCGGGACCGGCCGTCATCGTGTCGTTCGTCGTCGCTGCCATCGTCTGCGGGCTGGCGATCATGTGCTACGCCGAGTTCGCGTCCTCGCTGCCGATCGCGGGATCGGCGTACACGTTCTCCTACGCGACGATGGGGGAGGGCGTCGCCTGGGTGATCGGGTGGGACCTGATCCTCGAGATGCTGCTGGCCGGCGCGGTGATCGCCAAGTTCTGGGGCGTGTACGTGGGGGACGCGCTGGCGCTGTTCGGGCTGCACGTGCCGATGCAGTTCCACGTCGGCGGCGTGAGCGTCGAGTGGGGGCCGGTGCTGGTGGTCGGCATCTTCACCACGCTGCTGGCGATCGGCACCCGCCTGTCCACCCGCGTGAACGCGGTGTTCACGGCGCTGAAGGTGGGCATCACGCTGTTCGTCGTCGTCGCCGGCTTCGCCTACGTCAAGGCCGCGAACTACCACCCGTTCGTGCCGCCGTCGCAGCCCTCCACCGCCGGCACCTCGGCGCTGCACCAGTCGCTGTTCGGCTGGCTGCTCGGCTGGGCCCCGGCCACCTACGGCGCCGCAGGCATCCTCTCCGGCGCCGCGCTGGTGTTCTTCGCGTTCATCGGGTTCGACGTCGTCGCGACCACCGCCGAGGAGACCAAGGACCCGCAGCGCACCATGCCGCGCGGCATGCTCGGCGGCCTCGCGGTGGTGACGGTACTGTACATCCTGGTCAGCGTCGTGGTGACCGGCATGGTGCCGTACACGGAGCTGGCCAAGTCGGCGAGCCCGTCGCTGACCACGGCGTTCGTGCTGGTCGGTGCGACGTGGGCGGGGAAGGTGATCTCCGTCGGCATCGTGCTGGGCCTGACGTCGGTGGTGATGGTGCTGCTGCTGGGCCTGACCCGCATCGTGTTCGCGATGAGCCGCGACGGGCTGCTGCCGCGCGGCCTGTCCCGCACGTCGCCGCGGTTCGGCACGCCGGCGCGGCTTCAGGTCGGTGCCGGTGTGGTGGTCGCGCTGATCGCCGGCCTCTCGCAGGTGCACCTGCTGGAGGAGATGATCAACATCGGCACGCTGTCCGCGTTCGTGCTGGTCAGCTTCGGGGTGCCGGTGCTGCGCAAGGCCCGCCCCGACCTGCCGCGCGGCTTCCGGGTGCCGTGGTCGCCGGTGCTGCCGTGGATCTCCGGCGTCGCCTGCCTGTGGCTGATGCTCAACCTGACGACGCTGACCTGGCTGCGGTTCGCGGTGTGGCTGGCGGTGGGCGCCGTGGTGTACGCGACGTACTCCTACCGGCACAGCCGGCTGGGTCGTGGCGAGGTGGTGCAGGCGCGCGAGGAGGACTCGCTGCTCTGACGGCCGGGGGCGGGCAGGCCGTCGTCGGCCCGGCGTCGTCTGCCCGTCGTGGTCCCGCCGCAGCCCCCGTCGTCCGAGGGTCGTCCGGGCGGTGAACGTTGGACGAACACTGCGCGCACCCACCCGTCCGGCCGTATGCCGATCGCCGTGCGGGATGGACCATGCTCCGCGTGCCGAACGACGTGAACCTCCTGGTCCGGGCCGCGCGCGCGACGGGCGCGACCCGGCCGGCCGTGATGCGAGACCTGGTCCGACCCCTGACCGTGACCGACGGGACCACCCCGATGAACGAGCTCGAGGTGCTGTTCCGCTCGCCGCACCTGCCGTGCATCGGCGTGCAGGACCCGGAGGACCCCTCGCGGCTGGGTCTGCTGACCCGCACGCGGTTCGCCGAGGCGATGACCGGGCGGCTCGGGTTCGGGCGGGCGGTGCTGACCCGGCAGCCGGTGGCGCAGGTCGCCGACTGGAACCCGCTGGTGGTGGACGAGCAGACCGCGGTGGTGGAGACGGCGGTCCGGGCGATCGAGCGGCCCGTCGAGTCGCGGTTCGACGAGGTGCTGGTGCGGGCGGACGCGTGGCAGATGGTCGGCACCGGCGACCTGATCGGCGCCCTGGTCGCGGCGCTGACCGGGCGGTCGCTGCACGACCCGCTGACCGGCCTGCCGTCCCGTGAGCTGGTCCGGCACACGATGCGGGACTGGGCGAAGCTGCTGCGCGGCACGCAGCGCCGCATGGTGGTGCTGCTGGTGGACGTCGTCGAGTTCGGCGCGATCAACGCGGCGCACGGCGAGGCCGTCGGCGACCTGGTGCTCCGCGCGATCGCCGAGCGGCTGACGCAGGTGGTGCCGAGCGGATTCCTGGTGGGCCGCACGGGCGGTGACGAGTTCATGGTGCTGGGGCTGCTGCCCGCGGCTGTCGAGCAGCGGGCGCCGGCGCAGCGCGAGGAGCTGCGGGTGCAGGTGGCCGCGGGGCTCGCCGGTTCGCCGGAGGATGGGACGGAGGGGCAGCTGCCGCCGCTGCGCGTGGTCGCGGCGGCGTCGACCCCCGGCTGGGCGGACCTGGACCTGCTGATGCAGGACGCGCAGCGGGCGATGCGGCTGGCCAAGCGCGGTGGTGACGGCCTGGCGCGGTCGGCGGGGGCCGCCTGACGGGTGTCGGGTGGTGGCTGGCGGACGGCGACCGACGGCTGGGCTCAGGACCAGCGCAGGGTCGCCTCGGGCAACGCCTCGACGAACTCGCGGGTGTCCGGGTGCACCGGGTCGGCCAGCACGTCGCGCAGGCTGCCGGTCTGCACCAGCTGCCCCTCGGCCAGCACGTGCACCCGGGTGGTCAGCTGCTCGAGCAGCCGCACGTCGTGCGAGGCGAGCAGCAGCCCGATGCCGGCAGGACCGACCAGGGCGGAGATCCGCTCCGCGATGTGGTGGCGCATGGCGGGGTCGAGCGCCGTGAGCGGCTCGTCGAGCAGCAGCACGTCCGGCCGGGCGGCGAGGGCGCTCGCGATCGCCAGCCGCTGACGCTCACCGCCGGACAGGGTGCCCACCTTGCGGCGGAGCACGTGCGCGGGCAGCTCCACGACGGCCAGGGCACCCTCGGCGTCGCCACCCGTGGACCGGCCGGCGGCGCGCGCCTCGTCGAGCGCGAGGCGGAGCACGCGCTCGGCGGTGTGCTCGGGGTCGGCGTTGGCCAAGCCGTTCTGGTGCACCGTCCGCAGCCGGGCGCGCAGCGCCTTGCGGTCGCGCCGCGCCGGCTTCGCCACGCGGCGGCCGTCGAAGGTCACCGAACCTCGGCTCGGCACCAGCGCGCCCGCGAGGACCTGCACCAGCGTGGACTTGCCGACGCCGGACAGGCCGAGCAGCCCGAGGGCGTCACCAGGGGAGACGTCGACGTCCACCCCGGCCAGCACCGCGGCACCGCCGTAGCCGGCCCACACGTCCCTCGCCTGCAGCAGGCCCGTCCCGTTGCCCATGACCGTCCTTCGTCGCCGTCCGGACCGCCGCGGTCCCGGTGGCGTCCAACGACCGACGCCCCAGGAAGGATCCCACTGCGGCGTGAGGGGCTCGTCACAGGAGGTGCGCACCGGCCCGGCGGCCGTCGGCGCGGGCCGGGAGGCGGGGTGAGCGGCTCCCGGTGACACTGACGTGATGTCGGCCGAGGACGGATCGGGAGCCCGACGCTCGCGGCGGTCCGGCCGCCGGGCGGCGGTGCTGGCGGGCGTGGCCGTCCTCGTCCTCCTCCTCGGCGCAGGGGCCGTGGTGCTCGCGGCGCGCGGTCGACCGGTCCAGGCGGCCGGGTCGTCGTCCCCGGGGCGCGTCCCGGATGCCGGCACCGCCGGCCCGACCGCCGGCCCGACCTCGTCGGTCGCGCCGCTGACCCCGACGGACGACTGGCACGTCGCCTCGCCGCCCGGGACCCACATCGAGGGCTATGCGGACCGCACCAGCGTCCGCACCGACGGCCAGGTGCAGCTGCGCGTGTCGGCCACGGGCAGGTCGTTCGGCGTGACGGTGCTCCGGATGGGGTCGTACGGCTCGTCGGTCGCGGCCCGACTGGCGCAGGCCGGGCCGTTCCGTGTGGTGGCGCAGCCGCCGTCGACCGTCGTGCCCGAGACCCGGACGGTCACCACGTCCTGGACCCCGACCGCCACCCTCACCGCGACGGGGTGGCCGCCGGGCGCGTACCTGCTGCGCCTCGAGGGGGACGACGGTGCTGAGGGCTACGTCCCGCTGACCGTGCGCTCGGACAGCACGGCCGGGAAGGTGGTGCTGGTCCAGGCGGTCACCACCTGGCAGGCCTACAACGACTACGGCGGCCTGAGCCTCTACCACGGCAAGGACGGGATGCCGGCGAGCCGGTCGTTCGCCGTGACGTTCGACCGGCCCTACGCCGAGGCCTCCGGCAGCGGCGACTTCCTCGGCAACGAGCTGCCTCTCGTGACGTTCGCCGAGCACCTCGGGCTTCCCCTCGCCTACGCGACGGACGTCGACCTGCAGGAGGACCCGCACCTGCTCGACGGCGCCCGCGCCGTGGTGTCCCCGGGGCACGACGAGTACTGGTCGACCTCGATGCGGCAGGCGGTGACCCGGGCCCGCGACGCCGGGACCAACGTGGCGTTCCTCGGCGCCAACGCCGTCTACCGGCACATCCGGTTCGGGTCCACGCCCGTGGGACCGGACCGGCTGGAGATCGACTACAAGAGCACCGCGGACCCGATCACCGCGACCGACCCCTCCGAGTCGACGACGCAGTGGCGCTCCGCTCCCGTGCCACGTCCGGAGAGCGACCTGGTCGGCGGCTTCTACCAGTGCAACCCGGTCAAGGCGCCGCTCGTCGTGGCGCACCGGCTGTCGTGGCTCACCGAGGGCCTGCAGCCCGGGCAGACGCTCGGGACGCTCGTCGGGCCGGAGTACGACCGGGTCGACCTCTCGGTGCCCACGCCCCATCCCCTCCAGGTCCTGTTCCACTCGCCCGTCACGTGCAAGCTCATGGGCCGGACCGTCCAGGACGCCGCGGACGTCACCTACTACACGACGACCAGCGGCGCGGGCGTGTTCGACGCGGGCACCAGCAAGTGGGTGTGCGCACTCGACGACACGGCGTGCGAAGCCGGGTGGGGCGACGCGGCGACGTACCAGGTGGTGCGGCAGGTGACCCAGAGGTTGCTGACCGAGGCGGCCAAGGGTCCGTTGGGTCGGACGCACCCGGCGCAGGACACCACGGGCGGTACGCCGGGGCGTGATGACGGGGTCGCCGGCATCCACGGAGGCGGCCCGACGCCGTCGACCCCTGGAGTCGCGCCGACGCCCTGAACGCTGGGAGGCGGCTCAGTCGACCGCGGCCTGCGCCGAACGCTCCAGCGCCCGGTCGGCGAGCGTGTCCGGGGTGCCGAACCGGTGGGCGGTGACGGTGACGGACTGCTCACGCAGGAACGTGAGCAGCTCCACCCGGCCGGACTCGGTGACGGGCTGACCGTAGACCGCCAGCTCGGGTCGCGGTCCGGTGGCGTGCGCGAGCGCGTCGGGGTCGCCGTCCACCAGCCGGATGCGGCCGGACGGCAGGCTGCGGACAGCGGCGAGCCACGTGGTGTCGTCCTCGGCGCGGACGGTCACGCCGAGGTCGTGCAGCACGGCGCCGAGCGGGGCTGGCAGCAGGTGCGACGTGGAGACGGTGACCTCGGCACCGGCCACCAGCCCGGCGCCGACCACGCGCAGCAGGGCGGCGACCGACCCGCGCCGGCCGAGCCGCACCAGCACCGGCACCGGCCGGTAGCGCAGGACGTTGCGCTCCGCGGCCAGGCCGGTGACGTCGTCGGACATCGAGAAGACGTCGCGCCAGGCGAGGGCGTCCGATGCGAGGGCCCGCTCGAGCGGACCGGCGGCGGGCGTCGCGGCACCGGTCGGCGCGACCGACGGGCTGTCGGAGGAGGACGACGAGGTCTGTGCCGGACCGACCGGCCGGAAGTCCGCCTCGTCGTGCGCGAACGGTGCATCGGCCACACCTGCGGCGCGGGCCGCCTCGAGCAGCCGGGTGGCCGCCGGACCCAACGGTGCGCCGTGCCGGGCGGGCGCGGAGGCCCAGTCGACCAGCGGCACCAGGGTGTTCGGACCGCCGGCCTTGGCGCCGGGGCCCACCGCGGACCGCTTCCAGCCGCCGAACGGCTGCCGCCGCACGATCGCCCCGGTGATGCCGCGGTTGACGTAGAGGTTGCCCGCCTCGACACGGGCCAGCCAGTGCGCCACCTCGTCCACGTCCTGGCTGTGCAGGCCCGCGGTCAGCCCGTAGTCGACACCGTTCTGCAGGTCGATCGCCTCGTCGAGCGTCTCGGCCGTCATCACGCCGAGCACCGGCCCGAAGTACTCGGTGCGGTGGAACGCCGATCCCGCCCGTACCCCGGCGCGCACGCCCGGCGTCCACAGGCGGCCGGAGTCGTCCAGGCGGCGCGGCCGCACGGCCCAGCTCTCGCCCGGCGCCAGGCGGGTCAGGCCGTCGAGCAGCTTGCCCTCCGCGGGCTCGATCACCGGCCCCATCTGCGTCGCCGGGTCGGCCGGGAAGCCGACGCGCAGGCTGGTCACCGCGTCGAGCAGCTGGTCGTGGAACCGCCGGGACGTGCCGACCGACCCCACCAGGATCACCAGCGACGCAGCCGAGCACTTCTGGCCCGCGTGCCCGAAGGCGGAGGCGACGACGTCGCGCACAGCCAGGTCGAGGTCGGCGCTCGGGGTCACGACGATCGCGTTCTTCCCGCTCGTCTCCGCCAGCAGGTGCAGCCCGGGCCGGAAGCCGGCGAACAGCCGCGCCGTCTCGAACGAGCCGGTGAGCAGCAGCCGGTCGACGCGCGCGTCGGAGACGAGGGCCTTGCCGAGACCGTCCTCGGCGACGTGCACCAGCGCCAGGACCTCGCGCGGCACACCGGCCGCCCACAGCGCCTCGGCCAGCACCGAACCGCACCGGGCCGCCTGCGGCGCCGGCTTGAGCACCACCGCCGAGCCGGCCGCGAGCGGGGCCAGCACCGAACCGGCGGCGATCGAGACCGGGAAGTTCCACGGCGGCGTCGCCAGGCTGAGCCGGACCGGGTGCGCGACGGCGCCGTCGATCCCTTCGAGCTCCTCCGCGAGCCCCGCGTACCAGCGGGCGAAGTCGACCGCCTCGCTGACCTCGGGGTCGGCCTGGTCGAGGGTCTTGCCGGTCTCGGCCGCCATCACCTCGCACAGGTCGCCACGGCGCCGCTCCAGCTCGTCGGCCGCCCGGCGCAGCACCGTGGCGCGCTCGCGGGCGGACAGGGCGCCCCACTCGGCGCCGGCCGCGGCGGTGGCGGCGAGGACGCGGTCGAGCTCCGCCGGGTCGGTCACCGTGTGCTCGTCGCGCGTCTGCGCGCCCAGCCGTGACGACGGGACGCGGGCGAGCAGCTCGCGTGCCCACTCCTGGTTCGCGGCGAGCGACGGGTCGGTGTCGGGGGCCGAGGCGAAGGGCCGGGCGTCGGACGAGGCCGCGGCGGCACGGCGCCGGTCCCGCGTGCGCCGCGGTGCCGGCACCTCGTCGCGCGTGTCCACCAGCGCCTGGAGCGAGGCGAGGAACCGGTCTCGCTCGCGGGTGAACGCGACCTCGTCGTCGGCCATCGTGAACAGCGACGACATCACGTTCTCCGGGCTGGCGGCCTCCTCGAGCCGCCGCACCAGGTAGGCGATCGCCACGTCGAAGTGCTCAGGGTGCACCACGGGCGTGTACAGCAGCAGCCGCCCCGTCGACCGGCGGACCGCCTCGGCCTGCCCGGTGGCCATGCCGAGCAGCATCTCCGTCTCCACCGCGTCCTGGACCCCACGCCGGCCGGCCAGCAGCCAGGCGAAGGCCAGGTCGAACAGGTTGTGGCCGGCCACGCCGAGGTGCACCTTCGCCGTCCGCTCCGGCGTCAGCGCCCAGTCCAGCACCCGCTTGTACGCGGTGTCCGTCTCCTGCTTGGTGTCCCAGGTGGCCGGCGGCCAGTCGTGCAGCTGCGCGTCGACGTGCTCCATCGACAGGTTCGCGCCCTTGACCAGGCGCACCTTGACCGGCGCACCGCCGCCGGTTCGCCGCGTGGCCGCCCAGTCCTGCAGCCGCTGCATCGCGCCCAGCGCGTCCGGCAGGTACGCCTGCAGCACCACGCCCGCGTGCAGGTCGCGCAGCTCCGGCCGGTCGAGCAGCCGCATGAACACCTCGAGGGTCAGGTCGAGGTCGCGGTACTCCTCCATGTCGAGGGTGACGACGGTGCCCGTCGCCGCGGCGCGTCGGTACAGGGGGAGCAGGTGGGCCACCACCTCGTCGACGGTCGCGTCGAACGCCCAGGGCGCGTGCGGACCGCTGACCGACGACACCTTGATGGACACGTGGTCGACGTCGGTGCGCTCGAGCAGCCTGGCGGTGCCCTCCAGCCGGCGGTCCGCCTCGCGGCGCCCGAGCACGGCCTCGCCCAGGAGGTTGAGGTTGAGGGCGACGCCATCGCGGCGCAGATGGGCGAGGGCGGCACCGAGGTGGGCGTCGGACGCGTCGACGACGAGGTGGCCGACCAGCTCGCGCAGCACCCGGCGGGCCATGGGGACGACGACGCCCGGTGCGACGGGTCCCGCGAGGCCGCCGGTCCGCACGGCCCAGCGCAGCGGCGCCGGCAGGAAGCCCGGCACGTCGCGGGACAGCGTCGCCAGCGCCCGGGCGGCCGCCGCCGGGTCCTCGGGACGCACCACCCGGTCGATGAACCCGACCGCGAACCGCAGCCCGGCGGGATCTCGCAGCAGCCCCGCCAGCAGGGACGCGCCCCGGTCGGGCGGCACGTCGGCAGCCTCGTCGAGCCAGCGGCGCACCAGCGCCTCGACGTCGGGGACCAGGTCGAGCAGCTCGTCGTCCATCCACTCGATCGTGGCCCGGTCGGCACCGCTCCGCGCGACGAACCGCCGCACCCGGCCGACTCAGACCAGCGACGCCCGCGCCGCGTGCACCTCCGCCACCCGCTCGAGGATCGCGTCCAGCACCGGCATGCGGTCGAACTGCCGCGCGTGCGCCAGCGCCTGCTCGGCCATCGACTCCCGCTCCACGTCGGACATGCCCAGCACCGCCCGGTCCAGGGCCGCCGCCAGCGCCGGCGGGTCCGCCGGCGGCACGATCAGCGCCGTGTCACCGACCGCCTCGCCGATCCCGCCGACGTCCGTGGTGATCACCGGCCCGCCGCCGGACAGCATCGACTCGACCAGTGCGATGCCGAACGTCTCGGTGAACTCCGGCATCGACTTGCTCGGCAGGGCGAACGCCCGCGCGCCGGCCATCAGGTGCGCCTTCTCCTCGTCGTCCACGTCGTGCAGGAACCGGATCCGCCCCGCCACCGCGGTCGTCGCCGCGAGCGCGTGCAGCGCCTCGGCCTGCGGTCCGTTGCCGGCCACCACCAGCTCCACCGACCCGGCCGCGCGGCTGGCGGCGTACGCCTCGATCAGGTCGTCCACCCCCTTGGCGTGCGCCAGCCGGGACAGGTAGAGGACGTAGCCGCCGCGGGTCAGCCCCCGCGCGGCGAGCACCGCGTCGGTGAGGTCGTCGTCCCGCGCCAGGTACGCACCGACGTCGATCGCGGGGTAGCTGACCTGCACCCGCTCCTCGCACTGCGCGGCGAACCGGGTGCCGTGCTTGGCGTCGATGGCGCGCGCCTCGCCGACGATCATGTCGCGGGTGTACCGGGACACCGCCAGGCACACGTCGTGGTCCAGGTAGCTGGCCAGCACCTGCGCGGCGGCCCCGAACCGGTCCTCCTCGACGCACGCGCGCACGACGTTGGTCACGTCCGAGCCGACCGCCTCCGCGACGGTCACCACGTCGACCGGCAGGCCGGTTGACCGGGCGATCCGCACGGCATCGGCCACCGCGGTGGCGTGCGGCGACAGGTACAGGGACATCGCCACGGTCGGCACGCCGTCGGTGAACAGCTCCACCAGCCGGCCGGTCAGCCCCGCGAGCCACCGTCCGTCGGGCACCTTGTAGTCGCCCACCGGACCGGGCCGCTCCACGGTGATGCCGTCGCTGTACGGCAGCACCCCGTCGAGGGGCTTGAGCGGCAGGCCGGCACGCTGCAGCACGTCCAGCGGCCAGGTGACGATCCGCACGTCGTCGAACCCGCGCCGCAGGGCCGCCTCGGCGAGGTTGCGCGCCTCGCCGGAGTGGCCGCAGATCACCGGGTCCGCCCGCACGACCAGCACCAGCCGTCGCGTCGGCGCGCGACCGGGGCCCGCACCGTCCGGAACCGTGCTCATGCTGCTCCCCCTGGTCGCACCACCGGCGTCGACAGCGTCGGCGGTCCGGAGCTGGTCGTCAGCGGCACGGGCGAGCGGGACGACGGCGGTCGGCTCGCCAGGTCCGTGCCCCAGCTGTTGGGCTCGACGCCGAGCCGCACCTGCAGGTGCCCGCCGCGGTGCACCTCGTGCCCGCTGAGCCACGACCGGTCCAGCGGCCGTCCGTTGAACGTGATGCCCTGCACGTACTGGGCGGGACCGCCGGGCTCCGGCTCCCGGAACCCCTCCGTCTCGATGGTCAGGGAGCGCCCCCCGACCTCCAGGGCCGCCGCCCGCCACGACGGTGCGTTCACCAGGAACCGGTTCTGCCCGGCCACCGGGAACAGCCCCAGGCTGGCCCACACGTACCAGGACGAGAGGCCGCCGGAGTCGTCGTTGCCGGGCAGCCCGCCGCGGCCGGTGCCGAACTGGTTGGTCACCACGTCGTGCACCACCTGCGCCGTGCGGTCGGGCCGACCGGCCCAGTGGTACGCGTACGGCGCCTCCATGTCCGGCTCGTTGTTCAGCCCCTCGAACCGGTCCAGCCGATAGCCGGCCGCCATCTCCGCCAGCTCGGGCTGCAGCCCGGGCTGCACCACGGGCGGTGCGCCGAACCCGAAGAACCGGTCGAGCAGCCCGACGAAGGCGTCGTCACCGCCGGCCAGCGCGATCCGCCCCGCCATGTCGTGCAGCAGCCGGAACGAGTAGTTCCACTTGCCGCCCTCGTAGTACGTCGAGTCGTGCAGCAGGCCGGTCGCCGGGTCGAAGGCGTTGGCCCACCGGTCGGCCAGCGGGGCGAACTGCTCGACGAGCGCGCGGTCGCCGACGTGGGCCGCGACGTAGGCCGTGCACCAGTACCCGAACGCCAGGTCCAGCGTGTGGCTGACCGGCTGCGCCAGGCCGCGCAGCAGGAACTCCTCGCCGTACGTGCGCCGCAGGTCGTTGTGCATGTGCACCAGCGCCCAGTCCCAGTCGACGCCGGGCAGGCCCAGCTGGCACACGTCGGCCAGGAAGGTGTGCGCGAGCGCCGAGCCCTGCCGGGAGAACTGGTCGGCACCGCGCGCCATCCGGTACCCGATCGGCAGGTTGCCCTCCTCCTCGGCGATCTGGATCAGCGCGTTGGCCAGCTCGACCGCCTTGTGCGGCCGCAGCGCCGTGATCAGCGGCAGCTGCGTGCGGTAGATGTCCCACATCGTCGCGATGTCGAACACGAACGGGCCGTCCATCGGCCAGAACGGGGACTCGTCCATCGCCAGGCACGGCTTGATCAGCGAGTGGTAGACGGCGGTGGACAGCACCGTCTGCCGCACGCGCGACGGGGTGTCCACCTGGACTCCGTCCAGGTGCTCGCGCCAGTCGGCGGCCGTCGCGGCACGTCGCACGGTGAAGCTGCGCGGCCCCGGACCGCAGTCGTGCTCGAGGTTCTCCTTCGCCTGCTCCACCCCGCGCAAGGAGAAGCCGAACCGCACCTCCACCACCTGGCCGGGCTCCGCCCGCCCGGCCCACATCAGCCCGAACGGCCGCAGCGTCGTCGGCCGGATCCGGTCGAAGTCGAGCCGCGTGCCCCCGGGCATCAGCCGGCGGTCGTACCAGAGCATCTGCCGCCAGGCCCCGGGTGCATCGCACTCGACGTGCACGGCCAGCGGCGCGCCCTCGACGACGATCTCGCCCTGCGCCACCCCGGGCGCCAGGGACGCCAGCCGAGCCCGCAGCGGCACCGTGCGGCCGTAGGGGATGATCAGGCCGCCCATCGAGAAGTCGATCACCACGCGCGCGTCGCGGTGCGCCGGGAACGTGTACCGGTGCACCGCGCTCTTGGGCCCGACGGTCAGCTCGCAGTGGATGCCGGACCCGAGCGTCGCGGAGTAGTAGCCGGGCTCCGCCTGCTCGTCGACCACGTCCCACAGCGACCCCAGGTCGTCCAGCGGCTGCAGCATGGGCGTGACGCGGAAGTAGTTGTAGTACTTGCGGATCGCGCCGGTCCCGGACTGCTGGAAGTGCGTGAAGCCGCTGGCCACCTGCCGGTCGTACAGCGGTACCGGCAGTCCCTCGGTGCCCAGGTCGTACCGGCCGTATCCGGTGGGGTAGGCCCCGGAGTACGCGCACGCCGACACCATGCCGAGCGGGTACGTGGCGCCGGGGTGCGTGTTGCCCACCTGCGGCTTGGGCCACCACCACGTGGCGGCCAGGCCCTGCGGCTGCGGGAGCTGGGTGGCCTCCGTGCCGATGAACGGGTCGACGTGCTCGAACACGTGCTCACCCCTCTCGTTGGCCGCATCGTGCCTGATCGGCGGAGGTTACGGCAGGGGGGTGACGGGCAGGTTGCGACGACACGTCCGGACGGCGACGGACGGGTCGGGGGGGAGGGCTCGGGTGGTGCGCCCGGCCGGGCCGGCGTCAGGCCTCGGCAGGCAGCGGGACGACAGCGACGCGGCCCGCCGGTCCAGGCGCAGGCTCCTCAGGCGCCGCCCGGGAAGCCGATCTGCCGCCACGCCTCGTAGGTCGCCACCGCCGCCGCGTTGGACAGGTTCATCGACCGCCGCCCGGGCAGCATCGGGATGCGCACCCGGTCGGTGACGCGCGGATCGGCCTGCACCTCCGGCGGCAGGCCGGTCGGCTCGGCGCCGAACAGCAGCGCGTCGCCGTCCTGCCAGTCCACGTCCGTGTACCAGCGGCTGGCACCGGTGGTGAAGGCGAAAACCCTGGTCAGGCCGGCCAGGGCATGGTCCAGGTCGGGGTGCACCACCACCTGGGCGAGGTCGTGGTAGTCCAGCCCGGCGCGTCGCAACCGCGGCTCGTCCAGCTCGAAACCCAGCGGTTCCACGAGGTGCAGCACGGCACCGGTGCCGGACACCATGCGGATCGCGTTGCCGGTGTTCCCGGCGATGCGGGGCTCGTGGAAGACGACGTGCAGCACGGGCCGATGCTGCCACGGGCCGGTGTCGGTTCCGGTGGCTAGCCTGGTCGCGCACCCCTGCCGCGGCGGCCGCCGACGGCCGTCGGTGCGCCACCCGAGAGGATCGCCGTCGATGCCCACGCCGTACGCCGCCGCCGAGAACCGGTACGACTCGATGACCTACCGGCGCACCGGCCGCAGCGGGCTCGACCTGCCGGCCATCTCGCTGGGCCTGTGGCACAACTTCGGCGACGCCAGCCCGTACGGGCGGCAGCTGGAGGTGCTGCACACCGCGTTCGACCTCGGCATCACGCACCTGGACGCGGCGAACAACTACGGCCCCGGCCCCGGCTCGGCGGAGACGAACCTCGGCCGCGCGCTCGCGGCCGACCTGGCGGCGTACCGCGACGAGCTCGTGATCTCGACGAAGGCCGGCTACCCGATGTGGACGGGGCCGTACCAGGACGGCGGCTCCCGCAAGTACCTGCTGTCGTCGCTGGACGCCTCGCTGCGGCGGCTCGGGCTCGACTACGTCGACGTCTTCTACCACCACCGTCCGGACCCCAGCACGCCGCTGGAGGAGACGATGGGTGCCCTGGCCAGCGCTGTGAACAGCGGAAAGGCGCTCTACGTCGGTGTCTCCAACTACTCGCCGTCGCAGACCCGTGCCGCGCACGCCCTGCTCGCGGACATGGGCGTGCGGCTGCTGATCCACCAGCCCAGCTACTCGATGTTCAACCGGCACGTCGAGAACGTGGCACCGGGGGAGACGGAGTCGCTGCTGGACGTGGTGGGCGACCTCGGCATCGGCACCATCGTGTTCTCGCCGCTCGCGCAGGGCCTGCTCACCGACCGGTACCTGTCGGGCGAGGTGCCCGCCGACTCCCGCGCCGCCACCGGCCGGTTCCTCTCGGCGTCGAACATCACCGACACCTACCTGCAGCGCGCGCGGGTCCTCAACGAGTTCGCGCAGGGCCGCGACCAGACGCTCGCGCAGCTCGCCGTGTCGTGGGTGCTGCGCGACCAGCGGATCACGTCCGCCCTGGTCGGCGCCAGCTCGGCCGAGCAGCTGCGCTCGAACGTCGCCGCGCTGAGCGCCCCGCCGCTGACGGACCAGGAGATCGCCACGCTCGACCAGTGGGCGGTCGACGGCACCGGCCGCAGCTGACCCACGCCGCCACCGGCCGCAGCTGAGCCGCTCCGGTGCCGTCGACCGCCCAGCTGACCCACTCCGCTGCCGGGCCGCAGCTGGGGCTCAGCCGGTGTGGACGGCCC
This sequence comes from Cellulomonas sp. SG140, assembly GCF_025770785.1. Taxonomy (GTDB): domain Bacteria; phylum Actinomycetota; class Actinomycetes; order Actinomycetales; family Cellulomonadaceae; genus Cellulomonas. Next base: position 35,139 of record NZ_JANZLA010000009.1, on the reverse strand, counting down.
AGCCGTTCGGCGGTACGGACGCCCCGTCCCCCCACACCGGGTCGCTGACCGCCAGCCGTGCCCCGCCGGGCGCCGCCACCGGCTCGGTGCCGAGGTTGAGCGCCAGCGTCAGCGCCTCGCCGCCGCCGCGAGACGTGACGGTGATCCGCGCCGCCGTGTTCGACAGCTCGGACACGCCGACCGTCCCGTCCACCAGCCACGGGTGCCGCCGCCGCAGCCCGAACAGCTCCTGGTGCACGCGGTAGACCGGCAGCCCGATCGGCGACAGCTCGTCCGGTGACGGCGGGAAGGCCGGCCGGATCTCGTCGTCCCCGCCGACCCGCTCCTCCTTGACCCCGCGGAAGCCGTGCTCGTCGCCGGAGTACACCGACGGGATGCCGGGCAGCAGGGCCAGCAGCGCGACGGTGTGGGTCAGCAGCTCGGGTGGCACCGTGGAGGCGATCCGAGTGACGTCGTGGTTGCCGACGAACGTCTGGGGCAGGAACCGTGCGACCAGCTCGTCGTGCCGGCCCAGCGACCAGGCCAGCTCCCACAGGTTCCGGTCGACCAGCGAGCTCCAGATCGCCTTCCACAGCTCGTACTGCGTGACCGAGTCGAGCCCGGACTCCGCGACGTATCCGGCGTAGTCGCCGTGGATCATCTCGCCGAGGAACCACGCCTCCGGGTGTCGCGCGCGGACGCCCGGCAGCACCGCCGCCCAGAACGACGCCGGCACCGCGTACGCGGCATCGATCCGCCAGCCGTCCACCCCCCGGTCCAGCCAGTGCGTCATCACCTCAGCGACGTACGCGCGCACGCGTTCGTCGTCGTGGTTGAGCGCCACCAGCGCGCCGTGCCCCTCGAACGTCGCCGGGCGGTCGCCGTCCCACCGGACCAGCCGTCCGGCCTCGCTCGTCGGCCCGCCGGCCACGGCGTCCCGCACCCACGGGTGCTCCGCCGACACGTGGTTGAACACCCCGTCCAGCAGCACCCGCACGCCGCGCGCATGTGCCGCCGCGATCAGCTCGTCCAGCTGCTCGTCACCGCCCAGCCGCGCGTCCACCCGCAGGTGGTCGAGGGTGTCGTACCCGTGCGTCGCGGAGTGGAACACCGGCCCCAGCAGCAGCCCGTTCGCCCCGAAGCCCACCAGGTGGTCCAGCCACCCGACCAGGTGCCGCAGGCCCCTTCCCGGCTCGGCCGACGACCCGTCCGTCGCCGCCCCCGTGAAGCCGAGCGGGTACACGTGCCACCAGATGGCGTGCCGCGCCCACGCCGGCCCGGGCAACCGCCCCGCCGCGACTGTGTCGCCGCCGCCCGCCGACGGCACGGCGCCGCTCGCCACCTCGCGGTCCACTCAGCCCTCCAGCGCCGCGAGCAGCCCCGCGCCGTACCGCTCGAGCTTCGCCGCCCCGACCCCGCCGATCCCGGCCAGCTCGTCCAGGTCCGCCGGCCGCCGCGTCACCACGTCCCGCAGCGTCGCGTCGTGGAACACGACGTACGCCGGCACACCCTGCTCCTTGGCCACCCCGGCGCGCCACGCGCGCAGCCGCTCGAACACGGCCTGCGCCTCGTCGTCCAGGTCCGGCGCGCCGGCACCGCCGGCCCGGCCGCCCGCGGCACCGCCCCGCGTCCGCGACCGACCCGTCCGCGGCGCCTCCCGCCGCAGCCGTACCTCCCGCTCACCACGCAGCACGTCCGCGCTGCCCTCGGTGAGTCGCAGCGTCCCGTACCCGTCGGTGTCCACGGACAGCAGCTCCGCGGCCAGCAGCTGCCGCACCACCCCGCGCCACTCGACGTCCGACAGGTCCGTGCCGATGCCGAACGTCGACAGCTCGCCGTGGCCCAGGCTGCGCACCCGCTCGGTCTCCTTGCCGCGCAGGATGTCCACCACGTGCCCGACCCCGTACCGCTGCCCCCGCTGCTCCAGCCGGACCACGGTGGACAGCAGCTTCTGCGCCGGAACCGTCCCGTCCCAGGTCTCGGGCGGGGCCAGGCACGTGTCGCAGTTGCCGCACGGCTCCGACGCCTGCCCGAAGTACGAGAGCAGCTGCACGCGGCGGCAGTCGGCCGTCTCGCACAGCGCCAGCATCGCGTCGAGGTGCTGGGTCAGCCGTCGCCGGTGCGCGGCATCCCCCTCGGACCCGTCGATCAACCGCCGCTGCTGCACCACGTCGGCCAGCCCGTACGCCAGCCACGCGGTGGACGGCAGCCCGTCGCGTCCGGCCCGCCCGGTCTCCTGGTAGTACCCCTCGACGGACTTCGGCAGGTCCAGGTGCGCCACGAACCGCACGTCCGGCTTGTCGATCCCCATGCCGAACGCGATGGTCGCCACCATCACCACGCCGTCCTCGCGCAGGAACCGCGCCTGGTTGCGTGCCCGCACGGCCCGGTCCAGCCCCGCGTGGTACGGCAGCGCGGCGATGCCCTGCCCGACGAGGAACTCCGCCGTCTGCTCCACGGACGCCCTGGTCAGGCAGTAGACGATGCCCGCGTCCCCGGCGTGCTCGGTGCGCAGCAGCTGCAGCAGCTGGGCCCGCGGGTTGTCCTTCGGCACGATCCGGTACCGGATGTTGGGCCGGTCGAAGCTCGCGACGAAGTCCCGCGCGTCGCCCAGGGACAGCCGCTGCCGGATCTCGGCGTGCGTCGCGGCCGTCGCCGTGGCCGTCAGGGCGATCCGCGGCACGTCCGGCCACCGCTCGTGCAGCAACGACAGCTGCAGGTAGTCCGGCCGGAAGTCGTGGCCCCACTGCGACACGCAGTGCGCCTCGTCGATCGCGAACAGGGCCACCCGTCCCCGGTCCAGCAGGTCGAGGGTGTCCGGTGCGGTCAGCCGCTCCGGTGCGAGGTAGAGCAGGTCGAGCTCACCGGCGAGGAACGCCCGTTCCGTGTCTCGACGAGCCGTGGGGTCCTGCGTCGAGTTGAGGAACCCGGCCCGCACGCCCAGTGCCGAGAGGGCGTCCACCTGGTCCTGCATCAGGGCGATCAGCGGGGAGACGACCACGCCGGTGCCCTCCCTGACCAGGGACGGGACCTGGTAGCAGAGCGACTTGCCGCCGCCGGTCGGCATCAGCACGATCGCGTCGCCGCCAGCCACCACGTGGTCGATCACCTCGGCCTGGGCGCCGCGGAACTCGTCATACCCCCAGACGGTGCGCAGCACGTCGAGCGGGGTCTGCGACGTCAGCTGCACCCGCCCACCCTACGAGCGACCCCCGACACCAAGACGCCCGGCCACCCACAGGCCTGGCCGCCGGGCGGGCGGACCCGTCGGCCGTCGTGCGGCCCGACGCCTCCCCGAGCACGCCCGACGGTCCGTAGGGTGGCCCGCATGGGTACTGCACTGGTCACCGGCGCGAGCGCCGGCCTCGGTCTCGAGTTCGCCTGGCAGCTGGCCACCGCGCGGCACGACGTGGTGCTCGTGGCCCGTGACGAGGAGCGGCTGCGCCGCCTCGCCGCCCAGCTCGAGGCGGCCGCCGGCGTGCGCGCGGAGGTGCTCGTGGCGGACCTGTCCGTCCGGGCCGACCTCGACCGTGTCGCTGACCGGCTGCGGGACGACGAGCGTCCCGTCGGACTGCTGGTGAACAACGCCGGCTTCGGCCTGGCGCAGGAGTTCGTCGGCGGCGACGTCGCCCGCGAGGAGTACGCGCTCGACGTGATGGTGCGTGCCGTCATGGTGCTGTCCCACGCGGCGGCCGAGGCGATGGTCCGGCGTGGCCGCGGGGCGATCCTCAACGTCGGGTCGGTGGCGGGGCTGCTCGCCTCCGGCACGTACTCGGCGCACAAGGCGTGGGTCCGCTCGTTCACCGAGGGCCTCGCGGTGGAGCTGCAGGGGACGGGCGTGACCGCCACCGTCGTCCAGCCGGGCTTCGTGCACACCGAGTTCCACCAGCGCGGCGGGATCGACGTCTCGATGTTCCCGGACGTCACCTTCCTCAACCCGGAGGACGTCGTCGCGGCCGCCCTGGCCGACGTCCGTCGCGGTGTGGTCCTCTCCACGCCGAGCCTGCGCTACCGCGCCGCGGCCGCCGTCGCCCGCATCGCGCCGCGGTCGGCGATCCGCGCCTTCGGCCGCTACCGCAAGCAGCTGCAGGACCAGGAGCCCGCACCCGACGTGGCGCCCGAGCGGTCCTGACCACCACCGGAGCGGTCCTGACCGCTGTCGGCCCGACTCGTTACCCTGGCGACCCGTGAGCCCCGACGCCCCGACCGGCCCCGCCTCCACCCGCGACCAGCTGCGCGACCTGATCCGCGACCTCGCCGTCGTGCACGGCCGCGTCACGCTCGCGTCCGGCCGTGAGGCCGACTACTACGTCGACCTGCGCCGCGTGACGCTGCACCACCGTGCCGCCCCGCTGATCGGCCACGTGCTGCTGGACCGCCTCGAGGAGGTCGGTCTGGGCCCCGGCGAGATCGACGCCACCGGCGGCCTGACGCTCGGCGCCGACCCTGTGGCGACGTCCCTCCTGCACGCCGCCGCGAGCCGCGGCCTGGACCTCGACGCCTTCGTCGTCCGCAAGGAGGCCAAGGCGCACGGCATGCAGCGCCGTATCGAGGGCCCGGACATCGCCGGCCGCCGCGTGGTGGTGGTCGAGGACACGTCCACCACCGGCGGCTCGGTGGCCACGGCCGTCGAGGCGGTGCGCGAGGCCGGTGCCGAGGTGCGCGGTGTTGCCGTCCTGGTCGACCGGGACACCGGCGCGCGCGAGAAGATCGAGGCCCTCGGCGTGCCCTACCACTACCTGTACGGCCTGTCCGACCTCGGCCTCGCCTGACCCGGCCGCCTCACGTCCGGTGCCTCGCGTGTCGATGCCCCGGTCGTGAGACGTGACGGTGGCGGTCCCCGACGTTGGCAGGTCAGCGCCGTGCGGGTGCTGGCGCTCTTCGGGCTGCTGTCGATGGGGCTGCCCGTGCTGTGGGTGGTCAGCGACGTGATCCTGGGCGCTCTCGCCGGGGCGCTGGGCGGTGACGCCAGCGGCCGCACCGTGGGCGGCCTCGCCTGGGTCCTGGCGGTGGTCCTGTTCCTGCCGCTCGCCTGGCTGGCGTTCCGGACGAACCTCGAGGGCGTCGCTGTCGGCCGCCGAACCATGCGCAGCTGGGCCGAGTCGCGCGGCTGGTCCACCGGAGCCGTCCCGCAGCTGTTCGAGGACCGCTGGGAGTCACCGCCGTTCGCCACCACCCGGTCGCAGGTGCTGAACCTGATCAGCCGCACCGATGAGCGCGGCACCGTGTACTCGATGACCTACGTGATCGACGACGTGCCCCGGCACGTCGTGACGACGACGCGGCCTTTCCACGGGCCGCCCGTGCGGCTGGTCCCGCGGACGCTGGTGCGCGCGGCGGCCGAGGCGGTCGGCGCCCAGGAGATCTCCACCGAGTGGGCCGAGTTCAACTCCCGCTGGTCAGTCCTCTCCGCCGACCCGAGGCACGCCCTGGCGATGGTCCATCCGCGCGTGATGGAGCGACTGATGGCGGTCGACGACCCGACGCTGCAGGTGCTGTTCGAAGCGGGCGACGTGGTCGTGCACAGGCCGGGACTCACCGCGCTGAGCCGGGTCTCGCCCATGGCCGAGCTCGTCGTGGACCTCGCGGAGCTGGTCCCGGGCTACGTGCTGGACGACAACCCGCCGCTGCCCGGCGGCGCGACGCGCCGTCAGCCGCGGCAGATGTACCGCCTGGGTCCGGAAGGGTGGCGACCGTGACCGGCAACTGGGTCTTCTGGCTGGTGGTGCTGCTGAGCCTCGCCGCGGCGGCCGGGCAGGCGTGGCTGCGCGTGCAGAACCGGCGGCGCCTGAAGGTGTGGGCGCAGGCCACCGGCTGGCAGTACGCGGAGCGGTACGACGAGTGGACGACGATCTCCTCGTCCCACCCCTTCGGCCAGGGGCGCGACCGCCGGGCGTGCGACGTCGTCCAGGGGTCCTTCGAGGCGCACCCCTCGGTCGCCTTCGACTACCGCTGGACCACCGGCAACGGCAAGAACCGGCAGGTGCACCACGCGCACGTCGTCGCACTGCGGCTGCCGGCGTACCTGCCCACCGTCCAGGTGACCCCCGAGGGGCTGGGCACGGTGCTGGCGCACCTGGTCGGCGCGCAGGACATGCAGTTCGAGTCCGAGGACTTCAACCGCGCCTACCGCGTCACCACCGGAGACCTGCGCACCGCCACCGACGTGATCAACCCCCGGCTGATGGAGCGGCTGCTGCGCGGCGACGCGCGCGGGGTGTCGTGGCGGATCGACGGCGTCTGGATCCTGTCCTGGCAGGCCGGTGGCTGGGACCTCGACTCGCTCGCGGCCCGCCTCGGCGTGCTGGCCGCCGTCGTCCGCGCCGTTCCCCGCCACGTGTGGCAGGACCACGGCTACGATCCGCTCACCGACAGCACCCCTGGAGAGGCCGTCCTGTGAACCCCGTGTCCGTCGTCCTGATCGTGATCGCGGCGATCGTCGTCCTGCTCCTGCTGTGGGCGGTGGCGCAGTACAACGGCCTGGTCCGGCTGCGGAACCTGGTGCAGGAGGCCTGGCGGCAGATCGACGTCGAGCTGCACCGCCGGCACGACCTGATCCCCAACCTCGTCGAGACCGTGAAGGGCTACGCCGCGCACGAGCGCGCGGTGTTCGACGAGGTGGCGCGCGCCCGCGCCGCCGCCTCCGGCCCGGCCGCCGGCCCGGCCCAGCAGGCCGAGCAGGAGAACGCCCTGACCGCCGCGCTCGGACGGCTGTTCGCGGTGGCCGAGGCCTACCCGGTGCTGCGCGCCAGCGAGAACTTCCAGCAGCTGCAGGCCGAGCTGTCCAACACGGAGGACCGGATCGCGGCCGGCCGCCGGTTCTACAACGCCAACGTGCGGGCGCTGAACACCAAGGTCGAGACGTTCCCGTCGAACGTGATCGCCGGCATGTTCGGGTTCACGCGGGCGGAGTACTTCGAGGTGGACGACCCGCAGGTCCGCCAGGCGCCGACCGTCAGCTTCTGACGCGCGGCCGCTGCCGTCGGTCGTCGAGTCGTGCCCTAGAAGGAGTACGTCGCGACGTGCTCCTGCGACGGGTGCGGCAGCGACGGGTCGCGCAGCGACGGCAGCAGGTGCAGGAGCGGGTCGACGAACCCCCGCCGCGGGTCCAGCACGCCGGCGTCCGCCAACCGGTCGAGCAGGTGGCCGACCTGCTCGGCGGGGATGCCCAGCTCGACGGCGATCTCCGCCGGCTCGACGAACCGGCCGGTGGTGCTGCACACCGCGACGAACAACCGCTCGACCGGGCACGGTGCGGACCGGTCACCGGTGCACACGTCCCGCCGCAGGCCCTCGGCCAGCAGGTCGACGAACGCCGTGCTGACGTCCCCGAGGTCGCGCCGCTCGGCCACGGCCCGCGCGAAGCCGCCGTACCGCAGGTACTCCTCGCGCACCACGCGGGCGTCAGCGCCCGGCTGGGCGCCGAGCAGCTCCGCCAGGGTCGACGGGCGCAGCGACCGCACGGTGGCGGCACCCTCCCAGCCGGCCTGCACCCGCTCCACCGCGGCACCCGCGAGGGACGCCGTCACCAGCACCCGGACGCCCGGCACCGGCGTCGCCAGCACGTCGGCCCAGTCACCGCACGCCGACGCCTCGTCCAGGACCACCAGCCGGGGCTGGTCGCACGCCGGTGCACCCACCCGCGTCGGCCGCCGCAGCGCGTTGTCCAGGTCCTGGGCGTCCAGCGGGGGGCGGTCGGGGAACGGGTCATCGGGCGTCGCCTCGACCGGAACCCACAGCACCGCACGGGCGTCCAGGTCCGGCTCGGCGAGCGCCTGGACCACCGCATCCTTCGCCGCCGTCGTCTTCCCCACACCGCGGGGACCCACCAGCACGGTGACCGTCCCGGCGGGGGCGTGCGCGACGTCGGACAGCGCGGCCCGGCCGGCGAGCGTGCCGGTCAGCCACTCGTGCCGTGCGCGCTGGGCGAGGTGCACGTCGTCGACGGCCCAGGAGACCCGCGTGCGGCGGGACCACCACGGGTTGGCGGCGCGGAGCACCTGTGCCAGCTCGCTGTGTCGCATCCTCCTGAGGGTGCTACCCGGGAGTAGCGATCGGCGAGGACGAAGGGCCCGTTCGGGCCGCCGACCAGGGCGTGCAGGGCCGAACCGGGGTCCCGGCCGGGAGCGTCAGACGCGGCCGACGAGGTCGGCGACGGAGTCCACGACCTCGGTGGGCCGGTACGGGTACCGCTGCACGTCCTCGGCACGCGTCGACCCGGTGAGCACCAGGAAGGTGCGCAGTCCCGCCTCGATGCCGGCCACCATGTCGGTGTCCATCCGGTCGCCCACCATCACGGTGGTCTCGGAGTGCGCGTCGATCCGGTTGAGGGCCGACCGGATCATCATCGGGTTGGGCTTGCCGACGAAGTACGGCTTGCGGCCGGTCGCCGCCGAGATCATCGCCGCCACCGCGCCGGTGGCCGGCAGGTCGCCGTCCGCGGACGGGCCCGTCACGTCGGGGTTGGTGGCGATGAACCGGGCACCGCCCTGGATCAGCCGGATCGCCTGCGTGATCGCCTCGAACGAGTACGTCCGGGTCTCACCGAGCACGACGAAGTCCGGCCGGCTGGCCGTCAGCGTGAAGCCCGCCTGGTACAGCGCCGTGGTGAGGCCGGCCTCGCCGATCACGTACGCGCTGCCGCCGTCGGGCGCCTGGTCCACCAGGAACTGCGCGGTCGCCAGCGCCGACGTCCAGATCGCCTCCTCCGGCACCTCGATCCCGCTCGCCGCGAGCCGGGCGCGCAGGTCACGGGTGGTGAAGATGGAGTTGTTCGTCAGGATGAGGAACGGCCGGCCCTTCTGCTGCAGGGCGCCGACGAACTCCGCGGCACCGGCCAGCGCGCGGTCCTCGTGGACCAGCACGCCGTCCATGTCGCACAGCCACGAGGCGATCTCGCGCGGTGCCTGCACGTCAGGCCTCGTCGCCGTCCAGCGCCGGTGCCCCGTCGACCGCCACCTCGGCGGCCGCCGGCCGGGCCAGGCGCGACCGGCGCCGAGCCCGCCACGCCTCGACGAGCACCGGGGCCACCGAGATCAGCACGATGAGGACCAGCAGCACCTCGATGTTCTTCTTGATGAAGGTGATGTTGCCCAGCCCGTAGCCGAGCCACGTCACGCCGCCGGCCCAGAGCACCACGCCGATCCCGTTGTAGAGGGCGAAGTGCGAGTACCGCATCCGGCCCACGCCGGCCGCGACCGACGCGTACGTGCGCACGAAGGGGATGAACTGCGCGATAACCAGCGTGCGGCCGCCGTACTTCTCGAAGTACGCGTACGTCTGGTCGATGTGCTCTTGCTTGAAGATCTTCGAGTCCGGGCGGCTGAACACCCGCGGGCCCAGCGTCCGGCCGATCCAGTAGCCGCACTGGGTGCCGGCGTACGCCGTCAGCACCATGATCAGCGACAGCCACCAGATGGACGGCAGGTGCGACCCGCCGTGCGCCACCAGGGCGCCTGCGGTGAACAGCAGGGAGTCGCCCGGCAGGATCGGGAACAGCAGCCCGACCTCGATGAAGACGATCGCCATCACGCCGATCAGTGCGGCCGTGCCCAACGAGCTGATGATGTGCTCGGGGTCCAGGAAGCTGGGGCCGAGCGTGTGCACCGCTCCGGTTGCCAGGGCGGACGCGGTCAGCACGACGTGCCGCGGCTGGGACGAGAGGTCGTGGGGCGCATGGCCCCCAGGGTACGGCCCGGGGTGGTGGCGAGCCGTGGCGCCCGTGTGGCGGTCCTGTGCGGCCGCCGGGCCTCGGGTCCTGGTTCCGGCCCTTCCGTGGCGTGGAAGACTTCGGGGGAACGACTTCAGGACCCGACGAAGCAGGAGAAACAGCGATGCCCATCGCGACCACCGAGGTCTACGCCGAGCTGATCAACCGCGCCAAGGCCGGCGGTTTCGCGTACCCCGCCGTGAACGTCACGTCGTCCCAGACCGTCACCGCGGCCCTGCAGGGCTTCGCGGAGGCCGAGAGCGACGGCATCATCCAGGTCTCGGTCGGTGGCGCCGAGTACGCCTCCGGCTCGACCATCAAGGACCGCGTCGCCGGTTCGCTGGCGCTCGCCGCGTACGCCCGTGAGGTCGCCAAGAACTACCCGATCACGGTCGCCCTGCACACCGACCACTGCACCAAGCAGAACCTCGAGTCCTGGGTCCGCCCGCTGCTGGCCCTCGAGGCGGAGCAGGTGAAGAACGGCCAGGAGCCGACCTTCCAGTCGCACATGTTCGACGGCTCCAACATCCCGCTGGACGAGAACCTGGTCATCGCGGCCGAGCTGCTCGAGCTGTCGCAGAAGGCCCGCACCATCCTCGAGATCGAGGTCGGCGTGGTCGGTGGCGAGGAGGACGGCCACGCGGCCGAGATCAACGACAAGCTGTACACGACCCCCGAGGACGGCCTGAAGACCGTCGAGGCGCTCGGCTTCGGCGAGAAGGGCCGCTACCTGACGGCCCTGACCTTCGGCAACGTGCACGGCGTCTACAAGCCCGGTGCCGTCAAGCTGCGCCCGGCCATCCTGGAGGAGATCCAGAAGGTCGTCGGCGCCAAGGTCGGCAAGGACAAGCCGTTCGACCTGGTGTTCCACGGCGGCTCCGGCTCCACGGCCGAGGAGATCGCGGCGGCCGTCAGCTTCGGCGTCGTGAAGATGAACATCGACACCGACACCCAGTACGCGTTCACCCGCCCGGTGGTCGGCCACATGTTCAGCAACTACGACGGCGTGCTGAAGGTGGACGGCGAGGTCGGCAACAAGAAGGCGTACGACCCGCGCGCCTGGGGCAAGCTCGCCGAGGGCGGCATGGCCGCGCGCCTGGTCGAGGCCGCCCAGCAGCTCGGCTCCGCGGGGCACAAGCTCTGAGGTCGGTCTGACGACGACGAAGGCCCGGGACCTGATGGTCCCGGGCCTTCGTGCGTCGGTGGTGTCTCGCGAGCCGGTCTGCGCGCCGCCGCGAGACGGGGTCAGGACGTGGGCGTGCCGTCGCCCAGCGGCTCGAACGGCGCGCCCTGGTCGTCGTCGACGATGTCCAGCAGCTCGCCGATCCGCGTCACCTCGAGCAGGAAGCGCACCGTGGGCGGCACGCGCAGCAGGCGCACGCGGTGCTGGCTACGGATCGACAGCCGCGCGAGGAACGCCACGCCCGACGAGTCCATGAACGTCACGTGGTGCGCGTCCACCTCGATCGGCAGCCCGCGCTGCTCGGCCTCGGACGTCGCCTCGGCCAGCTCGGCACCGAGATCGGCGTCGACCTCGCCCGAGAGCACGATGCGCGTACGGTCCGCGCCGACGATCACCTGGACGGCGCCGGGCTCCCCGACGACCTCCTGGGCCTGGGCCTGCTCGTCCGGCGTGGGGCTGTTACCGTCTCGCACGATGCTCCTTCCGGCCGGCCGTGCTGGGGCGGCTGTCGCTGGGTCCCGCGGCACGTGCTCCTGTCGCGAACGCTAGACGATCGGAGGTGATGGTGGTCAATCTACCGGCCACCTCGCACCCGGCGGTCCCCGGCTCGGGTGAGAGCACCCAGGAGCTGGTGGCGCAGGCGGTCGCGGCGAGCGACATGTCGATGCTGGTGCTGGACGCCTCGGTCGACGGTCTGGCCGTCCTGTGGGCGAACCCGGCCGCGTCGATGCGGACCGGGTACGCGCTCGACGCCATGCGGTCGGCGCCGCACGGCGTGCTGGGGAGCCCGCGGGTCCGGCTGCTCGACGGCGCCGAGGGCCACCTCGACGAGGCGCTGCGCGGCCGACGGCCCGTGGAGCTGTCCGTGGAGGTGCGCCGTCCTGACGGGAGCGTGCTGCTGTGCTCCGCCCGGCTCGCCCCCGTGCGTGGCGGACCTCGCGCCGACGTGTGGGTAGCGGTGCTGCGAGACATCGGTGGCGAGCTCTCGCGCGAGGCACGGCGTGCCGAGGAGGTGGCCGAGGAGCGGCGGGAGCGGCAGGCGCTGTCCGTCGTCGCCCAGGTGTCCGACCTGCTGGTCGACGTCGACGACCCCCACGCACTGGGCGAGATCGTGGCGCTGCTGCGGTCCACGACCGTCGACTGGGCGGCGTTCTACCTGAACGACGGCGGCCTTCGTGCTGCCGACGGCATCGAGCCGGACCGCCCGCCGACGGGCGTCGGCCGGCGGCACCTGGCCCCCGACGTGCCGGCAGATCGCGCGGCACCCGCCGCCGAGCTGGCCGCCGACCCGGTGCAGCAGCTGCTGGACGGCCACAGCGAGCGGCCGGTCGAGCTCGACGTGTCGGAGGGTGCCGGGCACGTGCCGGGGAGCGCCAGCGACTGGCTCGCGCGGCACGGGCGGCCGTCCGACGGCGAGCCGTACGTCGTCGTCTACCCCGTGGCGGGCCGCCGCCGGGTGATGGGGCTGCTGGCGGTCCGCGGCCGCTGCGGCTCCGGGCTCGCGGGCCTGGACGGCTCCACGCGAACGGTGCTGGAGCTGACGGCGCGCCGCGTGGGCCTGTCGGTGGACAACGTGCGGCTCTACGAGCGCGAGCACCGGGTGGCCGAGGCGCTGCAGCGGGCCATGCTGCCGGAGCAGGCCGAGGTCGAGGGCCTCGACGTCTGGACGTACTACGCGCCCAACTCGGCCAACGTGCAGGTGGGTGGCGACTGGTACGACGTGCTGCAGATCGCGCCGGACGTGGTGGGCGTGGTGATCGGCGACGTGGTGGGCCACGACGTGGAGGCCGCGGCCACCATGGGCCAGCTGCGGTCGGTGGTGCGCTCGTACGGGTTCGACGTGACGGTGCCGGGGCCGGTGCTCGAGCGGGTCGACCAGCTGGTCGCCGGCCTGCGGACGCCGCGGTCGGCGGCGTTGGTGTTCTCCACGTTGACCAGGGCGGACGACCGGTGGCGGCTGGCCTACTGCCGCGCCGGCCACCTGCCGATGCTGCTGGTGCGGCAGGGTCACGCCCGTCCGCTCTCCGACGCGGCCGGGCCGCTGGTCGGCTTCGGCGGTGGCGAGCGGCCCACCGCGACCGTGGAGCTGGAGCCCGGCGACGCCCTGGTGTACTTCACCGACGGGTTGATCGAGCGACGGGACCGCGGCCTGCGCGAGGGACTGGCGGCACTGGTCGACGCCGCGGCGGCCGTCACGGCCACGGACGCCGCCGGCATCGGAGAGGACCTGCTGCTGCGGCTGGCCGACCAGCCGGAGGACGACGTCGCGGTCGTGGTGGTCCGCGTGCCCGACGAGGCCGAGGTGACGGACTCGCGCCCCAGCCCTCGTCGTCGGCGGTGGGCGCTCCCCAACGAGGCCGCGTCCATCGGCCGGGCCCGGCACGCGGTGGTGCGCACCTGTCAGGCCTGGGACATCGACGACGCGGCGAACGCCGAGCTGGTGGTGTCCGAGCTGGTGGCCAACGCGGTGCTGCACGGCTGGGGCCGGGTGGCCCTGCAGCTGTACGACACGGGCGACGGTCTGCGGATCGAGGTCGAGGACGCCAACCCGACTCCGCCGGTGGCGACCGACGGGCACCCGGGACGCGTCGGCGGGTTCGGCATGCAGATCGTCGAGCGGCTGGCCGACTGGGGCTGGCGCCCGGCGCGGGGCGGCAAGGTGGTGTGGGCGAAGCTGCGGCCGGGGTCCCTGCCGGAGGCGGCGAGCTCGACGACGAGCCACGCCGCCGACTGAGGGCCGACTGAGGAGCCGGCTGACCGGGCGGTCTCGGACGGTCAGGCGTTCGGGTGCTGGAACGCCGACGTCGGCACCGAGTCGCCGCAGTCGTGCTCGGTGTCGATGCGGAACATGTCCAGGGCGCCGCACACCTCGAGGACGAACAGGTCCCGGGGGTCGGGACCACGCAGCACCGTCGCACCACCACGCTTGCGGCCGGAGTCCGCCAGCGAGATGAGGAACGCCGCTCCGGTGGAGTCCATGAAGGTGACGCGGCACATGTCGATCACCAGCAGCTGCCGGCGCAGACCCACCACGCGCGCGGTGATCTCCGGGAACTGGTCGCGCTCCGCGAGGTCCAGGTCGCCGGCGATCGTGAGCGTCGTCGTCGCCGCGGACGTGGAGATCTCGATCACGACGGGTTTCCTCCGGTTCGGGCGGCGGCCCGGTGCGACGGGCGGTGCTCGGTGCGACTGTAGGTCGAGCCCCCGTCGGACGCGAGCGGGGGCGCCCGGGTCGGGGTCCCAGGGCGCCGGGCGATAGCCTCGTGCGGGAGACGGGCCCGCTGCCGCCCGTGACCCTGCGGTCCACCTACCTGCGAGGCAGCGCGGAACGGGGACAAGCATGCCTGCCGTCGTGGTGCTCGGGGCCCAGTGGGGCGACGAGGGCAAGGGCAAGGCGACCGACCAGCTCGCCGCGCGCACCGACTACGTCGTGAAGTTCAACGGCGGCAACAACGCCGGTCACACGGTGGTGGTCGGGGGCGAGAAGTACGCGCTGCACCTGCTGCCGTCCGGCATCCTCACGCCCGGCGTCGTGCCGGTGATCGGCAACGGCGTCGTGGTCGACCTCGAGGTGCTGTTCCAGGAGATCGACGCGCTCGAGCAGCGCGGCGTCGACACGTCGGCGCTGCTCGTCTCCACCGCCGCGCACGTGATCCCGCCGTACAACCGCACGCTGGACAAGGTCACCGAGCGGTTCCTGGGCAAGCGGCGGATCGGCACCACCGGCCGCGGCATCGGCCCGACGTACTCGGACAAGATCAACCGCATCGGCATCCGTGTGCAGGACCTGTTCGACGAGCACATCCTCACGCAGAAGGTCGAGGGCGCCCTCGACGGCAAGAACCAGCTGCTGGTGAAGGTCTACAACCGCCGCGCGGTGACGGTCGAGGAGACCGTCGAGGACCTGCTGCAGTACGCCGAGCGGCTGCGCCCGCACGTCGCGGACACGCCCCTGGTGCTCAACCGGGCGCTCGACGAGGGCAAGACGCTGGTGTTCGAGGCGGGCCAGGCGACGATGCTCGACGTCGACCACGGCACCTACCCGTTCGTCACGTCGTCGTCCGCGACGGCCGGTGGGGCCTGCACCGGGTCGGGCGTCGGGCCGACGCGCATCGACCGCGTGGTGGCCGTCGCGAAGGCCTACACGACGCGCGTCGGCGAGGGGCCGTTCCCCACCGAGCTGCTCGACGCGGACGGTGAGTGGCTGCGCACCACCGGCGGCGAGTACGGCACCACCACGGGCCGGCCGCGGCGCACGGGGTGGTACGACGCGGTGGTGGTCCGGTACGCCGCCCGCGTCAACGGGCTGACCGACCTGGTGCTGACCAAGCTCGACGTGCTGACCGGCAAGGAGAAGATCCCGGTCGCGGTGGCGTACGACGTGGACGGCCGCCGGGTGGACGAGATGCCGGCGGACCAGTCGGACTTCCACCACGCCAAGCCCGTGTACGAGTACCTGGACGGGTGGAGCGAGGACATCACCGGCGCGCGGACGTTCGATGACCTGCCGCCGGCGGCGCAGCGGTACGTGCTGCACCTGGAGGAGATCAGCGGCGTGCGGGTGTCGTCCATCGGCGTCGGCCCGGGCCGCGAGGCGACCGTCGTGCGGCACGAGCTGCTGGACTGACGCTTCCGGCCGGAGCGGGTCGGCCCGACGCTGGACGGCTCCCAGCGGCGCTCGACCCGGCCGTTACGCTCGGCCGTCGTGGAGATCCTCGTCGTCGGCACCGGTGCCCGAGAGCACGCGATCGTGCGTGCGCTGTCGCTCGACCCGGCGGTGACCGCCCTGCACGCGGCGCCCGGCAACCCCGGCATCGGCGCACTGGCGCAGCTGCACCCGGTGGACGCGCTCGACGGCGCGGCGGTGGCGGCGCTGGCGACCGAGCTCGGTGCGGACCTCGTCGTCGTCGGCCCGGAGGCGCCCCTGGTCGCCGGCGTGGCGGACGCCGTGCGCGCGGCGGGCATCCCGGTGTTCGGGCCGTCCGGCGCGGCGGCGATGCTCGAGGGGTCGAAGGCGTTCGCCAAGGACGTGATGGCGGCGGCAGGCGTCCCGACGGCGGCGGCGCGCGTCGCGACGACGGTCGACGAGGTGGCGGCGGCGCTCGACGAGTTCGGCGCCCCGCACGTCGTGAAGGACGACGGGTTGGCCGCCGGCAAGGGCGTGGTGGTCACGTCCGACCGCGACGCCGCACTGGCGCACGCCGCCGAGTGCCTGGCCAAGCCGGGCGGCCGGGTGGTGGTGGAGGAGTACCTGGACGGACCCGAGGTGTCGCTGTTCGTGCTGAGCGACGGCGTGGACGTGGTGCCGCTGGTGCCGGCGCAGGACTTCAAGCGGGTCGGTGACGGGGACGCCGGACCCAACACGGGCGGGATGGGCGCGTACTCACCGCTGCCGTGGGCGCCCGCCGGGCTGGTGGACGAGGTCGTCGAGACGGTGGCGAAGCCGACCATCGCCGAGATGACGCGGCGGGGGACACCGTTCGCGGGGGTCCTGTACTGCGGCCTCGCGCTGACGTCCCGCGGGGTGCGCGTCGTGGAGTTCAACGCCCGGTTCGGCGACCCGGAGACGCAGGTGGTGCTGGCCCGGCTGCGCACACCGCTGGCGGGGGTGCTGCTGGCGTCCGCGACCGGCTCCCTCGGCGAGACCGAGCCGCTGACCTGGGACGACGGTGCGGCCGTCACCGTGGTGGTCGCCTCGCACGGGTACCCGGTGCAGGCCCGCAGCGGCGACCCGATCACGGGCATCGCGGATGCCGAGCAGCTGCCGCACGTGCACGTCCTGCACGCCGGGACGGCGCTGGACGCCGACGGGCACCTGGTGTCGGCGGGCGGCCGGGTGCTGTCGGTGGTCGGCACGGGGGCGACGTTGACCGCAGCGCGCGAGGCCGCCTACGCGGGGGTTGAGGCGATCGACCTGCCGGGGTCGCACCACCGGTCGGACATCGCGCTGGCGGCGGCCCAGGGCGCCTGAGCCGGACGCTCGGGCGTCAAGGAATGGTTGACGGGGGCGATGACGTCAAGCAATGATTGACGCATGACGACGTCCGACCCGACCCGTCCCACCCTCCGCGAGCACCTCGCCGCCGCCCTCGACGCGGCCGAGCCGGACCTCGCCGCCCGCCTCGAGCACGAGCCCGGCTCGCACCTGGACCTGGTCCGCCTGGCCCGGGCGGCGTACGACGAGACCGGTCAGCTGCTGGTCGCCGCCGTCGGCTCGGCGCGGTCGGCGGGCTGCACCTGGGAGCAGATCGGCGACGTGCTCGGCATGACGCGGCAGGCGGCGCAGCAGCGGTACGGCCGCCGCGACGAGCTGCCGGAGCCGGAGCCTGCGGGGGAGTCGGTGCCGCACCGGCGGCAGCTGCTGACGCCTCTGACGGCCTTCAACGAGATGCGGGTGCTGGAGCGCGCGGGCCGGTACGGCTGGCACGCGGTGGCCTACGGCCCCCTGTTCTTCGAGGTCGAGGAGTCCGACCAGCAGTGGGAGCACCACCGCTCCTACGTCGGCGCCGGCCCGCTGCGGCCCGGCGACGGCTGGCAGCGCATCGGGACGATGTGGTTCCCGTGGGTCTACTGGAAGCGGCCGCTGGGCGTGGCGCCGCTACCGGGGCTGCGCGACGTGCGGGACCTGATGCTGCCCTGAACAGGCACGTCGGCGGACGGTCGTGCGACGCCCGCAGCCGCTGGGGGAGGATGCCGCCATGGCGGATGCGGTGGACCTGACCGGCTGGACGCACGCGTACTCGGGCAAGGTGCGCGACCTCTACGTGCCGGCGGAGGACCCGTCCGGTGCCGCGATCTTCGAGCGCTACGGCGACGTGGTGCTGGTGGTGGCCAGCGACCGCATCTCGGCGTACGACCACGTGCTGAGCCCCGGAATCCCCGGCAAGGGCGTGGTGCTGACCCAGCTGAGCCTGTGGTGGTTCGAGCAGCTCGCGGAGATCGTGCCGAACCACGTCGTCTCCACCGACGTGCCGGCGGCGGTGGCGGGCCGGGCGATGCTCTGCCGGCGGCTGACCATGTTCCCGGTGGAGTGCGTCGTCCGCGGGTACCTCACCGGGTCGGGGCTGGCCGAGTACCGCGTGAACGGCCAGGTGACCGGCATCCCGCTCCCTCCCGGCCTGGTGGACGGCTCGCGGCTGCCGGAGCCGATCTTCACGCCGGCCACCAAGGCGGAGTACGGCGAGCACGACGAGAACGTGCCGTTCGCCGCCGTCGCGGACCTGGTCGGTCGGGACGCCGCCGCAACGCTGCGCGACCTGACGCTGGCGGTCTACGCCCGCGCGGAGCAGATCGCGCGCGAGCGCGGCGTCATCCTCGCGGACACCAAGCTGGAGTTCGGCACCGACCCGGTGACCGGGCAGATCACCCTCGGCGACGAGGTGCTCACCCCCGACTCCTCGCGGTTCTGGCCGGCGGACGAGTGGGAGCCGGGGCACGCGCAGCCGAGCTTCGACAAGCAGTACGTGCGGGACTGGCTGACCTCGGACGCCTCCGGGTGGGACCGTGCCGGCGACGCCGAGCCGCCGCAGCTGCCGGCAGACGTCGTGCAGCGGACGCGGGACCGGTACCTCGAGGCGTACGAGCGGATCACCGGGTCGCCGCTGGCCGTGCCCGAGGTCTGAGCGGTCACGGTGCCGGTGGCCCGAACGGTTGTCGGTGCCGGCGGGGCGAGTGGTTCGGCGGGCGGACGGTCGATCCGGCCGTGGAGGGGCCCGCTCTAGGATGGGCGCCGACCCCCGTTCGCCACGCCGTCTGGAGCTGCTGTGGGACTCGTCGTCGTCGACGTCATGCCGAAGCCCGAGATCCTCGACCCGCAGGGCAAGGCCGTCGCCGGCGCGCTGCCGCGGCTCGGGTTCGCCCAGTTCGTATCGGTGCGGCAGGGCAAGCGGTTCGAGCTCGAGGTGGACGGGCCGGTCACGCCCGAGGTGCTGGCGGCGGCGGCCGAGGCCGCGCGGCAGGTGCTGAGCAACCCGGTGATCGAGGACGTGGTGAACGTGGCCGACGCCGAGGGTGCAGCCGCTGGGGCCGACGCCTGATGACCCGCATCGGCGTGGTGACGTTCCCCGGCACGCTCGACGACCGGGACGCGGCACGGGCGGTCCGCCTGTCCGGCGCCGAGGCGGTGTCCCTGTGGCACGCCGACGAGGACCTGCACGGCGTCGACGCCGTGGTGCTGCCGGGCGGCTTCTCCTACGGCGACTACCTGCGCGCGGGCGCGATCAGCCGGTTCGCGCCGGTGATGACGTCGATCGTCGAGGCCGCCGGCAAGGGGATGCCGGTGCTCGGCATCTGCAACGGGTTCCAGGTGCTCACCGAGGCGCACCTGCTGCCGGGGTCGATGGTGAAGAACGACCACCTGCACTTCGTCTGCCGCGAGCAGCAGCTGGAGGTGGAGAACGTCGACACGCCGTGGACCCGCGAGTACACGCGCGGCGAGGTGATCACCGTGCCGCTGAAGAACCAGGACGGGCAGTACGTCGCCGACGAGCACACGCTCGACGAGCTGGAGGGGGAGGGTCGCGTGGTGTTCCGCTACCGCGGCTGGAACCCCAACGGCTCCCGCCGGGACATCGCCGGCATCTGCAACGCGGCGGGCAACGTCGTCGGGCTGATGCCGCACCCCGAGCACGCGGTCGAACCGGGGTTCGGGCCGGACGGTCCGCGTGGGCCGCGGACCGGCACCGACGGGATGCGCTTCTTCACCTCGGTGCTGCACACGCTCGTCGGCTGACCCCGCGCGGCGCGCGCATGCGGGCCGGCCGACGCGCTACTTCGACAGCCCCGCGACCAGGTTCACCAGCAGCGCCAGGATCACGGTGCCGAACAGGTAGGACAGCAGGGCGTGCACCTGTGCGGTCCGCCGGAACGACGACGCCTTGAGGTCGGTGTCGGAGATGGCGAAGCTCATCCCGACCGTCACGGCCATGTAGGTGAAGTCGGTGTACTGCGGCGGCTCCTGCTGGTGGAAGTCCACGCCGCCGTCGGGCCCGGTGTAGTACATGCGCGCGTAGCGCAGCGCGAACATCGTGTGGATCGCCGCCCACGACGCGAAGATCGCCGCGAGCACTGTGGCCATGCCCAGAGCGCCCGCCTTCTTCTCGGCCCCGGTCCAGACGAGGACTACGCCGGACAGGCTCGCCAGCGCCGCGGTGATGACGATGAGGTGCGCCGCGAACCGCTCCGGCTCCTCACGGGTGGCGTGCACGGCGGTCTCGGTGGCGTTCATCGGCACGATCACCAGCCACGTCCACAGGGTCGACAGCAGACCCGCGGTGGCCCAGGCGCCCATCGCGGCCGCCACCGCGGAGTCCCACGTCAGCACCAGTCCCACGGCGACGCCCGCGGCGGCGGACACCGCGATGCGGATGCCGGGGCGTACGTCGAGCCACCCGCTGAGCCGTCGCAGGCGATGGCTCTCGGCGGGGTCGGTGGAGTGGTGATCGGCCATGGGAGGAGTCAACCGCCTGCGAGCCGGCAGTGCCCGCCACCGGCCGGGTACGTGCGCGGCGACCGGCCTAGAGTCGTGACCAGGGCCGCCACGCCGGTGGCCACCACCCCTTCGTTTTCCGGGAGTCGCCATGACCGATGCGCCCGAGTCGACGTCCGCCCCGCAGCCGACCCAGCCAGCACCGGGCGGCCAGGACCCGGCCGAGCTGCACGAGGAGCCGCACGACGCGAAGGTCGGATCGAGGCTGAACTGGCTGCGTGCGGGCGTGCTCGGCGCCAACGACGGCATCGTCTCCACCGCCGGCATCGTCATCGGCGTCGCCGGTGCCACCACCTCGGTCACGGCCATCGCCACCGCGGGCATCGCGGGCATGGTGGCCGGCTCGCTGTCCATGGCCGGCGGTGAGTACGTGTCCGTCAGCACCCAGCGGGACACCGAGAAGGCGCTGCTGACCAAGGAGCGCTGGGAGCTGGAGAACATGCCGGACGAGGAGCTCGAGGAGCTCACCCGGCTCTACCAGGCGAAGGGCATCTCCCGGCGGGTCGCGGAGGAGGTGGCTCGGGACCTCACGAAGAACGACGCCCTGCGCGCGCACGCCGAGACCGAGCTCGGGCTGGACCCGGACGAGCTGACCAACCCGTGGCACGCCGCAGGCTCGTCGTTCATCTCGTTCGCGGTCGGCGCGCTCATCCCGCTGGTGGTGATCCTGCTGCCGATCGACGGCGCGCGGGTGTGGGCCACCGTGGTGGCCGTCGTCGTGGGCCTGGTGCTCACCGGGTTCCTCAGCGCTCGCCTGGGCAAGGCGCCGGAGGGCCGGGCGATCCTGCGCAACGTCGGCATGGGCATCCTGACCATGGCGATCACCTACGCCGTCGGCAAGATCTTCGGGACGACGGTCGCCTGACCCGCTCGGCGGGCCGCCCGGGCCCCCGGCCGGGTGGTCTGTCAGCCGCCCGGCCGGTCAGCCGGCGGACCCGGCGGCGTCCAGCGCCTGGGACAGGTCGTCGACCAGGTCGTCCACGTCCTCCAGGCCGACGGACAACCGGACCGTCGACTCGGCGATGCCGACCGCCGCGCGGCCGGCGGCACCGAGCTTGCGGTGGGTCGTCGTCGCCGGGTGCGTGACCATCGACTTGGCGTCGCCCAGGTTGTTGGACACGTCGATCACCCGCAGGGCGTCGAGCACCGCGAACGTGCGGCGCTTGGCCTCGTCCGCACCGGCGCCCTCCGGCACGGCCAGCTCGAACGTCACCACGGTGCCGCCGCCCGTCTGCTGCGCCAGCGCGAGCTGGTGCTGGGGGTGCGACGGCAGGAACGGGTAGCGGACGCCGGCGACGGCCGGGTGCTGCTCGAGCCAGCCCGCGAGGTGCAGCGCCGAGGCGGCCTGGTGGCGCACCCGCAGGGACATCGTCTCGAGCCCCTTGAGCAGCACCCAGGCGTTGAACGGCGACAGCGACGGACCGGTGTTGCGGATCAGCGTGCGGACGGGCCCGTGCAGCAGCTCCGTCGACCCGAGGATCGCCCCGCCGAGCACCCGGCCCTGCCCGTCGATGTGCTTGGTGGCGGAGTAGACCACCACGTCGGCGCCGTGCTCGAGCGGGCGGGAGAAGACGGGCGTGGCGAAGACGTTGTCGACCACCACGACGGCGCCGGCGGCGTGGGCCAGGGCGGACACCGCGGCGATGTCGACCAGGTCCTGCATCGGGTTGGACGGCGTCTCGAAGAAGACGACGTCGGCCGGGGTGGCCAGCGCGGCCTGCCACTGCTCCGGGACGTGGCCGTCGACGTAGTCGGTGCGCACGCCCCAGCGGGTGAGGATCTCGTCGAAGATCACGATCGACGAGCCGAACAGCGCGCGGGCGGCGACGATCCGGGAGCCCGACGAGACGAGCGCGGCGAGCGTCGTGAACACGGCGGACATCCCGCTGGCCGTGGCCACGGCCGCCTCGGCGCCCTCGAGCAGGCGCAGGCGCTCCTCGAACGTGGACACGGTCGGGTTGCCGTAGCGGGAGTACTGGAACCGGTCGGCCTCACCGGCGAAGGCCGCCTCGGCGTCCGCGGACCGCTCGTACACGTAGCCCTGGGTGAGGAACAGCGCCTCGGACGTCTCGTCGAAGCCCGAGCGGACCAGGCCGCCGCGCACGGCGAGCGTGTCGGGCCGCAGCCCGGCGCGGTCCACCCGGCGGTCGTCCCAGTCGGCGGGTCCCGGGACCCGGCGGCTCACGCCTGCCGCCACGGCAGGCCGTCGGCGCGCCAGCCGGTGTGGCCGCGCTGCCCGTCCGGGCCGACGTCCCCCTCGAAGCCCTGGAGCACGTTGTGCACCGGACCGAAACCAGCCGCTTGCGCCGCGAGACCGGCGGCGACGGACCGCACGCCCGACCGGCACAGGAACACGAGGTCCCGGCCGTCGCCGGGCTGCACACCGGCCAGCGCCAGCTGGTCGAGGAACTGCGGGTTCACCGCGTGGGTGGTCCCGGACAGCCACTCGACGAAGACGGGCTCGCGGCCCAGGTCCGCGGTGTCCGGCACGCCGATCTGCTGCCACTCGCCGGCCGTGCGGACGTCGACCAGCACGGCATGCTCGTCGGACGCGAGCAGGTCCCAGGCCTCGCGCGGGGTCAGGTCGTCGATGTCGCTCATGTGCTCCTCCATCGGTCCCGGCGGTAGCACCCGTGTCCGGTCCGCGCCGTGGGGCGTGGTCCGCGGGTTGCTGCGGCGTCGTCGATCCGGGTCTCTCGGCCGCTCTGGATGGTGGCGAGATGCTATGCCCGGGGCGGAGCGCCGTCCCAGTGCGCGGACGAAGTGTCTTGCATGACGAGATACAAGGGCGTGGGCGGTTGACAGCGGGCCCGGGCGCCGCCGAACCTCGTCTCGGTCATGAGCGCCAGCGAGCGCCGGCTGGGGTCCCGCACGGGTCCGCAGGCGGCGTGCAAGCCCCGGCTCGCTGGCCGGCAACCCTCCCTCCGCGGCGGGGTGCCCCGGGTGACGACCGGGCCGTCCGCCGTCCGGCGGAGGGCAAGCGCGGACCTCGCCGAGGTCCCTCCCGCCGGAGGACTGCCATGACCAGCGTGCTCGAGACGTCGCCCGTCTGCACCGACATCCCCGCCCTGCTGCCCGTCGTCGGGGCCGACACCCTGGTGCCGCTGGTGGACGGCAGCAGCGTCGTCTACGCCAACCTCGACTGCGCCGCGAGCGCCCCCGCGCTGCAGTCGGTGGCGGACCGGATCGCCGAGGTACTGCCCCTGTACGCCTCGGTGCACCGCGGGGCGGGGTACCTCTCCCAGGTGTCCACCGCCCTGTACGAGTCCGCGCGGTCGACGGTCGCAGCGTTCGTCGGGGCGCGGGCCGACGACGTCGCGATCATCACGCGCAACACCACGGACTCCCTGAACCTGCTGGCCGGCGTGGTGCCCGGCGCGGTGCTGGTGCTCGACGTGGAGCACCACGCCAACCTGCTGCCGTGGGTGCATGCCGCCCGCGCCCGCCACCGGACCACGATCCTGCCGGTGGCGGCCACCGTCGCGGGGACCCTGGCCGCGCTGCGTGCCGAGCTCGCCGCCAACGAGTACGCCCTGGTCACGGTCACGGGGGCGTCGAACGTGACCGGGGAGTCGCTGCCGCTGGACGCCGTCGTGGCGGCCGCGCACGAGGCCGGTGCGCGGGTGGCCGTCGACGGAGCCCAGCTGGTGCCGCACCGCGGCTTCTCGCTGGCGGCCAGCGGCGCGGACTACGTCGCCTTCTCGGGGCACAAGACGTATGCACCGTTCGGCGCGGGCGCGCTGGTCGGCCGGCGGGACTGGCTCGACGCGGGCACGCCGTACCTGGCCGGTGGCGGTGCGGTGCGCGACGTGCGTCCGGACCGGACGTTGTGGCAGCCGGCACCGGCGCGGCACGAGGCCGGTTCGCCGAACGTGCTGGGCGCGGTGGCGCTGGCGGAGGCGTGCCAGACGCTGGTCGCCCTGCCGGCCGGGGCACTGACGGCGCACGAGGAGCAGCTGCGGTCCCGGCTGGTGGCCGGGCTCGAGGCGCTGCCCGGGGTGCGGGTGCTGTGGGTGTGGCCGGACTCGGTGGACCCGGTCGGCGTGGTCAGCTTCACGGTCGCGGACCTGGACCCGGGGCTGGTCGCGGCGGTGCTGTCCGCCGAGCACGGGATCGGCGTGCGGGACGGGCGGTTCTGCGCGCACCCGCTGCTGGCGCACCTGTCCGCGTCAGACGGCGCGGTGCGGGCGTCGGTCGGCGTCGGGACGACGAGCGAGGCGGTGGATCGCCTGGTCACGGCCCTGGACCGGCTGCTGGTGGACGGGCCGGCCGCGGAGTACACGGTCGTGGACGGCTGCTGGACGGTGGCGGACGACCCGCGGCCGCTGCTCGACGTGCCGGGGCTGGACCACCTGGCGGCCACCGCGGCGGCGGCCTGCGGTCCGGCCGTCTGACGCGGGCTCGTCGGGACCCGCTCGTCGGGACCCGCTCGTCCGGAGCCGCGGGACCCCGGAGCGCTCAGTCGACCCGGATGCCCAGCTGCTCGGCGAGCGCCGGGGCGAGCTCCAGCAGCAGGTCGCCGGTGATCGTCGACCCCGCCAGCCCGGCGACCCCCTCGATGTGCTCCAGCCCGCGCAGGCCGCGCAGGTCGACGTCGACCAGCCGGGCCGCCGTCACGTCGAGCCGGCGCACCGTGCAGCCGCGCAGCTCGAGCCGACGGACGGTCGCGCCGCCCAGGGCGAGCTCGTCGACGACGCACCCGTCGAGCACCACGTCCACCAGCTCGGACTCGCGCAGGTTCAGGTAGTCCACCTTCCCGCCGTGGACGGTCACCCGCGTCCACGAGGAGCCGTAGGCCTGCACCGCGCCGAGCCGGCAGTCGGTCAGCGTCCCGTCCCACCAGGTGGTGCGGGCGAGGCTCAGCTCGTCGGCCCGCACGCGTGACCAGGACGTGTCGACCAGCCGGGCGCCGTCGAGGCGGACGCCGTCCAGCCGGCAGGCGGTGAACGTGCACTCCAGGACGCGGGCGTCGTGCCCGTCGGCGCCGGACAGGTCGACGTCCGCCAGGTCCACGCCGTCCAGGTCGGCACCGGGGGAGAGCGGCTGGGGCCTCACGCGACCACCGTGCCACGCCCGCGGGACGTGACCGCCCGGGACCCGCCGACGTCGAGGGGCCAGGGGGTCGGAACCCCGGTGCGGGCTGTGGGTGCCGGATGGCAGCATCGCGATGTGCGCCACTCCCTGGTCCTCACCGCGCCCGGTGTCCTGCTGGTCCCGCTCGCCGACGTGCACGCCCCGGCGCTCGCCGCCCTGGTGGACGAGCCGATGTGGCGCGGGATGAGCAGCCCCGTCCCGCGCACGCCGGACGACGTGCTGGACCTGATCGCCGCCGCGGACGCCGATCCGGGCCGGTACGCGTTCGCCGTGGTCGAGGAGTCCAGCGGCGCGGTGGTCGGCAGCACCTCGTTGTACGACGTGACGCTCGCCGCCGGCCGCGCCGAGATCGGGTTCACCTACTACGCGCGCCGGGTGTGGGGCACCACGGTGAACCCCGCCAGCAAGCTCGCCCTGTTCAGCCAAGGGTTCGACGACTGGGGCCTCGCGCGCGTCGCCCTGCGCGCCGACACGGCCAACTCCCGGTCGATCGGGGCGATCCTGCGGCTCGGCGCGACGGCCGAGGGCGTGCTGCGCAGCCACCGCGTGCGGCCCGACGGCAGCCGCGGGGACACCGCGTACTTCTCGGTGCTGGCGGACGAGTGGCCGGCGGTGCGGGCCGGCCTGGAGCAGCGCGTGGGGCTGACGTAGGTGCCGACGCTCGACCGACGGCTCGGCACCACCGACGCGGTGGTGATCGGGCTGTCGTCGATGCTCGGCGCCGGGGTGTTCGTGGTGCTGGGGCCCGCGACGGCCGCCGCGCGCGGCGGGGTGCTGGTCTCCCTGGTGGTGGCGGCCCTGGTCGCGTGGGCCAACGCGACGTCGACCGCCCAGCTGGCGGCGGTGCTGCCGCGCGCCGGAGGGGTCTACGCGTACGGACGGGAGCGGCTCGGCCCGTGGCCCGGGTTCCTCGCGGGGCTGGCGTTCGTGCTGGGCAAGACGGCGTCGTGCGCGGTGATGGCGGGGACGGTCGCGGCCTACCTGGTTCCGGCGGCGTGGCACCGGCCGGTGGCCGCGCTGATCGTCGTGGTGCTCGTCGCCGTCAACCTCGCGGGCGTCTCGCGGACGGCGGCGGCGGCGCGGCTGCTGCTCGCCGTCGCGGTGGTGGTGCTGGTCACGGTCGTCGTCGTCGCCCTGCGCCGGCACGCCGACGCGCTGCCGGGCGACGTGCTTCCCCACGGTCTGCCCGGCGGGGTGCGCGGCACGCTGCAGGGCGCGGCCCTGCTGTTCTTCGCCTTCGCCGGGTACGCGCGCGTCGCCACGCTCGGCGAGGAGGTGGGTGAGCCTCGCACGACGATCCCGCGGGCCATCCGCATCGCGCTCGCCCTGGTCGCGGTCGGGTACCTCGCCGTGGCGGTCGCGGTGCTGCACGTCCTCGGCGTCGACGGTGCGGCGGGGTCGCGCGCGCCGGTGCTCGACACGGCCACGGCGACCGCCGGCTGGCTGGTGCCGGCCGTGCGGGTGGCCGCCGTCGCGGCAGCGGGTGGTGCGCTGCTCGCCCTGCTCGCCGGGGTGAGCCGCACGGCGTTCGCCATGGCGCGCGAGGGTGACCTGCCGCGCCGGTGGGCCGCCGTCGGCGGGCGCTCGCGGGCGCCGTGGCTGGCCGAGCTGCTGGTCGGCGTGACGGTGGTGGTGCTCACGCTGACGGTCGACCTGACGGGCGTGCTGGTGGTCTCGTCGTTCGGCGTGCTGCTCTACTACGGCATCGGCCACGCGGCGGCCTGGACGCAGCCGGCGGCGGACCGGATCGCACCGCGATGGGTGCCGGTGATGGGTCTGGTCGGGTGCCTGGCGCTCGCGACGGCGCTGCCCGGCTGGGCGGTGGCGGCCGGCGTCGGGCTGCTGGCGGTCGGGTCCGCGGTGCGGGCGGTCGCGGTGCGGGTCAGGCGGTCGGCAGCGGGGAGACCGAGCCGGTCAGGTGGGGACGGCGTCGGCGCGGGTCCCACACGATGAGGTCGTAACCGGTCCCGGTGGATGTGCCGGTGGAGGCGGCGACGGACGTGCCGGTGGCCGGGTCGCTGCGGGCGACACGCACCGCGACGGTGGTCGGCAGCACCACGGGTGCGGCGAAGTCGACCGACCAGGTGAACGACTCGCCGCGGACGGCACCGACGGCGGCCAGCGCCCGGGCGGCGGTGAACATGCCGTGCGCGATGGCGCCGCGGAAGCCGAACGCCCGGGCGGCCGGTGCCCACAGGTGGATCGGGTTCACGTCGCCGGAGACGGCCGCGTAGCGGCGGCCGGTGTCGGCGGGCAGCCGCCAGGAGGCGGTGGGGACGGGCGGCTCGAACGGCCGGCGGTCGGTGGCCTCGTCCGTGCCGGAGCCCGAGCCGGTGCCGTCGGCGGGGGCCGGGGCTGAACCCGGCTCCGGCGCGGGACCGGCCGACCCGGCCAGGCGCACCCCCTTGGCCAGGTAGGTCGACACCCCACGCCACGCGGTGACGCCGTCCGCCGCCACCTCGCTGACCAGGTCCACCTGCGTCCCGGACCGGTGCGCGCGCAGCCCGGTGGCCCACGACCGCACGTCCAGCTCCTGCCCGAGCCGCAGCGGCCGTCGCTGCTCGACGCGGTTGGCGAGGTGCACCAGCCCGAGCAGCGGCAGCGGGAAGTCGTCGCGGACCATCAGGGCGGTCGCGACCGGGAACACCAGCACGTGCACGAACCCGGCGGGCAGCACGTCTGTGCCGGGCTCGCCCACCAGGTGCTGGTACGCGGTGAGCCGGTCGGCGTCGGCCCGCACGCCGTGGGCGCTGAGCGAGACGTGGGGCAGCCCCGTCGTCGCGCCACCCCGGCCGGCTCGCCCGGCGCGACGCGCCACCGCGCCGGCCGCGGCCGCGGTCAGCGCGTGCCGGTACGAGTCGCCGAGCGGTGGCACCGTCGGCAGCTCGACGGTCCGCAGCGCCCCGGTCACCGGCCCACCAGGTTCTGCCCGCACACGCGCAGCGTCCGTCCGACGATGCCGCCGGCGGCCGGCGAGGCGAGGAACGCGACGGCCTCCGCCACGTCCTGCGGCAGGCCGCCCTGCTGCAACGAGTTGAGCCGTCGCGCGACCTGCCTGGTCAGCGCGGGGATCCGCGCCGTCATCTCCGTCTCGATGAACCCGGGGGCCACGGCGTTGGCCGTCCCGCCGAACGGCACCAGCAGGGGAGCGGTGGCGCGCACCATGCCGATCACGCCGGCCTTGGAGGTGGCGTAGTTGGTCTGGCCGCGGTTGCCGGCGATGCCCGACGTCGAGGCGGTGGCGACGATGCGCGGCTCGTCGGTGAAGTCTCCGCTGGTCAGCAGCGCCTCGTTGATCCGCAGCTGGGACTCGAGGTTGACGGCGAGCACCGACGACCAGCGGTCGGGTGTCATGTTCACCAGCAGCTTGTCGCGCGTGATGCCGGCGTTGTGCACCATCACGTCGAGCCGGCCGTGCCGGGCACGCACGTGCTCGAGGATCCGCTCCCCGGCGTCGGCGGCCGTCACGTCGAGCTGCAGCGCGGTGCCGCGTACCTCGTTGGCCACCGCCGTCAGCTGCTCACCGGCGGCCGGTACGTCCACCGCGACGACGTGTGCGCCGTCGCGCGCCAACGTCCGGGCGATCGCCGCGCCGATGCCGCGCGCCGCCCCGGTCACCACGGCCACCCGGCCGTCCAGCGGCCGCTCCCAATCGGCCGGCAGCGTGCCGGCGGTCGAGTCCACGGCGAGCAGCTGACCGTCCACGAAGGCCGACCGCCGGGACAGGAAGAACCGGAGCGAGGCGACCGCCGACGGTGCCGTCACCGGTACCTCGCCCGTCAGCACCACGCCGTTGCCGGTGGACCCGCCGCGCAGCTCCTTGGCCAGCGACCGCAGCAGGCCGTCCACCCCCTGCCGGGCGGCGGCGACCGCCGGGGCGTCGTCCGCGGTGGCCGCCCGGGACACCGTGACCACCCGGCCGCCGCTGCGCAGCCCCTTGATCGGGCCCGCGGCCGCGAGCACCGGCTCGGTCAGCTGGTCCGGGCGCTCGACGGTCGTGAGCACCAGCACGACGGCGCCGTACCGGGCGTCCGGCGCCGCGTGCCGGTGCACCTCCAGGTCCCAGCCGTCGAGCAGGGTCGGCACCTCGCCGGCGGTCGGGCGCATCTCGACGCCGGCCCCTGGTGCCGCGCCGCCCGCCGGCCCGGACAGCAGCCGTGCCAGCGCATCGGCGTCGTCGCCGCGCCCCAGCACCAGCACCGGCCCCTCGACCAGCGGGGCGCCGGGCGTGTACCGCCGCAGGACGGCGGGCCGCGGCAGCCCCAACCGCTTGGCCAGCGTGGCCGTCGGCCCGCTGTTCACCAGCTGCAGGTAGGTGTCCGGCATGTCACGCCGCCTCGAGCAGCACGGCGACACCGAGGCCCCCGGCGGCGCACACCGTCACGAGCGCCCGCACCGGGGAGTCGTCGCCCGCGGCGACCTGCGCCACGTGCCGGGCGTGCAGCTCCTTGGCGGTGCTCGCCACGATCCGTCCCCCGGTCGCGGCGAACGGGTGCCCGGCCGCCAGCGACGAGCCGTGCACGTTCAGCCGCTCCCGCTTCACCGACCCGAAGGCGCCCGGCAGCCCCAGCCGCTCGCGGCCGAACTGCTCCGACTCCCACGCCGCCAGGATGGTCAGCACCGTGGCGGCGAACGCCTCGTGGATCTCCACGTAGTCGAGGTCGTCGAGCGTCAGGCCGTGCCGGGCCAGCAGCCGAGGCGCGGCGTAGGCCGGGGCCATCAGCAGCCCGTCCTCGCCGTGCACGAAGTCGACGGCGGCGACCTCGGCGTCCACCACCGCGGCGAGCGGCGTCAGGCCGTGGTCGGCCGCCCACTGCGCCGACCCCAGCAGCACCGTCGATGCGCCGTCGGTCAGCGGGGTCGAGTTGCCGGCCGTCATCGTCGCGGGGGCGGTCAGGTGGTTGCCGAACGTGGTCCGCAGGCCGGCGAGCTTCTCCAGCGAGGTGTCCGTGCGCAGGTTCGCGTCCCGCGTGAGCCCGCGGTAGCCCGTGACCAGGTCGTCGAAGAACCCGCCGTCCCAGGCGGCGGCGAGGTTGCGGTGGCTGGCCAGCGCCAGCTCGTCCTGCGCCTCGCGCGTGATGCCCCACTCGACGGTCGTCAGCGCCTGGTGCTCGCCCATCGACAGGCCGGTGCGTGGCTCGTCCACCCGCGGCGGGTTGGGCGTCAGGTCCTTGGGCCGCAGGCGGGCGAGCACGGCGGCCCGCTGCCCGACGGTGCGCGCCCGGGAGAGGTCGAGCAGGACGCGGCGCAGGCCCTCGCTGACGGCGATCGGCGCGTCCGACGCGGAGTCGACGCCGCCGGCGATGCCGGACTCGAGCTGGCCGAGGCGAATCTTGTTGGCCAGCAGCAGCACGGCCTCCACGCCCGTGGCGCACGCCTCCTGCAGGTCGACCGCGGGAGTGCGGGAGGAGAGCGCGGAGCCGAGCACCACCTCGCGGGTGAGGTTGAAGTCGCGGGAGTGCTTGAGCACCGCACCGGCGGCGACCTGACCGATCACCTCGTCCTGCAGCCCGTACCGGGCGACGAGCCCGTCGAGCGCGGCGGTCAGCAGGTCCTGGTTGCTCGCGTGGGCGTAGGGGCCGCCGGCGCGGGCGAACGGGACGCGGTTGCCGCCGAGCACGTAGGCGGGGCGCGGGCCGGTCGACGGGGCGGGGCTGGACGACCGGGCGGGGGTGCGGGCCATGGGAGAAGTCCTCTCGCATCGTCACTGATGGGCCTGCTGTGGTGGGACGGGAGGAGGACCTTCGTCCCTTGGATCTGTCCGGAACCGATGGTACCTGATACCGTCGGTTTCGTGAGTGGTCGTGAACCGACCCAGTCGACGACGACGGGCCTTCGGGCGGTGGGCGAGGACGCCCCACCGGCGGACGGTCGCGCCACCCGGTGGGCGGACCACCGTGAGGCCCGGCGGGCGGTGCTGGTGCAGACGGCCCGGCGCACGGTGCACCACGACGGCCCGGACATCTCCATGGACGAGATCGCCGCGGCGGCCGGCACCTCCAAGTCGATCGTCTACCGGTACTTCGCCGACAAGACGGCGCTGCAGGTGGCGGTCGCCGAGCTCGTCGTGCGGGACATCCGCGACGCGCTCGCGGACGCGCTCGCGGCGCACGGCACGCCCCGCGAGGGGCTCCGCGCGATGGTGGACGTGTACCTGGAGATGATCGAGTCGTCGCCCTCGGTGTACGCGTTCGTCACCCGCGACGGGTCCGTGGAGCACTTCCTGGACCAGGTGACCGCCCTGGTGGCGGGCCCCTTCGCCCGCGAGGTTGCCGCGCGGTCCGTCGACTCACCGGGCAGCGCGGCCGCACTGGCCGCCGCCTGGGCTGCCGGCGCCGTCGGCTTCGTCCGTGGCGCCGGGGAGTGGTGGTTGCTGCACCGCCACGAACCCGCCGCACCGAGCCGGGGCGAGCTCGCCGGCCGCGTCTCCACCTGGTTGTGGGCCGGCCCCGTCGGCCTCGTCGTGCGCCCCGGCACCACCGCCCATCCCACAGCAGGCACTTCGACGATGAAGGAGACCTCATGACCACCACCGCCGAACGTCCGGCCACCGCCCGCACCGCGGACGCGACCGTCGACGTCCCGACGCTGGAGCAGCACCTGCTGGGCCGCTACGCGGACCTGCGCCGCAGCGCCCGTGCCGTCGCCGCCGACCCGGCCTTCCAGAAGATCGAGGGCCAGCCGTACGCCGAGCACCGCGAGCGCGTGCTGTCCCAGCTGCGCCGCCTGGTGGCGGAGCACGACGTGCTGCGCGCCTTCCCCACGGCGCTCGGCGGTGCCGACGACCACGGCGGCAGCCTGGCCCGGTTCGAGGAGCTGGTGGCCGGCGACCCGAGCCTGCAGATCAAGGCCGGCGTGCAGTGGGGGCTGTTCGCCTCGGCGATCCTGCACCTCGGCACGGCCGACCACCACGAGCGGCTGCTGCGGGACGCGATGTTCCTGCAGGTGCCGGGCGCCTTCGCGATGACGGAGACCGGCCATGGCTCGGACGTCGCCTCGATCGGCACCACCGCCGAGTACGACGCCGCCACGCAGGAGTTCGTCATCCACACGCCGTTCCGCGGCGCCTGGAAGGACTACCTCGGCAACGCCGCCACGCACGGCACCGCCGCGGTGGTGTTCGCCCAGCTGATCACGGCGGCGCCCGGCGGCGAGCGGGTCAACCACGGCGTGCACGCGTTCTACGTGCCGATCCGCGACGCGGTCACCGGCGAGTTCCTGCCTGGCGTCGGCGGTGAGGACGACGGGTTCAAGGGCGGGCTCAACGGCATCGACAACGGCCGCCTGTGGTTCGACCACGTCCGCGTGCCTCGTCGTGACCTGCTCAACCGGTACGGCGACGTCGCCGCCGACGGCACCTACAGCTCGCCGATCGAGAACCCGGGACGCCGCTTCTTCACCATGCTCGGCACGCTCGTGCAGGGCCGCGTCTCCCTGGACGGCGCGGCCACCAACGCCGCCAAGCTCGCGCTCGCCATCGCGGTCACCTACGCCAACCAGCGCCGCCAGTTCGCGGGTGCGGACGACGACGAGGTGGTGCTGCTGGACCACGGCGAGCACCAGCGCCGGCTGCTCCCGCTGGTCGCGGAGGCCTACGCCGCGACCTACGCCCACGAGGAGCTGCTCGCGGCGTTCGACGACGTGTTCTCCGGCCGGGCGGACACCCCGGCCACCCGTGCCGACCTCGAGACGCTGGCCGCCACGCTGAAGCCGACGTCGACGTGGGCGGCCATGCGCACCATCCAGACGTGCCGCGAGGCCTGCGGCGGCGCCGGCTTCCTCGCCGAGAACCGCCTGGTCGGCCTGCACCAGGACCTGGACGTGTACGTGACGTTCGAGGGCGACAACACGGTGCTGTACCAGCTGGTGGCCAAGCGGCTGCTCGGCGACTACGCCAAGGGCCTGAAGCTGCACTCCGCCGGTGACATGGCACGACTGGTCGCCGAGCGGGCCGCGGACGCCGCCCTGCACCGCACGCCGCTGGTGCGCGCGGCCCAGACGATCGCCGACGTCGGCGACGCGCGCCGCTCGGTGGGCCAGCTGCGCGACGAGTCCACCCAGCGCCAGCTGCTGACCGACCGGGTGGAGACGATGGTCGCCGAGGCTGCCGCCGCCCTCGCGCCGGCGCGCAGCCTGCCGCCCGCTGCGGCAGCAGCGCTGTTCGAGGCTCATCAGCACGAGCTGATCGAGGCGGCTCGCGCTCATGCCGAGCGCGTGCAGTGGGAGGCGTTCACGCGGGCCCTCGCCACGGTCGACGACCCCGGCACCCGCCGGGTGCTCACCCGGCTGCGGGACCTGTTCGGGCTCACGCTCGTCGAGCGGCACCTCGCCTGGTACCTGATCCACGGGCGGTTGTCCGCGGGCCGGGCCCGCACGGTGTCGTCGTACATCGACCGGCTGCTGGTGCGGCTGCGTCCGCACGCGCAGGACCTGGTGGACGCGTTCGGCTACGGACCGGAGCACCTGCGCGCCGCGATCGCCTCGGGTGCCGAGCAGGTGCGGCAGGACGAGGCGCGGGCGTGGAACCGGGCGCAGCGGGCGTCCGGCGAGGCGGCGGTGCCGGAGCGGCACGTGCGGGGCTGAGCCTGCGCGGGGCTGAGCCTGCGCGCGCTTGAACCTGCGCGGTGCTGACCTGCGGGTCGTCCGCAGCGGCCGCGCGCCGTCAGCCGGCAGCGGTGGGGGCAGGCGGGGTCACGACGTCGGCAGCCGTCGGGTTGCACCGCGTGCGCAGCATCGTCAGCGCGTCGACCTGAGGCCGCCACGGCTCGATGTGCCACGTGGACTTGCCGGCCGCACCGAGCACGTGGCACAGCAGCTGCTCGTGCATCGTCGGGCTGTTCGCGTCGGGGTGCTGCGCGACGAGCTGGCTCCACAGCGCCTGCTGAGCGGCGAGCGTGCCGCTGCGGGCCCACTCGCTCGGGGTGATCTCGAGCGAGCGGCCGCCCTCCGCCTCGCCCCAGCTCGCCGCCAGCACCGCGGTGCCGGACAGCCAGGTGGTCACGGGCCCGTCGGGGGCCGTGACCCCGAGCCCGCTGCCGGTGACGCGGTCGATCCGCAGCACCGCCGCCGGCGTGCCGACCACGGTGAACCGCGCGCTCGGCGTCGGTGCGCTGAGCCCGAGCAGGAAGGACCCGTCGGAGGCGGAGACCACCGCCGAGCCGTCCTCGAGGACGGCGGCGGTGGAGCCGGCCGGACCGGTGAGCCACGCCAGCGGCACGGCGGGCGGTGCGGAGGCCGCGGGGCTGGCGGGCGTGGAGGTCGGTGCTCCGCTCTCACCGCCGCCCCTGACGACGAGGTGCAGGTGGGCGGAGCCGTCCGGGTCGGCGCTCGCGTCGGCGGTGACGGAGGCGTCCGGGACCGCGGCGGCGCTGACTCCGTTGGCGGTCACGGCCAGGCCCCTCGTGCGGACGTCCGCCGCCGAGGGGTCGGTGGGCGCGGGCGCAGCCGTGCTCGCCGTCGGCCTGGCAGCGGCCGGCCTGGACGTGTCGCCGGCCGTGCACGCCGACGCGACGCCGACCAGGACGCACACCAGGGCGAACGCGCGGCCGGCGCGCACCCGCCGGCGACCGTCCGTGCTCGGCCCGCGGTGGCTGGACACGCAGGCACCCTAACCGGGCGGACGCGCGCCCGGGCGGTCCGACGGCGGCACCCTGGTCCCACGCCCCGCGGCGTCGGTGGACGAGAATG
>NZ_JANZLA010000008.1 GCF_025770785.1 Cellulomonas sp. SG140 | reverse complement strand
TGCCCGGTGCACCGGGCACGCCGTGGGCGTCGGCGGCCCCGGCCGTGAGCAGGACGAGGGCGGCGGCTGCCGCGAGTGAGACGAGCTTTCGTGCTGGTCGGGCCATGAGAACGCTCCCACACTGCTGAGGCCGGTGCGGCCGTGCGCCGGCGATGGACTCCGTTGTCGCAGCCGGCGGGGATGGACGCAGTGTTCGGACCGGCTGTGCGTGCAACGGTCGTGGGCTGTGGGAGCGCTGTCAAGAGTTGCGTGACGGGCTGGCGCCGCCGCGATTACACGTCCGCCGGCGCCGTCGTGGTGACCTGCGTGGACGCGTGGGTCGCGCGCTCGTGCCGCAGCGCCGGCCAGTACAGGGCCGCGCCCAGGATGCTGAAGGCGCCGGCGACGACGATGGCCGTGGGCGTCCCGGAGTGCTCCGCGAGCGGCCCCAGCACCAGCAGACCCAGCGTGTACGCACCGCCGGACACCATCGAGTTCATCGACAGCACGGTGGTGCGGGTGCCGGTACCGGCCTCCCGGTGCAGCAGCGTGGAGTGCATCGGCCCGGCCGCACCGTGCACCGTGTAGGTCAGCAGGAACGCCGTGACCAGGCCGATCGGCCCCGCCATCAGCCCCATCAGCACCACCAGCGCGCCGTTGAGCACCCGCGCCAGCAGGGCTGTCCAGGCGACGCCGATCCGCAGGCTGGCCCGTGCGGCGAGCGCCGAGCCGACCGCGAACAGCCCCCAGGCGGCGGCGGAGACGGGACCCATCAGGGCGCCGGCCCTCGTCTGACCGCCCGCCAGCTCGGACAGCCGCACCGGGAACAGGGTCTCGAACCCGATCATCGCCATCGCCCAGAACACCTCGACCAGCACCAGCGCGCGCAGCACCGGGGAGGCGGCCATCACGCGGACGCCGTTCAGCACGGTGCGCGGCGCACCGGCGGCGGACCGCAGTGCGTCTCGGACGCGCGACCGGCGGCCCGCGGCCGCTCCGTGCGGCCGGTGCTCGTGCATCCGCACCGCGATGGCCACGACGTTGACCACCTGGAAGCCGAGCGCCAGCCAGTACGGCAGCGCCAGGGCCGGCATCGACGCGACGGGGTGCCAGGCGACCAGCCCGCCGGACAGCAGCGCGCCGACCGCGATCGACACGCCGAGCACCATGCCGGCGTGCGCCAGCGTCGGCTCCACCCGCACGTCGGGGTCGTCGGCGCGGGCCGTGTCGACGTACCACGCCTCGAGCGGACCGGAGTCGAGCGCACGGAACACGCCCTGCAGCGCCAGGGCGACGACGAAGGCGCCGAACGTGCGGGCGTTGATGAAGACGAGCCCCGAGGCGACCCCCACCAGCGAGGCGGCCAGCAGCACCGGACGCCGCCCGACGGCGTCGGCCAGCCCGCCCGTCGGCAGCTCCAGGCCCAGCACCACGAACCCCTGCATCGACAGGATCACGCCCAGCTGGGCGACGCTCATGCCGCGCTGCAGGGTCAGCAGCGTGGTGACGCCGATGGTCAGCCCGACGGGGAACCAGCGGGTGGCGGTCAGCAGCAGGACGGTGCGGCGCGCGGCGGCGGCCCTCACCACGGGGTGCTGGCGGGTGGCACCGGCGCCCGTCACGCGTCGTCCGGACGCTCGTCGAGGTCCACCGGGAACAGCACCGTGTACACGGCGAGCCGCCGGGCGTCGGGATGCCCGGCACCGACCTGCCGGTACCGCGCGAGCAGCGATTCCATCTCGCCCTTGAGGGCCGCGGCCTGCTCCGCCGTCGCCACGATCAGCTGGTCGCTGAGCCCGGCGGCGTCCCGCCACGGCAGCGGCCAGTCCGCCTCGACGTCGAGCCACCGCTCGAACTGCTGCCCCAGGTGCCGGCTGTAGTCGCGCACCAGCCAGCCGAGCGCCGTCTGCGCGTCCTCGTCGCCGGCGAAGTCGCTGGCGTTCCACTCGTGGGCGTCGGTCGCTGCCCGCCACAGCCGCCGCCTGCCCTCGCCCTCGCCGGTGTCTGCGACGAGCCCGACCGACTCGAGCTTGCGCAGGTGGTACGACGTGGCGCCCGTGTTGGTGGACAGGGCCGTGGCGAGGTCGGTCGCGGTGGCGGGGCCACCGCGGCGCAACGCCGACAGCAGGCGGGAGCGCAGGGGATGGGCGAGCACCTTCAGGGCTGCAGCGTCCAGGTGGAACGTGGTCTGGCCCGTGGGGTCGGAGGTCGGCACGAGTGCACACTATGTGTGCACGAGTTCTATGCACAACAGTTCTGCAAAATCGTCCCCATGGTGGGCGGCCGGCCGCAGAGCGCTCCGCGGCGCTCGGTCGGCGCTGCCTCGCTCAGGTCCAGCAGCCGACCCGGCGGGCCGGAGCGATCCCCCCTGCGGGTCGCACCGGGCCACCGGGGACGGCTGCGGATCCCCCCGCGCACAGCCGTCCCCGACCGACCCGACCGGCGGTCGCGTGGCCGCGCCGCAATCGGCTCGTGCGGGCCTCATGACCCGACCCCCGGGCGGACGAGGCCTGCAGGCAGGCGCGCAGCACGATGCCTGCGTGCTGCAGGAGAAGTACGTCACACCACGACGGAACCGAACAACGCAGCGCACCGTACGACCTTGTACGGCGAATTCCCCGCGCTTTCCTGGCTACGGGCAGAGCGTCGGTTCTGTCACACCATCGACTGCTTTGTTCCATTCCGCGGCGCTCATGCCGAGCCCCCGTCCGGCCGCCGCGCAGATCGTCTGGCGCGCCGGCGCCAGCGAGAGCGGCCAGATCCGGACGGTCCTGTCGACCCCGGCGGCGCTCACGTAGCTGCTGTCGGGGGAGAAGTCGACGCCGAACACGTTGCCCGGCACGCCGTCGAGGCTCGCCCACCGCCGTGGTGCCTTGGGGTCCGTGACGTCCCAGAGCCGGACCGTGCCGTCGGTCATCCCCGCGCCCAGGTAGCGCCCGTCCGGGCTGAACCGCACGCTCATCGCGTGCCCGTCCGCCCACAGCAGCGGCGCGCCGAGGGCTTCCGGTCGTGCCCTGTCGCTCACGTCCCACAGCCAGATGGAGCTGTCGTCCCCGCTGGCCGCGAGCGTGCTCCCGTCAGGGCTGAACGCGGCGGAGTACACGTATCCCTTCGGGCCCGTCAGCGGTGCGCCGACGGGCGCGGGGTGCGCAAGGTCGGTGACGTCGATGAGCACCACCCTGCCGCTCAGCACGGCCGCGGCGACGGTCCGCGAGTCGGGGGAGAAGGCCACGCTGTTCACGTAGGTGCCCTGGCTGTCGAGGTGGCTGAGGCGGGCGGTCGGTGCAGACGGCACCCCGTTCGACAGGTCCCAGAAGGTGACGGACCGGTCGTCAGACGTCGCGGCGAGGCGGGTGCCGGTGGGGTCGAACGCCACCGCGTCGATCCAGTCGTCGTGCGCCTGCACCGAGGTCAGGTAGCGCGGCCGGGCGGTGTCGGCGATGTCCCAGAAGCTCAGGCCACCCGTCGTGTCTCCGGCGACGAGGAGGTGCAGCGCGGCGGACACGGCGACCGAACCGTCGAGCCGGGCCTTGCCGGGGAACGGTGACAGGCTCAGTAGCGAGGGATGGGTCGGGTCGGCCACGTCCCACAGCCGCACGCCGTCCTTGGTGGCGGTCGCCAGCAGGTGCTGGCTGAACACGGCCTGTCCCGGTGCTGCCGCGAAACCGCCCAGCACGGTACCCGGGTACGTCCACTCGCGCAGCATCCCGTCGGCGCCGCCCGAGTACAGCCGGGTGCTGTCGTGGCTCCAGTCCGCCGAGATCAGCGTGGTCGCGTGGGCCAGCGACGCGGTCACCGCGCCGGTCGCGGTGCTCCACACCCACAGGTGCTTGTCCGAGCTGGCGGCGGCCAGCTGCGTGCCGGTCGCGTCGAACCGCACGGAGTTCACCCAGGACGCGGGGCCGACGAGCTTCAGACCGGCCACCGGGGCCGCGGGCGAGCTGACGTCCCACAGGTGCACGACGTCGTCCGCGGCCCCGACGGCGAGGGTGCGGCCGTCCGGGCTGAGGTCGAGCGACGTGATCTTGCCGGTGGCCGAGCTGACGGGTGCCCCGAGCGGGACCGGCTGCACCGGGGTGCGCACGTCCCACAGCCCGAGCAGGCCGTCCGACCCACCGGCGGCCAGCACGCCGCCCGTACGGTCGAGCGTGACGGCCTGGACGGTGCCGGTGAAGGCGTGCACCGAGCCGACGTGCTGGTAGCCGCCGTCCGCCGTTCGCCACAGCTGCACGGTGCCGTCGGACGCGGCGGCCGCCAGGGCGGTGCCGTCCCCGCTGAACGCGACCCCGTAGAACGTCGCGGTGGTGCCGGCCTGCGCGACCGTGACCGGCACGGGGTGGGTCGGGTGGCTGACGTCCCACACCTCCAGCGCCCCCTTGGCACCGGCCGTCGCGAGCCGCGCGCCGTCGCCGGTGAAGGCCGCGTGGTAGCGGCTGCCGGGCGTCGCCACGGCGGCGAGCTGATGGGGGTCGTCACCCGTGGACCACAGGAGCAGCCGGCCGCCCTCGCCCGCGAGGGCGACGTACGTGCCGTCGGGGCTGGTCACCACGGAGTTCAGCACCCCGCCCGTCGCGGCGAGCCGGGACACCGGCGTCCGGCCCGCCGCGCTGAGCAGGGCCGAACGGGCCTCCACGGTGTCGGCCTCGAGGGTGGCCGCCACCGCCACCTGACCGCTCAGGGCCGGGTCGGTGGCGGCCAGCTGCTGGGCCGTCACCGCCAGCTGCCGGGACACCGCGACGTCACGTGCGTGCGCCGAGCGCCTGCTCTGCACCACGGACACGGCCGCGAGGCCGCCGGTGCTCAGCGCGAGGACCGCGAGCACCGCCACCAGGGCGTGCAACCGGCGACCGGCACGCCGCCGTGCCGTGACGCGGGCCACCTCGGCGCCGTCGCTGCGGTCCAGGAAGTCCCGTTC
This sequence comes from Cellulomonas sp. SG140, assembly GCF_025770785.1. Classification (GTDB taxonomy): domain Bacteria; phylum Actinomycetota; class Actinomycetes; order Actinomycetales; family Cellulomonadaceae; genus Cellulomonas. Next base: position 212,893 of record NZ_JANZLA010000008.1, on the reverse strand, counting down.
GACCTGCGTCAGCGCATGCCCGGACCCGCGGGCCCAGCGCAGGGCCGCCTCGAGCGCGGAGCCGCGGTACAGCAGGTCGCCGTCCTGGTCCGAGTCCGCCCAGTGCTGCGCCGCCTCGGCCAGCCGGTTGTGCAGCCGCAGCCCGTCGCGGTCCTCCTCGAGCCAGCCGCGCAGCCGGGGCAGGGCCGTGAGCAGGGCCTCGTGGGCCAGCTGGACGTGGTCGCGGTCGGACGTGATCAGCCGCGCCTCGACGTACGCCGCCATCACCTGCTGCTCGGCGGGTGTGGTGAACGCGCTCGCGCGCACCGACCGCCGCATGTCGCTGAAGCCGTCCCGCACCTGGACCAGCCGCAGCAGCGTGTCGCGCTCGGCGGCCTGCTGCTCCTCGGTCAGGGACTCGTGCACCGCCTCCCCGGTCTGCGCGATCGCCCCCGCGAACCCGCCGGCCTCGCGGTAGTGCGCGAGCGTGAGCCGGTGGCCGCTGGCAGCGAGCCAGGTGGCGTACAGGGCGTGCGAGAGCAGAGGCAAGGCGCCCGGTTCCAGACGGGCGCCCGGCCCGCCGGTGGCCTCCGAGACCAGCACCTCGACCAGGGCGGCCTCGATCTCGATGCCGGTGGCACGGGCGGGCTCGACGATCACCCGGCGCAGGGCGTCCGCCGGCAGGGGGCCGACCAGGAACTGGTTCTCCACCAGCCACCGGGCCGCCGTCTCGACCCCCAGCACCGCGTCGAAGAAGTCCCCGCGCAGGCCCACCACCACGGTGACGCCGGTGCGCTGCAGCCGGTCCAGCCGGTCGAACACCTGGTCCGTCACGGCTGCCGGCACGTCGGTGCCGAACACGGCCTCGAGCTGGTCGACCACCAGCACGGCACCGGGCGCCAGGTCGTCGACCTCCGCGTCGAGGAAGGCTGCAGGGTCGTCGCCGGGTTCGGTGACGGTCACGTGGACGCCCTCGGCGCGCAGCCGCGCGGCGAGCCCCGCGCGCAGCAGGGACGACTTCCCGGAGCCGGACGAGCCGATCACCACCACGGGGGTGGTGGGCGTCCCGCGCACCACCACAGTGAGCGCCTCGGTGAGGTCCTCGCGGCCGAAGAACAGCGCCGCGTCCTCGGGCTGGTACGCCGCCAGCCCGCGGTAGGGGGCCGTCGCGGTCACCGGTCGCCGGCCGGGCGCTCGTCGCAGCCGGGTGACGGCGGAGAGCCACGCGGGCACCTCGTCGTCCGGCACGCCGAGAGCCGTCAGCACCTGGACGAACTGCTCGGTGGCGGCCAGCGGTGGCACGTGGCGGCCGGTGAGGTAGCCGCTCACGGTGGCGGCCGGGACGCCGGCAGCGCGGGCGAGGTCCCGCACCGTGGCACCGCGTCGCTCCCGCAGCGCCGTCAGGGCTCGTGCGAGGTCGTCACGCGTGCTCAGTGCGGTCGGGTCAAAGAGCGCATCGTCGACGTGGTCCACTGCGCTGATCTCCTCGAGGCAGGCCCCTCACCAGCCCCGTGCGCTGGTGGTGCACCGCAGCGAGCCGCGCGGCGGCCCCAGGCTAGCGAGGCGCGCGACGCCGGCCGACGCCGCGCTCGGCGGGCGCGGCGAGCGTCACTCTTCCGAGGCACGCACCGAACCGCGCTCGACGCGACGCTGGCGAGCGGCGGGTCACAGTTCACGGCTTCCTGAACCCGCCGCTGCGCCGCGTCAGCCCAGCGCCGGCTGCAGCGCGACGTCAGTCGTGCAGCTGCAGGTACACCAGCGTCTGGTTGAGCAGCTGGTAGGCGATCTCGCCGAAGGTGATGGGCCCGACGATGTCGCCGGTCCGCTTGCCCTCCAGCTCCGAGTACAGGAAGTTCAGGATGCAGTTGCAGGAGAAGGTGGGCGTCACCGAGCTCGCCGGCAGGTGCGAGACGAAGTCGCCGACGTAGTCGCCGATGGGCGCCGCGAGCCTGTACTCGATGCCGGAGAACACCGGCGCGTACAGGTCCACCGTGCCGCCGTCGTCGGGCACGGACTGGAACGAGACGTTGATCATCGCCCCGAAGTAGTCCGCCACCAGCGGCAGCCGCACGTCGTGGCCGATCTCGTGCAGGTACTCCGAGAACACCCGCGGCACGCCGTCCACCAGCACCTTGTCCTGCGAGAAGCCGGTCGAGTCGAACGTCAGCGTGGCGCCGTCGCCCTGCCGGAACAGGTTGACGATCTCGGCGCTGGCCAGCACCCCGTCCGGGAGGGCGGCGTGCAGCACCACGGCGTCGTCGCCGCTGACGTTCGTGCCCGAGCCGGCGAACACCTTGGCGCTCGCGGTGCCCAGGTCGTCGAGGTGCACCCCGGAGACCCAGCCGACCACCGGGCGGTCGAACAGCCCGGGCAGCTCAGGCGCCTCGGCGGCGTACCGGCTGTGGGCGGCGCTGCCGGCCGGGACGATGATCACGCTGAACCCGTTGTCGAACGCGTCGGACGTGAGGCCGTCGAGCTCGGCCGCGGAGCAGCTGCGCACGCGGACGTCCGTGACCTGCTCGGGCAGGGTGTCGACGTAGACGAGCTCGCGGTTGACCTGGCCGCCGGCGTCGGTCATGAAGTAGGGGATGGTCCCGCCGATCCACCGGCCCTGCGGCAGCTGGCGCAGCAGCGACTCGTCGCCGGCGACGAGCACGGCCGCGCCTGCGGTGATCGCGTCGGAGGCCTCGGCGACGGTGAGCAGCTTTCCTGGCATGGTCTCTCCTTGCGGATGAGGGGCTGGCGCGTCAGCCGAAGATGGACTGGATGTCGGCTGCGACCAGCCGCTCGTTCTTGGTGAAGAGCGCCTGCACCTCCTCGATCGCCGCGGCGCGGGCGGCCGGGGCGAGGGGTGAGTTGCGCGCGATGCGCTGCATCAGGATGCGCAGGGCGAGAAAGCTGTACGTGTGGGCTTCGGGGTGCTCGACGAGCGCTTGCCACCTCGGGTCCTGGCGCGCTGGCACTGGCATGTGGAGGTCCTCCTCACGAGGTTCCGAGCGGCTCGTCTCCATTGGCGAGCCTTCGCCCAAGACCATCGGCAGCCGCGGGTCCGCGCGTAGCCGTTCGCCCTGCGGCGGCTCGGTCCGGGGCCACCTCAGTGCAGCGCCGCCTCAGTCCAGCGCCAGCTGCTCCCGCTCCAGCCGCAGCTCCTCGATGTCGAGGCGCGCCTGCACCTGCCGCAGCACGGTGTCGTCGATCGCCCGATCGTCGCGCAGCCGCACCACCGTCGCCCGCTTGCGGTCCAGCAGCGCCCGCCGCAGCGCGGCGTCCTGCGACTCCCGCCGCACGGCCGGCTCCGCCTCGGGCCCCGGCGCGCCGCGCGCCATCAGCAGCAGCAGGTGCTCGAAGTACTCGGTGCGCACCCGGTCGGCCACCTCGCGATCGACGCCCAGCTCGGTGGCCACCTCGGCGATCGCGGACAGGGCCTCCTCGGTGGCGGTGCGGTCGGCGAGCAGCCGTTCGGCGGCCTGGGCGTCGTCGTCCGGTCGCATGCGCGCCCAGCGGGAGACGAGGGGCAGGGCCAGGCCCTGGACGACGAGCGTGGTGGCGACGATGCCGGCGGTGACGAACACCAGCAGGTCGCGGTCGGGGAACGGCGCACCGGAGGCCGTGGTCGTCGGGACCGCCAGCACCGCGGCCAGCGACACCGCACCGCGGAACCCGGCCACCGTGCTGACCACCCGCGACCGGTTGGTGACGCGACGCAGCCGCTGCGAGGGCCGCCGGTCGATCGCGCGGATGGTGTAGGCGGAGGCGACCAGGAAGACGAACCGCGACACCAGGATCACCACGTACACACCGGCGCCGACCACCAGGGCCGTCACCAGGTCGGTGGACACCAGGCTGCGCACCGCCGAGTGTGCCTCGATGCCGATCAGCACGAACAGCGCGCCGTTGACCAGGAACGTCGTCAACGTCCAGAACGCCGTGCTCTGCGACCGGCTCTGCGCACCGTCGATCCGCGGCCCCACCTGGCTCATCACCAGCCCGCACACCACCACCGCCAGCACGCCGGATGCGTGCACCAGCTCGGCCAGCAGGTAGGCGCTGAACGGGATCAGCACCGTCAGGGTGTTCCCCAGCAGCGGGTCGCCGACCCGTCGGTGGCCCTGCACGCCGAGCCACGCGACCAGCGCGCCGACGGCGATCCCGCCGAGGTACGCCAGCGCGAACAGCCCGGCGACGTGCCCCGCCGCGAGGTGGTCGGACCCGACCGTCACGCCGACCGCCACGGCGTAGAGCACCAGTGCCGTGCCGTCGTTCACCAGGGACTCGGCGCGCAGCACGGTGACGGTGCGCCGGGGGAGGGTGCGCGCCATGGCGCCGACCGCGGTCGCGTCCGTCGGCGCCACCGCCGCCCCGAGCACCCACGCGGGTCCCCACGGCACCCCGAGCCGGTGCGCGACAGCCGCAACGGCCCACGCCGTCAGCACCACCAGCAGCGTGGACGAGAGCACGATGCCGCGCAGGTTGGCCCGGATCTCCCGCACGGACACGGTCAGCGACTCCCAGTACAGGAGCGCCGGCAGGAACACCAGCAGCATCAGCTGCGGCGGCAGGTGCACGGCGCGCAGCGCGGGGGCGGTGCCCAGCGCGACGCCGATCAGCAGCAGGACGATGGGCGGCGCGACGCGCGTGCGACGGGCCACGGCGGTGCCGAGCACGATGACGGCGCCGAGCACCACGAGCAGCTCGAGGGCGATCATGCGGGGCCTCCCGGGGGTCGCGACGACGGGCGGGACGACGAACGACGAGCGGCCGTGCGGGCCGACTCGTCGTCGAGCGCACATCCTCCCTGGTGAACCGGGTTGCCGTACAGGCATTCCCTCCGGTCGGCCGAGCGTGGATGACTGGCCCACCAACTCCGAGTCGCGAGACGCGGCTGCGGTGCTGCACCAGTTCTTCGGCTCGCCCCGGTCGTCCTCGCACGTCGGCCCCGCTGCTGCCCGGATTCGCCTGCTGGTTCGCAAGCCCGTTCCCGCGCCGCCCCGCTAGCGTCGCGGGTGAGCTGCAGGTCGTTGGCGCTAGGGGGCAGATGTGCGCGTCAGCATGATCGTCTTGGTGGTGGCATACGTCCTGGCCGGAGGGCTGTTCATCCGCTCGAACCTTCTGCCGCCGGCTCGGAGCACCGAGTGGGGGCGGTATCAGGCACTGGCCGTGGCCTTGCTCGGACTGGCCGGCCTGTACGGGGCCATCCGGCCGGACAACGTCTGGCTCCGCGTCGCATTCGCACTGCTGCTCGCGGCATCCGTGATCCGGCTCGTCGTCCTGCCGCGTCAGGTGAGGCGCCGGGCGACCAGGTAGACGTCAGAGGGCGCGGGCTCAGTCGCGCCGGCGCACCGTCACGTCCGCCGTCGCGACCTGGCGGTCGCCCGCCATCGCCGTCGGCCGCACGCGCTCGCCGGTCGCCGCCTCGACGAATTCCAGGTTCGACAGGTCGGTCGACGGGCGGTTGCGGTTCGCCCAGTCGCCCAGGGCCATGAGCACCAGCGACAGCTCGTGACCCGCCGGGGTGAGGACGTACTCGTCGCGCGTGCGTCCCGACTCCGGCTTGTACGGCCGGCGGATCAGCACCCCGGCCTGCACCAGCGTGTCGAGGCGCTCGGCCAGCACGTCTCGCGGCACACCCAACGACGCCTGGAACTGCGAGAACCGCGTGGTGCCGGCGAGGGCGTCGCGCACCACCATCAGCGTCCACTTCTCACCGAGCACGTCCAGCGAACGAGCGATGGGGCACCGTGCGTCGCCCCCGAGGATCCCGAGCACCCTTCCAGCCTACCTCGGTCCACATCTCCGACTCAGCATGTTAGGTTCACTTCTCCAACCTAGCGAGGAGGAACCATGGCACAGCTCGGGGGATCGGTCGTTCTGGTGACGGGGGCGCAGGGCGGGCTCGGACGGGAGTTCGTCGCGCAGGCCCTGACGCGCGGCGCCAGCAAGGTCTACGCCTCGGCACGGTCGCCGCAGCAGTGGGACGACCCGCGCGTGGTCCCGCTGCGGCTCGACGTGACGGACGAGGCGAGCGTCGCCGCGGCGGCGCAGGCCACCACCGACGTGACGGTCGTCGTCAACAACGCGGGTGTCCACGGCGCCGGGTCTCTGCTGGCATCGCCGGTCGCCGAGGTGGAGCGCGTGTTCGCCACCAACGTCTTCGGAGCGCTGCGGGTAGCCAAGGCGTTCGCCCCCGCGCTCGCGCGCAACGGCGGAGGCGCCCTGGTCGACGTGCTGTCGGTGCTGAGCTGGCTCGCGATCGCAGGCGGCTACTCGGCGTCGAAGGCGGCCCTGTGGTCGCTGACCGGCTCGCTGCGGCTGGAGCTCGCGCCGCAGGGCACCCAGGTGGTGGGCGCGCACCTCGGTTACACGGACACGCCGATGATCGCCGGGCTGGACGTGGAGAAGAACGACCCGGCCGACGTGGTGGCGGCGATCTGGGACGCGGTGGAGGCCGGTGAGCCGGAGGCCCTGGTGGACCAGGTCAGCCGTGACGTGCGAGCGGCGCTGTCCGGACCGGTCGAGGCGCTGTACCCGCAGCTGGGCGCGCTCGCGGCGGGCGGCCGGTGAGCGCGTCCCGGCGGCGGGCCTCCGCCCGCATCGCCGGGGCGGCGGTGGTGATGCTGGCGCTGTGGGCGTCGGCCGCGCCGACGCTGATCTACCCGCTCTACATCTCGGCGTGGCACCTGAGCACCCTCGAGACGACGGTCGCCTTCGCCACCTACCCGGCGGCGATGATCCTGGCGCTGCTGGTGCTGGGGAACCTGTCGGACATCGTCGGCGGGCGCCGCGCGACGCTCGTCGGGCTCGTGCTGCTCGGGCTCGGCGCCCTGGCGCTGGCCGTCGCTCCCGGTCTGGGCGCGCTCGTGGCGGGGCGTGCCCTGATGGGACTGGGCGTTGGAGCGTCGCTCGGGGCCGCGACGGTGGAGGCGGGTCGATCGCCGGAGCGGGAGCGTGGGCTCGGCGGGCGCGGGGACGACGGGGGGCCGGGGCGGCGCGGGCACGGCGGCTCGGTGGTCACCGTCGCCTCGTCGATCGGCCTGGTCACAGCGTTGGTGCTCGGCGGTGCGGCCGTCCAGGACTGGCCGCACCCGCGTCAGCTGCCCTTCGAGGTGCTGGTGGCGGCGATCGTCGCGGCCCTGGTGCTGGTCGGACGCCTGCCCGACGACCGTCCGGCAGCCGCGCCGCGCTGGCGGTTCCAGCCGGTTGTGGTCCCTCGACCGCGGCGGACCTTCCTCGCCGGGGCCCTCGCGATCTCCGCCGCCTACTGCCTGGGCGCGGTGTACCTCGGGGTCGGCGCGCAGTACGCGCGGGATGTGGTCGGCTCGACGGACGCGACCGTCACCGGCCTGGTGCTGGCGACGTCGGCGGTGGCCATCGGCGCGGTCGCGATCGTCGCGCGCGACGTGAACCCGAGGTCGGCGCTGATCGGCGGAGCCGTCGCGGTGGTGTGCGGGCAGACGCTGATGATCGCGTCCGGCGACGTGCGCCAGCTGTGGCTGCTGGTCGGCGCCTCGGCCGTCGGGGGAGCCGGGTACGGGCTGCTGTTCTCCGCCGGGATCTCGGCGGTGATCGCCGCGGGGCCTCCGCATCACCGCGCGGCTGCCACGTCGACCGCGTACCTGCTCGCCTACGGGATGCAGGCCGCCAGCGCGCTGGCCGTCGGTGCGATCTCGACGGCGCACACCCTGCCGACCGGCCTGGCGGCGGGGAGCGCCGCGGTCCTGCTGCTCGTGGTGGTGGCCCTGGTGCTGCCCTCGACCCCGCGCAGCGCGCACGTCGCACAGACGGTGGTGGACGGGGGAGTCGGCTAGCGGGCGCTCGATCGCCCTCTCGCCACTATCAACGTATACGGCACAGGGGGTCTTGCGGCAAGGCCCCCACCAGGGCGGACGATGTGCGGCCGCGCCGCCCGACGGCCCGCGCGCCACGCCCCACCGCCCCGGGAGCCCATGCCGTGACCCAGTCCCTCACCTCCGCCTTCGCCCTGCCCGACCGCCTCGCCGCCAAGGCATCCCCGGCCCGCACAGCGGCCGACGACCGCCACTTCGCCGCCATCGCCACCGAGCTCGACCGCCAGCGCACCGACCTCCAGGACCGCCTGGACCAGCAGCGCCGCCTCCCGGCGACCCTCGGCCAGGAGGCCGTCGAGCGGGACCAGCAGATCCACCACCTCTCGGCACGGCTGCGCGTGCTGCGGCAGTACGGCATCGACCTCTGCCTGGGCCGCATGGTGCCGACGGGCGGCGGCGAGCCCGTCTTCGTCGGACGCCTCGGGCTGACCGACCAGCAGGGGCGCCAGCTGCTGGTCGACTGGCGGTCGCCGGCCGCCGAGCCGTACTTCGGCGCGACGCGCGCGGACCCGATGGGCCTGGTCAGCCGTCGTCGGTACCGGTGGACCGGCGGGCGGATCAGCGACTACTGGGACGAGGTGCTCGCTGACCCCGACGGAGAGTCCGGAACGGCCGCGCTGGACGGGCAGGCCGCACCCGACGACGAGTCGGCGTTCATCGCCAGCCTCGGCGCGAGCCGGTCGGCGCGGATGCGGGACGTTCTGAGCACCATCGCCGCCGACCAGGACGCGATCATCCGCGCCGGCTCGGCCGGCACGCTGGTGGTGGACGGCGGTCCGGGCACCGGCAAGACGGTGGTGGCGCTGCACCGCACCGCCTACCTGCTCTACTCGGACAGCCGCGTGGGGCAGCACCACGGTGGCGTGCTGTTCGTCGGGCCGCACCAGCCGTACCTCGCCTACGTCGAGGACGTGCTGCCCAGCCTCGGCGAGGAGGGTGTGCGCACCTGCACGCTGCGCGACCTGCTGCCCGAGGGCGCCGACGCCGCCGCGGAGGCGGATCCGCTGGTGGGGCGGCTGAAGTCGTCGGCCGCGATGGTGCGGGCCGTCGAGCCGGCCGTCGCCTTCTACGAGCGCCCGCCGACGGGCGCGTTCACGGTGGAGACGCCGTGGGCGGACGTGCGGCTGGGGCCGGAGGACTGGGCCGAGGCGTTCGACGCCGCCGACCCCGGCACCCCGCACAACGAGGCGCGCGACGAGATCTGGGAGCAGCTGGTGGCGATCGTCGCCGACCGGCTCGACGAGGTGGCGCCCGACGACGTCGCGCGCGCGATGCGTCAGGACCGGGACCTCGTCTCCACCTTCCGCCGCGCGTGGCCGCTGCTGGAGCCCACCGACGTGGTGGGCGACCTGTGGACCGTGCCCGCCTACCTGCGGCTGTGCGCGCCGTGGCTCTCGCCCGACGAGGTGCGGGCGCTGCAGCGTGCCGACGCTCAGGCCTGGACCGTCGCCGACCTGCCGCTGCTGGATGCGGCCCGGCGCCGGCTCGGTGACCCGCAGGCGTCGCGGCGTCGTCATGAACGGGCTGCCCTGCTCGCCGCCGAACGTGAGGAGCGCGCCCGCGTCACGGAGCACCTGATCGCCGCCGACGACTCCGAGATGCAGGTGATGTCGATGCTCAAGGGTGCGGACCTGAAGAACGCGCTGGACGACGAGGCCGCCCTGCCGGACGCCGACGCCGATGCGCTCGCGGGCCCGTTCGCGCACATCGTGGTGGACGAGGCGCAGGAGCTGACCGAGGCGGAGTGGCAGATGCTGCTGGCCCGCTGCCCGTCGCGCAGCCTCACGGTGGTGGGCGACCGGGCGCAGGCCCGGCACGGGTTCACCGAGTCGTGGGCCGAGCGGCTGGAACGGGTGGGGCTGGGGTCGGTTCGGGAGTCGACGCTGAGCATCAACTACCGCACGCCGCAGGAGGTGATGGCCGAGGCGGAGCCGGTGATCCGCGCGGCGATCCCGGACGCGAACGTGCCGGTCTCGGTGCGGGAGTCGGGGGTGCCGGTGGTGCGGGGGTCCGTGGCTTCGCTGGGGGCGGTGGTGGCTGAGTGGCTCGGGGCGCACGACGAGGGGGTGGCGTGCGTGATCGGCGCGCCGTCGTCGCTGGACACCGGGCCGCGGGTGCGGTGGCTGACGCCCGTGCTGGCCAAAGGCCTCGAGTTCGACCTGGTGGTGCTGGTGGACCCGGACCGGTTCGGCGACGGCGTCGAGGGGGCCGTGGACCGGTACGTGGCGATGACGCGGGCGACGCAGCAGCTGGTGGTGCTGACGTCGTCGTGAGGCGCGGCTGGTCCCTGTCGAGGTCAGGGACGGTCGGCGAAGCCGCGGACGAACACCGGGACGGACCGCGTGGACGCCGCCTCGTCGTACCGGTAGCCCGCGCCGTCGAATTCCTTCAGGGCTCGGGGCGTGCGGACGCGGTTGAGCACCAGCCAGGCGGCCAGCTCCCCACGCGCCCGCTTGGCGTAGAACGACACCACGCTCCGCCGGCCGCGGGCGTCGGTGTCCTCGAACCTGGGCGACACCACCGGGACTCCGAGGTCCTCGGTGTGGACGGCGCCGAAGTACTCGCCAGAGGCCAGGTTCACCACTGCTTCCGTTCCCGGAGCGGTGGCCAGGTCGTCGCGGAGCACGTCGGTGATGGTGCCGCCCCACCAGTCGTACAGAGAGCGCCCTCGCTCGGTGGCCAGGCGGGTGCCCATCTCGAGCCGGTAGGGCTGGATCAGGTCCAGGGGCCGCAGGACGCCGTACAGCCCGGACAGGATCCGCACCGTCTTCTGGGCCTCGGTGTAGTCGCGCGTGCTGAACCGCTCACGCACATTCAGGCCCTGGTAGACGTCGCCGTTGAACGCCAGGACGGCAGGGCGGGCGTTGTGCGCGGTGAACGGAGTGGTGAAGGACGCCCAGCGTTCGGCGTTGAGTACGGCCAGGTCGTCGGAGATGTGCGCCAGTGCGGCCAGGTCGGCCACCGACTTGGTGCGCATGACCGCCGCCAGCTGCTCGGCCTCGGTCAGCAGCCGTGGCTGGGACGCCTCGACCCGTGGCGGCCTGGACTCGAAGTCCAGCGACTTCGCCGGGGACAGCAGGATCAGCACCTCGCGGAGCCTACCCATCGACGTGGAGACCGGCCCCTGCGCTGGCTGGGAGTGCTGGCCAGTACCCTTGACCCGGATCTGCGGCGGTCACCACGGTCGGCGCGGACCCAAGCGCCTGTAGCTCAGGGGATAGAGCACCGCTCTCCTAAAGCGGGTGTCGGCGGTTCGAATCCGCCCAGGCGCACAGAGGTGCTTGTGCAGATCAGCGGTGGCTTCGGCGGCGTGAGTGCCGGCGTCGCAGCGGCCGATTGGGGGCCGTGGTCAGCGGCTTGTCTCAGGATGTGGACGACCCGTCGAGAGTGTGGACGGACGCCGGCGGACGCGAGCGGCGTGTGGTCCGACGCGACCAGCTCGGTGCCGATCACGTCTCAGGCGCGCTGCCGCGTCGATCCCGTCTGCGGGGCTCGGCAATGGCCGCCCTTGCGTGTGTCCCACTCGACGTGCCGTTGCACCCGCTCGCTGCGGTTAGGTCGGCGGCGAAGGCTGCGGGGCAGCTCCGGGGGCTCCACCTGCAGGCCAGCGCCGGCCGGGGCCGTCAGCCAGTCTGCTCAACGCACGGTCGAAGCGTTCCTGGTCCTCCGGCCGGAGCGAGAGGGTGAGGCTCATCGTGATGGTGAGCTGGCGCGTCGAACCGCTCGCGACGTGCTGCGGGATGGCGTCGAGTTGGTCGGCAAGCGCTGCGACAAAGTGGCGAATCTGCTCGATCGGCCCGTCCACCATCCGCGCCGCTGCGCGGTAGGCGCGCCGGTAGCGACGGGGTAGCCGCGCTCCCCGCAGCTCGCTTGCCCAGTCCAATAGTGCGACGTAGACGGAGACAACGTCGCTCGCCATGTCCTGAATCTTGGCCGCATTCCCTTGCTTGCCGGGCGGTCCGAACGCCGCCTCCTGGCGTGCTTCTCCCATGACGTCGACGATCGACGCCGGGAGGTGCGCGCCGGCGGCAATTGCATCGGCGAGATGGGGGATCGCCTTATCAGGGCCGATCCGATACTCGCTTGAGCGCGCCGCGCGACGCCGGCGGTGCGCCCGATACCTTCCACGCTGGCCCGCCAGGCAAATCCACAGGTGTGCGCCGAAGGCCATCCACTCCCAGCCCGGCGGCTTCATGTCCAACATCTGTGCGAGGTGCGCCGGACTGCGCGGCATCTCGCGGCCGTCCCACACGGAAGATGCGTCACGTCGTCCCTGGGCGCGTCCGAGACGGGCGAGAGCGGGCTGCCGAGTCAGTTCGAAACGCGGGCGCTGGATGGCCCGGAAGCGCGAGACAACAAGCCGGCGTTCACGTGAGTCCGAGGCATCGGCATAGCGGCGGCCCCAGGTACGGTCGAATCCTTCCGCAAGCGACAGCCGGAATCGGAACGCCAACGAGAGGCGACTCATCACGGGCCACTTGGCGTTCTCCCGCGGACGCGCGATCCGAACCCCGATCGCCGCCTTCTCGACGGTGCTCAGGTAGGCCACCAGGTACAGGAGAGGGGCGAGGGCGAACGGAAACCAAAGGCTGAGGAGCGCTTGCCTGAGCAATGTGAGCCACTCTTCGGCTGGCATCCCATGGCTGAGGACGAGGGTTGTCCGGGCCACCACCGCTAAGCCGATGAGTGCCAAAACGACGTCGGCTAGTTGGCGGGCGGGCTTCTGGCCCTGGTGGTTTGCGACGACTCTGACCATAACCGCAAGAGCGGCGAGTGCCTGGAGCACGGTCTCGACTACGAGCGGGAACGTGGCCGCGTTCGCGTACAGGCCGAGGAGGACCCCAGCGCCAAGCGTTCTGCTCGCGACGGCTTCCCGTAGCGCGCGAACACTGTGGGCGTTCACTGCACTCGAGACGAGAGCGATGCCGAGCCCGAGTACGACGATGACCGTGGACCACCAGAGGCCGGGGGTCCAGAGGCCTGCCGACCACGCGGCCCAGACGAGTGCCGAGGCAGTGGTGAGGTACACCAGGAAGAGCCACGCGAGGGGCGCCACGGAGCGGAGTATGGAGGGGATCTGCGTCCGAACAGCGGGAACGGTCAGACTGAAGATGAGCAAGCCGAACAGCAGGATCGCCGTTGCTAGCTCGCGGTTGTCGGGCATTCAAAGACCACCTCGGGACGCTGCGAGGCTTCACCGCCTCGGCGGTCCCGATTGTGCGAGTAGGACACTGACGGCAGCGGCGACAGGATGATGGAGCCGCACTTTCAGTGTCCCGGCCGTCTTGACGCGTCGGGGACCGGGAGCACGATACCTAGAGTTGCGGAGTGCGAGGGTCAGGTCGTCGGTCAGTCGGACGCGACGGGCCAACGCTTGGTCGAAGTGTCGACGAGGTAAGCGCGTCCTTCCGCAGGAGCCCAACTGCCGCCCGCCGACATCGCGACTGTCGCGCCGCCCCTTTCGCGGCGGCTGGCGCCCTCAGCTGCCACCACGTGGCCGCCGGGCGCCACGAAGATCGGCCGCTCGATCAAGCCTGTCAGTTCAACCTCGCCACTGCATCGCAACCCTCCGCTGAGCATCCCGGTGACCGTAGCGCGGCCACCATCGTGCACGTCGAGGCCTGCCGATGCCTTCCCGGACAAGACGAGTTCCCCACCGGATTCCACAGTGATAGGACCGTTCGCCATGCCGTTGAGCACGAAGTCTCCGGAGACAGTGAGCGGTCCGTCGATGACGCCGTTCTCGAGATGGGCCATGTCGTTGACCCTAGCTCGCTGGGCAACGGTTGGTGGAGGACGCCGCCGCATCCGGCGGTCGGCCTAACGCGTAGTCGGGTATTTAGCCCGCCGGGGCTGCGGTTGGCGGCGGTGCAATCGCCCGCGGCGCTTCCATCAGCGGTATTGCGGGCAGCCGCTCCATCGCCCGCCACGTCGCTTCGCTGAACAGTTGCCCGTAGAGGTCCATCGTCATCGTCGCCGTCGAGTGCCCGATGATCACCTGCACCACCGTGACGTCCGCCCCGGCAGCGCTGAGCAGGACGCGACGGTGTGGCGCAGGTCGCAGATGGTCGTCGCCTCCGCGCCCGCCCGCCGCGTCGCCTCCATCCACCCCGACTGCGCGCGGAACTCGGTGTTCGTCCACACGCCGCCGCTCGGGCTCGGGAACAGATATCCGCCCGTAACGGTGAAGGCCACCCATGTCCGCACGTACTCATCCAGCGCTACCGGCACCGGCACGATCCGGGTCTGGTGCGTGTTGGTCGGCCCGAACACCGCCCCGCTGGTCCGCCTGGACTGCGTCGCAGCTCCGTGCATCCAGCGCCGAGCCCGTGTGGGTCTGCACGGCGTTGCCGACCCGCAGCGCCGCCATCTCCGAGAACCGGCATCCCGTGGTCCCGAGGAACAGCACGGCCGGCTGGCACAGCGGCGGGACCGCCATGACCAACCGCCGAGCTGCTCGGACCGGGGCCAGTGCGGGCGCGCGCTTGGCCCCCGCTGGGGCAGCCGCTTGAGTGCCGCCATCGAACGGTCTGAGGTGGTTCGTGGCGATGCCTCAGACAATGGCATTCACCCGACACAGGACGTGCTGCCGCTACTCTGACGAGGCGGCGCGGATTGGGTCAGGGCGCCCGGAACATGGAGAGGATGCTCGGTGACCGAGTTATCGCCTGAACTGCGCCGCCTAGCAGCGCAGCTGGCCGGCGGACCCGCGTTCCTCTTGCTCGGGGGCGATGGTCGCAGGCTTCTCGGCTCCTCGGCGATTGGGTACCCGTGGAACGGGATATACACGACGGACACGGGCCGCGAAGTTGCCGAAGCGTTCGCCGCGGAGTCCCGAGTCAGCACCTCCCTTGGCGCAATGAGTCGCCCCCCCTCTCGCAGCCAGTCAGACCTGGAGGTGCGCTACCTGTTCGGGGGGACGCACCTTCCCGAGTCGGAGCGCCCACCGAAGTCGGCGGTCGAGGAAGCGACGGCCCGCCTTCGCAGCAACCAGGAGCTCACGCGCCTGGTGACCGAGACGTTGACGCCGCGGGGAACTCTCCTCATTGAGGGGTGGAACGCAGGGGACCGGCTTAAGGCAGACGATCTGCTTCCGATGCTCGGACTCCTCGGTCCCGCCCAAGCTCACCTGTTCTCCGCGAGCGACCGGGCACCTGACCCGCTGCTTGAGGCTTTTGTCTCCAGCGGACAGGTAGTCACATATGGCGAGACGCTCGAGTCGGCACTCGGGGCGATCGTTGACGCAGGCGCTTCGAAACTCCCTGCTGGAGCGGGCGTTGCGGCGTCGCAGCACGTCGTGCCACTTGGTGACGGTTTCGTGGACGTCGACATCCACAGCTGGAACCAAATCAGGCGGTCGGCTCGGCCCATAGACCTGGAAGTGCTTACCCCACCCCTTCTAGCGTCTGAGGCGGCCCGATATCAGGAGTTCCGCAACTTCATCGGCGCGACCGAGGGAGTTCCGCGGTGGCGGGGTATCGCTGCGGGGATGAACCTCGTGCGCGACTTCGAGCGTCAACTCCTCGAACTAGTCCATGCGGAAATCTCGGAGCGGGAACTGCCGCCACCGATTATTGTCGCCGGCCAGACTGCTACCGGCAAGTCAGTAGGCTTGGCGTCACTCGCAATGGAGTTGGCGCGCTCAGGCGACTTCGCCGTGCTCTATCAGTCGCGTCGAACGGTGCGCCCGTCGGTCGACGATATCGGAATGTACAGTTCGTGGGCCGAAGAGCGTGGTGCCAAGGCTGTGGTCATGGTCTGGGACGGGATGCTCGAGCCCGGGGAATATGAGAGCATCTCTCGGCAACTGCATGCTCGGGGTCGAAAGGTCCTCGTCGTGGGTTCTGCCTACAAGACGATGAGCGACTCGTCAGAGATCGTGCTTGCTCCGGCCGAACTTAGCAGGGGCGAAACGACACGGTTGGTGGCGTTGCTTGGAAGTTTCGGGGTCGACATGATCCCTCCGAAGGGAGCTGTCGATGCGAGCTTCCTTGCATTCCTCTACCGCTGGTTGCCGGAAACCGAGCACCAGTTGCGCAGCGGTCTGTCGAAGGAAATGCGTTTCGCAGAGCGAAGCATCGCGCGACTCGCCCGGCAGCGAGGCTCCGACGCGTCAGCCGAGCAGCGTGTCACGGCAATGCAGGCCGCACTTCAGGACGCTGGCGTTGCCCTGGCGGAGCTCCTGCCACCAGGCGAGACCGACGGCCCCATTGGCGAGTTGGCGTTCGCCGAGCGCGCGCCCATACAGCGCGTCACGACCTTGGTCCTTGTCGCTGGCCGTCATGGGATTCCAGTTCCGATCGACCTGGCCCTTCGCGTTCTGGGGCGCGAGGGATATCAAAGCGTACGCGACGCGCTCGTCTCTTCGGACATCATTCGCGAGATCGACGACGACAGCGGCGACTATTTCCTGAGCGTGCGGTCCCAGCTTGAGGCGGAGTTGCTCGCCCTGAACGAGATTCCGATTGCCGTCGAGGCCGAGGTGCTCGCGGAGGCAATTCAGAACGTTCGGGTGGCAGACGGGTTCGTCGGAGGCGCGGACGAGGTCGAGTTCCTCGTCAAGCTCCTCGAGCGCGTTGGGCCTACCTCTGACAACGCAAGGAAGTACCAGCGCTACTTCGGAGAGATCGCCGGTGCCTTGCGCAGCCGCCGCATGACCCTCGGGCGCGCCCACCCCCGTCTTGTCCTGCAGGAGTCCACCTTCGCTAGGGACTACGTGCACTGGCAGCAAGGAGTCCGAGACGGCAGTGTCGAGGAGCGGGTCGCGAGCCTCGAGTACAACCGCGAGTTGTTGGACGAGGTCCTGGGAAGCCCGGCCACGCGCGGCCTCATTAGGCTTTCGCTCTCGGTTGAGCTCGCGTCAACGCTAGGTGCCATCATCTACGAGTACGCGCACTCGAGCCAGAGCGAGACGGTCCAAGGCCTCGGGTCTCGACTCGATGACGTCCTCGGCGCGGTCCTCGATGCCCGTGCAGTCGACCCGGGCAACGTCTATCCAGTTGATGTCCTCGCTTGGGCGACTCGCGACGCCGTCGAGTCCGGTGTACTGAGCCCGCCCGAGCGCGTCGACCACCTGGCGAACGCCGTCGCAACCTTGGAGTCGCTCGACCGCAGTTCCCTCACAGAGAAGCAACGCGCAGCGTTGGATCGGCGCGGGGTCGAGCTTAACCAGCTCCTTAAGAAGGATGACGCAGTCTGGGAGTATCTTTCGAAGCTCGAGCTCAATGAAAGTCCCGCGGCGACATACTTCCTGGCCCAATTCGACGCCCATGATGGCCCCCCAGGCGAGGCCAGGGCCCTCCAACGCCTACGTCAGGTCCCAGTCGAAACGCGATCGGACTGGAGGTGTGCGCAACTCCTAATCGATCTGACGTGGAAAGAGATCACCGGAAGTCGCCTTCTGCTCGGCGAGCGGGTCCCTCTTCATCTGTCGCCCGAGGCGCTCGGCCGGATCGCTCAGCTCGGGATCGAACTTGGCGAGGCTGACCTGCCGGACGGATACCGGTTGACATTTGTCCGGGCGATTGGAGAATTCGTTGCCGGGCACTATGTCGAGGCGGCGCGGCTCTTCAGGGAGGTGAACGATCTTTCTCAGCAGTTGTCAAAGCGCATATACACGTCGTACTTGCTCGCCGACAGCTCGGGCCGGCCGACGACTTTCACTGGGCGCGTCGAGATTTCCGATACGAGGTCGGGCCAGGTCTGGGTTAACGAGCTTGGAACTCGGGTCAAGTTCGAACCGCGGCTCTTCAACCAAACGGGGGAGTTCGCCCGACACCAGCAGTTGCCCCCGTTCTACATCGGCTTCAAGCTCTCAAGAGGCCCGGTAGCCGAGCCTCGTTCGGTCTTCCGAGGGGCTTCGCGCGCATGAGTAACCCGTTCGACGTCTTGGCGCGGGCGCGCCGGCTCGCGACGGGCGTCGGGCTAGACTTCGAGCCAGCGAATCTGCGGCCAGTGTGTGCCACCGAGGCCGAGTTCGACGCCGTCGTTCGCGACTATTACACGTTCTTCTACGAGCATCTTGCCACAGATGCGACTTTCCTAGTGCGCTTGCGGCCAGCGAAGGATGTAGATTTCGTTCGCCGCTTGCTCTATGACCTACGTACGGCTGCGAATCACAGCGACAACCCGAAGTCCGAGGAGGCAGCAGCGCGCTGGCGTCGTGGGCACTCGTCGCCGCAAGCTGCAGCGAATGCTCTCGCTGGATTGCTCGGGGCGGCCCTGGAAGCACTTAGCCGGGCGGCGGTTCTGGCTGCGCGAGACCAGGCCGCGTCTACGGAGTGGCGCGAGATCGCATCCGTTGAGGTAGGTGCTGTCTTCGTGGCGGTGTCGGAGGATCTCGGACTCAGTTTCACCGAAGGCAACCGTCGGCGAATGGTCCGCCTCATCGAGAAGCGCATCCAGGTACATCCGCATCGAGGTGACCGACAGGCGCTCGTCGCGGAGTATTGTGCGCAAGAGATGCTGGCCGCCCGCCGACCGCTTCCTGTGCCGTACGATCGGGTGCTCGACGCGCTGGGCCTTCTCAGGTCTCGCCAGGCTTCGGGTGCCATCCTCATTGCTCATTCTGTGGCCGAAGTCGCGCCTACTCTCCGGGGTGAGGCCTTCCTTGAGCGTGTAGCGGAGACTTGGCGCGCGGCGGGGGCGTTGGTATCGCAGCAGACGTGACCCTAGCGGTGTGCGCTGCAGCCGACGCGGATCTTCAGCCCGACGACGGAGCCGAAGACCGCCAAGCTGCGCCTGCACATCGACATCAACCCCGTTCGGCGTCGAGCAGGACGCCGAACTCGAGCGGCTGCTGGCGCTCGGTGCGCGCCCGGCGGATGTCGGCCAGACGGGCGAGGAGTCGTGGCACGTGCTGCAGGACCCGGAGGGCAACGAGTTCTGCCTGCTGCGCCGCCGGCTCGGCTGACCTACCGCTCGCCCACCTCCCGTCAGGCGCCCGCGTCTGACGACGAGCGACGCCGCGTGCCCAGCAGGTGCGTGACCCCGTCGTCGCCCGGCACCATCCGGATGTCGAACCGGGACTCCAGCCCCTCCTGGCCGTCCCAGAGCCGCTGCCCGCGGCCCAGCACGATCGGCACCACCACCACGTGGAACTCGTCCACCAGGTCGGCGTCGAGGAACTCCCGCACGGTCGACACCCCGCCGCCCAGCCGCACGTCCAAACCCCCGGCCAGCTCGAACGCCTCGCGCAGCGCCTCGGCCGGCGTGCTGTCGCGGAAGTGGAACGTGGTGCCGCCCTCCATCGTCAGCGGCTCGTGCGGCTGGTGGGTCAGCACGATCACGGGGGTGTGGAACGGCGGGTTCGGCCCCCAGAAGCCGTTCCAGTCCTCCGGGATGGGGCCGGGGCCGGTGTAGAACTTGCGGCGCCCCATGATCTCGGCGCCGATGCCCTGCCAGGCTTGCTCGGCCAGCTCGTTGTCGACGCCGGTGGTGCCACCGTCAAGGCCGAACATGCGCCGCCCCATCGCGGTGGCGAACATCCACTGGTGCAGGCGCTGGCCGGCATGGCCGAACGGTTCTTCGGCCGTCAGCCCGTCGCCGGTGCCGAAGCCGTCGAGCGAGATCGAGAAGCTGTGCAGGCGCAGACGAGGCACGGGTTCTCCTGTTGAGGGGTGACGGCCGCGGGCGGTGGGCAGGCTCATAGTCGCTCACATCTGCTCCGCTGAGGAGTCCCGGCGGCAGCCGGGTGGTGCACGCGCATCGCCACGGCGGGCGGTGCGCGCCAGAACCAGGCGCGTCGCACCAGCGAGAGACCGACGGGTTGACAGCGGGCGGGCTCGGTGCCACGCTCGGCGCCACACCAGACATGTGACCGGTTTCCGGGCAGGATCTGATGGTCGTGGCACCTCGCGGTGCCGCCGCCGTCAGGTCCTTTTTTGTTGCCCGAACGCGGCCACGCACGGAACGAAGGAGTTCACCGTGGACTACGCGAAGACGGCCAGCGGCATCCTGGACGCCGTCGGCGGACCGGGCAACGTGACTCACCTCGAGCACTGCTCGACCCGCCTGCGATTCACCCTCGCCGACACGCACAAGGTCGACCACGCCCGCCTGAAGGCGGTGCCGGGTGTGATGGGCGTGGTCGGCACCCAGCCCCAGGTGGTCATCGGCAACGACGTCGTCGAGGTGCACGCCGCCCTGACCAGGCTGACCGGGATGGGTGGCGGCCCCGGCGCCGGGCCCGGGGGTGCGGCAGCCGCAGCCGTCGGCACTCCGGCCGACGGGTCGCGGGGCGGGTGGGGCGCTCGGGTCCTGGACTTCATCGTCGGGGTGTTCCAACCCCTGATCCCCGCGATCGCCGGTGCCGGCGTGCTGAAGTCCTTGATGCTGCTGGCGACGATGTTCGGCCTGTCGAAGAACGGGGCGACCTACAACACGCTGGTCGCCATCAGCGACGCGACCTTCTTCTTCCTGCCTCTGCTGGTGGCGGTGACCACCGCCACCAAGCTGAACACCAACCGGTTGGTGGCGGTCGCGGCCGTGTCGGTGCTGGTGCTGCCGTCGATGACCAAGCGGATGGCCGACGGCACCTCGGTCTTCGGACTGGCGATCCCCAACGTCACCTACTCCTCGCAGGTGTTCCCCGCCATCCTCGCGGTGCTGCTGCTCGCCGTCGTCGAACGATTCCTCACACGGGTGACGCCGAAGCCCATCCGCATCTTCTTCGTGCCGATGGTCGGGCTGCTGGTGACCGTGCCCGTGACCCTGCTGTTCCTCGGCCCGCTCGGCTTCCGGTTGGGCACCGGGTTCACCACCGGCGTGCTGTGGGTGTTCCACACGCTCGGCTGGGTGGCGTTCCCGCTGCTGGCCGTCGCGCTGCCGTTCATCATCTCCGTCGGCATGCACAAGGCGTTCATCCCGTACGTGGTCAACCAGCTGAGCACCGCCGGCTACGAGCCTCTGTACAACCCGGTGTCGCTGGCGCACAACATCGCCGAGTCCGGCGCCAGCTTCGGCGTGGCGCTGCGGACCAAGGACACCGAGATGCGCTCCACCGGGGTCTCGGCCGGGCTCTCGGCCCTGTTCGGCATCACCGAGCCGGCGCTCTACGGCATCACCATCCAGAACAAGCGGGCCCTGATCAGCGTCCTGTCCGGCGCCGCCGCGGGAGCGACGTGGCTCGGCGTGACCCACGTGACCTCGTACGTGGCCGTCGGACCCGGCCTGGCGAGCATGTCGATGTTCATCAACGCCAACGACCCGCGCAACATCGTCAACGCGATCGTCGGCGCGGCGATCGCCTTCGTCACGGCGTTCGTCGTCGCGATGCTGACCTGGAGCGACGCAGCGTCGACCACCCTCAAGGTGCGTGGCGTCGTCGCCGCGAACCCGCCGGCGAACCCGGACCAGGCGCTCAGCCCGCACGACGTCCTCAGCCCGACGGACGGGACCGTCGTGCCGCTCTCCGAGGTCTCCGACCCCGTGTTCGCCGGCGGCGTGCTGGGCGACGGCTGCGCCGTCCGGCCCACGTCCGGCGAGTTCCGCAGCCCCGCGGCAGGCGTGGTGTCGATGCTGTTCGACACCCACCACGCGGTCGCCGTGAGCACCGACGACGGGGTCGACCTGCTGATCCACGTGGGGCTGGACACGGTGCGGCTGAACGGCACGCACTTCACCGCGCACGTGACCAAGGGTGATCGGGTCGAGGCGGGCCAGCTGCTCATCACCGCCGATCTGGACGCGATCCGCGCGGACGGGTACGACACCACCACGCCCGTCGTGGTCACCAACGGCGCAGCCGTCCACGTGGGTGCGGTCCGTGCGGGCACGCACGTGGCGGCCGGCGCCCCGCTGTTCCCCGTCTCGACCAGGGCGACCGTCGATGTCGTTTCCTGACGGGTTCCTCTGGGGCGGTGCCCTCGCAGCCAACCAGTGCGAGGGCGCCTGGGATGCCGACGGCCGCGGGCCCTCGGTCGCCGACGTCGCCACCTACAAGCCCGCGCTCGCCAACACCGAGTACGCCGCCCACCACGCGGTGACCCTGGCCTCGATCGCCGAGGCGATGGCGACGACGGACGTCACGTACTTCCCCAAGAGGCGTGGCATCGACCTCTACCACCGGTGGGAGGGGGACCTGGACCTGTTCGCCGAGCTCGGCTTCACCGTGCTGCGAGTGTCGATCGCGTGGAGCCGGCTCTACCCGACCGGCTTCGAGAGCGAACCGAACCCGGCCGGCGTCGCGTTCTACCGCCGGCTGTTCGAGGGGATGCGCGCGCGGGGGATCCAGCCGCTGGTGACGCTGTCCCACTACGAGATGCCGCTCGAGCTGGCCACGAGGCTCAACGGGTGGGCGAACCGGGAGGTGATCGCGTTGTTCACGCGGTTCGCCCGGACGTGCTTCACCGAGTACGGCGACCTGGTGAGCCTCTGGCTGACCTTCAACGAGATCGACTCGATCATCCGGCACCCCTTCACCTCGGGCGGGGTCATCGAGGAGCTCTGCGAGGACGGTCTCGAGGCGGCGTGCTACCGCGCTGCGCACCACCAGTTCGTCGCGTCGGCCATCGCCACCCGGGACCTGCACGCGCTGGTGCCCGGTGCGCAGATGGGCTGCATGCTGACGATGCTCACCACCTACCCGCGCACGTGCCGTCCGGACGACGTGGCGGCCACCCAGGCGAAGAACCTGCACAACCACTTCTTCGCCGACGTGCAGGTGTTCGGCGAGTACCCGCCGATCGAGCTCGCCGTCATGGCGCGCAAGGGTCTGTCGGTGCCGTGGGAGGCGGGCGACGACGAGGTGCTGCGCGAGCACACCGTCGACTTCGTCTCGTTCAGCTACTACATGTCGATGACGGAGTCGGTCGACCCGGATGCGGACCGCACGCCCGGCAACACGATCATGGGCGTGAAGAACCCGTACCTGCCGAGCACCGACTGGGGGTGGCAGATCGACCCCGTCGGGCTCCGCATCTCCTTGATCGACCTCTACGACCGTTACCGGAAGCCGCTGTTCGTCGTCGAGAACGGGCTGGGCTATGCCGACTCCGTCGATGCCGACGGTCGTATCCGGGACCCGTACCGGGTGGACTACTTCCGGGCCCACGTCGAGCAGATGGGGCTGGCGATCGAGGCCGGCGTGGACCTGCGCGGCTACACCTCCTGGGCGCCGATCGACCTGATCAGCGCGTCGTCGTCGCAGATGTCCAAGCGGTACGGGTTCATCTACGTCGACCAGGACGACCTGGGGCGCGGCACGCTCGCGCGGTCACGCAAGGACTCGTTCATGTGGATGCAGCACGTGATCGCGACGAACGGCGCCGACCTGGCGCCGATCGGCTGAGTGAGCCCCGATGTCCCAGCCGCAGCGGATCACGAAGGTGCTGAACTCGAGCGTCGTGCTCGCGACGGACGAGAACGGGCACGAGTGCATCCTGCTGGGCCGCGGGATCGGCTACGGGCACAAACCCGGTGAGACGGTCGACGACGGCGTGGTGGACCGGGTGTTCCTGCCGGTCGACGATCCCGACTCCCGCGCGCTCGTCGACCTGCTCGGCACGATCCCGGCGACGTACGCCCTGCTGGCTCGGGACGTGATCGCACTCGCGCGGACAGGCCTCAAGGTGGACCTGCACCCCCACCTGCTCCTGGCGCTGACCGACCACCTGCACTTCGCCGCCGAGCGGCACGCGCAGGGCATGCGGGTGGTGAACCGGCTGAGCTGGGAGATGCGCACGTACTACCCGGACGAGTACGCGGTGGGACTCGAGGCGCTGCAGCTGGTCAACGAGCGGCTGACCCTCGACCTCCCGGAGGACGAGGCGACGAACATCGCGTTCCACCTGGTCAACGCCCGGAACGACGGTGCGTCCGCGTTCGACGCCCTCCGGGCGGCCACCCTGATCTCGGAGATGGTCGCGATCGTCTCCTACCGGACGGGCCGCACCCTGGCGCCGCAGGACCAGGACCACCGCCGCTTCGTCGTGCACCTGCAGTTCTTCGCCGACCGGCTGCTGACCGGACGGCTGCTCGACCGGGACGACGGGTTCCTGTACGAGCAGATGCGTACCAAGTACCCCCAGGCGCTCGAGACGGCGCGGCTGCTCGGCGAGCACGTGCGGAGCCGCTACGGCGTCGACCTGCCCTCCGAGGAGCTCGGCTACCTGGGCCTGCACGTCCAACGGCTGCTCAGCGCCGAGTCCGCCACCGGCTCCGAGCCACGGCCGCCGCGCGGACCGAGCGCCGACTGACACCCGCGCGACGCGCCTCGCTGCGCGCCGTGCCCCACCCCCTGCTGACGAGGAGATCGACCATGCTGCACAGGACCGTGTCCGTCGGATCGGCGTCCGGGCTGCACGCCCGGCCCGCGGCCCTCTTCTCCAAGGCCGCCGCCGAGGCCGGTGTGCCCGTGGTGATCGGCAAGCCCGGCGGTGACCCGGTCGACGCCGCCAGCCTGCTCTCGGTGATGGCCCTCGGGGTGGGGCATGGTGACCGGGTGGTGCTGGCCTCGCCCGACGAGGCAGCCGGCGCGGTGCTGGACCGGCTCGCCGAGCTGCTGATGACCGACCTCGACGCCTGACCGTCTCGGCCGGGCGGGCGCACGCTCGCGTCCTCACCCGGATCCGGCCGATCGGGCCCGACGCGACGCGAACGGCGCGCCGCTCCGCGAGACCGGGTGCGAGCCGGCGCTCAGCGCGCGCGCAGCGTGACCCGCTGGGTCCCCGGCGAGCTCCACGTCACGTAGAGGCGCCGGCCGCCCACCGCGTCGGTCCCTCCGAGGAACTCGTAGGCCTCGCCCGGGGAGTACACCGCCGGTGACGAGTCGCCGCCTGGCAGCGCGGTCACCGTGAGGGCAGAGCCGCCGGCCCGCACGACGACGGGGCCCCCGGCAACCCGGGACAGCTGCGGCCCCACCGGCTCCGCGCCCTCGAGCTGCACCTCGTCGGCGAAGGCGATCTCCAGGGCGTGACCCGTGGCGGGTCCCGTGGTGCGCACCTCGAGGTCCACCCCGTCGGGGCGGACCTCGACGACCACCCGCGTCTCCAGCCGCAGCTCGTCCCGCGGCCGCTGCGAGAACGCCATCGCGGAGGCGAAGCGGCCCTCGAACTCGAGCGTGTAGTCGCCGTCGGGCCGGTGGGCGTCGACGGGCAGCGGCTGGTAGTAGCTCGCCGCGAGCTCCTCCGACAGCACGACGCGATCGCCCTCGGCGCGCAGACCGGTCGCACGGAACGGGCCCAGACCGAAGAAGTCGCGGGACAGCCGCACCGACGCCACCTCGACGTCGCCGCGCGCCAGGCGCAGGAAGGTGGGGTTGCACGCCAGCCCGGACGCCACCCGGCCGGCGGCGGGAACGTCCGAACCTCCGTAGACCAGCGTCCAGTCCGCTCCGCCCCACCGGCGCCACAGGCGCGCTGCGCCCCACGTCCGCTGGCCGCTCCCGAGCGCCCCGGCGGCCCGCTCGGCGTCGGTCGCCGCCCCCCGCTCGTCGGCCAGCGCGAGGCCTGCCGCGACGTCGCCCTCGGTCAGGCAGCGGAGGACCGCGTCGACGGGGTCGACGCCGGGCAGCCGCAGCGCCCAGGCCGCAGCGTCGCGGCAGCGGTCGCACGTCGGCGCGAAGCGGGCGAACAAGGTGAGGAACGGGCCGAGCGGGAACCGGGCGTCGTGCTGGTCCTGCCGCCGGGAGTGCACGGTCTCCGTGGTGCCGCGGGGGGTGGTGAGGTCGAGCACCGTGTGCAGGTTGGTGTGCACCGCCTCGCTCAGCGCGGGCCGTCCCAGGCGTTCCGCGAGCAGCAGCAGCGCCGGGCCGCTGACGTAGGCGGCGTAGTTGGCGCTGCGCTCGGAGTACAACCCGTCGGCGTCGAGGTCGACGCCCTCGGTCAGCCACTCCCGAGCACGGTCGACTGCGGCTGCCGCTGCAGGTCCCTCCAGCAGCGCTGCGGCTCCGACCAGGGCGCCGGAGAGCTCCCACCGGTGGTTGGGGGTGTGGACGCCGCCGACGACCAGTGCGGGAACGGCGCGGCGCAGGATCTGCTCGAGCCGGGCACCGAGTGCGGCACCGGCGGCGCCCGCCACCCACGCGGACGCCGTCGCGGGCGGCCGACGCAACGCGGCCGCGGTGGCGGCGACGTCGGTGACGGTGAAGGCCGAGTCCGGGGGAGACGCGAGGTTGTCGCCGGCGGCGAACAGCCCGTCGGCCACCTGCAGCGCCTCGAGCCGGGACAGCCAGCGCGACGCCGCGGCCTCGTCTGCCGCACCCGCCTGGCCGGCCAGCCCGACGACGACGGCCGCCTTGACCGCACGCATCCAGGCCCGATGGCCCGCGAGTGCGGCGTCGGTCGCCACCGGACCGTCGGCCAGCAGGTGGGCGTCGAGGGCGGCCCGTGCCGCTCGGACCAGGGCCGGCGAGCACGGTGCACCGGATGTGGTGGCCACCCGGCTGCCGCTCAGTCCCGCAGCCCGGTGCCGATGTCGGAGCTGGTGATGTAGCGCTGGAACACCAGGTACAGCACCATCAGCGGCACCATCGAGATCACCGACGCCGCGAGCAGGATCGCCCAGTCGATGTTCTGGGCGCCGATCAGGGAGCGCAGCGCGATCTGCAGCGTGAACTTGCTCGGGTCGTTCAGGATGATCAACGGGAAGATGTAGTCGTTCCAGCGCCACTGGAACGAGATGATCGCCAGCGTCAGCATGATCGGCCGCGCCAGCGGGACCATGATCAGGAAGAACGTCGACAGCTCGCTGGAGCCGTCGATGCGCGCCGCGTCGAGCAGCTCGTCCGGCACCGACACGAAGAACTGCCGGAACATGAACACGCCGGTCGGCGTGAGGATCGACGGCAGGATCACGCCGAACAGGTTGTTGTACAGGTGCAGGTGCAGCACCACGCTGAACGTCGGGTTCAGGATGACCTCGCCGGGCAGCATGGTCATGGACAGCACGAAGAGCGACAGCACCGACAACCACCGCGCGCGGTACTTGGCGAGCGCGTACCCCGCCGTCGCGCAGAGGAACACCGTGAGCGCCGTGGTGATCGTGGCGACGACCAGGGTGTTGGAGAAGTAGCGGAGGAAGTCGACGCGTGCCCAGGCGCGGACGTACCCGTCCACAGTCCACTTCCTGGGCAGGAAGCTGAGCGGGTAGCTGAACAGCTCACCGCCGCCCTTGAACGAGGACAGCAGGAACCACAGCAGCGGGAACGCCATCAGGATCGCGAGGACCCACAGCATGGTGGTGGCCGGGATGGCGCGCGTGGCCGAGCCCCGGCGGCGGGAGAGGGTGGGCCGGGTCGTGGACTGCTCGCCGGTCCGGGAGAGCTGCGTCGCGGTCGTCACTTCTCGGTCCTCCTGCTGATCGCGATCTGGACCAGGGCGATCGCCATCAGGATCACCAGCAGCACCATCGAGGCGGCGCTGGCGTAGCCGACCTGGGACTTCGCGAACCCGGTCGTGTAGATGTACTGGACGATCAGCTGGTTCTGGGTGCCCGGTCCGCCGTTGTTCAGCGCCTGGATCAGGGCGAACTCCTTCATCTGCCCCATCGTCAGCAGCAGGATCACCAGCACCGAGGTGGGCCTGATCGCCGGGATGGTGATCCGGGCGAACCGCTGCCAGGCGTTCGCGCCGTCGATCTGGGCGGCCTCGTACAGCGAGACCGGCACGTTCCGCAGCGCCGAGATGAACAGGAGCATGTTGAACGCGGCGCCCGCCCACGCCGAGGCGAAGATCACCACCAGCAGGGAGAGGTTCGCGTTGGTGGCCCACGGCGCCGGGTGGCCCCCGAGCTCACCGATGACGAAGTTGACGAAGCCGAAGTTCTCGCCGAACAGCCAGCGCCAGATCACCCCGGTGACGATCGGCGAGACCAGCCAGGGCAGGAAGAAGATGACCCGCGCCGCCGACTTCCCCTTGGCGTTCGCGTTGGTCAGCGCGACCGCCATCGTCAGGGAGAGCGCGTAGCCCAGCGGGACCGAGAGCACGGTGTAGACGAACGTGCGGCCGAGGGCGGCGTAGAACGTGGGGTCGGTCGCCAGCGAGGTGTAGTTCTCCAGGCCGATGAAGTGCAGCGGCCCGTAGCCGTGGTAGCTGGTGAAGCTGTAGAGGAGGCCCAGCACGCCGGGCCAGAGGAAGAACAGGGCGTACAGCGCGATGACGCCGCCCGTGAGCACGAGCGCAGGGCCGGTGTACCGGGGGGTCCCGCGTCGCTTGACCCGGACCGGCGCACCGGTGCGCGGTCGGGTCAGGGTGGCCGCTGGTCGGTCCATCGTTCCTCCTCTGCTCGGACTGCGCGTACGGCGGGCCGCCGGGGGTGCGGGAGGGCGGGTGGGGGGGGGGGGGGGGGGCCCCCCCCCCCCCCCCGCGGGCGCAAACCAGGGTTGTGGGGGGGGGCCGGGGGGGGGGGGGGGGGGGGGGGGGGGGGGCGGGGCGCGCCCCCCCCCCCCCCCCCCCCCCCCCCCCCGCCCGGGTCAGCTCAGCTGCTTCTTGGTCGAGTCGAGGATCGCCTTGATCGTCTGGTCGAGGGTCTGCTCACCGTTGAGGTACTTGACGGTCTCGTCCTTCAGCGGCTCGGAGGTCAGTGCACGGCCGAGGTAGGCGTTGCGGAGCTGGTCCGTGGTCTGGTTGGCCGAGACGGCGGGGGAAGCAGCGATCTCGTCGTTGTACAGCTTGAACGCGTCGGCGTTCGCCTTGTACGTCGGCGTGATGCCGTCCAGCGCCGGGAGGCAGCCCTGGATGTTGCAGTACTCGGTGTAGTGCGCGGGGGAGTACAGCCACTTGATGAAGTCGAGCGTCTGCTGCTCGTGGCCGGTGCCCTTGAAGGCCACCATCCAGGATGCCGAGCCGTAGTTGGTGGCCCGGACGGGCTGCTGCGGCATCGGCACCGAGGCCCACTGGAAGTTGGTGATGTTGGCCTGGAAGTCCGCGATCTGCCAGACGCCGGACATGTAGGCCGTCACCTGGCCGCTCTTGAAGGCCGCGCTCGCGTCGTCACCCGACGTCCACACCGACTTCGGCATGAAGCCGGAGTCGTTCATCTTCTTGAAGTACTCCAGCGCCGGGGCCGTCTTGTCGTTGGTGGTGAAGTTGCCCGGGCTGCTCTCGACGACGCCCTCGCTGCCGAACTGGTACAGGAACGCGCGCATGCGGTGCGCCGAGGCGTCCATCACGGCACCGTACTTGGCGCCCGTCGCGGTCCGCACCTGGTCCGCCTTGGCCTGGAAGTCGTCCCAGGTCCAGGAGCCGGAGATGTCCTTCGGGTACGTGACGCCGGCCTTGTCCCAGAGGGTCTTGTTGATGAACATGCCGACCGCGGTCAGCGTCGTCGGCAGCGCCTTGACCTTCTTGTCCCCGGGGTCCTGCACCAGCAGCGTCGGCTTCACCTTCGCGGCCTTGGCGATGTCGCTGAGGTCGAGGATCCGGTCCTTCCAGACGGGGTCCACGTTCGGGGCGGCCGCCAGGTCGGGCAGGTCGTTGGCCTGCGCGCTGGTGCGGAGCTGGGTGGCCAGGTTGTCGTTGGGCACCTCGACGATCTGGACGGTGGTGCCGGTCTCCGCCTTGTACTCGTCGGCGAGCTTCTGGAAGGCGCCGCCCTGGTTGGCGTCGCCGGACTGGACCAGCTTGAGGGTGACGTTCTTGGCCGCGGAGGTCGAGGAACCTGCGGAGCTGCCGTTGCCGCTGGAGCAGGCCGACAGGGAGATGAGCAGGGCACCGGCGACGACGGCGGTCGCGGTGCGGGCGTGATGCTTCATGTGCGGACCCCTCTTTCACGGAGCGGAGCGGCGTCGCACATCCGTCGGCGCCGAGCGGGTGACGCCTTTTGTATCACTACCACGAAAAAGTGGTCAAGCATCCGGGACACAACGAATCGGTAACGCCGGCGCTGGGTCGCTGGCGGCGGCCCGGGGTGCGGATACACGCGTGAATCGGACCGGTTTGCGCCTCCGACCGGTGCTGGCGCGATTACCCTCAGTCTGGTAGTTATGTGCAGCGATGGCAGCGTCATCACAGCACTCCACGAGGCGAGAGAGCAGGTCCATGGGCGATTCGCACCCCCTGGTGGCCGTCGGCGTCGACGTCGGCGGGACGAAGACCCAGGTGATCACCGAGGACTCCGCCGGAGCCTGTGCCGACCTCGTCGTCCCGTCCGCACGCTGGCGGTCCGGCGCGCTGTTCTCCGACCCGGACAACCTCCACCGCCTGGTCGAGCTGCTGCAGGGCTGCGGCGAGGTGACGCCGGACTCGGTGCTCGTGGCCGGCATCCACGACTGCGACACCGACGAGCAGATGCGCCACGTCTCCGAGGTGCTCCGGACCGGCCTCGGCTGCCGGGTGACCGTGGTGAACGACGCCTACCTGCTCCGCTACGCCACGGACCACCGCGCGACCATCGAGATGATCGTCGGGACGGGCGCCATCGTCAGCGGCACCACCGCGGACGGGCGCCGGATCACCGCGGACGGGCACGGCTGGCCGGTCGGCGACCGCGGCAGTGCGCCGGACCTGGTGCACAGCGCGGTCCGCGCGACGCTGGAGGCCGCCGACCGCGGTGAGGACGACGGCGACGTGCTCTACCGGCGGGTCCGGGAGGCCTTCGGGGTCGCGGGTGCCGCCGAGCTCGCCGCACAGGCTCGAGCCGACCTCAGCCCGGCGGTCTGGGGCCGCCACGCGCGCGAGGTGTTCACGGCGCTGGAGGAGGGGTCGGCGACGGCGCGAGCGATCGTCGACGAGGCCGCCCGGACGCTGGCCGAGGAGGTCGTCGGCCTGCGGGGCCGCGGGGCGACGGGCACCACGGTCGTCGTCGGCGGCGGCGTCATGCTCGGCCAGTCGGGCTACGAGGCTGCGCTGCGCGCGCGCCTCGCCGAGCTCGAGCCGACGATCGAGGTCGTGGTGGCCCGGACGCCTCCGGCCGCCGGGGCACTCGCCCTCGCCCGGGAGCTGGCCGGCCAGGACCCGCAGGTCGGCGCCCGCGCCGTCAGGTGAGGTAGATCGACTCGCGCGCGCGGTCGATCGCGATCTGCGCGACCCCCGTCAGCGCCGCCTCGTCGCCCAGCTGGGACGCGATCAGGTTCGGCGGGAACGTGATCCGGCCGACCAGGCGCTGACGCACCTGCTTCACCGAGTAGTGCGGCTGCCGCGCCAGCTGACCGGCCAGCACGATCACCTCGGGGTCGAGGACCGCGCTGAGCGCGGCGCAGGCGATGCCGACGTAGTCGAAGACCTCGGCCGCTGCCTTGACCGCGTCGGGCTCTCCTGCCACGGCGGCGTCGAGCAGCGCCCCGACCGACGAGCCGCTGGCCGTGGCGATCCGCGTCTCCAGGTCGCCCTGCAGCGTGTAGAGAGCGTCGAAGGCCGACCGGTCGGCCAGCAGGAACCCGATCTCACCGGCGGCGGACCGGTTGCCGCGCAGGATCTTGCCGCCGGAGACGATGCCGGCGCCGGCGCCGTTGCCGAGCACGAAGGCGACCAGGTGCTCCGACCCGACACCCGCGCCGCGGGACCACTCGCCGTAACCGACGGCGTTCGCGTCGTTCTCGATCACGATCGGCAGCTCGTACCGCGCGCGCAGGAGGTCGCCGAGCGGGAGGTCGTACCACCCGAGCTCGACCGCGTTACGCACCCGGCCCTCCGGGGTCGACACCGCGCCCGGCACGGAGACCCCCACCGCGAGGCACGGCTTCTGCAGCGTCCGTGCCTGCTCGAGCAGGTCCTCCGTCACGCGCAGCGTCGCCTGCACGCCACGGGGCGCCTCGCCCTCGCCGCACGGCAGCTCCGGAGCCACGTAGACCACGCGGCCGTCCAGGTCGACGAGCCGGCCTCGCACGCCGGAGGCGGAGACCTCGACGGCGGCGACCACGCGGCCCTCACCAGCGTGCCGGTAGAGCACGGCCGGACGTCCGCGCGCGGAGCGCTCGGCCCCGTCCGCGACGATCAGGCCCTCGGCGACGAGCGACGAGCAGAGCCGCTCCACGGTGGCCGAGCTGAGGCCGGTGTGCTCCTGGATGTCGCGGCGCGTCATCGGGCCCGAGGCGCGGATGGCGTCGAGCACCGCGGTCCGGTTGATCTGGGTCACGACCCGGGTCGTGGCGGTCTTCGGAGCGCCACGCGCTGCACCGGTGCGTCTTGGCGCCACGACCGAAAACCCTACGGCATCAGGCGAAAGGGGCACCGGAGCCTCATCGCGTGAACCGCAGCGTGCGGATCTCGAACGGACGCAGGGTGAGCGGGACCTCACCTGCTCCCGCCGCCAGCGCGGCCAGTGCCGCGGCCTCGGGGTGGTCCGGCATCGGCTCCTCGAGGAGGTCGGTCACGGTCGCCGCGCGGAAGGGGAAGCGGACCTGCAGGCGCGCCCGCGCCCGCGTGCCGAGGGCCTCGTGGACGCGCACGATGACGTCCGGCCCGCCGTCGTCCGCCAGCTTCACGGCGGAGACGACGACGCACGGGTTGTCGCAGGACACCAGCGGTGCCACCTGGTCCGCACCGGCGGCCGGCGCGGCACCGACCTCGCGCAGCGGCAGGTTGAGCGCCCAGCCCTGGGCCTCGGCCCGGAGGAGGTCGGCGCCGAACGTCACGGCCGCGCGGAAGGTGTGGTGGCCGAGGTCGGCGTCCGGATCGGGGTACATCGGCGCTCGCAGCAGCGAGAGCCGGACGCGGGTGCCGACCCCGCCGGCGTGCCGGACGCGGGCGACGTCGTGGCCGTAGGTGGCGTCGTTGCTCACCGCGACGCCGAAGTCGGGCTCGCCCACGTGGACCCACCGGTGCGCCGGGACCTCGAACTTCGCCGCGTCCCAGGAGGTGTTGGCGTGGGTCGGGCGACGGACGTAGCCGAACTGGGTCTCCGCGGCCGCGTCCGTGGTCTGCACGTCGAGCGCGAAGCCGAGCTTGAGCAGGGTGTGCCGCTCGTGCCAGTCCACCTGGGTCTCGACGTGCAGGGTCGGGTCGTCCCCGGCGGCCAGGTGCAGGCGCTGGACCACCCGGCTGGTGCCGAAGCTCCGCTCGATGCGCAGCGCCGGCACCGGGCCGACGTGGTCGACCTCCATCGCCACGACGTCGACCAGGTCGCGACCGACCCGCTGGTAGTGCGCGTCGAGGTTCCACGCCTCGAAGTCGTTGGGGATGTCCCGGAACGTCTGGAGCAGGTTGCCGACCTCGCCCGGCGGCACCACCTCGCGCCCGCTCTCCCGGTGGACGGCCGACGTGACCAGGCCGCGGGCGTCCACCCGCACCTGCAGCGCCTCGTTGCTCAGCAGCCAGCCGGTCCCGTCAGGCTCCAGAGCCGCCGGGGACGGTTCGGCCGGTACCCCGATGCCGCCCGCGGGCACGCCGAGCACGGGATAGGGCGACGCGTTGGCCACCCGACGCCGCGCGGGGCCGGGGGTCGGCTCTCCGGCGTCTCCGGCGTCTCCGGCGCGCCCGGCCAGGGCGGTCGTCGCGGCGGCGATCAGCTGCTCGAGCTCCGCTGCGATCGCGGCGTAGCCGGCCTCGGCCTCGCGGTGCACCCAGGCGATGGACGAGCCCGGCAGGATGTCGTGGAACTGCTGCAGCAGCACGCGCCGCCAGATCCGGCGCAGCTCCTCGCCCGGGTACGGCGCGCCGGTCAGCACCGTCGCGGTGGTGGCCCACAGCTCGGCCTCGCGGAGCAGGTGCTCGCTGCGGCGGTTGCCCTGCTTGGTGCGGGCCTGGGACGTGTAGGTGCCGCGGTGGAACTCCAGGTACATCTCCCCGACCCAGGTCGGCGCCGCGTCGGCGTACTCGGCGCGGGCCGTGGCGAAGAAGCGGTCGGGGGTGCTCAGCTCGACGCGCGGCGACCCGTCGAGGTCGGCGGTGCGCCGGGCCTGGGCGACCATCTCGCGGGTGGGGCCGCCCCCGCCGTCACCGAAGCCGAACGCGGCGAGCGAGGTGTTCGAGCCGGGCTTGTCGGCGAACTGGCGGGAGGCGCGGTCGAGCTGGGAGGCGACCAGGCGCGCGTTGTACGTGTCCATGGGCGTGAAGTGCGTGAACAGGCGGGACCCGTCCAGGCCCTCCCACCAGAAGGTGTGGTGCGGGAACGGGTTGGTGTCGTTCCAGCACATCTTCTGCGCGAACAGGTCGCGGAACCCCGCGAGGCGGGCGATCTGCGGCAGCGCGGCGGTGTACCCGAACGAGTCCGGCAGCCACGCGGTGGTGGGGACCACCCCCAGCTGCTCCCGGAAGTAGCGCATGCCCTCGACGAACTGGCGCACCAGCGCCTCGCCGCCCACCAGGTTCGTGTCCGACTCGACCCACATCCCGCCGACCGGCACGATGCGGCCCTCCCGCACGCGCTCGGCCATGCGCTCGAACAGCTCGGGGGCGGACTCCTGCAGCCAGGCGTAGTGCTGGGCGGAGGAGAAGGCGAACGTGACGTCCGGGTCGGTGTCCATCAGCGCCAGCACGTTCGCGACCGTCCGGGCCACCTTGCGGGCGGTCTCCCGGGTGGGCCACAGCCACGCCGAGTCGATGTGCGCGTGCCCGACGGCGTGGACGCGGTGCGCGCTCGCCGCTGCCGGAGCGGCGAGCGCCGGGGCGAGCGCCTCTCGTGCCCGGCCGGCCGAGCCGGACACGTCCTGCGGATAGACGGCGTCGCACGCCCGGGCCAGCGCCTCCACCAGCTGGGCGCGACGCGGCGACTCGACGGGCAGCACCTCCGCCAGCCCGCGCAGGGCCTTCAGGTCGGCCACCAGCGCCTCGACCTCGGTGTCCACCAGCGCCACGTCGAGCGCGCGCAGCCGGTAGAGCTCGGTGTCCGGGACGGTCGCCAGGTCGCCCATCGCGGTCGGGGTGGTCCAGCTGCCGCGGTAGGCATCGGGGTTCGCCGCGGCCTCCAGGTAGAGGTCCACCGCGGAGCCGCCCTCCTGCGGCAGCGCGAACCAGGCGTTGCGCGGCGAGATGCCCTTGAGCAACCGGCCGTCCGGCGACCAGACGGCACCCTCGGCCTGGAAGCCCGGCATCTGGTCGTCGAAGCCCAGGTCCACGACGAGCTCCAGGCGGGTGCCCGGCTCGGGCCAGTCCGCCGGGACCTGTCCGGTCACGTGGAACCAGACGGTGCTCCACGCGCGGCCCCACGGGGTCCCGACGGGGTGCGGCACGTACTGCTCGGCGCGGGCCCGGGCGAACGGGACGGGTTCACCGGGCGCCGTCCAGCTCTCGACGGTGAGCGAATGCCGCGCGCGGTGCAGCGCAGGAGCGACCCAGTCGCGCAGCAGGCGGTCGACCCGCGCCAGGGTGGACTCGGTGGTCGGGTGCATCGGGCCTCCAGTCGTGGCCGGGCGGGGCCGGCGGGTTCGTCGAGCTGCCGAGGGACGGACGGGGAGCTCAGCCTCCGGCGGACCCGTGGAGGGACGGCAGGAGGGAGAGCCCCTGCGGCAGCAGGGGCGCGACCTCGCGCACGATCAGGGCGACGAGCTCCTGCTGCCTGGCGTCCGTCATGCGGGCCGCCAACGTGGTGACCGAGAGTGCCGCCACGGCGAGCGCGCCCCGCATGATCGCGGTGCCGATGCACCCCACGTCGGGCTCGTTCTCGCCGAGCTCGACCGCATAGCCGCGTGCGCGCGCCTGGTGCACCGACGTGCGCAGCCGCTCCAGGCTCACGGCGCCGCCCGGCGGCAGGTCCTTCAGGTAGCCGCCGAGGAGCTCGTCGGGGACGTTCCGCGCCGCGAGCAGCGCCCGTCCCATCGCGGTGGACGCGACGGGGACCGGCTGCCCGACGGCCGACGACACCCGGATGGAGCGCTCCGGCTCGACCTTGTCCACGTAGAGCACGTGGTCACCGGTGGGCACGCCGAGGTGCACCACCTCCTGCGCGGCACGGGACAGGGTGACCAGCGCCGGGTGCAGCGCCTGCGCGAGGTTCTGCGGGGAGTAGCTGCGCTCGCCCAGCTCGTAGGCGGCGGGGCCCAGCCGGTAGAACCCGCTGGAGTCGTCCTGGTCGGCGAACCCGCGCAGCCGCAGCGTCGAGAGCGCCCGGTACGCCGTGGACTTGTTCACCTCTGCCTGCTCCGCCAGCTCGGCCAGGGACGCACCGGCCGGACCGGCGCCGGCCAGCGCGTCGAGCAGGGCCAGTGCCCGGTCGACCGCCTCGATCACCGGCTTCTGCGCCATGGTCGTCTCCCGCTCGTCGGCCCGTTGCTCCCCGTGGCTCGAGGCCGGCCTGCACCGGCTTGCCAAGTCGAGCACCACCCCACCAGACTAATGGGGCAGAGTGAAACATAACGTTTTTCTCAGTGAAACGCGATGCTGCGAGACGTCTGGAGACCCCGATGGACCAGGAGATCTGGCCGGTCCGGCACAGCCCCCTGCTGCGCGCACCCGAGCGGCTGGTGTCCCGGGACGAGCTCCACGAGCTGGTGCACCGGCTCACCGCGAACCTGGTGAGCATCACGGACGAGACGGGGGAGTTCCTGCTCCGCCTCGACGACGGCCGTGTCATCGACACCAAGGGCTGGGCCGGCTGGGACTGGACCCACGGCGTCGGCCTCTACGGCATGTGGCAGTACTACGACCAGACGGGCGACCCCGCGATGCGGGACGTCATCGACGACTGGTTCGCCGCGCGGCTCGCGGAGGGCACCACCAAGAACGTCAACACGATGGCGCCGTTCCTCACCTTGGCCTACCGGTACGAGGAGACCCACGACCGCACCCTGCTGCCCTGGCTGGAGTCCTGGGCCGAGTGGGCCATGCGGGAGATGCCGCGGACCCCGCACGGCGGGATGCAGCACGTGACGCTCTCCGTGGAGAACCACTGGCAGCTGTGGGACGACACCCTGATGATGACCGTCCTGCCGCTGACGAAGATCGGCCTGCTGCTGGGCCGTCGCGACTACGTCGACGAGGCCACGTTCCAGTTCCTCACCCACGTCGCCCACCTGTTCGACCGGGAGACCGGGCTCTGGTTCCACGGCTGGACCTTCGAGGGTCGGCACAGCTTCGCCCGGGCCCGCTGGGCGCGCGGCAACTCCTGGCTGACGGTGGCGATCCCGGACTTCCTCGACCTGGTCGACCTGCCCGCCGGCGACCCCGTGCGCCGCTTCCTCCTCGAGGTGCTGGCGGCACAGGTGGACGCGCTCGCCGAGCTGCAGGACGAGTCGGGTCTGTGGCACACCCTCCTCGACGACCCCGACTCGTACCTGGAGGCGTCCGCGAGCGCCGGGTTCGCCTACGGGATCCTCAAGGCGGTCCGCAAGGGCTACCTACCCCGCGAGCACCGCGCCGTGGCCGAGCGGGCCGTCCGGGCGGTCATCGGGAACGTCTCCGCGGACGGCGAGCTGCAGCAGGTGTCGTTCGGCACCGGCATGGGTTCCGACCTGGACTTCTACCGGAACATCCCCCGCACCTCCATGCCCTACGGGCAGGCGATGGCGATCCTGTGCCTCGCCGAGTACCTGCGCACCTACTACTGAGCGGCCGCACCCGATGAGACTCGTGACCTACTCCTTCGACGCCCGGCACGGCGCGGGAACCGCGGAGCACCCCGGTGCCGTTGTCGTCGCGCCGGACGGGACCGACCGGGTCCTCGACCTCGCGGAGGCGACCGCCGGCGCGACGCTCGCGCAGGTCCTCGCCGACGACGACGCGCTCGCCGCCGTCCGCTCCGCCGTCGCGGCCGCGGACCCCGCGACGCTGCCCGTGCTGGGCCGTGAGCGCCTGGCACCGCCCGTGCGGCCGTCGAAGATCCTGTGCCTGGGCTACAACTACGCCGGGCACGCCGAGGCAGGCGTCGGAGAGCGGCCGGAGCACCCCAACGTCTTCGTCAAGACGCCCAACGTGCTGCGCGGCCCGGCGGAGGCCGTCGTGCTGCCCCGTGCGGCGACCGAGCCGGACTACGAGGGCGAGATCGCCGTCGTGATCGGCCGACGGGCGTACCAGGTCGCCGAGGCGGACGCGATGGCGCACGTGGCCGGGTACACGCTGTTCGACGACGTGTCCGACCGCGACTGGCAGCACCGGTCCTCCCAGTGGACCCTCGGCAAGAGCATCGACGGGTTCGGCCCCCTCGGCCCCTGGGTCGTCACCACCGACGAGGTGCCGGACCTGGGCGGCCGCGACGTGGTGGTCGAGCGCAACGGTGTGGTGACCGTGCGGGCCAGCACCGACGCGATGGTGTTCCCCGTGGCGTTCCTGGTGCACCACCTGTCCCAGGTGATGACCCTCGAGCCCGGCGACGTCATCTCGACCGGCACACCGGCCCGGTCGGACGAGGCCCAGGCCGCCCACACCCCCCTGACCGACGGGGACACGGTGACGGTCCGGGTCACCGGCCTCGGTGAGCTGACGACCACGTTCGTCACGGCGAAGGAGAGCTGATGATCCTCGACACGTTCCGCCTGGACGGCAAGGTCGCGCTGGTGACCGGCACGTCACGCGGACTGGGTCAGGCTGCCGCCGTGGCGCTCGCGGAGGCGGGAGCGGATGTCGCGCTCCTGGATCGCAGCCCCGCGCAGGAGACCGCGGAGAAGATCACGGCCCTCGGCCGGCGCGTGCACCAGGTCCAGCTCGACCTCCTTGCCGCGAGGCCCGAGGAGCTCGACGCCGCGGTCCAGTCCGTGGTCGACGCCCTCGGCGGCATCGACATCCTGGTGAACAACGCCGGCATCATCCGGCGGGCGCCCCTGCTGGAGCACCCGGCCTCCGACTGGGACGACGTCCTGGCGGTCAACCTCGACGCGGTGTTCCACCTCTCACGGGCCGCCAGCCGCCGGTTCGTCGCGCGGGGCGGCGGGAAGATCGTCAACGTCGCCTCGATGCTGTCGTTCCAGGGCGGGATCCTGGTGCCCGGCTACACCGCCAGCAAGCACGCGGTGGCCGGCCTCACCAAGGCGTTCGCCAACGAGCTGGCGGCGCGCGGCGTGAACGTCAACGCCATCGCCCCGGGCTACATGGCGACCGACAACACCGCGCAGCTCCGGGCCGACGAGGCGCGCGAGCGCGCGATCGCCGACCGGATCCCAGCCGGCAGGTGGGGCACCCCGGCCGACCTGCAGGGGGCGTTCGTGTTCCTCGCCTCGGCCG
Organism: Cellulomonas sp. SG140; assembly: GCF_025770785.1. Classification (GTDB taxonomy): domain Bacteria; phylum Actinomycetota; class Actinomycetes; order Actinomycetales; family Cellulomonadaceae; genus Cellulomonas. The sequence continues at coordinate 174,102 of NZ_JANZLA010000008.1, read as the reverse complement.
CGTCGGACTACCTGAACGGCGCCATCATCCCGGTCGACGGCGGCTGGCTCGTCCGTTGACCCCGTCGACCCCGTCGACCCCGTCGACCCCGTCGACCCCGCACCAGCAACCGGAGGACGCAGACATGGAACAGCGCTACGCGACGAGCCCCGACCAGCTCCCGGGGCTGACCACCGACGAGCTGCGCGAGCGGTTCCTGATCGAGCAGGTCTTCGTCCCGGGCCAGGTCACCGCCGTCTACACCCACCACGACCGGATCGTCCTCGGCGGAGCCGTCCCGGCCGGCAAGAGGCTGCCGCTGCCGACGTTCCCCGAGCTGCGCGCCGAGTACTTCCTCGCCAACCGGGAGCTGGGCATCGTCAACGTCGGCGGACCCGGCAGGGTGACCGCCGACGGCGAGGTCTACGAGCTGACGCCGGGTGCCTGCCTCTACCTGGGCCGAGGCACCCGCGACGTCGTGTTCGAGGACGCCGGCGACGGGGGAGCGCAGCTCTACCTGTTCAGCGCGCCCGCGCACACCACCTACCCCAACCGCCTGGCACTGCCGGAGGACGGGACCGTGCGCGAGCTCGGCGACCAGGTCACCAGCAACCGGCGGACGCTCACCCAGTACATCCACGAGAACGGCATCCAGTCCTGCCAGGTGGTGATGGGGGTCACGCGCCTGCACCCGGGCTCGATGTGGAACACCATGCCGGCGCACACCCACGACCGGCGCACCGAGTGCTACCTCTACTTCGACGTGCCCGCCGACGCGCGCGTGATCCACCTGATGGGCGAGCCGACCGAGACCCGCCACCTGGTGGTGGCCGACCGGCAGGCCGTCATCTCACCGTCCTGGTCGCTGCACTCGGGCGTGGGCACGGCGGCCTACTCGTTCGTCTGGGCCATGGCGGGGGAGAACAAGTCGTTCGACGACATGGACGCGGTGCCGCCGGTCGCCCTGCGCTGAGCGGAGCCGCACCGCGGCCGGCGGGGCGGGTGGGCCGACGAGCGCGTCGACCCACCCGCCCGCTCAGCTGGTGAGCGTCACCTTCCGCAGACCACGCGGGTGGTCCGGGTCCAGCCCGCGCCGCAGGGCCAGCTCGAGGGCGACCCGCTGGATGGGCAGGATCTCGAGCAGGGGAGCGAGGTCGTCGGCGGGGCGTGGCACGACGCCACGGGCCCAGCCGTCGGCGACACCGTCGGGGCGGGCGTCGTCGAGCACCGTCACCACGTGGCCGCCCTGCGCCGCGGCGGCCCGCGCGAGCTCGAGCACCGAGTCGCGCGACCGCGCGCCGGCGGTCAGCGCCAGCACGGTGGTCCCCTCGACCACCTGGCCGAGCGGGCCGTGGGTCGCGTCCGCCGCGCTCCACCCGGACGCCGCGAGGGCGCACGTCTCCATGAGCTTGAGCGCGCCCTCCTTGGCCGAGCCCATCGACAGGCCGCGACCTACCACCAGCACGCGGTCGGCCCGGTCGAGCGCTGCTGCTGCGGCGACTGCCTGCTCGTCCATGGCCGCCAGGACGGCGGCGGCGGACGCGACGAGCCCGTCGACGTCGAGCTCCGGGCCGCGGCTCGCTCCCATCACCAGCTGGCGCAGCGCGAGCACCTCGCCGGTGTAGGTCTTCGTCGCCGCCACCGACCGCTCCGGCCCGGCGCTGACCTCGACGTGCACGTCCGCCAGGCCGGCGAGCGCCGACGACGCGTCGTTGGTCACCGCGATCACCGGGACGCCGCCGGCGCGCGCGTCCTCCACGGTCGCCAGCAGGTCCGGCGACTGACCGCTCTGCGACACCGCCACCATCACGGCCCGCGGGTAGGTCAGGTGCCCGGCGTCCTGGCTGATGGACGACGGGGTCGCCAGCATCGCGGGGATGCCCAGGCGGTGGTGCACCAGGTACTGCGCGTACTGGGCGGCGTGGTCGCTGGACCCGCGGGCGGCGAGCACGACGAGCTCCGGTCGCGCGTCGCGCAGCAGCGCGCTCGCCTGCTCGAGGGCGTCGCACCCGGTGGTCAGCAGGTCCGACCACCGTCCCGGCTGCTCGGCGATCTCGGCGCGCATCAGCGCGCCGGGCGTCGTCGGGTGGCCGTCCACCTGCCGATAGGTGCCTGGGGATGCTGAGGGCGTGCGGTCCATGGCGGCGGCTCGCTTCGGTGGTCGGGCTGGTCGGGGTCGGACGGCTCGCGGGTCGGACGGGTCGCGGGGTCGGACGGGTCGTGGGGCGACGGTCAGTCGGGGTCCGCCACCAGGACGTCCCGGACCAGCGCCGCCAGCCCGGCGTCCGCGGCGAGGAACTGCCGCAGCGTGCGCCGGGTGGCGCCGAAGCCGGCGAACTCCTCGACGGTCATCCCCTCCGGCTCGTAGGCGCGGTGGAAGTCCGGGAGGAGCCGTCGGAGCTCGTCGACGACAGCCGCGTCCACGGGTGCGTCGATGCGCGAGGGCAGGTCGAGGCCGTTCGCGTTGATCCGCACCTGCCAGTCGAACGGCGGGGAGATCACCACGTCCCCACCGACGAGCTCGGAGAGGTGCAGGTGGTTGCGGAACGCGGCGGAGAGCAGCCGGGTGCGGTAGCCGCGCTCGGTGAAGATCGCATGGGCCCGCTTGAACGCGGCCACCCCCGCCCAGTCCAGCGCTCCCGGGCTGACGAGCGTGCCGGCCCTGCTCGCCGTGTGCTTGAGCCAGTCGTCCAGCCGCCCGACCATGATCGTGGCGACCGGTCCCATCTGCTCCGTCGGCAGGCCTGCGGCCTCGCGCCGCGCCAGGCCGCGCTCCACCGCCTCCGCCACCGCGACCACCTGCGCCACGGTGAAGGACAGGGTCGCGTTGACGCTCACCCCGCGGAAGGTGACCTCCTCCATCGCCTCGATGCCGGCGGCGGTGGCGGGCAGCTTGACGATGATGTTGGGCGCCAGGGCGGAGAAGTGGACGGCCTGCTCGGCGAGCGCCACGGCATCACGGTGCAGCCGCGGATCGGTCTGGATGGAGAGCCGCCCGTTGCGACCGCCGTGCTCCTCGAAGACGGGCTCCAGCAGCCGCGCGGCGTCGATGGAGAGCTCCTCGACCACGCGCCAGCCGAGCTCCGACTCGCCGGCGGTCGGGCGTTCGTCGGCGAGCTCGCCGATGCGGGCGGTCCACCGCGGCAGGTCCGCCGTGATCGCGGCCAGGGCGATCACCGGGTTGCACGTCGCTCCCACCGCACCGAAGGCCATCGAGCGACGCAGCTGCTCGGGGTCGGCCGAGTCGTTCCAGAGCGCCGTCTGCGGGAACGTCTGCGTCATGCGACCCAGAGGGGTGCTGGCGTCGACCGCGATCCGGTCAGGGCCGAGCTGGTCAGGACCTATCGGGTCAGGGCCGATCCCGTCAGGGCCGAGCTGGGCCATCGAGTCCTCCGGTGCGCTTGTCTGCGTGGTTGCCGCGGGCGTCTCACGGCGTCCCCGTTGCGGGCCGCGCGCGCGGGTTCATCTCATGCCACCGCAGCAAGGCCTGTCAAGCATATGTCCGGACAAACAGACAATGATGTGCGGGTGAGGGTGCGCGTGACCCGCGGTGGCCGCGCCGCGACCGGGTGCGGACGCTCAGCGGGCGAAGAGCGTGGTCTCGAACGCGTACCGCGACGCGCGGTAGATGTGCTGACCGAACTCGACGGCGGCACCGGACTCGTCGAACGCGGTCCGCTCCATGGTGAGCAGCGCGGCGCGGGGTGCCTCGTCCAGCGCCCGCGCCTCGGCGGCGGTGGCTGCCCGCGCGCCGATGCGCTGGCGGGCGACCTGCGGCTTGACGCCGCGGGCGCGCAGGCAGTCGTAGAGCCCCTCGGCCTCGAGCTCGGCACGGGTCGGTGCGATGGCCATCGGCAGGAAGTTGGTCAGCAGGGCGAGCGGCTCACCGTCGGCGCGACGGAGCCGACGCACGCGCAGCACGTCGGTCCCCTCGGTGAGGCCCAGCGCCGCGGCCACCTCCGGTGTCGCGGGCACCACCTCGTGCTCCAGCACCTCGGTGGTCGGCGACTTCCCGCTCTTGGAGAGGTCGTCGTACAGGCTTGTCAGGTCGACCGGCCGGCGGATCGTCGCGGGCGCGACATGAGTCCCGGCCCCGCGCCTGCGAACCAGCTGACCCTTGTCGACCAGCTCGCGCAGGGCCTGCCGCGCGGTCGGGCGGGAGATCCCGAGCCGGTTGGCCAGCGAGATCTCGTTCTCGAGGAGCTCCCCGGGAACCAGCCGGCCGTCGTCGATCGCGGCCTGGAGCGTCTGCGCGACCTGGTGGTACAGCGGGACCGGGCTGCTCCGGTCGAGGTCGATGCGCAGCGGCTGCGGCACGGTGTGCTCCTCCTCGCAAGGGCCCACGGAGAGCTCGCGCCGACGCGAGACCGGCGGCTCCCGGTCAGGATAGCGGTTCGATGATCGAACGTTCAGACGACGATATGTCCGGACAAACACTTGACGGCGCGACCGGCACAGGTGCATCGTCGTGGCGATCGGCCCGCTCGGCGTGGGCGGCCGTGGGGCGGGACGGAACCCGACGGTCCGGTGAGCGCGAGGAGGACGGGGTGACGCACGGCGAGCCCCCGCTGGACGTCCTCACGATCGGGCGGAGCGGTGTCGACCTCTACCCGCTCCAGACCGGTGTCGGTCTGGAGGACGTGAGCACCTTCGGCAAGTTCCTCGGGGGCAGCCCCACCAACGTCGCGGTCGCGGCCGCCCGCCTCGGCCATCGCGTCGCCGTGCTGACCGGCGTCGGGGACGACCCGTTCGGCCGCTTCGTGCGGCGTGCGATGCGCGAGTTCGGGATCGACGACAGCCACGTCGTGGTGGTGCCCGAGCTGCACACCCCCGTGACGTTCTGCGAGATCTTCCCGCCCGACCACTTCCCCCTGTGGTTCTACCGGGCACCCACCGCGCCGGACCTGCAGCTGCGCCCGGAGGACGTCCCGCTCGACGTGGTCCGCGACGCCGCGCTGCTGTGGATCACGGCGACCGGGCTGGCGGAGGAGCCGAGCCGCTCGGCGCACCTGACGGCGCTGGACGCCAGGGCGAGTCGCCGGTTCACGGTGCTCGACCTGGACTACCGCCCGTCGTTCTGGCCGGACGAGCAGTCCGCCCGCGACGCGGTCCGCGAGGTGCTCGAACGCGTCACGGTGGCGGTCGGCAACCTCGAGGAGTGCCGCGTCGCCGTCGGCGAGACCGACCCCGACCGAGCCGCCGACGCTCTGCTGGAGACCGGTGTCGAGCTCGCCGTGGTCAAGCAGGGTCCCGGCGGCGTGCTCGGCAAGACGCGCACGGAACGGGTCGTCGTCGCGCCGACGCCGGTCCGGGTGCTGAACGGTCTGGGCGCGGGCGACGGCTTCGGCGGAGCGCTGTGCCACGGGCTGCTGGAGGGGTGGCCGCTGCGGCGGACGCTCGAGTTCGCCTCCGCGGCCGGGGCGATCGTCGCGTCCCGGCTGGAGTGCTCGGGCGCGATGCCGACCGAGGCGGAGGTCGACGCGCTGATCGCGCAGGGTCGCGCGGCGGAGGCGGACCGGTGACGTCCCTCGACGAGCTCGTCTCGGTCCGCATGTCCGACCCGGCTCGGATCGCGGCACGTCTGGCCAGCCGGACCAGGTTCGCCGGGCTCCCGCCGGGGGAGCGGCTGCTGGTCATCGCGGCCGACCACCCCGCCCGGGGCGCGCTCGCGGCGGGGCGCGACCCGGCCGCGATGGCCGACCGCTGGGACCTGCTGCAGCGGATCGTCGTCGCGCTCGGCCGGCCGGGGGTGCACGGCTTCCTGGGGACCGCGGACCTGGTCGAGGACCTCACCGTGCTCGGCGCCCTCGAGGGCAAGCTGGTGCTCGGGTCGATGAACCGCGGCGGGCTGGCCGGGACGTCCTTCGAGCTGGACGACAGGTTCACCGGCTACGACGCCCGCGGGATCGCCGAAGCGGGCCTCGACGGCGGCAAGATGCTGCTCCGGATCGACCCGGACGACCCGGTGTCGGTCGACACCCTCGAGGCGTGCGCGCGCGCCGTGGACGGCCTTGCCGAACGCCGGCTGATCGCGCTGGTGGAGCCGTTCTGGTCGACCCGCGTCGACGGGCAGGTGCGCAACCAGCTGGCTCCCGAGCACGTGGTCCGCGCGATCGCCATCGCCTCGGGCCTCGGCAGGACGTCGGCGTACACCTGGCTCAAGCTGCCGGTGGTGGCCGACATGGCGCGGGTGGCGGCGGCGTCGACCCTGCCCACGCTCGTGCTGGGCGGCGAGGTCGCGGAGGACGCCGACTCCGCCCTGGCCGGCTGGGCGGCGGCCCTGCAGCAGCCGTCGGTCCGCGGCCTGGCGATCGGTCGGTCCCTGCTGTACCCCGCCGGGGGCGATGTCGCCGCCGCCGTCGACGCCGCCGTCTCCCTGCTCGGCGCGGCGATCCCCTTCCAGGAGGCGTCGACACGATGACCGACACCGAGCGCTACGTGCGCCGCGCCGCGGACCCGTCCACCGGTGTGCCGGTCGCCGCAGTGACCCCGGAGTCCGCCGGCTGGGGGTACAGCGGCCTCGAGGTGCGCGAGCTGGGCGCCGGTGCGGTGTGGAGCCGTGAGCTCGCCGCCGAGGAGGCGGTGGTCCTGCCGCTGCGCGGCGGTGTGCACCTGGCGGTCACCGGGCCGGAGCCGTGCGAGGCGGACCTGGCCGGCCGTGCCGGCGTCTTCGCCGGTCCCTCCGACTTCGCCTACGTCCCGGTCGGCTCGCGCGTGACCGTCACCGCCGGACCTGGCGGGGCACGGGTCGCGCTGGCCACGTCGCGGGCCGAGCGGGTGCTGTCGCTGCGCGTCGTGCCGCGCGACGAGGTGCGGATCGACCTGCGCGGTGCCGGGTCGTGCAGCCGCCAGGTGAACAACTACACGCTGGCGACCGAGGTGGAGGTCGACCACCTGCTGGTCTGCGAGGTGGTCACTCCCGGCGGGAACTGGTCGTCCTACCCGCCGCACAAGCACGACCAGCACTCCGAGGCCGAGCGGGTGCTCGAGGAGATCTACTACTTCGAGGTCGCCGACGGACCCGAGGGGCCCGGGGTGGGCTACCACCGCACCTACGGCACGCCCGACCGCCCGATCGACGTCCTCGCCGAGGTGCGGACCGGCGACACCGCGCTGGTGCCGCACGGCTTCCACGGTCCGTGCATGGCCACCCCCGGCTACGACCTGTACTACCTGAACGTGATGGCCGGTCCCTCCGCCGACGGTCGGTGGCTGGCCGTCGACGACCCGGCGATGGCCTGGGTCCGAGGGACGTGGTTGGACCAGGCCGTCGACCCCCGGCTGCCGTGCTCCACCACCAGCCCCACGTCCAGCCCCGTCCACGGCGTCCACGCCGACGCCCCGACCCGTGAGGACCGCCGATGAACGCGACCGCCGAACCGACGAGCCCGCGGCCTGGCACGGTCCGGCTCACCGTCGGGCAGGCACTCGTCCGTTTCCTCGCGCACCAGTGGACCGAGCGGGACGGCCACCGCCAGAAGCTGTTCGCCGGCTGCCTGGGCATCTTCGGCCACGGCAACGTCGCCGGGCTGGGCCAGGGCCTGCTGCAGGCGCACGCCGAGGCTGCCGACGCCGGCTACGGCCCGGGTTCGGCGCTCGGCGAGCACGGACCGGACGAGCTGCCGTACCTGCTCGGCCGCAACGAGCAGGCGATGGTGCACACCGCGGTCGCCTACGCCCGCACCAAGGAGCGCCTGCAGACGTTCGCGGTCACGGCGTCGATCGGCCCGGGCTCGACCAACATGATCACGGGTGCGGCCCTCGCCACCGTGGACCACATCCCGGTGCTGCTGCTGCCCTCGGACGTGTTCGCCAACCGGATCCCCGACCCGGTGCTCCAGCAGCTCGAGCACCCGCTCGGCCCCGACGTCACGGTCAACGACGCGTTCCGTCCGGTCTCCCGGTTCTTCGACAGGATCTGGCGCCCCGAGCAGCTGCTCGCCTCCGCGCCCCAGGCGATGCGCGTGCTCACCGACCCGGCCGAGACCGGGGCCGTCACGCTCGCACTGCCGCAGGACGTCCAGGCCGAGGCGTTCGACTGGCCGGAGGAGTTCTTCGCCGACCGGGTCTGGCACGTCGCGCGGCAACGGCCCGACGCCTCGGCGCTCGCCCGGGCCGCCGAGGTGATCAGGTCGGCCGAGCGGCCTCTGGTCGTGGCGGGCGGCGGGGTCGTCTACTCCGGCGCCTCGGAGCAGCTGCGCGCCTTCGCGGCGGCGACCGGCATCCCGGTCGCGGACACCCAGGCCGGCAAGGGCGCGATCAGCTGGGACCACCCGCAGGCGGTGGGCGGCGTCGGCGCCACCGGCGCCGCCTCGGCCAACGCGCTCGCGCTCGACGCGGACGTGGTGATCGGCATCGGTACGCGGTACACCGACTTCACGACGGCCAGCCACACCGTGTTCGGCAACCCGGGCGTGCGGTTCGTCAACATCAACGTGGCGGCGTTCGACGCCGCCAAGCACGCCGCGACCATGGTCGTCGCCGACGCCCGCGAGGCGCTGGTCGAGCTGACCGCCGCCCTGGCGGGCTACCGGACCACGGACGCCTACCGCGCCCGGACCGCCGACGAGGTGGCGGCGTGGCAGCGGGTGACCGACGAGTCCTACCACCGCGGTCACGGCCCGCTGCCCGCCCAGACCGAGGTGTTCGGCGCGCTCAACGAGCTGATGGGCGACGACGACATCCTGATCAACGCGGCCGGCTCGATGCCCGGTGACCTGCAGTGCCTGTGGCGGGCCCGGACACCGGTCGGGTACCACCTGGAGTACGGCTACTCGTGCATGGGCTACGAGGTGCCGGCGGCGCTCGGCGCCAAGCTGGCGCGTCCGCAGTCCGAGGTCGTGGCGATCGTCGGCGACGGCGGCTACCAGATGATGCCCACCGAGATCGCGACGTTGGTGTCCGAGCGGGTCAAGGTGATCCTGGTCCTGCTGCAGAACCACGGCTTCGCCTCGATCGGCGCGCTGTCGGAGTCGCGTGGCTCGCAGCGATTCGGCACCCGGTACCGGATGCGCAACCCGGAGACCGGGCTGCTCGACGGTGACCCGGTGCCGGTGGACCTGGTGAAGAACGCCGAGAGCCTCGGCGCCCGGGTGCTCGTCGCGCACGGCATCGACGACTTCCGTCGCGCGTACGCGGAGGCCGTGGCGTCCGACGTCACCACGGTGATCCACATCGAGACCGACCTGCTGGGGCCCAACCCCCCGGGCACGGCGTGGTGGGACGTGCCGGTCGCGGCGGTCTCCACCCTGGCCAGCACGCAGCGCGCGCGGGCCGAGTACGACGAGGCGCGCGTCCCGCAACGCCGCTACCTGTGACCCTCTCGACGGCAGTTCCGAGGAGTGAGCCCTGATGACGACCACCATCCCGCACTGGATCGACGGAGCGCCCTTCGTGGGCGACGGCGCCGCGACCTCGCCCGTCTACAACCCGGCGACCGGTGACGTCGTCGCCGAGCTGGCGCACGCCACCCCGGCGGACGCCGACCGGGTCGTCGCGAGCGCCGCCGCCGCGTTCGAGACCTGGTCCCAGGTGCCGCTCGGCAGGCGCAGCGCGATCCTGTTCCGCTTCCGCGAGCTCCTCGTCGAGCACACCGACGAGCTCGCCGCGATCGTCACGCGGGAGCACGGGAAGGTGATCTCGGACGCCAAGGGCGAGATCGCCCGCGGCCTGGAGGTCGTCGAGTTCGCGTGCGGCATCCCGCAGCTGCTCAAGGGCGAGTTCTCCGAGCAGGCAGCGACGGGCATCGACGTGTACTCCTTCCGCCAGCCCGTCGGCGTGGTGCTGGGGATCACGCCGTTCAACTTCCCGGTGATGATCCCGCTGTGGATGAGCCCCGTCGCGATCGCGACCGGCAACACGTTCATCCTCAAGCCGCCGGACCGTGACCCGAGCGCCGCCATGCTCATCGCCGAGCTGTGGAAGGAGGCGGGCCTGCCGGACGGCGTGTTCAGCGTGGTGCACGGCACCCCGGACGTGGTCGGCCGCCTGCTGACCCATCCCGACGTGGCCGCGGTGTCGTTCGTCGGCTCGACGCCGACGGCCAAGCACATCTACAAGACCGCGACCGAGCACGGCAAGCGGTGCCAGGCGCTCGGCGCGGCGAAGAACCACGGCATCGTGCTCGCCGACGCCGATCTGGAGAACGCGGCGAACAGCCTGGTCGCTGCCGCGTTCGGCGCCGCCGGTGAACGCTGCATGGCGCTGCCCGTGGCGCTCGTGCAGGAGGAGGTGGCCGACCAGCTGATCGCCCTGGTGGCCGACCGTGCCCGAGCGGTCCGGGTGCTGCCGGGCGACCACCCCGACTCGGACATGGGGCCGATCATCTCGGCACAGTCCAAGGACCGGATCACGTCGCTCATCGCCTCGGCCGAGGCGGAAGGGGCGAAGATCCTCGTCGACGGGCGGGACACGGTGGTCCCCGGGTCGGAGGGCGGCTGGTTCCTCGGCCCGACGGTGATCGACGGCGTCCATCCGGAGATGACGATCAACCGGCAGGAGGTCTTCGGGCCGGTGCTGGAGGTCATCCGGATCTCGGGTCTGGAGGAGGGCATCGCGCTGATCAACGCGAACCCGTACGGCAACGGCACCGCGCTGTTCACGTCGTCGGGCGAGGCGGCCAGGAGGTTCAAGCGCGCGGTGCAGGTGGGCATGGTGGGGATCAACGTGCCGATCCCGGTGCCCGTCGCGTGGCACTCGTTCGGCGGCTGGAAGGACTCGCTGATCGGCGAGAGCCACATGTACGGACCGGAGGGCGTCCGGTTCTTCACCCGCGCCAAGGTGGTCACCGAGCGCTGGCTGCCGCAGCCCGATGCCGTGTCGTTCCACTTCTCGGGAGATGCGCAGAAGTAGTCGCTCACGCACGCGGCCGCGGGGCAGCTGACCTGCGGTCGCGTGCGGTCCGCCACCCCGGGGTGCGCAGCTGCGATCTGAGCATGGGCGGACCTTAAATGTCAGGACAATTGCTTGACAGGTCATGTCCGAGGGCGCCACGATGGGCGCCGTGCAGGACGCGTCGTCCCTGACTCGCACCCACCCCCACGCACGTCTCTTGGAGCCGTCATGAGCAAGGCCCGCAACACCGATCCGCGCTACAGCAAGCTGACGATCGGCGTCTGCCCCGACCAGTGGGGTGTGTGGTTCCCGGACGACGAGAAGCAGATCCCCTGGGAGAAGGCCCTGGCCGAGATGGCCGAGGCCGGCTTCGAGTACATGGAGACCGGGCCGTACGGCTACTTCCCCAAGGACGCCCGGCAGCTGCAGAAGGTCATGGACGACAACGGCTTCACCGTGGTCGCGGGCACCGGCTGGGGCATCCTGCACAAGGCTGACGCCTGGGCCGAGACGGAGCGGACCTTCCGGGCGATCGCCGAGACGCACGCGGCGGTTGGCGCGGAGTACGTCGTGCACCTTCCCCCGATGTTCCGGGACGAGAAGACGTGGGAGTTCACCGACGACCGCGTGCTCTCGCCCGACGCGTGGAGCCTGTACGTCGATAACGCCAACCGGCTCGGCCAGATCCTCAAGGACGAGTACGGCCTGAAGATGGTGCTGCACCCGCACGGGGACAGCCACATCGAGACGCCGGACGACATACACCGGGTGTTCGAGGCGACGGACCCCACCTACGTGAACCTGTGCCTGGACACCGGCCACATCGTCTACGGCGGCGGCGACCCGCTGGAGATGATCAAGACGTACCCGGAGCGCATCTCCTACGTGCACATCAAGGCGTTCGACGTGGACCTCACGCGCGAGGCGCACGAGAAGGACTGGCCCTTCGGCGAGGCCGTCGCACGCGGCCTCTCGGTGCGGCCGCCGGCCGGCGCCCCGGACATGAAGAGCCTGGTCGACGCCCTCGCCGGCCTGGACAAGGAGCTGTACGTCATCTGCGAGCAGGACCTGTACCCCTGCGACCCGCGACTCCCGCTGCCCAACGCCGTGATGACCCGACAGTTCCTCGCCTCCTGCGGCCTCGGCCTGCTCTGAGCCGTCCACCACCCAGAAGGACTGACGAACATGCTGAGGTTCGCGATCATCGGCGCCGGTCGCATCGGCGTGGTGCACGCCCAGGCCATCGCCTCGCACCCCGACGCCGAGCTGGCGCTGGTCGCCGATCCGGCCGGCGACGCCGCCGTTCGGCTCGCCTCCGCGCACGGCGCCCGCTCGACGACCGTCGTGGACGACGTCTTCGCCGCCGACGACGTCGACGCCGTCGTCGTCGGGTCGCCGACCCCGTTCCACGTCGAGCAGATCATCGCGGGCGTCGAGGCGGGCAAGGCGGTGCTGGCCGAGAAGCCGGTCGACCTGGACATCGAGCGCGTCGACCGCTGCCTGGCCGCGGTCGGTGACCGCGCCGACCGCGTGATGGTGGGCTTCAACCGGAGGTTCGACCCCGGCTTCGCGGAGGTCAAGGCGCGGATCGAGCGCGGCGAGATCGGGCCGCTCGAGCAGCTGACGATCATCAGCCGCGACCCGCAGGCCCCGCCCGCGTCGTACGTCGCGCAGTCGGGCGGCATCTTCCGCGACATGACGATCCACGACCTCGACATGGCGCGGTTCATGCTCGGGGAGGTCGTCGAGGTCTCCGCGGTGGGCCAGAACACCGATCCCGAGATCCAGGCCGCAGGCGACTTCGACGGGGCGGTGCTCACCCTTCGCGCCGCCTCCGGCGCCCTGGCCACGATCATCAACAGCCGGCACTGCGCCACCGGGTACGACCAGCGCCTGGAGGCGTTCGGGCCGTACGGGTCGTTGCGCGCCGAGAACCACACGGCGACCCAGGTGCGGTACTTCGGCTCCCGCACCTCCGATGCCGCGGGCCCCTACCTGGACTTCTTCCTGCAGCGGTACGCCCAGGCCTACCGGGCCGAGCTCGACCACTTCGTCAGGTCCGTCGTCGCCGGCACCAGCCCGTCCCCGTCGCTGCTCGACGGGCGCGAGGCGCTGGTGCTCGCCGATGCGGCCACGCTGAGCGCGACCAAGGGCCAGCCGGTCAGGATCGGTCGACGTGGGTGAGGTCGTTCGGCGCGGTGCCGACTGGAGCGCGTTGCCGCCGGCGGTGGACGTGGCGGACAGCTCGGCGGGACTGTCGGCGGTGGACGCGGTGATCGCGGGCGGGCCGTTCCGGGACACCTGGGAGTCGCTGGCGGGGTATCAGCCGCCTCGGTGGTACCTGGACGCGAAGTTCGGGGTCTTCTTGCACTGGGGCGTGTTCTCGGTCCCCGCCTTCCACAACGAGTGGTACTCGCGGGAGATGTACCGCGCCGGCACGCCGGAGTTCGAGCACCACGTGGCGACGTACGGGCCGCAGGACGAGTTCGGGTACAAGGACTTCATCCCGTCGTTCACCATGGAGCAGTTCGACCCCGACGCGTGGGTGGGGTTGTTCCGCCGTGCCGGCGCGCAGTTTGTGGTGCCGGTGGCCGAGCACCACGACGGGTTCGCGATGTACGAGACGGACCGGTCCCGGTGGAAGGCCACCGCGATGGGCCCGCGTCGGGACGTGCTCGGTGACCTGCTCGATGCCACGCGGCGTGGCTGGCTGGTGGCGGGGGCGTCGTCGCACCGTGCCGAGCACTGGTTCTTCATGAACGGCGGTGCGCGGTTCGACTCCGACGTGCTGGACCCGGCCTTCGTGGACTTCTACGGCCCTGCCCAGCGGGAGGAGACCGCGCCGAACGAGCAGTTCCTCGAGGACTGGTTGCTGCGGACGGTGGAGATCATCGACCGGTACCGGCCGCAGGTGCTCTGGTTCGACTGGTGGATCGAGCAGCCGGCGTTCGAGCCCTACGTGCGCAAGCTGGCCGCGTACTACTACAACCGCGCCGCGCAGTGGGGCCGCGAGGTCGTCATCAACTACAAGTGGACGGCCTTCGCCGAGGGCAGCGCCGTGTACGACGTCGAGCGGGGGTCGATCGCCGGGATCCGTCCCCAGGTGTGGCAGAACGACACGTCGGTCTCGCGCAGCTCCTGGGGCTGGGTCGAGGGCCACGACTACAAGTCGGTGGCCGACCTGGTCGGTGAGCTGGCCGACGTCGTGGCGAAGAACGGGGTCCTGCTGCTGAACGTGGGGCCCACCCCGCAGGGCACCATCCCCGCGGCCGAGCAGGAGCTCCTGGAAGGCCTGGGCGCCTGGTTGTCACGCAACGGGGAGGCGATCTACGGCACCCGGCCGTGGGCGGTGGCCGGTGAGGGGCCCACGGCGGTGCCCGTCGGGTCGTTCGTCGACCACGAGGCCACGGCCTACACCTCGGCGGACGTGCGGTTCACGTCCCGCACGGACGTCACGGGTGACCACGTCTACGCCATCGTGCTGCGCCGGCCCCCCGACGGGACGGCGCGCATCGAGTCGTTCGGCTCCGGTCGGGGACTGCTGACCCGGGCGATCCGCGAGGTGACCGTGCTGGGCCAGGCGCACGCACCGCAGTGGCGGCAGGACCATGCCGCGCTGACCGTGGACCTCGGCCCTGCCCCCGACGGTGCGGAGCCCACCGAGGTCGGCGTGGTGGTCAAGATCTCCCTCGACGCGGAAGCCACGCGCCAGCGCACCGACGTGGTCCACGGCTGACGTCGTCGCCGAGATGGGGGGAGCGCGCCCGCCGGGGCGGCGCCCTCGTCGGTGACCCCACGCCCTCGCAGGGATGAGCGGCGAGCCGAGTCTCCACCGTTCCGGCACCCTCGGATAGGCTTCCGCCAGGTTCACGCCACCGTGGTGCGCGTCAGCACCGACCAACGTGACCCGTACGGCCCCACCGTCCGCGCCTGGCATCACCGGACAGCGCCTCGCTCTCCGCGCCAGTGCCCGCGGTTCTGATCTGCCCGAGCTGTCGGCGCCGGTCACCGAGTCCCTCGGTGGCAGCGGCGCACACCTGCGCGGCGATCGTCGGGCGCCGTGGGTCCACGTCGGGTCGGCCCGTTGACCCACGTCTGGGGTGCTCCGCGAAGGAGGAGATGTGGCCCGAGCAGGCCAGCGCGGTCAGGGCGCCACCCGGAGCGATGCCGGACGCACCCGCAACGACTCCGGTCGTCCCCGGACCGACTCCGGGGCGCCGCGGCGCCGCGGTCCGCGCCCGGACCAGCAGGGGATCATCCCGGTGCTGGCGGAGGTGGCCGGTGAGGTGGAGCGCGCCGTGCAGCGCCCGCCCATCCGCCCGTCGACCCGGACCAAGTTCCAGGTGGTGGCGCTGCTGGTGCGCGAGGAGCGCGCCCGCACCATGGCCGACGCGAGCCTGGGCCCGTCCCGACGCGGCGAGCAGCTCAAGCGGCTCGACGGGGTCGCGACGATGCTCGCCCGCATCGCCGCGCGGGACACCTCCCTGCTGCACCTGCTGGACGACGAGGCCCGCGTCTCGGACGGCGCCCGCGCCTACAAGGCCCAGCTGATGCGGGCCGGTGGCCTCGAGGTGCCTGACGAGCCCGAGCCCACCCCGCCGCCCGCCCCCGCGCCGACCGTCGAGAAGCGGGTGATCCCGCAGTCGGTGCTGTCCCACCAGCGGTCCAACCCGTTCCTCGCCCCCGACTACTCGGCGGCCGCCCAGCGCATCGCCGTCAAGCCGCGCCGGCTGGCCGGCTGGGAGCTGCTGGAGCCGCTGTTCCGCTCGTTCGAGGAGGCGTCGGCCGGCGCACCGGCGTGCATGCCGCTGCCCGAGCCGCGGTTCGTACCGCTTCCCCCGGGCCGGCAGCTGATGCCCCACCAGGCCGGCGTGGTCGCGGCCGCCGCCGGCGGGCACCGCACGTTCCTGCTGGCCGACGAGCCCGGTCTGGGCAAGACGGCGCAGGCACTGGTCGCCGCCCAGGTGACCAACTCGTACCCGCTGCTGGTGGTGGTGCCCAACGTCGTCAAGACGAACTGGGCCCACGAGGTGGGCATGTGGACCCCGCTGCGCCGCGCGACGGTGGTGCACGGCGACGGCGAGACGGTGGACGCCTTCGCCGACGTGGTGATCGTCAACTACGAGATCCTCGACCGGCACGTCGGCTGGATGGGCGACTTCGGCTTCCGCGGGATGATCATCGACGAGGCCCACTTCATCAAGAACAAGGGCTCGCAGCGCTCCCAGAACGTGCTGGCGGTGTCGCAGCGCATCCGTGAACGCATCGCGCGGCCGCTGCTGATGGCTCTCACCGGCACCCCGCTGATCAACGACATCGAGGACTTCCGGGCCATCTGGCAGTTCCTCGGCTGGATCGACGACACCAAGCCGCTCGGCTCGCTGATGGCGGCCCTGGAGGAGACCGAGCTGACGCCGGCCGACCGCGGGTTCGCCTCTGCCGCGCGGACCGCCGTGATCGAGCAGGGCATCGTCCGGCGTCGCAAGGTCGACGTGGTGGCGGACATCCCTGCCCGCCGCGTGGCCGACCTGCCCGTGGAGCTCGACGGGGCCATCGGACGGTCCATCCGCGCTGCCGAGGCGGCGCTCGCCCAGCGTCTCGTCGCGCACTACCGCTCCGCGCTGGCCGCGCGCCACGGGGCACCGGTCGAGGGCATCGACCTGGAGCTCGCACGACGGGTGGCCGCTGCCGAGCTCAAGGACTCCAGCGAGAGGTCCACCGGCGACAACGTGTTCACCATGGTGCGGCGCATCGGCCAGGCCAAGGCCGGGCTGGCCGCCGACTACACGGCGCAGCTGGCCCGCAACGTCGGCAAGGTCGTCTTCTTCGCCAAGCACATCGACGTGATGGACACCGCGGAGCAGACCTTTGCCGACCGGGGGATCCGCTATGCGTCCATCCGTGGCGAGCAGACGCCGCGCGTGCGGGCCAAGAACATCAAGGCGTTCACCGAGGACCCGGAGGTGCAGGTGGTCGTCTGCTCCCTGACGGCCGCCGGCGTGGGGATCAACCTGCAGGTGGCGTCCAACATGGTGCTCGCCGAGCTGTCCTGGACCGATGCCGAGCAGACGCAGGCCATCGACCGCATCCACCGCATCGGCCAGTCCGAGCCGGTCACCGCCTGGCGGATCATCGCCGCGCAGACCATCGACGCGAAGATCGCCGAGCTGATCGACCAGAAGTCGGGGCTCGCGGCGCGGGCGCTGGACGGGGCGGGGGAGCAGGAGGGCTCGGCGTCGGCCGACGTGCAGCTGGAGGCCCTGGTCAGCCTGCTGACGGACGCGCTGAAGGCGGAGGGCTTGGCCTGACCTATCGGCGCTCGAACCGGCGCTGGAGCTCGGCGTAGCCGAGGGCGCCGTCCAGGAAGCCGAGGGTGCCGGTGTCGAGGAGCTCGCGGCCGGCGCGTTCCAGCAGGCTGTAGGCCGCGCGCGCCAGGCTGCCGCCCAGACTGATCCGCTTCACGCCGAGCGAGAAGAGCGTCGGCGCGTCGATGGTGCTGGCCAGGCCGGCCACCACGTTGAGCGGTGCCGGGATGGCCGCGGCGAGGCGGCGGATGGTGTCGGCCTCGACGACGCCCGGCACGAAGATGCAGTCGGCGCCCGCCTCGATGTAGCGGTGGGCGCGCTCGACGGTCCGGTCGAAGGGGTCGTCGGTGGCGCCGACGAAGTAGGTGTCGGTCCGGGCGTTCAGCACGAAGCTGCCGCGGGGAGCGGCGGCCCGGGCGGCGGCGACCCGCTCGACGGCGGGTTCGAGGTCGAACAGGCGGCCGTCGGCGGCGTCCTCGAGGTTGCCGCCCACAGCCCCGAGCTCGACCGCACGGGCCACCGTGGCGGCCACGTCGTCGGGCGTACCGCCGTAGCCGGACTCCAGGTCGGCGGTGACCGGCACGTCGACCGCCGCGACGATCCGGGCGACGTGGGTCAGCATCGTGTCCCGGTCGATCGCGCCGCCGTCGGGCACCCCGAGCGACCAGGCGATCCCCGCGCTGGTCGTCGCGATGGCCGGGAAGCCGAGCTGGGCGAGGATGCGCGCCGAGCCGGCGTCCCAGGCGTTGGGGAGCACGAAGCCCGGGCCGGTGTGCAGGGCGAGGAACGCGGCGGCCTTCTCGGCGGAGCTCTGGGCGGTCATCGCGCCATCGTCCGCGCCGGGGGCTCGGCGCGGTAGTCCCGCAGGCACGTCACCATCCGGCGTCGCGTCGACCCCTGTCCAGCGGCTGCGTCGTCCCGCATGCTGAGCCCATGCCGGACATATCGCCCCTGGTCGGACGGCAGGACACGCTGCGCCGGCTGACCGCGGTCCTGGACGGGGTGCCGGAACGCGGCCGCACGGTGGCGCTGATCGGCGAGGCGGGCGTCGGCAAGAGCGCGCTGCAGGCGGCCACCGTCGAGGAGGCGCGGGCTCGCGGGTTCCGGGTGCTGGGTGCGCGGGGTAGCGAGTCGGAGTCGCACCTGCCGTTCGCCAGCCTGCACCAGGTGCTGCGCCCGCTGCTGGGCGAGGCTGCGCAGCTGCCGGTGCGGCAGCGGGAGGCGCTGCTGTCCGGGTTCGGGATGAGCGACGTCGACGTGCCGGACCGCTTCCTCATGTCGCTGGCCGCGCTGGAGCTGGTCGCGGCGCACGCGCAGGAGGCACCGGTGCTGGTGTCGCTGGAGGACCTGCACTGGATGGACGAGCCGTCGCTGGACGTCGTCTCGTTCATCGCCCGGCGCATCGAGGGTGAGCCGGTGCTGATGCTGGCGTCGGTGCGCAGCGGCACCAGCCCCCTGGCGGACGACGCGTCGATCGAGTGGCTGCACGTCGACGGGCTGGACGACTCGTCGGCCGCCGCGCTGATCGCGGCGCGAGCGCCGGGCCTGGACCCTGCCCTGCGCGAGCGCGTGCTGCGGGAGGCGGGCGGCAACCCGCTGGCGCTGCTGGAGTTCCCGGTGGCGATGGCGTCGGGACGGTTCGGCTGGACGGAGCTGTCCGACGAGCTGCCGATGACCACCCGCCTCGAGCGGGCGTTCGCCTCTCGCGCGCAGCACCTGCCGGAGGTGACCCGCACGGTGCTGGCGGTCGCCGCGCTGGAGGACGGGACGGACCTGGTCGAGATCCTCGCCGCGGTGGCGGTGCTGACCGGGGCGCCGGTGGGCGTCGAGGCGTGCGAGCCGGCGCTCGCGGCCGGCCTGCTGGTGTCCGACGGCACGTCGGTCGAGTTCGCGCATCCCCTGGTCAGGTCGGCGTTGCGGCACGCGATGTCCCAGTCGCGCAGGCAGCAGGTGCACGGCGCGCTGGCGCAGGTGCTCCAGGAGCGGCATCGCGACCGGGCCGCCTGGCACCGGGCGTCGGCCGCGGGCACGCCTGACGAGCAGGTGGCCGGCGACCTCGTGGTCGCGGCCGAAGGAGCCGTCCGGCGGGGCGCGCTCGGGTCGGCGGTGACGTGGCTGCTGCGCGCGGCGACGCTCAGCCCCGACGACGCGCTGCGCGGGGCACGGCTCCTGCGCGCCGCCGAGCTCGCCTTCGAGCTGGGGCGGGCCCGTCAGGTCGAGGAGATCCGACGGCAGGTGGACCGGGACTCGCTGCAGCCGGGGGACCGGTCCCGGCTGGTGTGGCTGGAGGGGGTGTTCGACGACGGCGCCTCCGCCGATCCGGCACAGGTGCGCCGGCTGGTCGGGTACGCGCAGGAGGCGCTGGCCGCGGACGACGTGGACCTGGCATTCCAGCTGCTGCTCGGCGCCGGACGTCGGGCGTGGTGGGGTGAGCCCGGTGCGGACGTGCGGCACGAGATCGTCGTCACCGCGCTGTCCGCCGGCCTGCACGAGAGTGACCCGCGGGTGCTGGCCGTCCTCGCGCTCAGCGAGCCGATCGAGCACGGTCCCGCGGTGCTGCGTCACCTGGCCTCGATGGTCGACGAGCCCGCGCAGCCGGACGTCGCGGCGACCCTCGCCATCGCCGCGTTCTGCGTGGGCGACCTGCGCCGTGCGCTGCGGCTGCTGACGGCACCCGTGGACGCGCTGCGCTCGCAGAGCCGGCTCAGCCCGCTGGCCGAGGCGCTCGCGATCCGCTCCTGGTCGGCGCTGTACCAGGGCGACTTCGACCTGGTGACCTCGGCAGACGAGGCGATGCGGCTGGCGGACCAGACCGGGCGCTCGCTGTGGGGCGCCGCGGGACGGATCGGCATCGCGACCCTCGGCGCGGTGCGCGACGGCCTCCCGTCGGACGGCGCCGACGCCACCCTGCTCGCCGAGGCGGAGGCGGTGGCGCTGCGGCCGGCGGTGCCCATGTCGACCCTGCTGGCGGCCGTCCAGCTGGCTCGCGGCCTGGCCGAGCTCGGCGCTGGACGGCACGAGCACGCCTACCGGCAGCTGCGGAGGGTGTTCGAGCCCGGCGACCCGGCTCACCACCAGGTCCAGCAGGTCTGGACGCTGGGTTACCTGGCAGACGCGGCGGTGGCGACGGGTCACGGGGACGACGCCCGCAGGCTGCTCACCGAGCTCGAGGCGCTCGCCGGTCACGACGCCTCACCCGCCACGGCCGTCGCCTTGGAGTATTCCCGCGCGGTGCTCGCGGACGACGAGGCCGCCGAGCCGCTCTTCCGGCTCGCCCTCGAGGGCGCCGCCCGCGGGTCGAGGTGGCACCGGGCCCGGGTCGAGCTCGCCTACGGCTCGTGGCTGCGACGGCAGCGGCGTGCGGTCGAGTCCCGCACCCTGCTGCGCGACGCCCGGACCGCCTTCGAGGGACTGGGCACCCGTGCCTGGGCCGAGCGTGCCGACCAGGAGCTGCGTGCCACCGGCGAACAGGGGCACCGGCCCACCACCTCCGACGCTGCCGAGATGCTCTCCGCGCAGGAGTCCGAGATCGCCCGGCTGGCCGCCGAGGGGCTCTCGAACCGCGAGATCGGGCAGCGGCTGTACCTCTCGCACCGCACCGTCGGCTCGCACCTGTACCGGATCTTCCCCAAGCTCGGGGTCACGTCGCGGGCTCAGCTGGGTGCGGTGCTGGCCGGCGCGCGAGTCGGATGACGCAGGCACGGCCCGCTGGCGCCGGGTCCGATGCGGCCTCGAGTGCAGTCGTCTGACTGAAGCCCGGTCCGGTGCGCCGTTCCTAGCGTCGTCGCCATGCCCCGCTCGCACCGAGCGGGCGATCGCAGGAAGGGCTGATCATGGCGACTCCGGTGCTGTTCATCCACGGGCTGTGGCTCCACGCGTCGTCGTGGGAGCCCTGGATGCACCTGTTCCGCGACGCGGGTTACGAGCCCCTCGCACCCGGCTGGCCCGGCGACGGCGAGACGGTCGAGGCGTCGCGCGCCAACGCCGACTCCATCGGCGACCACGGCATCGACGACGTGACCGAGCACTTCGCGTCGATCATCGCCAACCTCCCGGAGAAGCCCATCCTGATCGGCCACTCCTTCGGCGGGATGATCGCGCAGAAGCTGCTGGGCCGGGACCTCGGCGTCGCGGCCGTCGCCATCGACGCCGCCCAGATCAAGGGCGTGCTCCCCGTGCCGCTGTCGGCGCTGCGCGCCACCCTGCCCGTGTTCAAGAACCCGGCGAACCGGCATCGCGCCGTCTCGCTGACCAGCGAGCAGTTCCGGTTCGCCTTCGCCAACGCCGTCTCCGAGAAGGAGTCCGACGAGCTGTTCGCCCACTGGACCATCCCGGCTCCCGGCAAGCCGCTGTTCGAGGCCGCGTCGGCCAACTTCGACCCGCACTCGCCGGCGAAGGTGGCCACCGAGAACCAGAACCGCGGTCCGCTGCTGCTGATCACGGGCGGCAGGGACCACACGGTGCCCGAGGCGGTCACCCGCGCCACCCTCAAGCAGTACCGGCACTCCGACGCCGTCACCGACTTCCTCGAGTTCGAGGACCGGTCGCACTCGCTGACCATCGACTCCGGCTGGCGCACGGTCGCGGACGCCTCGCTGGCCTGGCTGCAGAAGCAGGGGCTGTGAACCTCGACCTGGCCGGCAAGGCCGTGGTGGTCACCGGTGCCAGCAAGGGGATCGGGCTGGCCGTGGCGCAGGCCTTCGCGGCGGAGGGCGCACGGGTGGTGGCGGGCGCGCGGTCGACGAGCCCCGAGCTGGCGGCCCTCGGCGAGCAGGACGACGTGGCCGTGGTGCTCGGTGACCTCACCACCCTCGCCGGCTGCGACGCGCTGGTCGCGGAGGCCGAGCAGCGGTTCGGTGGGGTGGACGTGCTGGTCAACAACATCGGCGGCGTGCGTCCGCGCACCGAGGGCTTCCTGGCGGTGTCCGACGACGACTGGCGGTGGTCCTGGGAGATGAACCTGCTGTCCGCGGTGCGCGCCACCCGGTCGGCGCTGCCGTCCCTGCTGCGGCGAGCGCCGTCGACCGTCGTCACCGTCTGCTCGGTGAACGCCGCGCTGCCGGACCCGGGCGTGATCGACTACTCCGCCGCCAAGGCGGCTCTGCGCTCGTTCAGCAAGTCGCTGTCCAAGGAGCTGGGGCCGCGCGGGGTGCGGGTGAACACCGTCAGCCCCGGGCCGGTGGAGACCTCGCTGTGGCTGGGCACCGGCGGCGTCGCGGACACGGTGTCGCAGGCGCGGGGGCTCGACCCGGCGGCGGTGCGTGCCGCGGCGGTGGCCGGGACGCCGACCGAGCGGTTCACGCACCCGGAGGAGGTCGCCGCGGTGGTGACGTTCCTGGCCTCGGGCGCCGCCGGCAACATCACCGGGGCGGACGTGCTGATCGACGGGGGACTGGTCACCACCATCTGAGCCGAGCTGGGCCGGGCCGGCCGTCACGCCTCGTCGGCGGTGACGGCCGGTCCGGAGGTCTCGTGGATCGGCGGTCCGTCCACGGCGCAGCTGTACCGCTCGCGCGGCGCCGGGGTGGGCGGCGTGGCGTCGGCGCGGGGGTTCCGGATGGTCAGCGCGGCGGTCGCGCCGCCGACGATCAGCAACCCGGCGCAGATGGCCATCGCCACCCGGAAGCCCTCGTGGAACGACGCCGGGTTCTGGTAGTCGGCACCGGAGATGCTCGCCAGTGCCGGCAGCACGGCGATGGCCAGCAGGCCGCCGGTGCGGGCCACGGCGTTGTTCACGCCGGACGCGACGCCGGCGTCGCGGTCCGCTGCGGCGGCCAGCACGGTGGCGGTCAGCGGCGCCACCATCACCGCCAGGCCCAGGCCTAGCAGGGTCACCGCCGGCAGCACCTGCGTGAGGTAGGCGCTGTGCAGGCCGAGGCGCAGCATCAGCAGCACGCCCGCGGCCGCCACCAGCGGGCCGGCGCTCATCTGCAACCGAGGGCCGATCTTCGTCGCCACCGCCCCCGACCGCGCCGAGAGCAGCAGCATCAGCGCGGTCACCGGCAGCAGCGCGGCCCCGGCCAGCAGCGGCGAGAATCCCGCGACCACCTGCAGGTTCACCACCAGCAGGAAGAACACGCCGCCCAGCGCCGCGTAGACGGTGAAGGTCACCAGGTTGGCGGCGGTGAACTGCCGGTCGGCGAACAGCCGGGGCGGCAGCATCGGGTGCCTGCTGCGTCGTTCGGTCAGCCAGAAGCCCGCCAGGGCCACCAGCCCCGCCGCGCCCAGCACCTGCACGCCGACCGACCAGCCGCCCGCGGCGCCCGTCAGGGCGTACGTCAGCGCCCCCAGTCCGACGGCGACGAGCACCGCGCCCTGCACGTCGAGCCGGGTGTCGGCATCGGGGTCGCGGGACTCCGGCACGTGCCGCCGCGCGATCACCACCACCGCCGCGGCGAGCGGCACGTTGATCAGGAAGATCCACCGCCACCCCGGCCCGGCCACCAGGTATCCACCGACGAACGGCGCGAGCGCGGCCGCCACCCCGCTGAACCCGGACCACACGCCGATCGCCTTGGCCCGGTCGTCCTGCACGAACGACGACGAGATCAGCGACAGGCTGCCGGGCGTCAGCAGCGCCGCGCCGGCGCCCTGCAGCGCCCGCACGGCCACCAGCACCCCGATGCTCGGCGCCAGTGCGCACAGCATCGAGGCGGCAGCGAACCAGACGACGCCGATCAGGAACACCCGCCGCCGCCCGAACCGGTCGCCGAGCGCCCCGGCCAGCAGGATCAACGCCGCCAGGGTCAGCGTGTAGGCGTTGACGGTCCACTGCAGCCCGCTGAACCCGGCGCCGAGGTCCCGGCCCATCCGCGGCAGCGCCACGTTGACCACCGTCGCGTCGATCCCGGCCAGCGCCGAGCCCAGCACCGTGGCGACCAGCACCCAGCGTCCGGCCGGCGCCGCGAGCGTGAGCCGGGCGGCGCCCGCGGGCGCGTCCTGGGACATGTGCCAGGCCCCCTTCCGACGACGGCTGGTTCCATGGTGCGTGACGGGTCTGACAATCGGCAGCAAATGGGAAGGCAGTCCTTAGTCGGCCCGTCGTAGGGTGCGACGCATGGCGTCTCGCATCTCCGAGCTGGTCGTCGACTGCCACGACCCGAAGCTGCTGGCCGACTTCTGGTGCCAGGTGCTGGGGTTCCGGGTGCTGGAGGAGGAGGACGGCTACGTCGAGATCGGTCCGGAGGAGGGGTTCGGCGGTCTGCAGCCGACGCTGATCTTCAGCCCGACGACGGAGCCGAAGACCACCAAGCTGCGGCTGCACATCGACGTCAACCCCGTCGGCGTGGAGCAGGACGCGGAGCTGGAGCGGCTGCTGGCCCTCGGCGCGCGGCCGGCGGACATCGGCCAGACGGGCGAGGAGTCGTGGCACGTGCTGCAGGACCCCGAGGGCAACGAGTTCTGCCTGCTGCGCCGCCGGCTCGGCTGACGCACCGCCCAGCGGGGATCCGGACCGGCCTCACGTCTCCCGCTCGAGCAGCACCACGCCGTCTGTGGCATCGACCGTCCGATAGCCGTGAGCCCGCGCCGACGCGACGAGCTCGACGAGCCCGTCACCGTCGACGGGGTACTGGCGGGTGATCGACGTGTCGGCCACGACGAACCGGGCCCGTGACTGCTCGAGCGGAACGATGCCGAGCAGGCTCACGTCCGCGCGGCCGGTGAGCTGCGGGGCCAGCGAGTTCGAGGCGGCCACCGTGACACCGTCGGGGATGCGCGCGAGGAGGTCGCGGGCGGCACGTTCATGGACGCTCGGCCGCCACAGCCCCGGTGTGGTGAGCTGCATCAGCGGCGACTGCGTGAGCAGCACCGCGGTCGCGACGACGCTCGCCCACAGCACGCCCCGCTGATGTGCGGGCGTCCACCCGGCACCGCGTCGCAATCGCGCGAGCCCGTCGACGAAGGCCGCGGTGACGACGGGCACCAGCACTGCGTCGTAGTGGAAGGCGGTGCCCCAGTACTGGGGATTGTCGGAGAGGAACCGCCACGCCAGCGTCGGCACGGCGACCAGCACGAGCGGTGAACGCAGGGCGAGAAATGCGGTGGGCAGCAGAAGGAGCACCACCGTGGTGAGCTTGAGGTGGTTCGAGAACAGCGTTCCGGCCTGCGTGATCACGGTGTCCAGGTCCAGCTGCCGGGTGTACTGGTTCACACCCGCGGGGTTCATTCTCGGGATGACGACGAGGGTCTCGAGGGCCGTGGCGCCCAGGCCGAACAGCGCCGTCCCGAGGCCGAGACGGCGACCACCGGCCGTACGTCCGAGGACGGCGACGAGCACGCCGATTCCCGCGACCGTGATTCCGAGGTCTTCCTTGACGAGCACGAGAGGCGCGGCCCAGAGCACTGCGGCCCGCCATCGGCGACGGCCGAGAGCCGTCATGGCGAAGGCGAGCAGCGGCACGGCGAACGCGATCTCGTGGAAGTCGAACGCGATCGCGTGCCAGAGGCCGCCCGCGAGCCCGTAGCTCGACGACACGACGATCGCGGCCGGCGTCCCCAGGGTCTGCCCCGCCCAGCGGGCGAGCGGCACCACGCCCACCGCGAGCAGCACGGCCTGCGCGACCAGCAGGGTCTCGGCATGCGGTACCACCGCGTAGACGGGCGCCAGCACGGCGAGGACCGGTGAGAAGTGGTCGCCGAGCAGCGGGTAGTCCACGCCCTTGAGCAGCGACGTGGGCAGCTGTCCCTCGGCGTACGAGCGCACGGCCTGCTCGAAGATGCCGAGGTCGTAGCCACTCGTCCGCAGCCGCGCATGACGCAGCAGCGAGAGCGTCGAGAAGAGCACGGCGAGGAACACTGCGCTCGTCCAGGCGACGAGCACGGGCGCGCGGATCGCTCGCTGCACGGGGGACGCGACCGACAGGGTGGACGCGACCGACAGGGTGGACGCCATGACGGCCACGTTCCGGCCGGTGCGCTGGTGTGCGGCTGACGGACCCTGACGTCGACGTCAGGATCGCCCCACGGCGCGGTGTCACACTGGGCTGTGCGCATTCTGGTCGTCGACGACGAGCGGGCATTTGCCGACGTCCTGGCGACCGGCCTCACCGCCGAGGGTTTCACGGTGGACACCGCGTACGACGGACGTTCCGGATATCTGCTGGCCGCGACGGGCGCGTACACGGCCATTGTGCTGGATCTGATGATGCCGCAGATGAACGGCTTTGCCGTGTGCGCCCGGCTGCGCGCCGAAGGCATTTCCACGCCTGTGATCGTGCTCACCGCGAAACAAGGCGAGTACGACGAGATCGAGGCGCTGAGCAGCGGCGCCGACGACTACCTCCGCAAGCCCTTCCGTTATCCCGTTCTCGTCGCCCGGCTGCACGCCCTGCTGCGGCGCCCGGCCGCGATCGCCGACGGGATCGTCACGGTGGGGGACCTCGTGGTGGATGCTGCTCGCCGGCGGGTGAGCCGGGGTGCCGATGCCATCGAGGTCGTCGGCCGTGAGTGGACCATCCTCGAGACGCTCGCGCGGGCCGCGGGCACGTTGGTGTCCAAGGAGGAGCTGCTGCTGGAGGCCTGGCCGGGAGAGGTCGACGACGTCAACCTCGTGGAAGCGCGGGTGAGCTCGCTGCGACGCAAGATCGACGCCCCGTTCGGTCGCCGGTCGCTGCAGACCGTGCGCGGCGCCGGCTACCGGCTCGTCGACGACCGGGCGCAGGCCGAGCGGTGACCCGGCTCCGGCTGCCGATCGCCGCCCGGATCGCACTGGCGGCCGGGCTGCTCGCGGCGGTCCTGCTGACGGCCGGCGCGTTCGCCGTGCGCGCCGCGATCCACGCGGCGCAGCTCCGGTCGACCCAGCAGCTGGCGGCAGTCGAGGCCACCCAGATCACGGACGCGATCGGTGCGGGCGTCCACCTGTACGGCCCGTTCGGCTCCTTGCCGTACCAGCTGGTCCGCAACGACGGGGCGGTGATCGCCGTGGCCCCCGAGGCCGAGAACGCGGTGGTCCCGCCTCCGTCCACCGAGGCCTCGCAGACGGCGGGCGAGGTGTGGCACCTCGACCCGGCGACCGCAGCCGGTGCCCGGGTCGCCGTCAGCAGCACGCTCCGGGCCTCGAGCATGACCGGCGTCGCCGACGCGGACCTGCCCGGTGGCGCCGCCGACAGGAGCACCACGGTGTACCGGGCCTACGTCTTCGTGACGCCGACGGCGGCGAGCCGGGTGGTGGCCTCGCTCGATCCGTTCCTCTGGGGTGGCGTCGTCCTCGCCGTGGCGCTCATCGCGATGACCGCGGCGACCGCGACCCGGCGCGCGCTGCGACCGGTGGAGCAGATGCGCGTCGTCGCGGACGGCATCGCCGGCGCCCCGGACGGCACCCGCCTCACCGAGCCCGAGGCGGCCGACGAGCTGCGCGCCCTCGCCACCACCCTGAACGCGATGCTGACCCGCATCGACGACGCCACCGTCCGGCAGCAGCGGTTCATCGCGGATGCCGCGCACGAGCTGCGCAGCCCCGTCGCCTCGCTCCTCGCAGCGCTCGACGTGGGGCACGCCCACCCTGAGGCCCTCCCGCCCGAGCGCACCCTCGCCAGCGTCGAGACACAGGCCCGACGCCTCGCGGACCTCACCGAGGAGCTCCTCGACCTCGCCTCGGCCGGCACCCCGGCACAGAACGACGGCGAGTCGTGCGACGCCACGGAGGTGGTCCGCGACGTCGTCGCCGGACGGAACCTGCGGGTGCCCGTCGACGTCTCCGTACCGGAGACGGCCCCCGTGCGCATCGCGGCCAGCGCGCTGGCCCGCATCGTGGGCAACCTCCTCGACAACGCCCTGCGCCACGCCGCCACCCGCGTCGACATCGCCGTGACCGTCGACGATGCCGCACGCATCTCCGTCACCAACGACGGCGAACCTGTCTCCGCTGCCGACGCCGAGCGGATCTTCGAACCGTTCGTCCGCCTCGACGCCTCGCGCTCCCGTGACACCGGGGGCACCGGTCTGGGCCTGACCATCTCGCGCGAGCTGGTGACGAGTGCGCGGGGATCCCTGGTGCTGAGCCGACTCACGCCCACCACGTTCACCGTCCAGCTGCCGCTCGCACAGGAGGGCTAGCCGGAGGGGCCGGCGCGGGGTCAGCCGGTAAGCCCGAGCCAGTCGGCGATCAACGGGCCGGCCACGGCCGCCGAGTAGACGCTCTGGTGGCCTACGCCGTTGGGGTAGTCGGTGGTCACCGGGTGGCCGGCCGCGGTCAGCGCGGCAGCGAGCTGTTCGGTGGACGCGGCCGGGACCGTGGTGTCGGCGGTGCCGTGGATCAGCAGCACCGGCAGCTGAGGTCGCTGCGGGGCGAGCGCGACGGGGTTGGCGGCGGCGATCTCGGCGGCGGTGTGCCGGCCGGGGCCCAGCAGGTCGGATGCCAGAGCGCCGAGGTGCGCGACGTCGTACGGGCCGGCCAGTCCGACGAGGCGGTCCGGTGCAACGGCCGGCTCCGCGCAGCCGGAGCCGAACGAGCCCGGCGTCAGCGCGACGACGGCCGCCAGCTGCGCACCGGCCGAGTGCCCGACGATCACTACTTCACCCACGTCCACGCCCGAGCGACGGCTGCGCGCCACGGCGTCGGCCACGTCGCACGCCACGTCCTGCGCCGGCACGGGGAAGTACGCCCCGTCCGACGACGTCCGGTAGGTCACCGTCACCACCGCGGCACCGCGCTGGGACAGCCAGGTGGCCAGGCCGGTCAGCCCGGCCGGATCCGCGGACGTCCACCCGCCGCCGGGTACCAGCACGACCACCGGCGTCTTCCCGGGCGGCGCAGCCGCCGGCGGGAACAGCCGGGAGGATGCGGCCGGGTCGAACGACACCGTCGGGCTCGGGGGGCCGGTTCGGCCGGTGCCGTCGGACGTCGACGTGCACGCGGCGAGGCCGGCCACGAGCGCGACCAGCAGCGCCGCCGTCGCCCGTCCCTGCCGCGCGTGCGTCACCGGAGCCGCACCCACCTCCGGCCGACTCCCGCGCGGATGCGGCCGACCCGCCCAGCCGTCACCGGATGTCCAGCCGCTCGACCAGGACCACGGCGGCGAGGTGCAGCACCACCCCGGCGACCACCAGCACCGTCCACGCGGTGAGCGACGGCCCCTTGCTGAGCTGGTCGCTGCCGACCGCCCAGTAGAACAGGGAGGCCGGGCGCACCGTCCTGGCCCACCCGATCACCGGAGCCAGCGAGCTGACCAGGTACGACGCGGCCGCGAGCCCGGACGCCAGCCCGAGGGCCAGCCCCCGGCTCCCGGTGAGCACGCCGATGATCAGGGCCACGAGCCCGAAGTCCACGCCCATGACCAGCACGGCGGCGGTGGTGCCCACCACCGCACCTGTCGGCAGCGTCAGGTCGTAGTGCCGTCCCAGCAGGATGAAGGCCATGGTCACCACGGCCACCGGAAGGGCGAGCAGCACCAGCACCGCGGACTTCTCCCGCACCAGGCGCCGGCGACTGAGGGGCAGCGTGGCGACCAGGCCCAGCGTCCCGTCCTCGGACTGGCCTGCGATGCAGGACGCCCCGTACCCGATGGTGAGCAGCAGGACCATCAGGGGCAGGAAGTTGGCGTAGAGGTTGCCGTTCACCCAGCCGGTCGGCGAGGTCAGCGACCCGCTCACGCCGAGCAGCGCGCCGACCGTCGGGTTGTTCGCGGTGAGGTCGCCCAGCGAGGAGTCGGACCGCACGGACGGGTACATGGCCACGAGGATGAAGGCGTAGAACGCCAGGCCCCCGGCGAACCAGAGGATGGAGCGGCGGCGCAGTCGCAGGTCGATCAGCGCGATGTTCGCGTGCACGGTCAGACCTCCTGCAGTTCGGTCGAGCGGTAGTAGCCGAGGAACAGCTCGTCGAGGTCGGCGGGCCGCGCGAGCAGGTCCACCGGGTCCAGCGGCGCGATCGCGCGCAGCACCGGTGCCACCGGCCCGGTGATGGTCAGCAGCAGGTGTCGCGGGTCGCTCGACTCGGACGTCTGGACGCCCTCGAGCCGGCCGAGCGCGGTCGTGTCGACCTCGTGGTCGAACGTCAGCTCGACGGTCCGGGGAGCGTGCCGCCGCAGCCCCTCCACGGTGTCGGTGACGACGATGCGGCCCTCGCGGATGATGGCCAGGCGGTGCACCACGCGCTGCACCTCGTCGAGGTCGTGCGAGGAGAGGAACACCGTGCGGCCGTCCGCCGTGGTCTCCTCCAGGAGCGCGACGAACTCCCGCTGCAGCAACGGGTCCAGGCCCGACGTCGGCTCGTCCAGCACCAGCAGCTCCGGGCGGTGCATGAACGCCAGCACCAGGCCCAGCTTCTGCTTGTTGCCCTTGGACAGGGTCTGCGTGGGGCGGTCGATCTCGGCCCCGAACCGCTCGATCAGCTGGTCCCGGTACCGGGTGTCGCGCAGGCCGCGGACGGAGCCGAACCTGTCCAGCACCTGCCGGCCCGTCAGGCGGGGGTAGACGGCCAGCTCGCCGGGCAGGTAGCCGGTGCGTCGGTGCAGCTCGACGGCGTCGCCGAGCGGGTCAAGCCCCAGCACGCGGGCCGCGCCGGACGACGCGTGGTACAGCCCCATGAGGATGCGGATGGTGGTCGACTTGCCTGCGCCGTTGGGGCCCAGGAAACCGAAGATCTGGCCGGGTTCCACCGCCAGGTCCACGTCGATGATCCCTCGCCGGGGACCGAACGACCTGGTCAGCGCATGCGTCTCGATGACGGCCGGTGCCATGCTCAGCTCCTTTCCACACCCTCGGCTGCGCCGTGCGGGGCGTCGGCGGCGTAGATGCCGCCGGAGTAGACCTCCAGGAGGACGGCGCCCGTCTTCCTGAGCCCTGCCGGGCTCAACGGGTCGACGCCGATGGCCTGCGTGACCAGGTCGCGCAGCACGATCTGGCCCAGGTCGTTGACGAGCAGGAACACCGCCCGGGTGTGCGCATCCACAGACGGACGCAGGATCCCGGCGGCCTCCTGTGCGGCGAGCATCGCGGTGGTCGCCTCGACCAGCCCCAGGAACAGGGCGCTCGCGGCCTCACCGCCGTCCACCAGCATCCGACGCAGATATCCCAGCAGGTCCGGCTCGTCGCGCAGCAGCGCCGCTAGAGAGCCGGCGGCTTGGCTGAGGTCCGCGCCCTCGGTGGTGGGCACCTCCGCGAGCAACGACGTCAGGCTGGTGATCAGCCGTGCGTCCGTCGCGGCCTTCAGCTGCGCCTTGGTGCCGAAGTGGTGGACGACGAGGGACGACGACACTCCGGCCGCACCCGCGACGTCACGGATCGAGGTCGCCTCGAACCCCTTCGCCGCGAACAGGCGCATGGCTGCGGCGCGGATCCTGGCCGCCGCGGTCAGGTCCTCGTCGGCTGCACGCATGTGTAGTTCATAGCACGACTGTGCAGTCCGCGGAAGAGTACGTCAGACGGCGTCCGTCGACTCCCAGCCCGGCTGCTCCTGACGCAGACCGGTGAGCAGCAACGTGACGATGCGGCGGACGTCGTAGTCGGGGTCGTGGATGGTCCACGCGACCAGGTCGCCGACGGCGCGCAGCAGCTCGTAGGGCCGGACGTCGGCCACCACCTCGCCGGACCCGCGCGCCGCGTCGAGCAGGTCGGACAGCACCGGCAGCAACCGGTTCAGGAACAGCTGGTGCAGCGCCGTCAGCCCGGAGGCGTCGCCCTGCCACACGTTGCCCAGCCCGTGCTTGGTGCCCAGGAAGTCGACGTACCGGTGCACCCACGCCAGCAGCGCGACGAACGGTGACGGAGCCGATGCCAGCAGCGCGGGACCGGCCTGCGCGCACTCGTCGATCTGGTGCCGGTAGACGGCCACCATCAAGTCCGCCCGAGTCGGGAAGTGCCGGTAGAGCGTCCCCATGCCGACGCCGGCTGCGGCGGCGACCTCCCGGACCGGGGCGTCGACACCGGACGCGCCGAACACCCGCGAGGCGGCGTCGACGATGGCGCGCTCGTTGCGCTCCACGTCGGCGCGGCGGCGCGGCGCCTCCGGCGCGGCGTCGGGTCCGGGTTCCGGGGCCGTCATCGGGTCATCGTCCCACAGGGGGGCGGCGGAACGGAGCGCGGTTCCGTATCGGCTTGTGAAATGGAGCCGCGCTCCGTATCGTCAGCGGAGCGACGTTCCGCTTTGACGTTGCCACCAGTCCCACTCGCGAGGAGCAGCCATGTCCGTAGTCGAGGTGACCGGCGTCCCGCCGGTCCAGACCGTCTCCGTCAAGCCCGTCGTCCTGCCCGCGCCGGAACGCGGGGAGGACCTGCAGGTCCGCGTCTCCGCGCCGGTCACCGGCACAGACCTGCCGGTGATCGTCTTCGCCCACGGTTTCGGCGGCTCGATGACCTTCTACGACCCGTTGGTCGACCACTGGACGGCCCACGGCTTCGTCGTCGTCCAGCCGACGTTCCTGGACTCCGCCACCCTCGGCGTCACGCCCGACGACCCGCGGTACCCCGAGATCTGGCGGATCCGGGTGGACGACCTGGAGCGCGTGATCGACGACCTCGACACGCTGCTGGCCGCCGTGCCTGGCCTCCCGCAGCGCGTCGACACCAGTCGCCTCGCCGCCGCGGGCCACTCCTGGGGCGGCCAGAGCGTCGGCATGCTGCTCGGGGCGCGGGTGCTCGGTGCGGACGGACAGCCGGGGGAGGACCGCACCGACCCGCGCATCAAGGCGGGCGTGCTGCTGGCCACCACGGGTCTCGGCGGAGACGACCTGACGCCGTTCGCCCGGGACAACTTCAGCTTCATGAGCCCGGACTTCAGCGGGCTCGCCACGCCATCGCTCGTGGTCTGGGGCGACCACGATCAGTCGGCGCTGTCCACCCGCGGCCCGGACTGGTTCACGGACGTGTACCGGCTGAGCCGGGGTGCGCGCACCTTGGTCACCCTGTTCGGTGCGGAGCACTCGCTGGGCGGCATCCACGGCTACCGCGCCGTCGACACCACGGACGAGAACCCGGCGGCGGTCGCCCTGGTCGCGCGCGCGTCGACGGCTTTCCTGCAGACGCAGCTCGGCATCGATCCGATGGCATGGAAGGCGCAGATCACGGCCCTCGCCGCGGCGGCGGAGCCGGCGGGTCGCATCGAGTCGAGGTAGCGCGCCTTCAAGCGGCCGCGAAGCAGACACCGCAGCGATGTCCACGTATGTAGTCACCGCACCGGTGTCTACATACGTGGACATCGAGCGTCGTCTGCCTGGGCTGCCGTCGAACGTCGCTGCCTGAGACAGCAAGCAGGTTCGCGATGCAGAGAGTGTCGAACAGACGTCTCAGGCGGGAATCTCACGGTTGTTGCGAGCCGGCTGCGACGGCGGCATCTCGGCCGAGCTCCGACTACGGCGAACCATGGAACAGTCCAATGGCAGAGCCGATGGTCGCGAGGAAGGCGCTCGTGGCGAGGACCGCCCAACTGAGAACGGTTCGGTAGAGCCGATCGTAGGCACGTGCCTCAGCGGGGCTCTCTCGCTTGAGTTCTTCAACGATCCTCATGTGCTCCCTGCGCCGGAGTGGATGAAGCCACGACGGCTTGGCGTCCTGCAAGTCCCAGAGGGCCACAGCGGATGCCGTCTCCGGATCACGCCGCGAGAGCTCTCGGAGGTTGCTCAGCCCTTGTGCGACCGTGCCGACGAGCGCGAAGAGGGCGGCGAGGAAATTCCACACGTGACGGAGCGTCGCAGTTGGCCACTCGGTCGCTGATGCGCCGCGCCGAGCCGACGACGGCAGTGGCGTGTCGCACACGCCGGCGCCTGCCCGCTCCTGTTGCGGCCTCCCGGTACCGCTCCGAGACTGTCGAGCGACGGTCGCGGCAACCGCGGGTCGTCCCCCTCACAGGACGGGTAGGTGCGTCGTGGTCTCCAAGCAGACGGTCCTCGACCTGCTGGACCAGGGCCTCGACTACCACCAGATCTCCGCGCGCACCGGCGTCTCCGCAGGCACGGCGTACCTGATCGCGACGGGGATGCCGGCGGACGGCGGCGACTCGTACACGCAGGAGATGCGGGACCGGCCGGGGGCCTTCCAGTCCCGTAGCCAGCTGCTGGTGCACCAGGCGGAGCAGAACCCCACGACCAAGCCCGAGGTGGGGGAGTGGATCAAGGAGCGGCTGGCCGCCGACACGCAGATGCGTGCCGCCGGGCAGACCGCCACGCACGGCTGACAGCACGGCCCGACGACCCGGCCGCGCAGCGGCGGGCGCCAGGGCGGGAACCAGAAGGAGACCGCAGTGAAGCAACTCCCGCTGATCCAGTCCTGGCCGGTGGTCCGGCAGCTCACCGGCGACGACCACGCAGGCAAGGCATCGGCCGCCAAGTCGGCCCGCACCGCCAACCTGAAGGCGCGCACCCAGACGGCGGACCGCGTCGTGAAGTCCGTCTGTCCGTACTGCGCCGTGGGCTGCGGGCAGAACGTGTTCGTCAAGGACGGCAAGGTCGTCCAGATCGAGGGGGACCCGGACTCGCCCGTCAGCCGCGGCCGGTTGTGCCCCAAGGGCTCCGCGAGCCTGCAGCTGACCACCGGTGACGCGCGCCTGCACACCGTCCTCTACCGCGCGCCCTACGGCACCGACTGGCAGCAGCTGCCGCTCGACGAGGCGATGCGCATGGTCGCCGAGCGCGTGGTGAACACGCGGGCGGACACCTGGGAGGACGAGAAGGACGGCAAGAAGACGCGCCGGACGATGGGGATCGCCAGCCTCGGCGGCGCGACGCTGGACAACGAGGAGAACTACCTCATCAAGAAGCTGTTCACCGCCCTGGGCATCGTCCAGGTGGAGAACCAGGCGCGCGTGTGCCACAGCTCCACCGTCGTCGGGCTGGGCACCAGCTTCGGCCGCGGCGGCTCGACGATGTTCCTGCAGGACCTGCAGCACGCCGACTGCATCGTCATCGAGGGGTCCAACTTCGCCGAGGCGCACCCGGTCGGGTTCCAGTGGGTGGTGGAGGCCAAGGCGCGCGGCGCCAAGATCATCCACGTCGACCCGCGGTTCACGCGCACGTCGGCGCTGGCGGACCTGCACGTGCCGCTGCGGGTGGGGACCGACATCGCCTTCATCGGCGCGCTGATCAACCACGTGCTGTCCACCGACTCCTACTTCAAGGAGTACGTGGAGAACTACACCAACGCGTCCACCCTGGTCAGCGAGGACTTCCGGGACACCGAGGACCTGGACGGGCTGTTCTCCGGGTTCGACGAGCAGAAGCGGTCGTACTCCTTCGAGACGTGGGAGTACGAGGGCGCGTCCGCGGCGCCGGCGTCCGGCATGCGCGACAAGACGCCGGGCCAGGAGGAGGCCGAGGAGGGCGGCGGCTCCGAGCCCCCCGGCATCCAGAGCGCCGGCCGCGGCGAGCAGCACGGCTCCGGCGGCACCGCGATGGAGGGTCAGCCGCACACCGACCCCACCCTGCAGGACCCGCGCTGCGTGCTGAACGTGCTCAAGCGGCACTACGCCCGGTACACCCCGGAGATGGTCGAAGAGGTCTGCGGCATCCCCAAGGAGACGTTCTTCGAGGTGGCGCAGGCGCTGATCGAGAACTCCGGCCGCGAGCGGACCACCTCGTTCGCGTACGCCGTGGGGTGGACGCAGCACAGCGCCGGCTCGCAGTTCATCCGGGCCGCGTGCGTGCTGCAGCTGCTGCTGGGCAACGTCGGGCGTCCCGGCGGCGGGATCATGGCGCTGCGCGGGCACGCGTCCATCCAGGGCTCCAGCGACATCCCCACCCTGTTCAACCTGCTGCCCGGCTACCTGCCGATGCCGTACGCGCACCACCAGATCGACCTGGAGAGCTTCATCCAGGCCGACGCGGCCCGGAAGGGCTTCTGGGCCAACATGGAGAGCTACATGGTGAGCCTCCTCAAGGCCTGGTGGGGGCCCGCGGCCACCCCGTCGAACGACTTCTGCTTCGACTACCTGCCCCGGCTGACCGGCAGCCACTCCACCTACGACACGGTGATGGAGCAGCTCGCCGGCCGGTGCAAGGGCTACTTCCTGCTCGGGGAGAACCCGGCGGTCGGGTCCGCCAACGCGACGATGCAGCGGCTCGGCATGGCCAACCTCGACTGGCTGGTGGTGCGGGACTTCTCGCTGATCGAGAGCGCGACGTGGTGGAAGGACGGCCCCGAGATCCGCAGCGGTGAGCTGAAGACGACGGACATCGCCACCGAGGTGTTCGTCTTCCCCGCCGCCGCGCACACCGAGAAGGCCGGCAGCTTCACCAACACCAACCGGATGCTGCAGTGGCGGCACAAGGCCGTCGAGCCCGAGGGGGACGCCCGCAGCGACCTGTGGTTCATGTACCACCTGGGCCGGATCATCCGGGAGATGCTGGCCGGCTCCACCGAGCAGCGGGACCGGCCGATCCTCGACCTGACCTGGGACTACCCGACCGAGGGGCCGACGGCCGAGCCGATGGGCGAGGCGGTGCTGGCCGAGATCAACGGGTGGGACTCCACGGGTAAGCAGCTGTCGACGTACATGGACCTGAAGAAGGACGGGTCGACGGCGTGCGGCTGCTGGATCTACGCCGGCGTCTACGCCGACGGCGTCAACCAGGCGGCCCGTCGCAAGCCCGGCACCGAGCAGGACTGGGTGGCGGCCGAGTGGGGCTGGACCTGGCCGCTGAACCGCCACATCCTGT
This sequence comes from Cellulomonas sp. SG140, assembly GCF_025770785.1. Classification (GTDB taxonomy): domain Bacteria; phylum Actinomycetota; class Actinomycetes; order Actinomycetales; family Cellulomonadaceae; genus Cellulomonas. Next base: position 137,399 of record NZ_JANZLA010000008.1, on the reverse strand, counting down.
ACAACCGCGCGTCGGCCGCCCCGGACGGCACACCGTGGAGCGAGCGGAAGAAGCTCGTGTGGTGGGACGCCGACGCCGGGAAGTGGTCGGGGTTCGACGTGCCCGACTTCGAGCCGAAGAAGTCGCCGGACTACCGGCCGCCGGAGGGCGCGCAGGGCATCGAGGCGCTGTCCGGCATCGACCCGTTCATCATGCAGGCGGACGGCAAGGGCTGGCTGTACGCGCCGGCGGGCGTGGTCGACGGGCCGATGCCCGCGCACTACGAGCCGCAGGACTCGCCGGTGCAGAACGCCCTGTACGGCCAGCAGCGCAACCCGGCCCGGCTCGTGTTCCCCGCGGAGCACAACCGCTACCAACCTTCCGGTGACACCCCGGGGTCGGACGTGTACCCCTTCCTGGTCACCACCTACCGGCTCACCGAGCACTTCACCGCGGGCGGCATGAGCCGCTGGCAGCCGTACCTGGCCGAGCTGCAGCCGGAGCTGTTCTGCGAGGTGTCCCCGGAGCTGGCCGCCGAGCGTGGGCTCACGCACGGCGGCTGGGCGACGCTGGTCACGGCCCGCGGTGCGATCGAGGCCCGCGTGATGGTCACCCACCGGATGCGACCGCTGAAGGTGCAGGGCCGGATGGTCGACCAGATCGGCATCCCGTACCACTTCGGCCCCAACGGGCTGGTGGCGGGCGACGCCGTCAACGAGCTGTCGGCGATCGTGCTCGACCCCAGCTCGCACATCCAGGAGGTCAAGGCGTTCGCGGCGGACATCCGCCCCGGACGACGACCGCAGGGCGCCGGCCGGCCGGCGCTGGTGCGCGAGTACCAGGAGCGGGCGGGCGTCACCGCCTCGACCGGGACGGAGATCTGACATGGCGTTCGACCTGTCCGCGCTCGGCAGCTTCCTGCGCAGCGACGACCCGCCGGAGGCCGGCGGCTATCCCGATCCGGCACCGCGCGTCGGCTTCTTCACCGACACCTCCGTCTGCATCGGCTGCAAGGCCTGCGAGGTGGCGTGCAAGGAGTGGAACGCGATCCCGGAGGACGGGCTGACGTTCACCGGCATGTCCTACGACAACTCCGAGCACCTGGGCGCGAGCACGTGGCGGCACGTCGCGTTCATCGAGCAGCAGCGGCCGATGGGCGCTGGCGCTGCGGCCGGGGGGAGTGCCGGGCCCGTCGATCTCGGGATGCCGGCGATGCCGGGCGGCGCCGGGGCGCCGGCGGCGGCCGACGACGGGTCCGGCGACCGCACCGGGATGCGCTGGCTGATGGCGTCCGACGTCTGCAAGCACTGCACGCACGCCGCCTGCCTGGACGTGTGCCCCACCGGCGCGCTGTTCCGCACCGAGTTCGGCACGGTCGTCGTGCAGGAGGACGTGTGCAACGGCTGCGGCTACTGCGTCTCGGCCTGCCCGTACGGCGTGATCGAGACCCGCAAGGACGACGGCCGGGCCTGGAAGTGCACCATGTGCTACGACCGGCTCGGGGCGGGCCAGGAGCCGGCATGTGCCAAGGCGTGCCCGACGGACTCGATCCAGTTCGGCGACCTCGACGAGCTGCGCGTCCGGGCCCAGGCCCGCGTGGAGCAGCTGCACGAGGCCGGCGTGCCGGAGGCGCGGCTGTACGGGGCCGACCCGGACGACGGTGTCGGCGGTGACGGCGCCTTCTTCCTGCTGCTCGACGAGCCCGAGGTGTACGGGCTGCCGCCGGACCCCGTCGTCACCACGCGCGACCTGCCGGTGATGTGGCGCAACGCGGCGCTCGCGGCCGGGGCGCTGCTGACCGGCCTCGCGGCGACGTTCCTGGGGAGGAAGCGATGAGCGACGGCGGGTTCGGCGGGCGGTTCGGTGGCGGTGGCAGCGGCCGGCACAGGCGCCGCGGCGGGGGCCGTGGTGGCGAGGAGCTGATGGTGCCGGAGGCCGAGTTCACCTCGTACTACGGGCGTCCGATCCTGCACAAGCCCAAGTGGGAGCCGCTCGACATCGCCGGGTACCTGTTCCTCGGCGGGCTGGCGGGCAGCTCGTCGGTGCTGGCCGCCGGGGCGACGGCGACCGGGCGTCCGGCGTTGGCGCGGGCCTGCAAGGTCGGGTCGCTGGTGGCCATCTCCGGGTCGGTGGTGGCGCTGGTGCACGACCTGGGCCGGCCCGAGCGGTTCACCAACATGCTGCGGACCGTCAAGCCGTCGTCCCCCATGAGCGTCGGCTCGTGGATCCTGTCCGCCTACGGCCCGGCGGCCGGCATCGCCGCGGTGACCAGCGTGACCGGCTGGTTCCCCCGGATCGGGAAGCTGGCGACGTTCGCCGCCGCGGCCACCGGTCCCGCGGTCGCCGCGTACACCGCACCGCTGATCGCCGACACCGCGGTGCCCACCTGGCACGCCGGCCACCGCGAGCTGCCCTTCCTGTTCGTCAGCTCCGGCGCCACCGCGGCCGGCGGTCTCGGCATGCTCGCCGCGCCGGTGTCCCAGGCGGGGCCGGCTCGCCGAGCCGCCCTGGTCGGAGGCCTCACCGAGGTGGCCATCACCCGAGTGATGGAGCGCCGGATGGGGCTGCCGGGGGAGACCCTGCGGCAGGGCAAGGCCGGCACGCTGATGCGCGCGGCCGAGGCGCTGAGCATCGGCGGCGCCCTGGTGGGCGGGATCGGCGGGCGCTGGTCGCGGGCTGCGGCGGTGGTCGGCGGGCTCGCCGCGATGGCGGGGTCGGCGTGCACGCGGTTCGGGATCTTCGAGGCGGGGGTCGCCTCGACCCAGGACCCGAAGTACGTGGTGCAGCCGCAGCGTGAACGGCTGAACGAGCGTGCGGCGCAGGCGGCGGGCTCATCGTCCGGCGACGCGCAGGGGAGGGCGGACGAGTGGGCCGCCTGACGTCCCGCGTGCCGCTGGTGCGGGTCACGGTGGCGGACGACGGCTCCGCGACCACCATCGGCCGGCCCGACACCGTGGTAGCCGAGGAGCCGCTCGAGATCCGGGTCGGCGGCGAGGCTATCTCTGTGACCATGCGGACGCCTGGCCACGACTTCGAGCTGGTCGCGGGCTTCCTGGTCACCGAGGGGATCATCAGCTCCGTCGAGCACATCCGCACCCAGCGCTACTGCGCCGGCGCGACGGACGAGGGCGTGAACACCTACAACGTCGTCGACGTGTCGGTGACGGTCCCGGTGGTGCCGCGGGACGTCGCGCGGTCCTTCTACACGACCAGCTCCTGCGGCATCTGCGGCAAGGCCAGCATCGACGCGATCCGTGCCCGGTCGGCCTTCCCGCGGGTGTCGCCCGCCGAGGGTGCGGCCCTGGACCCGGCGCTCGTCGTCACCCTGCCCGACCGCCTGCGCGCCGCCCAGCGTCTGTTCGACGACACCGGCGGCCTGCACGCCGCGGGCCTGTTCGACCTGGACGGCAACCTCCTGTGCGTCCGGGAGGACGTCGGCCGGCACAACGCCGTCGACAAGGTGGTGGGCTGGGCGCTGCTCGAGGGACGGCTGCCGCTGCGCGACACGGTGCTGCAGGTCAGCGGCCGGGCATCGTTCGAGCTGGTGCAGAAGGCCCACCTGGCCGGGATCCCGGTGCTGAGCGCGGTGAGCGCGCCGTCGAGCCTGGCGGTCGAGCTCGCCGACGAGGTCGGGATGACCCTGCTGGGCTTCGTCCGGCCGCCGACGTTCAACGTCTACACGGGCGCCGACCGCCTGCGCGCGCCGGACCTCGCCGCCACCGCGGACGGGCTCGCGCCCGTGCCCTGATCCGAGCGCGTCGTCGACCGCACGCGCGGGTTGCGACGTCGAGCTGAGCTTCCCCGCTCAGACCCGCCCCGGCGCCGGGCGCGCTCTGTCAAGATCCGGATGTGAGCCTGGCCCCGGTGCTGGAGCAGCCGCTCGCCGGCGCTCTGGTCCCGCCGTACGCGAACTGGGGGCGGCGCGTCGTCGCGGCGCTGCTCGACGGCGCCGTGCTCGCGGGTGCCACCTGGCTGGTGCTCGGCAGCGGGAGCGGGGCGCCGTCGCTCACGCCCGTGCCGGACTCGTCTCCGGCCCACCAGGGCATCTCGTGGGTCAGCAGCCCGGTCCTGGTCGCGCTCGTCGTCGTGCTCCTGGCGTTGCAGGGGTACACCGGTGCGACACCGGGCAAGCGCGTCGTCGGGATCGCCGTGGTGCGCGCGTCGACCGGCAGACCCGTCGGACTGGTCACCTCGGCTCTGCGGGTGGTCGCGCACCTGCTGGACGCGATCTTCCTGATCGGCTACCTGCGGCCGCTGTGGGACGCGCAGTGCAGGACCTTTGCCGACTCGCTGCTCGGCACGGTCGTGCTGCAGACGAGGGACACGCCCCCGCACCCGTGGTTCGCCCGCCGTGCCCGCCCGACGGGGGCGGGATCGGTTCTCGTGACGGCGGGGTCGGTCGCGGTGTGCGCGCTCGGTGTCGGCTTCTCGACCACGACGACGTCGACCGCCTGGATCAGCACCGCCGTGGTGCCCTGCGTGGCGCAGACCGGCACGGACGTGGCGACCGCGACTGCATCCCGCGAGAGCTCGTGGTGGCAGGAGCGCCGGCTCTGGGTGACCCGCCCGGCGGCGCGGCAGGTGGAAGACCGGCTGAGCATCACCTGGCGCTGGCACGGTCCGGCAGCCGACCTGTCGTCGCCGACCAGCATCCGCACCGACCTGCTGGACGCCTCGGGCGTGGTGGACACGACCGTGAACCAGGAGATGGGGGAGCAGGTCGGGGTCAACGGTCCCCTCCAGCTGGGTCCCGCGACGCTGTCCACGTCCGACCTGGCGCACGCCGGCCAGAGCTGGACCGCCCGGTCGGTGATCGCTGTGTGGGGCACAACCGTGGCGTCCTGCACCGTCCGCGCCGAGGACTGGTCCGCGGCGAGCTGACACCTAGCCAGTCCGGGCACGTCGGGCGGAGGCGAACGAGGTCGGGCATCCGGTCGGTGCGAACGACAGACTTCCTACGCGCGGAGGCTCCTCAGCCCGGTGCGGAGCTCATCGACCAGGATCTCCGGCTGCTCGAGCGCGGCGAAGTGTCCGCCCCGCTCGGCCTCGCCGAAGTGGATCAGGTTGCTGTAGGTGTCCTCGACCCACGTTCGCGGCAGTCGCGGGATGTCGCGCGGGAAGACGGTGACCGCCACGGGCAGGGTCAGTTTGGGCCCGACCATGGTCGCCGTCCGGTTCTCCCAGTAGATGCGGGCCGATGACGCCGCGCTGTTGGTGAACCAGTAGAGCGAGATGGTGTCGAGCATGGCGTCGACGCTCAGCGCGTCCTCGGCGAGCCCCTGGTTGTCCGTCTTTGACTGGAACTTCTCGTAGATCCACGCCGCCTGGCCGGCCGGTGAGTCCGCCAGCGCGAACCCCACCGTCTCCGGCTTGGTGCCCTGCACGTGGTTGGACCCGCCGAGCGGGCCGCCGTAGAACGCCAGCCCGTCCACAGCCCGGCGTTCCTCGGGCGTCAGCGTCTCGGGGATCGGGTCTGGGAAGGCGTAAGGCGTGCTCAGGTGGACGCCCACCAGCCCGTCCGGCTGCATCACGCCGAGCTCGGTGGTGACCACAGCGCCCCAGTCGCCACCGTGCGCCGCCCAGCGGGAGTAGCCGAGCCGCCGCATCAGCTCCGCCCACGCGCGGGCGATCCGCGGCGCGTTCCAGCCGGGCGCCTTCGGCTTCCCCGAGAACCCGAATCCTGGGAGCGAGGGGATGACGACGTCGAAGGAGTCGGCGACGTCGCCACCGAACGCGACGGGGTCCGTCAGCGGCCCGATCAGGCCCAGGAAGTCCGCGACGGTGCTCGGCCAGCCGTGGGTCAGCAGCAGCGGCAGGGCACCGGGGTTCTTGGACCTGACGCGGAGGAAGTGGATGTCCAGCCCGTCGATCGTCGTCAGGAACTGCGGGTAGGCGTTGAGCGCGGACTCGAACCGGCGCCAGTCGTAGTCGTGCTGCCAGGAGGTGACGAGGGACTGGGCGTTGTCCAGGCGGACGCCCTGGGACCAGTCGCCGACGGTCTCCCGGTCGGGCCAGCGGGTGCGGGCGAGTCGCTCGCGGAGGTCGTCGAGGTCTGCGTCCGGGACGGCGACGCGGAACGGGCGGACGTCCGCCGCTGCGGTGGGGGTAGTGGTCATCTCACGGTTCTCCTCGACTCCCGTGCACGCCGCGGCTGGCGATTGCACACCGGTGTGCAGAGTAGGTCGATTGCACGCGGATGTGCAATCCTTGGGCCGTGCAGAACCCGTCCTCTGGCCGTCGTGACACACGGGACCGGATCCTCGACGCGGCGGTCGAGGTGCTCGGCGCGACTCCGGACGCCGGCATGGGCGAGGTCGCCTCGGCTGCCGGTGTGGTCAGGCGGACGGTCTACGGCTACTTCCCGTCCCGGTCCGACCTGGTGCTGGCGCTCGCGCGGCGCGCGGTGGACGAGATCGAGGCGGTCCTGGCCGAGGAGGCCCCAGCCGACAAGGCGGCCGACGTGGCCTGGGCGGACTTCGTCGCCCGCCTCTGGCCGCTGGTGCACCGCTACCGCGTGATGGTGGTGCTCCGGCGGGGCGAGTTCGGCGAGAACATCCACGCCCTGCTCGGGCAGGTGGAGCGCGCGCTCGCCGACTTGGTTCGACGCGGCCAGGACGCGGGGGTGTTCGGACGCCACCTGCCGGCCGGCGTCCTGAGCCAGACCGCCTGGTCCGCCGTCTTCACCATCGCCGACGACGCGCCGTCCCGGCCGGACGTCGACGCCGCCGCGGTCACCATGGCCACCCTGCTGCTGCTCGGGGTCCCTGAGCCGCGCGCGAGCGTGCTGGCCGCGCGCTCCGGCAGCTAGGCGAGCGCCTGCGTCCCCAGCACGATCGCCAGCTCGAGCCGCTCGGCATCGTCGGACCCCGGCTCGGCCGTGTAGACCATGATCCGCAGGTCGTCGCCGGCCACGACGAGGGTGTCGCAGTCCACCGTGATCGGCCCGACCGTCGGGTGGTCGATCACCTTGTGCCGGGATCGCTCGGCCGGCATCGGGTCGGGGGCGGTGTCCCACAGCTCGACGAACCAGGGGCTCGCGGCGCGCAGGTCGGCCACCAGCCGGCGAAGCCCCTGGTCGGCGGGGTACCGGGCCGCCGTCATGCGCAGGTCGGCGACGAGCCCCGCGACCTGCTCGTCGTGCTCAGCCTCTGTCTGCCGGGCGCGGGACGGCGGCCCGACGACGTTGCGCCACACCCCGTTGCGTTCGTTGCCGCGCAGCGCCGACGTCTCGCCCATCAGCGCGTCGTACGGCGCGTTCGCGACGACCAGGTTCCACGCGGCGTCGTAGATGACGAGTGGGATCCCGACGAAGCGGTCCAGCAGCCGCTGCACGCTGGCGGTGATGCGGGTCGGGACGATGCCCGGACCGGGGGCCGAGAGGCCGGCCAGCCTGAACAGCAGCTCCCGCTCCGCGTCGGCGAGCCGCAGGCTGCGGGCCAGGGCCTCGACCACCTGGGACGACGGCGACGTCGCACGGCCCTGCTCGAGGCGGGTCAGGTAGTCGACGGAGATGCCGGCCAGGCCGGCCAGCTCTTCGCGGCGCAGGCCCGGGGCGCGGCGCCGACCGCCCAGCCGAACGCCGACGGACTCGGGTGCCACCCGCTCGCGCCACCGTCGCACCGCCCGGCCGAACTCCCACTCCTCCACGCTGCGAGTCTGGGCCCGCGGCGCCGTCCTGTCGTGGCCCTGGCAGTCCTACGAACGCCAGGCGACTGCCTACCCGCGCACCCGGATCGCAGGCTCGGGGCATGACAACAACGCTGATCACCGGGGCCAACAAGAGCCTCGGCAAGGAGACCGCCCGCATCCTCGTGGAAGCCGGGCACACCGTCTGGATCGGGTCCCGCGACGAGGCCCGCGGCCGCGCGGCCGCCGACGATCTCGGCGCACGGTTCGTCCAGCTCGACGTCACCGACGACGCGTCGGTGGCAGCGGCGTTCGCGACGATCGCGGAGTCCGGCACCGGCCTCGACGTGCTGGTGAACAACGCGGGCATCGCCAAGCGGGTGCCCGGCAACCCGATGGAGGAGGCGCTGGACGGCCCCAGCGTGCTCGAGGTGTTCGACACCAACGCCGTCGGCATCGTCCGGGTGACGCAGGCGGCGCTCCCGCTGCTGCAGGAGTCGGCCAACCCGGTCATCGTCAACGTGTCGAGCGCGCTCGGCTCCTTCTGGGCGACGCACGAGCCGTCCCGGCCGGCCTCCCACTTCGTCTCGATCGCCTACGGCTCCAGCAAGGCGGCGGTCTCGATGCTCACTGTGCAGTACGCGATGGCCTACCCGGACATCAAGGTGAACGCCGTCGAGCCGGGCATCACGGCGACCGAGCTGGGTGGAGGCAGCGTCAAGGACCACCCGGGACGGCCGGCCGCCGAGAGCGCCGCGGTGGTGGCGCGCCTGGCGATGATCGGCGCCGACGGGCCGACCGGCACCTTCCAGGAGGATCTCGGCGAGCTCGGCTGGTAGCCGCTCGGTCCGACCTTCCCTCGTCCGCAGCAGTGTCCGGACAAGTCCCGTACACTGCTGCGACGAGGGAGGCGGACATGACTACCGTGAAGTCGAGGCGGATCGAGCAGCGGATCGACCCGGAGACCGAGGAACTGGTCTCCAAGGCGGCCGCGATGCTCGACGAGTCCGTGTCGTCGTTCGTGGTGCGCTCCGCCCGGACGGAGGCGGAGCGGGTGCTCGCGCGCAGCGACCTGACCCTGATGCCGGCGGAGCAGTTCGACGCGATGGTCGAGGCGCTCGATGCTGTTCCGTGGCGTCTGCCGCGGTTGGCGAAGGAAGCCGAGCGGCCGCGTCGATTCACGCGCGGGTGAGCACTCTGTTCGTCTCCGAGCGGCTCGTCGACGAGAGCGGGATCGACACGTTCGCCTGCGGGAGGCCGCAGCTGGAGGTGTGGCTTCGCGAACATGCCCTGCTGGCCCAGAAGCAGGGCACCGCGCGAACGACGGTGTGGCGGGAGCAGTCGACGCATCGTGTCGTCGCGTACTACTCGATCGCCCCGACGCAGATAGCGCGAGCCGACCTCAGCGGGCGGCTTGCAGGCGGACACGCGGTTGTGCCCGGGTTCATCCTCGCCCGCCTCGCGCTCGATCGGACGCTTCAAGGCCAAGGTCTGGGTGGGCAGCTGCTGTTCGACGCTCTCGAGACGATCTGCGCAGCATCGGACCTGGTGGGCGGCCGTGTGATCGTCGTCGACCCGATCGACAGGGCTGCGCGGGACTTCTACCTCCACTTCGACTTCGTCCCGATCGAGCGAAGCGAGCGGGAGCGGCTCTACGTGCTCGTCAAGGACGCGCGAACGAGCCTCGGGCTTGCGCCGAACCTCTGAAGGCAGATGTCTCGCGTTCGACCTCAGCCGGCCACGTAGATTCGCCGGGTGCCGTCTGCTGAGCGTCCCGAGCCCTTCGTCGCCACCGTCGTCCGTGCGGAGCAGCTGAGTCGCTCCATGCTCCGGGTGGTGCTCGGCGGTCGGGGCCTGACCGGGTTCGCGCCGAACGGCTACGCCGACCAGTACGTGAAGCTGCTGTTCCCTCGGCCGGGTCAGGACCGGCCCGCGCGGCGCACCTACACGGTGCGGGCGTGGGACGGGGGCGCCGGGCAGCTGACCGTGGACGTCGCGGTGCACGGCGACCAGGGGCTCGCCGGTCCCTGGGCAGTGGCGGCGCAGCCCGGTGACCAGGTGCTGCTCACCGGGCCCGGTGGTGGGTACAGCCCCGAGCAGTCGGCCGCCTGGCACCTGCTGATCGGCGACGAGAGCTCGCTGCCGGCGATCGCGGTGGCGGTGGAGCGGCTGGCCGCCGGGGCGGTGGCACGCGCGCTGATCGAGGTGGAGGGCCCGCACGACGAGGTGCCGCTGGAGGCGGCGGTCGGTGCAGACGCGCAGGTCGTGTGGCTGCACCGGGACGGGCGCCCGCGTGGCGAGCTGCTGGTCGAGACGGTGACGGCGATGGCGTTCCCCGTCGGTGACCCGCAGGTGTTCCTGCACGGTGAGGCCGGGTTCGTCCGCACGCTGCGGCGGCACCTGCTGGCCGAGCGGCACGTGCCCCGGGAGAGGGCGGCATCGATCTCCGGCTACTGGCGGCTGGGCCGGGACGACGAGGGCTGGCGGGCCGAGAAGGCGCAGTGGAAGGCCGACGTCGAGGCGGACGTCCCGACCAGCTGAGCTCGACCCACCCGGCCCCGGGCGGCGGTCCCCTCCTGCGTCGCCCAGCGGCGTCAGGCGATCCCCGGCACCAGCAGCAGCTTGCCGCGCGCCTGGTTGCTGCGGCTCAGCTGCAGGGCGTCGCGCCACTGCTCGAGCGGGAACGTCCGCGCGATCGGCACGCTGAACCGTCCCTGCCCCGCCAGCCCGACGAACTCGGCGAGCCCGTCGACCGGGTGCGACCAGTCCTCGTGGAAGCTGTCCCGCACGCCGAGCGCGGGCGCGTGCTCGACGTCGGTGATGGTCAGCACGTGCCGCGCCTCACCGCCCGCCGCCGCCACCAGCTCGGGCAGCACGCCGGTGACGGGTGCGGTGTCCAGCACCAGGTCGACGGGGCCGCCCACCGCGGCCCGCACCCGGTCCGCCAACCCGGGCCCGTACGAGGTGACGGTGGCGCCCAGCTGCTCCAGCGCGGGGGTGTGCGCGGGACCGGCGGTGGCGACGACGCGCAGGCCGCGCACCAGCGCGATCTGCACGGCGGCGAAGCCGATGGTGGTTCCCGCACCGCTGACCAGGAGCGTCGTGCCGGGTTCGAGGCCCAGCAACGCCAGGTGCCGGTAGGCGGTGTCGATCGCCATCGGCAGCGCGGCGGCCTCGGTCAGGTCCAGGCCGGCCGGGACCGGCACCCAGCGGTTCATCACCGCGTGGTCGGAGGCGCCTGCCGTGGTGGACTCGCGCCAGTCGGCGGTGCCGACCACCGCGTCCCCGACCGCCACGCCGGTGACCTCCGGACCGACCGCGTCGACCGTGCCGGACACGTCGATGCCGATGCCGCGCGGCAGCAACCCGGCGAACAGCCCGCCGCACAGCGCCCAGTCCGCGGGTGCCAGGCCGCAGACGTGCACGGTGACGCGGATGCGCCCCGGACCCGGCTCGGGGACGGGGACCGTCTCCAGCCGCAGGACGTCGGCGGCGTCGCCGTACTCGTGGAAGCGGACGGTGCGCATGGTGCGCGGAGCGGTGGTGGGCATGTCGGTCTCGCCTTCGTCGGGAAGGGAACAGGTAAAGTGGAACGCGTTCCGGTTGTACGACGAGACTAGCGCATAAGTGGAGCATGATCCGTTTGAGTGAGAACCCCGGCCTCCGCGCCGACGCCGCCCGCAACCGCGACGTGGTGCTGGCGGCGGCGACCCGGGTGTTCGCCTCCGCCGACGCCGAGCCGTCCATGCGCGCGATCGCCCGCGAGGCCGGCGTCGGCATCGCCACGCTGTACCGGCACTTCCCGACGCGGGAGTCGCTGGTGGACGCCGTCTACCGCGACCAGGTGGACCGGCTCACGCGCGGGGCCGACCAGCTGCTCACCGAGCACGCGCCGGCCGAGGCGCTGCGGCTCTGGATGGACCTGTTCGGCGACTGGCTGGTGACCAAGCACGGCATGGTCGACACCCTGCGCGAGATGGTCGACGCCGGTTCGGCCACGCACCTGCAGACGCGGGACCAGCTGCTGGCGGCGATCGACGGCATCCTCGACGCCGGCCGGGACGCCGGTGAGCTGCGGGCGGACGCGCGGGCCGACGACGTGGCCGCCGCGCTCATCGGCGTGTTCACCGTGGCCGGGACCTCGGCGCGGGAGGGGCAGGGCGCCCGGCTGCTCGACCTGCTGATGGACGGCCTGCGCACCCGCAGAGCCGCCGCGGCGCCCTCCGACTGAGGGCGGCTGTCCCGCGCCGACCCTGGTTCACGGGGTCGTCGGTCAGCGGGCGGTCAGGCCCGCCAGGTCGAGCCGGGCGAGGCGTTCCGGGTCCGCCAGGATGTCGATCTCGACGATCACGTCTCCCCGCACGGCCACGCTGAGCAGCGAGAACGGCGTGCCGTCACGGACGCCGAGCAGGCCCGGGACGCCGTTGACCAGCACCGGGCGGGCGTGCACGGCCAGCGACGCGAACCGGAGCGCCTGCTGCGCCACCGCGGGCGCGCCGTGCACCAGCTGCGAAGGACCCAGCGGCCCGCTGCCCGCATCGGCGCGCAGCACCACCTCGGGGTCGAGGACGGCCAGCAGCCCGTCGAGGTCGCCCTCGCGGGCCGCCGCGAGGAAGGCGTCGACCACCCGCCGGTGCCGTCGGGAGTCGACCCGCCCGCTCGGCTCGGCGCCCCGGACGCGGCGTCGAGCGCGGCTGGCCAGCTGCTTCGCGGCGGCCGGGGTGCGGTCGAGGATCGTCGCGACCTCGTCGAACGGCACGGCGAAGACGTCGTGCAGCACGAACGCGAGCCGCTCGGCCGGCGACAGGGTGTCGAGCACCACGAGCAGCGCGAGGCCGACCGAGTCGGCCGTCACTGCCTGCTCCTCCGGACCGGTGCGGGGCGCCGCGCTGACCACCGGGTCGGGCAGGTGGACGTCGAACGGGTCCTCCCGTCGCGACTGCCGGGTCCGCAGCATGTCGAGGCACACGCGGCCGAGCACCGTGGTGAGCCAGCCGCCGAGGTTCCGGATCTCGGCCGGCTCCGAGCGCACCAGCCGCAGCCACGTCTCCTGCACCGCGTCGTCGGCGTCGCTCAGCGAGCCGAGCATCCGGTAGGCCACCGCGTGCAGGTGCCCGCGCTGGGTCTCGAAGGCCGCTGCCAGCCCGTCGCCGTCGTCCACCGTCACCTTCCTTCGTCACCTTCTCTCGTCACCGTCCGTCATCACCTCGACGAACCGCACGCCCTCAAGGTGACACCAAGGAGCCAGATGGACGAGAACCACACCGCCCACGACGCACGAGCCGCGGCGGTCCGCGCCCGCACGCTGCCGGTGCAACGGCTGGTGAACCGCCTGGTGCGCGGCCTCCTGGCGATGCCGGGCGTGAGCCGGGTGGTGGGCCGCAGGCTCATCACGCTGTACGTGGTGGGTCGCAAGACCGGGCGCCGGTACACCGTCCCCGTCGCCTACCTCGCGGACGAGGGCTCGCTGCTGATCGGCACACCCTTCGCCTGGGCGCGCAACCTGCGCAGCGGCGAGCCGGTCGAGGTCCGGCTGCTGGGCCGACGGCGTTCGGCCGACGTGCAGGTGGTCACCGACGAGCCCGGCGTCGTGGCCGCGTACGCGCTGATGGCCAGCCGCAACCACCAGTTCGCGGCGTTCAACCGCATCGGACTGGACGCGGCCGGGAACCCCGACCCGGTGGACCTGCACCTGGCGTGGGCCGCGGGCGCGCGGGCGATCCGGCTCACGCCGAGGCCGCAGCCCTGACCGTGGCCCGGCCCGACGGCGGTCGGCGGATGCCGCTCAGTGCCCGACGGGCCGCCGGCCGCGGGTGCTCTCCCGGACGACGAGGCGGTGGGGGATCACCACGTCCCGCGGCCCCTCGGCGGCACCGTCGATCCGCTCGAGCAGCCGATCCACCACCGTGGCGGCCAGCACCCCCTTGTCCGGCGCCACCGTCGACAGCGACGGGATCATGTGCCGCGCCTCCGGGATGTCGTCGATCCCGATCACGGCGACGTCGCCCGGCACCGAGTAGCCCAGCTCGGCCAACCGGCGCATCGCGCCGATCGCCAGCTCGTCGTTGAAGCACACCAGCGCGTCCGGCACGGACTCCCGCTGCAGCAGGGCGTCCACCGCCGCCGCGCCGTCGGACCACTCGTAGGTGTCCACCGCGACGGGCGTGGGTACGTCCAGGTCGGCGTCTCGCAGCGCGGTGCAGAAGCCGCGGTAGCGCAGCTGTGACGTGCCGGCCAGCGGGTCGTCCTGGTAGCCGACGGCCGCGACGCGGCGGCGGCCCAGGCCGATGACGTGCGTCGTCGCGTCCCGCGCCACCGCCTCGTTGTCCACCGCGACGTGGTCGGCCGGCCCGTCGCCGATCCGCTCGCCGAGCAGCACGATCGGGCCGCGGGGAGCGGCGTCGCGGACGTCGTCGGCGTTCAGCGCCAGGGGGCTGATCACCGTGCCGTCCGAGAGTCGCGGCGGCACGCCGTTGAGCACGTCGACCTCGCGCGCGCGCAGCCCCTCCGTCTCCTCGATCAGCACCGTGTAGTCCCGGGCCGCGGCCGCCTCGATCACCAGGTGGGCCAGCTCGGCGAAGTACGGCGCGGCGATGTTGGGGATGGCCAGCGTCAGCAGACCGGTCCGGCCGGAGCGCAGCGAGCGGGCCGTCAGGTTGGGCTGGTAGCCCAGCTCGGCCATCGCGGCCTGCACCCGGAGCCGGGTCTCCGGGGCGACCTTCGGCCGGTTGTGGACAACGTTGGAAACGGTCTTCGGGGAGACGCCGGCGCGAGCTGCGACGTCCTTCACGCTGGCTGCCATGGCTTCTCGGCTCTCCTCCGACGGGCCCGCGGAGCGTCGGACGTCGTCTTACCCCTGGTCAGCCGAGCGTAGCGGCTGGCGCCCCGGAACGGGACAGCCCCGCCGCGTCCAGATCGTTATCTGGTGCGCGGTTGACCGACCGCGGAGGTGAGTGCATCCTTGGTTCCAACGTTGGAACTGGTTCTCGATGAGGAGAGATCATGTTTGGACGGCACAAGGCCGTGGCCACCATGCTGGTCGGCGCGGCAGCGCTCGCACTCGCCGGCTGCAGCAGCGGCGGCAGCTCCGCCTCGTCGAGCAGCGGCAGCGGCGGTGGTGGGACCACCGAGCTGACGTTCTGGACGGGCCTGACCGGACCGGACCGGCCGGCCGTGGAGCACATCGTCGACGGGTTCAACTCGTCGCAGTCCAAGGTGCACGTCACCATGCAGATCACGCCGTGGGACGTGCTCTACCAGAAGCTGCTGCCGGCCTACGGCTCCGGCAACGGGCCGGACCTGATCGGCATCGACAGCAACCAGATCCCGGTGTACGCGAGCAAGAGCGTCATCCAGCCGCTGGACGCGCTGCTCGGCTCGGGCGGGGTGGACCAGTCCACGCTGGTCGGCCCGGCGGTCGACGCCGGCAAGTACAAGGGCAAGATCTACGGGCTGCCGATCGAGAACACCCCGGTGCTCCTCTACTACAACAAGAAGGAGTTCACGGCGGCCGGCCTCGACCCGACCAAGCCGCCGACGACGTGGGACGAGTGGATCGCCGACGCCAAGAAGCTGACCACCGGCTCGGGCCCCGACGGCAAGCCGACGCAGTACGGCATGGCGCTCGGCGTGCACGACACCATCGAGGTGCTGCCCATCCTGATGTGGCAGAACGGCGGCGGCATCGCGTCCGACGACGGCAGCCAGGTGCTGCTGAACAGCGACGCCACCAAGAAGGTCGCCTCCCAGTGGGCGGGTCTGGTGGCCAACGACCACATCTCGCCTGTCGGCCTCTCGGGAGCTGACGCCGACAAGCTGATCTCCGCCGGCACCGCCGCGATGGAGGTCAACGGCCCGTGGGCCACCACCGGCTACAAGAACGCCGGCATCGACTACGGCCTGGCCATGGTGCCCACCGGCCCCAACGGGCAGCAGATCACGCTGGGCAACACGACGAGCCTCGCGCTGAGCGCCAAGGCGAACAAGGCGAAGACCGACGCGGCCACGCAGTTCTACAAGTACTGGACCACCGTGGACTCGCAGACGTACTTCGCCCTGAACACGGGCTTCCCGCCGGTCACGTCCAACGTGCCCGACTCCGCGCTCGCATCGAACCCGGACGTCGCGATGTTCTCCAAGTACGCCAAGTACGCGCGCAGCCTGGCTCCCGGCCAGCCGAACTTCGCCTCGATCCAGGGCGAGGTGTTCGACCCGGCCATGGAGAAGATCGAGAACGACCCCAGCTCGGTCAACGCGACGCTCGACGCCGCCGCCAACCAGCTGAAGTCGCTGCTGCAGAAGAACAGCTGACCTGCCGCTCGTACGGTCGGCGTGGGGGTTGCCCGGCAGCAGCCCCCACGCCGACCAGCGGCCCCGCGGAGCACCTGCGCCCGTGGGATCCGGCCCGCACCTGACTGCCGTCGTTCTCGTCCTTCCCGCTGTCGCAAGGAGCACCTGCCATGACGTCGTTGCTCGGTGAGCACCCGGCCGGGACCGGCGCGGGGACCCGTCGCGGTGACGCGGTACCGACCCGCCGACGCGGGGGGCTGCGACGGCGGCAGGCGCTGCGCGCGTACGGGTTCATCGCCCCGTCCGTCGTGATCCTCGGCGCCTTCATGGCCTGGCCGCTGGTCTCGTCCCTGCGGCTGTCGTTCTTCGACAGCTCGCAGTTCGGCGCCGACACCTTCGTCGGGCTGGACAACTACCGGTCGCTGCTGAGCGACCAGGTGTTCCGCGGCGACCTGTTCCGGACGCTGCTGTACGCCGTCGTCGTCACGCCCGTCACCGTCGGTCTCGCGGTGCTGTTCGCCGTGATGCTGAACCGCAAGCTCGCCGGACGCTCGTTCTTCCGGGCGGCGATCTTCGTGCCCGCCGTGCTGTCGCTCGGCGTGATGTCGATCGCGTGGGACTTCCTGTTCGACCCGAACATCGGCCTGCTGCCGCACTGGCTGGGACCGCTCGGGATCTCGTTCGGCAACGGCGCCGCGGACCCGCACCTGGCACTGATCTACGTGATGGTGGTCGGCATCTGGAAGAACGTCGGCTTCTACATGGTGATGTACCTGGCGGGGCTGGCGACCATTCCCAAGGAGCTGTACGAGGCGGCCGAGGTGGACGGCGCCCGGCCCTGGCAGAAGTTCCGGTCCATCACCTGGCCGCTGCTGGCCAACACGTCCGCCTTCGTCTTCGTCATCGCCGCGATCGCCTCGTTGCAGGCCTTCGACCAGGTGTACGTGATGACGCGCGGCGGCCCCTTCTTCCAGAGCGAGACGCTCGTCTACCTGATCTACCGCAAGGGCTTCCAGGACTTCCAGTTCGGGTACGCCTCGGCCGTGTCCTGGGTGCTGCTGGTGATCGTGCTGGTCGTCAGCGTCGCGCAGAACGCCTTCTTCTCCCGCCGGCAGGTGACGTACTGATGACCGACGTCTCCGTGGACACCCCCACGCTCTCCCTGCCCGAGCCGGGCCCCGTCGCCGAGCGGCGGCACGGCCCGTCCGGCACCGCGCTGCGCGTGCTGCTCTACGTCTCGCTGGCAGTGGTCGCCTTCGCGGTGCTGCTGCCCGTGATCTGGATGCTGTTCAGCTCCGTGAAGCCGGAGCACGACATCCTGGCCCACCCCGCGCAGCTGTGGCCGACGCACGTGACGTGGACCAACTACTCCGAGGTGTTCAAGCAGATCCCGTTCCTGCGGCAGTTCGGCAACACTGTGCTGTTCGCCGGGGCCGTCACGCTGCTGTCCCTGTTCTTCGACTCGATGACGGGATACGCGCTGGCACGCCTCGAGTTCCCCGGCAAGCGGCTGCTGTTCCTCGCCGTGCTGGTGTTCCTCATGCTGCCGGGCCAGGTGACGCTGGTGCCCGTCTACCAGCTGCTGAGCCACCTGCACCTGGTGAACACGTTCCCCGGCCTGATCATCCCGAGGGCCACGAACGCGTTCGGCATCTTCTTCATGCGGCAGTTCTTCCTCGGCATCCCGCAGGACATGAGCGAGGCCGCGCGGATCGACGGTGCGGGGGAGTTCCGCATCTACTCGCGCATCGTGCTGCCGCTGGCCATGCCGGCGCTGCTGACGCTGGGCCTGTTCCACCTGATGTTCAACTGGAACGACCTGCTGTGGCCCCTGGTGCTGACCACCGACACTGCGATGCAGACCCTGCCCGCCGGCCTGGCGATGTTCATGGGTCAGCACGTGGTGGAGTACGGCCTGCTGATGGCGGGCGCGACGATGGCGATGGTGCCGATGCTGCTGGCCTTCGTGGTGGTGCAGCGCCGGTTCATCGAGGGCATCGCCACGACGGGGCTCAAGTGAGCGCCGCCGCACGCGGGGCCGGGCGCGCGTTCGACGACGGTGCCCTGCACTTCGCCGTCGGCATCGAGGACACCTTCGTCCCGCAGGTCCGTGCCGGGCACCGGGCGCTCGACGAGTACGAGCTGACGGACCACTACCGGCAGTGGCGGACAGACGTCGACCTGGCCGCCGACAGCGGCGCGGACGCGATCCGGTACGGCGTGCCCTGGTACCGGGTGGAGCCCGAGCCCGGCCGGTTCGTGTGGGACTGGCTCGACCCGGTGGTGGACCACCTGCTGGAGCGCGGGCTGGTGCCGGTGGTCGACCTGGTGCACTACGGCACGCCGCTGTGGCTGGACAACGCCGCGATCAACGCGTCGTACCCGGAGCGCGTCGCGGCCTACGCGTACGCCGTCGCCTCCCGGTACGCCGACCGTCTGCACGTCTACACGCCGGCCAACGAGCCGGCGGTGAACGCGGAGTGGTGCGGCGAGACGGCGGCCTGGCCGCCGTACCTCACCGGCCCGGACGGCTGGACCAAGGTGGCGACGGGTGTCGCGCGGGGCATCGTCCTCACCCAGCAGGCGGTCGCCGCGGCCGTGCCGGCCCCGACGTTCGTGCACGTCGAGGCGGCGTTCCGGTACGAGCTGGCCGACGACGCACCGGACGACGTGGTCGGGGCGACCCGGCTGCGCGCCCAGCGCGACCTGCTGATCGAGGACCTGGTGTGCGGCCTGGTCGACGGCGACCACCCGCTGGTGCCGTTCCTGCACCGGCACGGGGTCAGCGACGCCACCCTCGACTGGCACCGGGCCCTGCCGATGCCGCCGGACGTGATGGGAGTGAACTTCTACCCGCACCTGTCGACCGGCGTCGTCGAGAAGGACGTCAGCCGCGAGGCACCGGCACGCGGGCTGAGCGGCGCCGACGGGCTCGAGGAGGTGCTGCGCCGGTTCCACGAGCGGTACGGCGCACCCGTCTTCCTCACGGAGACCAGCAGCCGGGGCGACGCGCAGGCGCACCTCGCGTGGCTCGAGGAGTCGGTGGACCGCATCGTCGAGCTGCGCGCCGGCGGCCTGCCCGTCGTCGGGTACACGTGGTTCCCGCTGTTCGACCTGCTCGACTGGTCGTACCGCACGGGGACCGGACCGGCCGCCCAGTACCTGGAGCCGCTCGGCCTCTACCGGCTGTCGCCCGACCCTGCCGGCGAGCTCCGCCGCGAGCACACCGCCGCCGTCGACCGCTTCCGGCAGCTCGCCCAGATGTACGGCCCCTCCGGCCGACCCGCCCCAGCCCGCCCGACCGAGGGATCGAGAGCATGAGCAAGGCAAGGATCGTCGTCGACCCGCAGTTCACCGTCGCCCCCGTGGACCGGCGGCTGTTCGGCTCGTTCGTGGAGCACATGGGCCGCTGCGTCTACACCGGCATCTACGAGCCGGAGCACCCGCTGGCCGACCAGGACGGGTTCCGCAAGGACGTGCTGGCGCTCACCGGCGAGCTGGGCGTGTCGACCATCCGGTACCCCGGCGGCAACTTCGTCTCCAACTACCGGTGGGAGGACGGCGTCGGGCCCAAGGAGTCCCGGCCCGTGCGGCGCGACCTGGCGTGGCGGTCCATCGAGACCAACCAGTTCGGCATCGACGAGTTCGTCGACTGGTCCCGCCGGGCCGGCGTGGAGCCGATGGTGGCGGTGAACCTGGGCACGCGCGGCGTCGCCGAGGCCGTCGACCTGCTCGAGTACTGCAACAGCGAGCCCGGCACGGCGCTCGCGGACCAGCGGGTGGCCAACGGGCACGAGCAGCCGCACGACGTGAAGCTGTGGTGCCTGGGCAACGAGATGGACGGTCCCTGGCAGATCGGCCACAAGACGGCCGAGGAGTACGGCCGGCTGGCGCAGGAGACCGGCAAGGCGATGAAGCGCCTGGACCCGACCATCGAGCTGGTCGCGTGCGGGTCGAGCAACTCGACGATGCCGACCTTCGGCAGCTGGGAGTCCACCGTCCTGGAGCACTGCTACGACGTCGTCGACTACATCTCCCTGCACGCGTACTACGAGCAGCACGGGGACGACGTCGCCAGCTACCTGGCGTCCGGCGTGGACATGGACCGGTTCATCGAGGCGGTGGCCGCCACCGCCGACGCGGTGGGCGCCCGGCTGCAGAGCCGCAAGCGGCTGCGGCTGTCCTTCGACGAGTGGAACGTGTGGTTCCAGGGCGAGTTCGGTGGCGAGGACTCCCTGGACTGGGCGGTGGCACCGCAGATCATCGAGAACGACTTCGGCGTGGTGGACGCCGTGGTGGTGGGCGGGCTGCTCGTGTCCCTGCTCAAGCACGCCGACCGGGTGGGCGTCGCCTGCCTCGCGCAGCTGGTCAACGTGATCGCCCCGATCCGCACCGAGCCGGGTGGCCGGTCGTGGCGGCAGCCGATCTTCGCGCCGTTCGCGCTGACCGCCGAGGGTGCGCAGGGCGTGGTGCTGCAGACGGCGGCCGAGGGGCCGACGATGACCACCGGCACGTACGGCGAGATCCCGACGGTGGACACCGTCGCGACCTGGGACGCAGGCAGCGGCACCGTCAGCGTGTTCGCCGTCAACCGGTCGCCGGAGGAGTCGGTGCGGCTGACCGTCGCCACGCAGGGCATGCCGGCGGTGCGGACCGCGACGGCGGTGCAGATGGCGGTGGGCGGTGCCGGTGCCGCGGCCGGTTCGGACGAGTCGCAGTGGAGCCCGCGCGAGACGCCGGTCGAGCTGTCCGACGAGGGTGCCGCCGTCGAGCTGGCCCCCGGCTCGTGGACGCGGGTGACGCTGGTCGCCTGAGGACGCCGACCCCGGGCTGACGCCCTGACCCCGGCACGTGTCAGCCCGGGCCGTCGTCCGTTGCTCGGGCACCTGACGTTCAACGCCTCGTCCACAGGTCCGACGCCTCGGGGCGACGCGAATTCGGACAAAGCGGCTAGCGTCGCGCCCCGGCGCACGCGGTCAGTCACGGAGCAGTCCCGGTCGGGGGCGCTCCACGCGGGTGTTCTGCGCCTCCACCGGGAGAGAGGCTGCAGTGAATCAACCAGGTCGACGTGACGTGCGAGCCGTGCTGGCCGTGATGGCAGCCCTCGTGCTGGTCTTCAGTGGGTGCTCGAATCGGCCCGCGCCCGCGCCGCACCGTAGCGACGCCACGTTCACCTCAGTGGACCTGGGTGCGTGGAACGACGAGACGGAACGGGTCTCGGACTTCACCGTGGTTGCCCCTGTCGGCGCGCTTCCTCGGCTCACCGTCGCATCCATGGGAACGGTCGGCAGGCCGCGGCACATCACCGTGTGGACGGCTGCGGCGACCGAGGGGTCGGTGCGTCCGACGACGCTGGCCGACGTTCCTGGGGACGTCGTGGGCGTCAGCGCCGACGGGAGCGCTGGTCTGACTGCGATCGGGGGGACGACGTGGCAGGACGGGCACTACTCCTCGTATCTGGTGACCTCGAGGGATCGGAGCGCGTGGAGCTCGGTGGCGCTGCCGGCCGACGTCGCGGCGTCGCGCATCACGCGGGTGGCGGTTCCGAACGCTCAGACCGTCGTCGTCGCCGGCGACGGGCTCCAGGGTCGTGCACAGCGAGTATCGGTTCTCGACACCTCGAGGGGCACCTGGACGAGCGCTGCGCTCCCGGCGCCAGGCCCGACGTCCCGCCAGACGATCACCGGACTGGACGCGACGCCCGATCTCAGAGTCCTCGTCACCCTGTCCGCCGGTGCCGACGGCGAGCTGCCGACGCCCGTGTCGTTCGTGTCCTCTGACAAGGGAGCCACCTTCACGGGCCCCACCTCGGTGGCGCCCAAGGGGTCCTCGATCGCCGGCGTGGTCTGGGCATCGACGACGTTCGTCGCCACCGGTGGCATACGAGTCGGGGGCGACACGCGCAGGCCGCGGGCATGGACCACCCAGGACGGCGCGAGCTGGACCAGCGACGAGCACAGTGCTCTGGAGGTCGGTCGGAACGGAAAGGCGGCCCCCGACATCGATGCGCAGTACGGAGCCCCGACCGAGGTGTCCGGCGTGGTCGATGTCACCGTGTCACCGGCGGACCTTCCCAACATCTTCTTCTGGCGCCGAGGCACGTCGGGTGGATGGCAGCAGACCGGGTCGACCACGCGAGCCCTGGCCATCGGTCCAAGCTCGCTCGCAGTGGCGGACGGCTCCTCGGCTCCCGCGGTGGTGAGTGGTGGGTCGCGAAGCCTGCGCGAGTATCGGTGGGCCGAGCAATCAGGCGACTTCACGTCCACGGACCTCGTCTCGGCGACGAGCGCGATGCGGACGTCGATGGTCGAGGCCGGTGCCGGAGCGATCAACACCGCGGTCGGCGCACAGCGGTTCACGCAGACCGCTGAGTCCTGGAGCACCTCCGCCGTGCAGAGGTACGGGCAGCTGACCGACGACGGACTGGCGCCCGTTGACTGGGGCCCGTCAGGCCTGCCCGGCTCCGTCGACGTGAAGAGTGCCGCAGACCCGCAGTCCGGCACCACCGTTGTGGCCGCCACGAAGCACACCGATGGCGCCTTCCCAGGATTTGCGTGGGTCAAGACCTCTGGCGCGGACTGGGCGCCGTCCACCGGCTTCGACGGCGGCACGTTCCGACACGTGACCGCGGTGGAGCACCTGGACACCGGCTGGTACATCGCCGCGCAGGAAGCCGCGACCACGTCCTACGACTCGGCACGTCCCGAGACGATCTGGCACTCGAACGACGGTGTGCAGTGGACGGCCATCGCGACGGGCCTCCTCGCCGAGGGCGCGCATGAAGCGACGGTGAACGACCTCTGCTCGGACGGCACCAGGACCGTCGCCGTGGGACGGACTCTCACTCAGGCTGGGGTCTCGACTGCGACCTGGTGGTCCAGCGACGGTGGCCCGTGGGTCACAGGCAGCCTCGACAGCGTGGGCGGGGAGTTCGATTCGTGCGCCGTCCAGGACGGCGGCTTCCGGGCGACCGGGACCGTCGACGGACGCAGTGGCATGTGGACGACGTCGGACCTGAAGACCTTCGCGCCCGACCTGCTCCTCGACCACGGGCTGGAACGGGCTGCGGCCGTGCGCGTCGACAGCGGTTGGGTGGCAGGAGGTTCGGTCGACACCGCCGACTACTCCGGGCCGGTCCTGTGGACGTCGCGCGACGGCGTCCAGTGGTCCTGGCAGCGCGTCCCGGTGGGTACCGAGTCGAGCCGCTCCACGGTCGAGACGGCGGGACGACTCCTTGCAGTGCTGGTGGACACGGCCGACGGCGTCGCGGCGTGGCGCGTCTCGCTCGGACCGGGACCCGTAGTGACCGAGAGGCGCCCCACGGGGTGAAGCCGAGGATGGTCGGCTCGCTCGGTCGTGGACGGCGAGGGACCTGCTCACCGCCTGGGGCCGACGAAGCAGACGGTTCTCCGGGTCAGAGCCGGACGGCGTCGCCCACCCCTTGACGATCGCCCGGAGAGGCGGCGATCTTCAGGCAACGACCGATCTGCGAGAGGGCTGGCGATGGCCGCGGTGCAGGTGGTGGACCGGATCAGGACGGCGCTGGCCGGCCGCGACGTCCGTGAGGTGCCGATGTTCGGCGGCATCTCGTTCATGGTGGACGGCCGGCTGGTCGTGGCGTCGCGTCCCCACGGGGACCTCCTGGTGCGGATCGACCCGGCGCGGCGCGAGGAGCTGTCCGCGCGGCCCGGCGCCGAGCCGGCGGTGATGGGCACCGGTCGGCGCATGGGGGACGCGTGGCTGTCGGTCACCCGCGAGCAGCTCGAGGGAGACGGCCTCGGCGAGTGGCTCGCGATCGCCCTGGACGGCGGCGCGCGCTCCGCCGGGGCCTGAGGGGGACGCGGGTCGTCAGCGGCGCGGCGCGACGATCGGGTCGAGCACCGCGTACGTGGCCGACGGCTGCTCGAGGTGCGGCAGGTGCCCCGCGTCGGGCACGACGACGAACGCAGCGCCGCTGCCGAACGACTCCGCGTAGGCGCGGCCGTAGGCGGGTGTGACGATCCGGTCGCTGGCGCCCCAGATCACCGTGGTGGGGACGGTGACGTCGCCCAGCCGCGCCCGCAGCGACGGGTCGTGCATGTACGGGTCGGCCACCAGGGCCTGCATCGTCTTCCGGTTGCCGCCCATGCGCGCCAGCTCCGCGGCCGGCAGCGTGGCCGGGTCGGTGAAGAAGCGCTCGCCGTCGTGGAAGCTGTGCTCGGCCACGCCGCGGGCGTCCAGCGCGAAGAAGTCGGTGATGGGCTCGCCGGGGACGTCGATCCCGACGGCGTCGACCAGCACCAGGTGCGCGATCCGCCCGGCGTCGTCGTGCGCCGCCAGCTCGGCACCGATCCATCCGCCGAGCGACGAGCCGACCACCACTACGTCGTGCAGGTCGAGCTGCTGCAGCAGCCGGCCGTACAGCGCGGCGAGGTCCGCGACGGACGCGATGGTCTCCGGGCGGGGTGCGCCGTCCCAGCCCGGGTGCGTCGGCGCGAGCACGTGCGCGTGCTCGGCGAGGTGGGCGGTGAGCACCAGCACGGTGGGCAGGCCGCCACCTCCGTGCAGGACGAGCACCGGACGGCCGGTGCCGCCCTCGGTCAGCCGGAGGTCGACGTCGGGCTGGATGCGGAGGTCGTGGGTGGTCAGCGTGGTCGACGTGTCGGTGGTCATGGTGGTTCCTCTCGGGTGGGTGAGCAGTCGGGTGGGTGAGCGGGGCGATCAGGCCTGGGGCGCCGCGGACCGGAGCAGCGGCAGGCAGGCGAGGGTGAGCAGCAGGAGGACGGCCGCGGCCAGCAGCCCGGCGCGGTGGACGACGAGGGCGGGGAGCGTGCCCGCGGTCAGCAGGGTGCCGAAGACGATTGGCCCGAGGGCGGCGCCGGTCTGGCGGATCGCGTTGCTCACGCCGCCGGCAGCCGGCACCAGCGCGGCCGGGACCGAGCCGACCGCCACCGCGGGGGAGGTGGCCATGACCACCCCGCAGCCGGCGCCCATCACCAGCAGGCGTAGCGCCACGGGGCCGAACCGGCCGTCGTCCAGCGTCGCCAGGCTGAGCGCGCCCACCGTCCCCAGGGCCAGTCCGCATACCAGGAGCGCGGCCGGCCGGACCTGCGCGGCGAGGCGCCCGGCGAGCAGACCGGCGACCGCGTTCGCGACGAAGAAGGCGGCGAGCCGAGTGGCGGCGCCGAGCGCGCCGACGTGCTGACCGTCCAGGTACAGCCCGACGGTCACCACGATGCCGACGGTCACCAGCAGCACACCGCCGGCGCCGAGCGAGGCGAGGTCGAACGTCGCACTGCGGAACAGCGCCGTGGGGACCAGGGGTGTGCGTCGCCCGGCCGAAGCCGGGTCCCCACCGGCGGACCGCAGCGCCGCGACCAGGGCAAGAGCGCCGAGCACGACCGGCGCGGCGACCAACCGCCAGTCGCCCACCAGCACCACGGCCGCCACCAGGAACGGTCCGGTGCCCAGCCCGGCGACCGTGGCGGCGGACCAGCCGGCCGTCCGTCGTGCCCGCGCCGCACCGTCCCCGGGGATCCGGCTGAGGGCCACCAGGCTGCCGGTCATCGCGAGCGCCGCTCCGACGCCGGCGAGACCCTCGCCGACCCACGCCGCCCCCAGTGCGGCCCGCGGAGCGACCAGCCCGCCAGCCATCACGACCGTACCGGCGGCCGTGAGTGCGAGTCCCACGCGGACCACCTGTGCTGCTCCGCGCCGGGCGACCAGCGCGCCGGCCGGCAGCACCGCGACCGCGATCGCCGTCGCGAACGCGTCGGGCACCCACGCGAGCGTGGCGCCGGTGGCGTGCGTGGTGCGTGCGACGAGGGCGAGCGCACCCGTCGCCACGGAGAACGGCCAGTACGCCACCAGCATCGACATGCACAGCGCGAGCACCGTGCCGGTGCTGCGCCGGGGGAGTGCCGGGGCTACGGGTGCATCGGCGATGCCTGCGGGCGGGTTCGGCTGCGAGGTCACGCGAGGACGCTAAGTCAACATGTTGAGATAAACAAGTTGAGACTAGGATCGGCGCCATGCAGACGTCCCTCCAGCGGCTCGGCCAGAGCCTCAAGCGCGCCCAGTGGCGCGACCACCGGACCATGGACACCGCCCTGCGCGCGGTCGGCGTGAGCCTGGTGCAGTGGGACGTGCTGCGCGCGATCGACTCGAACCCGGATGCCTCGGGACACGAGCTGGCCGGCATGACGTTCATGAGCGACCAGGCGTTCGCGACGCTCTCGACGCGGCTGCTGCGCGCGGGGCTGATCGAGCGCAGCTCGGGGGGAGGCCGTCGCCTGCACCACGCGCTGACGGCGGAGGGCCGCAGGCTGCTCGACGAGGGTGGCCGGGTGGTGGAGAAGGAGCTCGATGAGCTGTTCGCCCCGCTGGACGCCGCGCAGCGCAGCCAGCTCCAGCACCTGCTGGACACGCTGACCGGCACGGGACCGGCCACCCGCTGAGCAACCACGGCCAGCGATGAACCGCCCGGTTCCGATCAGAACCGGAACGGGACCGGGATAGGCCCGCAGCAGCAGACGCCCTCGCCGTGCAGGCGGGCCGGCGTGATCATCAGCGCGGCGCGGTAGCAGAGCGCCAGCTGTGCCAGCGTCGGCAGCACGGCGCCGAGCGCGCCCCGGGTGCGGACGGCCTCCCGCGCCGCCGCCGAGCACGACGGGCCGCCCGTGACGACCCGGGCCGCGCACGACCAGCCCTTCCGCGGCGAGATCGAGCGCTGGTACCAGCCGATGGCGGCGTCGGCGGCTCGGGCGAGTTGGCTCATCGTTCGACGGTACGGAGGCGGTGGCGACGACGCACCCGGACCGTGTCGCCCGCCCAAGCCCGGCGGCTGGCCGAGCGGACGCACGACAGCGTGGGCGGCCGCCTGCAGAATCACGACGTGACCTCCGAACCCCGTACGTCATCCGCTTCGGCGGTCGAGGCCCTGCTGGTCGGCGGCCCGACCCTGCTCCTCCGACTGGGCGGCGTCACGCTGCTCACCGACCCGACCTTCGACGAACCGCGCTCCTACCAGGCGCCGCGGGTGCTGACCAAGCTGACCGCCCCCGCCGTCGGCCCCGACGACCTCGGTCCGGTCGACGCCGTGCTGCTGTCCCACGACCAGCACTTCGACAACCTCGACGTGTCCGGCCGCGCCTTCCTGGACCGCGTCCCGCTGGTGCTGTCCACACCCGCCGCGGCAGGGCGCATCGAGCACGTCACCGGCCTGGCGCCGTGGGAGCAGACGACCGTCGGCCCGCTGACGGTCACCGCGCTGCCGGCCCGGCACGGGCCGGTCGGTGCCGAGGCGCTGTCCGGCGACGTCACCGGCTTCCTGCTGCAGGGCGAGGGTCTGCCGACGGTCTACGTGTCGGGGGACAACGCCGGTGTGGACGTCGTCGAGCAGATCGCCGCGCGCATCGGGCGGGTGGACGTCGCCGTGCTGTTCGTCGGCGCCGCCAACGTCGGTCGGTTCGGGCCGGAGCCGATGACGCTGAACGGGGAGCGGGCCGCGCGGGTCGCCGCGCTGCTCGACGCGTCCGTGGTGGTGCCGGTGCACGCCGAGGGCTGGGAGCACTTCACTGAGGGGGTCGGCGAGGTGGCGGCGGCCTTCGACGCGGCCGGTATCGCAGACCGCCTGCTCGTGCTGACGCCGGGTGAGCCGACCCTCCTGTCGTAGGTCACGCGCGGCGGGTCAGACGGTGCTGGACTCCCGCACGACGATGCGGAAGTCGGGCGCGACCATGCGGCCGGGGGCAGCGTCGGTGGTGCCCATGATCCGTTCGAGCAGCATCGCGACGGCCAGCTCGGCGATCTGCCGGCGACCCGGGTCGACGGTGGACAGGCTGGGGTAGGAGTAGCGGCCCTCGTCGATGTCGTCGAACCCGATGACGGCGACGTCCGCCGGCATGCGCAGGCCGCGCTCGTGCAGGGCGCGCATCGCGCCGAGCGCCAGGTCGTCGTTCATCGCGAACACCGCGTCGAACACCGTGCCGGAGCGCAGCAGCTCCCACATCGCCGCCGCCCCGTGGTGCCGGTCCCACACCTCGATGGGCACCACCAGCTCGTCCGGCGTCGGCAGCCCCGCCGCCTCGAGCGCCGCCCGGTACCCGTCCCGGCGTAGGGAGGCCGTGGTGCCCTGCTCGGCCGGGTGGGCGCCGAGCAGCACGATGCGCGTGCGGCCGCCGTCGATGAGGTGCGTGGTGGCGGCGCGCGCCGCCGCCTCGTGCTGCATGGTCAGGTGGTCGGCCTCGTCGAGCAGCGGCTGGCCGAGCACGACGACAGGGCGGCCGAGCGCGATGTCCTTCGCGTCGTCGCGGGTGAGCCCGAGAGGGCTGATCAGGGTGCCGTCGGTCAGGGCCAGGCGGGGGTCGCGCAGCAGCTCGCGCTCCCGTTCCCGGCGGCCGCCGGTCTGCTCGACCAGCACCACGTAGCCCTCGGCGCCGGCCGCGCGGATCACGTCGTCTGCCAGCTGCGCGAAGTACGACTGGTTCAGCTCGGGCACCGCCAGCCCGATCACGCCGCTGCGCCCGGAGCGCAGGTTCCGCGCGACGAGGTTGGGTCGGTAGCCGACCGCCGCGATCGCGTCCATCACCCGCTGGCGCGTGGACTCGCGCACGTGCGGGTGGTTGCGGATCACGTTGGAGACGGTGGAGAAGGAGACCCCCGCGGCGGCCGCGACGTCGTGCAGGGTCGGGGCGCCGTCTCCGGCTCGGGTGCTGTCTGCCACGCCCAGAGGTTATAACGTTGCAAGCATCAGTGGCACCGGATCGCCGACCGACATCGTCGCCTGGACGGCGGTCCGTCGCCGACCGTGGCCGGCTCTGCATCGCAGGTGACATGCGGGAGCGGCTCGCCCGCGTGACGATGAGGAGCAGCTCGACCGCGCAGCGTCGCGGCGCTCCGTTGACACCTCCCGAGGCGGTGGCTACAGTCCCGTTCAAACGTTGCAATTGCAACGTTGTAAACCCGACGATCGACGAAGTGGTCGATCCGAGAGAGGCCTTCGATGAAGAACACCGTCGCGACACTCGCGGTCGTCACCCTCGGTGCGGCTCTCGCACTCACGGGGTGCTCCGGCCCGGCCAGCTCGTCCAGCACCGCCTCTGCCGGTCCCGTCAGCCTGACCTTCTGGCACGGCTACACCGAGGCCGACGGCAAGGTCCTCGACAAGATCGTCCAGGACTTCAACGCGTCCCAGAGCGGCGTCAAGATCACCACGACGACCAAGACCTGGGCCGTCATCGGCGACACCCTGCTCCCCGCCCTCTCCGCCAAGCAGGGGCCGGACATCGTCGCCCTGCCCGCGGAGAACCTGCCGGTCTACGCCGCCAAGGGCGCCTTCGCCAAGCTCGACGACTTCTACTCCAGCGCCACCACCAAGAGCGCGTCGCTGAACCCCAACGCCGTCGAGATGGAGAAGGTGAACGGCTCCTACTACGGCGTCCCCACCGGCTTCGTCCCCCTGTCCGTGATCTACAACAAGGCCCTGTTCGCCAAGGCCGGCATCACCACCTTCCCCACCACCTGGGACGAGTGGGTGGCCGACGCCAAGAAGCTGACGGTCGACCAGAACGGCGACGGCACGCCGGAGCAGTACGGGCTCGCGCTGCCGGACCACGCCACCGTCGGCAACGGCGTGTGGGCCAGCCTGTTCTACGGCAACGGCGGCGCCCTGGTGGACGGCACGAAGTCCGTGGTCGACTCCGACGCCAACGTCCAGACGCTGACCTACTGGGCCAAGGCCGTCACGCAGGACAAGATCTCGCCCACCGGCCTGGACGGCGTGGCCTCGGACAAGCTGTTCTCCTCCGGCAAGGCCGCGATGGAGATCGGCGGCCCGTGGATGGCGAGCGTCGCCACCGAGAACAAGATCGACTACGGCATCGCGGGCATCCCTGCCGGTCCGAAGGGTCAGGGCGCCTCGGCCATCGGCATCTCCGCGGCCGTCACGGCGCAGGCCGGTGCGGCGAAGAAGGCCGCTGCCGAGAAGTTCTTCGACTACCTGTTCTCCAAGGACGTCGCCACGCAGTGGTCGCTCGGCTCCGGCTGGCCCCCGCTGCGCACCGACATCCCGTCGAGCGCCGTGTCCTCCAACCCCGTCGTCGCGTCGCTGACCGAGATCGCCGGCACGGCCAAGCCGCTGCTGCCCGGCGTGGCCACCAGCAGCGACATCCTCAAGTCGGTGGACGAGGCCACCCAGAAGGCGTTGGCCGGAGGAGACCCCGCCGGTCTGCTGAAGACCGCCTCCACCGCTGTCCAGCAGTCGCTGGCCGGCTGAGCCGACGCACCCGCGGTGGCCGTCGTCCTGACGACGACGGGCCGGCGGCCACCGCCCCTCCCCAGGAGAACCACCATGGCCACATCCACCCGCACCCGCGGTCCACGGGTGTCCTACCGGGCACCCGCACCGCTCGGCGGTCGACCGGTCGCCGCCGGGCACCAGACCCGCGTCGCCGTGCTGTTCATGGCGCCGGCGCTGGTGATCCTGCTCGCGTTCGTCGCCTGGCCGATGGTGTCGGCGCTGCGCCTGTCGTTCACGGACGCCAGCGGCTTCGGCGCCGAGACCTGGGTGGGCCTGGCGAACTACGTCCGCATCTTCACGGACCACAAGATCCTCGCGACGCTCGGCAGCACGGCGCTGTACACCGTGATGTTCACGCCGGTGGCCCTGGTCGGCGCGCTGGCGCTGGCCCTGCTGCTGACCACCCGCTCGCTGATCGGCCGCAACGTGTTCCGCACGGCGTTGTTCGTGCCGTTCATCGTGTCGCTGGCCGTGGCGGCGTTCGCGTGGAGCTACCTGCTCGACCCGCAGATCGGCCTGCTGACCTACTGGTTGCGCGGGCTCGGCCTGCACGTGGGCAACGTGCTGCAGGACCCGACCTGGGCGATGCCCACCGTGGTGCTCGTCGCCGTCTGGAAGAACGTCGGCTTCTACATGGTCATCTTCATCGCCGGTCTGCAGGAGATCCCGGTGGCGCTGTACGAGGCGGCCAAGCTCGACGGTGCCGGCGCCTGGCGGCGGTTCTGGAACGTCACGCTGCCGCAGCTGAGCAGCACCCTGACCTTCGTCGTCGTGTTCGCGATGATCGCGGCCCTGCAGGCGTTCGACCAGATCTACGTGATGACAAGCGGCGGCCCCTACCGCAGCACCCAGACGGTGGTCATGGAGATCTACCAGGAGGGCTTCAAGAAGCTCGACCTCGGCATGGCGACGGCGCTGTCCTACGTGCTGCTGCTGGTCACGCTGATCCTCTCCCTGGTCCAGCTCCGGTTCTTCGGCAAGCGTGAGAAGGACGTCGCCTGATGAGCGCTGTCACGTCCTCCCAGCGCCGGTTCAGCCGGCTCCAGCCCAGCCGCGCCGCCTCGCGCTGGCTCGTCCTCGCCGCCGTCACCGTGCTCACGCTGCTGGTGCTGCTGCCCGTCCTGGTGATCGTCTTCACGGCGTTCAAGCCGACCGCGGAGATCAACGCGTTCCCGCCCACCCTGCTGCCGGGCTCGTGGACGTTGGCCAACTTCGGCCGCATCTTCACCGACCTGCCGTTCGCGCGGCTGTGCCTGAACAGCTTCGTGTTCGCCGGCGGGGTCACCGCGTTCGCCCTGGTCTTCGACTCGCTGGCCGCCTACGCGCTGGCGCGGCTCGACTTCCGCGGCAACCGCGTGCTGCTGGTGGCGATCGTCGCGAGCCTGATGATCCCGTTCCAGGCGACGCTGATCCCCGTCTACCAGCTGGTGGCGCACCTCGGCTGGGTGAACACCTTCGCGGGGATGATCGTGCCGCGGGCGGCCGACGCGTTCGGGATCTTCTTCCTGCGGCAGTTCTTCGTCTCGCTGCCGCGAGACCTGGACAGCGCCGCCCGGATCGACGGCGCCAGCGAGCTGCGCATTTTCCGCTCGATTGTGCTGCCCAACGCCGTCCCGGCGCTGATGACGCTGGCGATCTTCACGTTCGTGAACAACTGGAACGACCTGCTGTGGCCGCTCGTGTTCACCACCACGCCGGAGATGGGCACCATCACCTCGGGGCTGACGCTGCTCACGGGACCGAGCGGGATCGTGCCCTACGGCACGATGATGGCCGGCTCGCTGATCGCCGTGCTGCCGCTCGCGGTGCTGTTCCTCCTCATGCAGCGCCGCTTCATCGAGTCCGTCGCCACCACGGGGCTCAAGTGAGCGCCCGCTGGTTCGCCGACGGACGGCTGCACTTCGCACTGGGCATCGAGGACACCTTCGTGCCGCAGAGCCGGCCGGGGGAGCGGGCGATCGACGAGTACGTGCTCACCGAGCATGACCGGCGGTACGCCGCCGACTTCGCGCTCGCGGCGGATGCCGGTGCGGACCTGCTGCGCTGGGGCGTGCCGTGGTACCGGGTGAACCCCGAGCGCGGCAGCTGGGACTGGTCGTGGACCGACCGTGCCGTGGACGCGCTGCTCGGCGCCGGGCTGCGGCCGATCGTCGACCTGCTGCACTACGGCACCCCGTTGTGGCTGGACGAGCAGTTCGCCAATCCCGACTACCCGAAGCACGTCGCCGAGTACGCGCAGCGGATCGCGGAGCGGTTCGGCGACCGGGTCAGCGACTGGACGCCCGTGAACGAGCCCACGGTGCACGCCCTGTTCTGCGGCGAGTACGGCTACTGGCCGCCCTACCTGACCGGTGCCGACGGGTTCGCGACTGTGGCGCTGAACATCGCCCGCGGGTTCGTCGGGACGCAGCAGGCGATCCGGGAGATCGCCGGGCCGGGGTCGACGTTCGTGCACGTCGACGCGGCGATGAGCTTCGTCGTCGACCACCGTGCGCCGGAGCACCAGGACGAGGCGACGCGGCTGCGGCACCAGGTGCACCTGGTCGAGGACCTGGTCACCGGGCGGGTGGACGACGCGCACCCGCTGCGGGCCTTGGTGGCGGCCGCGACGAGCGACGACGAGCTCGCGTGGTTCGCCGCCAACGCCGTGCAGCCGGACGTGATGGGGGTCAACTACTACCCCCGGCACTCCACCGAGCTGTTCGAGGCGGGGGTGCGGCACGTCGGCGGCTTCTCCGACCCGCGGCCCAGCGTGGACCGGGGGACCGACGGGCTGCGCGAGGCGGTGCTGGCGTACGCCGAGCGGTACGGCGCCCCGGTGATGATCACCGAGACGTGCGTGACCGCGACGGTGGCCGAGCGGCTGCAGTGGCTGGACGAGTCCGTCGCACTGGCCGACACGCTGCGCGACGAGGGCGTGAACCTCGTCGGGTACACGTGGTGGCCGCTGTTCGACATGTACGAGTGGACGTGGCGGCACACCGACCGGCCGCGCGCCGACCACCTGCTGACGATGGGCTTGTACGACCTGGTGGAGAGCCCGGACGGCCTGCAGCGCGTGCAGAACCCGGTGGCCGACCGCTACCGGGAGCACGCCCTGCGGCACTGAGCCGCGGCGCCGGGCGTCCCGCTACCGGGCATCCCGCTACCGGGCATCGCGCCGCCGGTCAGAGTCCCTGCCACTCCGGCTTCGCCGCGTACGTGCTGCGGAAGTAGTCGGCCAGCTGCAGCCGACCGGCCGCCGCCGGGTCCACCAGCACGCTCACGTGCGGGTGGTGCTGCAGCACAGTCCCCGGCCACATCGCGCTGACCGGCCCCTCGACCAGGTGGTGCACCGCCTCCGCCTTGGCGTACCCGGTGGCGATCAGCACGACGTGCCGCGCGGACATGATCGTCGCCAGCCCCTGGGTCAGGCAGTGCCGCGGCACCAGGTCGATGTCCCCGCCGAAGAACCGTGCGTTGTCGCCGCGGGTCTGCTCGGTCAGCGTCTTGATGCGCGTCCGCGAGGCCAGTGACGACCCCGGTTCGTTGAACCCGATGTGCCCGTCGGAGCCGATGCCGAGGATCTGCAGGTCGACACCGCCCGCGGCGACGATGGCCGCCTCGTACTCGGCGCAGGAGGTGACGACGTCGGCCGCCAGCCCGTCCGGACCCCGCACGGCGCCGGGGGCGAAGTCGACGCGGGACACGATCTCCCGGTCGATCACGTTGCGGTAGCTCTCCGGGTGGTCGGCCGGCAGGCCCACGTACTCGTCGAGCGTGAAGCCGCGGGCCTGCGCGAAGGAGATCCGGCCGGCCTGGTACCGCCGCACCAGCTCGTCGTAGATGCCCAGCGGGCTCGACCCCGTGGCCAGGCCGAGCACGGCGGTCGGCTTGGCGGCCAGCAGCTGCTCGATCGCGTCGGCGGCCAGCCCGGCCAGCTCGTCGGGAGCGGCGATGACGACTTCCATGGCAGGTCTCTCTCTGCTCTAGGGGAGGGGTGGCCCGGTCAGGGGGTGACGACGACGCCCGCGCGCCAGACGGTGATGGGCCGCAGGTGGTCGTCGACCACGACGACATCGGCCCGGCGGCCCGCCTCGAGCGCGCCCACCGACGGGTCGCCCAGCACGGTCGCCGGCGTGGTGGCCGCCGCGCGCACCGCGTCGACCAGCGGCACGCCGCCCGCCACGGTGGTGCGCACCACGTCGAGCAGGTGCGCCGTTCCGCCCGCGATCGACCCTCCGTGGGCCAGCCGCGCGACGCCGTGCTCCACCGAGACGTCCAGGGAGCCGAGCCGGTAGGCGCCGTCCGGCATGCCGGCGGCGGCCATCGCATCGGTCACCAGCGCGACGTTGTCGGCACCGACCAGGCCGATGATGCTGGTCACCAGCTCCGGCGCGACGTGCGTGCCGTCACCGATCAGCTCGAGCACCGCCTCGCCGCGCGCCGCCGCGAGCAGGTAGGCCGGGATCGGCCCGGGGTTGCGGTGGTCGAGCGGCCTCATGCCGTTGAACAGGTGCGTCACCGTCGGACGTCCGGACCGTGCCGGCCCGGCTGCCAGCCGCCGTCGCGCGTCGTCGAGCGCCGCCGTCGTCTGCGCCCAGCTGGCGTCGGTGTGCCCGAAGCTCGGCAGCGCACCGTTGCTGATCAGCGCGTCGACCACCCCGCCGTCGCCCGGCACGCCGGCCAGCTCCGGCGCCACCGTCATGGTGACCAGGTGCCCGCCGGCCAGCTTCGCCAGCTCGGAGGTCAGGTCGGCGTCCGGCGCCTGGATCAGCTCCGGGTCCTGCGCGCCGCAGCGCACGGTGGAGACGAACGGCCCCTCGAGGTGGATGCCGGCGATCTCCCCGGCGTCGGCCAGCCCCGCCAGCACCTCGACGCGCTGCCGCAACGTCTCCGGCGCGGCCGTGACCAGGGAGGCGACCAGCGTCGTCGTCCCGTGGGCGCGGTGCTCGCGGACCGCCACCATCGCCTCCTCGGCCGTGGCCGAGTCCGGGAAGCTGGCGCCGCCGCCGCCGTGGTCGTGCACGTCCACCAGCCCGGGAAGCAGCGTGGCGGGGTTCGCGTCCGCCTCCGGGACGTCGGACCAGCCGGCCGCGGCGGCCCCCGCCGCCTCCCCGACCCAGGCGATCAGGCCGTCGCGCAGCACGACGAGGCCGTCGGCGATCACCTCCGCCGGGGTGACGACGCGGCCGCGAAGGAACGTCGGTGCGCTGTGCTCGGACAGGTGCTCGGACATGCGGGTGTCAGACCTCCGTGGTGGCCGTCGGGACGACGCTCGTCTCGATCGTGGTGCTGAGGGTGTGGCGCTCGCCAGGGGCGAGCTCGACGGCGGCGGGGCCGACGTTGGCCGCCTCGACGCAGAGCATCGTCGTCCAGCCGTCGTCGTCGATGTCGGCCGTGGCCCGGGCGCCGTCCTGCCAGGGGTTCCACACGACCGTGCTGGCCGACCCGCGCTTGGTCACCTGGGTCCACCGGCCTCCGGCGTCGACCACCATCACCGGCTTCAGAGCACCCGGGTAGATCCGGTCGGTCTCGCCGGTCAGGCGCAGGGCGTCCGGGTCGCCGGGGCGCTCGGCACCGTCGGCCGTCTTGTCGACGTACGGGATGTCCTCGAGGCCGGTCACCTCAGCGGTGGTGACGTCGGTGACGGCGAGGTAGGTGTGCAGCGCCTCCTCGTAGCGGAACGGCCGGTCGCCGGTGTTGGTCACCTCGAGAGCGACCGTCAGGCGGGCGCCGACCACCACCGTGCACACCGCCGAGAAGGGGTGCGGCCAGGCGGAGGTCCGAGTCCGGTCCGAGTCGCGCAGCGACAGTCGGACGGTGACGTCGGTGCCGTCGTCGTCCGCACCGTCCAGCGTCCACAGGGCCGTGCGGGCGAACCCGTGCCGCGGGGCGTCCGGATGGTCGGCCAGCGGACCGAACCACGGGAAGCAGACGGGGATGCCTCCGCGGATCGCCGAGTCGGGGGTGAACCGGCTCAGCGAGCTCAGCCACAGCGCGGGCGGCTGACCGTGCGGCCCCCAGGCGGTGACGTGGGCGCCGTGCAACGAGATCGCGGCCCAGCCGTCGGGTCCGTCGACGTGCAGCATCGGCAGCGGGCCGCTGGTGTCGAGCCGGACGGAGGCAGGGAGGGTGGTCATGCGCTGGGCTCCTCGGTCGGGATGCGGGCGACGGCGTCGGCCAGCTCCGTGAGGTCGGGGACGGTCTGGTCGGCACCGGCGGCACGCAGGTGCTCGGACGGATGGCCCGTGGTCACCCCGATCACCAGGCCGACACCAGCCTGCCGCGCCGAGGCGATGCCCGCAGGGGTGTCCTCGACCGCCGCGAGGCCGGCCGGGTCGAGGCCCAGCAGCTGTGCGCCGCGCCGGAACGGCTCGGGGTCCGGCTTGCCGCACGTGCAGTCCTCGGCTGTGACCAGGGCGATGCCGGTCGGGTCGACGTGCAGCCGCTCCAGCGCCGCCAGGGTCCAGTCGCGCCCGGCGGACGTGACGACGGCGACGGGGACACCGCGCGACACGCAGCCGGTGAGCAGCCGGGCGGCACCGGGGACCGCCTCGGGCCGGACGTCGAGCGTCGCGAGCACGTCGAGCACGTCCTGCCGCAGCCGCTCGGGGTCCTCGTCGCCCCACGGGCCGGCCAGGCTCGCGAACACCTCGTGCGCGCGGCGACCGGCGAACGCGCGGACCACGTCGTCGTGCACCTCCCAGCCGCGGCGCGCGAAGTAGAGCCGGTACGCCTGCCGGTTGGCGGGCTCGGTGAGCACCAACGTGCCGTCGAGGTCGACCAGCAGACCCGCCCCGGGCTGCGCGAGCCGAGGGGCCAGCCGGGCAGCGACCGGTTCGGGGCTCAGTTCCACTCGAACAGCGCCGCCCCGGACCGGATCTCCGCACCCGCGCCGACCAGTTCGGTCAGGGCCTCCCGCTTGGCGTCGAGCGCGACCACCGGGCACATCGGGGAGCGTCCGCCGGCCTCGACCTCGGCCGGGTTCCAGCTGACCACCACGTCGCCGGCCTTCACCACGTCGCCCTCCTTGGCGTGCAGCGTGAAGCCGGCACCGCCGAGCTGCACCGTGTCCAGCCCGAGATGCACCAGCGCCGAGTGCTGCGCGTCCGCGGTGACGACGAAGGCGTGGGCGTGCAGCTTGACGATGGTGCCGTCGATCGGCGCGATCGCCTCGACCACGCCGTCCCGGACGGGGTCGATCGCCAGGCCGGGCCCGACGAGCTCGCCGCCGAACACCGGGTCCGGCACGTCCGCCATCGCGCGCACCACGCCGGTGACCGGTGCGAGCACCGTCAGGGGCTCCGACATCAGCGCAGGTCCCCGATCTCGGAGGCGAGCGTGTCCGCCTCGGGGCCGACGACCACCTGCACCGCGTTGCCGGACCGCACCACGCCGTAGCTGCCGTTGGCCTTCAGCGCCGCCTCGTCGACCAGCGACGGGTCGACCACCTCGACGCGCAGCCGGGTGATGCACGGCTCCAGCTCGACGAGGTTGTCCGCCCCGCCGAGCGCCGCGAGGATGTTCTCCGCCTTGCTCATCTCGATCTCCTTGCTGACCGACTTGCTGGTGACCACGGCCGTGGGCCGCCTGTCCGGACTGTTCAGAGCAGCTCTTCGAGGTCCGACGCGATGATGTCGACGTTCGGCCCCATCACCACCTGCACCACGTGGCCGGAGATCATCACGCCGTGCGCGCCGGCCGTGCGCAGCGCCTTGACGTCCACCGCCGCGGTCTCGTGCACCTCCGACCGCAGGCGGGTGGTGCAGGGCTCGATCTCGATGATGTTGCCCACGCCGCCGAGCGCGGCGAGGATCTCCGCCGCCTGCGCCCGCTCGCCGTACCGCCGGTCGTCCCTGCCCACACTGCCCTCGCTCATGACAGGACCTCCGCCGTCGCAGGTTGTGCCGCTCGCTCCGCCGCGCCGCGCTTGGGGGTCAGCGCCGGCTTCGGTGCACGCAGCGGCACCCAGAGCACGTAACGGTCGGCCCGGTAGGTCGACCGTGAGTACACGCAGGCGGTCTCGCCCGCGAAGGTCCGCCGGGTGACGCGCAGCACGGCACGCCCGGGAGGGACGCCGAGCAGCTCCGCCTCGCCGGCGTCGACGTCCGCGGCCGAGACCACGTCCTCACCCCAGTCCGGCTCCAGGCCGCGGCGGCGCAGCTCGCCGTAGATGCTGTCCGGCAGCGGGCCGTCGAAGAAGCCGGGCACCAGCTGGCACGGCAGCCACGACTGCTCGATGGCCATCGGCTCACCGTCGGCCAGGCGCACCCGGTGCAGGGAGAACACGCGCTCACCAGGCAGGATGTCCAGCGCGTCGGCGATGTCCGGCGTGGCGGCGACCACCTCGGCGGACAGCACCTTGGACGCCGGTTCCATGCCGCGGCGCTGCATCTCCTCGCCGAAGGACGCCAGGCGCACCTCGAGGTCGACCTTGGTGGGGGCGACGAACGTGCCGCGGCCCTGCTCGCGGGCCAGCAGACCCTCCACGACGAGCGCGTCGACCGCCTGCCGCACGGTCATGCGCGAGACGCCGAACTGGTCGCACAGGATGCGCTCGGAGGGGATGGCGTCACCCGGCGCGAGCTCGTGGGTGACCAGGGAGCGCAGGTAGTCGCGCACCCGCACGTACTTCAGAACGGAGCGACCCACCCTCGTCCCCTCGTCGCGACTGGTCCAGACGGTGCGAAGCCTGCCGCTCTTGACACCGTGCGCGCCATTCCATCATGGTTGCGGGCAACTGGTCCAGACATCTAGCGCACTAGTCCGGACGAGTGTCCCGTCGCCGACGACGGACCGCCGGTGCGACCGGCCACCCGCACAGCCGCACGCAACGACATGCACACGATGACGAGCACACGACGAGGAGTGCACCTGTCATGACAGCCACCACCGCACCTGCGACCCGCGAGAAGCGCGGGATCCCCGGCCTCGCGCAGCTGCAGCGCGTCGGCCGATCGCTCATGCTGCCGATCGCCTCCCTGCCGGCCGCGGCGCTGCTGCTCCGGCTCGGCCAGGCGGACATGCTCGGTGCCGACGGGCTCGGCAAGCACGCCACCTGGCTGCAGCCGGTGGCCGACGTGCTGGGAGCGGCGGGCAACGCGCTGTTCGCCAACCTGGCGCTGCTGTTCGCGATCGGTGTCGCCGTCGGGTACGCCCGCAAGTCCGACGGGTCCACCGGCCTCGCGGCGGTGATCGGGTACCTCGTCTTCAAGGGTGTCACCGACGCTCTGTCGCCCTACGTGCTGGGCAAGCCCACCGGCGACGCGAAGCAGGAGCTGATCAACTACGGCGTCCTCGGCGGCATCGTGATCGGTCTGGTCGCCGCCTTGATGTTCCAGCGGTACTCG
This sequence comes from Cellulomonas sp. SG140, assembly GCF_025770785.1. Taxonomy (GTDB): domain Bacteria; phylum Actinomycetota; class Actinomycetes; order Actinomycetales; family Cellulomonadaceae; genus Cellulomonas. Next base: position 97,895 of record NZ_JANZLA010000008.1, on the reverse strand, counting down.
AGGATCAAGCTGCCGCCGTACCTCGCCTTCTTCGGCGGGCGACGGTTCGTGCCGATCGTCACCGCTGGCGCCTCGGTGGTCGTCGCGGTGATCGCCGCCCTGGTCTACAAGTGGTTCGACTCCGGCCTCACGGCCGTCGGCTCCTGGGTCACCGGCTCCACGATCCTCGGGGCGTTCGTCTACGGCACCGCCAACCGCCTCCTCGTCCCGATCGGGCTGCACCACCTGCTCAACTCGCTGCCGTGGTTCCAGTTCGGCTCGTACACCGACCCGAGCGGCAAGGTCTGGAACGGTGACATCCTGCGGTTCCTGCACGGCGACCCCACGGCCGGCACCTTCATGACCGGCTTCTTCCCGATCATGATGTTCGCCCTGCCCGGCGCGGCCCTCGCCTTCGTGCACACCGCCAAGCCCGGCAAGCGCAAGGTGATCGCGGGCATCATGGGCTCTGCCGCGCTGGTCTCGTTCGTCACCGGTGTCACCGAGCCGCTCGAGTTCTCCTTCGTCTTCCTCGCGTACCCGCTCTACGTGGTCCACGCGCTGCTGACCGGCACGTCGCTCGCGATCGTGAACTGGCTCGGCATCCACGACGGGTTCGGGTTCTCCGCCGGGGTGATCGACTACCTGCTGAACTTCCGGATCGCGCAGAAGCCGCTCTGGATCATCCCCATCGGGTTGATCTACGGGGCGATCTACTACTTCCTGTTCCGCTGGGTGATCACCAAGTGGAACCTGCGGACCCCGGGCCGCGAGGACGACGACGCGACGTCCGACTCGATGTCGATCCTGGTCGACCAGCCCGCCGACGAGCCGGTGAAGAAGACGGCCACCGCTGCGCCGGCCGCGCCGGCAGGGGGCGGCGCGACCGCCTAGCGAGGGTCGCCACAGACGAACGCCCGGCCGGGGACCGCTGCCCCGGCCGGGCGTCGTCGTGCGGGTCCGCGGTTCAGCCGGCGGACTCCAGGTACTGCACCAGGGCCTCGAGCGACGGCTCCGCAGCCTCGTCGTCGCTCGCGAGGAACACCTCGTCGCCGGGGCCGGCGCCCAGGCCCATCACCGAGAGGATGCTCGAGGCCGGGACGGGGTCGCCGTCGGCCTTGCGGATGGTGACCGCGACCGGCTGCTGCGCCGCGAGGTTGACGAACAGGGCGGCGGGACGGGCGTGGAGGCCTTCGGCGATGGCGACGACGGCACGGCGTTCGGGCATGGGCACCTCCGTTGGTGTGGTCCGGCGACGCGCCGGTGCGAGTGGTCTAGACCACCATAACGCACGGTGTGGCGGTGGCCAGCGGACGCATCCGGCCCGGCGTCGGGGCGGGTGGCCGCAGGGTCAGTACTCGCCCTTGATGACGAAGAACGAGCCGCGGATGGTGCCGGCCAGCTTCGACCTCTGCCGGGCGAACTTGAAGGCGCCCAGCTCGTCCGGCACGTCCATGCCGTCGGACAGCTTGAAGCCGACCGCGCGCTTGCCGGCATCGGCGAGCGTCCACAGCACGTTGACCGACAGGCCGGACTTGTAGAACACGTAGGTCCAGCGGATGCCCTCGACCTCGAAGTCGGTCGCCTCGAGCGCGGGGGAGGCGATGACGATGCCGCGCTCGTCGGCCAGGATCCGCGTGACCCGGTCGACGGCGTCGGGCGCCTCGGCGGCGGGCTCGACGGTGAACACGTGCTGGTACTTGTTGCGGAAGTAGCGCGCCTCGTTGGCGCGCAGGCCGGCGAGCGCGTCCGCCACCGGGGAGGACTCGAGGCCGACGGTGGAGACGTTCACGAAGTCGACGACGTACGGCACGGGTACCTCCGGTGGCGCTCAACGGTGAGGGCAGCCTAACGACGGCGCCACCACGGGAGCGTCGAGCGCGCGGGTGCACCCGCGCGGGTCACATCAGGGGTCACGCCACGCCGTAGCCCTCGCGCGGCAGCGCGACCGGGACGGGCGTGGGGGCGGCGGGGCGCCGGCGGTGGGCGACGTGGACGAACCACAGCAGCACCGCCACGCCGGCGGTGGCGATCACCAGGTGGACCGCCACGGACGTCGAGCCGTCCCAGGTGGCGTGCAGCAGGACGGCGGCGACGAACGTGCCGACGAACGCCAGCACGGCGCGCCCACGGCGGGGCGCTGACGGGATGCGCCACAGCATCGCCACCACCATGCCGGTCCAGGCGATGTGGCACGCCGGTGCCAGCAGGCCGCGCAGCAGCAGGGTGCTGTCCACCGCCGCGATGCTCCGGGCGGCGAGCAGGGTCTGGAACCCGTACCCCATCGTCTCCAGGGTGGCGAAGCCCATCCCCGACGCGATGCCGATCACCACGCCGTGCCGGGGGTCGTGCGGGCGCACGACGAGGAACACGAGGAAGGGCACGAGCAGCTTGGCCGACTCCTCGGCCAGCCCGACCGTGGTCATCGGCACGGTGCCGAGCCGCCGCAGGGCGCTGTACTCCAGGATCCCGGCGGTGACGGTGCCCGCGAGACCGCCGACGATCGCGACGAACGTCACCAGCGGGACGCGCACCGGTGGCACGCGACCGCCCTCGACCGCGAACACCAGCACGCTGATCGGCACCGTGATGGCGCCGATCAGCAGGAGCGACGGGAAGAAGTTGATGTTCTGGGTGGCGACCATGGTGCGCAGCACGATCACGTAGGCCACGACGCCCAGCACCAGGATGGCCAGCCACGACCAGCGGCGCAGCGCCGGCGGCGCGGTCCAGCCGCCGGTGGTCATCGGGGTGCGGCCCTCCAGCGGGACAGGGGCGATCCGGTCGTCGTCCGGTGCGTCCACGTCGTCCTCCCGTCAATCGACCGGTGCTCCTGCATCGAGCGTGGAGACCCGGACGTCGGACGGCAAGCGGTGGCCTGCACGACGCCCGCGACAGTCGCTCACCCGGAGGCGTAGGCGAGCTCGAGGTGGTCGTGGTGGTCGCCCCACGTGAGGTCGAGCGACCAGCAGCCGGGCGCGGGCAGGTCGATGGTGGACGGTCCCAGACCGTTCTCGACGGTGCGGTTGGCCGTCGTGCCGGTGGCCGTCAGGGTGGCGCGGATCTGCAGAGGTGTCCCGACGGGGGAGGCCACCCGCGGGACCCAGAGGATCTTGTTGTTCCGGCCGGCCACCGGCGGGGCCACCAGCGGGTCGTGGTCGGCCCAGAGGATGGCGACGACGTCGCCCCGGTCGCTCAGCACGTACGGCACCGGCTGGTCGGGCGGCGTGAAGCCGCCCCGCGCCCAGGTGGGCAGCGGCACCGGCGAGTAGTCCGTACGGCAACCAGCGTCCGACGGCAGGGGCGACGCCGCCGGCGACGGCGCGCCGGTGCTGCCGGCGGGCGGTGACGATGTCGCGGCCGACGATGAACCGGCCGCCCGGGTCGCGGACGGCGTGGAGCCGCCGGCCGTGCAGCCTGCGAGCAGGAGCCCGCCCAGCAGCAGGCTCGACAGGGCCGCCACCCCCGACCGTCCCATGACGGGAGGCTACGTCCGTGCCGTCGCGATCTCGATGGGTGGAGCGCGCCGGGGCGCAGCCCGGTCTAGCCGAGCCGCGGCAGCGTCTGGTCGTGCAGCAGGACGCCGCGGAACGGGTCGCCGCGCTCGGCGATCCGGTCGAGCACCGTGCGGACGGTGAAGGCGTCGGGGCGCAGCCAGTCCTCGTCGAGCTCGTCCCAGGTGATCGGTGTCGACACCGGGGCGCCCGCCGCCGGGCGTGGGCTGTACGGCGCGACCAGCGTCTTGTTGATCGCGTTCTGGGTGTAGTCCAGGCGCGCCTTGCCGCCGCGCTCGCGGACCTCCCACCGCCAGCTGACCAGGTCCGGGATCACCGCGCCGACCGTGCGGGACACCCGTTCCACCCAGTCGCGGGTCTCGTCGAACGACGGGCCCTCCGCGATCGGGATCCACACCTGGATGCCGCGCCGGCCGGTCAGCTTGGGGTAGGCGCGCACCTTGAGGTGGGCGAAGGCGTCCCGGTGCAGACGAGCCATCGCCAGCAGGTCCTCCCAGCGCGTGGACGTGCCCGGGTCGAGGTCGACCATCGCGTACGACGGGTTGTGCGGGTGTGCTGTCGTCGAGGTCCACGCGTGCCACTCCAGGCCGCCGAAGTTGGCCGCCCACACGAGCGCCGCCGGCTCGTCGACCACCAGGTAGGTCGTCGTCTCGTCGTCGTCCGCCTCCGGGTTGTCCCACCGGGTCAGCCAGTCGGGGGCGTGCTCCGGCAGCTGCTTGTGCCAGAACCCCGGCTTGTCGGCACCCTGCGGGTAGCGGTGCAGGTTGAGCGGCCGGCCGGTGAGGTACGGGAGCACCACCGGGCCGATCCGGGCGGCGTAGCGCAGCAGGTCGCGCTTGGTCACCGGCTGCTGGCCGGGCAGCGCGGGGAACAGCACCTTGTCGAGGTTGGTCACCTTCAGCGCGCGGCCGTGCACGTGCCAGGTGCCGCCGGTGCCGAGGGAGTCGAGCTCGGCGAGCTCGTCGGGCGTCGGGCGGGTCAGGTCGACGGTGCGCAGGTCGACCTCCGCCTGGGCCGCGGGGACGCCGGAGCGCCACAGCCGGTCCGGGTCGGCGGCGACCTGGTCGTTGGTGCGGCCCGACAGCACCGAGGTGGGGTGGTCCTCCGCGTCCCAGCCGTCGGACGCGAACTCGTCGTGCTTGTGCAGCAGCAGCCACTGCTCCTTGCCGCCGGCGCCCGCATCACCCGTGCGCACCAGGACGAACGTGCCGCGCAGCCGCTCGCCGTGCAGCGTCGCGTGCAGCTCACCGGCGGCGACGGCTGCCACCGGGTCCTCGCCGGGGTTCGGCTCCCACGTGCCGGCGTCCCACACGATGACGTCGCCGCCGCCGTACTGGCCGGCGGGGATGACGCCCTCGAAGTGCTCGTACTCCATCGGGTGGTCCTCGACGTGCACAGCCATCCGGCGGACGCCGGGGTCCAGGGTCGGACCCTTGGGCACCGCCCAGCTGGCCAGAACGCCGTCCATCTCCAGGCGGAAGTCGTAGTGCAGGCGGCGGGCGCGGTGGCGCTGGACGACGAACCGGCGGGCCTCGGGCGCCGCGGTGGTCGCGGGCGCGGACGCCGCGGCATCAGGTGTCGTGACGGCAGACGCGTCCCGGCTGGTGCTGCCGGACGGCTCCGGCGTGCGGTGGAAGTCGCGCTTGGACCGGTAGCTGCCGAGCCGCTGCTCGGCGTCGTCGTGCGAGTCCGCGTCGTCGTGCGAGTCGGCGTCGTCGTGCGCGCGTGCCATCTGCCTCACCGCCCTGGTCAGCCGGGTTGCGCACCACACTCGCGCCAGAGCGCGTGACCCGCACCCTGACACGTTCTGGCGACAACGCACCCGCCCGACCCGCCCCGGGTGGACACCGTACGGTCGCGCCCTGCCCGGCCGCGCCCCGCCCGGCCGGCGCCGAGATGAGCACTTTGACGCGAGATGAGCACTTCGGTCTGCTCATCTCGCGTCAAAGTGCTCATCTCGCTCGGGGCGTTGGGGTGTGGGGGCGTCGGAGTGTCCGCGTGTGGGGGCAAGGCTCGGCGCGCTGGTGCGGGCCGTGCGGTGGCTCGGGTGTCGAGGCGGCAGCGCTCGGGCTGGGGCAGGTGCGCGGTCAGGCGGTGATGCGGCGGGACGGCCACCACATCGACCGCCCCAGCTCCTGACCCAGCGCCGGCACCAGCAGCGACCGCACCAGCACGGTGTCCAGCAGCACGCCGAACGCCACGATGAACGCCAGCTGCAGCAGGAAGAGGATGGGGATCACCGCCAGCGCCGCGAACGTGGCGGCCAGCACCACGCCGGCGGAGGTGATCACGCCGCCGGTGATCGCCAGGCCGCGCGTCATGCCCGTGCGAGCGCCGGCGTGCAGCGCCTCCTCCCGCACGCGGGTCATGAGGAAGATGTTGTAGTCGATGCCCAGGGCCACCAGGAAGACGAAGCCGAACAGGGGCACGGCGGGGTCGGCGCCCGGCAGCTTCAGCACGTGGTTGAACACCAGCGCCGAGACGCCGAGGGTCGCACCGAAGGACAGCACCACGGTGCCGACCAGCAGCAGCGGGGCGACCACAGCCCGCAGCAGCAGGACCAGGATCACCAGGATCACCACGAGGACCAGCGGGATGATCAGGTTCCGGTCGTGCACGGAGGCGTCGTCCGAGTCCACCGCGGTGGCCGTCGCCCCGCCGACCAGCGCATCCGCACCGAGAGCGGTGCGCAGCTGGCGGACGGTGCGCTCCGCGGCGGCCGAGTCGGGCGCGTCGGTGAGGGTCGCCTCGAGCAGCACGTCGCCGTTCGCCACCGTCGGCGCGGGCGCCGGGGTGCCGGGGACCACCGGCTGCACACCGTCGGCCGTCACTGGCGCCTGACCGCTCGGCGAGGCGGCGCTCACCACGGCCACGGACTGCACACCAGGCGTGGCCAGGAGCGTGGCGGCGGTCGGCTGGAGCCGGTCCGAGGCGACGATCACCTGCACCGGGCTGCCGGAGCCGCCCGGGAAGTGCTGGGCCAGCTCCTGCTGACCGGTGCGCGCCTCCGAGTGGCCCAGCACCAGGTCGCTGGAGGGGACGCCGGACGCCCGCAGCTGCAGAATGCCGGCGCTCGCGGCCAGCAGCACCACCACGCCGACCACCCACACCGGCCGGGCACGCCGGACCACGAACCGCGGGACCCGCGCCCACAGGCCACGGGTCGGCACGGGGTCGGCGCCGGCGGCGTCGGGCGCGTACCGGGGTCGGCGCGGCCAGAACGCGGCCCGGCCCAGCAGCAGGAGCAGCGACGGCAGCAGGGTGAACGCGGCGAGCATCGCGAACACGATGCCGACCGCGGCGATCGGGCCCAGCGCCCGGTTCGACTGCAGGTCGGACAGCACCAGCATCAGCAGGCCGGCGATCACCGTGCCACCGGAGGCGAGGATCGGCTCGAACGACCCGCGCAGGGCCGCGCGCGTCGCGTCCCACCGGTGCTCGTGGGCGCGCAGCGCCTCGCGGTAGCGGGCGACGTACAGCAGCGAGTAGTCGGTGGCGGCGCCGATCACCAGGATGAACAGGATCCCCTGGGTCTGGCCGCTCAGCGGGAACACCCCGGCCTTGGCGATCCACCACACGGTGAACAGGGCGGCCGTCAGCGCGAACGTGCTGGTCAGCAGCACCACCAGCGGCAGCAGCGGCGACCGGTACACCACCACCAGGATCACCAGCACCGCCAGCACGGCGACCAGCAGCAGGATGCCGTCGATCCCGCCGAACGCCGTCACCAGGTCGCCGGTGAACCCCGCTGGGCCGGTGACGTACGCGGTGGTGCCGGACGGCACCAGGCCGGGCAGCGCGGCCCGCATGGCGGCGACCGTGTCCGCCACGGCCGCGGACGCCTTGACCGGGACGAACAGCTGGGCCGCGGTGCCGTCCTGCGACACGATCGGGGGGCTCGGCTGGCCCGACACGCCCTGGATGCTGGCCAGGGCCTTCGGCACGGTGGCGAGCTGCGTCTTCTGCGCGTCGGTCAGCGGGGAGCCCGCGGTGACCAGCACCACCGCCGGGATCGTGTCGCCGCCCAGGAACTCCGGCAGCCGCTCCTGGACCCGGGTCGCCTGGGCGCTGGTGGGCAGGTACGCCGTCGGCTCGTTGGAGGACACCTCGGCGATCCGGCCGAAGTACGGCCCACCGATGCCGCCGATCGCCAGCCACACCAGCACGAGCACCGCCGGCAGCACGATGCGCAGCGCGCGGGTGCCCCGGCCGGGGTGGGTGGTGCGGGCGGACGTCATGCGGGTCTCCTCGGTGTTGTCCCGGGTGCCCGAGGTGGCTCCAGGGCTGGACGGTGCGGTGGGCGTGGAGGTGTGGGAGCGGGTCATCGGTGCAGCCCGATCGCGATCAGGATCATGGTGACGGCGAACCCCACCAGGTAGTTCACCAGCAGGAACCGACGCCAGCCGCGGTTGGCCTGCGCCGAGTCCGCGTCGGTCACCGATCGGAACGGCCACGCCAGCGCGAGGTACGGGATCACCAGCGGAGCCGCCAGGACGCCGGGGAAGGGCTCGAGCAGCAGCAGCACCCCGGCCGCCGCCCACAACGTCAGCGACAGCCGGACCGTGCGGGCGGCGCCGAGGGCCGTGGCCACCGAGCCGATGCTGGCCTCCCGGTCCGGCACCACGTCCTGCACCGCGCCGAACGCCTGCGCTGCGACGCCCCACAGGAAGAAGGCTGCGAGGGCCACCACCGCCGGACGGCTCCACGCCCCGCCCGCCAGCACCAGCCCGTACACCGCCGGGCTGGTGAAGTGGGTGCTCGACGTCAGGGAGTCCAGCACCGGCCGCTCCTTGAACCGGAGCCCCGGCACCGAGTACGCGGCCACCGCGAACAGCGACACGGCCAGCACCGCCCACGACGCCGGGCCGCCCAGCAGCACCAGCGCGACGACGAACGGCACGCACGTCACCACGGCCGCCACCAGCGTCGCGCGGTGCACCCCGGGCTCGAGCAGCGCCCCCTCGACACCGCCCTTGCGCGGGTTCGCCGCGTCGGACGCGTAGTCGAACACGTCGTTGATCCCGTACATCGCCAGGTTGTAGGGGACCAGGAAGAACAGCGTGCCGATCACCCAGGCGGCGTCGACGTGGCCACCGGCCAGCAGGTAGGCCGCCCCGAACGGGTAGGCGGTGTTGACCCAGCTCAACGGGCGGGAGGCGGCGAGCAGCCGTGCCAGCAGGGGCGGCAGCAGCGGTCTACGGGTGGTCAGCACGGTGCCCCCTGCGGGTCAGCTCCCACACGGCCGGCAGCAGCACGGCGGCGGCGAGCGGGTAGGAGAAGTCCTCGATCGGTGCGCGACCGAGCGTCAGGCCCGACGCGTGCGCGCGCGAGTAGTCGTCGACGCCGGCGGCCAGCATGACGTTGTCGAAGACGGCGGTCAGGGCGACCACCGCCACCGCGGCGGCGACGGTGGGTGCGAGCGGGAGCCGGTGACCCCGTCGTCGGGCGAGCACCTGCGCCACGCCCCGGACGACGAGCGCGAGGACGATCAGGCCGACGGCCAGCTGTGGGTACGTCATCGTGGGGCCCCCGCCTGGGGCAGGGCCGCCGGCCGAGCGTCGGACGACGGCCCGTGCGCCAGCACCCGCTCCGCACCGCGGACCAGCAGCATCGTCAGGTAGCAGAGGAACCCGAGGAACACCGGCTCCTCCACCGGCAGCTCCGGCGCCAGCAGCACCCCCGTCATCACGCGGGTCGGCGCCTGGAAGAAGAGCCCGTTGGCGATCCCGACGAGGTCGGCCCCCAGCAGCACCACGACCCCGCTGACCAGCACGGTCACCGCCCGCCGCGCGTCGTCCCACAGCAGCAGCCGCCACCGGCGGTCCACCAGCACCAGCCCCCCGGCGGAGAAGAGCAGCGCCCCCAGGTAGGTGAACCTCATGCCGGCACCCGCACCGGCACGGGCAGCGGCGCCGCGCTCCGGTCGCCGCGCACCCGCTTGGCCACCAGCTCGGCGCTGATCAGGCACATCGGCACGCCGATGCCCGGGATGGTGCTACCGCCGGCGTAGAGCAGGCCGCGCACGCGCCGAGAGGCGTTGGGCGCCCGCAGGAAGGCGCTCTGCCGCAGCGTGTGCGCCGGGCCGAGCGCGCTGCCGGACCAGGACCGCAGGTCGGTGGCGAAGTCGCCGGGGGCGACGGTGCGCCGCACCACCACCCGGTCCGCCAGGTCGTCGGCCCCCGTCCAGCGCGCGATCTGCCCGATGGTCCGGTCGACGAACGCCTCCACCGGCCCGTCGCCGCCTCCCTCGACGCCGCCGTGCCCGATCCCCGGCTCGGCCGGCACGGGCACCAGCACGAACAGGTTCTCGTGGTCCGCAGGCGCGACCGTCGGGTCGGTGGCGCTCGGCTTGCCGATGTAGATCGACGGCGTGGACGGGAGCCCACGACCGCGGGTCAGCGCGGCGAACCCGCCGTCCCAGTCGTCCGCCAGCAGCAGGGTGTGGTGCGCCAGCTGGGGCAGCCGCCCGCGGACGCCCAGCATCGCCAGCACGGCACCGGGTCCGGGGTCGCGGCGGCGCCACCAGCGCTCGTCGTGGTCCCGGTACGGCTCGTCGAGCAGTGCCGTCTCGGTGTGGTGCAGGTCGGCACCGGAGACGACCAGCTCGGCCTGGACCCGGTGCTCAACGCCGAGCGCGTCCCGGTAGAGGACGCCGCGCACGGCACCGTCCTTCACCAGGATTCGGGTCACCGTCGCGCGCGTGACCAGGCGCGCACCGGCGCCGGCCGCCAGGTCGGCGATCGTCCGGATCACCTGGGCGAAGCCGCCGTCGGGGTACCGCACGTCGTCGTTCACGTCGAGGTGGCTCATCAGGTGGTACATGCTCGGCACGCGCATCGGCGAGCCGCCGAGGAACACCGCGGGGTAGCCCAGCAGCCGGCGGATCCGGGAGTCGGTGCTGTGCCGGCGGATCTCGGCGTCCAGCGACCGCGTGAGCAGCCCCGCCAGCCGGGGGAGCCGGGACAGCAGGGCCGGGTCCAAGAACGGGCCCACCGAGTCGAACGAGCTGTAGAGAAACTTCTCCAGCGCCAGGTGGTACGTCTCCCCGGCCGAGTCGAGGTAGGCGTCGAGCCGGTCCGCCGACCCAGGGTCGAGCGCCTTCAGCGCCGCACGTGCCGCGGGGCCGCCGGCCGGCAGGTCGAACGGTTCGAGGTCGCCCTCGAAGTACGCCCGGTACCCGGGGTCGAGACGGCGCAGGGTCAGCTGCTCGTCGGCGGAGGTGCCCATCAGCCGGTAGAAGTGGTCGAACACCTCCGGCATCAGGTACCACGACGGCCCGGTGTCGAACCGGAAGCCGCCGGACTCCCACGAGCCGGCACGGCCACCGAGCTGCGGCATCGCCTCGAGCAGCGTCACCTCGTGGCCGTCGGCCGCGAGCAGCGCGGCGGTGGCGAGGCCCGACACGCCACCGCCGATCACCACGGTGTCCAGCAGGCGGCTCATGACAGCGCCCCGGCGTCCAGCGACGGCGCGAGGGTCCAGCGCAGGACCAGCGCGAGCTTCACGGGCGCCGGGACCGACACCCGGGTGCTCGCCAGGCGCGAGGCCGGCGTCCGCTCGAGGCGACGCAGCAGCTCGGCGAACAGGGCGGTGGCCACCAGCACCGGACGGCGGCAGTCGCCCGGCAGGTGCCGGACCACGGCGCGGGCGGCCCGCAGGTCGGACCGGATGTCGTCGACCACCCCCGCCTTCTGCTCGTCCGTCATGCCCGACGCCGACACCCCCGGCAGGTACGACCGGCCCAGGTAGCCGCGGTCGTGCGCGACGTCCCGGAGGAAGTTGACCTTCTGGAAGGCGGCGCCCAGCCGTGCGGCACCCTCGTCGAGCCGCGCCGCGGTCTCCGCCGCCACCGGCGTCCCGGCCAGGAACACCCGCAGGCACATCAGCCCCACCACCTCGGCCGACCCGTGCACGTACGTCCGGTACTCCGCCTCGTCGAACGCGACGTCGTCCAGGTCGCGGCGCATCGAGGCGAAGAACGCCCTGGTCAGCGCGGGTTCGATGGCGGCCTCGCGCGCCACCGCGGCGAAGGCGTGCACCACCAGGTTCGCGCTGAACCCCGTCGCTACCGCGCGCTCCGTCTCCCGCTCCAGCTCGTCCAGCACCGCCGCCCGCGCCGTCCGGTCGAGCCCCGCCTCCGCGGCGGTGCCGTCCACGATCTCGTCGGCGATCCGCACCAGCGCGTAGATCGAGGCGATCGCCGCCCGGCACCGGCGGGGGAACAGGCTGGTCGCCAGCCGGAACGACGTCGAGTACCGGCGGATCACCGGTGCCGCGGCCACCCGCGCGGTGCCGTCGTACAGGGCCAGGCCCGTCTGGCGGCTCATGCTCGTCGCTCCGCCGCGCGCTCCGCCTCGGCGGCGAGCAGCCGGGCCAGCGCCTCGGGCAGGTCCGCGCCGCCGATCAGCGTCAGAGCCGCGTCACGCTCCTCACCGATCTCCCGCTCCAGCCGGGCCCTCGCCCCGGACGCCTCGAGGGCCCCGCGCAGCACGTCCGCGCCGGCCTCGTCCAGGTCCTCCCGACCGAACAGGTGCGCTGTCGCCGACCACTCCGCCGTGCCGCGCGCGTACGCCACGAGCAGGGTCTGCTTGCCCTCGCGCAGGTCGTTCGAGCAGCTCTTGCCGGTCTCCGCCGCGCTGCCGAACACTCCCAGCAGGTCGTCGCGCATCTGGAACACCAGGCCCAGCCGGTGGCCGATCGCGCCGAGGCGGTCGCCGAGCCACTCCGGGGCGCCGGCCAGCAGCGCGGCGGCGCGCAGCGGCAGCTCGAGGGAGTAGTGGGCGGTCTTGTCGGCCATCAGCCGGCGGATGTCCGAGGGCTCCGGGGTGGCCAGCCCGGCGGCGTAGGTCACGTCGGCCAGCTCGCCGGCGGCGGCGCGGTACACGCTCTCGTCCACCAGCTCGACCAGGGCCGTGCGACGGGCGTGGTCGAGCTCGAGGCGGGCGGTGATCCGCAGGGCCGACGTCAGCAGCAGGTCGCCGGCGAGCAGCGCCGCCTGCTCACCCCAGCGGCGGGCGGGGTGCTCGGGCAGGCCCTCGGCACGAGCGGCCTGCTCGAACGCACCGACCACGTTGAGCACGCCACGCCGCTGCACGTCGCCGTCGATCACGTCGTCGTGCACCAGCAGGGCCGTGTGCAGCAGCTCCACCGCGACGGCGAGCTCGACCGCCGGCTCGAGCCGGGTGCCGCCCAGGTGCAGGAACGTCGCGAGCAGCAGGCGGGGCCGTAGCCGCTTGCCGCCCTGCGTCATGGTGCGCACCGCGCGCCACAGCTGCTCGTAGTGCGGCCCGTGCACGGCGGAGCGACGCAGCGCCTCGTCGAGCACCAGGTCCAGGCGCCGCTCCACCTCGGCCATCGCAGCCGCGAGGTTGGGCAGCACCAGCGGGGCGGCGGGGCGCGTGACGGGCTCGACGAGCGGGGCGGAGTCCGCGAGGTCGTGGGTCATGCCGGGTTCCCCTTGGTGAAGTCGTGCAGCTGGTCGATCTGCAGGGCCAGCCACGGGCTGAAGGCCCAGGGCGTCAGGTGGACGGCGGTGGACAGGCGGGCGGGGTCGACCCACACCGCCTCCATCACCTCGTCCGGGTGCGGCACGACGAGGGACGACGTGACGGCCGAGAAGACGGGGCACACCTCGTTCTCGACGACGCCGGAGGCGTCCACGGCCAGGTACCGGAAGTCGGGGAGCTCGGCGTGGAGCCCCTCGAGCTCCACGCCGAGCTCGAGCCGTCCGTGCCGGCGGACGGCGTCCTCGAGCTGCTCACCCGGCTGCGGGTGGCCGCAGAACGAGTTGGTCCACACCCCGGGCCACGTCCGCTTGGTCAGCGCCCGCCGGGAGACGAGCAGCCGCCCGGAGACGTCGTACACGTAGCAGGAGAAGGCCAGGTGCAGGGGCGTGTCGCCGCTGTGCACCTGCGCCTTCGGCGCCGTGCCGATCGGGGTGCCGTCCTCGGACAGCAGCACGACCTCGTCCATCGCTCTCCCATTTCGCTAGCCAGGTGAGAAGTAAGGTAGGCGAGATACTTCCATTCCGCTACTGTTTCGCCCATGCCCGATGAACCGCTCCCCGAGCCGACCGACGCGCCGCCGGCCGCGCAGCCCGGCGTGCCACCGGCGCCGCGGCCGGGCCCACGAGCGGACGAGGCCCCGGAGATCGCCCAGGGGTTCCACGACCCACGCGTCGTCGACCGATCCGGACGTCTGGTGCAGACCGCCGGCATGGACGAGGCGGAGCTGGCGCAGATCGTGCGCGTCATGGACGCCCTGTTCCGCTGGCGCACCGCCGAGCAGCGGGCCAGTGCCGCCTCCCGCCGCTACATGCAGCTCGGCGAGACGGACATGAAGGCACTGCGGTTCGTCATCGTGCGGACGGGGCAGGGGCACCACGTGACGGCGCGGGACATCGCGGCGCACCTCGGGATCTCGAGCGCGTCGACCACCAAGCTGCTCGACCGGTTGGAGGCGGGCGGCCACATCCACCGCACCGCGCACCCCACCGACCGGCGTGCGATCGCCGTGGTCGTCACCCCCGAGACGCGCAAGGCCGCGGAGGAGACGGTGGGCCGGGAGCACGCGCGGCGGTTCCGGGTCGCCGCGGCGCTCAGCCCGCAGGAGCGCGAGACGGTGATCCGGTTCCTCGACGACCTCAGCGCGACCAGCGAGGAGAGCTGGGACGGTCAGGCGGCGGCGGCCGCGTCCACCGCGTCGGACGGCGCGGTCTGACGGGTTCGTACGCGGCGAAGCCGCTGGTCTCGCTGCTGATCCCCTGGCTGGGGGCTTGCGCCGCTCACCGGCGCCGGTCGACGATCGATGCGTCCGCCGACGGGCTCGGCGCGGCAGTCGCGAAGGTGGTCGGCGTGGATCGCAGGGGCGTGTCCGTGCGCACGTTCGGCGTCGAGGAGGAGTTCCTGCTCGTCGACCCGCAGTCGGGCTGCGCCGTCCCGGTGGCGCCTCAGGTGCTGGCCGGGGTGGACGACGTGCCGGCCTGGTCCGACCAGCCCGGGGACGACTCGCAGACAGGCGCTGCGCCGGCCTGCCCACGGCGCAGCGAGCTCACCATGGAGCTGCAGCAGCAGATGATCGAGGTCGCGACGCCACCTCGGACGGCGCTCGCGGCCCTCTCCGACGACCTGCGCCGGCTCCGCCGCACCGCCGACGCCGCGGCACGTCGGGTCGGCGCCCGGGTCGCGGCGCTCGCGACCTCCCCGCTGCCGGCGCGGCCGCGCATCAGCCCGTCGCCGCGGTACCAGGCGATCAGCCGCGCGCTGGCGCTCGCCTGCGACGAGCAGCTGACCTGCGGGTGCCACGTGCACGTCGCCGTCACCTCGCCCGACGAGGGCGTCGCGGTGCTGGACCGCATCCGGCCCTGGCTGCCGGCGGTCGCGGCCGTGGCGACCAACTCACCGTTCTGGAACGGCATCGACACCGGGTACGCCAGCTACCGGACCCAGTCCTGGAGCCGCTGGCCCGCGACCGGCCCGACGGAGGTGTTCGGCTCCGCCGCGGCGTACCGCCGGCTGGTGGACGACATGATCGGCACCGGCACCCTGCTCGACGAGGGGATGGTCTACTTCGACGCCCGCCTGTCCCGGCGCTACCCGACGGTCGAGGTGCGGGTGGCGGACGTGTGCCTGGACGTGGCCGACGCCGTGCTGGTCGCAGCGCTGTGCCGGGCGCTGGTCGACACCGCCGCGGGTGAGTGGCGCGCCGGTGCGCCGGCGTCGGGCGAACCTGCGGCGCTGCTGCGGCTGGCGTCCTGGCGGTCCAGCCGGTCCGGCACGGACGGCGACCTGGTGGACCCGCGCACCCACCGGCTGCGACCGGCTGCCGAGGTGCTGGCTGGGCTGGTGGGCCACGTCGAGGCGGCGCTGCACGCCAACGGGGACCTCGACGTGGTGCGCGAGTCGATCCACCGGGTGGTGGAGCAGGGGACCGGTGCGCGCGCGCAGCGCGAGTCGGTGGCCCGGCACGGCCGGCTGGACGCGATGGTGCTGGAGGCGGTCGAGCGCACCAGTGCGTGAGGTGCGGCCCCGCCCACGCCACGGGTGCGCCCGCTCACTAGGCTGGAGGTGCGCTCCGGCGCAGGTGCCGGGTGCGAGCCGGCCGCTCGACCGACTCACCGATCGCCACAGGCGGGAGGACAGGTCGTGAGCATCTCCAGTGCCGATCAGAAGGAATCGTCCGGGCGGATCGTCGTCGGCGTCGACGGGTCCGCCTCCTCCAAGGCCGCACTGCAGTGGGCGGTGGCCCAGAGCCGGCTCACGGGGCAGCCGGTCGAGGCGGTGATGTCCTGGGACTACCCGGTGAACTACACGGTCGCCGCCCTCGGCAGCTTCGAGTGGGCGGGCAACGCGACGCTCGCCCTCGAGAACGCCGTCAACGAGGTGGTCAAGGGTGACGACGCGGTGCACGTGCGGCAGCGGGTCGAGCAGGGGCACGCCGCACGCGTGCTGCTGGACGCCGCCCGCGACGCAGCGCTCGTCGTGGTCGGCAGCCGCGGGCACGGCGGCTTCACGGGCCTGCTGCTCGGCTCCGTGAGCCAGCACGTCGTGACGCACGCGCACTGCCCGGTGGTCGTGGTGCACGCACCGGCCGTCACGCACGGGACGACGGAGGCCTGAGGCCCTGCGGCCGGGCGGCCCTCGGGTCACCCGGCCGCTACAGGTCGTTGCCGGCGTAGGACTGGTTGAAGCTCTTGTTGGCCAGGGGGAAGTCCGGGACGATCGTGTCCGCCAGCGCGACCGGCAGCGCGGGCCAGGTGAAGAACGACGGGTCGACGATCGCGGCCCTGGTCAGCCGGCCGGCGCCGTCCAGCTCGACGCGGTGGCAGGCGGTGCCGCGCCAGGCCTCGACGAGCGCGAGGCCATGGGCAACGGGGGTCGTGGTGCCGTCGTCGCCGTCGTCCGCACCGCCTCCGTCCGCACC
The DNA here is from genome assembly GCF_025770785.1 of Cellulomonas sp. SG140. Lineage (GTDB taxonomy): Bacteria > Actinomycetota > Actinomycetes > Actinomycetales > Cellulomonadaceae > Cellulomonas. Next base: position 81,480 of record NZ_JANZLA010000008.1, on the reverse strand, counting down.
GCGCGCTTCCTCCTCCGCAGCCGGCGCACCGGTGCCGAGGTTCCCCCCGAGCCTCTCGACCAGGTCGGCGATCAGCGCGGCGCTGACCGCCACCTCGTCGGCGCGCACCGTGAACCGGGCCATGGCGTCGCCGGTCTCGGCGGTGCAGACCCGGAACGACGGGCCGAGGTCGACGAACGGGTGGTCGCGACGCGCGTCGACGTCCAGCCCGCTGGCCCGTGCGACGTAGCCGAGCACGCCCATCTCGGCAGCCTGCTGGCGGTGCAGCACGGCCGTGCCGGTGAAGCGGTCCACCAGCACCGCGGTGCCCAGGGCGATCCGGACCAGCTCGGCCACCTCGGTGGCCACGGAACGGACCAGGTCGACGTCCGGCAGGGCGTGCAGTCGCGCCGAGCCGATGCCGAGGCCGCCGCGCAGCAGCCGGTGCCCGGTGACCAGGGCGTTCGACCGCAGCAGCTGCTCGCGCAGCCGCAGCGTGTGCGTCTGCAGGATGCCGAGGCCGACGTCGTTGGCCATCGCGCCGAGGTCGGCGACGTGGCAGTGCAGCCGCTCGAGCTCGAGCAGCAGCGCGCGCACCAACCGGTCCTGCTCGCCGACCCCGATGCCGAGCGCGTCCTCCACGGCCATCGCGAACGTCAGCGCGTGCCCGACGGCGGTGTCACCGCTGATCCGCTCGGTCAGCGGGAGCGCCTGCTGCGGCGTCCGCCCCTGCAGGTGCTTCTCCAGGCCCCGGTGGACGAACCACAGGCGCGCCTTCATCCGGACGATGGTCTCCCCGACCACCGAGAACCTGAAGTGGCCCGGCTCGATCATCCCGGCGTGCACCGGCCCCACCGGGATCTCGTAGACGCCCTGGCCCTCGACCGGCACGAACGCGAAGCCGCTCTCGTCCGGCCCGAACGTCGGGTCTGCAGCGGCGTCCCGGCGCATCGGGTACCAGCCGGCGGGCCAGTGGGCGTGCCGGGTCAGGCGCCGCGGACGCACGTGGTCGCGGGGCTCGATGCCGAACCCGTCGCGGACGGCCCGCTCGAACCGGCCGGCGGGGAACGAGACCGTGGACAGGGACGGGACCCACGCGTCGTCCCGCGGCACGGCGACGGTCAGCTCGGTGCGCCGGTCGGTGGCCGGGTCGGCGAACGCGTAGACCACTCGGAAGCCGGTGGGTCCGTCGTCGTGCGCGGCGATCAGCGCGATGCGGTGGCCGGCGGCGAGGTGGGCCTCGACCTGCTCGGGCAGCTCCGCGCGGGTCACGAAGGGGGAGGACGACCCCACCGGGCTCGTCGGACGAGGCGCGGTCATGACAGCCCCAGCACGGCGGCCGCCCGCGTCAGCACGTCACCGACCGGCGACGCGACGAACCCGATGACCGCCGTGGTGCCCAGTGCCAGGACGAGCGGCAGCACGGGGCCGCGGTCGGCGCCGTGCGCCTGTGGCTCGTCGTGAACCGCGGGCGCCTGCTCGGCCCGGCCGAGGGTCATCGCCGCGGTCGCGCGGACCAGGCCCGCGACCACCACCAGCAGCAGCGCCACGACCAGGGCCATCGCCCAGCCGAGCCCCGCCCGCCAGCCGGCCAGCACGATCGCCACCTCGGAGAAGAACAGCGCGAACGGCGGGAAGCCGAGCAGCGCCGCCATCCCGACGACCAGCGGAACCGCCAGGTCGGCACGGCGGCTCAGCAGACCGCGCACCTCCGCGATCGTCGTCGTGCCCTCCGAGGCGAGCACCCGCCCCGCCACCACGAACAGGCTCGCCTTGGCCAGCCCGTGCCCGATCAGGTGCAGCAGCACCGCAGCCAGCGCCACCGGACCGCCGACGGCGGCCCCGACCGCGAGGACTCCCATGTGCTCGATGCTCGAGTAGGCGAGCATCCGCTTGTGGTCCCGCTGCCGCAGGATCAGCGCGCCGGCGACGGCGAGGGAACCAAGACCTGCCGCCAGCAGCAGCCCCCGGACCAGCCCGGGCCCGATCACCACGGCGGCGACGGCGCGCACGCGCAGGATCGCGTAGAACGCGACGGCCAGCAGCACGCCGGACATCAGGCCCGACACCGGCGCCGGCGCCTGGCTGTGGGCGTCCGGCAGCCAGGAGTGCATCGGCGCGAGCCCGGCCTTCGTCGCGAACCCCAGCACCGCCAGCCCGGCGGCCACCTTCACCAGCGCGGGGTCCAGCGGCAGCTCACCGCTGACCAGCCGGGTCCAGGACAGGGTCGGCTCGCCGGCGCTGCGGCTCGCGGCGTACAGCAGCACGGTGCCGAGCAGGGCGATCGCGATGCCGACCGACCCGAGCACCACGTACTTCCACGCCGCCTCGAGCGAGCGGGCGCCACCGCGGTGGCCCACCAGGAAGGCGGTGGCGATGGTGGTCGCCTCGACGGCCACCCACAGCACCCCGAGGTTGTCCGTGGTGACCGCGATCGCCATCGCACCGAGGAACACGCACACCAGGGCGGCGTAGCGACGCTCGCTGCGGGTGGCTCCGGTCGGTGCCGACGTGGCGGGTGACGTCCGCGGTTCCAGTCCCGCCCACGTCGCGGTCAGGCCGACGGCGCCCACCACCGTGAGCATCAGGGCGGACAGCGCGTCGGCGCGCAGCAGGTCGCCGCCGAGGGTCGGGACGGCACCGCGGTGCACCAGCAGCGCGACGCCGGTCGCGAGCAGGATCGCGCTGACCAGGACGCCCGAGAGGCGGGTGGTCGCCGACGCCAGCCCGGCGAGGGCGGGGACGCCGGAGCGCGGGCCTGCGGCTCTCGGGCCAGCGGCGCTCGGCACGGCCGGTCGCGGCGCGGCCGCCGCGAGGCCCGCGAGGAGGGCCGCCACCGGCGGCAGCAGCAGGAGCAGGCCCATCAGTCCCTCAGCTCCGTCATCGAGTCGAGCGTGGTGGACCCGACCTGGGCGTGGATCCGTCGGGACAGCACCGCCAGGATCAGCACCACCAGCAGCACGTCGGACGAGATGCCGAGCTCCACCGCGAACGGCACGCCTGCCGCCGTCAGGAACGCGACGGTCGCGATCCCGTTGTCCAGCACCAGGAAGCCGACCAGCTGCGACATCGCCCGGCGCCGGCCGACCAGCAGCAGGAAGCCGATCAGCACCATCGCGATGCCGACCGGCACCGCGAAGGCCGCCGGGCCGGCGGTGCCCGCGGGGCTCGGCGCACCGGCGTGCTCCGCGACACCCTCCGAGATCGGCCGGCTGACCAGGTACGCGACCGTGGTGAGCAGCGCGACCAGCACCAGACCGGCCGTCGGGTTGAGGCGCGGGCCGTCCTCCCGGGCCGCGTCACCCGCCTCGATCCCCGCTCGCAGCCGGCGGCCGAGCACCCACGGCAGCAGCCAGCCGCGCAGCGCCAGCACCAGCACGGCCACCAGCAGCAGCTCCGCACGGGAGGTGCCGGGGCCGCCGGACAGGCCGATGGTGGTCGCGAGCGCCGCCAGCGCGACGCCCTGCAGCATCAGCAGGCGCACCTGTGCCGACAGGTCGCGCCGCCAGACCAGCAGCACCGAGGTGACCAGCAGGGCGCCGGCGGTCAGCGCGACCAGCTGCGTGGCGACGGACCCGGACGGGGACATGGCGACCTCTCGGACGGCGTTCATGCGGCGGCGTTCATGCGGCGGCGCTCAGGCGACCAGGTACGACGCGGTGACGGCGAGGAAGGCCAGCACGAACGAGCCGGCCAGCAGCTCCGGCACCCGGAACAGGCGGAGCTTGGCCATGCCCACCTCGGCGGTGGCGAGCAGCGCGGCGAGCAGGGCGAGCTTGCCGGCCAGCGCGAGGGTGCCCAGCAGCAGCGGCCCGGCGCCGACCGTCGCCGCGACGCCCCACGGCAGCAGCAGGTTGCCGACCAGCCCCAGCAGCACCGACAGCCGCAACCACGACGCGAGGTCCACCCAGGCCAGGTCGCGGCCGGACTGCTCCAGCACCATCGCCTCGTGGATCATCGTCAGCTCGAGGTGGGTGGAGGGGTTGTCGATCGGCAGCCGTCCGGTCTCGGCGAGCACCACGATGCCCAGCGCCACCACGGCCAGCACGCCGGCGGGCGAGATGATGCCGGCCGGGTGGTCGCGGCGCGCCGCGACGATCAGCGGCAGCGCCGAGCTGCCCACCGGGATGGACAGCGCGTAGACCGACACCAGCACGGTCGGTTCCACCAGCGCCGCGATGGTCATGTGCCGGCTGGACCCCATGCCGCCGAACGCCGAGCCAGCGTCGAGCCCCAGCAGGGCGATCGCCACCGTGCCGAGCAGCAGCACGGACACCACCACGAACAGGTCGCCGGGCACCAGCGCGACCGGCACGGCGCCGACCGACGGCACGAGCGCCGCCAGCAGCAGGCTCGAGACGAGGAGCACCAGCGGGGCGGCAACCGTGACGACGCCGGTGCCGGCGGCGCGCAGCGGCGTCTTGGACAGCAGCTTGCGCAGGTCGCGCCACGGCTGCAGCACGCCCGGGCCGGCCCGGCCCTCGAGCCGAGCCCTCGTCTGGCGCGTCACGCCGATCACCAGGGGCGCGAACGCGACCGCGACCAGCACCTGCACCAGGGCGAGCAGCAGCGCGCGGCCGCTCATACGACCACCACCAGCAGCACCGCGACCAGAGCGGTGAACGAGAACGCGAGGTACCGGTGGATCGACCCGTTCTGCACCCGGCGGGCCCGGTCGGCCAGGGCGTCCGCCGCACGGACCAGCGGGCGGTACAGCCGCGCCTCCACCACGTCGTCCACGCGCTGGGCGAAGCGGACGCGCTCCGCCAGGTACGCCGACTCCGCGACGTGCGTGACCACGACGTCGCGGGTGGGTTGCAGAGCGTCGTCGAAGATGCGCATCACCGGCTCGGCGTAGGACGTCGCGTTGTACTGCATCCGCGGGCTGGTGCGGACGCCGCCGCAGCCCCAGCCGAGCACGTCGGTGGTGGCCGGCCGCCGCCGGGCCAGCACGAGCGTGACCACGAGCGCGGGCACACCGACACCGGCGCCGAGCCCCAGCAGGGCCACGGGGCTCAGCACCGCGCCCACGCCGAGCAGCTCGACGCCGCCCAGGCCCACCGTCCGCACGTCGCCGTCCACGCCCGCAGCAGCGGCGAGCACCCGCGCCAGCGGGCCCGGCAGCACCCCGAGCCCGACGACGCCGATCGCACCGGCCAGCATCGCGACCCGCATGCTCCACGGCCCCTCCTGCGCGCCGAGCACTGCTACCGACCGTGCTCGGGCCAGGAACCCGATGCCGAACGCCTTGACGAAGGTGACCAGCGCCAGCCCCGCGGTCAGCGCCAGCGCGGCGAGCGCCAGCGGGATCGCGACGGCCACCACCCGGTCCGCCGGTCGAGCCGAGTGGATCAGCGCCTGCAGCAGCGTCCACTCGGCGACGAAGCCGCCGGTCACCGGCAGTGCCGCCGCGCCGAGCGCGCCGACGCCGAACGTCGCCGCCGTCCACGGCATGGCGTGCACCAGGCCGCCGAGGCGGTCCAGGTCGCGTTCACCGGTGGCGCGCAGCACCGCACCGGCCCCGAGGAACAGCGTCGCCTTGAACGCGGCGTGGCTGACCAGCAGCAGCAGGGCCGCCAGCAGCGCGGCGCTCGCGGCACCCGGCACGTGGTGGGTGGTCAGCAGCATCGCGGTGCCGAGGGCGACGGCGACCAGGCCGAGGTTCTCCGACGTCGAGTAGGCGAGCAGCCGCTTGAGGTCGGTGGCGACGCCGGCCTGCAGGATGCCGTACACCGCCGAGACGGCACCGAGACCGATCAGCAGCACGCCCCACCACGTGGGGCCTCCGGGCAGCAGCCGCACGCCGACCAGCAGCAGCCCGTACGCCCCGAGCGACACCATCGCGGCGCTCATCAGGGCGGACGCATGGCTGGGCGCCTCGGGGTGGGCGCGCGGCAGCCACACGTGCAGCGGCACCAGGCCCGCCTTGGCGGCGAAGCCGACGACGAGCAGGACGAAGGCGGCGGTCGCAGCGGCGCCCGTCGGCCGCGCCGTCGCCATCGCGTCGAACTGCGTCGAACCGGCCGCGGCGGACAGCGCGGCGAACCCGGCGAGGATCAGCACGAGGCTCAGGTGCGTCATCACGGCGTACCAGACGGCCGCATCCCGCACCGTCGCGCGGTGGGCGTGCTCGGCGAGCACCAGGACGGTCGACGCCGCGGCCATCAGCTCCCAGGCGACCAGGAAGCCGACCACGTCGCCGGCGGCCGGCACCAGCTGCATGCCGAGCAGGAACAGGGCGAGCGCGGCCCACTGGGTGCGCGAGGCCGAGGCGCCGTGCACGTACCCGATCGCGTAGACCGAGGCGACCACGCCGACGGCACCGACCAGCACCATCAGCAGCCCGCCCAACCGGTCGGGCGCCAGCACCATCGGCGGCAGGGGGAGTGCCGTGGCGATGCTCACGCTGACCGTCCGCCCTGCGAGCACCAGCGCGCCCGTCACCACGCCGGCGGCTCCCAGCGCCGCGCACAGCGCGCCGGCCACCACGTTCCGCACTCGGCCGCGGGTGCCGATCGCCGCCACGACGGCGCACGCGGCCAGCACCGCCTGCGCCAGCAGACCCCACGCCACGGCGTTCATCGGCCGGTGACCTGCCGCAGCGCCGCGACGATGTCTGCCGGGGCCGGCGGGCAGCCCGGCACCGACAGGTCGACTGGCACCACGTCGGACGCGGCCCCGACCACGCCGTAGGCGCCCCGCAACATCCCGCAGTCGCGCGCGCAGTCGCCGACCGCCAGGACCACACGCGGCTGCGGTGTCGCCTCGACCGTCAGTCGGAGCGGCTCGGCCATGTTGCGCGTGACCACGCCGGTGACCAGCACCGCGTCGGCGTGCCGGGGCGAGGCGACCAGGCGGGCGCCGTAGCGCTCGGCGTCGTAGACCGGACCGAAGGCCGCGGCCAGCTCGATCTCGCAGCCGTTGCACGAGCCGGCGTCCACGTGCCGCACCTGGACGCTGCCGCGCAGCGCGCGGGGGAGGTCGCGAGCCGGGCCGTCCGCCGACGTGGTCGCAGAGCCGTCGACTCCCTGCACCGACGGCTGCTCCGAGCCGCCGCGGGCGGCGGGCGCCGGTTCGGCGATCCGGCCGGTGCGCCGGATCAGCCGGGCCAGGTCCACCAGGCTCATGCGCGCACGGACCCGTGGTCGACCGCCGGTGCCGCGCCGTCCTCGAGCTCCGCCTTGAGGTTCTGCTGCTCGGTCAGCAGGTCCGCCAGCAGCCGCCGGGCGATGCGCAGCAGCTCGGACACCGCGGGCAGGCTGGCGGCGTAGACCACCTCGCCGCCCTCGCGCCGCTGGCTGACCAGTCCGGCCCGGCGCAGCACCGCGAGCTGCTGCGACAGGTTGGACTGCTCGATGTCGATGCTGGCCAGCAGCTCGTGCACAGGGCGGTCACGCTCGGCCAGCAGCTCCAGCACGCGGATCCGCGCGGGGTGCCCGAGGGTGCGGAAGAGCTCGGCCTTGACCTTGTAGAGCTCGCTCACGGCACCTCCCGGGTGACGGCTCGATGACTCGCGCACGTTAGCAGAACAAACAATCTTCAAGTCGCGTCGTCTCGGCCGCCCGCGTATCCACGTCCGCACCGGCCGGCTCCTTCGAGGCACCTGGACATCCGCTGCCAGGAGGCGTGCCGGCCACGCCGGCACCGTCGCGGAGGACGGTTCCCATGCCCCTGTCCATGCAGGCCATCTCGATCATCGGGCGGCTGCACCCCGAGATCTTCGACATCCTCGGCACGCCGACCGCCGCGGTCGGCCGCTACCGCTCCCGCTTCGACCTCGCCGCCCTCAACCCGCAGCCGCTGCCCCCCGGACCGCCGGAGGCGCTGATCACCGGCGTGCGCGCCGCCGCCGAGCTGGTGCGGCTGGCGTCCACGGCGCACCAGCTGGGGGTCGCCTTCGACGCCGATCCCGACGACTGGTGCGGCACCCCGCCGCACGTGCCCATCCCGTGGCCGTACCCACCGATCACCCAGGACCCCGACCCGCACCCGTGGCTGGTCTACAACCTCGGCGTCGCGCTGGGGCTGGAGCTGTCGGCGTCCGTCTGGTCCGGCCTGCGCTCCGAGGCGGCGCTGAACGCCGTGCACGACGGTGCGCTGTCCTACGCGCAGAAGGCGGGGGAGCAGTCCCGGACGCTGTAGTGCCAGGCGCTGTAGTGCCAGGCGCTGTAGTGCCAGACGCTGCAGGGCCGGACGCTGCAGGGCCGGAAGGTGGTGGCGCGGCGGCACGAGCCGCGCCACCACCTTCCGTCGTCGGGGCGATACCGGGGGATGCTCGCTGCGGCCTGTGCGTGGGTGGCGGTCGTTACCGTGCGCGCATGGCTGACGAGCTTCCGGAGCTGCTGGTCGCCGACCAGCAGGCGTGGCACGCGTGGCTCGCCGAGCACGCGGACGACGGGCGGGGCGTGTGGCTGGTCCTCGCGAAGAAGGGCACCACCGACCCGACCAGCCTCACGTACGACCAGGCGCTGGACGAGGCGCTGTGCCAGGGCTGGATCGACGGGCAGCTCAAGCGGCGGGACGCCACCACCTACCTGCAGCGCTTCACCCCACGCCTCGTGCGCAGCCCGTGGTCCCGGCGCAACACCACCCTGGTCGGCCGCCTGCTCGAGGAGGGCCGGATGCGGCCGCGCGGGCTCGCCGAGGTGGACCGGGCGCGTGCCGACGGACGCTGGGACGCGGCGTACGCCGGTGCCGCCGGCAGCGAGGTCCCGCCGGACCTGGCGGCTGCACTGGCGGCCGATCCCGACGCCGCCCGCACGTTCGCCGGGCTGACCAGCCAGAACCGCTTCGCGATCCTGTACCGCCTGGGCACGGTGAAGCGTGCCGAGACACGCGAGCGCCGCATCCGTGAGTTCGTCGCGATGCTCGCCCGCGGCGAGACGCTCCACCCGCAGGGGCGACGCACCGGGGAGCCGAGCGGCGGCGCCCAGGGCTGAGCCGGTCGACCCGAGCGTGCCGGGCTCAGCCCACGCGGAACCGCTCGACGAGCCGGTCCATGAGCCCGTCCAGCCGCTCGTCGACCACCCGGCGCGCCGGGTCCTCGTCGTGCCAGGCGACGATCTCCCGGGCGCCCTGCTCGAACGGCACGGTGCTGACGAAGTCCGGCACCACCGAGCGCAGCTTGGACGTGTCGAACACCGACGACCACGTCTTGTCGCCCAGCAGCGACGCGCCCCACTCGGAGTCGGCGGCGGCGATCTGGTCCGACGGCACGTGCACGATCCGCGCCTCCGTCCCGGCGGCCGCCGCCAGCGCCTGAGTGATCTGGTCCCACGTCAGCACGTCGTCACCGGTGATGGTGAACGCCTCGCCCAACGTGCGGGTGTGCCCCAGCAGGGGGACGAACCCGCGGGCGAAGTCGGTGTGGTGCGTCAGGGTCCACAGCGACGAGCCGTCGCCGTGCACCACCACCTCCTGCCCGCGGCGCATGCGCTCGACGGCCGTCCAACCGCCGTCCAGCGGCACGAGCGTGCGGTCGTAGGTGTGGGACGGGCGGACGACGGTGACAGGGAAGCCGCTGTCCCGGTAGGCCTGCGTCAGCACGTCCTCGCAGGCGATCTTGTTGCGGCTGTACTCCCAGTGCGGGTTGCGCAGCGGCGTGGACTCGCGGATCGGCAGGCGCAGGGCCGGCGTCTGGTAGGCCGACGCCGAGCTGATGAAGACGTACTGGCCGGTGCGGCCCTCGAACAGCTCGATGTCGGTGCGCACGTGCTCCGGGGTGAACGCCACCCAGTCGACCACCGCGTCGAACTGCCGGTCGCCGAGCGCGTCGCGCACCGACTGCGGGTCGCGGACGTCCGCCACCACCGACTCGACGCCGTCCGGCAGGGGCCGCCGGCCCGTCCCGCGGTTCAGCACCGCCAGCTCGATGCCGCGGGCGACGGCCAGCTCGGTGCAGGCCGAGCTGATGACGCCGGTGCCGCCGACGAACAGGACGCGCAGCGCTGACATAGGGCTCTCCTCAGGGATGGTGACCGGCCTGGTCGACGCCTCGACGGCTCAGGAGCTCGACGGCTCAGGACCCAGTCTCCCGTACCTGCCGTCGTGCGCAGCCCGGCGTCAGTCGCGCTCCAGCCGCGTCACGCCCCGGCCGGCGTGCCACGACTCGACCGCCAGGCGGGTGCCCGTCGGGTCCATCCCGGTCCACACCACCTCGAGCAGGTCCGCCCGGAACAGGTCGCCCGGAGGGCCGTCCTCCGGGAGCGGCCCCTCGAGCACCGCCCGGCCGGCGACCTTCCCCTCACCGGCCCAGCCGGACGGGGTCTCGCCCGGTGGGTCGATCGTCGGGCCGTGCAGCGCGAAGCGCGGGTCGCGGCGCAGGTCGGCGCTCTTCAGCGAGCCCGGCATAGACCCGAACCTCAGCTCGCCGCCGTCGAACCAGCACTCGATCCCGCTGATCCGCGGGGACCCGTCGGCCCGCAGCGTCGCGATCGTCTTGTGCCGGCGCGCCCCCGCCGCCGGGTCCAGCGCCGCACGGACGCGGGCCGCCAGCGCCGGCGCCTCCCGCTCGATCTCGTCCCAGCTCGCCATCCCGGCAGCATGCCGGCGACCACCGACACGACCGGGCCCTCGTGCGCGGGTGGCGCCACGGATCACGCCCTGCTCGCGAAGCGCACGCGTGCGGTCCAGCGCCGTGGTCGGGGCGGCGCCGGGCTGGTCGGGCCACGGAACCGCGTCGACCGCATCGTCGGCCGGCTGCCGCTGCTCTGAGCGAACGCGACGCTCGTCCTTCCTGTGCATCGCCCACCTGCGGGAATGCGCCGGTGGTCGGCCCGGTTGGCGCGAGTCGTGACAACTCTCGGACTCATCGGCTCCGGCCACATCGGTTCCCAGCTCGCCCGCCTCGCCGTCCGCAACGGCTACGACGTGGTGCTCAGCAACTCCCGCGGCCCGGCCTCGCTGGCCGGTCTGGTGCAGGTGCTCGGCCCGCGGGCGCGCGCCGCCACCCCGGACGAGGCGGCGGCCGCCGGGGACCTGGTCGTGGTGACCATCCCGCTGCACGCGCTCGACACCGTCCCGGTCGAGCCGCTGGCCGGCAAGGTCGTCATCGACACCAACAACTACTACCCGCAGCGCGACGGCCAGATCCCGGAGCTGGACGACGAGTCCACCACCGTCTCGGAGCTGCTGGCCCGACGTGCGCCGGGCGCCCACGTCGTCAAGGCGTTCAACCACATCCTCGCCTCGGAGCTGACCACCGACGGCTCACCGGCCGGCACGCCGGGCCGTCGCGCCCTCGTCGTCGCGGGGGACGACCCCGCCGCCCGGCGCCGCGTCGTCGAGCTGCTCGACGAGTTCGGCTTCGACGCCGTCGAGCTGGACTCGCTGGCCGAGGGCTGGCGGATCCAGCGGGACACCCCCGGCTACGGGGCACGCCGGGACGCGGACCAGCTGCGCGCCGACCTGGCCGCCGCGAAGCGCTACCGCGACATGTGACGGCTCGCTGAGACCAGCCCGGACGTGACGGCGCCCGGTACCGAGAAGCTCGGTACCGGGCGCCGCGCCGTGTCGCCAGGTGCTACTGGCGGGTCTCCTGGACGTTCTCCTTGGCCTGCACCGCCTCGTCCTTCAGGTCGGACGCCGCCTGGGTGCCGTGCTCCTTGAGCTCGCCCGCGGCCTGGGTCGCGGCCTCCTTCACGGCCTGGCCGGCCTGCTGCGCCGGCTCCTTGAGGTGCTGCGCCACCTCGGCCGCGGTCGCCTTGGCCTCCTCGGTCAGGTCGGCCGCCTGCTCCTTGACCGCGAGGGCCGCGCGCTGCTCGTGCTCGGTCGCGGGGACCAGCGACGAGGCGAGCCAGCCGACGCCGAACGCGATCAGCCCGGCGGCCAGCGGGTTGCCCTCCGTCTGGCGCGCCACCGTGTGCGGCAGGCCGGTGACGGCCTCCCCGGCCGACGAGAGGGCGTCGCCGGAGGACGAGGACACGTCCCCGGCGGTGTCACCCGCCTTGTGGGCGGCGTCGCGGGCGGTCCCCATCACGCGGGACTTCAGCGACGTGGCGCCGGCGCGCAGCTTGGTGGCCTGCCGGTGGGCCATGCTGCCGGGGCTCACCTTGTCGCCGAGCGCGTCGACGTCGTAGCTGAGCTCGGCACGGGTGCGCTCGATGTCCGCGCGGATGCGGTCCGGGTCGTTGGTGGTCATCGGTTCTTCTCCTCGTGTCCGGCGAGAGCGTTCGGGATCTTCTTGGCCGTGTCGGTGGTCTGCTGCAGACCCGACATGCGGCGCAGCTCGGCGCGACCGCGGGCCGCCAGCACCGCGCCGATCACCGCCCAGACGACGGCGACCACCACGGCGGCCCAGCCGTGGCCCATCGCGGAGCCGAGGCCCCACCACAGGGCGACCGACAGGAACAGCAGCACCATGTGGCCGGCGACGCCGGCGCCGGCGAACATGCCCGCGCCCTTGCCCGCGTTCTTCGCCGACTGCTGCAGCTCGGCCCGAGCGAGGGCCACCTCCTGGCGCATCAGCGTGGAGACGTCCCGGCTGATGTCGGCGAGCAGGTCGCCCAACGACGGGGCTGCGGACGCCTCGGCCTCGGCCCGTGCCTGAGCGGCCTCGGCCTGCGCCTGCGCCGCGGCCTCGTCGAGGTTCATCGCCAGCCCTCCTCGTTCCGCGGCTCGGCGGCCGGGTCGACGGTGGGGTCGGTCGCCCGGTCCGGGCGCAGCGGCGCGTCGAGCGGGTCGGCCGTCTCGTCGGCACCCGTCCCGTAGCCCGTCCGGTCGTAGCCGCCCTGGTCGTAGGTGCTCCGCTCGTAGCCCGACTCGTCGTAGCCCGCCCCGCCGAGCTGGCCACCGGTCGCTGCGGGTGCGGTCTCGTACGACGTCGTGCCCAGGTCGGTGACGCCCGAGCCGTAGCCCGCCGCATACCCGGCGCCCTGCCCGTACCCCGCGCCCTGCCCGTACCCCGCGCCCTGCTGCTCCACGCCGGTGGGCGGCCAGGCGGTGACCCGCTCAGGCGCGCCGGCCGCCCGGTGGCCGGGGGACGTGCGGCCGGCCGACCCCACCGTGGTGCCGCCCGGCTCGTCGGCGTCCTTCAGGCCGCGCGTCAGCCGGCCCGCGAGCACCCCCGCGCCGGCCGCGATCGCCAGGAAGGCGCCGGGACGACGACGGGCGAACTCCTTCACCTCCTCGAGCACGCTGCCCGGCTCGTGGTCCTCGAACCACTGCGCCAGGTCGTTGGTGCGCGACGCGACCTGCCGTGCGACGTCCGAGGCGAGGCCGCGCTCGGTGGAGCTGTCGGCCATCGAGCCCAGCTCGTGCCCGAAGCTGCGCAGCCCGCCGGCCAGGCGCTGCTGCTGCTCGTACGCCTGGGCGGTCAGCTCCACACGGGCCTCGTCCATCAGGTCGCTGGCCTGCCGGGTGGCCTCTCCGGCCACCGACCTGGCCTTGTCCACACCCTCGTCGACCAGGTCGCTGCTCTTCTCCTTCGCCGAGCTCGCGACGCCCATCGCCTCGTCCTTCGCGACGGCCGCCGTCTCGCCGGCGCTGCCCGTGTCGCCGGAAGGGGCGACGGACGGGAGCTGCGTGGTGGGCTGGTCGTCGGCGGGCCAGCTGCCGCCCGACGACGCTCCCGTGCCGGGGGAGGTGGTCCCGTAGTCGTAGGTCATGACATCTCCTCGCAGGTGGGCGAAGGCACGCCGTAGGTACGGCGGTGCCCTCGATCGGTCGTGGAGGGGCTCGACGGAGCTGTCCGCGCGCTCGCCGGCGCGCCGTGCCCGTGAACCGGCGGGCCCTCGACGGCTGTCCTGCGCCGACGCCCGCACCCCCGGCGGGGACGCCGGCTGGTCGTTTCACGGTAGGCATGAGCGTGTCGAGCCCGCCACCGGAACGGGGGTCGGCCCGCGCGGCGCGGGTGCGTGCACCGTCGCGGTGGCGGCCCGCGCGCCTGGGCCGCACTGTGGTGCGATGCCGCCGCTCGCCGACGTCGACGACAGCCGCCGGCAGCCGCTCGCCGGAAGCGTGCCGCCAGCCGGGAGCCCGCCGCTGGCCGCGCTGAGCGCCGCGCTGCACGAGCGAGCGGTGGTGGAGCCCGCGCTGGAGGCGTGGGCCGAGGCCGTCCCCGGGTTCCTGGCGGTCCGGATGGACGTGCGGGTGCGGCTGACCCGCCCGGACGGACACGTGGTGCAGGTGCGGACCGACGAGCGTCGCGACGACGGCGGTGCCCTTCCGGGGCCGGGCGACGAGGCGCCCGACGCGGCGGCCGGTCGCCTCGTCGAGGACGGGTGCCTCCTCGACGACGGCTGGCTCCTGGACGACGGCTACGGCCGTCCCGCGGCGCTCGCGTCCGACGAGCACCCGTCGGGTGCGGTGCTCGGCGGGCCGGTGGTCGGCGGCGGCGCCGTGCTGGTGATGCTGCTCAGCCGCTCACCGGTGGACTGGCACCACGGTCTGGGCACCACCGCCCGGTGCCTGGTGGACGAGCTGCGGACGGTGGTCGGCCTGGCCGTCGGGCTCGAGCAGGCCGTGGCGTCCGTGCAGGACGCCGACGCCGTGCTGCGCTCGCGGGCCGTGATCGACCAGGCGGTCGGCGTGGTGATGGCCCATCACTGCTGCGGAGCGGGTCAGGCGATGGAGCGGCTGCGGCGGGCGTCGCAGCGCACCGGCGTGCCGGTCGCCAGGCTCGCCGAGCGGCTGGTCACGGACGTGTCCGGGGGCCCGCCGGCGTCCCCGGACGGGTTCCGGCTGCGGCCGTCGGCGACGGCCTGACGGAGGGCGGCCACCCGGATCCCGCTCATGCGGACTCCGCACGTGGCCCGTCTGGCGTCAGCACGCCGGAGTCCAGCGCCACGGCGATGTCCAGCGCCACGTAGCCGCGGGACTCGAACAGCACCGTGACGCGGTCCGCCTCGACGACGCTGACCACGCCGCCGCCCCAGGCCTGGTGCCGCACGTGCTGGCCGGGACGCAGCGGACCGGCGTGCACCTCCACGGACGTGCCGGCGTCGCACGAGTCGCAGCGGCCGCACACGTGCGGGTGCTCCTCGCCGAGCAGCTCCAGCAGCACCCGCCGGCGGCAGTCGGTGGTGTCGGCGTAGGTGCGCACCAGCTCGACGCGGGACCGGTCGAGCGTCGCCCGGTGCTCGTGCCGCCGCTGCACCGCCTCGGCGGCGTCGCGCACCGACGTGCCGGTGCCGGCGAACCGGTCGCCGACCCGCCGCACCGCGTCGACGTCCACCAGCTCGGCCAGGGCGCGGGACAGCGTGCGCGCCGCCAGCCCGGTGGCCGAGGCGAGCGCCGCCCGGTCCGTCGGCTCGTCGCCGACGCACCTCAGCACGGTCGCGAGCGTCTCGCGCCGCGGCCCGGCGGAGCCGCGCAGGTACCTGTTGAGCGCCACGTCCTCGGCCCGGGCCACCAGCACGGCACGCGCCGGCTCCTCGTCCCGACCCGCGCGTCCCACCTCCTGCCAGTACTGCTCGAGCGACGGCGGCGCCCCCGCGTGCACCACCAGCCGCACGTCGGCGCGGTCGACGCCCATGCCGAACGCGCTGGTGGCCACCACCAGATCGGCGCGCCCGTCCAGGAAGGTCCGCTCCACCCGCTGCCGCGCCATGGGCGGCAGCCCGGCGTGGTACCGGAGCGCCGGACGACCCGCGGCGTCCAGCGCCTCGGCGAGGCTCTCGACGTGGCGCTTGGTGCGGGCGTACACGATCACGGCGCCGGGCTCCTCGAGAGCGAGGTCCACCACGAGCGCGTCCCGCTCGCCCTCGGACGCCGCGTGGTGCACGCCGAGCCAGATGCCCGGCCGGTCGGCGTCGTGCACCACCACGGCCGGGTCCCGCATCCCCAGCCCCTCGACGATCTGCCGGCGGACGTCGGCGGACGCCGTGGCCGTCATGGCGAGCACCCGAGGGTGCCCCAGCCGCTCGACCAGCCCGGTGACGTGCCGGTAGTCGGGCCGGAAGTCGTGCCCCCACTCGCTGACGCAGTGCGCCTCGTCCACCACCACCAGGCCCGGTCGCGCCCGCTCCACCGCGGCGACCACGTCGGGCCGCGCCAGCTGTTCCGGTGCCAGCAGCAGCACGTCGAGCTCCCCGGCGGCGAACCCGTCGAGCGCGGCGCGGTGCCGGGCCGCACCCCCGGCGGAGGACGCTGCCGCGGCACGCAGCCCGGCGTCCTGCAGTGCCGCGACCTGGTCGCGCTGCAGTGCCAGCAGGGGGCTGACCACCAGCGCGGGCCGGCCGATCAGCAGGGTCGCGATCGCGTACACCGCCGTCTTGCCCGCGCCGGTCCGGGCGACCAGCAGCACGTCGCCGTCGGCCAACCGCCGCAGCGCGTCCCGCTGCTCGGGACGCAGCCGCGCCTCCGGCCCGAGCACCGTGCGGACGGCGTCGTCCAGCTCTCGGCGCGACGCGGCGAGACGGGGGACCGTCCCGTCGTGCGGGGCGACGTCCGCAGTGGTCTCCGGCACAACAGGCTCCCGTCGGCAGACGAGCCTCGACGGTAGGTCGGTGGTGCAGGGCCTGCCAGCGGGGTGACGGCGGGCGCCGCTCAGCCTCGTGGGCGGTACGGTCCCGTGCTCGCGCGGACCTGCAGCGTGGTGCCCACCACCACGTGCTCGCGCGACACGTCGACGTGGTCGCGCACCTGCGCCAGCAGCAGGCGCACCAGCTCCGAGCCGATGGTGCGGAAGTCCTGGCGGACCGTGGTCAGCGGCGGCCAGAGGAACTCGGTGAGCGCCGCGTCGTCGAACCCGACCACCGAGACGTCCTCCGGCACCCGCACGCCACGCTCGTGGAGCGCTCGCATCAGCCCCGCGGCCATCTCGTCGTTGGCGCTGTAGACGGCGGTGACGGACGGGTCGTCCGCGATCTGCGCGCCGAGGGCGTAGCCGGACTGCGGCGTCCAGTCGCCGCGGAGCACGGGTGGCACCGGGCGGCCGGCACGGCGCAGCGTCTCCTGCCAGGTCTCCTCGCGCTGCACCGCGGGCGCGGAGTCCGCCGGTCCGGCGATGTGGTGCACCGTCGGGTGGCCGAGGCCGAGCAGGTGCTCGACCGCCGAGCGCGAACCGCCGATCTGGTCCGACCCGACGGCGGCGTGGTGCCCGACGAACCGCGAGTCGGAGACCACCACCGGCATGCCCGGCGGCAGCGCGAGGTCGTCCGGGGTCGCCACCTCGGCCCGGATGACGATGAGACCGTCGACCGCCTGATGCCGCAGCCGCGTCGCGGCCTCGGACACGTCGGCGGGGGAGACCACGTCGACCAGGGCGACCGTGTAGCCCTCGGCACGGGCGGCCTCGACGACACCCTCGATGGTCCGCGACTCGCCGGTGCGGGCGAACCGGTGCGCCACCAGGCCGATCGTCTCGAAGCTGCCGTTGCGCAGCGCCCGGGCCGCCGTGTTGGGCGCGTAGCCGAGCATCGCCATGGCCGACTGCACCCGCTCGCGGGTCGCGGCCCGCACGGCGTCCGACCCGTTGGCGACGCGCGAGACGGTGATGGGGGCGACGCCGGCCAGGCGCGCCACGTCGGCGATCGACGCCCGCGGCGGCTGCGGTGCGCCGGCTGCCCCCTGAGGACCTGCGGCCATGCCGGGAGCATAGCCATGGTGACGTGCCCATCGCCGTCTCGGGCCGGGTGAGTCCGCAGAAGCCGTTATCGCACCGTGACCGCAGGGGGGTTGCAGATGACAACGTGACCATCTAGGTTCGGTCTCGCTTGGTAACGTCACCAATGTCGGTGACCGGCAGACCGGAGACAAAGGTGTCAGCAGCTGTCGTCCTCACGGACGTGGGCCCCGCGCCCGCCCAGCCCAGCAGGCGTCGGTCCTTCGCGGGCCTGTGGTTCGCGATCCCGTTCCTCGCCGTGTTCCTGTTCGTGCTCGTCGTGCCGGTGCTGTACTCGCTCTACCTGTCCGTGTTCAAGGACAAGCTCATCGGCGGGCGCAGCTTCGTCGGGCTGGACAACTACTCCCAGCTGTTCTCCGACCCGAAGTTCTGGGACGGCCTCGGCCGGGTGGCCCTGTTCCTGGCGGTCCAGGTGCCGGTGATGCTGGGCCTGGCCCTGGTCGCCGCGCTGGCGATCGACTCCGGCCGGCTGCACGGCGCCTCGTTCTTCCGCATGTCCGTGTTCCTGCCGTACGCGGTCCCCGGCGTCGTCGCGGTCCTCATGTGGGGCTTCATGTACGGCGACCAGTTCGGCCTGGCCGGCAACATCAACAGGCTGGTGGGCCACGAGCTGCTCACGCCGCTGAGCCCGCAGTGGATCCTCGTCGCGATCGGCAACATCGTGACCTGGGAGTTCGTCGGCTACAACATGCTGATCTTCTACTCGGCGCTGCGGTCGGTGCCCCACGACCTCTACGAGGCCGCGGCGATCGACGGCGCCGGTGCCTGGCGCGTGGTGTTCAGCATCAAGCTGCCGGCCCTGCGGCAGGCGATCGTCATCGCGACGATCTTCTCGATCATCGGCTCGTTCCAGCTGTTCAACGAGCCCAACATCCTGCGCACGCTGATCCCCTCGGTGATCGCGACGTACTTCACGCCGAACATGTACGCGTACAACCTGTCCTTCGCGGGTCAGCAGTACACGTACGCGGCGACCCTCGCGATCGTCATGGGCCTGGTCACCGCGGTGATCGCCTACGTGGTCCAGCTGCGCGGCTCCCGGGAGGCGAACCGCTGATGGCGACCACGACGATCGACCCGACGGCCCCCCGGACGGCCGGCACCGACGCCGGCTCGGCCCGCGCCCGGCGCGCCCGCCGGTCCCGCGCGGTGAGCCCCTTCGGCGGCCCGTCCGTCCGGCTGACGCTGGTGATGGTGGTGTTCGCGCTGTACGCGCTGGCACCGTTGGCGTGGCTGGTGATCAACGCCAGCAAGACGCAGCAGTCGATGTTCGGCTCGTTCGGGCTGTGGTTCGCCGGGCGGTTCGCGCTGCTGGACAACCTGCACCAGGTGCTGACGTACGACGGCGGCATCTACGTCCGGTGGCTGGCCAACACGCTGCTCTACGTGGTGGTCGGCGCCGGCGGCGCGACCGTGCTGGCGACGCTCGCCGGGTACGGGCTGGCCAAGTACGACTTCCCCGGCAAGCGAGCCGTGTTCGCCACGGTGCTCGGCGCCATCGCGATCCCGGGGACGGCGCTCGCGGTGCCGACGTTCCTCATGTTCAGCCAGCTGCACCTGACCAACACGATCTGGGCGGTGATCGTCCCGTCGCTGGTCAGCCCGTTCGGCCTGTACCTGATCTGGGTGTACGCCCTGGACGCGGTGCCGACCGAGATCCTCGAGGCGGCCCGGATCGACGGCTCCGGCGAGCTGCGCACCTTCCTCACCATCGGCGTGCGGCTGCTCGCGCCGGGCGTGGTGACGGTGCTGCTGTTCTCGGTGGTGGCGACGTGGAACAACTACTTCCTGCCGCTGATCATGCTCAACGACCCGAACCTCTTCCCGCTGACCATCGGCCTGCAGCAGTGGAACCTGCGGGCGACCGGCGTCAACGCGACGCCGATCTACAACCTGGTCATCGCCGGGTCGTTGCTGGCGATCGTCCCGATCGTCGCCGTCTTCCTCTCCCTGCAGCGCTACTGGCAGTCCGGCCTGGCCGCGGGGAGCGTCAAGGCCTGACCCGTCGCGGCCGCACCGAGCCCGACCCCCGGGCCGCGGCGCGACCGCGTCACCCTCTCGATCCCTCCCCGCACGTCCCGCACCCCCCTCGCACGACGATGTGAAAGGAAGTGTCATGTCCCTGCACCCCCGTCGCCGCCTGCGCGGCGCAGCCGTCCTCGCGGCTGGTGTCGTGGTCGGCCTCGCCCTGGCCGCCTGCTCCTCCTCCGGTGGCTCGTCCGGCGGCAGCACGTCCGCCGGTGGCTCCGGTGGCGGTTCCGCCGCCCTGGACGCCGCCCTGTCCAAGGGTGGAGAGATCACCTACTGGACCTGGACGCCGTCCGCCAAGGCGCAGGTCGCCGCCTTCGAGCAGGCGTACCCGAACGTCAAGGTCAACCTGGTGGACTCCGGTGGTGCCGGCGACACCAACACCAAGCTGCAGAACGCGATCAAGGCGGGTTCCGGTGCGCCGGACGTGGTGCAGGTCGAGTACCAGTCGCTGCTGCAGTTCGTGCTGCCCAAGGACCTGGTGGACCTGACCAAGTACGGCTTCGGGGACCTGAAGAGCAAGTACTCGGCCTCCACGTGGGGCGCGGTGACCGGTGCGAACGGCATCTGGGGCCTGCCGCAGGACTCCGGGCCGATGGCGCTCTTCTACAACAAGACGGTCTTCGACAAGTACGGCCTGACCGTGCCGAAGACGTGGGACGACTACATCGCGGGCGCCAAGAAGCTGCACGCGGCCGACCCCACCAAGTTCTACGTCAACGACACCGGCGACGCGGGCATGACCACGTCGCTGATCTGGCAGGCCGGCGGCCGGCCGTTCAAGTCGGACGGCGACAAGGTCTCCATCAACCTGCAGGACGCCGGCAGCAAGAAGTTCGCCGACATGTGGAACCAGCTCAACGAGGGTGGCCTGCTGGGCAACATCCCCGGCTGGAGCGACCAGTGGTTCAAGGCGCTCGGTGACGGCACCATCGCCACGCTGGTCACCGGCGGCTGGATGCCCGGTGTGTTCGAGGCCAGCGTCCCGGCCGGCAAGGGCCAGTGGCGGGTGGCGCCGATGCCGACGTTCGGCAGCGACACGGCGACCGCCGAGAACGGCGGCTCCACCGAGGTGGTCGTCAAGCAGTCGAAGAACCCCGAGCTCGCCGCGGCGTTCCTGCGCTGGCTGAACTCCGACCCGGCGTCGGTGAAGGTGTTCCTCGCGTCCGGCGGCTTCCCGGCCACCACGGCCGACCTCGAGTCGGCCGACTTCCAGGGCAAGACGGACGACTACTTCGGTGGCCAGCAGGTCAACAAGGTGATCGTCGACTCGTCGAAGAACGTCGGCACCGGCTGGCAGTACCTGCCGTGGCAGTCGTACGCGAACAGCATCTTCAGCGACACCGTCGGCAAGGCCTTCCTCAACAAGTCGGACATCAACGAGGGCCTCAAGGCGTGGCAGGACCAGAACGTGTCCTACGGCAAGGAGCAGGGCTTCACGGTGACGGCCGGCTGACCTGATCCGACCGGCGGGGGTGGGCCGGCTCCTCGGCCCACCCCCGCGCCCGTCCTCGACCGACTTCCCTCCAGCGACGGAGCACCCGTGCCCACGTTCACCATCGGCGACGCCGACTTCCTGCTCGACGGCAGCCCCGTCCGGCTGCTGTCCGGCGCGCTGCACTACCCCCGGATCCACCCGGGGCAGTGGCGGGACCGCATCGTCAAGGCCCGTCAGCTGGGGCTGAACACCATCGAGACCTACGTCTTCTGGAACGAGCACAGCCCCGAGCCGGACGTGTTCGACACCTCCGGCCGCCTCGACCTGGTGCGGTTCTTGCAGCTCGTCGCCGACGAGGGCATGCACGCGATCGTCCGGCCCGGGCCGTACGCCTGTGCCGAGTGGGACAACGGCGGCCTGCCGGCATGGCTGACGTCGGACCCGCAGGTGGGCCTGCGCCGGTCCGAGCCGCACTACCTCAAGGCCGTGACCGAGTACCTGCACCGGGTGTACGACCTGGTCGCACCGCTGCAGGTGGACCGCGGCGGGCCGGTGGTGCTGGTGCAGGTGGAGAACGAGTACGGCGCCTACGGGGACGACGCGGACTACCTGCAGGCGCTGGTGGACGTGACCCGCGACGCCGGGATCGCCGTCCCGCTGATCACCGTCGACCAGCCCGAGCCGCAGATGCTGGAGCGCGGTTCGCTGCCGACGCTGCACCGCACCGGCTCGTTCGGCGGCCGCGCGGCCGAGCGCCTGGCCACCCTGCGGCAGCACCAGCCGACCGGTCCGCTGATGTGCAGCGAGTTCTGGTGCGGCTGGTTCGACCACTGGGGCGACCGGCACCACACCGCGCCGCCGGACGCCTCCGCCGCCGAGCTGGACGCGATCCTGTCCGCCGGCGCCTCCGTGAACGTCTACATGGTGCACGGCGGCACCAGCTTCGGGCTGACGTCAGGCGCCAACGACAAGGGCGTCTACCAGCCGACCGTCACCAGCTACGACTACGACGCCCCGCTCGACGAGGCGGGGAACCCCACCGCCAAGTTCTGGGCGTTCCGCGAGGTGATCGCGCGGTACGCGCCGGTGCCCGACGACGTGCCCGCGCCGGCCGTCCCGGCACCCGAGCTCAGCGTGCCCCTGCGCCCGGTCGCCCCGCTGCGGACCGCCGCCGAGGCCGTCGCCCCCTGGCTGGTGGTCGACGCCGACCAGGACGCGCCGCCGACGTTCGACCAGCTGCGCCACTGGCGGGGCCTGGCGTTCCAGCGCGCGTGGCTGCCGACGGCCGCCACCGAGCGCGTGCTCGCGGTCGGCGAGGTGCGCGACCGCGTTCAGGTGTGGCTGGACGGCCGGCCCGTCGGCGTGCTGGCGCGCGACCACCACGACCGGACGCTGGTGCTTCCCGCCGGTGGTGGCGAGCTGCTGCTGCTGGTCGAGGACCAGGGACGCGTCGGCTACGGGCCGCGGCTCGGCGAGGTCAAGGGCGTGCTGGGGCCCGTGACGGTCGGCGGGGTGCCGGTGCGCGGGTGGCAGTCGCTGGTGGTGGAGCACGACGCGCTCGCGGCCGCGGTGGCGGCGCAGGCGGTGGATGACGACGAGGCGCCGGTGGCCGACCTCGCGGGCCCCGTGCTGGCGCACGCCGCGTTCACCCTCGACGAGCCCGCCGACGACCTGTTCCTCGACACCACCGGCTGGGGCAAGGGCTTGGCCTGGGTCAACGGCTGGCCGCTCGGCAGGTACTGGAGCCGCGGACCGCAGCACACCCTGTACGTCCCGGCGCCGGCCACCCGTGCCGGCCGCAACGACCTGGTGGTGCTGGAGCTGGGGATCGCGGCGCCCGTCGCGCGGTTCGTCGCCCGTCCCGACCTGGGCCACACGGAGGCCTGACCCCACCCTTTCCCCGCCCCCCGAGGGCCCGCAGACCTGAACCACGCACGAGGAGACACACGCATGGAGCTCACCCCCCGCCGCCTGCGGTTCGGCGGCGACTACAACCCGGAGCAGTGGCCGTCCGACGTCTGGGACGAGGACGTCACGCTGATGAAGCAGGCCGGTGTCACCACCGCCACCGTCGCCGTGTTCGCGTGGGCGCGCCTCGAGCCGTACCCGGGGCTGTACGACACCGCGTGGCTGGACGACGTGCTCGACCGGCTGCACGCCGGCGGGGTGCGCGTGCTGCTGGCCACCGCCACCGCGTCCCCGCCGGTATGGCTGGCACGGGACTTCCCGGACACGCTGCCCGTCACCGAGAACGGGGTGCGGCTCGAGTTCGGCTCGCGGCAGCAGTACAGCCCCGCGTCGGCGACGTACCGCGAGCACGCGCTGCGGCTGGTCGAGATGCTGGCGCAGCGGTACGGCGAGCACCCCGCGGTCGAGGGCTGGCACGTGAACAACGAGTACGGCTGCCACGTGCCGTACTCGTACGACGAGGAGTCGGCGGCGGCGTTCCGCACCTGGTTGCAGGCGCGGTACGGGACCGTCGAGGAGCTGAACCGGGCGTGGGGCACCGCGTTCTGGTCGCAGCTGTACACGTCGTTCGACCAGGTGGAGCCGCCGCGCGCCGCGCCGACGTTCCGCAACCCCACCCAGCTGCTCGACTGGGACCGGTTCGGCTCGGACACGCTGCTGGCCCTGCACCGCGCCGAGCTCGAGGTGCTGCGCCGGGTCACCCCCGACCTGCCGGTGACCACCAACTTCATGGGGTTCTTCCCGCACACCGACTACTGGGCCTGGGCGCCGCACGTCGACGTCGTGTCCGACGACGCCTACCCGGACCCGGCGGATCCGCGCGCCCACATCCGGCTGGCCGCGCAGCGCGACCTGGTGCGCTCGTTGCGTGCCGGCCAGCCGTGGCTGCTGATGGAGTCCGCCCCGTCGGCGGTGAACTGGCGCGGGCGGAACCTGCCGAAGGCGCCGGGTCTGCACCGCGTGCACTCGCTGCAGGCCGTCGCGCGCGGTGCGGACGGCGTGCTGCACTTCCAGTGGCGGCAGGCGGAGGCCGGTGCCGAGAAGTTCCACTCGGCGCTGGTGCCGCACGCCGGCCCGGACTCGCGGTTGTTCCGCGAGTCGGTCGCGCTCGGCGCGGAGCTCGCCGCACTGTCCGACGACGTGGTCGGCACGCGGGTGCCGGCGCGCGTGGCGATGGTGTTCGACTGGGACTCCTGGCACGCGCTGTCCCAGCCGGCGGTGCCCGCCACGATCGACTACGTCGACACGTTCCTGTCCTGGTACGCGCCCTTCCTGCGGCGCGGCGTGACGGTGGACCTGCTGCCGCACGACGCCGACGCGGCCCGGCTGGCGGCGTACGACCTGGTGGTCGCGCCTGCGCTGCACGTCGCGGCGGACGACGACCTCGCGGCGCTCGACGCGTACGTCCGCGGTGGCGGCCACCTGGTGGTCACCTACCTGTCCGCCGTGCTGGACCCGGACCTGCACGCCCGGCTGGGCGGCTACCTCGGCGCGCTGCGCGACACGCTCGGCGTGCGGGTCACCGAGATCGCGCCGGCCGGAGGCGCCGTCGCGCTCGTCGGTGACGTGACCGGCGCCGCGGGGGAGTGGAACGACGCCGTCGAGGTGTCCACCGCCCGGGTGGTGGCCGCGTACGCCGACGGGTTCGCCGCCGGTGACCCCGCGGTGACGCGCAACGAGCACGGCGCCGGCGTCGGCTGGTACGTCGGCACCCAGCCCTCCGTGGCGCTGCTGGACGAGCTGGCGCAGCGCTGGCTCGACGAGGCGGGCGTGCCCGCGCTGCTGACCGAGCCGGTCGACGGTGTGGAAGCGGTGGTGCGAGGCGGCCTGCTGTTCGTGGTCAACCACACCGGTGAGGCGGTCGACGTGCCGCTGACCAGCGGCATCGTGCACGTGCCCGCCCGGGACGTGGTGATCCGCCCGGTCTGACCGCCGCGCCGCGATGAGCGGGCTCGGTCGGGCCGGTCTACGTCCGGTGGGGCGATGCACACGGCGCCGTCCCACCGGACGCAGGAGGCACGATGCCGTCGACGGTCGGCTCGGTACGGGTGCAGGACGGCGTCACGCTCGGCGTCGAGCAGCTGGGGGACCCGGCAGCACCGCTCGTGCTGCTGACCGGCGGCCCGACGATGCTCTCGTGGCCGGACGCCGTCTGCGAGGCCCTCGCTCGCGGCGGGCGCCGGGTGGTGCGCTACGACCTGCGCGACGCCGGCGCGTCGACCAGCGTCGACCCGCAGGCGCCCGCGTACACGCTGCGGGACCTCGCCGCCGACGCGGCCGCGCTCGCCCGTGAGCTCGACGACCGGCCGGCGCACCTCGCCGGCATCGGCATCGGCGGGATGGTCGCGCAGGTGGCCGCCCTCGCCCACCCGGACGCCTTCCGCGCCCTGACGCTCGTCGGGACCCGGCCGGTCGCGCCGGGCCCGCCCGACGACGACCTGCCGGACCACGACGCCGCGACGACCACGCGACGGCTCTCGCTCCCGGTGCCCGACTGGTCGGACCGCGCGGCCGTCACGGAGTTCGCCGCGGCCCGCGCCGCCGTCCTCGGCGACGACCCGGACGCCGCGCGGGCGACCGCCGGGCGCATCTTCGACCGGGCGGCCAGCACGGAGCCTGCCGTCCAGCTCGCCAACCACCTCGGCACGGTCTTCGCCCGGCTCGACTGCCGACCGCGCTGGCGCGAGCGGCTCCCGGAGCTGGCGGTCCCGGCGCTCGTGGTGCACGGGCGCCGGGACCGGTTCTTCCCCGTGGGCAACGGCGAGGCGCTCGCGCGCGACATCCCCGGCGCCCGGCTGCTCGTGCTGGACGAGGTCGCGACGGCCCTCCCCGATGCCGTCGCCGACCAGGTCGCCGCCGCGATGCTCGCGCTCGACCCTGCGTGACCCCTCAGTCCTCGCGGACCGCCCGCACGCTAGTCCTCGCGGGTCTCCCGCACCCGGGCCACCAGCTGCGTCGGGCTGACGAACCGCAGCGCCACGATCAGGATCAGCATCATCGTCGCGGTGTAGACGACGGCCATCGCCGAGATCAGCTGCCGCGCCTCGCCGCCACCCGCGGCCGTCATGGCCCGGTAGATCGCCACGACCAGCGTGTCCGACCCCGGCCCGGACACCAGGAACGTCAGGTCGAACATGCCGACCGTCCGGACCAGCACCAGGATCGCCGAGGCCAGCACGCCGGGCACCAGCAGGGGGAACAGGATCTTGGTGAACACCTGCCGCATGCGGGCGCCGGACATGCGCGCCGCGGCCTCGATGCTCGGGTTGATCTGCTCGATGAACGGCGTCATGGTCATGATCACGAAGGGCACGGACGGCACCAGGTTGACCAGGATCACCGCGGTGATCGTCCGGGCCAGCCCCAGGTTGTACATGACGGTGGCCAGCGGGATGCCGTAGGTGATCGGCGGCATCAGCACGGGCAGCAGGAACAGCAGGGTGACCAGCCGCTTGAGCGGGAAGCTGCGTCGGGCCAGCAGGTAGGCGGCCGGCACGCCGACCACCACCGAGACGACGATCACGGCGAGGGCGACGCCCAGGGTCACGCCGATGATCTGCGTCATCCCGTACTGGTCCCACGCACCGGCGTACCAGCTGGTGCTCCAGCTCTCCGGCAGCCAGCCACGGAACCACGACTTGCCGAACGAGTCGACGACGACGCTGACCAGGATGCCGATCAGCAGGACGAAGAACGCCGCGGTGGCGGCCCACACCACCCACGTGGTGGGGGAGGCGACCAGCGACCGTTCGCCGGGCACCCGTGCGGCGTCCCGCGGCTTGACCTTCTTGGACGGCACCGGGTCGAGGCCGGGTGTCACCACGGTCTGGGCGGCCATCAGCCCTTCCCTCCGGTCGAGCCCTTGTAGAGGAACGACCTCCACAGCAGCACCAGGGCGATCACCAGCAGCTCGACCACGCCCATCATCAGCGCGATGGTCGAGGCCATCGGGTAGTCCGTCTGCTCGCCGAACGCCCGGTACGCCATCAGCGCCATCACGCGGGTGGCGCCGCTCGCGTCACCGACCAGGCGGGCCGACGGGAACACGCTGAACGCGAGGACGAACGTGAGGATGAACGTCGTGGCGAGCCCCGGCGCCAGCAGGGGCAGCACCACCCGGCGGAACCGCTGACCCCACCCTGCGCCCATCGTCTTCGCCGCCGCCTCGATCGACGGGTCGATGCCGGACAGGTACGACGAGATGAGCAGGAACGCGAACGGGAACCCCGAGATCACCAGCGACAGGAACACGCCGACGTAGTTGTTCACCAGGTGCAACGGGTCGTGGATCACGCCGATCTGGATGAGGAACCGGTTCAGCCACCCCTGCCGGCCGGCGAAGATCAGCAGCCCCTGGGCGGTCAGCACCGTGCCGAGCGTGATGGGCAGCACCAGCAGGGTGGTCAGCAGCTTCTTGCCGCGGAACCGCTTGCGCAGCTTGAACGCCATCGGCACGGAGGCCAGCACGTTGAACAGGGCGGCGGGCAGCGCCAGGCGCATGGTCAGCCAGACGGAGTTGAAGACGAAGGGGTCGGAGAAGAACGCCAGGTAGTTGGCGAGCACCCCGCCGCCCCACTGCTGCTGCGTGGCCGGGGTCGGCTGGAACGTCAGCCCGATGCCGTAGGAGAACGGGTAGACGAACAGCCCGATGGCGATCACCAGCGCCGGCAGCAGCATCAGCAGCGACACGTCGACACCGCGCTCGGCGAGCCGGTGCCGCAGGCTGGCCGTCGAGCGGGTCCGCCCGCGCGGCCGCCCGATCGTCGAGGCCGTCACCGCCGGACCTCGAGCAGCTCGTTCTCCTCGGCTGAGAGCTCCGCCGCCGGCTCCAGCGCCAGCGGGTAGACGAGGACGCGGGACGGGTCCGCCGTCAGCTCCACCGTGCTGCCGACGGCCGGGGCGTGGTCGGACCGCACGTGCAGCAGCTGCCCGCCGGGGGTGGTGACGCCGACGGCGAACTCGCGGCCGTGGTACTCCACCACCGAGACCGTCGCCCTGGCGCTGTTGCCGCCGCGCACCGGCAGCGACGGCGAGACGACCACGAGGTCCTCGGGCCGGATCGCCGCCCGCACCGCTGTGCCGGGCACGACCGCACCCACGGCGGTGCCGTGCAGCACGATCCCGTTGCCGGCCACCGTCACGGCCGGACCCGCGACCGACGCGACGTCGAGGTCCACCAGGTTCCGGTAGCCCATGAAGTCGGCCACGTGCCAGTTCGCCGGGTGGTTGTGCAGCTCCTCGGGCGTGCCGATCTGCTGCACCCGCCCTTCGCGGAGCACCACCAGGCGGTCGGCCATCGACAGGGCCTCCTCCTGGTCGTGCGTCACGTAGATCGTCGTGAGCCCCAGCGACTGGTGCAGGCGGCGGATCTCGGTGCGCATCTCCAGCCGCAGCTTGGCGTCGAGGTTGGACAGCGGCTCGTCCATGAGCACCAGCCGGGGCTCCATCACCACCGCCCGGGCGATGGCCACCCGCTGCTGCTGACCGCCGGACAGCTGACCGGGCAGCTTGGTGGCGTGCTGCTCGAGCTTGACCAGGGCGATCGCCTCGGCCACGCGCCGCTTCAGCTCCGCCTTGGGCACCTTGCGCATCTGCAGCCCGAAGGCGATGTTCTTCTCCACCGTCAGGTGCGGGAACAGCGCGTAGTTCTGGAACACCATGCCGAAGTCGCGGTTCTCCGCGGCGACGGTGTCCACCCGCGTGCCGTCCACCAGGATCTGGCCGTGGGTGAGCGGGAGCAGCCCCGCGAGGCAGTTCAGCGCCGTGGACTTCCCGCAGCCCGACGGCCCGAGCAGGGCGATGAACTCGCCCGCCCGGACCGTCAGGTCGAGGCCCACCAGCGCGTCCACGCCACCGAAGCTGCGACCGACTCCTCGGAGCTCGAGGGACTGGAACTTGCTGGCAGTGGTCGTCATGGTTACTTCGCCTTGAACTTCCCGGAGCCGACCTCGCGGTCCCAGATGTCGAACGCCTTGACCATCTGGTCCGGGGTGAGCGGCACGGCCTTGGGCATCTTGTCGATCAGGGCGTCGTACCAGTCACGGCCGAAGTCCCTGATGGTCTGCTGGCTCTTGGCGGGGGCCTTGTCGAGCGTGGCGCCCTTCACGGCGGGCCCGGGGTAGAAGTACCCGGTGTCGTAGGCCATCGCGTTGACCTCGGGCGTCAGCATGTACTGCAGCAGGTTGAGGATCGCCGAGACCTTGTCGGCGCTCTGGCCCTTGGGGATCACGGCGTAGTGCGCGTCGGTCACCCACGTGAAGCTGTCGAACGGCGCCGCGGCGATCGTCTTCGGCTCCTGGCCCAGGGCACGGGGGTTGATGTCCCAGCCCGTGGTGGTGGGCACCATGGCCCACGTGCCGTCGGCCATGTTCGAGATCACCTGGCCGGTGCCGGTCGGGTAGGTGCTGATGGTCGAGCCCAGGTCCTTCAGGTAGGCCCACGTCTTGTCCCAGCCGTTGACCGGGTCCGTCGGGTCCTTGTCGCCGAGCATGTACGGCAGGCCCATCAGGAAGGTGCGGCCCGGGCCGGAGTTGGCCGGGCGGGCGTAGCCGAACTTGCCGGGGTGGGCCTTGGCCCACGCGAGCAGCGCCTCCGGCGTCTTCGGGACGTCGGTCACCACAGCGGGGTCGTACTGCAGCAGCGGGCCCGACGGGTAGTACGTGGTCACCACGCCGAAGCCCTGCGCCAGCTCCTGCATCTTGGCGGCCGGGTCGAGGTAGTTCTTCATGTTGGACAGCTGGGTCGCGTAGTCCTTGGCGATCGGCATCCACAGGTTCTGCCCGATGCCGGCCGACAGACCGTCGGTGCCGGTCATCACCAGGTCGACCTTGAGGTTCTTGCTGTCGACCTGCGGCTTGATGGTGCCGACCAGGTCCGGCGCGCCGGCGCTCTCCCACTTGACCGAGCTGATGATGTCCGGGTGCGCCTTGACGAAGGCGTCGACCATCGGGCCGGTCAGCTTCTGGTTGCCGGCGACGTCGAGGATGTCGAGCGTCACCGGGGCGGACGGCTTGGCCGGCACCCCGCCGGCCGTGGCGGCCGCGGCGCCGGTCCCTGCCGAGGACGACCCCGTCTTCGGGGCCGCACAGGCGGTGAGTGCCAGCCCCAGGACCAGGAGCCCGGCACCGAGCCGGGCAGACGTGTGCTTTCTCATGGACAGCCTTCTCTCTGGAGTAGGCCGGGCCTCGTCGCCCGGATGCTGCCGTCGGTGTGGAACGTGCGGTCAGGCGGTGTCGCGCAGGCCCTCGCTGCTGCGCCGAGGAGCCGTGGAGTCACGCACGACCAGCTGGAACGACAGGTCGTGGTGGTGGGTGGGCGGCTGGTCGGGGTGCCGCAGCAGGGAGACGAGCACGTCCGCTCCGGCGCGCCCGCAGTTGACCAGCGGGATGCCGACGCTGGTCAGCGCCGGTGAGCTCAGGGCGGACATCGGGATGTTGTCGACGCCGACCACCGAGATGTCGTCCGGCACCCGCACACCGCGCTGCTTGAGCCGGTCGAGCAGGCCGAAGGCGACCAGGTCGTTGTACGCCAGCGCGGCACTGGCCCCGGAGGCGATGAGGAGGTCACCGGCGGCGATCCCGCCCGAGACGTAGGGCTGGAAGGAGCCGAGGTCGACGAGCTCGGTGTCCGGGTGCTCCGCGACGATGGCGCGCGCCGCGGTCAGCCGGGCCCGGTTGGACCACGAGGTGGCCGGGCCGCCGACGTACGCGATGGTGCGGTGGCCGAGGGCCCGCAGGTGCTCCAGGGCCAGCCGGACGCCCTCGAGGTTGTCGATCAGCACGGCGGGCAAGGAGCCGCAGCGCCGGTTGACCAGCACCAGCGTGGTCTCGGCGGCGAGCGCGGCCAGCACGTCGTCGGGGGAGCGCGGCGAGCACATCACCACGCCGTCGACCGTGCGGGACATCTCCCGGACCAGGTCCGCCTCCTGCGAGGGGTCCTCGTCGGAGTCGGCGATCACCACGCCGTAGCCGGCCGCACGGGCCCGGGCCTGCACGCCCTTGGTCACCGAGGAGAAGAACGGGTTCTCCAGGTCCGGGACGATCAGCCCGATCGTGCCGGTGCGTCCGGTGATCAGGCCCCGGGCGGCCGGGTTCGGACGGTAGCCGAGCATGCGGGCCGTCTCGAGCACCTTCGCCAACGTCTCGGGGGCGAGGTCGTCCGGCCGCGAGAGGGCCCGCGACACGGTGGAGACGGACACGCCGGCCACCCGGGCCACGTCCCGCGCGCTGACCGCCACAGGCTCACCTCCGTTGGTGCCTCCCGCCACGGGTGTGGCTGCGCCGAGTATGCAAACGTGTTCATCGTCACGTCAAGAGGTGGGCGTCCAGCGACGCCCGAAACGTGATCTCCCTGGGCGTCCGCTGATGAAGAGCCAGGTCAAAGGCCAATATGGTCGCAAGGCGCGGATCCGGTGCTACGTTCGCCGCTGTTGCACAACATGCGCATCGTGTTTCAACGAGGAGACGCCATGGCAGCGGATCGACTCCTGGTCCTGCGTCCGGACGACGACGTCGCGATCGCCACCGCCGACCTGCCGGCGGGGACCCGCCTCACGGTCGGGGGCACCACGCTGGTGCTGCCGCGCGACGTGCCGCGCAGCCACAAGGTCGCGCTGCGCGCCGTGCCGGTGGGCGGTGTCGTGCACAAGTACGGGCAGTCCATCGGCCGGGCGACGGCCGACATCGCGCCCGGCGACCACGTGCACACCCACAACCTCGGCATGGACGACACGGTCCGGGCCCACGAGTTCGGCACGGTGCACGCGCAGCTGCCGCCGGCGCCGCAGGGACGCACCTTCGACGGCTACCGCCGGGCCGACGGCCGCGCGGGCACCCGCAACTACGTCGCGATCGTCACGTCGGTGAACTGCTCGGCGTCGACCGCCAAGATGATCGCCGACCAGTTCCGCGGCCCCGCGGCCCTGGCGGCCTACCCGCACGTCGACGGCGTGATCGCGCTGACCCACGGCAGCGGCTGCGGCCTGGTGCCGGGCAGCGAGGGGGCGAACGCCCTGGTGCGGACGCTGCGCGGGTACGCGCGGCACCCCAACGTCGGCGGCGTGCTGGTGCTGGGCCTCGGCTGCGAGATGGTGCCGGTGCAGTCGCTGGTCGACGGGCTCGACCTGCCGTCGGACACGCTGGTGCACACGCTGACCATCCAGGACACCGGCGGTGTCCGGGCCACCGTGCGCGAGGGCGTGGCGCAGATCATGGCGATGCTGCCGGTGCTCGACGAACGTCGTCGGGAGCCGATCCCCGTCAGCGAGCTGGTGCTGGGCCTGAACTGCGGGGGCTCCGACGGCTACTCCGGCATCACCGCCAACCCCGCGCTGGGCCGCGCGTCCGACCTGCTGGTGGCCGCCGGCGGCACGTCGGTGCTGGCCGAGACGCCCGAGGTGTTCGGCGCCGAGCACCTGCTGACCAGGCGCGCGGTGTCCGAGCAGGTGGGGCGCACGCTGCTCGACCGGCTGGACTGGTGGCAGCGGTACGCGGCGGCGGGCGGCGGCACGCTCGACAACAACCCGTCACCGGGCAACAAGGCGGGCGGCCTGACGACGATCCTCGAGAAGTCGCTCGGCGCGGTGGCCAAGGGCGGCCAGGCCGACCTGTCGGCGGTGGTCGAGTACGCCGAGCCGATCACCAGCCGCGGGCTCGTGTTCATGGACACGCCGGGGTACGACCCGGTCTCCGTCACCGGCATCGTCGCGGGCGGCGCCACCGTCGTGTGCTTCACCACCGGCCGCGGGTCGGTGTTCGGATGCCGTCCGGCGCCCTCGATCAAGCTCGCCACCAACACCGAGATGTTCGAGCGGATGTCCGACGACATGGACGTCAACTGCGGCCGCATCGTCGACGGCACGGCCACGCTGGAGCAGGTGGGCGACGAGATCTTCGAGCGGATCATCGCCGTCGCCTCCGGGCAGGAGACGGTCAGCGAAGGCCTCGACCTCGGGCAGGAGGAGTTCGTGCCCTGGCAGCTGGGCACCGTCACCTGACCGGCGCCGTCCAGCCACCCCACCAGCCCTCCCGTGCGAAAGGCCGCACCGATGCCCACCCCCACCGCTGGCCTCGTCGTCCACCCCGACCGCCTGCTGCCCGTCGACCCGTCCGTCCGCGGCCTCGCCCGGACGCTGTACGAGGCGGTGCGTGACCTGCCGCTCGTGTCCCCGCACGGCCACGTCGACCCCCGGATGCTGCTCGACGACGTGCCGTTCCCCGACCCGGCGGCGCTGTTCGTCACCCCGGACCACTACGTGACGCGCCTGCTGCACGCGTCGGGCGTCCCGCTCGAGGACCTCGGTGTGGGCCAGGGACCGTTGGACGAGGCCGCCGCGCGGAACGTCTGGCGGCTGCTGTGCACGCACTGGTCGGTGTTCCGCGGCACGCCGGTGCGGTACTGGCTGGAGTCGGAGCTGTCGGAGCTGTTCGACGTGACCGTGCGCCCGTCAGCCGAGACGGCCGACGACATCTACGACCAGCTCGCCTCGCGGCTGGCCACGCCCGAGTACCGGCCGCGGGCCCTGTTCGACCGGTTCCGGCTCGACGTGCTGGCCACCACCGACGACCCCTGCGACGACCTGTCGGTGCACGACGCGCTGGCGGCCGACCCGACGTTCGCCGGTCGCGTCATCCCGACCTTCCGGCCGGACCGGTACCTGGAGTCCGCCGAGCCCGGGTGGGCGGAGGCCGTGCGCGGGCTGGGGTCGGTGGCGGACGTGGACACCGGCACCTACGCCGGGTGGGTCACCGCGATGGAGGCCCGGCGGCGGTACTTCGTCGAGCACGGCGCCCGGTCGGCGGACCACGCGCACGTCGACGCCGGGACGTACCCGCTAGAGCCGGCGGAGGCGGAGCGGATCTACGCCGCGGCGCTCGCGGGCACGGCGACGTCCGACGAGTCCGTCGCGCTGCGCCGCCACATGCTGCTGGAGATGGCTCGGATGGCCTGCGACGACGGCCTGACCATGACGCTGCACACCGGCGTGCTGCGCGGGCACCACACGGCGTCCAAGCTGCGGTTCGGCCCGGACACCGGCCACGACATCCCGCTGCGCGGGGACTTCACCGAACCGCTGCGGCCGCTGCTCGAGCGGTTCGGCACGCACCCGAACCTCAACCTGGTGCTGTTCACGCTGGACGAGACGGTGTTCTCCCGTGAGCTGGCGCCGCTCGCCGGCTTCTACCCGGCGGTGTACGTCGGGGCGCCGTGGTGGTTCCTCGACGCCCCCGACTCGATCCGCCGGTGGCGGTCCGCCGTCACCGAGACCATCGGCTTCTCCCGCACCGCCGGGTTCATCGACGACACGCGGGCGTTCTGCTCGATCCCCGCGCGGCACGACATGTCGCGGCGGCTGGACGCCGGGTTCCTGGCGCAGCTGGTCGCCGAGCACCGGCTCGAGGAGGACGAGGCGATGGACACCGCGATCGACCTGGTCGCCGGGCGCGCGCGCCAGGTGTTCAAGCTGTGAGCGAGCTGGTCCGCAGCACCCCGGCCCCGCCGGTGCGGCACGTGCACCTGGGGCTCGGCAACTTCTTCCGCGCCCACCAGGCCTGGTACACCGCGCACGCGAGCGACGGTGCCGAGTGGGGGATCGCGGCGTTCACCGGTCGGTCGCCGGACCTGGCCCGGGCCATGGCGGCGCAGGACGGGCTGTACACGCTGGTCACGCGCGGGCCGGAGCGGGACGAGTTCGAGGTGGTGCCCGCCGTGGCGCGGGCACATGGGGCGGACGAGCACGACGCCTGGCTCGGCTACCTCACCGACCCGGCGGTGCAGGTGGTGACGACGACGGTCACCGAGGCGGGGTACGTGCGCGACGCCGCCGGCGATCCCGACGTCGGCCGGCCGGAACTGGCCGCGGACCTCGAGACGCTCCGCCGCGACCCGACCGCGCTGGTGCGCACGGCCCCGGCGCGCCTGGTCGCGGGGCTGCTGGCTCGCCGTCGGGCGGACGCCGGGCCGCTGACCGTGGTCCCGTGCGACAACCTGCCGGACAACGGTGCCGCGGTCGCCCGGGTGCTGCTCGGCCTCGCCGAGCACGTGGACCCCGCGCTGCGGTCGTGGATCGAGGAGTCGGTCGGGTTCGCGACGACGATGGTCGACCGCATCACGCCCGAGCCCACCGCCGTCGACGTCGCGGCCGTGGCCACCGGCACGGGCGTGCAGGACCGTGCTCCCGTGGTCACCGAACCGTTCACCGAGTGGGTGCTCAGCGGGCGGTTCGCCGCCGGACGTCCCGCCTGGCAGGACGCCGGGGCGACGTTCACCACCGACGTGGCGCCGTTCGAGCAGCGCAAGCTGTGGCTGCTGAACGGGGCCCACTCGATGCTGGCCTACGCCGCGTCGCTGCGCGGGCACGTCACGGTCGCCGACGCGATGCGCGACGCGGTGTGCCGGACGTGGATCGAGGAGTGGTGGGACGCAGCCTCCCCGCACCTGACCCTCCCCGCCGCGGGCGTCGCCGCGTACCGGACGGCGCTGACCGACCGGTTCGCCAACCCGCGGATGGCGCACCGGCTCGACCAGATCGCCTTCGACGGTTCCCAGAAGCTGCCGATCCGCACCGTTCCGGTGCTGCGTCTGGAGGTCGCCGCGGGGCGGGTCCCGGTCGGCGCCGTCCGGCCCGTCGCCGCATGGGTGTGCCACCTGCGCGGGCACGGTGCGGCGGTGACGGACGCCCGCCTCGAGGAGCTGTCGCCGCTGGTCGGCGGCACGCTGCGGGACGCGGTGCAGCGAGTGCTCGGCGTGCTCGCCCCCGACCTCGCGGCCCACGCCGCGCTCGTCGATGCGGTGGTGGACCAGGCCGAGGAGCTCGAGGCCGCGACCCTTCGCGCCTGACCGACGTGCGCGCATATCCCAGCTGAGCGGTTCGCATCGAGACGAGCAGTTCGTTCTGCTCGTCTCGATGCGATGTGCTCATCTCGTCCGGCTAGTGCTGAGGGCGGGGCGCCGGCGGCAGGTCCACGCCGGCCGGGACCTCCTCCGGCCAGACGAGCAGCACCGCGCACGGCGCGTGGTCCACCACGTAGCGGGTCACCTTGCTCAGGCTGTGCGGGCCCCGTTCGGTGCGGACGCCGTCGCGCGCGCAGATCAGCAGGTCGGCACCGGCACAGGCGTCCAGCACGGCCGTCTCGGTGCGGCCGTGCAGCTGGAGCACCTCCGGGCCTGCGCCGGGGTCGCCCGCACCGCCGGACCGGTCGCCGAGCCGGGCCGCCGCCGCGGTCAGCAGACCGCTCCCCGCCTCGTCGAGCGGGTTGCCCGCACGCCCGGCACCGTGGCGGTCGTCGGCCCGTCGTCGTCCGCGGCCCATCAGGCCGAGCGGGCCGCCCTCCCACCCCGCCTCGGTGTCCTCGTCGAGCACGTGCACCAGCCGCACGTCGGTGAGCCCGAGGCCCGCCGCCGCATCGACGCACGCCTCCCAGGTGCCCTCCATCAACCAGACGACCGCCCTCATCGCACGCCTCCGATCCGCACCGACACCCACAGCGCCACCACCGCCAGCACCAGCGTCACCGGCACCGTCGCCAGGCCCAGCCGCACGAACACCGACGTGGACGGCGCCTTGCCGTGGCCGTGCAGCACCTGCCGCCACAGCAGCGTCGCCAACGACCCCACGTAGGTCAGGTTCGGGCCGATGTTCAGGCCCAGCAACGTCGCCAGCACCAGCGCGGGGGAGTGCGCCACCACCGGCACCAGCACCAGGGTCGCCGGCAGGTTGTTCAGCACGTTCGCCGCGACCGCCGCGAGCCCGGCGGCCAGCAGCAGCCCCGGCAGGTCGGCACGGGTCGGCACCAGGTGCGCCAGCCCGGTGCCGAGCGGGCCGAGCCGCACGCCCAGCACCACCACGCCGAGGGCCAGCACGAACAGCAGGAACACCGGGTTGGCGGCGTGCACCAGCCGGCGCAGCGTGGGCACGGGGGCGTGCCGCAGGTTGCGCGCCGCCAGCACCACGACGGCGACCACCGCGACCAGCGCCGGCGGCACGCCGATCGGCTCGGCGGCGGCGAACCCGACCAGCGCCGCACCCAGCACCACCAGGGCGAACACCGGCGCCGGGCCGACCTGCACCGGCGTCTCGTGCACGGGCGTGCGCAGGTCGGAGCGGAAGAACAGCCGGAAGACGACGTACTCCGCGGCCACCGTCACCACCCACGGGAGCGCCATCAGGGCGCTGAACCCGGCGAACGACAGCCCGGCGGCACCGAACGCCAGCAGGTTGGTCAGGTTCGACACCGGCAGCAGCGTCGAGGCTGAGTTCGCCAGGTGGGTGGAGGCGTAGACGCCGGGGCGGGGCCGTGCGCGGATCGCGGTGGCGGCGGCCAGCACGACGGGCGTCAGCAGCACCACGGTGGCGTCCAGGCTCAGCACCGCGGTGGTCGCCGCGGCCACCACGAACACGGCACCGAGCAGCCGCGGCGCCGAGCCGGTCGACGCCCGGGCCATCCGTTCACCGGCCCACGTGAACACCCCGTGCGCGCGGGCCTGCTCCGCCAGCGCCAGGATCGCCGCGAGGAAGCCGACGGTCGGCGCGAGCCCGGAGATCTCGTCCCACGCCGCACGCCAGGGCACCAGCCCGACCACCAGCACCAGCACCGCCGCCGGCACGGCCGCCACGGCCTCGGGGAGCCCGCGCGGGCGGCTGACGGCGAACCCGAGCACCAGGGCGAGGACGACGACGGCAGTCGTCGCGCCGAGGGCAGAGGCCGCTGTCACATCGCACACCTTCGCGGCATCTGCGGCGATCCGCACCTCCGTCCACGGCGAGCCGCGGCAGGCGGAGCGCGCGCGGCACCAGGGCCGGTGCGGCGGGGCGCTCACTAGGGTCGGTGCATGGGCCACCGGCTCGAGCACCTGCTGCCCGGGGTGGGCGTCGCGCGGGGCTACCGGCGTGCGTGCCTGCGCGAGGACCTCACCGCCGGCGTCGTCGTCACCGCCCTGCTGATCCCCGCCGGGATGGGCTACGCGCAGGCCGCCGGCCTCCCGCCGCAGGCCGGGCTGTACGCGACCGTCGTGCCGCTGCTGGTCTACGCGCTGGTCGGTCCGTCGCGCGTGCTGGTGCTCGGCCCGGACTCCTCGCTCGCGCCGATCATCGCCGCCGCCGTCGTGCCGCTGGCCCTGGGCGACGACCGCCGCGCGATCGCCCTCGGCGGTGTGCTCGCGCTGCTGGTCGGCGCGGTGCTGCTGCTCGGCGGGGTGCTGCGGCTGGGCCTGGTGACCGACCTGCTGTCCAAGCCGATCCGCATCGGCTACCTCAACGGCATCGCGCTGGTGGTGGTGGTCGGCCAGCTGCCGAAGCTGCTGGGCTTCTCCATCGGCACGGACTCACCGCTGCAGCAGGTGGCGGAGACGGCCCGCGGCATCGCCGACGGCCGCACCGAGCCGATGGCGCTCGCGTTCGGTCTCGGTTCCCTCCTGGTGATCCTCGGCCTGCGCCTGCTCGCCGGGCACCGGGTGGCCGGCCGGATCCCCGGGGTGCTGGTCGCGGTCGTCGTCTCGACGGCGCTGGTCGCCGCCCTCGGCTGGCGCGCCCGGCTGCCGGTGGTCGGGGCGCTGCCGGCCGGGCTGCCGGCGCCGGAGCTGGCCGGTGTCACGTGGCGCGACGTCGGCGCGCTGACCGGGCCGGCGCTCGGCATCGCGCTGATCGCGTTCGCCGACACCGGCGTGCTGTCCCGCACGCTCGCCGCCCGGCGCGGCGACTCGGTGGACGGCAGCCACGAGATGGGTGCCATCGGGGTGGCCAACCTGGCGAGCGGGCTCACCGGCGGCTTCCCCGTGTCGGCGTCGTCGTCGCGCAGTGCCGTCGCGGACCAGGCCGGCGGCCGCACGCAGCTGGTCGGCGTGGTCGGGGCGCTGCTGGTGACGGCCTTCGTGCTCGCCGCGCCAGGCGTGACGGGATACCTGCCGTCCGCGACGCTCGCCGCGGTGGTGATCGTCGCGGCGGCCGGGCTGGTGGACGTGCCGGGGTTCGTGCGGCTGCTGCGGACCAGCCCGGTGGAGGGGCTGCTGTCACTGGCGGCCCTCGGCGGGATCGTCCTGGTCGGCGTGCTGCGCGGCATCGTCGTCGCCGTCGCCCTCTCGTTCCTCGCGTTCGTGCAGCAGGCGTGGCGGCCGTACCGCGCGGAGCTGGGGCTGGTGCCGGGCGTGCGCGGGTACCACGACGTCAGCCGCAACCCGGCCGCGGAGCGGATCCCCGGCCTGGTGATCGTCCGGTTCGACGCCCCGCTGTTCTTCGCCAACGGGCGGATCTTCGACGACTACGTGCGGGCGGTGGTCGACGCCGCCGCCGGTCCGGTCAGCACGGTGATCCTCGCCGCGGAGCCGATCACGGACGTGGACGCCACCGCGGTGGACGAGCTCGTGGAGCTCGACGACCACCTCGCCTCCCGCGGCATCCGGCTGGTGATCGCGGAGATGAAGGACCCGGTCCGGGACCGGTTGCACCGGCTGGGCCTGGACGAGCGGTTCGGCCCGGACCGGTTCGCGCCGACCGTCGGGGCGGCCGTGGACGACGTCACCGGGCGGTTCCGCAACGACCTCGGCTGAGGCCGGTCTCCCGTCGCGCCCGCGAACCCCGGGATGCGGGCCCGGGCACCGCGGGTGACGGTGGAGCGGTACCCACCGGTCGACGCAGGGGAGCAGCGATGAGGATCGGCTACAAGCTGATGACGGAGGGCTTCGGCCCGCAGGAGATCGTCCGGCAGGCGCTCGCCGCCGAGCAGGCGGGGTTCGACTTCGTCGAGCTCAGCGACCACTTCCACCCGTGGCTGGAGTCCCAGGGGCACAGCGGCAACACCTGGGTGATGCTCGGCGCCATCGCCGCGAAGACGGAGACGATCGGCCTGGTCACGGGCGTGACGTGCCCGTCGTACCGGTACCACCCGGCCGTCGTCGCCCAGCAGGCCGCCACCCTGCAGCTGATCTCCGAGGGCCGGTTCACGCTCGGTGTCGGGGCCGGCGAGCGGCTCAACGAGCACGTGATCGGCACCGGCGTCCCGGCCGCCCGGCAGCGGCACGAGGCGCTGCGCGAGGCGCTGGAGATCATCCGCATGCTGTGGGAGGGCGGCTACCGCTCGTACGACGGCCTCCACCTGCAGCTGGAGGACGCGCGGGTGTTCGACCTGCCGGAAGAGCTCCCGCCGATCGCCGTGGCGATCAGCGGCCACGCGTCGTTGGAGCTGGCCAACGAGTTCGGCGACGGGGTGTTCGCCGTGGAGCCGCTGGGGGAGCTGCTGGCCGGGTTCACCGGCGACGGCCCTCGGTACGCGGAGATCCCGCTGGCCTGGGCGCCCGACGAGGAGCAGGCGGTGCAGGCCCTGCTGGAGAAGACGCGGTTCGTCGTCCCCGGCTGGAAGGTGATGAGCGAGCTGCCCAACCCGGTGAACTTCGACGCAGCGACCAAGCACGTGCGGGGCGACGACATGCGGTCGATGTTCGCGTGCGGCCCGGACGTGGAGCGGCACGTCGAGGTCGCGCAGACCTTCGTCGACGCGGGGTTCGACCACCTGGTCACCATGAACGGCGGCCCGGACCCCGACGGGTTCCTCGAGTTCTTCGCCACCGAGCTGGGCGACCGGCTGCGGGCGCTGACGCCGGCGCGCTGACGCCGGCGCGCTGACCGCCGGCCGACGGCGCGGCCGGGTCGCTCGGCGGGAGGTCAGAACCGCCGCGCGAGCCGGTCCGCCGGCGTCCGGCCGTCCGGGTCGTACACCCACCGGTAGAACGGTTCGGCCCACAGCCGGTCGAGCACGCTGATGTGCCCCGGCCGGTAGGTCCGCACCCGGCCCGGCGGCCGCGGCCCTCGTCGTCCACCCGCGTACCAGGCGTCGAGCGCCTCGGCCGCGCTCCGGTACGCGTCGAACCACGCCACCGGGTCGTCCAGGTCGTCGGGCGCCGCCGCGCCCAGGTGCTCGGCGGCCAGCTCCACCCGCAACGACCGGGCGGTGCCCGTGGTGGTCCCCTCGACGAAGGCCGCACTCAGCTCGCTGTCGTGCGTCCACGACCGCCGGTTCGCGTTGTCCGACCCGATGCACGCCCACGCGTCGTCCACCACGCACACCTTGGCGTGCACGTAGATCGGCGTCCCGGCCTCGTTCTCCACGCCGTAGATGCCGACGCGCCGACCGCCGGCCCGTCGCAGCAGCCGCAGCGCGTGCAGCCGCCCCAGCTCGGTGGGCACCTCGGCGTCGCGTCCGCCCTGGTCGGCGTGCAGCGGCACGATCACCACCAGCCGCAGGTCCGGCGACCGCCGCAGCGCCCGCGCGAACGCCGCCGCCACGTCCGCCGACCACAGGTACTGGTCCTCGAGGTACACCAGCCGACGCGCCTGCCCCAACGCGGAAATGTAGCCGCGCGCCACCGACCGCTCGCCACGGCGGGCGAACGGGTAGGGCGGGAACCGCGGCGGATACGTGCGCAGCAGCTGCACGGCCGCGGTGCCGCACGGCTCCGGGTCCGGGTGCTGCGGCGGCAGCGGCCGCACCCGGGTGCGGGTGCCGCGCAGCAGGTCCTCGAGCCGGCGCAGCGGGTTCAGCGTCAACGGCGTCGCGTCCTGCCAGCGCTCGCGGAACACCGCCTCGGCGTCGCCGACCGCCGGGCCCTGGATCTGCAGCTGCACGTCGTGCCACGGCGGGGTCGGCCCGTACACCGCGGCCATCTCCACCGGCTGCGGGTCGCCGTGGTGCGCCTCGTCGTCGTGCCGGCTGTGGCACAGGTCGATGCCGCCGATGAACGCCACGTCGTCCTGCGGCCGGTCGCGGTGCCGCAGCACCACCAGCTTCTGGTGGTGGGACCCCAGCGGTCGCACCCGCATGTCCAGCAGGCACTGCCCGCCGGCCGCCTCGATCTCCTCCCCGAGGTGCCGGTTCTGCGCCGCGCTGAACCGGAACCGGTCCCAGTGCGACCGCCACACCAGCCCGCGCACGTCCACACCGCGTGCGGCGGCCGCCGCGAACACCGGTCCCACCTCGGTGCCCGGCCCACCGAGCCGCTCGTCGGGGTCGCCCCGCCAGTCGGTGAACAGCAACAGGTCCCCGTCGCCCATCGCCTGGACGGCGGCGAGCAGCGCCGCGAAGTACGCCGAGCCGTGCACCAGGGGCGTCACCTCGTTGCCGAGGGTCCACGCGAGGCCGTCGGCGTGCCGGGTGTCCAGCACGGTGTCCGGGTTGCCGCGGTCCGCCGCGGAGAGGAACCAGTGTTCCGGATCGGTGCCCGGCTCCGCCTCGAACCGCGTCGACGGGTCCTGCTCACGCGACGTCACCGACACCGACCTCCTCGCCCCGAGCCTGGCGCCAGCGTAGGGAACCGGCCGCCGACCGGCCCGTCCACGTGCGCCGACGCATGATCGACCGGTGGACGACGACGTGACCCTCATGCCCGTGCTGCACGCCCTGCTGGCCATGCAGCGGCACTCGTGGGAGCAGGGCGTCGCCTCGCACGCGCTGCTCGACCTCGGCCGCGACGACCTGGTGGTGCCGATGGCGCTCGACGCCGTGACGCGGCAGACGGCGGACGGGCGGCTCGGCGAGCTGGATGACTCCGGGCTGGTCAACTGCGGCGCGCTCGGCGAGGTGGTGCACCGCGTCGCAAGCCGCACCGGGTCGGCGGAGTGCGCCGCGGGGTTCGACCGGCAGGTGCGCTGGTTGGTCGAGACCTGCCCACGGGCGGCCGACGGCACCCTGTTCCACCTCGAGGGCACGCACCAGGTGTGGGTGGACTCCGTCTACATGCTGCTCCCGGTGCTGGTGCTGGCAGGCCGTCCCGACGAGGCCCTGCGACAGCTGCGCGGGCACGCCGACCGGCTGTTCGACCCGTCCTCAGGGCTGTACGCGCACCAGTACGACGAGGACTCCGGCACCCTGCTGCGCGCCGCGCACTGGGGCACCGGCAACGGCTGGGTGGTCGCCGGGCTCGCCCGTGCCGTCCACCTGCTCGCCGATCCGACCCACGAGCTGCGCGCCGTCGCCACCGCCCACGCCCGCACCGTCGTCGACGCCTGCCTGGCTCACCGCGAACCGGACGGCACGTTCCACGACGTCCTCGACGACGCGTCGACCTTCACCGAGCTCAACGTCGCCCAGATGCTGGCGTACGCCCTGTTCACGGGCGTGGCGGACGGCTGGCTGCCGCCGGCCCCGTACGCCGCCACCGCCCGCTCGCTGCTCGCCACCGCTGTCGCCCACATGACCCCGGAGGGCTTCGTCGAACCGGTCTGCGGCGCCCCGCACTTCGACCGCCCGGGCCGCTCGGCCGAGGCCCAGGCCTTCCACCTCCTCGCCCTCGCGGCCTCCCGCCGCCTGGCGCCGCCGCGGGACAGCTGAGAGGTCCCGGTGCGACCGCCCCGCCCCGGTACGGTCGCACAGCCGGCTGAAGCAGCCCGGTTGCGAGAGGGGCCGCGCGTGCAAAGCGATCGAGCTGGACGGACGACTCCGGACGCCTACGCGCGCGAGCGGATGAAGGGAAGACGGACGCAGGTCGCGGTGCTCGGCGCCGTGGTCGTGCTCCCGCTCGTCCGGCAAGCCGTCGTGGTCGGCGTCGTCCCTACGCTGGTGATCGCCGCGATCGGCCTGCTCGCCTTCACCGCACTCCTGCTCGCTGTTCGGGTCCGTGCGAGCCGCGCGGTGGGCGGCACCTGCCCTGCCCTGCTTCCCGTCTGGGCGGCGAGGGAAGGCGCAGCACGGCTCAGGA
This sequence comes from Cellulomonas sp. SG140, assembly GCF_025770785.1. Lineage (GTDB taxonomy): Bacteria > Actinomycetota > Actinomycetes > Actinomycetales > Cellulomonadaceae > Cellulomonas. The sequence continues at coordinate 37,822 of NZ_JANZLA010000008.1, read as the reverse complement.
CGAGGAGCCCGAGCACCACCCTGCCCGGAGCCCTCCGATTCTCACCGGGGACCGTCGAGTGGGTCCCGACGAGCGGCAGTGCCCGGCTAGGCGCACAGCCTGTGCGATGGGTCGTCGAGACGCCGGACCAGCTGACGCTCTTCGTCGCGGGACGCCTGGCGTCGCAGATGCTCGTGACGATTCGTGGGCGGGACGGCGAGGTGCTGGCGGACGTCTGGGCGCGGGCCACGGAGCAGCGAGCACACCAGCTGGCGGCCCTCACCACGGTTCGTCCGCGACCGGGTGAGCGGCGGGAGGACTGAGGCCCTGCACCACGGGCGAGACGGCCCACGTCCTGGTCGGCGCAGGGGAGTAGCGTCGCCGGGCACGGCTGGCGGGGTCGACGTCGTGCCGCTCCCGCGGGACGCTCGTCGTGACCCCTCCTCGTCACCCCGCAAGGACCGTCACATGCCTGCCCTGCACCAGCGCTACCTCACCGAGACCGTGGGCGCCGAGGGCCACCCCACCGCCTTCTCGCTGACCTGTCCGCCCGACTTCAGCTTCGGGTACGACGTCGTGGACGAGCTGGCCCGCCGGAGCCCGGACAAGCGGGCGCTGCGCTGGACGGACGACTCCGGCGCGGTCGAGGAGTACACGTTCGGCGACATCGCGCGCCTGTCGGACCAGGCGGCGTCGTACTTCCAGCAGGCCGGCGTCCGCAAGGGCGACCGGGTGCTGCTGATCCTCAAGCGCCACCCGCAGTTCTGGTGGGCGATCGTCGGCCTGCACAAGATCGGCGCCGTCGCGGTGCCGGCCACCAACCAGCTGAAGACGCACGACCTGCACTACCGCCTGCGCAAGGCCGAGATCCGCGCGGTCGTCTGCACCCAGGAGGGCGACGTCGCCGCCGCGGTCGACGAGGCCGCCGCCGACCTGGGCATCGGCCTGATCCGGGCGGCGGTCCACGGGGCACGTGAGGGCTGGGACGACTTCGACGCGGGCGTCGCCGCCGCACCGCCGTTCGTCGCCCCGACGGGCGCCGACCGTCCGGTCACGAAGGACCCGCTGCTGCTCTACTTCACCTCCGGCACCACTGCCGAGCCGAAGATGGTGCTGCACGACCACAGCTACCCGATCGCGCACATCCCCACGGCCAAGTACTGGCAGCACGTCGACCCGGACGGCCTGCACCTGACCGTCAGCGAGACCGGCTGGGCGAAGTCGGTGTGGGGCAAGCTCTACGGGCAGTGGCTGCTGGAGGCCGCGGTCGACGTCTACGACTTCGACCGGTTCGACCCCAAGAGGATGCTGCAGCACCTGCACGACGCGCAGGTGACGACGTTCTGCGCCCCGCCCACCATCTACCGCTTCCTGGTCGCCGAGGACCTGTCCGGCTACGACCTGTCGAACCTGCGCCACGCGACCACGGCCGGCGAGGCGATGAACCCCGCGGTCGCGGACAAGTTCCGCGCCCTGACGGGGCTGGACCTCAAGGAGGGCTACGGCCAGACGGAGATGACGCTGGCCGCATTCACCGCGTACTGGCAGGAGGGTCGTCCCGGCTCGATGGGCACCCCGTCGCCCGCGTACGACGTGGTGCTGCTCCGCGAGGACGGCACCGTCGCGGGCGCGGGGGAGGAGGGCGAGATCTGCGTCCGCGCCGACCGCGACGCCCGCCCGCTCGGCCTGTTCCTCGGCTACGCCGACGACGACGCGATCACCGACGCCGCCTGGCACGACGGGTACTACCACACGCACGACCTGGCGACGGCGGACGCCGACGGCTACCTCTGGTACGTCGGCCGCACCGACGACATGATCAAGACGTCCGGCTACCGCGTCGGCCCGTTCGAGGTCGAGTCGATCGTGCACGACCACCCCGCCGTGCGGGAGTGCGCCATCACCGGTGTCCCGGACGAGATCCGCGGCGTGGTGATCAAGGCGACCATCGTCCTGGCCGAGCCGTACACGGCGTCCACCGAGCTGGCGCACGAGATCCAGCAGTTCGTGAAGTCCCGGACGGCGCCGTACAAGTACCCGCGCGTCGTCGAGTTCGTCGACGTCCTGCCCAAGACGATCTCGGGCAAGATCCGCCGGGTCGAGCTCCGCGGCCGCTGAGCGTGCGCCGAGGGGAGTGAGCGCGCCCGCCGCTAGGGTGTGCGCCATGCAGCCCGACGGCGTCGACGGGGACGCCTCCGCCAGCCGTGGTGCCGCGCGCCCGGCTCGCGTCTCCCCGCTCTCGGCTGTGCTCGGCGCCGTGCTGCAGGCCCGTGAGCCCGTCTCCCGCGCCCAGATCGCCGCCTCGCTCGGGCTGTCCCGCGGCACCGTCTCCGGCATCGCCGACCAGCTGCTGTCCGCCGGGCTGGTCCGCGAGCTCGACCCGGTGCTGGTCGGCCGCGCCGGCCGGCCGGCGGTGCCGCTGGCCGGGGCCCTCGGCACGGTGGCCGCGCTGGGGATGGAGGTGAACGTCGACTACTACGGCCTGCGCGCGGTAGACCTCGCCGGACGCGTCCTGTTCGAGCAGGTGGTCGACGAGGACCTGCGCGGCAGCGACCCGGAGGTCACCCTGGGCCGCCTCGCCGACCTGGCCGGCCGGGTGATCCTGGACCTGCAGGAGGCGGAGCTGCGGGTGGCGGGCACGGCGCTGGCGCTGCCCGGCCTGGTCAACCGGGTCACCGGTCCCCTCCGGTACGCGCCCAACCTCGGGTGGCGCGACGTCGACGTCGTCCGGCTGATGTCCCGGCACCCGGTGCTGGCCGCCTTCCCGCCCAGCCTGGCGAACGAGGCGAACCTGGCCGCCCGGGCCGAGGCGTGGGCACGTCGGGGCCGGGTGGCGCCGTCGTTCTTCTACGTCTCGGGCGAGCTCGGCATCGGTGGCGCGATCGTGCTCGAGGGCGAGATCTTCGCGGGGCGGCACGGGTGGAGCGGTGAGATCGGGCACGTGGTGGTGGAACCTGCGCTCGGCGCCGAACGGGGCGGCCTCGAGGCGCTCGCGGGCCAGGCACTGATGCTGCGCGCGGCCGGCATGCCGGTCGGAGCGACGATCGCCGACCTCGCGGCTGCTGCCGAGCGCGGCGAGGCCCAGCCGTTGGCGGCGGTCCGGGACGCCGGACGGATGCTCGGCACGGCGCTCGCGGCGGCGGCCAACATCCTCGACATCGGCGAGGTGGTGCTGGGCGGCAGCTTCGGTCAGCTCTTCGACCACCTGCACCGCCAGGTCGAGGACTGCCTGCAGCAGATGGTGATCTTCGCCCCGTGGTCGACGCCGGCCGTGACCCGCGCCCGCGCCGGGGAGCTGCCCGCGATGGCGGGCGGCGCGCTGACCGTCCTGCGGGGCGTCGTGGACGACGCCGAGGCCTGGGTCGCCTGACCCCGTCGCGGCCACCGTTGCCGCATTGTGACCTTGCCGACCCGTCGAAGCGTTGTCCGACCCTGTCCGACGATGGTTTAGTTCTGCCCGACAACAAAAAGGGGTACCGGCCGGCACGCGCCGCCGAGCCCCCACGACGGCGGCCCGCGACGGAGCGGCGCCGTGCACCCGACCGGGGGGTCCGGTCGGTGTTGTGAGAGGTCAGGACGACGATGACGTTGACACGGACCAAGCTGGTCGCGGTCGTGATGGGCGCGGCTCTCGCGCTCGCCTCGGTCGCCGGATGCAGCAGCACCCGCAGCAACAACACCCCCGCCGGGGGCGCCACCTCGGCGAACGCGGCGAGCACCCTCGTCGGCATCGCGATGCCGACCAAGAGCCTCGAGCGGTGGAACCGTGACGGTGCCCACCTCGAGGAGCTGCTGAAGAAGGCCGGCTACCAGACCAGCCTGCAGTACGCCGACAACAAGGTGGACCAGCAGGTCACGCAGCTGCAGAACATGATCAACCAGGGCGCCAAGGTCCTGGTCATCGCCTCCATCGACGGCAAGGCGCTCGGCCCGGTGCTGCAGCAGGCCGCCGACAAGGGCGCGAAGGTGATCGCCTACGACCGCCTGATCAACGAGTCGCCGAACGTCGACTACTACGCCACGTTCGACAACTACAAGGTCGGCCAGCTGCAGGGCCAGTTCATCGAGACGGCCCTCGGCCTGAAGGACGGCAAGGGTCCGTTCAACCTCGAGCCCTTCGCCGGTTCGCCCGACGACAACAACGCCAAGTTCTTCTTCTCCGGCGCCTGGGACGTGCTGAACCCCTACGTCCAGTCCGGCAAGCTCGTCGTCCCCTCGGGCAAGGCCCCGAAGACGGACGCCGACTGGACCTCGATCGGCATCCAGGAGTGGAAGTCCGAGACGGCTCAGTCCGAGATGCAGAACCGCATCAACTCGTTCTACGCGGGCGGCAAGAAGATCCAGGTCGTCCTGTCCCCGAACGACTCCCTCGCGCTCGGCATCGCCCAGGCCCTCGACGCGGCCGGCTACAAGCCGGGTTCCGACTGGCCCGTGCTGACCGGCCAGGACGCCGACAAGGCGAACGTCCTGAACATGCTCCAGGGCAAGCAGTCCATGACGGTCTGGAAGGACACCCGGGCGCTCGGTGACGAGGTCGCCAAGATGGTCGACCAGGTGGTCAAGGGCCAGACCGTTGACGTCAACGACACCAAGACGTACGACAACGGCAAGAAGGTCGTCCCGACCTACCTGCTCGCTCCGCAGGTGGTCACCAAGGACAACGTCAAGTCCGCACTGGTCGACTCCGGCTTCTACAGCGCCTCCGACCTGGGTCTGTGACCTCGGGACGCCGCCGGTCCGCAGCTGCGGGCCGGCGGCGCCCGTCCGTCCCAGCAGTCCGACCGGAGTGAGGAACTCATGGAGCAGAGCACCATCCTGGAGATGCGCGGCATCACCAAGCGCTTCCCGGGCGTCATCGCGCTGAACGACGTCAACCTCGCGGTCACGCGCGGCGAGGTGCACGCGATCTGCGGTGAGAACGGTGCGGGCAAGTCGACCCTGATGAAGGTCCTGTCAGGGGTCTACCCGCACGGCACCTACGAGGGCGAGATCGTCTTCGACGGCGAGCCGGTGGAGTTCCGCGGCATCCGCGACTCCGAGCGCAAGGGCATCGTCATCATCCACCAGGAGCTCGCGCTCAGCCCGTACCTGTCGCTCGCCGAGAACATCTTCCTCGGCAACGAGCGCAGCCGGCGCGGCGTCGTCGACTGGAACAAGACGAACTCCGAGGCGGCTCGCCTCCTGCGGCGCGTCGGGCTCACCGAGCCCCCGGACACCCGCGTCACCGACATCGGCGTGGGCAAGCAGCAGCTGGTGGAGATCGCCAAGGCGCTGTCCAAGGAGGTCAAGCTCCTCATCCTCGACGAGCCGACGGCCGCGCTGAACGACGAGGACAGCGACCACCTGCTCGACCTGATCCGCGGCCTGCGGGACGACGGCATCACCTCGATCATCATCAGCCACAAGCTCAACGAGCTCGAGGCGATCGCGGACTCCACCACGGTGATCCGGGACGGGCGCACCATCGAGACGCTCGACATGCACGGTGCGGAGCCGGTGACCCAGGACCGCCTGATCCGGGGCATGGTCGGCCGCGCGCTGGACCACCGGTTCCCGGAGCACTCGCCGACGATCGGCGAGGAGGTGCTCCGCATCGAGGACTGGACGGTCCACCACCCGATCGACCGGCAGCGCGTCGTGGTGCGCAACGCGTCGGTCAACGTGCGGCGCGGCGAGATCGTCGGGCTCGCGGGGCTGATGGGGGCCGGCCGCACCGAGCTCGCCATGAGCGTCTTCGGCCGGCGGTACGGCACCGGCATCTCGGGCCGGGTCTACAAGAACGGCGAGGAGGTGGACACCTCCACGGTGCAGGCCGCCATCCGGGCCGGCATCGCGTACGCCACCGAGGACCGCAAGCGGTACGGCCTCAACCTCATCGACACGATCCAGCACAACGTCAGCGCGTCGGCGCTGGGCAAGGTCGCCCGCTGGGGCGTCGTGGACAAGAACGTCGAGCTCGCCACGGCGGAACGGTTCCGCAAGGAGCTGGCGGTCAAGTCGCCCACGGTGGCGGCCCTGGTCGGCAAGCTCTCGGGCGGCAACCAGCAGAAGGTCGTCCTGAGCAAGTGGATCTTCGCCGACCCGGACGTGCTGATCCTGGACGAGCCCACCCGCGGCATCGACATCGGCGCCAAGTACGAGATCTACACGATCGTGAACCGGCTGGCGGACGAGGGGAAGGCCGTCATCCTCATCTCCTCCGAGCTGCCGGAGCTCATCGGGGTCTGCGACCGCATCTACACGCTCAGCCAGGGCAGCGTCACGGGCGAGGTCGCCAGGGCGGACGCCACCCAGGAGCACCTCATGCACCTCATGACCATGGACAAGAACGGGATCACGCGATGAGCACGGAAACGACGCCCCTGACGGGCGCGGTCGAGGGTGAGGCGACCCGGGGCTCGGCACTGGGCAGCAGCGTCCGGCAGTACGGGATCTTCGGCGCGCTCGTCGTCCTGCTGCTGCTGTTCCAGGTCCTCACGCACGGCAAGCTGCTGCTGGCGAACAACGTCGCGAGCCTGTTCCAGCAGAACGCCTACGTGATGATCCTGGCCATCGGCATGCTGATGGTGATCGTCGCCGGGCACATCGACCTGTCGGTCGGCTCGATGGTGGCGTTCATCGGCGGCGTGGTCGCCATCTCGATGCGGGACATGCACCTGCCGTGGCTGCTCGCCGTGCTGGTGGGCATCCTGGTCGGCGCCCTCGCCGGGGCATGGCAGGGCTTCTGGATCGCCTACGTCGGGATCCCGGCCTTCATCGTCACCCTCGCCGGCATGCTGCTGTTCCGCGGTCTCGCGATCGTGCTGGTCGGCGAGACCATCGCGGGTCTGCCCAACGGCTACGTCCGCATCTCCAACGGGTCGCTGCCCAACGTGCTCGGCTTCGCCGGGAACCTCGACGCCCTGACGTTGCTGCTCGGCGTGGTCGGCATCGCCGCGGTGGTGTTCACGCAGCTGCGGTCCCGGGTGGCCAAGCGCAAGCACGGCCTGCACGTGGAGTCGCTGCTCGCGTTCGTCGGCAAGAACGTGCTGGTCGCCCTCGCCATCGGCGCCCTGACGTTCGTGCTGTCCCTCAGCTCGGGCGGCACGCCGATCGTGCTGGTGATCGTCGGCGTGCTGGTGATCGCGTACTCGTTCGTGATGGGCAACACGGTGTTCGGCCGGCGCATCTACGCCATCGGCGGCAACCGTCCGGCGGCGATCCTGTCCGGTGTCAACACCAAGGCGATCGACTTCTCGATCTTCGTCAACATCGGTGCGCTCACCGGCGTCGCGGCCATCGTCACCTCCTCGCGGGCCGGCGCGGCGGTGGCCGCGGCAGGCAGCAACTACGAGCTCGACGCGATCGCCGCCTGCTTCATCGGCGGCGCGGCGGTCACCGGTGGCATCGGCCGGATCTCGGGCGCGATCGTCGGCGCCCTGATCATGGGCGTGCTGAACATGGGCCTGTCGATCATGGCGGTGAACCCCGCCTGGCAGATGGCGATCAAGGGCCTCGTGCTCCTTGCCGCCGTCGCCTTCGACCTGGTCAACAAGCGGCGCGCAGGCACTCTGTAGCCGAGCGCAACGCGGCGGCGGTGCGTATCGGGGGAACAGCGGCTCCCGGTGCGCACCGCCGCGCCGTGTCCGGCGGCTGCCCGGGCACGGGTCCGGGCTGCAGGTGGCGATCGATACCCCCAGGGGTATACTGAGAGCTCGGCCGCCCGAGCGGTCGTGCCGCCGTCGGAGGACCGCCCATGAGCTTCGCCCTCTCCACCACCGTCGCCCTCGACTTCGACCAGACCGTCGCGGCCCTCCGAGAGGCGCTCGCCGCCCAGGGCTTCGGCATCCTGACCGAGGTGGACCTGTCCGGCACGCTGAAGACCAAGCTGGACGTCGACGTCCCGCACGAGCTGCTGCTCGGCGCGTGCAACCCGGCCTACGCGTACCGGGCGCTGCAGGCGGACGAGCGGGTCGGTCTGCTGCTGCCCTGCTCGCTGACGGTCCGCGCGGGCGCCGACGGCCGCACCCTGGTCGACGCCCTTGACCCGGTGCTGATGGTGCAGCTGACCGGTAGTCCCGGCCTCACCGAGGTCGCCGTCGAGGTGCGGTCGGCCCTGCGGGCCGCGCTCGACGCCGTCGAGAGCCGCTGACCGGCGTGTCGCCCGCTCCGTCCGGCGCGTCGGCCGCCCCCGCCCCGACCGGGCGTACTCTCGCAACACCCGGGACCTCGGTCCCACACTCGTGGGGGTTGCCCTCCCGCCTATCCGGAGGGGAACCCATGGACACCCGTACCGTCGCGACCGCCGATCCGCCCGTCCTGCGCCCGCGTGAGCGTCAGCTCAGCGAGTTCACCGAGCTGGCCCGCACCGTGCAGGAGTCGGGGCTGATGAGCCGGCGGCTCGGCTGGTACTGGACGCAGTTCGCGGTGCTGACCGTCGGACTGCTCGCCACGTTCGCCGCGTTCGTGCTCGTCGGGCACTCGTGGTGGCAGCTGGTGGTCGCGGCCCTGCTCGCCCTGCTGCTGGGCCAGGTGATGTTCCTGGGCCACGACGCCGCGCACCGGCAGATCTTCGCCTCCGGCCGGTGGAACGACTGGGGCAGCCTGGTGATCGCCAACCTGTACGCCGGCATGAGCTACGGCTGGTGGCAGCACAAGCACTCCCGGCACCACGCCAAGCCCAACCAGGTGGGCGCGGACCCGGACATCGACATGGACGTGCTGCGGTTCCACAACGAGGACGAGCGACGTCCCAGCACGGGGGTGGCCCGGTGGTTCCGCGAGCGGCAGGGGTGGTTCTTCTTCCCCCTGCTGCTGCTGGAGGGCCTCAACCTGCACGTCTCCGGGGTGAAGACGATCTTCGGCCGGGGTCCGGTGAAGCGTCGCCCCGTCGAGATCGCCTTCGTCACCCTGCGGCTCGGCGGCCACCTCGCCGTGGTGTTCTGGCTGCTGCCGTTCGGGATGGCGGTGGCGTTCCTCGCCGTGCAGCTCGCCCTGTTCGGCCTCTACATGGGCATGGTGTTCGCGCCCAACCACAAGGGCATGCCGATCGTGCCGCGGGACAGCAGGATCGACTTCCTGCGCCGTCAGGTGCTGATGAGCCGCAACATCCGCGGCGGTCGGCTGACGGACGTGGCGATGGGCGGCCTGAACTACCAGATCGAGCACCACCTGTTCCCGAGCATGCCGCGGCCGCACCTGCGTCAGGTGCAGCCGCTGGTCCGCGACTTCTGCCGGGCCCACGGCATCCACTACACGGAGGTGAGCGCCGCACGGTCCTACCGCACGGTGGTGCAGTACCTGAACCGGGTGGGGCTGGGCGCCCGCGACCCGTTCGAGTGCCCGATCACCGCGCAGTACCGCGTGGCCCGTTAGCCCGGCGAGGCGGTCCGGCGGGCGGTCCCGCCGGGCGGTCCGGCTGGGCGGTCCGGCTGGGCGTTCGAGTGAATCCGCCCTGCTGGTGGTGCGATCGCCCCTCGCGGTGACCGTCCCGGTGCCACGCTGTGCGCTGTCAACAGTGAGGGTCGAGGCCCTCACCGGGTCGGCAGTGCTCGCAGGGGGACCGCATGATCATCTGGGGCTGGCGCGCGTTCAAGGCGCTGATCGCGACCGGCGTCTTCTACTGCCCACGGTGCCTGGGTGACCGGTCGTACCGGCACCTCGCCGCCCGTCGGTGGTTCACGCTGTTCTTCATCCCCGTCATCCCGCTCGAGCGGCTGGGCACCTTCGTCCAGTGCGACGCGTGCCACGGCACGTTCACGGAGGTGGCTCTGGAGGCGCCGACCGTCGCGGTGTTCGAGCACACGCTGGGTCTGGCGGCGCGGGCCGGGGTGGCGCACCTGGTGTCCCGGCTGAGCCCGACCCCGCAGGTGGTCGCCCTGGCCTGCGCGGCCCTGCGGGACCGTCCGGGCGTGGCCCAGCCGTACGACGAGCACCGGCTGCGGGCCGACGTCAACGCGTTCGCCGACCGGCGGACGGCGCTGACCTACGTGGCACCCCTCGCGGGCACCATGTCGATCGACGGCCGCGAGGACTTCGTCCGGCGGCTGGTCCTGCTCGGCGCCCGCCTGTCGCCCACCGACCGGCTGCGCGAGCCGGTGTCCGCGATCGCCGCGGAGCTGCAGCTGAGCCCCGCCCACGTCGCGGGGATCCGCGAGCAGGTCGAGGCCGGGATGCCGACCGGGGGGCTGGCGTGATCACGGCGGCTCCGGCGGTTGGTGCGGACGCCGTCTTCAACGCTCCGCCGGGGTGGCTGACGCCCCCCGGCTTCGACCCGCGGCGGGGCCACCTGCCGGACCCGACCTGGCCGGCAGCCCCCGCCGGATGGCAGTTCTGGGTCACCCGACCGCAGCCGCGCGGTCTGGTCGCCGCCCTGAAGCGCGGGTGGTGGGGCCCTGCGGTGGGTGGTGCGGTGGTGCTGCTCCTCGTCCTGGCGGCGTTGCTCCACGGCTCGTCCTCGCCGACCGACGGGGTCGGGTCCTGCTGGGCCGAGGGGAGCGGCGGCAGGCTGACCTCCGTGGACTGCTCGTCCAGCCGGGCGATGTACCGCGTGTCCTCCGTCGTCGCGCGGCCCGACCTCTGCTCGAAGCCCTCGCCCGGCTACCTCGAGGGCGCCACCGGGTTCGAGTGCCTCACGGCCCTGTCGTGAGCCTCGGGTCAGGGCAGGGTGAGCCAGAGGCCGACGCCTGCGGCGGCGAGCCCCGCCAGAGCCATGCCGACGGCGTGCAGCACCGCCTCGACCGCCGGGCGTGAGCCCGTCGCGAGCCGGACGGCCTCGACGCTGGCCGTGCTGAACGTGGTGTAGCCGCCCAGGAAGCCGGTGCCGAGCACCACCTTCTCGTCCGACAGGCCCGGGTACCGCATCGCGAGGCCCGTCAGCGCGCCGAGCAGCAGCGCACCCGACACGTTGATCACCACGGTGCCGAGCGGGAAGGGCAGGCGGTTGTGGCGCGCCACGACGCCGTCCACGACGAACCGCGTCGCGGCACCCAGGCCGCCGGCCAGCGCCAGGAGCACGGGGATCATGCGGGCCTCCGCACCAGCGCCCGCGCCGCGAGGATGCCGACCAGAGCCGCGAGCACCCCGGCGGCGACGCTGCCCGCCACGTACACCGCCGCGAGGCCGACCCGGCCGCCCCGGATCAGCAGGTCGGACTCCACCATGAAGGTGCTGTACGTGGTGTAGCCGCCCATCACCCCGGTGCCGATGGCGAGCCGCAGCGCCCGACGCCAGCCGTGGTCCGGACCGCTACGGGCCAGCGACTCGAGCAGCAGGCCGAGCAGCAGGGAGCCGGTGACGTTGATCCAGAAGGTCGTCCAGGGGAACGTGCCGGTGGCGACGGCGTGGAGCCGGCCCAGCTCCCAGCGTGCCGTGGTGCCGACCGCCCCGCCCAGTACCACCAGTCCCAGCAGACCCGGCCGGCGGTAGGCCGGCCGCGGGTGCGCGGGCGGCGTCACCTCCACAACGGTGTCTTCCAGTCGACGACGCCCAGCGGGACGACGAGCACGGGCCGGTGCTGGTGGTGGGACAGCTGCACGGCGACCGAGCCTTCCAGGAACTCCCGCACCCGCGCCCCGCGACCGGGGGCGCGCGTGCCGACGACGATCGCCGCGGCGTCCACCGCGCGAGCCAGGTGGGTCAGGGAACGGTCCGGCCGGCCGGCCAGGTACCGGAACTCCCACGGCACGCCGGTGCCCTCCATCACGCGGGTCAGCGTCTCGACGATCTGGATCCGCCGGTCCTCCCAGCGGTCGTCGACGGTGTCGGGGTCCACCTCGCCGTGCCGCACGGTGCCGTCCGGGAACTCCTCCAGGACGAACCGGGTGGTGTCGACGTAGGCGAAGTACAGCGGCGGGTTGCCGGCCGCCTGCGACCAGGAGATGGCGGTCAGCGCCACCAGCTCCGGCTGACCGGGCACGATCGCGACCACGATCGGGTGGCCGGCGAACGGCGTCATCCTCGACGGGCTCGGCTGCGGGACCTCGTGCGCGTTCATCGGCACCAGCCTGGCACTGCGCCGGGTCGGCGGCGACACTCGTCTGACCGGCGTCTTCATCGAATCTTCGCAATCGCGACCGGGCGGCCTTCGCGCACGGGGCGGACGCTGGACGTGGAGGACGGCGGACGAGCGCCGTCCGCGAGCCCGACGGAGACCGAAGATGATGTGGTACGGAGGCGGCATGCACGCCGGGGTGTGGCTGGTGATGGGCCTGTTCTGGCTGCTGCTGATCGCGGCGATCATCTGGTTGGTGGTGCAGCTGACGACGTCCGGCCGCCGCGGCGCACCGCCCGTGCACCGTCCCTGGGGACCCGGTCCGTGGGGCCGGGCGCCGTACGGCCAGGCGCCGGGAGCGCAGGGGCCGTGGACGCAGGGGCCGGAGTCGCCGTTCGAGGTGCTCGACCGACGCCTGGCCACCGGTGAGATCGACGTGGACACGTACCGGCAGCTGCGCGCGGCGCTGCTCGAGTCGCGGGGCGGGCAGCCATGAGCACCGTGCCTCCCACCGAGCCGGTGCCGACCACGCCGGAGCCCGGCACGCCACGGCCGGCCGGTGCGGCTCCGACCCCGGGCGCGGCCGGAACCGGCCCCGGGCTGCCGCCGGCACGCCGGCGCGGTCCGCTGATCGCGGCCCTGGTGGTCGCCGTCGTCCTGCTGATCGGCTCGGTCGGCGCGACCGTGGCCTGGGCGGGCGTCAGCGCGGTGAGCGACCGGGGTGTGCTTCGCCCGTGGGACGGGATGCCCGGCATGCACCGTGGCTGGGACCGGGACGACCAGCCGTACCAGGGCGTGCAGCCCGGTCAGCGCAGCGGGCAGGGCGGCTGGCGGGGCACCGGGCCGGGTGTCGGTCCAGGGTTCGGGCCGGGCTCCGGTCGGGGCTCCGGGCCGGGGTTCGGTCCGGGGTTCGGTCCGGGCATGCACCGCGGGTACGGCCCGGCGCCCGTGCCGAGCCCGTCGGCGTCGCCGTCCAGCTGAACCGTCCGGCCGTCGGTGCGCGCCGTCAGCGCGCCAGCGGCAGCCGCAGCGTGAAGGTGGATCCCTGGCCGGGTCCGGGTGAGGACGCGACCAGGGATCCACCGTGCGCGTGCGCGATGCCGCGGGCGATGGTCAGGCCGATGCCGGTGCCGGGTCGCGCGACCGCGGGTCCCACCGGACCGGGTGCTCGGTAGAACCGCTCGAACACCCGCTCGAGGTCGCCCTCGGCCAGCCCGACGCCGGTGTCGCTGACCTCGATCACCGCCTCGTGGCCCTCCGGTCGCGCGAGCACCCGCACCTGCCCACCCGCTGGTGTGGCGGCCAGGGCGTTGCCCACCAGGTTGGTCACCACCTGGGCGATGCGGTCGCCGTCGCCGTCCACCAGCAGCGCCCAGCCGGCCGACTCGGTCTTCAGGTCCAGTCCGGCGTCGTGCAGCTGGGGGCGCAGCCGCTCGGCGGCTCCGATGGCGACCGCCGCCACGTCGACGCGGGCGACGCGCAGGCCGAGGCGGCCCTCCTCGGCCCGGGACAGCGCCCCGAGGTCCTCCGACAGGCGCCGCAGCCGGCGCAGCTCACCGGACAGCTCGGCGAACAGCTCCGGCTCGGGGGTGAACACGCCGTCCTGCAGCCCCTCGACGTACCCGTCCAGCACCGTCAGCGGCGTGCGCATCTCGTGGGCGACCTCACCCAGCAGGCGCATCCGGCGGGCCTCCGTCTCGGCCAGCCGCGCCGCCAGGGCGTTGACGTCGTTGGCCACCCGGGCCAGCTCCGCCTCGCGGGGTGGGGGCACCGGCTGGTCGTACCGGCCGGCGGCGATGCGGTGCGCGGCCGCGGACAGGTCGTCCAGCGGACGCAGCAGCCGCCACGACGACCACGCACCCGCGGCGATCGCCACCGCGAGCGCGACGACGACGCCGATGGCCAGGCCGTGGTTCGACGCACCGACCGCGAAGTCGCGCGACACGTGCGGGTCCCACGGCGGCATGCGGCCGGCCATCATGCCGACGCGGGCGTCGTACAGGTGTGGCGTCAGCACACGCGTGACCAGGTACGCCGTGACCGCTCCGGTGAGCGCGACGAGGGTGTGGCTCAGCAGCAGGCGGGTGGACAGGCGCCTCATGACGGCCTCCCGACGAACTTGTACCCGACGCCACGCACGGTGGCGATGAACCGTGGTGCGCTGACGTCGTCGGCCAGCAGCCGCCGCAGGCTGCGCACGTGCACGTCGACCACCCTCTCGTCGCCGTAGAAGTCGTCACCCCACACCCGTTCGAGCAGCTGCCGACGGGAGAAGACGCGGCCGGGGGAGCGGGCCAGCGCCCCGAGCAGGTCGAACTCGAGGGCCGACGGTGTCACCGGACGGTCGTCCACGGTGACCTCGCGGGCCGCGAGGTCCACGGTGAGGCGGTCGAAGCGGAGGCGCTCCGGGTCGGGTTCGTCGTCCCGCGCCCGTCGCAGGACGGCCTTGACCCGGGCCACCACCTCGCGGGGGCTGAACGGCTTGGTGACGTAGTCGTCGGCGCCGACGGCGAGACCGACCAGCGTGTCCGCCTCCTCGGCGCGGGCGGTGACCAGCACCACGCCGACGCCCGAGGTGGCACGGATGCGCCGCAGCACCTCGAGGCCGTCGACGTCGGGCAGCATCACGTCCAGCAGCACCACGTCGGGCCGGTCCCGGCGCAGCTCGGCCAGCGCGTCGGTCCCGGTCCCGGCCTCGACGACGGTGAACCCGTCCGCCTCGAGGTAGGCGCGCAGCACCCGGCGGATGCCCGCCTCGTCGTCCACCACCAGCACACGCCTGGCCACGTCGACCTCCGCACCGCGCCGGCCGCCGGGTACGGAGCGGTGCGGTGCTGCCGAGCATGCCGGGCATGGCGCCCGGTGACCAGGAAGCCCGGCTGTGAGCCCACTGCTGACGTCAGTCGAGGACGCCCTCCAGACCCTTCTCGTACGGCCGGATGTCGGCCGTACGGCCCGCACCGACCTTCTTCACCCAGTGCGCGTCGGCCAGTACCGCCCGGCCCAGGCCGACCAGGTCGAGCTCACCCCGCTCCAGCTCCTCGACCAGCGGCGCCAGGCTGAGGGTCTCCTGGCCCTCGGTCTCCGCCCCCATGAACGGTGCGGAGACGCCCACCGAGCCGAGGGCGATCACCGGCCGGCCGGTCAGCTCCTTGGTCCAGCCGGCGAGGGTGCGGTCCGACCCCTCGAAGGCCGGCAGCCAGTAGCGGCGGGTGGAGACGTGGAACAGGTCGACGCCCGCCTCCGTCAGCGGGACCAGCACCTGCGCCAGCTCGTCGGGCGTCGTCGCGATGCTCGCGTCGTAGTGCCCGCCCTTCCACTGCGAGAAGCGGAAGCTGACGGGGTACCCGGGGCCGACGGCGTCGCGGATCGCCGACACCACCTCGGCGGCGAGGCGGACCCGGTTGGCGGGCGACCCGCCGTAGGAGTCGGTGCGCTGGTTGGTCCGCTCCCACAGGAACTGGTCCAGCAGGTAGCCGTGGGCGCCGTGCACCTCGACGCCGTCGAACCCGACCGCCTTGGCGTCCGCTGCCGCGCGGGCGAACGCGTCGACGACGGCGGCGATGGTGGCGGCGCTCGCCGGCTCACCCACGGTGCGTCCGGCGGCGTCGATGCCCGAGGGGCTCACCACGGGCGCCGACGGCACCGGGTCGCAGCCCGCGCGGCGGGTGGCTCCGAGGTGCCACAGCTGGGGGAAGATGCGCGCGCCCTGCGCGTGCACGCCCTCGACGACGGCCCGCCACCCGGCCAGCGCGCGCTCGCCGTACAGGTGCGGCACGCGGGACGAGCTCCCGGCCGACGGCTCGTCGACGTAGGTGCCCTCGGTGACGATCAGGCCGAGCGACGCCGCGCGGCGGGCGTAGTACGCGGCGACGTCGGCGCCGGGCACGCCCTCGGGGGAGAACGCCCGGGTCATCGGCGCCATGACGAAGCGGTTGCGCAGCGTCAGCCCGGGGACCGGCTCGACCGGGGTGAACAGGGGTCCGGGGTCGACGCCGTCCAGCAGGGTGCTGACCAGGGCGGACGGGTGGGACTGCAGCTGGGTCACGAGAGGTCCTTCGGACTCGAGAGGCGCCGGTGGGCGGCGCAGGTCGTTCTGCCGCGGGTGCGGCCCGCGGGTGGTGCCGGCTGGGCGACGCTAGTCCACGTCCGGGGCGGATCTGCCGCACGCTGCCGTCGCAGGGTGTGAGGTGCGTCTCAGCTGCGCCCCGGCTGGGGTCGGGGACGGGTCGCGGTGCAGCCGGCTGCCCGGGCGGCCGTCGGCGGGCGGTGCTTGGATCGCAGCCGTGAGGATCACGGTGACAGGCGCATGGGGCAAGGCGGGACGCGCGGTGGTGGCGGACCTGCTCGAGCACGGCTACGAGGTGGTGGCCACCGACCTGACGGGGGTGGCGGGTGAGAACGACGAGCTGGGCACCGACCTGGTGGTCGCCGACCTGACCGACTACGGCCAGGCGGTCGAGGTGCTGGCGGGCTCGGACGCCGTCGTCCACCTGGGCAACATCCCGGCACCGGGCCGCGCCACCGGGCCGGAGACGCTCAACCGGAACACGGCGGCCAACTCCAACGTGTTCCTCGCGGCGGCCCGCCTCGGGCTGAGCAAGGTGGTGTGGGCGTCGAGCGAGACGACCCTCGGCCTGCCGTTCGACGTCCCGCCGCGGTACGCACCGGTCGACGAGGCGCACTTCCCCGTTCCGACCAGCACGTACGCCCTCTCGAAGGTGCTCGGGGAGCAGACCGCAGAGCACGTGTCGGCGTGGTCCGGCATCCCCTTCGTCGGGCTGCGGCTGTCCAACATCCACCGTCCCGAGGACTACGCGCGGGTGCCGGGGTACTGGAGCGACCTGGGTTCCCGCCGCTGGAACCTGTGGGGCTACGTGGACGTGCGGGACGTCGCCGCCGCCTGCCGCCTGGGGATCGAGCGGCCGACCAGCGGATCGCAGAACGTGATCATCGCGGCGGCCGACACGATCATGAACACCCCCTCGGCCGAGCTGATGGCGGCCGTGTTCCCCGAGGTGCCGCTGACCCGCCCGCTGGAGGGGTTCGAGACGCTCCTGGCGATCGGCGCGGCCCGGGACCTGCTGGGCTACGTCCCCGCGCACTCGTGGCGGGACCACGTGGGCTGACGGGTCGGTCAGTCGGTCGGGCCGCCGGCCGGCACGGCGTCCTCCAGCACCAGCCGCTCGTCGACCAGCGAGTCGGCCACCAGCTCGTCGAGCGGCGGCTCCGCCTCGGCCGTCGGGTCCACCGCCGCGGGGGCGAGGCGGTAGGCGGCCAGCCCGGTCAGCAGGGCCACCAGGTGACCCAGGTCGGTGAACGTCACGGGCGGGTGCCCGGGCGCCCAGAACGGGGACGTGAAGTCGGCCAGCGCCACCGTGACGTAGAGCGCCTGCCAGCGGGGCGGGAACCGGTGCGCCAGGATCCCGAGGGCCCCGGCCATCGCGTAGCTGACCCCGTAGTCGAGCACCACCTCGGCGCTGGCCGGCGCCAGCCCGTGCGCCACCTGCAGCGCCACCACGCCCTGGCTGATCAGCGTGCCGACCACGTGGGCGCCGAACAGCACCGCGAACCAGCGGGCGGTGCCGAGCCAGCGCTCGACCGTCCAGCTGACGCTCCCCAGCACCAGCAGCAGCCACCACACCGCGTGGCCGTCCCACAGCGCGGAGTCGACCAGGACGCGCACGGGCTGGTGCGCCAGGTTGGTCAGGTTGGTCGAGGCGGCCAGCAGCCGGTCTCCCAGCTGCTGCTCGCTCAGCTCCTCGCCGAGCACGCCCGTGACCACCAGGGCCGTGAGCCACAGCAGGGTCCCGGGTGCGCGGAGCAGGCCGCCGAGCACGGTGCCGACGGTCGGGGGCTGGGCGGCGAGCCGGGCCCGCAGGGTGCTCAGCACGTGGCGTCGGCGCGCACGGGGACGTCCGTCGCAGCCGGGTGCAGGTCGGTTCGGCGGCCGGGGCCGCCGTCGGCCGCGGCCACGGGCCGGGTCAGGGCCAGCACCAGCCGCACCATCGTGTCGCGCGCCTCCGGCTCCTCGTGCAGGGAGCGGCCCGCGCGGATCGCGCGCTGCAGCATGTCCTGGTAGAGGTCGCCCAGCAGCCGGACGGCCACACCGTCGGGCAGCACGAAGCGCCGCCCGGCCAGGTCGAGCGCGCGCCCGACGATGGCGAGGAGCGAGGTCTCGAACGCCTCCTCGTGCGCCGCGAACACCCCGGCGACCTCCGGGTCGCGCAGCGACATCAACCGGAACTCGTGGTCGATCAGGCACCACGTCCGGTCGTCCAGCGGTCCGGTGAAGAAGTCCAGCATCAGGTCGCCCAGGCCGGCCTCGTCGATCGGGCCGGTCACCGCCTCGAGCCGCGGCCGGAGCCGGTCGACCTTCAGGGCGAGCGCGGCGAGCTGCAGGCTGTGCTGGCGCTCCATCAGGGCGGCGAACAGCTCCTCCTTCGTCGTGAAGTTGGAGTAGAAGGCGCCGCGCGTGAACCCGGCGCGCTCGCAGACCTCCTCGACGGTGCTGGCGTGCACGCCCTGCTCGGCGAACACCTCGTAGGCAGCGTCGAGCAGCCGGTCGCGCGTGCGCTGCCGGCGGGGGGTCAGCAGGACGTCGGCGGGGGTCGAGATGGGGGTCACCTCCAGCGGGCGTTTGGCGTGCAGCCAGTCTATCGAATACGTTGGTGTATCGGATACACCGGCGTATCGATCCCTGCTCACCCGTCTCCCAGGAGCCGTCGTGTCCTCGTTGCTCTACCGGCTCGGCCGCTGGTCGTTCGGCGCCCGTGTGCGCGTGGTCCTGGCCTGGCTCGCGATCCTCCTGCTGGCGCTGGGCGGCGCGAAGCTGCTGTCGAAGGGCACCGACAACACCTTCTCCATCCCCGGTACCGAGTCCGGCACCGCCATGGACGCGCTGAAGCACACGTTCCCGCAGGTGAGCGGCTCGACGGCGCGTCTGGTGGTCGTCGCGCCGCCCGGCGTGACGGTGCGGGACGACGCCGTGCGCAAGCCCGTCGAGGACGCGGTGACCACGCTCAAGACCATCAGCCAGGTCTCCGCCGTCAGCGACCCGTTCGGCACCCAGGTGACCGGCGGCGTGTCCGACGACGGGTCCGCCGCGGTGGTCACCGTGCAGATGGACGGCCAGAGCATCACCATCACGGACGCCACGCGCTCGGCGCTGATCGCCGAGGAGAGCGCGCTGCGCGCGGCACTGCCGGCCGGTTCGACGGCCGAGCTCGGCGGCGACATCTTCTCGGTGCGACTGCCCACCGTCAGCTCCACCGAGGCGCTCGGCGTGCTGGTGGCGCTCGGGGTGCTGGTGGTCACCTTCGGCTCGTTCCTCGCCGCAGGTATGCCGCTGGTGACGGCACTGCTGGGCGTCGGGATCTCGACGCTCGGCATCTCGATCGCGACGCGGTTCGCGACCATCTCCTCGACCACCCCGATGCTGGCGCTGATGCTCGGCCTGGCCGTCGGCATCGACTATGCGCTGTTCATCGTGTCCCGGCACCAGTCGCAGCTGCGCGCCGGCATCGAGCCGCGCGAGTCCGTGGCGCGAGCGCTCGCCACAGCCGGGTCCGCCGTGGTGTTCGCCGGGCTGACGGTGATGATCGCGCTGGTGGGGCTCGCCGTGGCGGGCATCCCGTTCCTCACCGTGATGGGGGTCGCGGCGGCCGTCGCCGTCGGGCTCGCGGTGCTGATCGCGCTGACGCTGACTCCGGCGCTGCTCGGGTTCGCCGGCGACCGCGTGCGGCCCGGGTACCGGCGGGAGCGGCGGGCGGCGCGGCGTGCGGCCAGGGCCGGCGCGACGACTGCTGCGGCGACGACGGACGCGGCGACCGGCGACGGGACGACGGCGGACGGTGCGGCCCACGCCGCGACCACCGAGCAGCTCGTCGCCACCCAGCAGCCCGGCGCCACCGCGCACCTGGCGGGCGAGCAGGTGCACCAGAACCGCTTCTTCCTCGGCTGGGTGCGGGCCGTCACCCGCTTCCCCGTGGTCACCATCGTGCTGGTCGTCCTCGGCCTCGGCGCCGTCGCGCTGCCCGCCCTCGACCTGCGCCTCGCCCTGCCGGACGCCGGCACGCAGCCCAAGGACTCCCGCGGCCGCATCACCTACGACCTGCTGGCGGAGCACTTCGGGCCCGGCTACAACGGCCCGCTGATCGTCACCGGGACCATCGTGGGGTCCACCGACCCGCTGGGGCTGATGGCGAACCTGAAGGAGGAGATCGAGGCGCTGCCCGGCGTGGCGTCCGTCCCGCTCGCCACCCCGAACCAGGACGCGACCACGGGCATCGTCCAGGTGGTCCCCACCGGTGGGCCTGACTCGCAGGCGACCAAGGACCTGGTGGCGGCGATCCGCGCCAAGCACGGCTACTTCCAGCGGACGTACGGGGTGGACCTGTCCGTCACCGGCGTGACGGCGGTGCAGATCGACATCTCCGACCGGCTGGGCCGCGCGCTGCTGCCCTTCGGCCTCCTGGTGGTCGGCCTGTCGTTCGTGCTGCTCACCATGGTGTTCCGGTCGCTGTGGGTGCCGCTGAAGGCGACGGCGGGGTACCTGCTGTCCGTGGTGGCCGCGTTCGGCGTGGTCGCGATGGTGTTCGAGAAGGGCTGGGGCGCGAGCCTGCTCGGCCTGGACCGGACGATGCCCGTCATCAGCTTCATGCCGATCGTGCTGATGGGCGTGCTGTTCGGCCTGGCGATGGACTACGAGGTGTTCCTCGTCTCCCGGATGCGGGAGGACTACGTGCACGGTGGGGACGCGCGGGCCGCCGTGCGCAGCGGGTTCACCGCCTCGGCCGTGGTGGTCACCGCCGCCGCGACCATCATGTTCTCGGTGTTCGCCGCCTTCGTCCCCGAGGGCGACGTCAACATCAAGCCGATCGCGCTCGGCCTGGCAGCCGGGGTGTTCGTCGACGCCTTCGTGGTCCGCATGACCCTGGTCCCCGCGGTGCTCCAGCTGCTCGGCGACCGGGCCTGGCACATGCCGCGCTGGCTCGACCGGGTGCTGCCGAGCTTCGACGTCGAGGGCGAGGGGCTCGCCTCGGAGCTCGCGCTGGCCCAGTGGCCGGAGCCGGGTGCCGACGACGCGGTGGCGGCCGCCGGGCTGCGCCTGGACCGGCCGGACGGGTGGCCGCTGTACGACGGCGTCTCCGTGCGACTCGCCACCGGCGGTGCGCTCGTCGTCGCCGGGCCGCACCGCAGCGGACGCACCGCCCTGCTGCTCACCATCGCCGGCCGTGCGCACGCCGACGCCGGGACGCTGAAGGTGGCCGGTCTGGTCGCGCCGGTGCGGGCCCGGGACATCCGTCGCGCCGTCGCGTTCGCCCGGCTGGCGCGCGCGACCGACCCGGTGGACGAGCTGCGCCAGGCGTTCGCGGCCCGCACGCCGATCGTCGCGATCGACGACCTCGACGCCGTCGGCGACCCGGTGCTCCGCAGGGCGGTGCACGACGAGCTGGCGTCCGAGCTGCGCACCGCCGCCGCGGAGGGCCGCCCGCTGTCCCTCGTCGTCAGCGCGCAGACGGTCGACGCCGTCGGCGGGCTGCTGCCGATGCCGCCCACCGCGACGGTCACGCTGGCCGCCGCCCCCGAGCTTGCGAAGGTGCTCTGAGATGTCCAACCCCCTCGACGCCCTGCTGCGGCCGGAGCGCGCCCGGACCAGCGGCCGCGCCACCTGGTTCACCGTGCTCGGCCTGGTGCTGGTGCCGCTGACCATCGGCGGGCTGCTGACCTGGGCGCTGTGGCAGCCCACCCAGCGGCTCAACCGCGTGCAGGCTGCGGTGGTCAACCTCGACACGCCCGTGACGGTCAAGGGTCAGACGGTGCCGCTCGGCCGGCAGCTCGCCGCCGGGCTCGTCACGTCCGCCGGGGCGGCTGACGCGTCGTCGTCCGGGGCCACGGCCACCCCGTCTCCGACCGCTGCACCCTCGGGTGAGGCGACGCCCGCGCCGAGCGCCTCGGCCACGCCGGGCGCCGCAGTCAAGAACGTCTCCGGCTCCGACTCCTCGGGCAACTTCACCTGGGTGGTCACCAACGCGGACGACGCCGCCGCCGGGCTCGCCGACGGCCGGTTCGCGACCGTGGTCACCATCCCGTCGAACTTCTCCGCAGCAGCCACGTCGACCGCGGACGCCGCCCACGCCCAGCGGGCGACCATCGACATCAAGGTGAGCGACCGGTCCAAGATCGCCGACTCCGCCGTCGCGCAGGCGGTCACGGGGACGGCCGTGCGGGTGCTCGGTCAGCAGCTGACCACGGCGTACCTGCAGAACGTGCTGGTCGGGTTCAGCACGTTGCACGACAAGCTGGGCGAGGCGTCGGACGGCGCCACCAAGCTGGCGACGGGTGCGCAGAGCCTGTCCACCGGCGCGCAGCAGCTGGCGACCGGCGCCGGCCAGGTGGGCACCGGTGCGCAGTCGCTCGCCTCCGGCACCGCGCAGCTGGCGACGGGGATCGGCGCGCTGCAGAGCGGTGCCGGCTCGCTGTCCGGTGGTGCCGCCTCGCTGGCGTCCGGGGTGCGGCAGGTGTCGAGCGGGGCGTCGTCGCTCGCCTCGGGGCTGGACCAGCTCGCGGCGCAGACGTCGTCCGCAGCCGCGACGGCCAAGGCCGCGGTGCCGGGTGCCCAGGCGTTCGCGTCGGGGCTGCAGCAGCTGTCCGACGGGGTCAACGCACCGACCGGGCTCGCGGCCGGGACCTCCTCCGTGGCGTCCGGGGCCGGGCAGCTCAGCACCGGCCTGTCGACGTTCCTCGGAGGTGTCGACCAGCTCGCGCAGGCCTGCTCGGCGGGCGTGCCGGGCACGTGCCAGCAGCTGCTCCAGACGATCGCAGCCCAGCGCGTCAGCACGGCGCCCCCCGCGGGCCAGACGCCGTCGCTGGTCTACTCCGCGGCGGCCCTCGCCTCGGGTGCGGCGGGGCTCGACGCCGCCGTGAACACCGGGGTCGACGGTCAGCCCGCGCTGAAGACCAGCGTCCAGCAGCTGGCCGTAGGCGGTGCGCAGCTCGCGGACGGCGCGGGGGAGTCCGCCAGCGGTCTGCAGACGATCGCCGGCTACCTCCAGCAGTCCGCGTCCGGCGCGCACCAGCTCGCGTCGGGTGCCGCGCAGGCCGCGTCCGGTGCGTCGTCCCTGGCCAGCGGCGCGTCACAGCTCTCCGTCGGCGCGGGCAAGGCCGCCGGAGCCGCCGGCCAGATGTCGTCGGGCGCGAGCGCCCTCGCCTCGGGGGCGCAGCAGGTGTCCTCGGGTGCGGGACAGCTGGGCTCGGGCGCCGGGAGCCTCGGCACCGGCGCCAGCAGCCTCGCCACCGGCCTCGGTCAGGCGGCGTCGCAGCTGCCCACCCAGACGACCGACCAGGCCAAGGCGCTGGCCGACATCGTGGCCGACCCCGTGTCGACCAGCGGTGCCAGCACCGAGCTGTTCGGCTCGAGCATCGTCCCGTTCCTCCTCGCAGTGGCCCTGTGGCTCGGCGGGCTCGCCACGTTCCTGGTGCTCGGCGCGTGGCCGGCGCGGGCGCTCGGCTCCACCCGTTCGTCGCTGGCGCTGGCGCTGCGCGCCTTCGCCCCGGGGGCGCTGATCGGCGTGGTGCAGGGCGTCCTGCTGACCGTCGCGATGGCCGGTGCGCTGCACCTGTCGCCCGGCCGCTGGGTCGCGCTCGGAGGCGTCGCCGCACTGGCCGGTGTCGCGTTCGCCGCGGTGAACCAGGGTCTGGTGGCGCTGCTGCGCGGCGTCGGTCGGTTCGCCTCCGTGGTGATCGCCGTGGTCGCGCTGGCCACCGTCGTGGTGTCCACCGTGCCGGCCGTGCTCCAGTCCCTGTTCGGGCTGCTGCCGCCGGCACCGGCGCTCTCGGCGATGCAGGCGGTGACCACCGGGTCGGGCAGCATCGCCGGACCCGTGGCGCTGCTGGTCGTGTGGACGGCCGTCGGCATCGGCCTCACGGTGTCCGCGATCGCACGGCACCGCGTGGTGCCGGCCGGTCAGCTGGCGCGCTGGGCGCGCGCGGCCTGACCGGACGGTCGGGCTCGCCGGACGCGGCGACCCGGGGCGGCGCCCCGCCCGCTCGGTCGCGCGTCGGCGCGCGCTCCCTCGACCTGTCGGCTCGGCCGCGCGTCGGGGCGCGTCCTCAGCCGGCGGGTTCAGCCGCGCCGGTCCCGGCGTCGGCGGTCCCACGCCTCGCGCAGCGGCGGCACCACCACGCCGCGAGCCGCCATCTCCGCGCGCGTTCGCGTGCGGGTGACCAGGACCCCGATCAGCGAGACCGCCCACGGGACGGCGACCAGCGCGAGGCCGGCGCGGTAGTCGCCGAGGGTGTAGTGGCCGCCGGGGTTGCGCGCGTCGAGCACGATGCCGACGCCGAGCATCACCAGCACGCCGGCGATGAAGCCGCCCGCGTTGGCCAGGCCCTGCGCGCTCCCGAGGCGCTCCGGCGGGTTGGAGGTGGCGGCGAAGTCCAGGCCGATCACCGAGGCGGGGCCGCCCAGGGAGATCAGGACGACGAAGGCCACCAGCACGGCGAAGGGCCGTGGCGTGCTCGGCACCAGCACCAGCAGCCAGCCGGCGGCGACGCCGCCCGCGACGACGAGCACGGCCCACGACCGCCGCAGGGGGTGTCGCGCGGTGAACTCGCCGATCAGCGGCCCGGCGACGATGGCGACCAGCACGTTCAGCGCCAGCATCGAGCTCGCCTGCGTCGGGGTCAGCCCCTGTCCCTGCACCAGGAACGGGTACCCCCACATCAGGCCGAACACGTTGATGCTGAAACCGCCGAGCATGTGCGACCAGAAGCCCAGCCAGGTGCCGTGGGCGCGCAGCGTCGGGACCAGCCCGGCAGCGGCCCCGGCCCGGCCTGCGGGAGCCGTCGTGCCGGCCGGCCGGTCCCGGACGCCGAGCACCGCGGCGACGACGCCGACCCCGCCCAGGGCGGCGAGCGCCCCGAACGCCGGCTCCCAGCCGTAGCGGTGCAGCAGGAAGGCGAACGGGACGGCGGAGACGATCTGACCGAGCTGGCCGACGATGCCCGTCAGCTGGGTGAGCAGCGGCACGAGCCGCCGGGGGAACCACGCGGCGACCAGCCGGACGGCCGAGACGAAGATCATCGCGTCGCCCGCACCGATCAGCACCCGGGCACCCAGCGCCGTGGACACCCCGTGGCTCAGCGTCATGCCGAGCTGGCCGACGGCCATGGTCACCGCACCGGTGGTGAGCAGCGCGCGGGGTCCGAACCGGTCGAGCGCGATGCCGACCGGCACCTGCGCGGCCGCGTAGACGCTGAGCTGGATCACCACGAAGAGCGACAGCACCGTGGCGGCCACGCCGAAGCGGCTCTGCGCCGCGAGCCCCGCGACGCCGAACGACGAGCGGTGCGCCACCGCCACCACGTAGACCAGCAGACCGGCCGACCAGACGAGCCACGCGCGGCCCCTGCCGACGGAGGACCTGGCACCTGCAGCTGGCACGGACCCGGCCACGACCCACCCTCGTCTCGGAACGCGCCATCGTACCCAGCCGTCCGCGCCGTCCCTCGGCGAGGACGTGCGACCGAACGATCCGGATGCATGGACCTCACCCGCACTGGACATTTGACCAACTGCCTCCCGGGGGCGCACACTCGACCCTGACGGTGCGCATCGCCTGCCCCCTGCGCGGTGCGCACCGTCTCTCACGTCCGGAGAGCGGGACGGGCCCGGCAGCCCGTCCCGCTCTCCGCGTCTCCGGACCTCTCCGGGCCTGGAGCTCTCACCCGCTGCGGGGCCCGCACGCGGTCGGCGTGCCACCGCAGCGGGCCGCAGGCGCCGGGCTACCGTGCCAGCGTGACCGTTCCCGCGCGCACCCCCGGCACGGGCGCCGTTCCCGTCACCGGGCGGCCCGACGCAACCGACGGCTCCGCGGAGCCCTCGGTGGCCCTGGTCGCACCCCCGTCGCCCACCGAGCTGGTCGAGGGGGCCGTCGCGACGTGGCGCGCGGCACTGGTGGACTCCGCGGGCGGCTCGACGCTGGTGGACGTCGAGGAGCTCGGCGACGCGGCGCTGGACCTGTCCGCCGCGCACCCCTCCGGGATGGCCCAGCTGTTCGCCGGACGCCCGACGCGGCTGTCCAACCTGGTGCGCGAGGGTGCCGCCCTCACCGTCGCACGCCGCCGTGCCAGGGCGGTCAGCGCCCGCGCCTCCGTCTACGGCCAGCACTACGGCATCGCCGCCACGTCGCTCGCCATCGGCATCGCCACCTGGACCGAGCGTTCGGCGCGCGACGTCGCGAACGACGACGTGGCCGCGCTCGCCGCCGTCACCCGTCGCATCCCGGTCGCCGAGCGCACCGGTGGTACCCGGCCGTCGACCGCCGAGCCGGCCGAGGCGGCGACCACCGAACCGCCACGCCCGCGCGTGGTGCGCGCGCCCGTGCTGCTCCGGCCCGTGACGCTGACGGCCCGCGGCGCTGGCGAGGCGGACTACGAGCTCACCCTCGAGCCGACGGTCGACGTCAACCCGGTGCTCGCCCGGGCGCTGCGAGCCCGCGGCGCCCTGCTCGACCCGAGCGCCGTCGCACGCGGCACGTTCGCCAACGGCGGGTTCGACCCTCGGGGCGCCCTGCACCGGCTGACGTCGCTCGGTGAGGCGGTGCTCGAGGGGTTCACGCTGACCGAGCGCGTGGTGGTCGGCACGTTCGTGCACCCCGGCCAGGTGCTGGTCGACGACCTCGACGCGCTGGCCGGCACGCTCGACCGGCACGAGCTGGTGGCGGCGCTCGCGGGGGTGGACGAGGACGCGGCCCGGCTGCAGCGGCCGTTGCCGGCGCAGGTGCCGGGGGACCGGGACCCGCAGCTGGACCGCGGCGTGGGCGACCTCGACCCCGACCAGCAGCACGTGCTCGACGTCGTCGCCACCGGCGCCCACCTCTTCGTCGACGCCCCCGCGGGCGCCGACGTGACCGGCACCGTGGCGGCGCTGGTCGCCGACGCCGCCGCCACCGGCCGCAGCGTGCTGTACGTCCCCGGTCACCGCCGTGCGGCGGCCGCCCTGGGTCAGCGGCTGGCCGAGGTCGGTGCCGGCGACCTCCTGCTGGACGTGGCCCCCGAGGCCGGCTGGCGCACCTCCGTCGCGCACCGGCTGCTCGCCGCCATGACTCTCGAGCCACCGGTGGTCGACGGTGCGGCGGCACGGGAGCTGTCCGACGCGCTCGTCGAGCACAGGGAGGCGCTGCGCGGGTACGTCCGTGGCCTGCACGCGCCCCGCCAGCCGTGGGGCGTCTCCGCGTACGACGCGCTGCAGCACCTCGCCCGGCTGACGTCCAGCCGGCCGGCGCCGCGCACCACGGTCCGCCTGGCACCCGAGGTCGCGCGCCTCCTGGACCCCGACGCCCGGGCGGCGAGCGGCAGCGCGCTGGCGCGTGCCGCCGAGCTCGGAGCGTTCACCCTGCGGCCGGGCGACACCCCCTGGTTCGGCGCCGACGTGCGTACGCCCGCCGACGCGCAGGTGGTGCTGCACCGGCTGGACCGCCTGCTGGACGGCACGCTGCCGGGAGTGCTGGAGCGCGCCGGGCAGGTCGCCGCCGAGACCGGGCTGACCCCGCCGGCGACCCTGGGTGCGTGGGGCGAGCAGCTGCGGATGCTCGACGAGGTCCGCGCCGCGCTCGACGTGTTCCAGCCGCTGGTGTTCGAGCGCACCGCCGCTGACCTGGTCGCCGCGACCGCCACCAAGCAGTGGCGCGAGGAGCGCGGCATCGAGATGGGCTACTGGCTGCGCCGTCGCCTGCGGAAGCAGGCCAAGGACATGCTGCGGCCCGGGCGTCCGGTGGCGGACCTGCACGCCGAGCTGATCGCCGTGCAGCGTCGCCGCGAGCTGTGGCAGACGCACTGCCCCGCCGGTGGGTGGCCGCGCCTGCCCGACGGTCTGGAGCTGGTCGAGGAGGAGTACGCCGCGGTCCGGGCCGACCTGGACGCGCTCGAGCGGGTGCTGGCGGGGACGCCGACCGGCGGGGGACTGCTCGACCTGCCCATCTCCGCCCTGGTGGAGCGCCTCGGCCGGCTGCGGGCGACCTCGGATGCGCTCGACAGCCTGCCCGAACGGGCCTCGCTGCTCGCAGGCCTGCGGGGTGCCGGTCTCGGCGAGCTGGTGGACGACCTGTCGGCCCGCCGGGTCAGCCCGGAGCTCGCGCCGACGGAGCTCGACCTGGCGTGGTGGAGCACCGTCTTCGAGCAGATCCTGGCCGCCGACCCGGCACTCGCCGGGTACGACGGCGCCACCCTCGGTGCGCTGTCCGCCCGGTACGCCGAGCTGGATCGTGCGCACGTCGCCGCGCTCGCGGCACCCGTCCGCGCGGCCGTCGTCGGCCAGATGAGCGCGGCGCTGCGCAGCTACCGCGACCAGGCCGAGGCGCTGTTCGGCGAGCTCGTCGAGGACCGGCTGACCTCGCTGCGGGACGCCGTAGTGCGGTTCCCGGACGTCGCCCGGCGGCTGCGGCCGGTGCTGGCGGCGAGCCCGATGCTGGTCCCGCAGGTGCTGCCGCCCACCCGCACCGTCGACCTGGTGGTGCTGGACGCCGTCGGGCACCTGCCGGTCGAGGCGACTCTCGCGGCGATCGGGCGTGGGCGTCAGGTGGTCGTCGTCGGCGACGCGCGGTGCGCCTCCGGGAGCGCCCTGCGCGAGCTGTCCCACGTGCTGCCGTCCGTCGCCCTGCGCGCCGACGCCAGCCGCCGCGACCCCTGGCTCACGGCGTTCCTCGCCGGCCACGGCTACGCCGGAGTGCTGAGCCCGACGCCGCTGCCGGACGCGACGCCGCTGGTCGGCCTGCGGCTGGTGGACGGGACGGCGCTGCCGGACGTCGAGTCGGGCATCGTCGACTCCACGCCGGAGGAGGTGCAGGCCGTCGTCGAGCTCGTCGTCGAGCACGCGCTGAGCCGGCCGGAGGAGTCGCTGGCGGTGGTGACCGTGACGCCGCGGCACGCGGACGCCATCCGTGACGTGGTGATGTCCGAGGCGCGGGACAACCCGGCGCTCGCGGCCTTCTTCGGCTCGTCGCGGCCGGAACCGTTCGTGGTGGTCGACCTGGCGAACGTCGCTGGTCTGCGCCGCGAGGCGGTGATCCTGTCCGTCGGCCTGGGCCGCACGCCGCACCGGCGGGTGCTGCACTCGTTCGGCGCCGTCAGCGCCCCGGGTGGCGACGGGCTGCTGCTCGATGCCCTGGGCTCGGGCCGCCACCGGCTCACCGTCGTGTCCTGCTTCGCCGCCGCCGACCTGGACCCTGAGCGGGTCCGTGGCGCCGGACCGCACCTGCTCGCCGACCTGCTGGCGTTCGCGGACGCGCGCGGTCGGCGGGAGGCGGACCCGCTGGTGCCGTTCGGTGGCACGCCGGTCGGGGACGACGAGGGCGCGCCGGCGGTGGCCGACGACGAGAAGCACGGCACCGCGGACGACGACGGACCGACGGGCTCCGAGCCCGGCGCGGCTGATGCCGGCAAGAGCGGTGCGGCGGACGGGGCGTCCGGCGATGCCGACCGGCTGGTGCTGGACCTGGCCGAGCGGCTGTGGCGGCACGGCCTGGTGGTGGAGGTGGACCACGGGCTGCCCGGTGGTGTCCGGCTGCCGCTGGCCGTCGGCCACCCGGCCGTGCCGGACCGCCTGCTGGTCGCCGTGCTGACGGACGACGAGGCCTACGTCGACGAGCCGAGCGTGCGCGTCCGTGACCGGTTGGTGCCCGAGCGGCTCGAACGCCTCGGCTGGTCGGTGCTGCGGGTGTGGTCCGCGGCCGCCTTCCTCGACCCGCAGGCCGAGGTGGACCGGATCCGTCGCGCCGTGCACGCCGCGCTGCCGGTCCAGGAGCAGCTGCCCACGTCCCCGCGGGTCGTGCCGGCCGTGCGTGACCAGGACGACGAGCCCGTGGAGCTCGCACCGGCGCCGAGCGCACCCGTCAGCACGCCCGTCCCGACGCCCGTCGCGACGCCCGCAACCGGCAGGGGCGACGCAGCGCACGACGCAGCGGACCAGGCGCCGGCAGCGCCCGCGGTTCCGGAGGCTGCCGAGCCGGCGGCGGCCGAGCGGACCCCGGCCATCGAGCTTCCGCAGCCCTTCAGCCCGGACGGCACCGCACCGCGTACGGCGCCCGTCCGGGTCAGGACCGGTGTGCTGCACGCCGTGCCGGTAGCGACCCCGGTGCAGCTGGCGCTCGCCGTACCGAGCCGGCCGCGGCCGGACATCCGGCGCGGGCTGCCGATCGGCGCCTACAGCGACGACGAGCTGGACGAGCTGGTCGACTGGCTGCGCTCCGACGGTCAGGAGCGGAGCCGTGACGAGCTCGGTGACGCCCTGCGGGCCGAGCTGGGCATCACCCGGCGCAACCACCGGATCGACACGGCGGTGCGTGCCGCGGTGACCCGCGCTCTGAGCTGACCGGCACGGCCGCCGTCACGGCGGGTGGGATCATCGACGGGTGGAGCAGCGACGACGGACGGGCGGCCGCCGTGCCGTGCGCCCCGCCGGGACCGTCGGTGGTGACGAGCGGTGGCTGAGGTCCACCGTCCCGGCGCCGGTGGTGGCGTCGCCGGCTGCCCCGCCGGATCGGTCTGCTGCGGAGGCGGCGGCGGAACCGGCCATCCCGCGGAGGTCGCTCGACGACAGCGATCTCGGTTGGGGTGACCGCGCGGACGACTCCAACGACGAGCGGCTGCAGCAGAACCGCCCCCCGCACTGGTAGGCCGCGTCACCGCGTCACCGCGTCACCGCGTCACGGCACCACGACGGCGGACAGGTCGGCGGTCCCGGCCGCGCCGGCCAGCGCGGCTGCCTCCTCCGGCTGGACGGCGAGCATCAGCGGTGCCGACGCCGATGCCTCACCGGAACCGCCGAGCAACCCCGAGCCGTGGTCCTGAGCTGCGGGCGCCGGGAGGACGAGCGCGCCTCTCGCCACCGCGCTGCCCGGGCCGGCCTGCGCGGAGGCGGCCAGCACGTCGACCCGGTCGCCGGGCTGCAGCAGCGCCGCGACGGCACCGTCTGCGAGGCGGACGGCAGCCACCACGGTGCCCGGTGGACCGGTCAACCGACCGCCCGTCAGCACCCCGGGGACCAGCGGCAGGCCGGCCGGCAGCGGTACGGCGGTGCGCTGACCGACCACCGAGGCGTGCCCGGCGGCCCGGGCACCCGCCACCGCGGTGTCCGGGGGGACCGCCGCCGTCCGCACGTCGGCATCCGTCAGGACGGTGCCGGCAGGTACGTCGTGCGCCGCGACCAGCACGTCGACGGTGGCCGGTGGCTCAGGGCGGAGCTGCCCGACCGCCACCGCCGCCGCGAGACCGAGCGTCACCGCGGCGAACGGGACACGTGCTCGCCACAGCAGGATGCGCACGCGCCGGCGCCAGGGCGGCCGGCGGACGGTCAGTGCGGGCGGCGGTGGCAGGACCCGACGGAGCACGCGGTGACGCTAGGCAGAGCGGGTCACGGTGCGGTGCGCAGGCGGCCGCCCTGCGACGGTGGCGGGGACCAGGTGGGCTGTGGGCGGCCCGGCTCGGGGTGCTCCGTGCTGGGTCGGCCTGGGGGTGGTCCGTCGGTACGGCCGTCGTGCCGCCGGTCGGGACGTGGCGTCGCCGGTCAGGCCGTCGTCCCGCCGGCCAGGCCGTCGTCCCGCCCGTCAGGCCGTGCGGCCGAGGGTCACGCCGAGGCGGCCTTCGCCGTGCTCGACGTGCTGGACGTGCCGGTCGTCGACGCGGTCGACGGCGAGGCGCCGCCCGTCGAACCACCGCTCGACGTCGTCGACGTGCCCGCCGAGGAGGAGCCGCTGCTGGAGCCCGAAGCGGCCGAAGCGGCGCTGCCACCGGCGGACGCCCCGGCGCTCACCGGCTCCTTCGTCGTGCGCCCGCCCTTGCCGCCCGCCCGCGCGTCGTTGCGGTAGAAGCCGGAACCCTTGAACACCACGCCGACCGGCGAGAACACCTTGCGCAGCTTCCCGGAGCACTCCGGGCACACGGTGAGGGCCTCGTCGCTGAACGACTGGTGGATGTCGAAGGCGTGGCCGCAGGCGGTGCAGGTGTAGGCGTAGGTGGGCACTGGCTCGTCTCCCGGGGTCGAGGTCCCGATGGGAATGCGTCACCGACGGTCTCGATGACACCCAGCAGAGCGCAGATCTGGCACTCCGCATTCCCGAGTGCCAGATTCTACCCCGGGTCGCCGAGCACGCCCGCGGGCTAACCTGCCCACGTGGCCCGTCCCCGAGTCGTCCGCACGGCACTCGTGACCGTCGCGGCGATCGTCGTGCTGGTGCTCGTGGCCGTGGTGGTCGGCGGGGTCGTGGTGCTGCGCCGGCCGCTGCCCACGTCGTCGGGCACGCTGCCGCTGCCCGGGCTGACCAGGCCGGTCACCGTCACGCGGGACGCGCGGGGCGTGCCGACCATCACCGCCACCAGTGCGACGGACCTGTTCCGGGCGCAGGGCTTCGTCGCGGCGCAGGACCGGTTCTTCCAGATGGACTACCGCCGGCACGTCACGGCAGGGCGGCTGTCGGAGCTGGTCGGCGCGGACGCGCGTGCGCTCGAGGCCGACAAGGTGGTGCGGACGCTCGGGTGGCACCGTGTCGCCGAGCAGGAGTGGGGCCTGCTGGACGCGACCACCCAGTCGTACCTGACTGCGTACGCGGAGGGGGTGAACGCCTACCTCGCCACGCGGGACCCGGGTTCGATCGCCGTCGAGTACACGGTGCTGGGGTTGCGGGTCCAGGTGGCGCAGCCGGAGCCGTGGCAGCCGGTGGACTCGCTCGCCTGGCTCAAGGCGATGGCGTGGGACCTGCGCAGCAACTACGAGGACGAGCTCGGACGGGCCCGGGCCTACCGCACCATCGGCGACGTCGGGAAGGTGGACGAGCTCTTCCCGCCGTACCCGCAGCAGCTGAACGCCCCGATCCTGCCCTCGGGCGGCGATGCGACGGTGGTCCCCACGGCGGCACGCGCGCAGCTGCCGCTCGGCGACGGTCAGGCGCAGGACGCGTTCGCCGCGGCGGACCGGGCGCTGACGGCGGTCCCCGTGCTGCTCGGCACGGGGGCGGCCACCGGCTCCAACTCCTGGGCCGTGTCCGGTGCGCACACCGCGTCCGGCAAGCCGATCCTGGCCAACGACCCGCACCTGGAGCTGACCGCGCCGGGCATCTGGTCCCAGGTGGGCCTGCGCTGCCAGCAGGTGACCACCCAGTGCCCGTTCGACGTCTCCGGGTTCGGATTCGCCGGGATGCCGGGCGTGGTGATCGGTCACGACGCCAAGCTGGCCTGGGGCCTGACCAACATGGGCGCGGACGTGACCGACCTGTTCCTCGAGCGCATCGACGACCGCTCGGGCACCCAGCTGGTGAACGGTGCGCAGGTGCCGCTGCAGGTGCGGCACGAGACGATCCGGGTCAACGGCGGCGGCGACGTGGACCTCGTCGTCCGCACGACGACGCACGGCCCGATCATCTCCGACGTGCTCGACCTGTCCGGCGCCACCTCGGCGCCGACGCCCGACCGGTCGACCTCCGCGTTCCAGGTGTCGCTCGGCTGGACCGCCAGCACACCGGGCCGGACGGCGGAGGCGATCTTCCGCCTCGACGCCGCCGCCACCGCCGCCGACGTCGCCGCAGCCGCGGCGCTGTTCGACGTGCCGGCGCAGAACATCGTCTTCGCCACCACCGACGGGCACATCGGCTACCAGGCGCCGGGTCGGATCCCCATCCGGGAGACGGTGCCCGGCAACGTGCCGTCCGACGGCTCCTGGCCGCGCCCGGGCTGGGACAGCGCCTACGACTGGCAGGGCTGGGTGCCGTCCGCGCAGCTGCCGCACGTGCTCGACCCGCCCGAGGGCTTCGTCGTCGCGGCCAACCAGGCGGTGCTGCCGCAGGGCACCGGTCCGTTCCTGACCGCCGACTACGACATGGGCTACCGCTCGCAGCGCATCCGCACGCTGCTGACCCAGCAGATCGCCGCCGGAAAGAAGATCGACGTCGCCTCGACACAGGCCGTGCAGGACGACACGCACAGCCCGATGGCCGACGTGCTGCTGCCTGCGCTGCTCAAGGTCGACCTCGGCTCGGGCTTCGAGGCCGACGGCCAGCGCCTGCTGCGCACCTGGGACGGCTCGATGTCCTCGGACTCGGCCGCCGCTGCGTACTTCGCCGCCGTCTGGAACAACGTGCTGCGCCTCACCTTCGCGGACGACCTGCCCGACCACGACGCGCCGACCAACGACTCCCGGTGGATCGAGGTGATGCGGCACGTCGTCGACGCCCCCGACTCGCCGTGGTGGGACGACCGCTCCACCCTCGGGGTCGTCGAGGGGCGTGACGGGGTGCTGCGCAACGCGATGATCGCCGCGCGGCAGCAGCTGACCGCGCAGCTGGGGGTGCGGGCCGACGAGTGGCGCTGGGGGCTGCTGCACCAGGTGCGGCTGGAGCACCCGCTGCTCGGCGGGTCCGGTCAGCCAGGGGTGCTGCGCGGAGCGGTCAACCCCGCCGCGCAGCAGGTCGGCGGTGGCTCGTCGTCGGTCGACGCGACCGGCTGGGACCCGTCGACCGGGGGGTTCGCCGTCACCGCCGGCCCGTCGATGCGCATGGTGGTCGACCTGGCGGACCTGGACTCCTCGACGTGGGTCGACCTGACCGGCACGTCAGGACATCCGGCCAGCCCGCACTACGCCGACCAGCTGTCGGCCTGGGCCGCCGGTCGGCAGTTCCCGTGGCCGTTCTCCCCGGCCGCCACGCAGGCGGACGCGAGGTCCCGGCTCACGCTGCAGCCGTCGGCCTGACGAACCAGCGGGCGCCCGTCGGCGTCGCGACCCCGTCCACCCGACGGTCGTGCGGTGCGCGGGGGATCGGCTCGACGTCCGCGTCGTGCACCTCGTCGGCGTAGGTCAGCGCGATGACGGCGGCGTCCGGGCGCGCGTGCGCCAGCGCCCTGTCGTACCAGCCGCCGCCCTGGCCCAGCCGGTTGCCGTCGGTGTCCACCGCGAGCGCCGGCACCAGCACCACGTCGGCCTCGGCGAGCGCCTGCGCGCCGAGGGACGGACCGCTCGGCTCCGGCGGCCGTCCGGGCGCCCGCTCCAGCAGGTCGTCGGCACCGGCGTAGTCCGCCCAGTCGCGCTGCAGGCCCGTGCCGAGCACGGGCAGCAGCACCCGGACGCCCCGCTGCTCCAGCAGCTCGAGCAGCGGCCCGGTGCTGGGCTCGCCCGGCCGCGCGGCGTACAGCGAGACGCAGCGAGCGGCGTCGACCGCCGGGATGGCGACCACCACCTCGGCCAGCGCACGGGCGTCCTCGTCACGGCGCCGGGCCGACCGCTGCGCGCGCGCGGTGCGGATCCGCAGCCGCCAGCGCTCCTTGAGCTGTTCGATCTCGTCCTCGTCCTCCGGCACGTGCAGTCCGGGCGAGGCGGCGTTGCTCATGACGACAGTGTCCCAAACCTGCGGCCGGACGGGTGACACCGCGCGGCGTCCCGGTCGCTGATCACCCGCCGGCCCGGTGGCGGGCGCCGGGCCGGCGTCGGACGCGGGGCAGAATGCCCCGCATGAGATCGGTCCAGGACCAGCTGGCTGCCGTGATGTCCGCGGTGGGACCGGTCGCCCCGCTCGACGTGGTGCTGCACGACGCGATGGGCGCCATCCTCGCGGAGGACGTCGCGGCGACGCTGTCCGTACCGCCCGTGGCGGTGGCGGCGCTCGACGGGTACGCGGTGGCGGCCGCGGACGTGGCGCCCGGCGGGTCGGCGCTGCCCGTGGCGGTGGACCTGCGGGCGGCCTCCGTGCCGGGGCTGCGGCACGTGCAGGGGCAGGCGGTGCGGGTCGCGTCCGGCGCGCCGCTGCCGTGGGGGGCCGATGCGGTGGTGCCGGTGGAGGCGTCCGACCGCGGCACCGCGACCGTGCAGCTGGCGGGCGGGGTGCGGCCCGGTCAGCACGTGCGGCTGACGGGGGCCGATGTGCCGGCCGGCGAGGTGGTGCTACGGGCGGGCACGCGGCTCGGCGCCCGGCAGCTGGCGCTCGCGGCGGCGATGGGACGCGGCCGGCTCCGGGTGCACCCCACGCCACGCGTGGTGCTGCTGGCGGTGGGGGACGAGCTGGTCGAGCCGCCGACCAAGGGGCCGGCACCGACGGCGGCCGGGGACGGCCGCGTGTTCGAGGCCGACGGGCACGGGCTGGAGGCCGCCGTGCGGGACGCCGGCGCGCACGCCGTCCGCGTCGGGGTGCTGCCGGACGACCGCGCGCTGCTGCGCGAGGCGCTCGAGGACCAGCTGGTCCGTGCCGACCTGGTGCTGATCGCCGGAGGGCTGTCCGAGCTGGTGCACGACCCGGTGAAGGACGTGCTGGCCACGCTCGGCGGCGTCCGGCTGGACCACGTGGCCATGACGCCGGGCGCGCGGCACGCCTTCGGCTCGGTCGGCGGTGAGCTGGGACGCGACCGGTCGATCCCGTTGTTCGCGCTGCCCGGTCACCCCGTGGCGGCGCAGGTGGCGTTCGAGGTGTTCGTCCGGCCGGCCCTGCGGCAGATGGCGGGGCACACCGAGGTGTTCCGGCCGTCGGTCGCCGCCGCCGTCGACACGGGGTGGACGTCGCCCCCCGGGCTGCGCCAGTTCGTGCCGGCGACCGTGCTCGGCGCCCCGGAGGAGGGGTACCGTGCCACGCCGCTAGGTGATCCGGCGGCTCCGTCGATCCTCGGTCTCGCGCAGGCGAACGCCCTGGCCGTGGTGCCGGAGGCGGACGTCGTCGTGCACCGCGGACAGGTGGTGCACTGCATGGTCCTGGAGGGTTGATGGCACCGGGGTGGCCGGCCGTGCTGACCGAGGGCGACGTGCGGCTGCGGCCGATGCGGCGTTCCGACCAGCGGGCGTGGATGAACCTGCGCGCGGTGAACGCCGGCTGGCTCGAGCCGTGGGACGCGACCAGCCCCGTGCCGGTCCAGGGGCCACGGCCGACGTTCGGGCAGTTCGTCCGGTCGCTGTCCGCACAGGCGCGGGAGGGGTCGGCGCTGCCGTTCGCGGTCGACTACGCCGGTGAGCTGGTGGGGCAGCTGACCGTGTCGTCGATCATCTACGGCTCCTTGCGGTCGGCCGCCATCGGGTACTGGGTGTCCGAGCACGTCGCCGGCCGGGGGATCACGCCGACCGCGGTCGCGCTCGCGACCGACCACTGCTTCAACGAGCTGGGCCTGCACCGGGTCGAGGTGAACATCCGTCCGGAGAACGGGCCGTCGCTGCGCGTGGTGGAGAAGCTGGGCCTGCGCGACGAGGGTCTGCGGAAGCGGTACCTGCACATCCGCGGCTCGTGGGCGGACCATCGGACCTTCGCGCTCACGGTGGAGGAGGTGCCCGACGGCCTGCTCGGCCGCTGGCGCCGGTACCAGGCGGCGCACCCGCGCTGACCTCGATCGCCGGAGCTCGGGTGGTGCGGCGGGATGGACGTCCCGGTGCGGTCCCCGGTACCGCCGTCGTGCTCGCTGCGCCGCCGACACGCCGCCCGCGTGCCCGGCCCTCACGCGAGGGCCCCCTACCGTCTAGACGTGAACGATCTCGCAGGCCCGGTGGCGCTCGCGCTGGTGGGTCTGTGGGTGGCGTACCTGGTGCCGGGCAAGCTGCGGCACCGTCAGCAGCTGCTCGAGTCGCGGGTGGACGACCGGTACTCCGAGGCGCTCCGCGTGGTCGCGGTGACCGCCGGGGACGCGGGTGCCGACGACCGCAGGTCGACCCGGGTGCTGCGCACCGCGCGGGCGTCTGCACCAGGCACCGGGCACGCAGGCACGACGGGGTTGCTGACCCCGGGCAAGGGCACCCCGGCGCTGGTCGCCGGCGCAGGGACTGGAGGCAGCACCGTGGACCGACCGCACGCCACGCCGGAGCGCACCACCGCCGACGCCGCCCGCCGCGCCGCCCAGGCGCGCGCCGCGAGGACC
>NZ_JANZLA010000007.1 GCF_025770785.1 Cellulomonas sp. SG140 | reverse complement strand
TCTCGTCCCGCGGGAACAGGGCCTCGTAGCCGAGGTTCATCAGCGCCTTGTTGGAACGACTCGAGCATGGTGCTCGCGACCTTGCGCTTGAGCGGCTCGTCACCCCGGTAGTACTGCAGCACGATCTCGGCCTTCCGCTGCAGGTTCGCGTTCTCCTCGCTCCACCGGAACGCCTCGTCGATCTCCGGGGTGGAGATCAGCGTGGAGAAGATGGACGAGTAGCTCTTCGCGTGCACCGACTCCATGAACGCGATGTTCGTGTAGACGGCCTCCTCGTGCGGGGTCAGCGCATCGGGGATCAGGCTGACGGCGCCGACGGTGCCCTAGATGGTGTGCAGCAGCGTGAGGGCAGACTCCCACGCGGCATGCGTCATTGACCCCACAATCCGCATGCGCAAACGCGGGCCCTAGACTGCCTGTCGTGCGGCGGCATAGGCGACTAGACGGAGACACCGCGCCTGTGGACGCGCGTCAACACGGAATGGTTCGCGGTTGGCATCTTCTCCCGCTCTTCGCCATCCTGATTTGGTCTCTGCTGCCCGCAGGTTGGTCGATAACGTGGTTGACGCGCGAACATCCTTGGCCGCCGACGCTTGTGGTAGGTGCTGAGAATCTCGACCCGCGTACGACGAAGGTGACGATCGCGATCTCTGCGTCACCCTCTCGGGGCCGCACAGGGGATGGTATGGACGTAGTGGTTACGACGAGCGGGACGGTGCCGTCGACGCTTCCAACTCTTACGGTACGGGAGCCCCTTGGTCTTGCATTGACGGACTGCGAATCTACTGTGGGGGTACGGATTCCAGTGCGTCACCACGTAGCCGAAGAATCCGTCGGGGGGCCAGAAGGCGATGCTCTTGCGATATTCGGGCCCGGTGGCAGCGTGACGCAGCTTACGATTCCGGCCACCGTGGCCACTGAGGACGCTTCGAAGGTGTTCTCTGTGCATTGCACGAACGTCGTCCACTCACTTTGGAGCGATGTTCGAGACGGTCGGAGACTTGAACTCCCGATCGTCGACACAGTCGTTGCGGATACGGACAGCTCGGCCCACGAGCATCTATGCCTGCTGAGTATCCCCACGACGCGCTCAGCCGAAGTATTCATGGGCGACGACGGCGCCTATGTCCGCGGTACGACACAACCAAGCCCCGATCCGAACAATCGTGAATACGTCTACGAGGAAGATGTGGCCTTGCCCAGAGGCGTGGACTCCACGTGTGTATCGGAAGTCTCGGAGGGGTTCCAGGTCTGGGAGACCAGCAGCACGCAGCGCCTGAGAGATACTCGACTCGTGCTCGAAGGCGCGTCGCTCGCCTGGATTGCCGCAGCGCTTATCGCACTCTGGCGTTCTCCGAGAGGAGACGACCCCCCGGGTGAGCTATCCCTGGGACCGAAGCATCGCGCCAGGCGGCGGCAGGTGTAAGGCCTACTGCGCCCAGGAGCGGTAGCCGACCCGGGACGTTCGTTGTTGCGTTGGAGTGGCATGAGGGTCACCCCAGAACTCGGTACATCGAAGCGGAAGCGGACGTGGCACGTGCCGTTCTGTGGCGCCGAGCCGAGCCCCAGGGCCGCTCTGATAGGTCAGCAGCGTGACACCCGAGCCGGAAGGGTTGGCTGGCAAAACCGCCTCGTGCTCACCTTGCCTCGCTGGACGCCTGGCGACGTGGTGAACCGCCCCTGGGAGTCGCTTCGAGTTGCGCTACGCCCGCTGTACTGGCGTCGCGGCTGCGCGAAGAGTTCGACGAGGATCGCGTCCGGCTCGATGCGGAGTCCGCGGAGATTCCAGAGCAGGAGCCTTCCGGGCCGCACCGCGGCAGCACACGGTCGACAGCCAGCGCCCGTGTCGAGTCGCCCACTGCTGAGTTGCGTGGCAGTCAATCGCCCTTCGGAAACTGGACCCGAATCGACCTGATGTCGCGCTCGGAAAGGATGAGCAGTGCCACCGGGTCGCGCGTGCTTATTGCCGTGAAGGTGCCGTCGTCGGCGCGTTTGCGGCGAAGTGGCGGGCCGAGGGTGAGTCCAGGGTTGCTGTCCTCGGGGTCTGCGTCAAAGCTGGGCTGTTTTCCTAGCGCAGCACACGGGGATACCGCTCCGTCCTGGCCGCTCACCATCCTTGAGCGGGCCGGCCACCAGCACCTCACGCGCGGTACGAACGTCGATCGCTCGGTGCCGGTGAGCGTCGACGTTGCCCGCTGGGTGATCGACTTGTTGTACTCGGCCAAGAGGTTGGTGACGAAGTCTTGATGTGAGCGAGGGCCTCCGGCGTAGTGGAGATGTCTCGTCTTCACGATCCGGAGGCCCTCGTGGTTCACGCTAATGCGCGGCTGACGCCGCATGGCAGGTGGTTGCTCGTGCAGCGGGTGCGGGTGCAGGGGCGCCCGCTAGCGCATGTGGCTCGCGAGCTGGGTGTCTCGCGTCAGTGCGCGCACCGGTGGGTTGCGCGGTTCGATGCCGAGGGGCGCGCGGGCCTGGTCGATCGCTCCTGGCGTCCGCGCCGCTCGCCGCGCGCCAGCGACCCGCAGCGGGTCGCAGTGGTGCTATCGGCTCGGGCGCGCCTACGACGCGGACCGGACGAGCTGGCTCGCGTCACTGGCGTCCCGGCCCGCACGATCAGTCGGATCCTGCGTCGCGCCGCCGTCCCCTACCTGTGGCAGTGCGACCCGATCACCGGTGAGCTGATCCGGGCGTCGAAGACCACCGCGATCCGCTACGAGCACATGCGCCCGGGTGACCTGGTGCACGTGGACGAGAAGAAGAACGGCCGCATCCCCCCCCCCGGCGGCGGCTGGCGGTGGCACGGTCGATCGGCCGACGACACCGCCGCACACGAGAACGCCCGCATCGGATTCGACCACGTGCGCGCCGCGGTCGACGACTACTCCCGCGTCGCCTACGCCGAGGTCCTCCCCGACGAGAAGGGCACCACCTGCGCCGGGTTGATCGACCGGGCCCTGACCCACTTCGCCAACCTCGGCGCGTGGTGCGCGCGGTCATCACCGACAACCACTGGTCCTACGCCCACAGTCGCGACGTCGCCGACCCCCTCGCCGTGCACGACGCGGAGCGCCGGTTCATCAAGGCGAACCGTCCCTGGCAGAACGGCAAGGTCGAACGCTTCAACCGCACCCTGGCCAACGGAAGGGCCTACCGCCAACCCTGGCTCACCGACCGCACCGCCGCCTTCACCACCTGGCTGGCCCGGTACAACGCTGAGTGTCACCACCACGCCGTCGGCGCCGCCCCATCGCCCGAGTGTCACCAACGTGACGGCCGAGTACATCTAGATGCCCGCCGGACTTGCTGGACCTTGATCGCCTCACCGACAAAATGCAGCTGAGGCCGGATGCCCACAAGCCCCTGACTCGGTCCGGCATGGAACTACGAAAGCCTAGGGCGCAGCGGACGTCCGATCCGCAGAGACCCTAGGTTCACTGCCACCTCAGAGGCTCATCCCGGGCCTGTCAGGGTTCCAACTTCAGTCGCCGCTGTCACAGCCACAACTACGTGTGTCGCGGCGCAGGCAAGAACTGTCCGTCCTCATCGCGCTCGGGGCGCTTGCGGTGTCCGGGTCAGAACTCCCAGTCCTCGTCCTGCGTGTTCACGGCCTTGCCGATCACGTAGGACGAGCCCGAGCCGGAGAAGAAGTCGTGGTTCTCGTCGGCGTTCGGCGACAGGGCGGACAGGATCGACGGGTTGACGTCGGTCTCGTCCCGCGGGAACAGGGCCTCGTAACCGAGGTTCATCAGCGCCTTGTTGCCGTTGTACCGGAGGAACTTCTTGACGTCCTCGGTCAGGCCGAGCTCGTCGTACAGGTCCTGCGTGTACTCGACCTCGTTCTCGTACAGCTCGAAGAGCAGCTCGAACGTGTACTCCTTGAGGGCGGCCCGCTCGGCCTCGGTGACCTGCTCGAGGCCCTTCTGGTACTTGTAGCCGATGTAGTACCCGTGCACGGCCTCGTCGCGGATGATCAGGCGGATCAGATCGGCCGTGTTGGTCAGCTTGGCGCGCGACGCCCAGTACATCGGGGCGTAGAAGCCCGAGTAGAAGAGGAACGACTCGAGCATGGTGCTCGCGACCTTGCGCTTGAGCGGCTCGTCACCCCGGTAGTACTGCAGCACGATCTCCGCCTTGCGCTGCAGGTTGGCGTTCTCCTCGCTCCAGCGGAACGCCTCGTCGATCTCCGGGGTGGAGATCAGCGTGGAGAAGATGGACGAGTAGCTCTTCGCGTGCACCGACTCCATGAACGCGATGTTCGTGTAGACGGCCTCCTCGTGCGGGGTCAGCGCATCGGGGATCAGGCTGACGGCGCCGACCGTGCCCTGGATGGTGTCCAGCAGCGTCAGGCCGGTGAAGACGCGCGTCGTCATCGTCTTCTCGGCCTCGGTGAGCGTGGCCCAGCTCTGGATGTCGTTGGACACCGGGACCTTCTCCGGCAGCCAGAAGTTGCCGGTGAGGCGGTCCCAGACCTCGGCGTCCTTGTCGTCGACCAACCGGTTCCAGTTGATCGCGGACACGCGGTCGATGAGCTTGAGCTTCGGGGGGGTCATCGTGCTTCCTCGTCGTTCGTCGTCAGTTCCGTCACGGGTGCGTCACAGCATGCAGCTGACGCAGCCGTCCACTTCGGTGCCTTCGAGCGCCAGCTGGCGCAGGCGCACGTAGTAGATCGTCTTGATGCCCTTGCGCCAGGCGTAGATCTGGGCCTTGTTCAGGTCGCGCGTGGTGGCCGTGTCCTTGAAGAACAGCGTCAGCGACAGGCCCTGGTCCACGTGCTGGGTGGCCTCGGCGTAGGTGTCGATGATCTTCTCGGGGCCGATCTCGTACGCGTCCTGGTAGTACTCCAGGTTCTCGTTCGTCATGAACGGAGCCGGGTAGTAGACGCGGCCGATCTTGCCTTCCTTGCGGATCTCGATCTTGCTGGCGATCGGGTGGATCGAGCTGGTCGAGTGGTTGATGTAGCTGATCGAGCCGGTGGGCGGGACCGCCTGCAGGTTCTGGTTGTACAGGCCGTGCTCGGCGACCGAGGCGGCCAGCGCCCGCCAGTCGTCCTGCGTCGGGATGTGGATGCCGGCGTCGGCGAACAGCGCGGCGACCCGCTCGGTCCGCGGCGCCCACTCCGTCTCGACGTACTTGGTGAAGTACTCACCGGACGCGTACTTCGAGTCGGCGAAGCCCTCGAACGCGCTCCCCCGCTCGATCGCGAGCTGGTTCGACGCCCGGATCGCGTGGTAGGCGACCGTGTAGAAGTAGATGTTGGTGAAGTCGAGACCCTCGTCCGACCCGTAGAAGATCCGCTCGCGCGCCAGGTACCCGTGCAGGTTCATCTGGCCCAGGCCGATGGCGTGACCGCCCGCGTTGCCCTTCTTCACCGACGGGACCGACTCGATGTCCGTCTGGTCGGACACTGCGGTCAGCGCGCGGATCGCGGTCTCCACCGTCTTGCCGAAGTCGGGCGAGTCCATGGTCAGCGCGATGTTCAGCGAGCCCAGGTTGCAGGAGATGTCCTTGCCGACCGTCTTGTACGAGAGGTCCTCGTTGTACTCCGACGGCGTGGAGACCTGCAGGATCTCCGAGCAGAGGTTGGACATGGTGATCTTGCCCTTGATCGGGTTCGCCTTGTTCACCGTGTCCTCGAACACGATGTACGGGTAGCCCGACTCGAACTGGATCTCCGCGAGGCGCTGGAAGAACTCGCGGGCGCTGATCTTCGACTTGCGGATCCGCGCGTCGTCGACCATCTCGTGGTACTTCTCGGTCACGTTGATGTCCGCGAACGGCACGCCGTACACGCGCTCCACGTCGTACGGGGAGAACAGGTACATCGGCTCGTTCTTGCGGGCCAGCTCGAACGTGATGTCCGGGATGACCACGCCCAGGGACAGCGT
Source organism: Cellulomonas sp. SG140 (assembly GCF_025770785.1). Lineage (GTDB taxonomy): Bacteria > Actinomycetota > Actinomycetes > Actinomycetales > Cellulomonadaceae > Cellulomonas. The sequence goes on along the minus strand of NZ_JANZLA010000007.1, from coordinate 228,228 downwards.
CTTGATGCGGATCTTCTCGTCCGCGTTCTCCCGCTTGGTGTCGAGGAACCGGTAGATGTCCGGGTGGTGCGCGTGCAGGTACACCGCACCGGCGCCCTGACGGGCACCGAGCTGGTTGGCGTAGCTGAACGAGTCCTCGAGCAGCTTCATCACCGGGATGACGCCGGAGCTCTGGTTCTCGATGTGCTTGATGGGCGCACCGTGCTCGCGGATGTTGCTCAGCAGCAGCGCCACGCCGCCGCCGCGCTTGGACAGCTGCAGGGCGGAGTTGATGCCGCGCGCGATGGACTCCATGTTGTCCTCGATGCGCAGCAGGAAGCAGCTGACGGGCTCGCCGCGCTGCGCCTTGCCGAGGTTGAGGAACGTCGGCGTCGCCGGCTGGAACCGGCCCGACACCATCTCGTCGACCAGGGACACCGCGAAGTCGGTGTCGCCGTCCGCCAGGGCGAGGGCGACCATGCAGACGCGGTCCTCGAACCGCTCGAGGTAGCGCTTCCCGTCGAAGGTCTTCAGCGTGTAGCTCGTGTAGTACTTGAACGCGCCGAGGAACGTCGAGAACCGGAACTTCTTGGAGTAGGCGTACTCGAACAGCGTCTTGAGGAAGGCGCGGTCGTACTTCGCCAGCACCGCCGGGTCGTAGTACTTGTTCTCGACGAGGTAGTCGAGCTTCTCGTCCAGGTCGTGGAAGAACACCGTGTTCTGGTTGACGTGCTGCAGGAAGTACTCCCGCGCCGCTTCACGGTCCTTGTCGAACTGGATCTTCCCGTCCGCGTCGTACAGGTTGAGCATCGCGTTCAGGGCGTGGTAGTCCAGCCCCGTCGCGCTCACGCGGGAATCTGTCGCCGTCGCTGCCAAAACCGCCCCAATCCTTCGCGGACGCGAGTCACGTCCTCTGCTGTTCCCATGAGCTCGAACCCGTACAGGTAGGGGACGTCGCACTTCGCTGCGACGACCTTCCCCGCCTTGCAGTAGGCCGAGCCGAAGTTCGTGTTGCCGGCCGCGATCACGCCGCGGATCAGCGCACGGTTGCCCTCGTCGTTGAGGAACTTGACCACCTGGCGGGGCACCGCCCCGCCCTCGTTGCCGCCCCCGTAGGTGGGGACGACGAGCACGTAGGGCTCCTGCACGTGCAGGAACCCGTCGGTGGGCCGCAGCGGGATGCGCTCCGCCGCGAGACCCACCTTGTCGACGAACCGACGGGTGTTCTCGGAGACCGACGAGAAGTACACCAACGAGCCCACGGCGCACCCCCTCCCCGGTTCCGACCTGCGGTCGCGCCGCCGCCGGGGGCAGAGATGCCCGGCGGTCTAGTTGTGATCAGCGCGTCCCCGGATCTGCGGGGACGGTGCCCTCCGGGCCGGCACGGTGCTGTCCAGCGCCGGCCCGGGGCGTCCGTCGGACGAGCGCTCCGGCTCGGGGCCGGCGCTCGCCGAGCCTCGTCAGGCGACCGCGGTCGCCATGCGCTCTGCGAGCGCCTTGATGCGGTCCGGGCGGTAGCCCGACCAGTGCTCGCCGCCGGCCATGACGACGGGGGCCTGCAGGTGACCGAGGGACATCACGTAGTCGCGGGCGTCCGCGTCCTCGCTGATGTCGACCACCGTGTACTCGTAGCCGAGCTTGTCCAGGGCGCGGTAGGTGGCGCTGCACTGCACGCACGACGGCTTGCTGTAGACCGTGATCGTCATCCGTGGCTCCCCAGTGATCCTGCTGCTCTGCTGCGTCTCGTCGCTCCCGGCAGGTGCCGCCAGGAGCCCCGACGTCGGTGGGCGACCCGCTGGAGCGGTGCGCCGTGCGTCGGATCTCGACACTACACCTAGTGGTCGGGCTTGCCACCAGCCACAAGGGCTTGTGTTACACGTGTGTTGTTTTTCACCCTGTGCATGGTGAGGCAATCCTACGGACGGGCACTGACACGGGCCCCTGGCCAGGGCGTTCGCGGCGAACGGGGGACGGCCGCGAGGCGCCGTCCCCAGGGCGTCGGCGCGTCGTCCACACGCCGTCCACAGCCGCCCCCGTAGGGCCGCGCAGCCGCCCACACGCCGTCCACAGGGCTCGACACCGAGACCGGCGGGCACCATCCCGGGCAACCCACGCGACGGTGCCGGATTCACCCGTTGGCCCGCGGGTCAGGCGATGCGCAGGTGCCCCGCGGCGGCCGGCTGGGCGTGCTGGGCCGGCGACTCACCCTCGCGTGCGGCCCGGGCCGCCTCGAGCACGTCCGTGATCTGGTCGCCGATCAGCTCGTGCCGCTCCAGAAGCGCGTCGCGCAGCGCCTCGACCAGGTCGCGGTTGCCGGCCAGCAGGCGGCGGACCGCGCTGCGGGCCTCGTCGAGCACCTCCTCGAGCCGGTCGCGGGCGCGGGCGTCGGCCAGCACCGCCTCGACCACGTCCTTGCCGGTGGCGGCCAGCGACACGAGCGACCCCGTCATGCCCGCCGCGCCGACCATCTGCGCGGCGGTGCGCGTCGCGGCCGCCAGGTCGGAGGCCGGCCCGGTGGTGGTGCCGCCGAAGAACAGCTCCTCGGCCACCCAGCCGCCCATCGCGATCTGCACCAGGGCGGACAGGTCGTCGTGCGACTGCGTGTACACCTCCTCGCAGTCGTCGTGCGCCAGCATGCCGAGCGCGGCGCCGCGCTTGACGATGGTCAGCACCTCGAGGTTGCGGCGGGGCGCCACCAGCCAGGCGGTGACGGCGTGCCCCGCCTCGTGGGTGGCGATCAGCTGCTGCTCGGCCGGTGTGTAGGTCACCGGGTGGCCGATGCCGACCAGCTCGGTGATCCGGGCGTGCTCGACGTCGGCGAAGCTCATCGCCTCGGCGCCGCGGCGCAGGGCGTTGACCAGGGCCTCGTCCAGAAGGTGCTCCACCATCACCGGGGTCCAGCCGTTGGTGGCCGCCGCGACGCGGTCGCGCAGCGTCGCGTCGTCCAGCTCGGGCTCGTGCGCCCGGCGGGCGAGGAAGTGGTCGACGAGGGCGCGGCGACCGTGCGCGTCCGGCGTCGGGAAGGTCAGCCGGCGGTCGAAGCGACCGGGGCGCAGCAGGGCCGGGTCGAGGGAGTCGGCGCGGTTGGTCGCGGCGATCAGCAGCACGGGCGCTCGACGAGGCCGACGACGACGCAGCCGCCGGTCCGACGGCAGCAGCAGGTTGACCGCGTCGAGCAGCCGACCCATCAGGCGCTCGCCGCCCACCGGCTCGTCGAACGACTGCATCTGCACCAGCAGCTCGTTGACCACGCCGCCGGTGCCCTCGCTGATGATCGCGTGGCGGACGGTGCCGCCTGCTCCGGGCAGCGTGCCCGACTGCTCCGTCGCCACCGAGCCGAACAGGCCGCCGCGGCGCATCGCGATCGCGTCGATCTCCTCGATGAACCCGATCGCACCGCCCTCGGTGCGGGCCGCCTTGCGCAGCGCCCGGAAGTACGAGCGGATCTTGCGCGCCGTCGCCCCGTAGTACATCGACTGGAAGCTGGTCGCGGACACGAACAGGAACGGCACGCCCGCCTCGGCGGCCATCGCCTTGGCCGTCATGGTCTTGCCGGTGCCGGGCGGCCCTTCGAACAGCAGCCCGCGCCGCGGCGTGCCACCCATCTGGTCGGCGAACCGGCGGTGCGTCCAGAACAGGTCGATGGACCGGCGCACGTCCTCGATGATCGGGTCGATGCCGATCACGTCGTCCAGCGTCACGTCCACCTGCTCCGGCCGGTAGACGACGTGCGGCGACCGGCTGGCGCCCACCTGCGTGCCGACCAGCATGAGGATCAGCGCCACGAAGAAGAGGACGGGCACCATCACCAGCGGGTCGAGGTGCGGCAGCGGCAGCACGGGGGCGCCGGCCAGCGACCGGAGCACCACCCAGAGCTCCACGGCGGCCAGCGCGACGGTCAGCCTCAGCAGCCGCCGGCGTCGCATGCGCTCCCGGTCCAGCGCGACGTCGTGCAGCGCGGGCCGACGGGGCACCGGCGCGGGCTCGGCCTCTGAGGCGGTCTCGGGCACGGTCTCGGGCGCGATGTCGGTCACGGTGGGCCCTTTCCTCGAGCCGCACCTCGATGGGCGTGCGACGACGACGGGGTGGCGAACCACCATCGTCGAACGGGTCCAGGAATCCGACAACTCGGACACATGATCGGCTCGGGGCGCTAGCGCACCGGGGTCCTCGCGGCACTCCCGGTCGGGCTCGCCTGGGTGGCCGCATCGGGTACCGACCCGGGGAGGGCCAGCGCCAGCAGGACGCCGGCGGCGGTGAACACGAGCGTCCAGCGGAAGGCGTCCTGGAACGCGCCCGCCAGCTGGGTGGCAGAGCCGGCCACCGCGATCGTCGACGTCAGCACCAGGGCGAGCAGAGCGGTGCCGAACGAGCTGCCCACCTGCTGGGCGATGCGCGTGATGATGCTGGCGTCCGGCACCTGCGACCGCTGCAGCCCCCGGTATCCCAGGGCCATCAGCGGCATGGTGACGATGCCGAGCCCGACCCCGCGCACCAGGAGCGCCACCACGATCAGCGCGTCGCTGGTGTGCCGGTCAGCGAACGCGAACGGAGCCGTGCCGACCGCGACCACGGCGAACCCGGTGGCGACCAGCCAGCGGGCGCCGACGGTGTCCGAGAGGCGTCCGGCCTGCGACCGGCTGACGAAGGTACCGAGGCCCTGCGGGATCAGCAGGAGCCCGGCCTGGAGGGCCGTGGTGCCGCGCTCCTGCTGGAAGTACAAAGGCAGCAGGAGCATCGCGCCGTACAGGGTGACGCCGGACAGGAACAGCAGCAGGGACGACGACGCGAGCGGCCAGTGCCGCAGCAGCATCACGTCGACCAGCGCGCGCCCGGGCCGGCGCAGCGCCCAGGCGACGAAACAGCCGAGCAGCACGATCCCCGTGACCAGCGGGGTGAGGGCGTCCTCGCGTGCGAAGCCATCTGCCTTGCCGGCGTTCGACAGCCCCCACAGCACGGCCACGAGCCCGGGGGCCATCAGGGCGAGCCCGACGACGTCCAGCGGCGCCCGCCGTGCCGGGCCGTCTGCCGGAAGGGCGGCCGACGCCAGGACCAGCCCGGCGACGCAGAAGGGGACGTTGACCCAGAACATCCACGACCAGTGCAGGTGCTGCAGGATCAGGCCGCCGACCACCGGTCCGAGGATCGGGCCGAGCACGGCCGGCAGGCTGACGACGGACATCACGCGCCCAAGGGCCCGGCCACCGGACGCCTGGATCACCAGCGTCGACATCAGGGGCATGAGGAACCCGCCAGCCACGCCCTGCACCACGCGGAACGCGATGAGGCTGGCCGCGCTCCAGGCGAGGCTGGCCAGCACGGAGCCCACGAGGAACAGGGCGAGCGCCGCCATCCACAGCCGCTTGCTGCCGAGGCTGCGCTGCGCCCAGCCCGCGATCGGGATGGTCATCGCCATGGCGAGCAGGTAGCCGGTGCTGACCCACTGGATGGTCGCCACCGAGGTGTGCAGGTCGGTAGCCAGGGTGTGCAGCGCGACGGCGACGATCGTGGTGTCGAACAGCACGGCCATCCCGCCCACCAGCACCGCCCAGACGATGCGCCAGACCTGCGGGTCCGGCCCCTCGTCCACGAGCGGCACGGGTGCTGCGACGACGTCACCGGTCGAGGTCATCGGGACTCCTGAGAGACGTTCTGTATCTTACGACTCGTGCAGCGTAGGACTCTCAATTAGGAAACGCAATGTCTCTTACAGCAGACGGACCCGGGCGGCGCCGGCGTGGCGCCACGCTCGAGAAGGCGCTTCTCGACGCGACCTGGGAGGAGCTGGTCGAGAAGGGGTACGACGGCCTGACGATCGAGTCGGTCGCCGAGCGCGCCCAGACCGCCCGCGCGGTGATCTACCGCCGCTGGCCGGGCAAGCCGGAGCTGGTGCGCGCCGCCATCGCCCACGCCGGGCTCAACGAGACCGTGCCGGTGCCGGACACCGGCAGCCTGCGGGGCGACCTCATCGAGGCGCTGCGGAGCGCGTCCCGGCGGCGGGCCCCGATGCTGGCGCTGTTCCTCAGCGCCCGCATCGCGGGCTTCTACGAGGACACCGGGACCACGTTGGCGGACCTGCGCGGGGAGTTCCTCGCGGGCCGGGTCAGCCTCGTCGACAGCATCCTCGACCGCGCCGTGGAACGCGGCGAGGCCGACCCGGCCCGGCTCACGCCCCGGGTGCGGTCGCTCGCCTTCGACCTGATGCGCCACGAGCTGCTGCTCACGCACCGGGCGGTCCCCGACGACGTCATCGTCTCCATCGTGGACGAGGTGGTGCTCCCCCTCGTCGTCGCGCGCTGAGGCCATGGCGCCGACCCGGCTGCGGCGCGCCGACGTGCCCTAGCTGCGGCGGGCGCTCGGGCCGGCGAGGAGCTGGCGCGGGACCCAGCGGGGGGTGCGGCGCTGCTCGGCCTCGCCCGTGAACGGCGGGCGGCGGTCGGCGACGACGTTGCCGGTGGGGTCGGCGGTGAAGATGCGGCGGCCCGGGTTCAGCAGGGTGCGGAGGAACTCGACCTGCCGCCGCGCGGCCTCCAGCTCCTCCTCGAGCTCGAGGATGCGCTTGATGCCGGCCAGGTTGACGCCCTCGTCGTGCGAGAGCCGTTGCACCTCGCGGAGCATCGTGATGTCACGGCGGGAGTAGCGCCGGCCGCGGCCCGTGGTGCGGCCAGGCTGGACCAGGCCTAGGCGGTCGTACTGGCGCAGGGTCTGGGGGTGCATGCCGGCCAGCCGCGCCGCGACGGAGATGACGAACACCTTGGCGTCGTCGTCCACACCCCTCACCTCCCCTACGTCCTACCTGGTCACGTACGCGCCTGGGCCATCAGGTCGGCCCGCACGTCCTGGTCCGCGGTCGCCTTGGCGAAGGCCTCGACGGCCTCCTTCGCGGCACCGGACAGCCGCTGCGGCACCGCCACCTGCACGGTCACCAGCAGGTCGCCGGTCGCCTTGGCGGTGTGGATGCCCTTGCCCTTGACGCGCAGGGTGCGGCCCGACGGCGTGCCGGCGGGGACCTTGACCCGCACGGTGGAGCCGTCCAGCGTCGGCACGTCGACGGTCGCGCCCAGCGCGGCCTCGTCGAAGGTGACCGGGACCGTGACACGCAGGTTGTCGCCCTCCGCGGAGAACACCGGGTGCGGCGTGACGGAGACGGTGATGACCAGGTCGCCCGGCTCGGCGCCGCGCTCCCCTGGCCGGCCCTTGCCGCGCAGCCGGATCTTCTGACCGTCACGAACCCCGGCCGGGATGCGCGCCGTGACGGTGCGCCCCTCGACGGACAGAGACACGGTCGACCCCTCGGCCGCCGTGCGGAACGGCAGCGTGGTGGTGGCCGTCAGGTCGATGCCGGGCTGCGGACCGCGCTGCTGCGTGAACCCGCCACCACCGCCGCCGAAGAGCCCGCCGAGGATGTCCTCGAACCCGCCACCGCCGCCGGTGGAGTACCGGACCCGGGTGCCGCCCTGGCCGCCGGCACCGAACATGCCGCCGAACAGGTCCTCGAACCCGGCGGCCCCGCCCCGGCCCCCGCCGGGCGCGGTGAACCGGGCACCGCCGGCCATCGCGCGCAGCTGGTCGTACTGCTGACGCTGCTCGGTGTCCGAGAGGACGGCGTACGCCTCGCCGATGTCCTTGAACTTGGCCTCGGCGGTGGCGTCCCCCGGGTTGTGGTCCGGGTGCAGCTGCCGCGCGAGCTTGCGGAAGGCCTTCTTGATGGTCGCGGCGTCGGCGTCCTTGGGGACACCGAGCACGGCGTAGAAGTCCTTCTCGAGCCAGTCCTGGCCGGTCACGGTGCCTCCCTCCTCGTCGTCGTCGCGCCTGCGTGCATCGTGGTGCGCAGCAGGATTGTCAGGCCTCCGGCTCCACCACGGCCACGCGCGCCGCGCGCAGCACCCGATCGGCCGTGCGGTACCCCGGCTGGAGCACCATCTGCACGGTCGGCGCGGACACCTCGTCCGAGTGCGCGTGCATCAGCGCCTCGTGGACGTTCGGGTCGAACGTCTCGCCGGCCTCGCCGTACCGCTCGATGCCGAACCTCTGCAGGGTCGACTCGAGCTTCTCGGCGATCGAGGCGAACGGGCCGGTGAGGTCACCGTGCTGGCGGGCCAGCTCGACGTCGTCCAGCACGGGGATCAGCGCCTCGGCGAGCGCCGCGACGCCCTGCCCGTGGGCGGCCAGCACCTCGGCCCTGGACCGCTTGACGTAGGCGGAGTACCGCTGGTCGAGGTTGTAGTAGTCGGCCTGGGTGCGCTGCAGCTCGTCGAGCCGCTCGGCGGCCAGCCGCTCGGCCTCCTCGAGCGTCTCCGCGGCGAGCTGGTGGTCGGCGTCGGCGACCGCCTGGGCGGCGGCGTCGAGCACGGCCTCGTCGGGCGTCTTGCCGGCGTCGGCCGCGGACGCGCCGGGCTGGCGCACCTCGAACGTCTCCGGGTCGATCCGGCGCTTGTCGGTGAACCGGGGGGCGCCCTCGTCGGGGCCGGGCGTGCCCGACCCCGACGAAGCGCCGGTCCCGTCGTGGGGAGCCATCACTTGGTGGTGTCCTCGTCGTCCACGATCTCGGCGTCGACCACGTCCTCGTCGGACGCCGCGGAACCGGAGGAACCGGTGCCCGCGCCGGCGCCCGGAGCGGCGGACTCGGCCGCGCCCTGGTTGGCGTAGACCGCCTCGCCGATCTTCTGGCCGGCGGCCAGCAGCGCGGAGTGGGCCGTCTTCACGGCGTCGAGGTCGGAGCCCTCGAGAGCGGTGCGGACGTCGGCCACCGCCTTCTCCACCTCGGACTTCACGTCGTCGGACAGCTTGTCCGCGTTGTCCTTGAGCAGCTTCTCCGTGGAGTAGGCCAGCTGCTCGGCGGAGTTGCGGGTCTCGGCCTCCTCGCGGCGCTTCTTGTCCTCGGCGGCGTGCGCCTCGGCGTCCTTGACCATGCGGTCGATGTCCTCCTTGGGGAGGGCGGAGCCGCCGGTGATCGTCATCGACTGCTCCTTGCCCGTGCCGCGGTCCTTGGCGGACACGTGCACGATGCCGTTCGCGTCGATGTCGAAGGTCACCTCGATCTGCGGGATGCCGCGCGGGGCCGGCGCGATGCCGGTCAGCTCGAAGGTGCCCAGCGGCTTGTTGTCCCGGGCGAACTCGCGCTCGCCCTGGAACACCTGGATCAGCACCGACGGCTGGTTGTCCTCCGCCGTGGAGAAGATCTCGGACCGCTTGGTGGGGATGGCCGTGTTGCGCTCGATCAGCTTGGTCATCACCCCGCCCTTGGTCTCGATGCCGAGGGACAGCGGCGTGACGTCGATCAGCAGGACGTCCTTGCGGTCGCCCTTGATGACACCGGCCTGCAGCGCGGCGCCGACGGCCACGACCTCGTCCGGGTTGACGCCCTTGTTGGGCTCCTTGCCGCCGGTGAGCTCGGTGACCACCTCGGTCACCGCGGGCATGCGGGTGGACCCGCCGACCAGCACCACGTGGTCGATGTCGCCCACCTTGATGCCGGCGTCGCGGATGACGTCGTTGAACGGCTTGCGGGTGCGGTCCAGCAGGTCCTGCGTCATCTGCTGGAACTGCGCGCGGGTCAGCTTGGTGTCCAGGTGCACCGGGCCGTTCTCGCTCATGGACAGGTACTGCAGCGAGATGTTGGTGCTGGTCGCGGACGACAGCTCCTTCTTGGCCTGCTCGGAGGCCTCGCGGAGGCGCTGCAGCGCGATCTTGTCCTTGGACAGGTCGACGCCGGTGGTGTTCTTCACCTCGGTGACCAGGTGCTGCACGATCCGGTTGTCCCAGTCGTCGCCGCCGAGGTGGTTGTCACCGGAGGTGGCGCGCACCTCGATGGTGGAGAAGCCGTCGTCGTCCTTGCCGACCTCCAGCAGGGACACGTCGAACGTGCCACCGCCCAGGTCGAAGACGAGGATCAGCTCGTCCTCCTTGCCGCGCTCGAGGCCGTAGGCCAGGGCGGCCGCGGTGGGCTCGTTGATGATGCGCAGCACGTTGAGGCCGGCGATGGTGCCGGCGTCCTTGGTGGCCTGGCGCTGGGCGTCGTTGAAGTACGCCGGGACGGTGATCACCGCGTCGGTCACCGGCTCGCCCAGGTACGCCTCGGCGTCGCGCTTCAGCTTGCCGAGCACGCGGGCGCTGATCTCCTGCGGCGTGTACTTCTTGTCGTCGATCGACACGCTCCAGTCGGTGCCCATGTGGCGCTTGACGGAGGTGATGGTGCGGTCGACGTTGGTGACGGCCTGGCGCTTGGCGATCTCGCCCACCAGCACCTCACCGGTCTTGGAGAACGCCACGACGGACGGCGTCGTGCGCGACCCCTCCGCGTTGGCGATGACCGTGGGCTCGCCGCCTTCCAGCGTCGCGACCACCGAGTTGGTGGTGCCGAGGTCGATGCCGACTGCTCGTGCCATGTCTGTGTGCCTTCCTTGCCTTGCCGGATGCTGCCGGGATGCCGTGATGGAGCCGAAGTCTTGAGTCGAACCGGCTCAAGTCTGCGGCGGCCGCTCTCGTCGTGCAAGCCCGACCGGGTCAACTTGAGTCTGATGGGCTCAACTCTCGGCGAGCCCGCTGTGTTCCCGCCGCGGCGTGGCGGGTCGTCAGACGGTCAGCAGCACCTTGGTGGCGCGCCGCTCGTCCATCGCGCGGTAGCCCTCGGCGGCCTGGTCGATCGGCAGGGTCAGGTCGAACACCGCACCGGGGTCGATGGTGCGGTCCCAGATCAGCTGGATGAGCTCGGGGAGGAAGCGGCGCACCGGCGCCGGGCCGCCGTGCAGGTGCACGCCGGACCTGAACAGCTCCTGGCCCGGCAGCGAGACATCGTGCGAGACGCCGACGTAGCCGACGTGCCCACCGGCCCGGGTGGACCGGATCGCCTGCATCATCGACTCCTGCGTGCCGACCGCCTCGATCGTGGAGTGCGCACCCAGGCCGCCCGTCAGCTCCTTGATGCGCGCCACCCCCGCGTCGCCCCGCTCCTCGACGATGTCGGTGGCGCCGAACTTCCGGGCCAGCGCCTGCCGGTCCGCGTGCCGGGACATCGCGATGATCCGCTCGGCGCCCAGCTGCTTGGCGGCCAGCACCCCGAGCAGGCCCACCGCACCGTCGCCGACCACGGCCACGGTCTTGCCCGGGCCGACCTCGGCCGCCACGGCCGCGAACCAGCCGGTGCCGAGCACGTCCGAGGCGGCGAGCAGCGACGGGATCAGGTCGGGCGTCGGCTGGCCCGGGGTGGCGACGAGGGTGCCGTCCGCGTTCGGGATCCGCGCGAAGTCGGCCTGCGCGCCCGGCACGGCACCGGGGCCCCGGTGCACGCAGTACGTCTGGTAGCCGGACCGGCAGATCTCGCACGTGTTGTCCGAGGAGAAGAACGAGCCGACGACGAAGTCCCCGACCTTCACGTTGTGGACGGCCGACCCGACCTCCTCGACCGTGCCGACGTACTCGTGGCCCATCGCCTGGTGGTCGACCTTGTCGATGCCGCGGTACGGCCACAGGTCCGACCCGCAGATGCAGGTGGCGGCGAGCTTGATGACCGCGTCGGTCGGCTCGACGATCGTCGGCCGCTCCGTCTCGTCGACCCGGACGTCGCCGGGGGCGTACATGACGACAGCACGCATGCTGGTGAAGCCTCTCTCTCGGATGCTCTTCGGGGTGGCGTCAGACCGCGAGCGTGTCGCCGGCACGGAGGCGCCGGTACTCCGTGATCCCCGCGGTGACCTGGGGGATCACGCGGTCGACGAGCCCCAGGCCGGCGTCGCTGAGGATCGCGTCGTGGATCGGCACCGCGATGCGCGGCGCGACGGCCTGCAGGTAGTCGGCGGCCTCGCTGAGCTTCATCCACGGCGCGCTCACCGGCAGCAGCAGCACCTCGACGTGCACGCCGGCGGGCGGCGGGGTGAACGAGTCGCCCGGGTGCAGCACGACGCCGTCGACGAGGTAGGCCGCGTTGGCGACCACCGGGATCGACGGGTGGATCACTGCGTGCCGGTTGCCGACGGCCTGCACCTCGAAGCCCGCCGCGGTGAACGTGTCGCCCTCGGTGACGGCGTGCAGGCGGTTGGCGGGGGCGCCGGCGGCGACCAGCTGGTCCACCACCACGCCGGGGGCCCACACCTGCACCTCGCTGGCGGCTGCGAGCGCCGCCGCCAGCTTGTCCGGCACCACGTGGTCGACGTGCTCGTGGGTGATCAGCACCGCGCCGGCCCCGTCGAGCGCCGCCGGGTCGCTGAACGCGCCCGGGTCGAGGACCAGCACCTGCCCGTCCTTCTCCAGGCGGATGCAGGCGTGGCCGTGCTTGCTGATGGTGGTGGACATCGTTCTCCCCTTCGTGGCGCCCGGAGGTGAGCGCCGCCGGCCATTGTCTGCCGTCCGGGACGGAGCCGCAGCGGGCGGTGCGAGTCCCTCAGTCGGGCCGGATCACGACGAGCGGCCCCTCCTCCGCAGTCGGAAGCTCGAAGCCGTCGAGGTAGGCGCGGGCCAGGTCCGGCGGCACCGCGACGTCATGCGGACCGGCGCCTTCGCGACCTGCGAGCCGGGCCAGGATCTGCGCCTCATCCGTGGCGAGGTAGTGGGTCACCGGGACGACGCCGAGCGGCGCGAGCAGCTGGCGGTAGGCGTCGCGGGACGCCCTCGACCAGAACGATGTGTCGACGACGACGTCCCGGCCGTCCCCGACCAGGCGGACCAACCGGTCCTGGATCACCGCGTGGACGCGGGCGGCTGCCGCCGCCGGCAACGGGTGCTGCCGGTGGCCCAGCCGCCAGGCCTCGTCGTCGAACGAGAGCCGCACGTAGCCCGCCGTCTCGAGGCTGCGCGCGTGCGTCGTCTTGCCGGAACCGGCCGGGCCGCAGGTCAGCACCACGCGCGCACGTCCGCCCTGCGGCGGCGCTACGGAGGGTGTCATGTCAGCCCCTGACGTCGCGGCCCCATCCTGTCGTCGGCCATCTTCGGCTCCGCGGCCCGCTACGGCTGGTTCAGGCCGAAGAACCCGACCAGCACGACCGCGATCGCGAGGACGCCCGCGACCAGCCAGGCGGTCCGGCGCCGAACCGCGAAGCCGAGCGTCGGCAGCGCGGCGACAGGCGTTGCCAGGGCGGCGCCCGCAACGGTCCACAGCCTCAGTGACAGGCCAGGCCTCGCGGTGTTGGCGGCCATGAAGTGGCTCCCGGCGATGGTCGCGACGAACCCGAAAGTGGCGGCGACGAACAGCGCCATCACCGTCAGGGCGATCGTGAGGGTCCATCGTCCGGCCGTCGTCCGGGGTGCCGTCGACATCGGTCAGAGCACCTCGAGGCCCACGCCCGTCCACCGGATGCCTCGCAGGTCGGCAACCTCGGCGTCGGCCCGCAGGTCACCGAGCTCCCGGTCGCCGACGCGCACCACGTGCCGCACCTGGGCCGCCCGGGCGGCGCGGATGCCCGCCGACGAGTCCTCCAGCACCACGCACCGCTCGGCCGGCACGCCGAGGTGGGCCGCCGCCGCGAGGTAGCCCTCGGGATGGGGCTTCCCGTGGGTGACGTCGGCGCTGGTCACCAGCACCTCCGGGACGGGCAGCCCCGCGGCGACCAGGCGGGCGCGGGCCAGCACGGGCGAGCCGGAGGTCACGGTCGCCCACCGGTCGGCCGGGATCGACGCCAGCAGCGCCGCGGCACCGGGGATCACCGTGACGTCGTCCGCGTCCTCCAGCTCGAGGGCATCGATCAGGGCCAGCGCGGCCTCCCGCCCCTCCGGCTCGACGAACTCGGCCACCGTGTCGGCCGCCCGGCGACCGTGCACCGTGGCGAGGACCACGTCGGGGTCCAGGCCCAACCGCTGCGCCCAGCGGGTCCACGAGCGGACGACCACCGGGTCCGAGTCGACCAGCACCCCGTCGCAGTCGAACAGCACGGCCGTGCAGGGCAGGACGGTGGTCATGGGGGCGAGCTCCTTCGGGGTGCGCCGGGGATCACAGGACGCCGCGGGCGGTGAAGATCCGGAACGCCGCGAAGCCCGGCAGGATCGGCAGCCAGAAGGTGGCGACCCGGTAGAGCACCACGGCGGCCAGGGCCGATCCGGACGGCACACCGATCCCGGTCAGCGCCGCGAGCAGCACCGCCTCGACAGCGCCCACGCCACCGGGTGTCGGCGCCGCCGTCGCCACCGCGCCGGCGGTCAGCGACACCAGCGCCACCGCGACGAACGGCGTGTGCACGCCGAACGCCCGCACCGACAGGTACAGGCAGACCGCGAAGCCGGCGGGCAGCAGCGCGACACCGGCCACCAGGGCGGCGAGCTTCCCGGGGTCGGTCAGCAGGGGCCGCATCGCGTCGGCGGACGCGCGGACGGCCGGCGCCACCCGCTCGCGCAGCAGCCGACGGACGTTGGGCACGGCGGCCGCGATGCCGAGCACGGCGAGCGTGCCGCCGACGGCCGCGGCGATCACCAGCGGGGACGGCAGCCGGGACAGCTCGCCGGTCAGAGCGCGCGCCGATCCGGCCCACACCGCCGCGGTCACCAGCAGCAGCAGGTGCGCGACCAGCACCGCGGCCTCCTTGGCGGCGCTGGCGGAGGCGGCGACCGGCGTCGGGAAACCGCGCTTCTGCAGGTAGCGGATGTTGAGGCCCACCTGGCCGATACCGGGCGGGGCGAACGTCGCGACGAACGACGCTGACAGCGCGACGCCGACGGACTCGCCGAGCGGCACCCGGCCGGGGGTGCCTCCCGCGAGGCCGAGGGCGGCACCGAGGTACGTGAGCGCCGACGCAGCGAGCACCGCCGGCAGCCAGCGCCAGTCGGCCGCGCGCACGGTGTCCACCAGCTGGGGCAGGTCCGCCAGCTGCGGCGCCAACGCGTACACCGCCACGGCCAGGGTCGCGCCCAGCAGCAGCGTCCGGGGCCGGAACCGCTGCACGTTCTCGAACGCCGGCCGCTCCACGCCCAGGTCGTCGCTCAGGGCGCTGACCAGAGACGACCGCGCGTCGGGGTGCCCCTTGAGCGCCGCTCGGGCCGGTGCCGACCAGGCGTCGGGCACCATCCGGCCGAGCGCCGGCACCAGACGCTCGGCGCCGAGCACCCGGTGCGCCGCGGCGACCGCCCGCTCGGCGCCCACCACCATCGACGTGGTCAGCAGCAGCTCGGCGACGTCACCCGCCAGCACACCGGGCGCGGCCGCAGCCTCGGAGGGCCCGAGGTCGACGACGGCCACGTCGCCGTCCTCCGTCACCAGGAAGTGGTCGAGCGTCAGCTCCCGGACGGCGACGGCGCAGTCCTGCAGGGCGGCGAGCTGCCGCCACGCGGCGTCGAGCAGGCCGTCGGTCAGCTGGTCGGCCGGCAGCTCGTCGAACCGGGTGCCCACCAGGTGCTCCGTCGCGAGCAGCCCCTCGCCCTCGCGGCCCACCGCGAGCGCCAGCACCGCCGGCACGCGCACCCCACGCCCGCCGGCGACCAGCGCCGACGTCGCCTCGTTGGCCACCACGCGCACCGGTGAGCCGAACGGCGAGTCGTCGCCGACGCCCCGCAGCCGCAACCGGCGCAGGCCCCGGCGCACGGCGTCCAGCCGCCACAGCTGCTCGTCCACCACCCGCACGTCCACGGGCACGCCGACGGCGGTGGCGCCACCGTCGACGACCACGACGTCGTCCGGCCGTCCCGCGACCACCACCGGGACGGGTCCGGTGTCCGCATCGCTGCGCAGCCGGCGCCGCACCGTGACCGGTGCCGCGGCCGTGGCGGCGTACCGCCCCGCCGCTGCCGCGACCGACCGGACGTCCCGCACCGCCAGGCCCGCGGACCCGAGCGCCAGCCGCACCCCCTCGCCGGTCAGCCGGTGCGCCGAGCGCCCGAGCCCCACCAGCACCAGGGCGCCCATGCCGCCGCCCGCGCCGATCGCCAGCAGCACGTCGACCACGTCGACGGTGCCGACGGCCCGCAGCAGGGCCAGCAGCACCAGCAGCACGCGGAGCACGCGCACCCACCGCGGCGCCACCGCGGACTGCACCACGGTTACCACCGCGGCGAGCACGACGATGTCCCACGACCGCACCCCACCGCCCACGCCGGCGGTCAGGTGCTGGGTCCACGAGACCACCACGGGCACGCGTCCCAGGGCGGCGAACGCCACCACCCCGAGCCCACCGCCGACCAGCACGCGCAGCAGCAGCCCGAACCGCCTGCTGACCAGGGCCCACACCGGCCCGGCCAGCGCGAGCACGCCGTAGGCGCCGAGCGCGAGGGTCTGCAGCACCGTGACCAGGGACGACGGCACACCGGCCAGCGCATCGCGCAGGTCGGTCGCCGCCGCCGTGGCGGTGCGGTCGGCGAACCGCGCACCCACGACGGCCCCGACGACCACCAGCGCGAAGCTGAGGGTCATCCGGACGTCGGTCGGAGCCGCCCGGACGGTGACGTCGCGGTACTCACGCTCCGGCTGCGCGCGGCCGCTCACTCACCCTCCTGGCGTCGTCCCCCCGCCGCCTGCCGACGGCCCCCGCATCATCACAGCACGCGAGCCAGTGAGGTCAGGACCTGCAGCGGGTCGTCGCCGACCGGGACCAGCACGGCACTGGTCGCGCCGGCCTCCGCGAGCGCCGTGAGCCGTGCCCGCACCTCGTCGGGGGTGCCCGCGAGGGCCAGCTGTCGCACCCACTCGGCGAGGAGCCGCTCGACGAACTCGGCCGCGTCCGCACTAGCGGCCCGCAGCGCGGCGAGCTCTTCGGCGAACGGCAGCGGCGCGACGTGCGGGGCGGCCTCCGGCTCGCCGACCCACTGCAGCGAGGGCCGGACGGCGGCCAGCGCGGCGGCCGCGTCGTCGTCCACCGCCGCGACGTTGTACGTGACCAGCCGGTGCCGGCCGGGGGCGGCGATCTGCGCCAGAGCCGTGCGGACGTACTCGGGCGTGGACGGCTCGGCCAGGATCGTGCCGTCCGCCACCCGGCCCGACACCGCCAGCGAGCGTGGGCCGCGCACGCCGAGCAGCACGTCCGGGACGACGGCGGGGACGGCGACCGGTTCCAGCGCGATGTCGGTCAGGTGCACCGACCGCGCGTCGGCCGCCGAGGTCACCTGCTCGCCACGCAGCAGCGCCCGCACCGCGCCGACGTGCTCGGCGAGCAGCGTCAGCGGGGAGGAAGGCCAGGCGCCGACCGCCCGCATCCACGCCGCCATGCCGTGGCCGATGCCGATGGTCACCCGGCCCGGGAACAGCTGCGCGAGCGTCGCCGCCTCCATCGCGGCGAAGGCGGCGTTGCGCGCACCTGCCGGGAGGATGCCGATGCCGACGTGGATGCGCTCGGTGGCCGCCAGCACCGCGCCGGCCTGAGCCACGCCGCCGCGGAACCCGAGGTCCTCCACCACCCACAGCTCGTCGAACCCGAGCTCGTCCGCGCGGCGCGCGAACGGGATGACGTCCGCGGCAGGCAGGTCGCGGCGCAGCATGACGCCGGTGGGCAGGGGGCGGGTCATCGTGGGCTCCTCCTCGAGCGTCGTGCGCGGCAGACCGGTGCGTCGAGCCTACGGACGGCGTCCGACGGGCGTGGCGGGTTCGGTCTGCCGAGGGCAGATCTGCCCCCGGCAGCACCAGCGCCCTCCGGCACCCGACCAGGCGGACGGTGGGGTCATGGACGAGACGACCTACCGACCGGGCGTCGACGACGAGCTGACCACCCGCCTGCTGCACCGGCGGATCCTGCTGCTCGGCTCGGCGCTCGACGAGACCCTGGGCAACCGACTGTGCTCGTCGCTGCTGCTCCTGGCAGCCGACGACCCCGAGAAGGACATCACCCTGCTGATCAGCTCCCCCGGCGGCTCGGTGCCGGCGATGCTGGCGATCCGCGACGTGATGGACCTGATCCCCAACGACGTGGCGACCGTGGCGGTCGGCTGGGCGGCCAGCGCCGGGCAGTTCCTGCTGTCGTCGGGCACCAAGGGCAAGCGGTCCGCCCTGCGGCACAGCCGGATCCTGCTGCACCAGGGCTCGGCCGGCATCGGCGGCACGGCGGTGGACATCGAGGTGCAGGCCGACGACCTGCGGCACATGCGCGACACCGTGCTGGGCCTGGTCGCGGCCGACACCGGCCAGCCCCTGGAGCGGATCCGGGAGGACTCCCGGCGCGACCGGTGGTTCACCGCCGAGGAGGCCCGGGAGTACGGGTTCGTCGACGGCGTGGTGGAGCGCCTGGACCAGCTGCTCCCCGGCGTGACCGGGCCGGTGGGATTCGGGGTGCGGCGATGATCGTCCCCTACGTGGTGGAGCGCCTGGCCGGCGGCGGCGAGCGCGCCCTGGACGTGTACAGCCGGCTGCTCGCCGACCGCATCGTCTACCTCGGGTCGGCGATCGACGACGACGTGGCCAACGTGGTCGTCGCCCAGCTGCTGCACCTGGAGTCGGCCCAGCCGGACATGCCGATCGACCTCTACGTGAACTCCCCCGGCGGCTCCCCGTCGGCGATGCTCGCCATCTACGACGCCATGCAGTACGTCCGCTCGCCCGTGTTCACCACGTGCGTCGGCCAGGCGTCGGCCGATGCGGCGGTCCTGGTCGCGGGGGGTGCGGCCGGCAGCCGGGCGATCCTGCGGCACGCACGGATGGTGCTGCACCAGCCGGGCACGCAGGCCCGCGGCGACGTGCCGGACCTGATCCTGGCGGCCGACGAGATCGTGCGCGTGCGTGCCGAGCTGGAGGAGGTGCTGTCGACCCACACGGGGAAGGACGTCGCGACCCTGCGCCGCGACACCGACCGGGAGCTGGTGCTCACCGCCGAGCAGGCGGTGGCGTACGGGTTGGCCGACCGGGTGATCGTCGGCCGGGAGGGTGCGCTGCGGCGAGCGGGGTAGGACGACGGACGACGACGGACGACGACGGACACCCCGGCCGGACCGCGTCGCCCGGCCGACCGGGCGACCCGTCAGGCCGCGAGGAGCAGGACGTCTCGTTCGACGGTGTCCCGTGCGTCGACGCGGGACACCGTCGTCGACGTGGTGACGGCCCGGAGCTCGCGGACCTGGGCGATCCGGGCCGGGCCGGAGGCGACCGTCCGGCGGCGGCCGTCGGCGGCGGCGAGGTGACGAGCCACCCCCAGCGCGAGGTCGGTCAACGAGCCGCCCAGAGCCTGCGTCACGGCGCCGAGCACCTCCGACGACGGCTCCTTGCGACCCCGCTCCACCTCGGACAGGTACTGGACGGACACGCGAGCCCGCTTGGCCACGTCGGACAGCCGCAGCCCCTGGTCGGTCCGCCAGTCCCGCAGCACGCTGCCGACGGCGAGCCGCCACGGCGGCCGTCGGGCGCCGATCCGCACCAGGTCGGCGGTTGCGGTGTGAGCGGCAGCGTCCCGACCGTCGTTCGAGGCGCCCGTTGCCGGCGCACCGCCGCCATCGGTCCCGTACCACTGCTCCGCACCGCCGGACCTCGTCGCCATGTCGCGACGCTAACCGCGGCGGTGCCGCGCGTCCCCTCGTTCCGCCGACAGCAGATCGCGCCTCGGCGGCACGCCGGACCGGCCGCTCAGCGGTCGGCGCGCGGGTGCTCCGCCTCGTAGCCCGACCACCCGTGCTCGAGCAGCTCGAACCCGGCGTCGAGCATCCGCAGCCGGTCGCTGCTGGTGCCGGCGAGCGTCGCGAGCTGCAGCACGAACCGCGCGAACACCCGCACCTGGTCCTCAGGCTCCTCCTGGCCGAGCTGCTGCGCGATGGCGGCGGCGACGGCGTCCTCGTGCCGCAGCCACAGCCGCTGCCCGTACTCCGCCAGCGTGGGGGTCGACTGGATGAGCTCCCAGAACTGGCGCACCCGACGGTCGAACTCCGCGTGGCCGACCAGGTTCGCGATCAGGTCGTCCCGGAGGTGGTCGTGGAAGGCCCGCGCCAGCGAGACGCCGGCCGGCCGGTCGGTCACCACGGCGACCAGCTGCGCGCGCTGCTCCTCGTCCTCGTCGAAGACGAGCGCCTCCTTCTGCGGGAAGTGCGCAAGGACGGTGGTGGGCGACACGTCGGCCTTCTCGGCGATCTCCCGGATGGTGACGGCGTCGAAGCCGTGCTCGAGGAACAGCTCGGTGGCCGCGTCCGAGATCGCCTTGCGCGTCGCGGCCTTCTTGCGCTCGCGCCGCCCGGGGGTGCTCGTCTGCCCGGTCGTCGCCTGCCCGGTCGTCGTCTCCGTCACCGCAGCACCTTATCGCTACGGTGCCATACTTGGTTTGACACCGTAACTGGTATCGCTACAGTTTCGGCATGACACCATCGACCTCTCAGGGTCGCCGCGCCTGGGCGATGCTCGTCGTCCTGACGATGCTGACCACCGCCGGGATGACCGTCGTGCTGCCGGTGCTGCCGTTCGTCGTCCTCCGCTACGTCTCGCACGCCCATCTGGCGCTGTGGGTCGGCGTCCTCGAGGCGGTCAACGGGCTGTGCACGTTCCTCGTCGCCCCGCTGCTCGGTGCCCTCTCCGACCGTGTCGGACGCCGGCCGATCATCGTCGTGGCGGCCTTCGGCGCCGCGGTGGGCTACCTGCTCTTCGGAATCGGCGGCGCGCTGTGGGTGCTGGTGCTCGGTCGCATCGTGCAGGGCGCGACCGCCGGGGACCTACCCGCGTTGTTCGCCTACCTCGCGGACATCACGCCGCCCGAGCAGCGGGCCCGCCGGTTCGGCCTGCTCGGTGCGCTGTCCGGGATCGGCACCATGGTGGGTCCCGCGCTCGGCGGGCTGCTGGCCGCGGTGAACGTGGACTTCCCCGTGTTCGTCACCGCCGGGACCGCCGCCGTGATCGGCGTGATCAGCCTGGTCCTGCTGCCGGAGAGCCTGCCCGCCGAGCGCCGCACCCGCACGCTCCGGCTGGGGGACCTGCATCCGTTCCGGGTGCTGACGGGCGCGTTCACCCGGCCCGAGCTGCGCGGCCTGCTGGTCGGCATCGTGCTGGTGACGGTCCCGTTCAGCTTCTTCGTCAACAACTTCAGCGTGCTGGCGCTCGACTCCCTCACCTGGACGCCGACCCGGATCGGCCTGCTCACCGCCGTGGTGGGAGTCGTGGACATCGTGATCCAGGGCGGGCTGCTGGGGCTGCTGCTGCGCCGGCACGGCGAGCGTGGCGTGCTGC
The DNA here is from genome assembly GCF_025770785.1 of Cellulomonas sp. SG140. Classification (GTDB taxonomy): domain Bacteria; phylum Actinomycetota; class Actinomycetes; order Actinomycetales; family Cellulomonadaceae; genus Cellulomonas. Next base: position 207,212 of record NZ_JANZLA010000007.1, on the reverse strand, counting down.
TCGGCGGGATCGTCACGCAGGCCGCCGGGATGCTGTGCCTGGCGGTCGTCGCCTCGGTGCTGGCGCAGCCGTGGCTGTTCGTCGTCGGCACGCTGGTGCTCGCCGCGGGCCAGGGCGCGGCGCAGGCCACCATGGACGGGGTCGCGTCGAACGCCGTCGACGGCGACGAGCAGGGGTGGCTCGCAGGGGCGATCCAGTCGGTCACCGCCGGCATCGGCGTGGTCGCACCCCTGCTGGCCGGTGCGTTGTACGCGTCGATCAGCCACACCGCGCCCTACGCCGTCGGCTTGGTGATGATGGCCGCCGCGGCGCTGGTGCTCGCCCGGGCCCGCGTCGCCAGCCCGTCGAGAGGAGTGCAGCCTCAGCTCGCCGATGTCTAGCCTGCGGTGCCACCCGCCGGTCAGCCGGTGCAGTGGCTGATCAGCGACTCCCGAGGAAGGAGCCGAGCGGGACGACGACGGTGATCCAGACCAGCACCACCACCAGCATCGCCGTGCCCGGGTACGCCTGCAGCCAGGAGAAGGCCTCCGGCCACCGCCGTCTGAGGTCCTTCGCGCGGCTCGCCGGCCCGTAGTAGCGGCTCACCGGAACGTCGAGCGGCTGCCAGAGCTGGGTGAGCCGACGTCTGTTCTGCGTGCCGGCCGGCCCACCCCCGCCTGCCGACACCCGCAGGAGCGCCGCCCCACCGGCATCGAGCACCAAGCCGTACACCACGACGGAACCGGCCGACGCCATGTCGGCCAGGAGGACTGCGGCCACCTGCCCCGCCGGGATGAAGCCGCCACCTCGGCGCTTGGACCACGAGACACCCGCCGGCGTGACCTGCACCCGGCCCACGCTGACGCGCGCGGCACGCGGCGCCGGCGGATGGGCGGTGCCGATGGCAGGAGTGACCCCGACCGCGGCGTTGCGGACCTCCCGAGCCAACGCGGCTGGCCACCCACCGGCCCCCGGCCGCCCGGGTGCCGGCCGCACCGTCGACGGGTGCGGTGCACCCTCGGCACGCGGGCGCACCGAGGACGAGGTCCGCTCCTGCCATCGCCACGGATCGAAGCGGCGGCGGACACCAGAGGCGAACAGGGACCCCGCGAAGACGCCGAGCAGCTCAGGCGCGGTGGCGGGCACCAGCACGGCGTCCGAGGACGGCGACCAGAGCTCCGCGACGACGAAGCAGCCGGCGATGCCGACACCAACGCCCACCGCGATGACGACACCTGCGATGGACCACCGCGACGGGCCACGATGCGGCGAACCACTCTGCGCAGCCGTCACCAGCTGCCAGGTACCCACGGCCGAGGCGACCAACGCGACGCCGGTCGCGCCCAGCGCGAAAGCCGCGAAGTGGCCGCGGGACACGGTCAGGTGCCAGACCCCACCCGAGCCGCGCCCGGCGAGGAGGACCACCCAGTCGAGCTCGCCGTACCGCCCCCAGAGGTCGCACCAGGCACCCACGGCACCAGCCAGGAACCAGACGGCGACGACGACGGTCAGCGCCCTGAACGTCCATCGCAGCGACAGCCGGGTGAGCTCGGCGTCCACCGGCGGTGGCACGGCAGGGTCGCGCGTGTGCCGACCGCTCCCGATGTCGGCCACGTCTCCCCCTCTGCCGCCCCCGGTGGACATCGGCAGCCGGTGGGGTCCGGATGAGGGCGTCGTCGACGGACGTTGCCGTGCGAGCCTGGAGGCATGAGCACCGGGGCCTGGATCGCCGTCGCCGTGGCCCTCGTCGTGCTGCTGATCGCGGTCGACCGCGCCGTCGCGGCCGGGTGGTTCGACCGTCGTCGTCCCCGCCCGCGACCGGCCACCCGCGAAGGGTCGGGCGTGGCCAGCGGCCTGCTCGGCGACCTGGTCGAGGTGTTCCAGCCGTCCCGCCACCACGTCACAGACGAGCAGGACCGGCACGCGCTCGACATCAGGCAGGCGCCGGTGGAGGGCCCCCCGGACCTCGACTCCGGCGTGGTGGTGCTGCCGCCGGCCCTGGCCGAGCGGGACCGCGACCGCCAGCCGGGCGGCGATAGCCGAGCCGACCGCGACGCGTAGCCCCTCAGGCCTCGGGGGCCGCTCCCACGAGCGCCAGCAGGTCGTCCAGCATCGGTCCCTGAGCCGCCACCAGCAGCTCCCGCGCCTGGTCCACCGGCATCCACGCCAGCCGGTCGATCTCCGGGAACGACTGGATCCGTCCCGACCGGGGCGGCCACTCGAGCTCCACGGTGGCCGCCCCGACCTGACCCGTCGGCGCGTCCGCCTCGGCCGTGAACACCAGCAGCCGCTTGCCTGACGAGTACCGGTACTCCCCCAGCTCCGCGTACCCGACCTCCGGCGCCGGCACGCCGACCTCCTCGGCGAACTCGCGGCGGGCGGTGTCCAGCGGCTCCTCGCCGGGTTCGACCAGCCCCTTGGGGATGGACCACGAGTGCGTCGGCTTGCGGGCCCAGAACGGGCCGCCCATGTGCCCGGCGAACACCTCCGGGGCGGCGTCGGGGCCGGCGCGACGGTAGAGCAGCAGTCCCGCGCTGAGCTGTGGCACGCCTCGACCGTACGACGCGGCACCGACAGGACGGCGGGTGAGCGGCGGGGCGGGAGGGCCCGCGGCAGGATGTCGCCATGAGCGAGACGCCCAACATCGAGCAGGAGACCACCACCACGTTCGGCGGACCCGTCGTCGTCGCCGTCGCGCTGCACGGCGACCAGGTGGGTGGCGGCTGGGGCCGCGCCCCGCAGGTCGCGGTGGCGACCATCGACGGTGCGACGATCCGCAGCTGGGAGGTCCACGACGTGCGGTGGGACGTCGCGCACGACGAGGGCGGCGAGGGTGCGCACCACGCCCGTGTGGTGCGGTTCCTGCGGGACAACGGCGTGCAGGTGGTGGTGACCGGCCACATGGGGCCGCCGATGCAGAACACGCTCGGCAAGCTCGGAATCCGGGTGGTGATGGGCGTGATCGGCGACCCGCGTCTCGCGGCGATCGACGCGGCCAACCCCTGAGGCCGACCCGCCCCTGACAGCGGCTGCACGCCCGGTGCGCCCCTGATGCCGGCGGCTCACCCACAGGGCAGCCGCGCACGCGTCAGGCGGCCGCCACCTCGCGCACCCAACCGTCCGCCTCGCGGCGGAAGCCGACGCGGGTCAGGTAGTCCGACTCACCGGCCGGTGCCACGAGCCGGCGGAACCCGTGCTCGGCGAACACGCCGCTGCGTCGGTACACGAACTCCCCTGGCGTGAAGTCGCGGAACCGCGGCGTCACCCAGTCGAGCTCCACGTACCCGACGCCCTCGTCGAGACGCCGCACCAGCACCACGCCCACCGTCTCGTCACCGCGCACGACGAGGAACGCGACGCGCCCGTCCGTGGGCTCGGCCGACGCGGGCACGGAGGCAGGCGCCGGCGCTCGGAACTGCGCGATGTCGGCGGCGTGCACGCCGAGCACGTGCTGCAGGTAGGCGTCGTCCGGCGCCACCTCCACCACCTCGTACACCGCCGAGTCGTGCCGCTCGCGCAGCAACCGCCACAGCCAGTACACGTCGATCACGGCGATCGCGCCGTTCATCGCGGCGAACGGCCAGATGGCGAACACGGCGTTGTACACGGTCGCCACCACGGCACCGGCCAGGTTCATCCACCGGAACCGCAGCACCCGCGCCTGCATCAACGACAGGACGACCAGCCCGGACCCGACCCACCCGATCACCTGCCACAGCACCATGCGCGCACGCTATCGGCCCCGCCCACCGAGCGGGCCCGCGCGAGACGAGCACAACGCACGCAGATGAGCACTTCAGACTGCTCACCTCGGTGCAGACTGCTCACCTCGCTGAGCGTGGGCCATCCACAGGCCAGCTCCGCTGCCCGACCCGCTCACCGCACGGCACTGCGCGACCGAGGGCTCGAGCCGCTGCGGGACCGTCGCGCATGCCGCCACGCCCCGGAGCACCCACGCCGACACCACCGTCACTGCCGACCGTGCACCTGGCTCATGATCACCTCCGGCAGGACGTCGCCGCCCGCCTCCGCACCCGCGAGTGGCACCGGGTCGGTCGAGGCGCCTACGTCTCGACGACCGTCGCGACGGACGTCCGCGATGCAGCCCTGGCACGGATTGTGGGGGTTCACCACCGACTCCGGGGTCAGCACGCCTTCAGCCACGCCTCGGCGGCGATGCTGTGGGGGCTGCCGCTCTGGTCGGTTCCGACGCAGGTGCACGTGTACCAGTCGTGCCGTCCCGGCACGGGGCAGGCCGGAGACGTCCGACGACACCTCGGGCCGATCGACGCCGCAGCCGTCACGACGCTGGCCGGCCTACCGGTGACCACGCTGCCCCGGACCGCCGTCGACTGCGCGCGAGACATGCGCCGGCTGCCGGGCCTCGTCGTGATGGACGCCGCCTTGCGTGCCGGCGCCCGTCGCGAGGACCTGCTGGCGCTGATCCACCTCGACCCGACGGGGCGCGGGATGCGCCGTGCACTCGAGCTCGCGACCCTCGCCGACGGCGGCGCCGAGTCGCCGCAGGAGTCGGCGTTGCGATTCGTGCTGCTGCGCGCTGGCCTGCCCCAGCCGGACACCCAGGTCCGGGTGGACAGCCGTCTCGGCACGTTCTGGGGTGACCTGGGCTGGGAGCGGTGGCGGACGCTGCTCGAGTACGACGGCCGGTCCAAGTACACCGGAAGGGAGGCGCTCATCGAGGAGAAGCGGCGGCACGACGCCATCGTCGAGGCGGGCTGGCGCATCCTCCGCGTCACCAAGGAGGACCTGCGCGCGCCGAGCGCACTCCTCACGCGGGTGAGCCGCCTGCTGCCTGCCGACATCCAGCTGACCCGCCGCCCGTACCTGCGTACCGGCTGACCTCACAGATGGCCGCGTCCTCGCCCCAGCTGCCGAGCCGAGATGAGCACTTTGCATCCAGGTGAGCAGTGCGAAGTGCTCATCTGGATGCAAAGTGCTCATCTCGCGGTGGCGCGGGCGGCACGGAGACGTGACCAGGGACGTGGGACGGCGCCCCCGCTGGTGTTCGCAGGGGCGCCGTCGGTCCTTCAGTCCTTCGAGCGGGTCACGTCGACCCGCCCCACCCGGGGTCAGCCCATCCCGTGCCGCACCCGGCTGGCCTGCTCCTGGGCCTTGAACAGCCCGAACCTCGGCAGGAACTTGTCCCAGTCGATGGTGTGGGCGTCGATCTCCGGCCCGTCGATGCACGCGTGCTTGCGCACCAGCTTCCCGTCGAGCGTGACCGGCACCATGCAGGCGCCGCACATGCCCGTCGCGTCGACCATGATCGAGTTCAGGCTGGCCACGCACGGGACGCCGTACGGGGCCGTCAGGTCGGACACCGCGCGCATCATCGGCGGCGGGCCGATGGTGACCACCTCGGCGATCGGCCGGCCGACCTTCAGCATCTCCTCGAGCGGCGTGGTGACGAACCCGTGCACGCCGTAGGAGCCGTCGTTGGTCGCGTACACCACGTCGAGCAGCTCGCCGAACTCGGCCTGCAGCCGGCCGACGCGCTCGTCCTCGGCCGTCCAGAACATCAGGTCCTTGGTGCGGAACCCGGCGATCAGCGTGACGTGGTTGCCGAGCCGCAGGTGCTCGCGCGCGATCGGGTACACCGGCGGCAGGCCGAGGCCTCCGGCGGTGAAGACGACCGTCGAGCCCTCGTCGTACCGGTGCAGCTCGCTGGGCCGCCCCAGCGGGCCGGCGATGCCCGCGAGCGCGTCGCCCGGGGCCATCGCGTTCAGCAGGGCGCTGCTGACGCCCACCTGCTGCACCACCAGGCACACGGTCCCGGCGGTGGCGTCCCAGTCGGCCAGCGTCAGCGGCACCAGCTCGCCGTCCGACGTGGGCAGCACGCGGACGAACTGGCCGGCCTGCGCCGCACGGGCGATCACCGGGGCGTGCACGGTCAGCTCCTCGATGCCCGGGCTGAGCGTGCGCTTGGCCAGGATCACCGGACGGGACGCGGCCTCCTCGGTGTACCGGCGGGCGGTGGCGACCATCGCGGCCACCTGCTCGTCCGGCACGTCGATCGAGCCCAGGATCTCCCGCGCGGCCGCCTGGCCGTCACCGGCGGCCCGGATGGCCGTCGACCCGCCGCGGGCCGCGTCGCCGCCGGTGTAGATGCCGGCGAGCGTCGTCTCCTGCGAGCCCTCGTGGCCGAGGTCGATGGTGCCCCACTTGGACACCTGCAGGCGCGGCTCCGAGTCCTTGATCAGGGGGTTCGCGGCGTTGCCGAGCGCCATGATCACCAGGTCGGCCGGCACGGTGCGGGTGCGGCCGGTGGCCACGGGCCGACGACGTCCGGAGGCGTCCGGCTCGCCGAGCTCCATCTCCTCCAGCACGGCGGCCTTGACGAACCCCGTCTGCGGGTCGCCCAGGAACTCGGTCGGCGAGACGAGCACCGACAGGCCGATGCCCTCCTCGAGCGCGTGCTCCAGCTCCTCGACGCGGGCCGGCATCTCCGCCTGCGTGCGGCGGTAGACGATCGTCACGTTGCCGCCGAGCCGGCGGGCGGTGCGCGCCGCGTCCATCGCGGTGTTGCCGCCGCCGACCACCAGCACCTGCTTGCCGGCGGTGGCCGGCAGGGGCGTCTCGTAGTCCTCCCGCAGGGCCTGCATCAGGTTGACGCGGGTGAGGAACTCGTTGGCGCTCATCACGTCGAGCAGGTGCTCGCCGGGCACGTTCATGAACCGCGGCAGGCCGGCGCCGGTGCCGACGAACACCTTCCAGAAGCCCGCGTCGCGCAGGTCCTGCAGGGTGGCCGTCTTGCCGACGACGAAGTTGGTGACGAACCGTCCGCCGAGCAGCTTGATCTTGGCGACCACGTCGTCGATCAGCTCGTTGGGCAGCCGGAACTCCGGGATGCCGTACCGCAGCACGCCACCGAGCTGGTGGAACGCCTCGAACACCGTCACCGGAAAGCCCTCGGCGGCCAGCAGGTAGGCGTTGATCAGGCCGGACGGGCCCGAGCCGACGATGGCGACCGGCGGCTTGGCCTGCGCCACCCACGGGTCCCGCACACCGGCGAACCGCCGGACGGCGGCGTCCGGGTCCACCAGCTTCTCCCGCTCGGGCAGGAACCACTCGAGCTGGCCGATCGACATGGCCGTCTTGTGCAGGCAGACGCCCTGGCACTGCAGCTCCTGCGGGCATACCCGGCCGGTGACGTCCGGCAGCGGGTTGCAGGACTCGAGCATCTCGAGCGCCTCGCGGAACCGGCCGGTGCCGATCAGCTCCATCATCCGCGGGATGTGGATCTTCACCGGGCAGCCGCCCTGCGGCTCCTTGTGGCCCTCCACCAGCACGCCCAGCTCGCACGGCGACTCGGCGCACTGCTTGTCCCGCAGCGCCTCCAGCCAGACGAACAGGTCGACGTCCCGGGCGGTGTAGCCCAGGTCCATGTAGCCGAGGTACCCCTTGTTCACCAGGCCGAAGTCGACCGCCCGGTCCTCCGCCGAGCGGACGTACGGCGGGATGGTGTTGCCCGCCGGCCAGTCCACCGAGAGGCCGTCGAACATCGGGTAGCGGTCGGACAGGTGCTTGTCGATGCCGCGGATGAACGCCCGCTTCTTGCCGACCGGCAGGTCCCACAGGAACCGCATCAGCACGGTGCTGACCTCGTCGCCGCGCAGCAGCATGTCCCAGAGGCGGTTGATGAAGCCGGCGGACAGCTCCGGCTGCTGGAACTCCCAGGCGACGGCCGCCATGCCGTCCGCGACGAACATGTCGCGGAACGAGCGCGGGTCGGCCACCAGGCGCTTCTCCAGCAGGCTGAGCTGGTTGCGGAACGAGGAGACCGCGGGGCTGGCGCCGAGCGCGACCACCTCGTCCTGCGTCTGCTCGAGCGCCGTGCGGGCGCCTGCCCAGCGCAGCACGTCCTGGCGGCCGTCGGGTGACCCGGCCACCTCGCCGGGGCGCGGAGGCGTCTGCGTGCTCATCGGATGATCTCCGCGTCGCAGGTGGCCTTGACCCGGGCGATGCGCTTGGCCAGCTCCGGCGTGATCTCCAGACCGTCCAGCGCACCGGCCTTCATGCGACCGACCGTCTGGGCGGCGCCGTCGACCACGATCGTCGCCTTCTCGAAGATCTGCGGGAGCTCCTGGTAGCAGGTGCCGCAGTCGTTGCACAGGTGCTCGTCCGCCGGGTCCAGCCAGATGGGCCGGTCGGCGACCGCCGTCGCCGTCCCCGCGCCGGCCGCAGCCGCCGCTGGAGCAGCACCGGCGAACCCGGTGGGCCGCAGCTGGATCGTCTGACCCATGCCGGCCGGTGCCGCGCTGGACGCCGCCAGCTCGGCCATCGCCGCCGCGATCTCGTCCAGCGTCGACTCCCGGGCCGTCACCGCCTGCTCGTACTGCGCGGTCAGCTCGGCGATCTCGGCCCGGTGCGCCGCCGACAGCGTCGCGTCGGTGCGTCCGGACAGGAACTGCAGCGTCTGCCAGTAGTGCTTGCGGTCCTCGACCAGGTCGACGATCGCCGCGGAGCAGGCCACCTTGATCAGGTGCCGGTCCTCGTCGGTCGCCTGCACGAACGGCACGCGACCCGCACGGGCCTCCGGCGCCAGCTCGACGTACTCGGCGATCGGCGTCGCACCCGCCTCCTCGTCGGGACGCAGCCGGTGGAACTGCTTGGAGAACCGCACCTCGCCGAGGGCGAACTCGGCGGGCGTCAGCGGCGTGCTCAGCAGCTGCAGCGCGCCGGACTCGTCGAGGTACTCCACCGTGGAGCTGCTCCACAGCGCGTCGACGTCGGGGTTGCCGTCCAGGCTGAACCGCTCCGGCAGGGTGTCGCCGCGCCGCGGGTCGTGCACGAACAGCGGGCTCATCCGGGACTCCACCGCGAGCCGTGAACGGGCGTTGGAGAGGTTCTCCGCGATGCCGTTCTCGGTGCCGCAGGGGGCGTACACCTCCATGACGGCGGCGCCGTCGCTGTAGGCGAGCATCTCGGCCGCGGTGGACAGGAAGTGCCCGTGCAGCGCGGACGACGTGGTGCAGGCGAAGACATTCGGGTGGAACGACGCCAGCAGCCCCAGCTCCTTGCGGTGCTCCCGCTTGCCGCGGTGGGCCTTGCCGTACCGGGCGAGGTCGGAGTCCTGACCGGTGAAGCTGGCGGTGGACGCCTGCCCGCCGGTATTGGAGTACGCGCCGGTGTCCAGCACCAGGGCCTTGATCGGCGTGCCGCCGGCCAGCACGCGGGACATCGCACCGAACCCGATGTCGTAGCTCGCGCCGTCACCGCCGATGGTGAGGAAGGTCGGCAGCAGCGCGAGCTCCTCGTCGGTGAAGTCCCGCCAGCCGAACGTCCGCAGCGCCGCGTCGTGCACCGCCGGGTCGTACTCGCCGGCCAGCTCGAGCTTGGCGACGCGCAGCGCCCGCACCTGCGGGATCACCTGCGCGACGATGCCCTCGAACAGGCCGACGGCCAGCGGCTGGGCGTCCTGGAACAGGCTGTTGACCCACGGGTCGAGGTACGGCGTGAACGGCATGGTCGACGCGTACACGCTGGAGCAGCCGGTGGAGTTGGCGATGACCACCGGAGCCGGGCCGTTGCCGGTGGGGCCGCCCTCGTAGAGGTACTGGCGGTGCTCCAGCTGCTCGATCGCGCCGGTGATGCGGCCGATCCGCGCACGCGTGGCGGGATCGCCGGCCCCTTCGTCCGCGCCGGCGTCCAGCGCCTCCAGCGTCGAGTGCAGGCCGTCGAGCACCTCGTCCAGCTCGCGCAGGTGCGAGCGCCGCTTGTCCTCGCCCACCGCGTGGCTCAGGGCCGTGACCAGGCGGATCGCGGTCACCTCGCCGCAGCCGCGGCACGCGCCGTGACCGCCGGTGGTCGAGTAGTACGCGGTGTGGTCGAGCATCAGCCGCTTGGTGTCGCCGTCCGGTGACGTGGCCCCGGCGGTGAACCGCGACGGCGTGTTCGGCAGCCGCGTCATCGTCTCGAACCGCTGCTGGAGCGTGTCGAGCACGTCGGCGTCCTGGTCCACGGACGTCAGCGCGCCCGGTCCGCACACGTCGACGCACTGCAGGCAGCCCGTGCACTTCCACGGGTCGACGACGGCGGAGAACAGGCCGCCGGTGCCCGGCTGCTCCTTCTCCATCGCGTCGAAGAACGGCCGCGTCCGGGCCACCGGGAAGGTGGCCAGCTGCGCGACCACCGCGTCGAGGTTGCGGATCACGGCGCGCTGGTTCGGGTCGAGCGTGCTCGCCGCGGCGGCCGCCACGTCGGCGAACGACCGGTCGGAAGAGTCGTCGCGGTAGCTGCGCCGGATCGCCTCGGCCCACGGGTACACCTGGGCGCGCAGCGCCTCCCGCTGCGGTTCGGGTGCGTCGATCTGGCCGATCGCCGTGGTCAGCAGGTCGTGGATCTCGTGCACCTGCGTGGGGATCGCAGCGTCGGGGCAGACGAGCGAGCACTCGAGACAACCGGTGCACGCGGTGGGGTCGAACGCCGGCACGGTGCGCCGGAAGATGCCCTTGTCCTTGGCCGCACCGGTGCCGACCGGCATGAACAGGCCGGTGCCGGGCAGCACGGGCGCCTCGCCGATGGTGCCCTCACGGAACGGACGGGCGATCAGGTCCTCGTAGTACGCCGGGTCGAACAGCGCCGTGGCGCGGGCGCCGGTGGCCGTGGGGCACATCGACGCGGACAGGGCCAGCGTCCGGTTGCTGCGGACGGCCGGCTGCTGCTCGGCGGCGAGGAACTCCGGCTCGTCGTACGCCACCAGGTGCGTCGCGGCCACGCCGTCGCGGATCACCGCCATGTTGGCCTCGACGACGGCGTCGCCCTTGCGGCCGAACTTCTTGGAGATCTGCGCGCGGATCTTGGCCTCGATCGCCTCCGCCGTGGCGCCGTGGGACACCCGGTCGACGTGACCGGCGACGGCGCCGATGAAGGCGATGCCCATCATGCGGGTCTCGAGCTCGGGGGTCGGGGCGTGCTTGCGGGCGACGGCGAACGCGTCGACCACCAGGAACCGGATGTGCCGCTCGCGGATGGTGCGGCGGGCGTGCGCGGGCAGCGACCGCCACAGGTCCAGCGGCGCCAGGTCGGACTGCATGATGAACGTGCCGCCCTCGACCAGCCCCTTGAGGGGGTTGGTGTGCACGAACGCCTGGTGGTCCGGGGAGACGACCACCTCGACGTCCTCGAGCTCGGCGTTGGTCAGCAGCACCGGCTCGGGGCTCAGCGTGATGTAGAAGTTGGTCGCCGCACCGCTCTTCTCCGAGCCGTACTTCGGCGCCGACTTGCTGTGCATGTCCAGCACGCCGGCCAGCACGTCGGTGAGCAGCTTGCCGCTGGCGACCGTGCCGTACCCGCCCACCGAGTGGAACCGGATGCGCAGCGCCTCGGGCGGCAGCAGCGCCGGGTTGGGCTCGGTGGTCAGGGCCATCGCCACCGTCTCGGGGTACGCGGCACGCAGCCGGTCCTGGAGCGCGGCGGCGGCCGGCGGGGCGTCGGACGAGAAGAACTGCGAGCCGAGGTACACCAGCGGCGCGCTGCCGCCGTCGGCCATGTTGCGGAACGCGGCCACCAGGTGCCGCGGCTGCACGTCGTGCCCGCCGAGGCCGAAGATCGCCGTGGTCAGCCGCGGGCTGTGCGTGATCGCCGGGATGCCGGGGTGGGCCACGCCGCCCTCGCCGTTGGCCCGCGCCCGGAACAGCGCCTGCGTCACCATGCGCGTCAGCGCGGTGTCGTCGGACCGCTCCAGCACGGTGACCGCCTGCGCGTTGCGCAGCGCCTCGACCACCTCGGCCTCGGGGAACGGCTGCAGCAGCGTGATGTTGAGGACGCCGACCTTCAGGCCGCGCGAGCGCAGGTACGGGATCACCGCACGGGCGTCGTCGGTGATGGAGCCGAGGCCGACGACGATGTAGTCCGCGTCCTCGCAGTCGTAGGCCCGCACCGGCGCGTACTCGCGGCCGGTCAGCTCGGTGTACTCGGCCATGGCCTGGCGCACCAGCGCGGGGACCGCCGAGACGAAGTGCGTGCGGTGGTCGACGGCACCGGCCTGGAAGTCCGGCTGGTTCTGCACCGGTCCGGTCAGCCCGGGGTTGTGCACGTCCACCAGGGCAGGGACCCGCTGCCGCGTGCCGCGCGGCCAGGCGTTCACCCAGGCGCGCCGCCACTGGCCCTGCAGGTCGGCCGGCAGCCACGCCGCCGTCTCCGCCACCAGGTCACCGGCGTCGTCCGCCTCGACCTTCTCGGCGATCGCCGCGAGGTGGGCCCGCACGGCCGCCAGGTCCTCCGGCGCCAGGTCCTCGACGTGCCGGTCGAGGTACTGGTTCAGCGCGAACACCCGGCCCTTGGCGCCGAACAGCATCTCCTGCGCCACCGTCGGGCACGGGATGCGACCGGCGGGGTCGCCGAGGTACGTGCGCAGCAGGTCCGGCTCGGGCAGCAGCACCTCGCTCATCACGTGGCTGGTGGCGAAGCCGTCCATCACGTTGGCGACGGGGATCAGCGACAGCGCCGAGGCGCGGTACGAGATCGCCGCGAGGTCGGCCGCCTCCTGCGGGTTGGCGCCGAACAGGATGGTGTAGCCCGCCGGGAGCAGGGCGTACACGTCGTCGTGACCCGCCATCACGTTGAGCGAGTGCTTGGACACCACGCGCGCGGCGACCTGCAGCACGAAGCCGCCGATCTTCTTGCCGACCGTCACGTAGTGCGACTCGAGCGCGTAGAGGATGCCCTGGCTGGACGAGGCGTTGGACACGTAGCTGCCGCCGGTCAGCGCCGCACCGAGCGCGCCGGACTGGGCGGAGTGCTCACCCTCCGTCTCGACGAAGAACGGGTGCTTGCCCCAGACGTTGAGCTGGCCCTCGGCGCGGGCCGCCTCGAAGGTCTCGGAGATCTCGGTGGACGGCGTGATCGGGTAGCCGATCACCCCGCCGCACACGTGCTTCATCACGTGGGCGACGGCGCCGTTGCCGTTGATGACGTCGGGGATGCCAGGGAATGGGTGCGAAGTGGTCACGATGCCCGTCCGAACACGCGCAGGGATGGAAGTCCGACTAAGACCGGCCGAGGTGCGGGCGCGCTGCGGTGCGCGCCGTCGGCGGCGGCGTCGGTGCCGGCACGGGGCCGGGTCTGGAGGTGCGACATTGCATTCCTCACGGGTCCAGAGATGGACACCGTCAGGGTAGGCACGGCGATTTCCGGGCCCCTGGGACCGAGGGCCCTACCCCGGACCTCCGCCGCCGGGCCCGTCCGACGGGCCGCCGACGACCCCCTCGGGCTACCGCTCGGGCTACCGCAGGAGGAGCACCAGCAGGGCGACGTTGAGGGCGACGACGAGGGCGACGACCCCCACGAGCACCGCGTTCGGCCACGGTCCGGTGCGTTCCGCACCCATCAGCCGCGGGTCGCGGGTGAGCCGGACCAGCGGCACCAGGGCGAACGGGATGCCGAAGCTGAGCACCACCTGGCTGACCACCAGCGTCCACGTCGGGTCGGCGCCGAGGGCCAGCAGCACCACGGCCGGCACCAGCGTGACCGTGCGGCGGACCAGCGGCGGGACCCGGCGGTGCAGCAGCCCGTCCATCACCACCGACCCGGCGTAGGCACCGACGGACGTCGACGCCAGGCCGCTGGCCAGCAGGCCGACGGCGAACGCCAGGCCGACCGCGGTGCCGAGGGAGGCGACGATCGCGGCGTGCGCACCGGGGATCGAGTCGGTGCCCGGGACGTGGCGCAGACCGGTGGCGGCGAGCAGCAGCAGGCCGATGTTCACCACGCCGGCGGCCGCGAGCGCGCCGCCGACGTCCCACCGGGTGGCGCGCAGCAGCCGGGTCCGGGCGGCGCCGGTGCCGAGGTGCCCGTGCCGGTCCCGCGCCAGCGCCGAGTGGGCGTAGATCGCGTGCGGCATCACGGTGGCGCCGAGCATGCTGGCCGCCAGCAGCACCGAGTCGGTGCCCGCGAAGTGCGGCACCAGGCCGTGCAGCACGCCGGCGGCGTCCGGTGGACGCACCGCCAGACCGGCGAGGAACCCCAGCCCGATCACCGCGAGCAGGCTCGCCACCACCAGCTCGAACCGGCGCTGGCCGTACCGGTCCTGGGTGGCGAGCAGCACCAGGGACACGACGCCGACGATCAGGCCGCCGAGCGCCAGCGGCAGGCCGAACAGGAGCTGCAGCGCGAGCGCGCCACCGACCACCTCGGCCAGGTCGGTGGCGCCCGCGACCACCTCGGCTTGCACCCAGAACGCGAGGCGACCGCCGCGCGGCATCCGGTCGCCGAGCACCTCCGGCAGCGACCGGCCGGTGACCAGGCCCAGCCGGGCCGACTGGTACTGCACCAGCACCGCGATCACGTCCGCCGCGACCAGCACCCACAGCAGCAGGTAGCCGTAGCGGGAGCCGGCGGTGAGGTTGGCGGCGACGTTGCCCGGGTCGACGTAGGCGATCGAGGCGACGAACGCAGGACCGAGCAGGTGCAGCAGGCCGCCGCGGGCGCGGATCGGGCGGCGACGCGGCGATGGGCGGGCCGGCGACGGTACGGCGGAGGCCGCCTCAGGCGCAGGCGCGTCGGTGCCGAGTCCGACGGCCGGGTCCGCGCTCATGTCCCTCCGAAAGTTCGGATGTCCGAAAAGCAGTGTAGGACGCGCCGGATCATGGCCCCGAGGCCGCCTCAATTCCCTCGACCGGACCGGGGCCGGGCATCGACCCTGGGTACATGACGACCACCACCACGTGGACCGTGCGCGAGGTGCCGGTGCCCACGACGCTCGAGGCCCCGGACGCCTGGCTGCTGCTCGGCGCCAACCGGGTCCGCACCGCCGGCACCGTCGACGTGTGGGGCAGCGCCGACCTCGCCGACTCGCCGCGGGCCGAGCTGGCCGAGCTGCGGGACGTGGACGCCGAGCGGACGGTGCGGCTGGTCGCGGTGCCCGACGACGCCGGCGACGGGGGCCGCGGCGGCCCTGCCGCGTCGGTCATCGGCGAGGCCACCGTCGGCCTGCCCGTGCGGGACAACCACCACAGCGCGTTCGTCCTGGTCAACGTGCTGCCGGAGCACCGACGCCGGGGCATCGGCACCGCGCTCCTCGACGCCGCCGCCGCCGTGGCCCGCGCCGAGGGCCGGACGCTGCTGATGACCCACACCTCCGACCGCGTCGAGCCGCCCGCCGGACCCCGTGCGATCGAGTCGCCGACCGGCGCCGGCCGGGTGTGCCTCGACAACCCCGCCGTCGGCTGGCTGCAGCGCACCGGGTGGACCCTCGCGCAGGTGGACCGGCGCTCGCAGCTCGACCTGCCCGTCGACGCCGCGCTGCTGCGCCGGCACGCCGACGAGGCCGCCGCGGCGGCCGGTGCCGACTACCGCCTGCACACCTGGGGAACCGACGTCCCGGAGCAGTGGCTGGAGGAGTACGCCGGCCTGCTGGCGCAGATGAGCACGGACGCTCCGCTCGGCGAGGTCGACTGGCGGCCGGAGGTGTGGGACGGCGAGCGGGTCCGGGCGCAGGAGCGGATGCTGCACGACGCGGGCTACGAGCTGCTGGTGACGGCGGCGGAGCACGTGCCGACGGGACGGTTGGCGGCGTTCACCAACTTCTGGATGCCGTCGCACACCGACGAGTACGTGCACCAGGGAGACACCCTGGTGGTGGCGGCGCACCGCGGCCACCGGCTCGGGATGCTGGTGAAGACGGCCAACCTGGCGGCGCTGACGCGGCAGCGGCCGGCGGTCCGGCGGGTCGGCACGTGGAACGCGCAGGAGAACCGCTGGATGCTGGCGATCAACGTCGCTCTCGGGTTCCGGCCGGCAGGCGTCAACGGCACCTGGCAGCGGCCGCTTTAGCACCTACTGCGGCGGCCGCTGCGGCCGTCGGGCCCGGGTCCGTCGGGCGGGGCTCCGTCAGGCGTGGTGCCGGTGGCCGTCCCACCAGCCGGCCCAGCGGCGCTGCGCCTCGGCGCGCAGCTCGTCGGACAGGCCGTACGTGTTGAGGATCGCGTTGACGGCGCCGTGCGGCGGGTGGCTGGCCACCGGCACCTCCTGGATCACCAGCAGCGACTCGGCGATCCCGTGCAGCCACACACCGAACTGCAGGTCGGTCCGGTACACCACCGTGCCGCCCACCTTGGTGCCGTCGGGCCGGGTGGCCTCGACGTGACCGCCGATCGGCACGCCGCGCGCGCCGTGCAGCCCCGCCCGGTACATCAACGGGTTCTGGTGCGGGCCGGCGTCCAGGCCGTGCACCGCGAACGTGCGGCGGTCCTCCCCGCGGTGCACGGTCAGCGCGAAGTGCAGCTGGTGCACGGAGCTGATCCAGTTCTCGTCGACCACGTCCCGGACGCCGTCGAACGAGACGGACAGGTCACGTGCGGCCCGGTGCACGATCACGAGCGTGTGACCGGGGTTGTCGTCCCGGCAGCGCAGCTCGAGGTCCTCGTGGTGGTGCCAGCGCAGCCGCCGGATGGACGTGCCGGGGACGTGGTCGTGCTCCACCTCGGCGTGCTCCACGAAGATCCGCTCGATGTCGTCCGCCAGGTCGTCCCGGTCCCAGCCGTACCAGCGGTGGATCAGCTCGGGCTTGCGGACGTGCTCCCAGACGACGTCCGCCGGCAGCGGCACGTCGACCGACACCACCTCGCGGTGCAGCACGGCCGGGGTGTGGTGCGGCTCGGCACGATGGTCCACGGGGTGCTCGGCCCGCGGGCTCGTCGAGTGGTCGGAGCGGTGGTGGCCGACGCTGGTCAGCTGGTCACCGTGGGGCTCCGGACGGCGGTCGAGCCGATGCTCGAGCGGGGGTTCACGCGTCATCGCCGGTCACCTCATCCATCGAGTGGATGCCTTCGACCGTAACCCTCGGGGGCGGCCGGCGCAGCCCTGGGACGACCGCGCGTCGGGTGAGTCGCCGCAGCGCGGCCAGCGGGGCGACGACGACGACGCTAGCGTCGGTTCTCGTCGTCCCGCCGCAGACCGGAGGCCCGCATGCCCGAGAAGCAGTCCCAGTCGATGCTGGCCAAGCTGGTAGGCGCCGGCGTGGCGGTCGGCGCCGCGTGGGTGGCGCAGAAGCTGCTGGACCGCGCGTGGGTGGCCGCGGCCGGGCACGAGCCGCCGGCGCCCGAGTCCCAGGACGACGACATCAGCCTGCGCGAGGTGCTGCTCGCCGCGGCGATCACCGGGGCCGTCGTGGCGCTGGCGCGGGCGCTGGCCAGCCGGGGCACCGCTCGGCTGACGGCGAAGGTCAACAGCAAGCGGCCCGAGCTGCCGGCGTAGCTCAGCCGATGTCGGCCTCGGGGCCGCCGTCCTCGTCGTCGGCGGGCACCCCGTGCCGCCGGTCCAGCTCGGCCGTGAGCTCGTCGACCGCCAGCACGCCCGGGCTCACCTTGCCCGTGCGGTAGCCCGCACGTCCGACGAGGTGCGCCGCGACCGGCGCGGTGAGCAGCTGGAACACCACCACGAGCACCAGCGCCCACACCGCGCCACCGCTGCGCAGCCGCAGCGCCAGCCCGGCCAGCACCAGCACCAGGCCCAGCACCTGCGGCTTGGTGGCGGCGTGCATGCGCGCCAGCAGGTCGCGGAAGCGCAGCACCCCGACGCCGGCGGCGAAGCAGAGGAACGCCCCGCCGAGCATGAGCACGATCGACGCGACGTCGGCGACGGTGGACCAGGCGGCGGTCATCGGGCACCTCCGTCGTCGGACCCGGGCGTGGCCGGGTCGCCCGCGGGCTCGTCCTCGCGCGCCGCCGGATCGCCCACCAGCTCGTCGTCCTCGGTCGCGTCCGGCACGTCCCGCGCGGCCGCCTCCGCCAGCTCGGCCCGCAGCCGGGCCTCGTCCTCCGCCGCGACCTCCTCGCGGGTGCGCACCCGCCCGGCGTCCTCCGGCTCGACGGCCGCGAACCGCGCGATGGTCACCGACCCGATGAAACCGACCAGCGAGAGCACCACGAGGATCGGCACCACGTCGGCCCGCCGCTCGAGCGAGGCGTACAGCGCCACGGCGGCGACCAGGCACGTCACCACGATGTCCAGGGCGATCGTCCGGTCGAGCATCGACGGCCCGCGCTCGGCGCGGACGATCGCCAGCACGGCGCCGATCAGGATCAGCACCGCCGCGACCGCCACGGCGACGCCCAGCACGGCGCTCATGCCGGCACCGTCCGTCGCCGCGGGGCCGCCCGTCCCGTCGTCCCGCTCATGCCGGCACCATCCCCGCCGCGGCCTGCTCCTGCGGCGACGCGAGGGCGCGCAGCAGCCGCTCCTCCTGCGCGAGCACGTCGGCCCGCACCGCCTCGACGCCGCCGGACCGGTCGAGGTCGAGCACGTGCAGGTACAGCACCCCGGTGAGCCGGTGCGCCTCGACCACCAGCGAACCGGGCACCAGCGACACCAGCTCGGCGGTCAGCGTCAGGTAGAGGTCCGAGTGGCTGCGCAGCTGCACGCCGATCACCGCCCCGCGCGGCGTGTAACCCGGCGTCAGCGCGATGGTCGCGACCTCGATCGAGGCGCGTACCACGTCGGCGGCGAAGCGGACCAGCAGCACCAGCACCCGCCACGGGTGCACCCGCCCGTGGAAGTCCACCGGCACCATCCGCAGGCCCCACGTCACCACGGCGCCCAGCAGCAGGCCCGCCAGCACGTTGCCCCACGTCAGGTCCCCCCACAGCAGCACCCACACGGCGGCGAGCCACACGATCCCCAGCCACTGCGTGCGCCGCCTCATCCGGCACCCCCCGGCGAGGAGGCGAGCCGGGCCGAGCGGCCGGCGCCGCGGTCGCCGTCGGGCAGGACCGCCTGGATGTAGGGCGTCCGGTCGGCCAGCGCCTGCGCGGCACGGCCGGTGTAGGCGTACAGCGGCCCGGCGAACACGGTCAGCGCCAGGCTCGCGGTGACCAGCGCGCCGGTGGCGCCGATCATGCCCGACGGCACGTGACCGGCCGGCAGCGGCTCGGGCGGCGTCTGCCAGAAGGCCTTGTTCCACGCCTTGACCAGGGCGTACAGGGTGAGCAGCGACGTCACCACGCTGCCGACCACCAGCGTCCAGGCGAGCGGCGTGCCGATCGCGACACCGGCCTGCAGCAGCCCGAGCTTGCCCAGGAACCCCGACATCGGGGGGATGCCGGCGAGGTTCATCGCGGGGACGAAGAACAGCACCGCCACCACCGGCGAGAGCCGGGCCAGGCCGCCGAGGCGGGACAGCGACAGGGTGCCGCCGTACCGCTCCATCAGCCCGGTGACCAGGAACAACGCGGTCTGCACGGTGATGTGGTGCACCACGTAGTAGATGGCGGCCGTCCAGCCGGCACGCGTGGACAGGGCGATGCCGAACACCATGAACCCGATGTGGCTGACCAGCGTGAACGACAGCAGACGCTTGATGTCGTCCTGCGCGACGGCGCCGAGGATGCCGATCAGCATCGTCGCCAGCGCCGCCCACATCAGCACCGTGTCCACCGCCCCGCCGGGGAACAGCAGCGACTGGGTGCGGATCAGCGCGTAGATGCCGACCTTGGTCAGCAGGCCGGCGAACACGGCGGTGACCGGGGCCGGGGCGGTGGGGTACGAGTCCGGCAGCCACGCCGAGAGCGGGAAGACGGCCGCCTTGATGGCGAACGCGACCAGCAGCATCACCTGCAGCGTCAGCCGCACGCCGGGGTCGATCTGCGGCAGCCGCTGGGCCAGCTGCGCCAGGTTGAGGGTGCCGGTGGCGGCGTACACGGCGGCGATCGCGGCGAGGAACAGGAACGAGCTGACGATGGCGACGACCACGTAGATGCTGCCCGCGCGCAGCCGCTCCCGGCTGCCGCCGAGGGTCAGCAGCACGTAGGACGCCGCGAGCAGGATCTCGAACCCCACGTACACGTTGAACAGGTCACCGGACAGGAAGGCGTTGGCCACGCCTGCCACCAGCACCAGGTAGGTGGGGTGGTAGATGGACGTCGGTGCGGACTCCTCGCCGGCACCCTGGTCCTGCGCGAGCGAGTAGACGAGCACGCACAGCACCACGACGGCCGAGACCGTGAGCATCAGGGTCGACAGGCGGTCGGCCACCAGGCTGATGCCGACCGGCGTCGCCCAGCCGCCCATCTCGGCCACCAGCGGGCGGCGGTCGGCCAGCACGGCGAGGGTCGCGGCAGCCACGAGGACGGCGACCAGCACCGTCACCGAGACGATCCGCTGGATCCGCGGTCGGCGGTAGAGCGCGAGCGTCAGTCCGGCGCCGGACAGCGGGAGGACGACGGGCAGCGGGACCAGCCAGGACCAGTCGTTCATGGGCGGTCCTCCGGCCGATCGGCGGGAGGGGGTGCGTCGGCTGCGGCGGGCCCGTCGTCGCCGGCCGTCGGCTCGGCGAGGACCAGCGCCACCGCGCGGTCCGTCTCGTCGCGCGCCTCCGCCGCCTCCTGCTCGAGGGTCGACGTGTCGTCGGCGTCCAGGTCGGCCACCGCCAGCCGGTCGCGCGCGGCGAGCCGGGCGATGCGGCGGTCCTCGACGTCGTCCTGGACCTCGTCGTGCCGGTTCAGCTGCCAGGAGCGGTAGGCCATGGCCAGCAGGAACGCGGTGAGCCCCAAGGTGATGACGATCGCGGTGAGCACCATCGCCTGCGGCAGCGGGTCGCTGCGGGCACCGGGCTGCCCGCCCAAGATGGGTGGCCGCCCGGCAGAGCCGCCCGCCACCAGGATCAGCACGTTCAGCCCGTTGCCGATCAGGATGATCCCCACCACCACGCGCGAGAGGCTCCGCTCCAGCAGCAGGTACACGCCCACGGTGACCAGCACGGCGGCGGTGAGGACGAGCGTCAGGTCGGGCGTCATGTCGATCATCGCGACGCCCCCTCGTGGAACCCGACCAGCCCGGGGTGCGGCGTGCGCCGCAGGTCCGGCACCGACTCCTCGACGTCGTCCTCGCCGAACTCGGCCCGCCGGTCCAGCTCGGCACCGAGGCTGCGCAGCACGTCCAGCACCAGCCCCACCACCACCAGGTACACGCCGACGTCGAACCCGAGGCTGGTCACCAGGTGCACGTCCCCGACCAGCGGCAGGTGCAGGTCCACGATCGCCGACTCGAGCACCGACCCGCCCAGCAGCAGCGGCGCCACCGCCACGCCGGTGGCGAGGAACAGGCCGGTGCCCAGCAGCACCCCGGGCTGCACCGGCGCGGCCTCCCCCAGCTCGTACCGGCCGCCGGCCAGGTAACGCACGATCAGCGCGATCCCGGTGACCAGCCCCGCCGCGAACCCGCCACCGGGGTTGTTGTGCCCGCTGAACAGCAGGAACAGCGAGTACATGACCATGGTGTGGAACAGCAGCCGGACGACCACCTCGAAGATCACCGACCGGCGCACCGGGGCCAGCGTGCGGCCGGCGCGCAGCCACTCGCGGGCACGGCCGGAGCCGGGCGCGGACGGTCCCGGCCTCGTCGTCGGCCCCGGCACGGGACCGCGGGTCGGGTCCCCCTCGCCGCCGCGCACCTCGACCGCCCGGGGATGGGCGGCGCCGCCCCACACGGCACGGTCGGCCGGCGCGTCGTGCGCGCGGAAGATGCGCCCGGTGCGCCGGGAGACGAAGACGAGCGAGGCGACGCCGGTCGCCGCGACCAGCAGCACCGAGATCTCGCCCATGGTGTCCCATGCGCGGATGTCGACCAGGGTCACGTTGACCACGTTCTTGCCGCCGCCGAACGCGTACGCCTCCTGCGCGTACGCCGCCGACACCGGCAGGTGCACCCGCGCGCCCGGCGCGATCAGCCCGATGCCGGCCACCACCAGCCCGACGGCCACCCCGATCCCCAGCCGCAGCCAGCGGGAGGCGGCCAGTGGCCGGTCGGAGAAGTACGGCGGCAGCCGCCGCAGCACCAGCACGAACACCACCAGCGTCACGGTCTCCACCAGCACCTGCGTCAGCGCCAGGTCCGGTGCACCCTGCAGCAGGAACAGCCCTGCCACCGCGTACCCGCCGATGCCGGTGAGGATCACCGCCTTCAGCCGGCGCCGGGCCCGGGCCGCCAGCACCGCCGCCACGACGCTGACTCCGGCGAACGCCACCTCGGTCAGCGCCTGGTACGGCACCACGCGGGTCGGCAGGCGGGTGCCGGTCAGCAGGGCGGTGCCGACGCCGATCACGAAGACGCCGAGGATCAGGCCCAGGTACACCGGCAGCGAACCGCGCTGGGTGAACGCCGTCACGTCGGCGGCCACGTCGTCCAGCCGGCGCATGGACCGGCGGTACAGGTGGTCGGCGTCGACCCGCGGTGGCAGGCGCAGCATGCCCTGGGCGCGCTCCACGCCGTCGCGGGCGCGGAAGGCGAGGGCGCCGGCCAGCAGCACGGCGAGGGTGACGACGAGCGTCGGCGTGAGGCCGGCCCAGAGGGTCAGGTGACCGGTGTGGGCACCGGACGCGGCGGCGCCCGGCGCTGCGTGGCCGGTGAACGCGTCGGCGTAAGGGCGCAGCAGGCCCTCGCCGTAGCCCGGCACCAGCGCGACCACCAGGCCGAGTGCGGCCAGCACCAGCGCGGGGACGACGAGCACCGGTGACGACGGCCGCACGGCGGCAGGCGCCGCGAGCGGTGCGCCGTCGGCCGCGGCGGCGCTGATCGGGGTCGTCGTCGCGGTGCCGTCGGCGTGCTCGACCGCCGAGGCGGACAGCACGGCCCGCTTCGTCGCGAACGCGCCCCACCACAGCCGCAGCCCGTACGCCACCGTCAGCACCGACCCGACGGCCACCACCGCCAGGACCACCGCACCGGTGGCGCCGCCGAGCCCCGCGACCGCCTCGAGCCCCGCCTCCTTGGCGACGAACCCCGCGAACGGTGGCAGCCCGATCATCGACGCGACGGCCAGCGCACCGGCGGCGGCGACCCACGGCAGCTCGCGGCCCACCCCGGACAGCCGGCGCAGGTCACGCGTCCCCGCCGCGGCGTCCACCGTGCCCACCACCAGGAACAACGCCGCCTTGAACAGGGCGTGCGCGCCCAGCATCGCCAGCCCGGCCAGCGCCGCCGCCGGAGTGCCGAGCCCCACCAGCAGCACGATCAGCCCCAGCTGGCTCACCGTGCCGAACGCCAGCACCAGCTTCAGGTCGTGCTGCCGCAGCGACCGGTAGCCGCCGAGCAGCAGCGTCCCGCCACCGCCGATCAGCACGAACCAGCGCCACACCGACAGGTCGGCGTAGGCCGGCGCGAACCGGGCGACCAGGTACACGCCGGCCTTCACCATCGCGGCGGCGTGCAGGTACGCGCTCACCGGCGTGGGGGCGGCCATCGCCGCCGGCAGCCAGAAGTGGAACGGGATCAGCGCCGACTTGGTGGCGGCGCCGGCCAGCAGGCACACCACCGCGGCCGTCACCGCGGGTCCGTGCGGCGGGTGCGCCAGCAGCTCGCTCAGCCGGGAGGTGCCGGCGGCGTGCTGCAGGATCACCAGGCCCACCAGCATCGTCAGACCGCCCGCGGTGGTGACGACGATCGCCTGCATCGCCGCCCGTCGGCTCGCCTTGCGGGTCTCGGCGTAGTGCCCGATCAGCAGGTAGCTCATCACCGTGGTGAGCTCCCAGAAGACGAACAGCAGCAGCAGGTCGTCGCTGAGCACCAGGCCGAGCATCGAGCCGGCGAACGCGAGGAACACCCCGGCGAACCGTCCCAGGCCCTGGGCATCGGCCTTGAAGTACGCCCGGCAGTAGACGAGCACGAGCGCCCCGACGCCGCCGACGATCAGCGTCATCAGCCAGGACAGGGTGTCCAGCCGAAGGTCGAGGTCGAGCCCCAGGGCAGGGATCCAGCTGACCGTCACGTGCGGGGCCGCACCGGCGCGCACCCGCTCGGTCCAGCTGAGCGCCCAGACCGCCGCCGAGGCCGGGACCAGGGCCAGCACCCAGAACGCCCGGCGGCCGAGCCGTCCCACCAGTGCGGGCGCGACGAGGGCTGCGGCCAGGTGGGTGGCCAGCAGCCAGAGCATCGGTCCGCTCCGTCCTGTCGAGGGCGGGGGCTGCGGCAATGGTACCGGGAGGCCCGTCGGGGCCCGCGGAGCCGAGCTCGCCACCGGTCGCGCCATCGGGGGGTGTGCTGCTCGCGCCATGGGTGCGGCGTGAGTGGCGCGCCAGCGGTGCTGTGTGGCGGGCATGCCATCGGTGCGGCGTACCCGGCCCGGAGCGGGGCGCGGAGCGGAGCTGACCCGCGCCGCGATCCCGGGGCGCGAACCGGCCTCGGGCCGCCCGGAGGCGAGCGGTTACCGTGTGCCGGTGACGCCGCTGCAGGTGACGTGCCTCGTCCTGGTCCTCGTCGCGACGGTGGTCGGCGTGGCCGTCTTCGCCTGGGGCGTCGCGCGCATCGTCGCGACGATCCGCATCGGCCGCCCCTTGCCGGGCCGGTGGGGGCCCGTCGGCCCGCGCCTGGCGACCCTGCTGCGCGAGGTGGTGCTGCACCTGCGGTTCCAGCGGCGGGTGTGGGTCGGCATCGCCCACTGGGCGGTGATGGTGTCGTTCCCCGTCCTGTTCCTCACGCTGGTGTCCGGGTACGGGCAGGTGGTGGACCCGTCATACTCCCTGCCCGTCATCGGGCACCTGCCGCCGGTCGAGTGGCTGACCGAGGGCATCGCGTGGGCGTCGCTGGTCGGGATCGTCTACCTGATCGCGCTGCGACAGGTGGTCCGGCCGCACCGTGGCGAGGGCGCTGCCGAGCGGAGGTCGTCGCGGTTCTTCGGCTCGTCGCAGCCGCAGGCGGTGTTCGTCGAGGCCACCGTGCTGCTGGTGGTCGCCGCGGTGCTGGTGCTGCGCGGGCTGGAGTACGCGCTCGCGGCGCGGACCGGGTCGCCGGTCGCGACGGCGTGGCACTTCCCGCTGACGGCCTGGTACGGCTCCGCGTGGGCGGGCGCGGGGACGACGAGCCTCGAGACCGCCGTGGTGCTGACCGCCACGGTGAAGATCCTCGGCTCGATGGCGTGGTTCGTGGTGGTCGGTGTGCAGCCGACCATGGGCGTCGCCTGGCACCGGTTCCTCGCCCTGGTCAACGTGTACGCGCGGCGCCGGCCGTCCGGTGGGCCGGCGCTCGGTCCGCTGGCGCCGATGCGTGCGCCCGACGGCTCGCCCCTCGACCTGGCCGCGATCGAGGAGCTTCCCGACGATGCCCGGCTCGGGGTCGGCGCCGTCGAGGACCTGACGTGGAAGGGCCTGCTGGACGTCGCGACGTGCACCGAGTGCGGCCGCTGCCAGGAGCAGTGCCCGGCGTGGGCCACCGGAAAGCCGCTCAGCCCCAAGCTGCTGGTGCTGGCGCTGCGGGACCAGGCCGCGGCCACAGCCCCTTACGTGAGGGCGGTCCGGGCTGCGGGCTCGTCCGACGTCTCGGGGGCGTCCACCGCCGACGCCACCCCGACCGTCCACCGCACGGCCGACGGCCGCTACCCCACCGTCACCGATCCGCACCTCGGCATGGACCTGGTCGGCTCCGGCGTGATCGACCCCGACGTGCTGTGGAGCTGCACCATGTGCGGCGCCTGCGTGCAGCAGTGCCCGGTGGACATCGAGCACGTCGACACCATCGCCGACCTGCGGCGCTACCAGGTGCTGATGGAGTCGGCGTTCCCCGCCGAGCTGACCGGCACCTTCACCAAGCTGGAGCGGCGCGGCAACCCCTGGGGCATGCCGGCGCGCGGACGGCTGGACTGGGCGAAGGGCCTGCCGTTCGACGTGCCGGTGGTCGGCGTGGACGTGGAGAGCGCCGCCGACGTCGAGTACCTGTTCTGGGTCGGCTGCGCGGGGGCCTACGAGGACCGGGCCAAGCGCACGACGAGGGCCGTCGCGGAGCTGCTGCACACCGCCGGGGTGTCGTTCGCGGTGCTCGGCGAGGGCGAGTCGTGCACCGGCGACCCGGCACGACGGGCCGGCAACGAGCTGCTGTTCCAGACCCTCGCGGCTCAGAACGTCGAGGTGCTCACCGAGGCGAAGGCCACCAAGGTCGTCGTGACGTGCGCCCACTGCTTCAACACGCTCGCGCGCGAGTACCCGCAGGCGGGTGGCCGGTACGAGGTGGTGCACCACACCGAGCTGCTCAACCGCCTCGTGGCGGAGGGCCGGCTGACGCCGGTCGACCGGTCGGCCGACGACGAGGCTGCCGTCCCTGCCGCTGCATCCAACCCCGCCCCGCTGCGGATCACCTACCACGACCCGTGCTTCCTCGGCCGGCACAACCAGGTCTACGCACCGCCCCGCGAGCTGATCGCCGCCATCCCCGGTGTCGAGCTCGCCGAGATGCCGCGGTCCGGGTCCACCTCGTTCTGCTGCGGCGCCGGCGGCGCGCGCATGTGGATGGAGGAGACGATCGGCACCCGCATCGGCACCGCCCGTGCGGAGGAGGCCGTCGCCACCGGCGCCGACGCCATCGCGACCGCGTGCCCGTACTGCACGGTCATGCTGTCCGACGGGGTCGCCGCGGTGGCTTCGTCCACCCCGTCCACGACGTCGAGCGGTCGCCCGACCCCGGGCACCGCCGACCCGTCGGGCGCACCGGCCGGCGCCCACGGCCAGGGATCCGCAGGTCGCCCGGCCGCCGTCGGCGTCCCCGAGGTGGCCGACATCGCCGTCCTGCTGCTCGAGCGCATCCGTCCCGCAACGACCGACTGACCGGCGCCCCCCTCCCGGACCCTCTCGCCACCGGTCGGGACCGGCTCGCCCCCGGCGAGACCGGCGCGCCCTCCGGCAGGAGCGGCTCGCCCCCGTCCGGACCGGGGCGCCGCCCGTCAGGGAGCGACCGAGAGCGCCGCCGCCGACCGCCCCGGGTCGCCGAGCAGCGGCGACGGGCGGAAGCCCTTCGCCACCAGCCAGACACCGAGCGACAGCTCCCAGAAGAAGATCGGCGCCACGCCGATCGCCGACCACACCGACACCTGGCTGTTCACCCCGAGGACCGTCCCGATCACGGCAGAGATCTGCAGCGGCGCGCCAACCAGGCCCAGCACCGGGATCGCGCGCGGCACCAGTCCGGAGCGCAGCAGGAGGGTGCCGAGCAGGAGGGCGTTGATGCCGGGGACCAGGCTCGGCCCGAGCAGGAAGGTCCAGTCGCGCACCCCCACCAGGGCCGAGCTCACGGCGACCAGGGTCGCCGGGTCGCCCGCGTGCCCGGCGGCGTACGAGCGGCGGAGCGTGACCACGGTGAACAGGCTCACGACGCCGATGGCGATGATCGCTGCCTCCATGAGCCGCGCGGCGACGAAGCCGAGCGCCGCAGGATGGTGCTGACGGCGGACCACGGGGAACAGCACCACCGCGGTGCCGATGCACGCCGCGGCGTTGACCAGGTCGAGCAGGCCGCCGGTGAGGACGCGGCCGTCGGCCCCCGCACCGAGCACGTACCGGGGGTCGTGCAGGACCGGCGCGAGCAGCCCGACGGCCGGGATCGACGAGACGAACGTCAGCAGGTAGAGGGCGCCGGCCAGGAAGGCCGTGCGTCGGGTCGAGTCCAAGGTGGGCTCCTTCGGGTGGATGCAACTTCGGTGTACGCCGTACACCTGATGCCACGGACGCTAGGGTGTACGGCGTACGCCTGTCAAGGATCGGAGCCGCCCATGGCCCGCCCGTCGGCCACCGCCACGCGTCCGCGCCTCAACCGCCTCCGGGTGCTCACGGCGGCCGTCGCGCTCGCGGACCGGATCGGCATCGAGGCGCTGAGCATGCGCCGGCTGGCCCAGGAGCTCGACGTCGTCCCGATGGCGCTCTACAAGCACGTCGCCAACAAGGACCAGCTGCTCGACGGCATGGTCGAGCTGTTGGTCACCGAGATCGACCCGCCGGCCACAGGCGTCGACTGGCGCACGGCGATCCGGTTGCGAGTCCTGTCGGCACGGCGGGTGCTGCTGCGACACCCCTGGGGCCGCGCCGTGCTCGAGTCGCGCACCTCCCGCACCCCGGCGGTCCTCGGCTACATCGACTCGGTGATCGGGACGTTCCGCGCCGGCGGCTTCAGCGACGAGCTGACGCACCACGTGATGCACGCCCTCGGCAGCCGCATGTGGGGGTTCACCCAGGAGCTCTTCGAGGAGCCCGCGGGTCCGGACACGTCCGGTGCCGACGGCGCTGGGCCCACCGCCGACGGCCCCTCGCCGCAGGTGCAGCAGGCGATGCTGCAGGCGCTCGCGCAGCACTTCCCCAACATCGCCGCCACCGTGCTGACCGCGACGCACGACGACGGCACCGTGGTCGCCCGCGGCTGCGACGACCAGGCCGAGTTCGAGTTCGCCCTGGACCTGATGCTCGACGGCTTCGAGCGCCTCCGCGCCGAGGGCTGGCCCCGACACCCCGGCCGCTGACCTGGTCCTCGAGCGCCGCGTCTACGCCCGTCCCGCGACGCAGGGTCGCCCCCGCGTCACGGGTCCGCGGGCATGCTGACGCGCAACGTGACGGCGTCACGCCCGTCCGGCATGGTGAACCGGTAACGACTCTGCCGCCTCTCGGCCGACGACATCCCGACCACCTGGTCCGGTGGTCCGGAGCCGCCTCCGTCCGACCGACCCTCCGCCCGTGCACCAGCGCTCGCGGCAGCCGGCGGCGACCCCGGTGGCTCCCGGTGGACCGTCAGATCCCGCCGGTGGACCTGGTGGTGATGGAACGAGCACAGCATCACGGCGTTCCGCAGGTCCGTCGGGCCACCGTCGCGGTCCCACCACGTCAGATGGTGCAGCTCGCACCACCGTGCCGGCGTGCTGCACCCAGGCCACCCGCACCCTCCGTCCCGGACGGTGACGGCCCTCCGCTGGTGGGCGCTGAACAGCCGTTGCGTACGACCCAGGTCGAGCGGCACCGAGTCCGCGTCGACGACGACGCGGGTGACGTGGCAGTCGCACAGCACTCGGCCGACCTCGGACGCCGGCCAGGGGTTCCCGTCCTCGTCGCACACCGGCGGCACGCCGGCGAGGGCTCGCTCCGTCTCCACGGCGCTCCCCGCGCTCGCCCGAGCCGGACCGAGGCCGCCGATGACACCCCACTCACCGGCTGCCCCTTGACCACGAGCCACACCTCGTCCGGCGCCCTCACCCACCTCGTCAGCCACACCTCGCCCGGCGCCCGCACCCACCTCGTCAGCCACACCTCGCCCGCGGGCCGTACCGCGCTGACCCACCGGTTCGTGACCGCGCTCGCGCAGGGCCCGCCACGTGGACTCGCTCAGCACCAGGCTGACGTGCGGCCGCCCGGCCGGACCGGTCGCGGCACCGATGTCGTCGAGCGCACGGTCGGCCAGCTGCGCGAGGGCGTCCGCGCGCCGCTGCTCCGGAGCGCGGTCGTCGTCGACACCGGGACGTGGGGTCACCGCCTCGAGAGCGAGCCGCAACCGGTGTCCTGCGACGGAGTCGAGCAGGCCCTTCACATAGGTTCCGCCGGGCGTCTCGGAGAGGTTCAGGTAGCGCGCCGCCTGCTGCTCGTCGTGCGTGCGCTGCCGGGCAGCGGGGTCCAGCTCGGCCTGCCACCGCGTCAGCGCCTTGCCCAGTCCCGCACCGTCCACCCGGGTGGCGAGGGCGACGATCGCCGCTTGTCCCGCACCTGACCGCGCGTGCTCCACGACCCGGGGCGGAGCGGTTGCGGTGAACCGGGCGATCGCGTCGACGTGCGTCGTGGTGATCGCTCCCCTGGTCAGCGCGCCACGCACCTGAGGCATCGTCGTGATGGCGTCGGCCTGGCGGACCTGCCCCACCGCCTCCCGTACCCCGGCTCGCGAGGTCCGCGCCCGCCATGCCGTCAGGTCGCGGTCGCCGTGCAGCGCCCAGGTCCCAGCCGCTCGCTCGGCCGCCAGCAGTGCTGCCCGAGCCGCGGCCAGCAGACCCGCCGCGCGATCCACCCGCTCCAACGCCGTGCGGCGCTCACCGGCGGACCAGGACTCCGCCGCGTCGACCGCCGCAAGGAGCACCTGCGCGGCGCGCAGAACGTCGGACGCCGCACCCACCTCGACGCGCGCCGGCACGGGACGGTCGACGACGGCCGCCGTCATCCCGCCACCGCCGCGGCCCGCTTCGAACGCATGTTCGTATGCTATCGACGGCCACCGACACGCCGTCGCGGTGATCCACAGGGCTTCCGGAGCGCCGGACCGGTGCGGGCGACCCGGTCCGCAGGTCCCTCGACGGCGCCGGACCAGTCGGACGCGCGCCGTGCGCCACCACCCGCGCGAGCCGAGAACTACCGCACCGGAGCGCCCGGCGCCCCGGCGTCACCGCTGCAGCGGCAGCCACTCCAGCACGCGCTGGATCGACTCGTCCCAGAACCCCCACTCGTGTGTCCCCGGCCGCAGCTCCGTCTGCACCGGCACGTCCAGCTCCTCGGCGAGCGCCAGGAACCGCCGGTTCGACGGGTACAGGAAGTCCTCCGTGCCGCACGCGAGGTACAGCGGCGGCAGCGCGTCCCGGTCGGCGTCGCGGAGCAACGCCATCAGGTCGGCCTCTGCGGGGACGGGCGCGCCGGCCAGCACCTGGGGGACCTCACCCGCCCACAGCGCCGCCTGGTCGGGGTGCGCCACGTCCAGAGCCCCGGACAGCGACGCGGCGGCACCGAACCGGCCAGGGTGCGTCAGTGCCCACCGGAACGCCCCGTACCCGCCCATCGACAGCCCGGCGACGAAGGTGTCCTCCGGCCGCTCCGAGACGCGGAAGAAGCGCTGGACCATCTCCGGCAGCTCCTCCGTCAGGAAGCTCCAGTACGCGGAGCCGTAGGCCTCGTCCTGGTAGAACGAGCGCCCGGCCCGCGGCATCACCACCGCCAGGCCCAGCTTCGAGACGTACCGCTCGATGGACGTGTGACGCGTCCAGATCGTCTCGTCGTCCGAGAGGCCGTGGAGCAGGTAGAGCACGGGCGGCGCTGCTTCCGACGGCGACCCCGTCACCCCGATCTGCCCGTCCGCCGGCTCGGGGAGCAGCACGGTGATCGCCGTGCTGACCCGCAGCGTCGTGGAGAAGAAGTTGCAGGTGATCCGCGCCATCGAGGCGTCTCCTTGGTCGTTCCGGCAGGCTCGTGGGCCGTCGCGCCGGGACACCGCGCGTGCAGCCGCCCCACCCTGCCACGCCGTCACCAGGCGACGCTCGACGCGGCCCCGGAGATGCACGAAGCCCCGGTCCCGCCGTGGGGCGAGTACCGGGGCTCGTCTTTCGTCGGAACCCTGCAGTGGCTCCGGCTGTGGACCCAGGGTCGCATCGCAGGTCCCCTGCGGCCACGTCCATGTGCGTGGCTCGCTCCGCTACCACCTGGCGGAGTCTCATGCTGACAGGCGCCCGTGAGGGCTCCTGCTGCCCGCCATCCTCTCACAGATCTCATCAGACGGGACGGGTGAGGTCTCGGCGCCGCCCGGGACCCGCCGCCACGGGCTGCGGCCCAGCTGTGGACAGGCCACCGAGGGACAGGCCACCGAGCCGCGTCAGGCCGACGGCTCGTCCGACCCCGCCACCCGGCGCAGCAGCGCGAGGAGCTCGCCACGCTCGGCCTCCGTCAGTCGCTCGAGCCGGCGACGCATCCCCACGTCCCGCTGCGCCCACACGTCGGCGAGGACCTGCCGACCCTGCTCGGTCAGCTCGACGAGCGTCGCACGCCGGTCGGCCGGGTCCGGAACGCGCCGCACCAGCCCGTCCGCCTCGGCCTGGTCCACCTTGCTGGTCATCGACCGTGGGGCGACGTCCATCGCCTGGGCCAGCTCACCGAGGCGCCGCGGCCGGTCGCACCGGTTGAGCATCCGCAGCAGCCGAACCTGGCCGGGCATGGTGCCGACGGGTCCGTTGCGGTCGGCCGCCTCGCGCCGCAGGGAGTGCATCAGCCCGTGCACCAGCTCGAGCACCTCGCCGGCGTCGTCGGCCCGGGCCTCGCCGGCGTGGTGGTGCGACACCCCGGCACCGGGTGCGCCCGTGGCGCTCTCCCGCGCGGGAATGTCGCGGCCGTTCGCGGTGCTCATGAGCAGGAGGCTACCGGAACCACACACATTGTGAGGTAACCTCAGCATCGGCTCTCGAGCGACGCCGTGACACACGGCGAGCCGCCGACGACCGCAGCAGCACCCGTCCGACCCCGGAGGCGCCCATGTCCACCCCGTCACCCATGCACGGCGGCCCCATGCTGCGCACCTTCGGCCGCGACCGCTCCGTCACCGAGCAGCACCTCGCCCCCGGCACCCTGCGCCGCATCCTGAGCTTCGCCCGCCCGTACCGGGCCCGGCTGACCCTCTTCGTGCTCCTCCTGGCGATCGACGCCGGAGTCGGCGCCGCCACCCCGCTGCTGCTCAAGCACCTGATCGACGACGGCATCGCCAAGGGCCGCGCCACCGTGGTGATCGGCATCGCGGCAGCCGTCGCCCTGCTGGCCGTCGCGTCGGCCGCCCTGTCCGTCGCCGAGCGCTGGCTCTCCGCCACGGTCGGAGAGGGGCTGATCCTCGACCTGCGCACCGCGGTGTTCGACCACGTGCAGCGCATGCCGCTGGCGTTCTTCTCCCGCGCCAAGACCGGTGCCCTGGTGCAGCGGCTCAACGGCGACGTGCTCGGCGCCCAGCAGGCGTTCACCTCGACGCTCCAGAACGTCGTCGCCAACGCGCTGACGGTCGCCTTCGTGCTCGGCGCGATGCTGTCGATGTCGTGGCAGCTGACCCTGCTGTCGCTGGTGCTGCTGCCGGCGTTCGTGTTCCCGGCCCGGTGGTTCGGCCGGAAGATCTCGGCGATCACCCGCGAGAGCTACGAGCTCAACGCCGAGGCGTCGCAGACGATGACCGAGCGGTTCAACGTCGCCGGCGCGCACCTGGTCAAGGTGTTCGGCGATCCCGACCGGGAGTCCGCGGCGTACGCGGCACAGGCCGGTCGGGTGCGGGACATCGGGGTGCGGCAGGCGCTGTACGCGACGTGGTTCCGGGTGGGGCTCACCACGGTGGCGTCGGTGGCCGTGGCGATCATCTACGGCTACGGCGGTGTGCTCGCCGTGCGGCAGCAGCTGACGGTCGGCGTGGTGGTGGCGCTCGCGTCCTACCTGACCCGGCTGTACGGACCGCTGACCGCGATGTCCAACGTGCAGGTGGACGTGATGACCGCCCTGGTGAGCTTCGAGCGGGTGCTCGAGGTGCTGGACCTGAAGCCGACGGTCGCCGAGAAGCCGGACGCGGTGGACCTGCGGGCGGCCGTCGCGGCCCGCGGCGCCGAGGTCCGCCTCGAGCACGTGCGGTTCCGGTACCCGTCCGCCGACGAGGTGTCGCTGGCCTCGCTCGAGTCGGTCGCCCAGCTGCGGCACGACCCGGTGGCCGACACCCTGCACGACGTCTCGTTCACGGTCCCGGCGGGGTCGATGGTGGCGCTGGTGGGCCCGTCGGGCGCCGGCAAGACGACGATCTCCCAGCTGGTCACCCGCATGTACGACCCGACGGAGGGTTCGGTCTCCGTCGCCGGCCTCGACCTTCGGGACGTCACCGCCGCGTCCCTGCGTGCGACGGTCGGTGTGGTCAGCCAGGAGGCGCACCTGTTCCACGACACGATCGCGGGCAACCTGCGGTTCGTCCGGCCCGACGCGTCCGACGACGACATCGAGGCCGCCCTGCGCCAGGCGCAGGTGTGGGACTTGGTGCACTCCCTGCCGGAGGGCATCGACACGGTGGTCGGTGACCGCGGCTACCGGCTGTCCGGCGGCGAGCGACAGCGGCTGGCCATCGCGCGGCTGCTGCTCAAGGCACCCGACGTGGTGGTGCTCGACGAGGCGACCGCCCACCTGGACTCCGAGTCGGAGGCTGCCGTGCAGGCGGCGCTGGACGCGGCGCTCGTCGGGCGCACCTCTCTGGTGATCGCCCACCGGCTGTCCACCATCCGCGCCGCCGACCTGATCGTCGTGCTCGACGAGGGGCGCGTGGTGCAGTCCGGCACGCATGACGAGCTGATCGCCGCCGGCGGCCTGTACGCCGACCTCTACCGCACCCAGTTCGCCCCGGCGGCTGCCGCCTGACGCCGAGCGGCCGTCACCCGACGCCCTACGCGGGGCCGACGCTCGGCGCCCGGCCTCAGCGGAACCGCCCCAGGTGGATCCCCGCGAGCGCCAGCGCCGCCAGCGACTCCCCGTCGCGGATCTCCCCCGCCGCGGCCATCGCCAGCACCTGACCGAAGGGCACCAGGCGCACGGCGCTGATCCCCTCCTCGGCCTGGTGCGCCGCCGCCGAGCCCGGTAGCCGCGACAGCCCCTGGGCGACGAACACGTGCCCGGGCGCATCGGCCACGCCGTTCAGCGACTCGACGTCCCCCACCGCGGTCCATCGCGACGCCGCCAGCCCGGTCTCCTCCGCCAGCTCCCGCTGCGCGGCGACCAGCGGCTCCTGCCCGTCCGAGCCGCCGGCGGGCACCTCCACCGAACCGGGTCCGGTGGTGTACCGGTGCTGGGTGATCAGCACCACCTCGTCGTCGTCGGTCACCGCCACCACGAACACCGCCGGCTGACGCACCTCGACCACGCCGTACACGCCGGGCCTGCCGTCCGGGTGCTGCACGGCGTCCTCACGCACCCGGATCCACCGGTTCTCGTACACCACCCGCGATCCGGTGGTGCGCCAGCCCTCGTCCGTCGTCGTCACGCGCCGAGACTAGGCGCGACACGCAGCGTCAGAACCGCGGGTCGCGCGACGTGCCGACCAGGCATGCCGCACTGACCAGGACCAGCGTGTCCTCCATCACGGCGGCCTTCCAGTCCGGGTGCAGCCCCTCGGGGCCCTCCTCGTCGGCCCACCGCCGCCACTCCCGCCCGGCGATCGACCCGACGAACGCCCCCGCACCCCCGGCGACCAGCGCCACGAGGTGCGAGCCGACCCGGCGACGCTCCAGCACCGACAGCGCGAGCGCACCGAGCGCCCCGGCCGCCGTGCGGCCGTACAGCACGGGTTCGTCCGTGCGGGACGGCGTGCTGGGCAGCTTGTCCCCCACCAGCTCACCGACCACCGCCGCCCGGGCGAGCAGCCGCAGCAGCGCGGGCCCCAGCCCGGTCCGGCCGCGCGTGCCCACCATCACCGGCACCGCGAACGCCGTCGAGGTCCTCCCCCCGACCGCCAGACCCAGCACCGTCGACCTCACCAGGGTTCCCATGCCCCCGTGTCTAGTCGCTGCCGCCTCGCCTGGCATCCCCTCGCGACCCGATCGGCCGTCGCGCGCGCACCCTCAGAGGTCGGCGGGGTCCACCAGGAAGTCGGCCTCGTCGGCCACCTCGCCGCCCACCGCCTCGTGCAGCGCCTTGGCGATCGCCTGGATGCGGGGCGACGTCCGCCCCCGGGCGACCCGGTGCTCCAGCGACGGCCGCTCGGCCTCGAGCTCGGTGACGTCCGCCGGTTCCCAGTGCACGCGGTAGGCCACCACGCCGTTGGCCGCCCACGGCAGGCCGCGCAGCAGCGGCGGCACCTCCTGCCGCTCGCTGACCTCGACCACCAGGATGCCGTCCACGCCGAGGTCCGCCTCGACGCCGAACGCCTCGGCAGCCGGGGGGTGCGCCATCATCCACTGGTCGTACGCGTCCGCCTCTGCGGACAGCCGCGCACGCTCGGCGGCGTCCTGCACGCCGAACGGCCCCAGCGCCGCGCGCACCGCCGCGTCGTCCGGGTGCGGCGGCCCCGACCAGGGCTGATGCACCCCTTCACCCGACCGGTGGGCACGCGGCAGCACCCGGCGCACCACCGCCACCGCCTCGTCCGGCTCGAGCCAGCGGTCGGTCAGCACGGTCAGGTCGATCGCCTGGTCGACGTCCGGTGTCAGCACCACGCCGGAGTCGGCGATCCGCACCGCGCCCTGCAGCCGCCGGGCGGTGGCGACCAGCCAGACGAGCGCCCGCTCCTCGTCCCGTACCGGCACACCCTTGGGGAACGCCCGCTTCAGACCGTCGCGGTCGCCACCGGGCCACGGCGGCTCACCGCGCTCGGCCGGGCAGTCGAGCGCCCATACCGTGCGGGTGGTGGCGGGCAGCCGGAGCGCCATCGCGTCCTCGGGGGTGACCGAGTACGGGCCGACCAGCCGGGACATGCGGCCCAGCCGGAGGGCGTGGGCCGGATGGGCGCCGGCGGGCACGGCCCGGATGCCGAACGCGGCGGTGACGGCGGGTCGCAGCCCGGTCCGGACGGCGCCGGTGTCGGTCGGCTCCTCCCAACGGGCTGCGGTGAACCGGCTCTGGGCCAGCACCTCGACCTCGTCGGTGCCCACCCCGGCCGGCAGCGCGAGCAGGTGGCGGGCTCGCACCTGCGGGTCCTGCGTGTCGAGCGGGGGCAGCTGCTCGTCGCTCATGCGGTCACCCGCTCCGTCACACCGGCGTGCGGTGGAAGTTCAGCCACGACCGCGAGGCCGTCGGCCCGCGCTGACCCTGGTAGCGGGAGCCGGCCGCCGTCGAGCCGTACGGACGCTCCGCCGCGGAGGACAGCCGGAAGAAGCACAGCTGGCCCACCTTCATGCCGGGCCACAGCTTGATCGGCAGCGTCGCCACGTTGGACAGCTCGAGGGTGACGTGACCGCTGAACCCGGGGTCGACGAACCCGGCGGTGGAGTGCGTCAGCAGCCCGAGCCGGCCCAGCGACGACTTGCCCTCGAGCCGTGCCGCCACGTCGTCGGGCAGGCTGACCTGCTCGAACGTGGAGCCGAGCACGAACTCGCCGGGGTGCAGCACGAAGGGCTCGCCCGCCGCCACCTCGACCAGCCGCGTCAGCTCCGGCTGCTCCTCGGCAGGGTCGATCACCGCGTACTTGTGGTTGTCGAACAGCCGGAACCACTTGTCGAGCCGCACGTCCACGCTCGACGGCTGCACCATCGCAGGGTCGAACGGGTCGAGCACCACGCGGCCGGAGGCGAGCTCGGTCCGGATGTCACGGTCGGAGAGCAGCACGCAGGACACGGTAGTCGTCGGACCCCGGCGGCTCCTGAGCCTTCCGGACACCGGCGGTCGCGCGACGAGTGGGGCACATCGACGCGAGCTGGGCACATGGAGGTACCCGGCTCGCCCGGAGGTGCCCGGCTCGGCACCGTGTGGGCGCCCCGCCAGGGGGTTCGCCACCCCGGCACCGGAGGCACTATCGTCTGCCGCGAGGGCGTGGGAGCGCTCTCGCACGCACTCAGCCCACACTTGCGACCACGTTCCCCGGCTCCAGGCGGCCGCGGCGACCGCACAGCAGCGGACCCGCGGCGCACGCGCCGGCACCACGAGAGGCACCGGCATGCGCTACGGCCACTTCGACGACGACGCACGCGAGTACGTCATCACCACCCCGCGCACGCCGTACCCGTGGATCAACTACCTCGGCTCGGAGCGCTTCTTCTCGCTGATCTCGCACCAGGCCGGCGGCTACTCCTTCTACCGGGACGCCAAGATGCGCCGCCTCACCCGGTATCGCTACAACAACGTCCCGGCCGACGCCGGGGGCCGGTACCTGTACGTCAACGACGGCGGCGACGTGTGGACGCCGTCGTGGATGCCGGTCAAGGCCGAGCTCGACCACTTCGAGACGCGGCACGGACTCGGCTACACCCGCATCACCGGCGAGCGGCGCGGCGTTCGCGTGGAGACGCTCGTCTTCGTGCCGGTCGGCGAGGACGCCGAGGTGCAGCGCGTCGAGGTGACCAACACCTCCGACCAGCACAAGGACGTGACCCTGTTCAGCTTCGTCGAGTTCTGCCTGTGGAACGCGCAGGACGACCAGACGAACTACCAGCGCAACCTGTCCATCGGCGAGGTGGAGATCGAGCAGGACGGGCCGCACGGCTCGGCGATCTACCACCGCACCGAGTACCGCGAGCGCCGGGACCACTACGCCGTGTTCGCCGTCAACACCCACGCCGACGGGTTCGACACGGACCGGGACACCTTCGTCGGCGCCTACAACGGGCTCGGCGAGGCGGCGGTGCCGCTGGCCGGCGAGTCGGCGAACTCGGTGGCGTCCGGCTGGTACCCCATCGGGTCGCACTCGGTGCACGTGTCCCTGGAGCCGGGCGAGTCGCGGGTGCTGACCTACGTGCTCGGCTACGTGGAGAACCCCGACGAGCAGAAGTGGGAGGACGACGCCCACCAGGTGATCAACAAGCAGCGGGCGCACGCGCTGCTCTCCCGGTTCGCCACCACCGAGCAGACGGACGTGGCGTTCGCGGGCCTGCGTGCCTACTGGACCGGCCTGCTGTCCAGCTACTCGGTGCGCAGCGGTGACGAGAAGCTCGACCGGATGGTCAACATCTGGAACCAGTACCAGTGCATGGTCACGTTCAACATGAGCCGCTCGGCGAGCTACTTCGAGACCGGCATCGGGCGCGGGATGGGCTTCCGCGACTCCAACCAGGACCTGCTGGGGTTCGTGCACCTGATCCCGGCGCGGGCCCGCGAGCGCATCCTCGACATCGCCGCGACGCAGTTCCCCGACGGGTCGGCGTACCACCAGTACCAGCCGCTGACCAAGCGCGGGAACAA
Source organism: Cellulomonas sp. SG140 (assembly GCF_025770785.1). GTDB lineage: Bacteria > Actinomycetota > Actinomycetes > Actinomycetales > Cellulomonadaceae > Cellulomonas. Next base: position 168,903 of record NZ_JANZLA010000007.1, on the reverse strand, counting down.
CGACATCGGCTCGGGCTTCAACGACGACCCGCTGTGGCTGATCGCCGGCGTCGCGGCCTACGTCAAGGAGACGGGCGACGTCTCGATCCTCGACGAGCCGGTGCCGTTCGACAACGAGCCGGGCACCGAGGTGCCGCTGTTCGACCACCTGACCAGGTCGTTCGAGTTCACCGTCACCCACCGCGGCCCGCACGGGCTGCCGCTGATCGGCCGGGCCGACTGGAACGACTGCCTCAACCTCAACTGCTTCTCCACCGAGCCGGGTGAGCCGTTCCAGACGACGGAGAACAAGGCCGGCGGCGTCGCGGAGTCGGTGTTCATCGCCGCGCAGTTCGTGCTCTACGGGCGCGAGTACGCCGAGCTGGCCGCCCGGCGCGGGCTGGCCGACGTGGCCGAGCGGGCCCGCGGGCTGGTGGAGGAGATGCGGACCGCCGTGCTGAGCGACGGCTGGGACGGCAGGTGGTTCCTGCGCGCGTACGACTACTTCGGCAACCCCGTCGGCACCGACGCCAAGCCCGAGGGCAAGATCTGGATCGAGCCGCAGGGGTTCGCGGTGATGGCCGGGATCGGCGTGGGCGACGGGCCGGACGACGAGACCGCGCCGGCGGTGCAGGCCCTGGACTCGGTCGAGGAGCTGCTGGGCACGCCGCACGGCATGGTGCTGCAGCACCCGGCGTACACGACGTACCAGATCGAGCTCGGCGAGGTGTCGACGTACCCGCCCGGGTACAAGGAGAACGGCGGCATCTTCTGCCACAACAACCCGTGGGTGGTGATCGCCGAGACGGTGCTGGGGCGTGGTGACAAGGCGTTCGACCACTACCGCCGCATCGCACCGGCCTACCGCGAGGACATCAGCGAGGTGCACCGCCTCGAGCCGTACGTGTACGCGCAGATGATCGCCGGCAAGGAGGCCGTCCGCGCCGGTGAGGCGAAGAACAGCTGGCTGACCGGCACGGCGGCGTGGAACTTCGTCGCCGTCTCCCAGCACCTGCTGGGCGTGCGGCCGGACTACGACGGGCTCGTCGTCGACCCGCAGATCGGGCCGGACGTGCCGGAGTTCACCGTGACCCGGGTGGCGCGCGGCGCGACCTACGTCGTGCACGTGACCAACTCGGGCGCCCGCGGGGCGCGCGGCCGGCTGGTGGTGGACGGCCGTCCGGTCGAGGGCAACCTCGTCCCCTACGCCCCCGCCGGCGCGACGGTCCAGGTCGAGGTCACCCTCTGACGGACCGTCCCCGGCCGGGCCGCGTCATCATGCCCCCTCGGACGCGGCCCGGTCGGTGCACGGCCCGTCGCCTCGGCCGCTGAGGTCCGGGCGCACCAGCGGTCGCTGCCGTCAGAGCGGCAGCACCAGCCGGTGCCCCCACTCGTAGGACTCCTCCGGCCGGAAGCCGAGCCGCTGGTAGAACGCGATCGCGCCGGTGTTCCGGGCGTCCACCCCGAGGTGCACGCCCGGCACTCCGCGCGAGCGCAGCTCGTCGGACAGCGCGCCGATCAGCCGGCGTCCCCAGCCCTGCCCCTGCAGCCGCGGCAGCAGGTCGATGTGCAGGTGCGCCGGGAAGCCGGCCGGGGGCGTGACGTGCTGCCAGTGGTGGATCCGCTCGACCAGCACGTGGTCCGCCGTGCCGTCGCCCGGGTCGGGCAGCAGCGGGTACTGGGAGCGCAGCGACGGCCACCAGCTCGCCTCGAGCCAGTCGTCGAACGCGACCGTGTCGGCCGTCGCCACGACGTACCCGCCGACGCCCTGCTCGTCGGCCACCACGAACGTGAGGCCGGGGTCCGCCACCGGGTACGGACCGCAGTACAGGTGCGCCAGCAGGTCGGGGTTGCGGTACAGAGCCGTGGCGTCGCCGCCCGCCTCGCCGGTCAGCAGGCACAACCGGTACATGCCGGGCAGGTCGGACGGGTGGTAACGACGCAGCAGGGCGGGCACCGGCCCAGTGTGCCGGTGCCCGCCCACGCGTCGGGCGCAGACCCGCTCAGTGCGGCAGCGACAGCACGCCGAGCGCCACGATGCACACCGTGATCAGGGCGATGGTCACCCAGTACACGGTGGTCACCCACGGTCGCGCCGCGTACTCGCCCATCAGCCGCTTGTCCCGCGCGATGCCGGACATGTAGCCGAGCAGCGGCAGCAGCAGCACCGCGTTGATCACCTGCGTGCCCACCAGCACCGGCACCAGGGACACCCCCGGCAGCAGCACCAGCACCACGCCGGTGACGGTGACGAAGGCGAACGTGCCGTAGAACAGCGGCGCCTCCGCGATCGAGTCGTCCAGTGCCGCCGGACGGCCGGCGATGTCCGCCACCGAGTAGGCGGTGGACAGGGGCAGGATCGACGCCGCCAGCAGGGCCGCACCGATGAGCCCGGCCGCGAACAGCTCGGAGGCCAGCCGGCCGGCGAGCGGTTCGAGCGCCACGGCGGCGTCCGAGGCGTCCTGGATGGTCAGGCCCCGCTTGTGCAGCGTGGCGGCGGTCGCGACGACGACGAAGAAGCCGATCACGCCGGTGAGCACCGCACCGGTGATCACGTCCCAGCGCAGCAGCCCCAGCTCGCGCGGCGTCAGCCGCTTGTCCACCGCGTAGGACTGGATGAACGCCAGTCCCCACGGCGCGAGCGTGGTGCCGAGCGTGGCGGTGGCGATCAGGATCGCGTCCCGCCCGGTCGGCATCGAGGGCACCACCGAGCCGGTCAGCGCCGCACCCCAGTCGGGCTTGGCGAGGATGCCGGCCGCGATGTACGCGACGAACACCGCCGACAGCGCCAGCAGCACGCGCTCCACCCCGCGGAACCCGCCGCGCAGCACCAGCGTGGAGACGATCACCGCGGCGATCGGCACGGAGATGTACCGGCTCACCCCGAAGATCTGGAACCCCGCGGCGATGCCGGCGAACTCCGCGGTGGTGGTGCCGATGTTCGCCAGCAGCAGCGCCGCCATCGACAGCACACCGGCGCGCGCGCCGTACCGCTGCCGGATCAGGCCGGCGAGGCCCTGACCTGTGACGACGCCGATGCGGGCGCCCAGGTCCTGGAACAGGATCAGGGCGACGGTCGACACCGTCAGCACCCACAGCAGGCGGTAGCCGTAGTTGGTGCCGAGCACGGAGTACGTGGTGATGCCGGCGGGGTCGTCGTCGGACAGGCCGGCGATCAGGCCCGGGCCGATCACCGCCCCGAGGGCCGCGAGCGCGACCTTCATCCGCATCCGCCGGGGCACCCGCTGGTCGAGGGCGTCCGTCGCGGTCGTCGTCGGCACGCCCTGCGTGGGCGCGCCCTGCGTCCGGGCGCTCACGACGCGCTCCCCGCACGCCGCTGCCACGGCCACCGGCGGTCGTCCTGGTGCACCAGGGCGTCCACCACGTCGTCGGCCAGGATGCGGCCCACCGGCCGGTTGCGCTCGTCGACCACCAGCACCGACGACCCCCGGTTGTCCGTCATCCGCTCGACGACGTCCTCCAGGCCCGCGCCCAGCGGCACGGTGACCGGCCACGGCGCACCGACCACTCGCCCGAGCGGTGTGGACGGGTCGACGCCGAGCAGCTCGACCACGGACACGTCGTCCACCAGCGCGCCGTCGTCGTCCACCACCACCACCCCGGCCGGCGTCTCGCCACGTGCCGCGTCCGCGCGCACCGCGGCGATCGCGTCCGCCACCGTCCGCTCGGAGTGCAGCCGCACCAGCCGCGACGTCATGTAGCCGCCGGCCGTCTCCTCGTCGTACTCGAGCAGCGCACCGAGCTCGGCACCGCGCACCTCGGACATCGCGTCGAGCAGCTCGCTGCGCTCCTCCTCTGGCATCTCACGCAGCGCCTCGACCGCCTCGTCCGACTCCATCGCCGCGACCAGGTCCGCCGCCTGCTGCACGGGGGCGTCCCGGAGCAGGTCGTTCAGGTCGCGCGGGTTCATCTCCTCGAGGGCGTCGGCCGCCGTCTCCGGCTCCAGGCCCTCGAGCAGCTCACGCCGCTCGGCACGTCCCAGGCTCTCCAGCAGGTCGGCCAGGTCCGCCGCCCGCATCCGGTGCAGCTCGGTGTGGCCGCGCCGCAGCCGCACCGACTCCCCCGGCACGCCGAAGGGCTGGATGCTCGACCAGTCGAGCACCTGGCTGGGGCTCGGCCGCCGACCCCAGCCGCCGGGCAGCACGCGACGCAGCAGCGAGGCGAGGGAGACGTCCACCCCCACCAGCCGCCACACGCCGTACACCTGCGTCAGGTACAGGTCGGAGGCGCGGACCACCCGGATCCCGGCGACGTCCACCAGCTGGTGGTCGATCACGTCCCCGAGCAGCTGCAGCTCCCGCTCGCGCCGCACCACGTCCCGGAGGTCGAACCGGGTGGAGCGGAGCAGGACCTGTTGCTGCTCGATCGTGATCACGTCCTGGGCGTGCACCCAGGTGCGACGGGCGCCGACCCGCACGATCAGGCCGGTCAGCGGCGAGTAGCCGCTGTCCCAGTGGACGACGACGTCCTCGACGCGGCCGACCTCGTTGCCGTCGGCGTCGCGCACCGGGCGGTTGTGCAGACCGGCGACGGAGACGAGGGCGCCGGCGACCTCCCGGCGCAGGGCGAGGGACTGGGTGCTGCGGGCGGCACGGGACCGCAGGCCGGTGCGGCCTGGCGGCGCGGGGTGCATGGCGGAGACGGACATGGGGCACTCCGAACGTTCGGCAGCCCGGCCGATCTGCGTGGCTGCGCGTGCGGTGCGCAGGCAGGCGCGCACGCACGCAGACCGCGTTCACGTAGGGCGGGGCTGTGCTGACGGGTGACGGGACGCGTGTCACGGGAGCCGCGGAAGGCACGGCGACGGGGCGCGGCGACGGCACCGGCGCTCCGACCCGCTCGACGACGTCGACGAGCGCGTGAGCCCGCCACGTGCGACAGCGCCTGGCCGTCCGGGATCAGATCCGGGAGGTGCGGAGCGCGACCGCTGCGAGGCGAGCCCGTCGAGTACTGCCTGGGTCCACGAGGGCTCACCTCCCCGGTCGGGGTCCGCGGGCACGCCGCACGGCGGCCCGAGTCAAGGCTAGTCGCCGCAGACGGCCGCACGCGCCACCCGACGGGAGGCGATGGGGCGGAGGTGGGATGATTCGGCTGCCGAGACCCGTACCCGCCGTCGGCCCCGACGCCCGGAGGTGACCAGCGCCGTGCGGCTGCAGCTGTCCCCGCGGGACGTCGCGACGTGGCGGCTGGTGTGGCGTGCCGTGCTGACCGGCGTGGTGGCGGGCCTGCTCGTGGTGGCCTACCGGGCGTTGCTCGGCACCGGCGTGGGAGTCGCACGGCGCGTGTACGCGCGGCTCGCGGAGCAACCGGTGCTGGTGCCGCTGTGGCTCGCGGGCGCGGTGTGCGCCGGTCTGGTGATCGCGGCGGCGCTGCGGCGCGTGCCGGCGGCGACGGGCAGCGGGATCCCGCAGGTCAAGGGCATGGTGCTGTACGGGCTGCGGGTGCGGGCCGCAGGGGTGCTGGTGGTGCGGTTCGTCGCCGGGGCGCTCGGCTCGCTGGCCGGCCTGTCGCTGGGCCGCGAGGGGCCGTCGATCCAGATCGGCGCGAGCGCAGCCCAGGCGGTGACCGCCACGGTGGGCGCCAGCCGGCTGGAGCGCGACCACCTGGTGACGGCCGGCGCAGCCGCAGGACTGTCCGCAGCGTTCAGCGCACCGCTGTCCGGCACGGTGTTCGCGCTGGAGGAGCTGCACCGCAGCTTCTCGCCGGCGGTGCTGCTCACGGCAGCGTCCGCGGCACTGACCTCCGACGTTGTCTCGTCCGTGGTGTTCGGCCTGCGGCCGGTGCTCGACTTCGGCGCCGTGCCGGTGCTCCCGGTGCACCAGTACCTCTGGGTGGCACTGCTCGGGCCGGTCGCCGGCGCCGTCGGGGTGGTCACCAACCGGGCGCTGCTCGGCTCGCAGACGGCCTACGGGCGGGTGCCGGCGCGGTGGCGGCCGGTGGTCGCCCTGGTGCTCGCGCTGCCGGTCGGCCTGGCGCTGCCGCAGCTGCTCGGCGGCGGAGAGGACCTGATCCGGTTCGCGGAGACGGTCAGTGGCGGGCTGGGGCTGGTCCTGCTCCTGCTGGTCGCCAAGATCCTGTTCACCTCGACCAGCTTCGGCAGCGGCACGCCAGGCGGCATCTTCATGCCGATCCTCGCCGTCGGGGCGCTGACCGGTAGTGCGTTCGCCCTGCTCGCGGGCCACGTCGGCCTGCCGGGCGGCTACGTGCCGACGCTGGCGCTGTGCGCGATGGCGGGCGTGCTCGCGGCAAGCGTGCAGGCGCCGATCACCAGCATCCTGCTGGTCGTGGAGATGTCCGGCAGGGTGGTGCACACGCTGCCCGTCGCCGGCTGCGTGCTACTGGCCCTGCTGACCGCCGACCTGCTGCGCGGCAAGCCGATCTACGACGTGCTGCTGCACCGCTTCCTGGCGGCCGGTCCGTCGGCCGGTCCGGCCGCGGGCCTCGCGGCGGGCACCCCGGACCAGCCGTACGACGAGGACGCGACGATCGAGCTGGCGGTCGAGCTCGGCAGCGCGGCGGCCGGGCACCGCATCGCCGAGCTCGACCTGCCGGCGGGCACCCGGGTGGTCCGGCTGCGCCGGTCGATGCACGACTACACGCCGACCTCGCGGTCGATCCTCCTGCCCGGCGACTACGTGCACCTGGTGGTGCAGCTGGACCCGAGCGGCGAGGACGTCCACGCCCGGCAGCGGGTGCGGGACCTGTTCCGGCACGAGCCGGGCACGGGTCAGGCGTAGGACGAATCGGCTTGCCTCGGCGCCGGGCGGTGTCGCACCATGGCGGGCGGACGTGCCGCGGGAGCAGCCGGCGGCCGGGGAGCACGGAGCGCATCACGATGCAGCGGGGAAGCGGGGCGGCCGTCGCGGCCTGCTCGGGCCTGGGCCGGACGCCCGCCCGGAACGCCTGACGCCTCACGGCAGCACCTCCGTCGGACCGCACGGTCCGGCGCGCTCGGCGCACCCCCGGCGGGCCCTCGCCCTTCGCCGTCGTCCCGCTCGCCCCGCGACCACCTCGTCGTGCGGCCGCCCGGTCGACGGCTCCCCGCCGCACGAGAGCCGAGAGCCATGAACCGCCTGACCGAGTCCCAGATCCGCTCGTCCTTCGTCAACTGCTCGCGCCGCGAGGCCGCGCAGGTGACCCTCCCCGACCTGTCCGCCCTGGCCCCCGAGGCCTGGGACCGCCTCGACTACCTGGGCTGGGTGGACCGCAAGGCGCCGCTGCGCGCCTACGTGGTGCTCACCGTCGACGACGCCCTGGTCGGCCTCGCGCTGCGGGCGCCCGACGACCCCGGTTCCCGCCGCCGCGCCGTGTGCGCGTGGTGCGAGGACGTGACGGCCACCGACGACGTGTCGCTGTACGTCGCCCGCCGGGCCGGTGCGGCGGGGCGCAAGGGAGACACCATCGGCACGCTGATCTGCACCCGGTTCGAGTGCTCGCGCAACGTGCGGCGGCGCCCGACGATCATCGAGGCCGGTCAGGACCCCGCCGGGGTGGTGCAGCGGCGCATCGAGGGGCTGCGGGAGCGGTCGCTGCGGTTCGCCCGCGAGGTGCTGCGCGAGGTCTGAGCGACGCCGGTGGCGGTCCCGTGCGATGCGGGACCGCCACCGGTCCGGCTCAGAGCCGGCGCTGCGCCAGCTCGGTCAGCGCGCGGCGGTCCACCTTGCCGGTCGGCGTGCGGGGCAGCGCGTCGACCACCAGCAGGTGCTTCGGCAGCTTGAACCGGGCGACCGCGGCTCCGGCCGCCGCGCGCACCTCGTCGAGCGTGGGTGCCGGCTGCGAGCGGCACTCCACGACGGCGACCACCGCCTCGCCCCACGTCGCGTCCGGCACGCCGAGCACCACGAGCTCGCAGTCGCGCTGCTCGGCCAGCGGCACCAGCGCGGCCTCGACCTCGCCGGGGCAGATCTTCTCGCCGCCGGAGTTCACCACCTCCGACAGCCGTCCCACCAGCCGCAGGCACCCGTCGTCGTCCCACGCGGCGAGGTCACCGGTGCGGAACCAGTCGCCGCGGACGGCACGGGCGGTCGCCTCGGGATCGGCCCAGTAGCCGGCGGTCACCTGGGGGCCGCTCAGCCAGATCTCACCGGGGCAGCCGACGCCCGTCACGGTGCGTTCGGTGTCCGGGTGGTGCAGCTCGATGCGGAGGTAGGGCAGCGGCAGCCCCACGGAGGTCGGCTTGGCGGCCAGCCAGGCTGCCGGCAGCACCGTCCCGCAGGGCGCCGCCTCGGTCATCCCCCAGGACGGCAGCAGCGCCAGGCCGCGGGCCCGGTAGGCCTCGATCAGCTGCGGCCGGACCGCCGCCCCGCCGACGATCGCCGCCCGGACGCCGGAGAGGTCCGCCGTGGCGAAGCCCGGTTGCCGCGCGATCGCCTCGTACATCGCGGGGACGCCGAACACGGTGGTCACGCGTGACGCGAGGTCGACGAGCGTGCGCGCCGGGTCGAAGCTGGGGCGCAGCAGCACCGTGCCGCCCCGCGCGAGCGTCCCCAGGGTGAAGCAGTTCAGCCCGCCGACGTGGAACAACGGGGCGACGGCCAGCGTCATGTCGGTCCGGTGCAGGTCGAGGACCGCCTCGAGGTTGCGGGCGCTCCACCACAGGTTGGCGTGGCTCAGCATCACCGCCTTGGGCCTGCCGGACGTGCCGGACGAGTGCAGCAGCACCGCGAGGTCGTCCGGCGCGGCAGACCGCGGTCGCGCGGGTCCCGGCCGGCTCACCAGCTCCGCGCCCCAGCGCAGCGTGGTGACGGACGGTGGCAGGTCCGCCAGCTGAGCCTCCGCGGCCTCGAGCCCGACGACGACGCGGGCGCCGCACCACTGCACCATCTCGGCGGTCTCGCCCGGTGCCGCCCGGAAGCTGAGCGGGAGGAACACCGCACCCAGCCGCTGCGCCGCCAGCAGCGTGATCAGCAGACCGGGATGGTTGCGGCCCGCCCAGGCGACCCGGTCGCCCGCCGCCACCCCGGCATCGGCGAGGGTGGCGGCGAGGCCCGCGGCGGCCCGGTCCAGCTCGGCGAACGTGAGGGTCGCGTCGCGGTCGTCGACCGTGGCGACGCGGTCCGGACCGTCGAGTGCCCGGGCGGCCACAGCCGCCGCGAGGCTCAGGTCCGGGCCCATCTGTCCTCCGTCGGTCATCGGGGTGCGCGGGGGGAGACTCCGCGCACCCCGACGTCTTCGTTCGGCGCGCGCCTGCTCAGGAACCCGCGCCGACGCGGTTCGGCTCCGCGGCAGCCACCGCGGTCCTCGCCGCCGTCATCCGCGCGAGCGCCAGGGTCAGGCCGAGACCCACCAGCGTCACGACGATCGCGATGACGAACGGCTGCGTGTAGTCACCGCTGCCGGGGTGCTTGGGGTTCCACTTGCCGAGGCTCGCGCCGATCTTCGGCCCGAAGTACGCGGCGATCGAGTACGCCGTGAACATGATCCCGTAGTTGACCCCCTGGAACCGCGGGCCGTAGGTCTTCATCGTCAGCGCGGGGAACACGCCCATCACGCCGCCGAAGCACAGTCCCAGGCCGACGATGCCGATGACGAACCCGACGGTCGAGTGCACGGTCAGCATCACCAGGAAGGACACGGCGACCAGGCCGTAGATGAACGCCACGGCCGTGGTGTAGCCGAGCCGGTCGGAGACGGCACCCCAGCCGAAGCGGCCCAGGGCGTTGCAGATCGAGTAGACCGAGACGAGCACCGCCGCGGTGCCGGCCGTGATGCCGAACATGCTGGTCTGCGCGATCGGCGACAGCTGCGAGGCGATCATCAGGCCGGAGAACGCACCGGCACCGAGCATCACGAAGATCAGGTAGAAGGTCGGCGTGCCGAGCATGTCCCGCCACGTCCGGTTCTCCACCGCGGGGGCGCCGGCCGGCGGCGTCCACCCGGCCGGCCTGTAGCCGACGGGGGCCGGCCGGACCAGCAGCGCACCGATCACCACGACGACCGCGTAGACCAGGCCCATCCGCACGAAGGCGGCGCCGGGTCCACTGCCCTTGACGATCGACTGCGCCACCGGTGCGGCGATCACCGAGCCGGCACCCATGCCGGCCGTGATGACGCCGGCCGCGAAGCCGCGGCGGTCCGGGAACAGCTTGATCGTGTTGTTCAGGCAGCCGGAGTACGCGAAGCCCTGGCCGAGCCCGGCGACCAGTCCGTAGTACAGGTACAGCTGCGTCAGCGTGGTGGCCGTGCCGGTGAGCACGAACCCGAGCGCGAACAGGATCGCGCCGACCAGGATCGCGATCCGGGCACCGCCCCGGTCGATCACGTAGCCGCCCAGGATCATCGGGATCGGGGCGACGGCGCCGTTGATGGTGAACGCCAGCATCACCTGGGACATCGTCCAGCCGTGCCCGGCGGTCAGGGGGCCGGCGAACACCGAGAACGCGTAGATGGCGCCTGTGCACAGCAGGACCAGCACCGAGCCGGTCAGGACGGTCCACCTGTTCAGGGTGGGCGCCGGTTGGTTGGACATCACGTGCCCTTTCGAGAGGTGCGGGCGACGGCGCCCGCACGGTGGGGTCGGTTCGAAGCTGTGGGGGCTCAGCCGAGGGCGGGCTCGGGGACGCCGGCGGTGGCGCCCAGGCCGCCCCACACCTCGGTGAACAGCCCGGCGGGCATCTGCGTCAGGTCCGGCGACACCGCCGGGGCGAAGTCCATGAGGTCGAGCACGTCGCGCTGCAGGTCGACGCCCGGTGCGATCTCGATCAGGGTCATCACGCCCTCGAGCAGCTCGAACACCGCCCGCTCGGTGACGTAGAGCACCCGCTGGTCGCGCTCGCGGGAGTACGGGCCGGAGAAGGTGATCTGCTCGACGTCGGCGAGGAACTTGCGCGCCTTGCCCTCGGTGCGGATCTCCAGCCGGCCGTCCGTCACCGCCACGTCGAGCCCGCCGGCGGTGAACGTCCCCGCGAAGATCAGCGTCTTGGCGGACTGGCAGATGTTGATGAACCCGCCGCAGCCGGCCACCCGGACGCCGAACTTGGAGACGTTGACGTTGCCGTGCTGGTCGGTCTGGGCCAGGCCCAGCACCGCGCAGTCCAGGCCGCCGCCGTCGTAGAAGTCGAACTGCGCGTGCATGTCGACCAGCGCCTCGGGGTTGTACGCGTGGCCGAAGTCCTTCAGGCCGGCCGGCACACCGCCGATCGCGCCGGCCTCGGTGGTCAGCATGATCTGGTCGCTCAGGCCCTCCTCGGCCACCACCGTGCCGACGTCGCACGGGATGCCGACGCCGAGGTTGAGCACCGCACCGGGACGCAGCTCCATCGCGCAGCGCCGGGCGATCACCTTGCGCTCGCTGAGCGGGATGGACTCGACGCCGGACAGCGGCACCCGCAGCTGACCGGAGAACGACGGGTTGTAGTGCGTGTTCTCCGTCTGGAAGTGGTTCTCCGGCTCGGAGACCACCAGGTAGTCGACCAGGATGCCCGGCACCTTGACGAGGTTCGGGTCGAGGCTCCCGGCCTGCGCGATCGACTCCACCTGCGCGATGACGATGCCGCCGCTGTTGCGCACGGCCTGCGCGATGGGGAGCACCTCCATCTTCAGGCCCTCGTGCTCGAGGGTGAGGTTGCCGCGCTCGTCGGCGACCGTGCCCCGGATCAGGCCGACCGAGATGGGGAAGGACGGGTAGAACAGCCACTCCTCGCCGCCGAGCTCGAGCAGCTGGACGTAGTCGTCCGTGGACGACGGGGACATCCGGGCGCCCTCGACGCGCGGGTCGACGAACGTGCCGAGGCCCACCTTGGTGATCACGCCGGGGCGCTTCGCCGCGACCTCGCGGTACAGCTGGCAGATCACGCCCTGCGGCAGGTTGTAGGCCTCGCAGCCGTCGGCGGCGATCAGGTTCGCCAGCGCCGGCGAGGCGATGGCGATGCCACCCATCCAGCGCTTGATCAGGCCCTGGTGCGCCCAGTGGCTCATGCCCTTGTCACGACGGTTGCCGACGGCGCTCGCGTGGATCACGGTCAGGTCGCGGGGGTGCGCCTCGGCGAGGAACCGGGCCTCGACGGCGGACATCGTCTCCTCGTTGACGCAGGCCAGGCCGAACCCGCTCAGCGCGACGGTGTCGCCGTCCTTCAGCAGCGCGGCGGCCTGCGCCGCCGTGATCACCTGTGCCACGTCGCACTCCTTCGTCAACCCGCGGACCGTCCCGCCGGACGCGGATCACGATTGCGGACGCGGATCGTCGGCAAAAAGGACCATCGTCCTTCCGCAGGTCAGAGGGACCCTAAATTCGGACCCGTGCCGTCCGTAACGGGGACCATCGTCCTTGGTGCGGGCCCGTGGGCCGGGCCGACGATCGCCGTGCGGCACCCGGTGAGGGCTGCCCCACCACCCCCAGACGCGCCGACGGCGGAAGGCAGACCATGGACTTCGGACTGACCGACGAGCAGCAGCTGCTCCTCGAGAGCCTCGACGAGCTGCTCGAGCGAGAGTGCCCCGAGTCGTACATCGCGGACCTCGACCTGCACCACCAGCCGCCGACGTCGTTCCGCAAGGCGATGCACGAGGCCGGCTTCATGTCCCTCGGCTTCCCCGAGGAGTACGGCGGCACGCCGGTCGACGCGATCACGCTGGTGCTGCTTGCCGCCCGCACCGCCCGCCAGGGGCTGAACAACGGCTACGGCCTCGAGCTGCTGCAGGCGATGGACATCATCGAGTTCGGGTCCCAGGAGCAGAAGGCGGAGGTGCTGGGCCTGCTGAGCAGCGGCGACGTGCCGTTCGCGCTCGGCTTCACCGAGCCGGGCGCCGGGTCGGACAACTCCGCGATGACCACCACCGCGGTGCACCACGACGGCCTGGTGACGTTCAACGGCACCAAGACGCTGATCACCAACGCGCTGCAGTCCAGGTACCTGCTGCTGATGGCCAAGGACCCCGCCGTCGAGGACCCGCGCAAGGCGATCTCGATGTACCTCGTGCCGATGGACGCGCCCGGCGTGACGACGAACCGGCTGGACAAGATCGTCTGGCACATCTCCGACTCCTGCGAGATCTTCCTCGACGACGTGACGCTGCCGGAGTCCTGCCTGGTGGGCGTCAAGGGCAACGGCTTCAAGCAGCTGATGCGCAACTTCGAGATGGAGCGGCTGGTCATCGCCTCGCAGTGCCTGGGCCTGGCGGAGTGCGCGTTCGAGGACGCCGCGAGCTACGCCGCCCAGCGCGTGCAGTTCGGCCGGCCGATCGGTGAGTTCCAGCTGATCCAGCAGAAGCTGACGGACATGGCCATCAAGGTCGAGAACATGCGCAACTTCGTGTTCCGCACGGCCTGGATGCTCGACCAGCAGGTGCCGCTGAAGAGCCAGGGCGCGCTGTGCAAGCGGTACTGCGCGATGGCCGCCTTCGAGGTCGCGGACGAGGCGATGCAGATCTTCGGCGGCGTCGGTGTGACCGTCGGCACCCGCGTCTCGCGCCTGTGGCGGGACATCCGCGGCCACCGGTTCGGCGGCGGCACCGACGAGATCATGGTGCACATCGCCGGCCGCCAGATCGTCAAGGACCACAGCTGAGCCCGCGCTCGGCTGCTACGTGAAGGAGCTGCGATGAAGATCGTCGTCGCCTACAAGTGGGCGCCCAACCCCCAGGACGCGGACGTCGCGCCCGACGGGTCCGTCGACCTCGCCCGCGCCAAGTGGGCCGTCAGCGAGTACGACCCGGTGGCGCTCGAGCTGGCCCGTCAGCTGGCGGACGCGACCGGTGGCGAGGTGATCGGCCTGACCGTCGGCCCCGCCGCCATCGACACCCCGCTGGCCCGCAAGGCGGCGCTGTCCCGCGGCCTGGACCGGCTGGTGCTGGTGGCCGACGACGCGCTGGACGGTGCCGACGGCACCCGGCTCGCGGCGGTGCTCGCCGCAGCCGTCCGGAACCTCGGCGACGTGGACCTGGTGCTCGCCGGGGACTCGTCGGTCGACGTGGCCGCCGGCCAGGTGGCCCTGACCCTCGCCGGCACGCTCGGGTGGCTCGGCCTGGCGGCGGTCAGCGCCGTGCGGGCCGCCGACGCCGGGACGGCCGGGCTGGTGGTCGAGCGCGAGCTGCCCGCCGGTACCGCCCTCGTCTCGGTGCCCACGCCGGTGGTGCTCGCCGCGACGGCCGACGCCGTGGTGCCGCGCGTCGCCGGGATGAAGGACATCCTCGCGGCCGCCAAGAAGCCGGTCGAGGTGCTGAGCCTCGCGGAGCTGTCCGTCGCCGAGCCCGGCGCCGTGCTGACCACGCTGGCCACCGCCAAGCCGGGTGGTGCCGAGCGCACCGCGCGGATCTTCGACGGGACCGACGCCGCTGCCGCCGCCAGCGAGCTGGTGGGCGCGCTGCGTCAGTCCGGCGCCCTGTAGACCCCTGAGGAGAACCGACGTGAACACAGCACAGACAGCACAGTCGTGGATCGTGGTCGCCGACGACGCCGCCGCCACGGGTCTGGTCGAGGTGGCCCGGACGCTCGGCACCGAGGTGGTCGCCGTGGTGGCGGGCCGTCGGGCCGTGGCCGACGCGGTCGCCGGTGTCGTCGACCGGGTGCTCTGGCTCGGTGAGCCCGGCAGCGCACCCGTCGAGGCCTTCGCGCCGGACGTCGCCCGGCTGGTCGCCGAGGCCACCCCGCGCACGGTGGTCGGCGCCACCACGCCCGGCGGCCGGGCGCTGCTCGGCGCGGTCAGCGCGGCGCTGCGCAGCCCGGTGCTCGCCGGTGTCGAGCGCGTCGAGCTGTCCGGCGACGACGTCGTGGTGACCCGGTCGGTGCTCGGCGGGATCAGCCAGCACCGCACCGCGGTGAGCGGCGGACCGGCCGTCCTGGCGGTCGACGCGGGCGCCGTCGTCGTCCTCTCCGGCGCCGCCCCGGCGGCCGGGTCCGCCCCCGTCGAGGAGGTCCCCGCGACCCCGCTCCCGGCGCAGGTGGTCGAGGTGCGGCCCACCACGGTCGCCGGTGTCGACCTGGGCGCCGCACGCGTGGTGGTCGGCGTCGGCCGTGGGCTGAAGGCCCGTGAGGACGTCGCCCTGATCAGCGGCCTGGCCGGCGCGCTCGGCGGTGAGGTGGCCTGCTCGCGGCCGCTCGCCGAGGGCGTCGACTGGCTGCCGAAGGACCGGTACATCGGCATCTCCGGCCAGCGCGTGTCCCCCGAGCTGTACGTCGCCGTGGGCATCTCCGGGCAGCTGCAGCACATGGTGGGCGTCCGCGAGGCGAAGGTGATCGTCGCGGTGAACAGCGACAAGGCCGCGCCGGTGTTCGCGCAGTGCGACTACGGCATCGTCGGCGACCTGTACCAGGTGGTGCCGGCGCTGACCGCCGCCCTCGGCGGCGCGGCATGAGCAGCGCCGCGGCCGAGCCGGACTTCGACGTCATCGTCGTCGGCGCCGGGCCGGCGGGGTCCGTCACCGCCTACCTGCTCGCGCAGCAGGGTCTGTCGGTGGTGCTGATCGAGCGCGGTGAGGCGCCGGGCGCCAAGAACCTGTCCGGCGGCGTGCTCTACGGGCGCGTGCTCGACGAGGTGTTCCCCGGCTTCGCCGACCACGCACCGGTGGAGCGCCGCATCACGCGGCACGTCACCACGTTCCTCACCGGCGACTCCTCCGTGTCCCTGGACTACGCCGGCGGCCCGCTGGCCGAGCCGGTCAACGCCGTGACGGTGCTGCGGGCGCGGTTCGACCCGTGGCTCGCCGAGCGTGCGGAGGAGGCCGGCGTCTTCCTGATGCCCGGCGTCCGCGTCGACTCGCTGCTGCGGGAGGACGGGCCGGCCGGACCGCAGGTGGTCGGCGTCCGCGCCGGTGACGACGAGCTGCGCGCACGCGTGGTGGTGGCGGCCGACGGGGTCAACTCGTTCCTGGCCCGCAGCATCGGGCTGCGTCCCCAGCCGCCCACGCACCACCTCGCGGTGGGGGTCAAGGCGGTGGTGTCCCTGCCGCGCACCGTCATCGAGGACCGCTTCGCGGTCAGCGGCGACCAGGGTGCGGCGCACGCGATCGTCGGCGACTGCACGCTCGGCATCGGCGGCGGCGGCTTCCTGTACACCAACACGGAGTCGCTGTCCATCGGCGTCGTCCTGCGCCTCGACGACCTGGTCAGGCACGGGCGGACGGCTCCGGAGGTGTTCGAGCACTACCTGAGCCACCCGGTGCTGGAGCCCTACCTGCGCGGCGGCGAGATCGTCGAGTACGGCTCCCACCTGGTGGCCGAGGGCGGTCTGGAGATGCTCGGGCAGCTCGTCACCGGGGGCCTGGTGGTGGTCGGTGAGGCCGCGGGCCTGACGATCAACTCCGGCCTCACGGTGCGCGGCATGGACCTCGCGATCGGCTCCGCCGTCGCGGCGGCCAAGGGGATCGGCGAGGCGATCGCGGCGCAGGACGTCACCGCGACCGGTCTGGCGGCCTACCGGCGCCACCTCGACGAGAGCTTCGTGGTCAAGGACCTGCGCACCTACGCGCGCGCGCCCAAGTTCCTGGAGCGCCCGCGGATGTACGGCGCCTACGGCGAGCTCGCCGCGGGCCTGTTCCGCGACGTGTTCAGCCTGGACGGCACGCCGCGCAAGCACCTGGCGGCGGTGGCGCGGGACAGCTTCAGGAGGTCCGCGGTCACCGTGCGCGACCTGGTCAGCGACGGATGGGCGGGGGTGCGTGCACTGTGAGGGCGATGTCGGTCCCCGAGCGCCTGGCGAAGAACCGGGTGGTGCTCGACGAGGAGGAGTCGCACATCGAGATCGACCAGGAGCTGTGCCGCACCACCGGCACCGGCGCCCGGATCATCGCGGTGTGCCCGGCCGGCGTGTACAGCGAGCAGGACGGCCGCATCGTGGCCGACCACGCCGCCTGCCTGGAGTGCGGTACGTGCCTCGCCGTCGCCGCTCCCGGTGCGCTGCGCTGGCACTACCCGCGCGGCGGCTTCGGGATCAGCTTCCGGGAGGGCTGAGCCGCCGGACGCGCTCGGCGTCCGCCTGCGCGTCGTACCCCGCGGCGCGCAGCTGGTCGTCGACCATCCGCTCCACGTAGTCGTCCAGACCGGCGCGGACGCGGTCCAGCAGCTCCGGCGGCGTGACCAGGAGGTGCATGAAGATGGCGCCCTCCACGGCGTCCAGGATGCGCACCGGGGCCGCGTCCGGCGGCAGCACCCCGGCGCGCACGGCCTGCGCCACCCGCTCGCGCTCGTCGAGCACCAGCCGGGAGATCGCCTGCTCGCGGATCGCGCCGAACAGGTCCGGGTAGGCGCGGGCCTCCACGTAGAGGCGGAGCATCGCCAGGCCGTAGGGGCCGAGGTAGAGGTCCGCCCGGCGGTGCACGTGCGCCAGGAGGTAGTCGCGCAGCGTCTGGGGCTCGGGGGTGCTGCGGCCCTCGGGTCGCTCGTAGGCGTCGTCGTCCGTGCCCGTGGCCGCCTGCGCGGGGTCGGCGCCCTGGATGCCGCGCAGCGCGTCGGCCAGCAGCGTCTGCTTGTCCGGCCAGCGCAGGTAGATGGACGACTTGCCGATCTTGGCGGTCGCCGCCACCTCGTCGATCGTCAGGCCGGAGAAGCCCCGCTTGCCGAACAGCTCCAGCGCGACGAGGCGGGTCCGTTCCTCGAGGCCGGGGTCGCGCGGACGGCCTCGTCCGCGAGCGCCAGTGCCACGACGTGCGGCTCGGGACGACGCCACCGTGCCTGACGCGTCGACCACGGCGGCCAGCCTAGTGGCCGGGCGTCGGGCACCCCGTGCCGCGAGGCTCGCGCCGACGGCCTCACGCCGGTGGGCTCACACCGAGGGGTGAACCTGCCCCTCTGCGCGGAACGGTCGGTCTCGGAATGCCTCATACGGTGCACAGCCGGGCCGATGGGGCATCCGGCCGCACCAGCGGTCCCTGACAGTCCCTGACCCGAGAAGGACACAGTGCGGCCATCGGCGGTCACGCCCACCGGCGTGGAACGGACGTTCGGCGTCGACGAGATCATCGTCTCCAAGACCGATCCGCAGGGGCGGATCACCTACGCCAACCCGGTGTTCGTGCGGGTCTCGGCGTACGCGGAGACCGAGCTGCTGGGCAAGCCGCACTCGATCGTGCGGCACCCGGACATGCCGCGCGTGGTGTTCAAGCTGCTGTGGGACACCATCGGCTCGGGGCAGGAGATCTTCGCCTACATCGACAACCTGGCGGCCGACGGCGCCCACTACTGGGTGCTGGCGCACGTCACCCCGTCGTACCGGGACGGCCGGCTGATCGGCTACCACTCCAACCGACGCCTGCCCGACGGGGCGGCCGTCCGGGAGATCTCGCGGCTCTACGCGACGCTGCGCGCCGAGGAGCTGCGGCACCCGACGCCGGCCGCGGCGATGGCGGCATCCGGCGCGCTGCTCGACGCGCACCTGGCGGCGCACGGGCAGTCGTACGAGGAGCTGGTGTGGGGCCTGATCTCGGGCGCCCCTGCTGCGACCGCGGGGGTCGTGCGATGAGGCGCGCACGCGGCGGTGCGACCGTGGCCGAGCACGAGCCGGCGCTGACCGAGGCGCGCACGGCAGAGCGGCTGCTGCTGGAGGTGGCCCGGCGGGCGGCCGAGGGCGACCTCGACGTCCGGGTGCCCCCGCTGCCCGGCGCCGAGCGGGCCGAGCTGCGTGACGCCTGGAACCGGGCGCTCGACCTGATGGACGCCTACGTCCGGGAGTCGGCGGCGTCGCTGACGGCCGCGGCGGAGGGTCGGTTCCATCGCGCCTTCCTGACGCGCGGCATGGTCGGCTCCCTGCGGTCCGGCGCCGAGCTGTCGGACCGGGCCCGCCAGGCGATGGCGGCGGCGGCCGACGAGATCGAGGCCCAGTCGGCCACCCGCGAGGCGATGGTGGACAAGGCCGTCGAGGTGTCCACCCAGGTCGCGGCCGCGTCCACCGAGCTGGGCGCGTCCGCCGACGCACTGGCCGAGGCCGCGCACGCCGGCGCGACGCAGGCCGAGGCGGCGCTGGCCGTCGTCGCCGCGCTCGAGGAGTCGTCGGCGCAGATCTCCGCCGCGGTGCGGCTGATCAAGGGCGTGGCCGACCAGACGCGGCTGCTGGCGCTGAACGCGACGATCGAGGCGGCGCACGCGGGTGACGCCGGACGCGGTTTCGCCGTCGTGGCCGCCGAGGTCAAGTCCCTGGCCGACGAGACGGGCCGATCCTCCGACGACATCTCCGCCCAGGTGGCCGCGGCGCACGACGCGGCGGAGGCGGCGGTCGCCGCCATCGGTCAGATCACCGAGGTGATCTCCGCGATGAACGACCAGGTCGGTGGCATCCAGCAGGCTCTGTCGGGCCACGGCGGCCTGTCGAGCCTCGCGGAGACGCTGCACACGGACATCACGGGGTTCGCGGCGGCGCACTGACGGCCGTCCGGAGCGCTACGTCTCAGCTGCCCGGCAGCAGCCCCTGGACGAAGATCAGCTGCACCTGGGTGCTGCGGCATGCCGTCAGCCCCGACGTCGCCACGAAAAGCGCCTCGGTGGACCCCGGCGGGTACACGCGCAGACCGTCGGCGGGGACCGGCTGGCACGTCTCCGCGGGGTAGTTCTCGGCCCGGGCGATCCGCAGCGGCGCGTGGGCGGTCTTGCCGGGGTCCAGGGTCACGGTGCCGTGCGGGCTCGACGTCTCGAAGGTGCCGGCGGCGCCGATCTGGGTGCCGGTGCCGTCGCCGACGAACGAGACGCCCGGGAAGCCCTGCAGCGTGCAGCGCTGCGGACCGGTGTTGGTCAGCACCAGCGACGGCATGACGCTGCCCGCGGCGGCACCGCCCTGCGCCAACGAGGCGGTGAGCGCCGAGGCGGTGCAGCGGTCCGAGCGCAGGGCGTCCGACGAGCCGGACGGCGTCGGTGCGGCCGACGGGCCCGTGCCGACGGGCGCGGTCGGGGCCGCGGAGGGCGATGCCGACGCACCGGCCGCCGCCGGGGTGGTGGGTGCGGCCGACGGGCCGGCGGAGGAGCCGCCGGTGCCGGCGCTGCACCCGGTGAGAGCCGCAGCCGCGGCGACGATCGTCGCCGCCGCCAGAACGCGTACCGAGGTCATGTGCTCAGTGTGGGCGGCGCCTCATGAGCGGACGATGAGGGCCGTCGTCGAACGTCAGCCGGGCACGCAGCCCTCCGGCGGGTGCGTCGTCCAGCGTCAGCGTCCCCCCGTGGGTGCGCGCCACCCACTCGACGATCGCCAGCCCCGTCCCCGTGCCGTCCCCGCGGCTCACGCCCGGTCGACGGATCCGCCGACGCAGCCGCGGCGGGATGCCGGGACCGCCGTCCGTCACCTCGACCGCCCCGTCCCGGACCGTGACCGCGATCGGCGGCGCCCCGTGCCGCACGGCGTTGTCCACCAGGTTGCGGACGGCCTGCGCGATCAGCTCGGGGTTGCCGCTGACCACCGTCGGTTCGGTGTGCAGCCGGACGTCCGCGCCGGTCTCCGCGACGGCCGCCTCGACGAGCTGGCCGAGGTGCAGGGGCTCGAGGGTCACCGGCGCCGCGCCGCTGCTCGCCCGCGCACGCAGCAGCAGCGCGGAGGTGACGGTGGCCAGCCGGTCGACCTGCCGTCGGGCGCGCACCAGCGCGTCCGGGGCCCCACCCGGGTGGGCCGCGTCGTCGAGGATCACCCCGAGCACGGTCAGCGGCGTGCGCAGCTCGTGGGACGCCTCGAGCAGGAACCGTTCCTGCTCGGCCAGCCCCCGCACCGCCGGCCGCATCGCGAAGCCCGACACCAGGTGCCCCAGCAGCGCCGCCGCCACCACCAGCGCGGCGGCCGTGACCACCAGCCCCAGCGCCAGCCGGCTGTGCTCGGCACCGCCGTCCAGCGGTCCGCCCACCACGACGATCGCGCCGGTGGTGACGCCGTGCGCCGACGCCGCCAGCAGGGAGGCCGCCGCCCAGTGCGCCTCCTCACCGTTCACGCCGGGGACGACGAAGACCGTCACCCCGGGGTGCGAGCCCAGGTCCGCGAGCACCCGCCGCAGCTCGGCATCAGCCGGCAGTGCCGACTGGTCGGGTGCGGCGTAGGCGATCTCCTCGGGGGTGACCACTCCGACCACGGGTGCGGTCCGCACGTCCCGGGTGGTGTCGAGCCACGACAGGTCGAAGGTGCCGTCCGCGTAGCCGATCACCTCGGCGAGGCTGCTCGCCTGCGAGCGCAGCCCCGCGTCGAGCGAACGCACGCGCGACGTGGTGTCGATCCGGAGGGCGATGACCACCAGCACCGCCAGGCACAGGGCGGTCGTCGCTGCGAACACCGCCGTGGTGGTCCAGCGGATCGTGCGGATCCGGCGCACGGCCGGGCTGACGGTCCTCACCCGACGGGCGGCTGGGCGGCCAGCCGGTAGCCGACGCCCCGCACCGTCTCCACCAGCTCCGCCGAGCCGAGCTTGCGCCGCAGCTGGCCGACCAGCACGTCCACCACGTTGGACCCCGGCTCGCTCAGCTCGTCCCAGCACCGTGCGACCAGCTCACCGCGGCGCACCACGTCGCCCGCGTGCTCCAGCAGCACCTCCAGCACGGCGAACTCCTTGGCGCTCAGCGTCAGCAGCACCCCGTCGAGCGTGACCCGGTGCCGGGCGACGTCCAGCTCGAGCCCCGCGGCGCGCAGCACGCGCGGCCTCGACTCCCGGACGCGCAGACCCAGGGTGCGTACCCGGACGACGAGCTCGGCGAGCGCGAAGGGCTTGACCAGGTAGTCGTCGGCTCCGCGCTCGAAGCCGTCGACGCGGTCCGCCACCTCCGCGCGTGCGGTCAGCACCAGCGCCGGGGTGGCGATGCCGCGGGCGCGCCACTGCTCGATCAGCGCCAGGCCGTCGCCGTCCGGCACCCGGCGGTCCAGCACCAGGCAGTCGTACGGGCTGACCGCGACCTGCAGGTCCGCGTCCGCGCACGTGCCCACCTGGTCGACGACGAAGCCGTGCCGGCGCAGGCCCGCGGCCAGCTCCGGGGCCAGCTCGGGGTCGTCCTCGAGCAGCAGCACCTTCACGGCGCGATGCTAGGGCGGCCCACAGCCGCCGCCGGGGATCCCGACCGGGACTTTCGCTGGGCGTATGCACAGCGAAATGACGCAGAACGGACATCCGTCAGGTCTTGCATATGCGATCCGCCGGGGCTAGCACAGTGGTTTAGGGGGTGTCAACCCCCGACGGGTCGGTCATTGCGCCGGTTCGTCCTGCCGCCCATCAGCAGGGATACCGGCACACGCTCGCCACACCGACCCGCCTCGGACAGCCGAGGGAGGACGACGATGTCGTCGGTTCGCAGATGGCGGTTGGCAGGTTCAGCGGCAGCGTTGGCGCTGGTGCTCGCCGGGTGCAGCTCCGGAGGAGGTGGTGGCGGCACCTCCTCGGCCTCCACGGGCGGGGCGAGCGGCACGTCCGGCGCGGTCCCGCAGATCGACGCGGCGTCGTTCACCGCCGACTTCTCGGTGATGAGCCAGCTGAAGGGCCTCGCCTCGAGCGGCAAGGGCATCATCGGCGTCCTCCTGCCGGACACGACGACCTCCACCCGGTACACGCAGTACGACGCGCCGTACCTGAAGAAGGCGTTCGAGGCGGCCGGGCTGACCAGCTCGCAGTTCAAGATCGACAACGCCGGCGGTAGCACGTCCACCATGCAGACGCAGGCCGAGGCGGACATCAACGCCGGCGCGTCGGTGCTGCTGGTCGACCCGCTCGACTCCGGCAGCGGCGCCGCGATCGAGGCGAGCGCCAAGGCGGCCGGCGTGCAGGTGATCGACTACGACCGCCTGGTCAAGGGCGGCCCGTCGGGGCGGTTCTACGTCAGCTTCGACAACGTGCAGGTCGGCACCCTGATCGGCAAGGGGCTGGTGCAGTGCGTCTCCGACTGGTCCGTGACCAAGCCGAACGTCCTGGTGATGGACGGCGACCCGACCGACAACAACGCCTCGCTGTTCGCCCAGGGGTACAACGGCGTGCTCAAGTCGCACTTCGACGACGGCAGCTACGTCAAGGTCGGTGAGCCCGCCGGTACGTGGGACCCGCAGCAGGCCGCGACGACGTTCGAGCAGCAGCTGACCGCCCACCCGGAGATCAACGCGGTCATCACGCCCAACGACGACAACGCGAACGCCGTCGTCTCGATCCTCAAGGGCAAGGGCGTCGCCGGCAAGAAGTTCCCGACCACCGGGCAGGACGCGTCCCTGCCGGGGCTGCAGAACATCCTGACCGGCTACCAGTGCGGCACGGTGTACAAGCCGATCTACCTCGAGGCCCAGGCAGCCGCCGCACTGGCGCTGTACCTGCGCGCCGGGGCGACCCCGCCGACCTCGCTGGTGAACTCGACCACCAAGGACACCCAGACCAACACCGACGTGGCGTCCGTCTACACCACGCCGATCTGGGTGACCACGTCCAACATGGCGTCGACCGTCGTCAAGGACGGTGCGGTCACCGTCGACAAGCTGTGCGCGGGCGACGTCGCCTCCGCCTGCACGGCCGCCGGGATCAAGTGATGCCAGACCTGGCCACCGAGGGCCCCCCGCTGCTCGCGCTGCGGGGGGTCTCCAAGTCGTTCGGACCGGTGCGCGCACTGGTCGACGTCGACCTCGACGTGCCGGCGGGGACGGTCACCGCCCTCGCCGGCGACAACGGGGCCGGCAAGTCGACGCTGATCAAGTGCGTCGCCGGGATCTACCCCCCGGACGGCGGCGAGCTGCTCTGGGAGGGTCACCCGGTCCACCTGCGCGGGCCGGGTGACGCCGCCGCGCTCGGGATCCAGACCGTGTACCAGGACCTCGCCTTGTGCGACAACCTCGACATCGTCCAGAACATGTTCCTCGGTCGCGAACGCGTGCGGCGTGGACAGCTCGACGACGTGTCGATGGAGCAGGCAGCCGCCCAGACGCTGACCGAGCTGGCCGTCACCACGGTCAGCTCGGTGCGCCAGCGCGTGGCGTCCCTGTCCGGCGGGCAGCGGCAGTCCGTCGCCATCGCCAAGGCCGTGCTGTGGGAGTCGCGGCTGGTGATCATGGACGAGCCGACCGCCGCGCTGGGCGTGGCCCAGACCCGCATGGTGCTCGACCTGGTGCGCACGCTCGCGCAGCGCGGCCACGCCGTGCTGCTCATCTCGCACAACCTGCTGGACGTGCTCGAGGTGTCCGACCGGATCGCCGTGATGCGGCAGGGCCGCATCGTCGACGTGCGCACCCGCGACCGCATCGACCAGCGCGTCCTCGTCGACCTCATGACCACCGGCACCTCGGACCGTGAGGTCGGCACCGGACGGAGGCAGCCATGACCACCCGCGAGCACGACGTCCCCCCGGCCGGCGCGACCGCCGTGCAGGTGCGGACCGAACGCATCGGCACCGCCGACTACCTGCGGCTGACCTGGCGTCGGATCGTCGGCGGGGAGACCGGCGCGCTGCCCGTGATCGGCGGCCTGGTGCTCGTCTCCATCGTGTTCCAGAGCCTGAACCCGCGGTTCCTCACCGCGGGGAACCTGGTGAACCTCCTGGTGCAGGCGGCGGTGTTCGCCCTGTTCGGCATGGCCGAGGTGTTCGTGCTGCTGCTGGGCGAGATCGACCTGTCGGCCGGCTTCGTGGCCGGGATCTCGGCGGTGGTGGTCGCGTGGCTGGTGCAGCCGCAGGTCGCCTGGCCCTGGTGGGCCGCGATCCTGGCGGCGCTGGCGGCGGCGGCCCTGATCGGGCTGCTGCAGGGGACGCTGTTCGCCCGGGTGGGGCTGCCGTCGTTCGTCGTGACGCTCGGCGGGCAGCTGTTCTGGCAGGGCGTGATGCTGTTCGTCCTCGGGTCCGGGGGCGCGATCCTCATCCAGGACCGCGTGGTCAACGGCATCGCCAGCGCCACCCTGTCGCCGCTGCTCGGGTGGGTGGTGATGCTGGTCGCCGTCGCCGCGTTCGGCGTGGTCGCCTGGAGGCGGGACGCCCGGCGCCGCGAGCTGGGGCTCGCCGCGGCGCCCGCCACTCTGACCGCCGCCAAGATCGTTGCCGGGCTGGTGGCCGGGGTGGCGCTGGTGCTGCTGGCCAACACCAACCGCGGGGTGCTGTCGCAGGTGCGCGGCCTGCCGTGGGTGGTGCTGCTGGTGCTGGGCGTGCTGTTCGTCTGGGCGTACCTGCTGCAGCGGCGGCGGTTCGGCCTGTACGTCTACGCGATCGGCGGCAACGCGGAGGCCGCCCGGCGGGCCGGGGTGCACCTGGTGCGGGTGCGCATCCTCTCGTTCGTCCTGTGCTCGCTGACCGCCGGGATCGCCGGCGTGGTCTACGCCTCCCGGCTGCGGTCGATCTCCACCTCGATCCAGGGCGGCACGCTTGTGCTGTACGGGATCGCCGGTGCGGTGATCGGCGGCACCAGCCTGTTCGGCGGCCGCGGCAAGGTGGTGCACGGGGTGCTCGGCGGGTTCGTCATCGCCGCCATCGACAACGGCATGGGCCTGCTCGGGTTCAGCGCCGCCGCCAAGAACACCGTCACCGCCGTGGTGCTGATCGCGGCCGTCACCATCGACGCGCTGGCGCGGCGCCGCCGGCCGGCGTGACTCGGGACGGGCTGCTCGCCGGCGCCCGGACGGCGCGGTGCGGGGCGCCGGGCGGTCCGTAGCATCACCCGGTGCCCTCGCCGATCGGACCCGTGCTGCGCAACGCCGCCTACCGGCGGCTGCTGACGGCGCAGGTGGTGTCCCTGCTCGGCACCGGCCTGGCCACCGTCGCCCTCGGGCTGCTGGCGCACGACCTCGCCGGCCGTCGGGCCGGTGCGGTGCTGGGGACCGTGTTCGGCATCAAGATGGTCGCCTACGTGGTGCTCGCGCCGGTGGCGACCGCCCTGGTCGCGCGGCTGCCCCGGCGGTCGGTGATGGTCACGGCCGACGTGCTGCGGGCCGTCGTCGCCCTCACGCTGCCGTTCGCCGGCCAGGTGTGGCAGATCTACGTGCTGGTGTTCGTGCTGCAGGCGGCGTCCGCCGTGCACACCCCGACGTTCCAGTCCGCGCTGCCCGACGTGGTGACCGGCGAGCACGAGTACACGCAGGCGCTGTCGTTCTCCCGGCTGGCCGACGACCTGGAGATGGTGCTGTCCCCGATGCTGGCCGCGGCCCTGCTGCTGGTGGTGTCGACGCACACGCTGTTCGTCGGGACCGGGCTGGGGTTCGCGGCCTCGGCGGTGCTGATCGTGTCCGTCGTCATCCCGCGTGCGGCCACCCCGGCGGCTGCGGACGAGGGCACGCCGTTCGAGGAGCTGCCGCTCGGCGCCCGCGTCCGCCACGGCGCCCTCCTGATGGCCCACACCCCGGGCCTGCGTCCGGCGCTCGCGCTGAACCTGGCCGTGGCGGCGGCTGGCGCGTTCGTCCTGGTGCAGACGGTGGTGATCGCGCGCGACACCTTCGGGCAGAGCAACGACGTGGTGGCCCTGCTCCTGGCGGTCAACGGCCTGGGGTCGATGACGACGGCCCTCGCCCTGCCGGCGGTGCTGCGCCGGCGGTCGGAGCGCGCCGTGATGCTCGGCGGGGCGGTGCTGCTCACCGTGGCGACGTTCGCGGTGCCGCTCGCGCTCGGCATCCAGGCGCGGACCGCGGGACTGGTCGCCGTCGGCGCGCTGTGGCTGGCGGTCGGTGCCGGCTGGGCGGCCGCGGAGGTGCCCATCGCCCGGCTGATCGTGCGGCACGTTCCCGCCGGCGAACGGCGCTCGGTGTTCGCCGCGCAGTTCTCCCTGTCGCACGCCTGCTGGCTGGTCACCTACCCGCTGGCGGGCTGGCTCGGCGCCGCGGGGCTGCGTGGTGCGGCGCTGGTGCTCGCGGTGGTCGCCGCCGCTGCGACGGTGGGCGCCACGGCGCTGTGGCCACGAAGTGCGGCCGTACCGACCGCCTGAGCCGACGACGCCCCGGCGCGCCGGCGGCCATCACTCCCAGCGGCGTCGCACGCCCGCCTTGGGGCCGGCCACCAGCGTCCCGGCCGGCACGTCCTCCGCGACGACGGAGCCGGCGGCGATCACCGAGTCCCGGCCGATGCTGACCCCCGGCAGGATCGTCGCCCCCGCACCGATCCACACGTTCTCCGCCACGTCGATCGGCCCGCCGGTCAGCCACACCCGGCGGTCGTCGACGTCGACGGGATGTCCCACGGTGATGAACGTGACCTTCGGCGCCACCATCACCCGCTCGGCGAGCCGGATGCCGGCGTAGTCGAGGAACGTGCAGTTCTGGTTGACGAACACCCGCTCACCGAGCTCGAGGTGCAGCCCGTGGTCGGTGAAGAACGGCGGGTAGACGGTGACGCGCGCCGGCAGCGGCCGGCCGAGGATCTGCTCGAACAGCTGCGCCTTGCCGGCGTCGTCGTCGAACGGCAGCACGTTGAGCAGGGACGTCAGCCGGGTCGCCTCGAGCACGCGCTCGCTCATCGCCGTGAACTCGGGGCTGTGGATGCGCATGAGGAGGCCGCTGGCCATCAGCGGCCGACCAGGAAGTGACCGACGCAGACGGCGGTCCACCCCGCGGCGAGCCAGCTCGAGGTGCGGAACCGACGCGTGCGCTCCACCGAGATGCCCCAACGCTCCCCGTACCGGCCGATGACCGCGTAGGCCACCGTGATGGTCGCGGCGACCACCGTCATCACCACCCAGAACATCGGCCCTCCGCTGCCACCGAGCTGCCGCCCGTGCTCAGCGAGCGGCGCCCGGCACCAGCGCCGGCGCCAGGTCGGCGGCGAAGGAGTCCTCCGACTCCGCCCCGACCGCGACCAGGCGCGCGACCGTCTCCCGCAGCTCTCGCGCGGTCGGCGGGTGCGAGGTGTACCCACCGTCGGCGTGCAGCAGCAGCGCCGCGAACACCAGCGCGACGGCCAGCCGGGCGCGTTCGGGCGACGTGCGCTGCTCGGCGAGCTCGATGATCCGTTTGCGCAGGCTGACGGTCCACTGCTTCACGGCGGTCAGCAGGTCCGGCTCCAGCCGGATCAGCTCGCGCAGCCGGGGCAGGTCGTGGTCGTGCAGCTCGGCGGTGTCCGCGACCAGCACGCACACGTCGTCCACCAGGGGCCCGTGCGCGGCGAGGAACCGCTCCTCGTCCCGCGCCGCGAGGGCGGTGTCCGGCAGGCCGAGCGCGGCGGCCGCCTTCGACGGGTAGTAGTTGAAGAAGGTCCGCTCGGAGACGGTCGCCGCGGCGCAGATGTCCGCAACCGTGACGTGCGGCAGGCCGCGCTCCATCACCAGCCTGCAGGCCGCGTCGTGGATCGCGTGGCGCGTCTGCTGCTTCTTCTGCTCCCGCAGCGAGCAGGGCCGGTCCAGTCCCGGTGCGGCCGGGACGGCCGTTGCTGGATGGTTCACGGCGCCTCCTCCTCGTCGGGCCGGGCCGCGGGGACCCCGGACGCCGGGGTCCCCGTCACGCTGATCATGCCCGGTGCGTGTGCACGGTTCCGCCACCGGGTCCCGTCGGGGCCCCGGCACCGACCGCGGCGTCGATCGCGTCGACCTCGAGGTCGTCGGCCGTCTGCAGCGCGTCGGCCCGCTCCTGCAGCGCCGAGCGCTGCCGCAGCGGCGGCGTCTTGAAGAACCAGGTGAGGACGAACGCCAGCAGCATCACGCCCAGGCCCACCCAGTAGACGGCCACCGCCGAGTCGTTGAAGCCGACGAGGAACGGCCTGGTCAGCCGCTTGTCGGCACCCTTGAGGAAGGACGTGTCGGCCGTGCTCGACGACGAGGTCGACGGGGCCGACGAGCTCTTCAGCTGGTCGATCATCGTCGGCACCACCTTGTCCACCACCGCACCGCGCTGCGTGGCGTCGGTGTAGTCGACGGCGAGCTTGCCGTCGGCCACCGTGACGCCGGCCTGCTGGGCCGCCGCCGCGAGCGCCTTCTGCTCGGCCGCGGGCTTGGCCGCCGCGACCTGGGCGTCGATCACGGCCTGCGCCCGCGCGGCCGGCAGAGCGCCGGCGGCGACCTGCGCCTGGACGGCCGCGGTCACCTGCTGCGTGACGGCCGCGTCCGCGGCCTGCGTCGCGGCGGCGGTGCCCTGGTCGAGACCCGTCTGCACCTGCGCCTTCACCGGGGTGACGATCGGGTTCCAGAGCTGGTTCATCACACCCTGGTTGGCCGGTGCGGAGGCGACCGACGGGGTCAGCGCGGCGTCCAGGGCGCTGGTGAGGTCGGCCTTGTTCTGCATCGCGCCGCTGACCTTGGTGGGCATCAGCGCGAACAGCACCGAGAGCAGCACGGCGGTGCCGAGCGTGCCGCCGATCTGCCGGAAGAACGTCGCCGAGCTCGTGGCGACGCCCATGTCCGTCACGTCCACCGCGTTCTGGGTCGCCAGCGTGAGGGACTGCATCAGCTGGCCGAAGCCCAGGCCGATGAAGAACATCGCCATCATCAGGAACCACAGCGGCCGGTCGACGGTCATGAACGTCAGCACCAGGTAGCCGCCGGCGGTCACCAGGGTCCCGGTGATCGGGAAGATCCGGTACTTGCCGGTGCGCGCGATCGCCTGCCCGGAGCCGACCGAGGCGATCATCAGGCCGCCGACCATCGGCAGCGTCGCGAAGCCCGACTCGGTGGGGGTCAGGCCGGTGACCAGCTGCAGGTACAGCGGCAGGGTCAGCATCGCGCCGAACATGCCGAAGCCGACCAGGAAGCCCAGCACGGTCGACATGGAGAACGTGGACGACTGGAACAGGCGCAGCGGGATGATCGCGTCCGCCTTCATGATCGTCTCGGCCACCAGGAACCCGACCAGGCCCACCACACCGATCACGTAGCAGGTGATCGAGGACGCCGAGGTCCAGCCCCACTCGCGGCCCTGCTCGGCGACCAGCAGCAGCGGGACCAGGGTGACGACGACGGCGGACGCGCCCCACCAGTCGATGCGCGGCGACGTGGTCTTGTGGAACTTCGGCAGGTGCAGGAACGCCAGCACCATGAACATCGCCCCGATGCCGACGGGCACGTTGATCAGGAACACCCAGCGCCAGCCGGCGATGAACAGGATGCGCGAGGCGTCGGCGAACACGCCGCCGATCAGCGGGCCGACGACGGCGGAGACGCCGAACACGGCCAGGAAGAAGCCCTGGTACTTGGCGCGCTCCCGCGGCGCCAGCATGTCGCCCATGATCGCCAGCGGCACGGACATCAGTGCGCCGGCGCCGATGCCCTGGAAGGCCCGGAACGCGGCCAGCATGATCATCGAGGTCGAGAACGACGACAGGAACGACCCGAGGATGAAGACGGCCAGGCCGAAGATGTACAGCGGCCGCCGGCCGAAGATGTCGGAGAGCTTGCCGTAGATCGGCGTCGCGATGGTCGACGTGATCAGGTAGGCCGTCGTGACCCACGCCTGCTGGTTCAGGCCGTGCAGGTCGTCGCCGATGGTGCGGATCGCCGTGCCGACCACCGTCTGGTCGAGGGACGACAGGAACATGCCCGCCATGAGCGCGTAGATCACCAGCATGATCTGCCGCTGGGTCATGACGGGGGCCGCAGACGTACCTGCGGGCCGTGCGGGAGCTGCGTGGGGCACGACGGGACCGACTCTCTCGTGGGCTGGGAGCCCGCTCACCGCGGCATCACCGCGTTGCAGGCTGTGCAACTTTACACACTCTGCAACTTCTCAGCACCCACCAGCTGCTGCCGATAGACGAAGCAGAGGTCACGCCTACCGAAGGGTCGCCATGTTCCGCCGCCGGTCCCGCGCCACGTCGTCGTCGAACGGGTTCGATGCCCAGTTCATCCGCGCGGGTGCCTTCGACGTGTTCCTCGCCGCGCCGGCCGCCATCCTGGTGACGGACGCGGAGGGCAAGATCGTCGCCCGCAACCGGGCGGCCGACACCTTGGCGGCCCGGGTGGCCGCGCAGCGTGGCGACGCGGTGATGCCGGCGCTGCGCAAGGAGCTCGCCTCGATCATCGCCCACGAGAAGGCCTTCCCCGTGACCCGGGTGGTCACCGTCGAGGAGGCCGGGCGTCGCGCCTCGGCGCGCACCACGGTGGACCGCCTGGCCGACGGATTCGTCGTCGTCTGGGCCGACGACACCGAGGCGACCGAGAACGCCCGGGTGACCAAGTCGGTGGCCGGTGAGCTGTTCAGCTCCTCCGGCTCGCTGACCGAGCTGAGCGACCAGATCGCCGCCGTCTCCGCGGACGTGTCCAACCGCGCCGACGCGGTCGCGGCCGGTTCGCAGCAGATGTCCGCCAGCATCCGGGAGATCGCCGTCGGCGCCGCCGCCGCCTCGAAGGGCACGGCCAACGCCGTCCGCATCGCCGGGGTGGCCAACGAGCGGCTGGCCAAGCTCGGTGAGTCGAGCGACCGGATCGGCGCCGTCACCAAGCTGATCTCCGCGATCGCCGACCAGACCAACCTGCTCGCGCTGAACGCG
Organism: Cellulomonas sp. SG140; assembly: GCF_025770785.1. Classification (GTDB taxonomy): domain Bacteria; phylum Actinomycetota; class Actinomycetes; order Actinomycetales; family Cellulomonadaceae; genus Cellulomonas. Next base: position 137,669 of record NZ_JANZLA010000007.1, on the reverse strand, counting down.
ACGATCGAGGCCGCCCGCGCCGGCGAGGCCGGCAAGGGGTTCGCCGTGGTGGCCAACGAGGTCAAGGACCTGACCGGCCGCACCCGGACCGCCGCGGCGGAGATCACCGAGATGATCGGCGCCATCCAGGCGGACAGCACCGACGCCGAGAAGGCGATCACGGACATCCTGAAGCTGATCAACGAGATCGAGCTGCAGCAGGCGGCGCTCGCCAGCGCCGTGGAGGAGCAGACGGCCGTCGCCAGCGAGATGAGCTCCGGGGTGGCCGCGGTGGCCGACGGCGCCACCAGCTCGGCCCACGTCAGCGCCCTGCTGCGCGAGTCGGCCGGCGTGGTCGCGACCAACGCCGCCCAGCTGGACTCCCTGGTCACCGCGTAGGGACGGCGCTCGGCCGGGGAGATCCGCCCCCGGGCAGGATGCCGCGGACCGGTGCAGGCTCGGACCATGCGCACCCAGCACGTCGTCCGCACCGCCCTGCTGCTCACCGCCGTGTCGCTCGCGTCCGGGTGCGGGATCGCGAACGTCCAGGCCAACCCGGCCAGCTACCCCCTCGACCTGCGCCTGGTGACCTCGTCCACCCGGGGCCCGTGCAACGCGCCGCCCCTCACGGCCGACGTCGCCGGCAGCGCCTGCGACCTGGCGGGCAGCACCACCTACGTGCTGGGCCCACCGCTGGACACCGTCACGCCCAGGTCGGTCGTCCGGCAGACGCAGGCCGCCGGCCCGTCCGTCGTCGTCACGTTCGGTCCCACGGACACGACCACGCTGCACGCCCTCACCGCCGGTCAGGTGAACAAGCAGGTGGCCATGGTGCTTGACGGCAAGGTCGTCGCCGCTCCCGTGATCAAGGCCCCGATCACCAACGGTTCCGTGACCTTCACCTTCCCCACGGCTGCGCAGGCGGACGACGCCGCGGGCGCGCTCGGTGCGACGTCCACGCGGTGAGCTCAATTCGGTGGACGGGAGCGCCCGCCGGCGGCGATAGTGGGCGGGCGGTCCGCGGACCGCGTCGTCGGCGCATGGACGTCCCGACGGCGGTGACCGATCGGCAGGAGGTGACACCCATGTCGGCAGTACCCCCATCGGGTGCTCCCTCGAGGTCGGCGACCGCGCAGCTGCGCTAGTCGTGCCGGGAGCGCCCGCCAGGCATCTCCCGAGAGGCGACTCCCATGAACACAGCTTCCTCCTCTTCGTCCCCCCGTCCGCCGGCTGCCGGGCGGGCGCTCGTCGTCGCCGGCGGCGGTGCCGCAGGCAATGCCTGGGCGATCGGCGTCATCGCCGGGCTGGCCGATGTCGGCATCGACGTCACGGTGGCCGACCTGGTCGTCGGGACGTCGTCCGGCGCCACCGTCGCGGCCCAGATCACGGCCGGCACCCGCCCCGCGGAGCTGTACGCCGCGATCGTCGACGCTCCACCCGTCCCGGACGCTCGCGGCCGCGCGGGGTCCGTTCCCGGGAACGGCGCGGGCCCCGGGAACGGTGCCGGCCCCGGGGTCGGTGCGGGCAACGGCCCTGCCCGGGGCGTCTCCGGCGCCGGCTACCTCGACTGGTCCGGCGCCGTCATCGCCTCGGCCACCGACGCCGCGGACATGCGCCGTCGCATGGGCGCGGCGGCGCTCGAGCGGGACGCGTCCGACGGCGCCGCGGGCGCGCGCTGGCGCGACGTCGTCGCCGCCCGCCTGCCGAGCGTCGACTGGCCGCGGCAGCGGGTGCTGCTGGTCGCGGTCGACGCCCGCACCGGTGAACCCGTGGCGTTCGACCGGGACAGCGGCGTGGACCTGGTCGACGCGGTGGCCGCCAGCACGTCGGCGATGGTGCCTTACCCGATCGGCGACCGTCGCTACCTCAACGGTGGCTACCGGCGCAGCGAGAACGCCGACCTCGCGGCCGGGTACCGGCGGGTGCTGGTGCTGTCGCCGTTCAGTGGCAGGTCCCGGATGCCGGCGGCGTGGCGGATGGACCTCGCCTCGCAGATCGAGGAGCTGCGAGCCGGTGGCAGCGAGGTGGAGACCGTGTTCCCCGACGCCGGCGCAGGTGACGTGTTCGACGCGAACGCCCTCGACCCGTCGACCCGCCTGCAGGCCGCACGCGGAGGCCACGACCAGGGACGACGCCTGGCGGAGCGGCTGCGGCCCTTCTGGGTCTGACCGGCGCGGCGACCCCGGGGCCACCCGGTCTCGGGGTCGCCGACGGCCGGTTCACCTCCACCGGCCTTGCGGTTCGGGGCGAACCGTGTGGCCCTGGGCAGGTCGTCGGCTCTCTGAGCTCGCGCGGTTTGCGCGGACCGTCCTCGATGAACCCCAGTACGGCGGGCCCGGTGGCCCGCGAAGGGCGTCGAGATGGACGACTCCAGCGCTGCGCTGACCTTTGTCTCCGGAGCGACCGCCACGGTCTCCTGGGACGCCGACCGCGTCCCGCTCTCCCTTGCCGGCGAGGTGGACGAGTACTTCTCGGACGCCGGTGCGTCGATGATCGAGCTGGTGGCCGGTCTGGACCGGCCCGTGCACGTCGACCTGTGCGGCGTGACGCTGTTCACCGCCGCCGGGGTCAGCTGGCTGGTGGCGCTGTACGACGGGATCCCACACCCCGTGCGGGTCGTGGCAGCCGCCGAGCTGGTGCTCGACGTGCTGGCCGTGTGCCGGGTGGCGACGAGCTCGCCGGGCCGGGGCCGCGGCGCCGCGGCACAGGGTGTGGGCGCCCACTTCGTCTGACGGTCGCGTCGTCTGACGGCCGCATCGTCCGACGGCCGCGAGGCCGCCGTCTCAGTCCTCGCAGGCGACGCGGAACCACACCGTCTTGACCCCGCCGCGCCCGCCGTCGACCCCCCACGCGGCCGCCAGCCGGTCGATCAGCATGACGCCGCGGCCGCCGAGCGCCCACGGCTCGACGTCCCGGACCACCGGCCGCCCACGGCTCTGGTCCGTCACGGCCACCCGCCACTGCCCCCGCACCTGCGACACCGCGACTGTCACCGTCCCCCCGTCGGGCCCGTGCCGCACCGCGTTGGTCACCGCCTCGGTGGTCAGCAGGGCGATGGTGCGGACGCAGGCCTCCGGACAACCGGCACGACGAGCCCACGCCACCACCCACCTGCGGCTGGAGGGGACGCCGTCGAGGGCCGCCGTGAAGCTCAGCGAGTCCACGACCCGTCTCCTCGTCTGCTGGCGGTCGGGACACCGGAGCGCATCCACACCGACGTCCGTGCACGGGCATGCCGGTCCTCCGGCGTGTCCCCCCGCACACGAGCCATCGATCGATCATGGCCCGGCGCCGCCGTCCGCACCTCTTGAGAACGTCAGCGGACCGTCCAACGGAACCACCGGACGCCGATGAACCCGAACACGACGGCGTACAGGACCGACGCGACGAGCCCGATCACCTGGTCGGAACCCCACGCGACGCTGCCGGTCGCAGCGCTGAAGAGGTTGGACAGGCCGCCGACGGGAGTCCAGCCGGCGATCGTCTTGAACGTGGTCCCCAGCAGGCCGGAGGAGCCGACCAAGCCGACGACGAGCAGCAGCGCGAACAGCACCCGGCTGAACGCGTTGACCTGGCCCGAGGTGGTGGTCAGACCGACGATCGCCTGCCCGATCGCCAGGAACACGAGCGCGCCGAGCAACGAGACCACCAGGACCAGGAGCCAGTTCGAGGGGCCGAACGTCAGGTGGTGACGCACGCCGCCGAGCGCCAGGACGACCAGCGACATGACCAGCGAGAGCACCAGCTGTACCGCGATCCGGCTCACCGAGACGGTCCACATCGGCACCGGCGTCACGCGCATCCGCTGGAACACCCCGGACTCGCGGTCCCGTGCGACGGCCATCGGGTACCCGAACAGGCCGGCCGCCATGAGCCCGTAGGTGATGGAGAGGCCGATCAGGTACCCGGGCTCCAGGACCTGACGCCGTCCGTTGCCCCCGGCGCCGGTGATGAACAGCATCGCGACCGGCAGCACGATCGAGAGCAGCAGCGCCTGCCGGTTGCGCAGCAGCACCGTGGCGTCGGCGCGCAGCAGCGTGCGCAGCGCGAGGCCGACGGGCGGCGGCTCGAGGAGGGTCGTCTCAGTCACGGATCTCGTCCCCCGTCAGGCCGATGAAGACGTCCTCGAGCGTGACCTCGCCGTGCGCGGCGCGCAGCACCCGTGGGTCGGTGCGGTGCTGGGCGACGAGCTCGGCGGGCGTGCCGAGTGCGACCAGCGTGCCGTGGTCGATGATCGCGACCCGGTCGCAGACGGCCTGCGCCTCCTCCATCGAGTGGGTGGTCAGCAGGATCGACCCGCCCTCGCCGCGCGCCCGTTCGATCTGCGACCACAGCTGGCGGCGGGCCTGCGGGTCCAGGCCGGAGGTCGGCTCGTCGAGCAGCAGCAACGGTGGGTCGTGCAGCATGGCCACGAGCAGCGAGAAGCGCTGCTGCTGGCCGCCGGACGTCTGCTTGTAGCGCTTGTTCGCCTCGTCCGCCAGGCCGGCCCGGCGGAGCCGCTGGCTCAGCTCGTCGGCGGACAGCGTGAGCCCGTACAGCCCCGAGTACAGGCGCAGGATCTCGGTCAGTGTCAGCTCCGCCTGGAAGCTCGACGCCTGCAGCTGGACGCCGATGAGGGCGCGGACGGCCAGCGGCTCGGTGGCGGCGTGGTGGCCCACCACCGTGACCGCCCCGGCGGCGGGGTTCAGCAGCCCCTCGATCGCCGAGAGCGTGCTCGTCTTGCCCGCGCCGTTCGGCCCGAGCAGCCCGAAGATCTCACCGCGCCCGACGCTGAGGCTCAGACCGTCGACCGCGGTGTACGACCCGTACCGCACGACGAGACCGTCGACCTCGAGGATCGGAGCACCTGCCGCGTCAGCCACTTGCCTACCTCTCGCCCCCACCGGAAGTGACCGCCGAATCGTGGCGCCGCAGCCTGTGAATTCCCCGAGAGCCGAGAAGGTCGCGCGAGTGCGTCGCACATGCTCCTCGACCGCTCCGCTGGTGAAGCACCATGCGTCGGCCACGGAGCAGGCGGCCCTCCGTCGGTAACCAGTCGGCGGCGTCACCGCCGATGCGTGCGCGCCCGACTAACGGTCCTCGCGGTTCCACCGCTCCTGTCGCGACAGGTAGAGGCGGGACGCGTACTTGGCAGCGCGACGCACGGAGCCATACCCCGTCAGGAAGGCGCCACCTGTGATCTGAACCTCCTGCCCCGTCGTCCGGTCGACCATCCTCAGAGACCAGAACGGACCGAGGAGGTGTCTCGGCATGATGTCGAATCGGGGATCGACGTCGGGGAAATCCGCTGTTTCACCGGAGACCATCGTCAACTCCCTCTGTCGCATTGATCGCCGCGAGCCAGGAACGCCAAGAACGGCGGGCGGCCTTGGCAACCCGCGACTAGTTCCGGTTCAGGCCGAATCGGATGCTGAGCAGCGCCCGTTTGAAGTGGGACTCGGCCAGGTCGACCTCGGCCTTGGGGACGCTGGGACCGAAGACGCGCAAGATGCTGAAATGGAAGTGCCGCGGATGGCTCGGGTCGACCCGGGCCAGCTCACGAAGTGCGACGTTGCCGCCGTGGCCGTCGCGTGCGTAGGTGGTCCAGCGACCCAGGATCCGCTCGGCGCCGTCCGCCTTGCCGACGTAGACCTGGCCCGTACTGGTGTCGGTGATCAGGTAGATGCCCTGGACGGCGCCCAGCGCCGTGCGCCAGGACGCGTACCGGGAGTCGTCGACCACGTCCTGCAGCTCGCCATAGGTGAGCACAAGGTCGTCGAACCCGGGGAAGGGCACCACCGTGGGGTCGGCGATCTCCAGCACACCGAAGCCCGATGCGACCGCCCCGGTCTTGGCCCAGTTCACGGCGTCCTTGGACCACTCGACCACGAGCCGACGGGTCAGGGAGGACAGCAGGTCAGACGGTCGGAGGTTGAAGCACCGCATCGTCGGCGTCCGCTGGTCGAGGTCCTCGCCGAGGTTCTCGTAGACGACGTGCAGGCGTGAGCGCCGACCGCCCTCGGCCATGAAGACGAGCCAGTACCGCGGCGGGTTCTTGCTCACCTTGTTTCCGACGCCCTGCCACCGCGTGTACTCGAGCACCTTCTCCGGGGTCAGGTCCTCTGAGGACCGGAGACCGTCCGCCGTGTAGGTGTGGCGCACTACCACGACCTCGTCGAGATCCAGCCCGGTCGCGGCCAGCAGATGACCCAGACGCAGGTCACCGGTCTGGGTGGCAGGGAGCATGCCGGCCTCAGCGCTTCCGCGGGTCACGGGGACCCATGCTGGCCGCGTCGGGAGCTTCGGAGCCACTGCAACGCCCCGGCATTCGGGTGAAGAGACAGCCGGTCGGCCCTGCGCTCTGGGCCGACGCGCGCGAGCTTGCGTCCTGGCCGGCCGACGACATGCAGAGGGTGGCGTGTTCACGCCCGTGGAGCCGTTCGTTCTATACCGGTAGCAGTATGCTCCTGCCATGGACGCCGCCACACTGATCCGGACGAGCCGCGAGGCCGCGGGCCTCAGTCAGGGCGCCTTGGCGGCACGAGCCGGCACGTCTCAGCCGGCGGTCTCGCGCTACGAGGCGGGCGCCAGCTCACCATCGGTCGAGACGCTCGACCGGCTCCTCGCGGCGATGGGAGCGCGCCTGGAGCTGAGCGCCGCCGCCGCCCCCCGCCACCTCGACGTACGCACACCCCGGATGGCGAAGCTGCGCGCCAACCGCGAGCGCGTTCGCCGCGTCGCTCACCGGCACGGTGCCTCGAACGTGCGGGTGTTCGGGTCGGTCGCTCGCGGTGAGGACGGCCCGGACTCCGACGTCGACCTGCTCGTGGACCTCCACGTGCGGACACGCGGCCTGCTCCCGCTCGCCGCGATCGCCGACGACCTCTCAGCGCTCCTCGGGGAGCGTGTCGACGTCGCCCCGGCCGACGCGCTGGCGCCGCACGTCGCCGAATCGGCGCTCGCCGAGGCAGTGCCGCTGTGAGTCGATCAGACCGCTACCGGCTCGGTGACGTCCTCTCCGCGGTCGACGCGATCGACCGGGCCGAGCTGGTCGGGCAGCGGTACGGCCACGACGCCGAGCTACCGGCCGTGGTTCTTTCCGGCTCCGACTGCACCTCGACGACGTCGCCGACGGCATAGGTGCCAGACGGGTGACCGGTGTCGACGAAGACGGTTCGCGGTTCGATGCCCGGCCAGGTGACCTTCACCCGGCCCGGGACCGCCCGCACAGTGGCGTGGACGATGATGCCGCGCTCCTGCAGGACGTGGTTGTTCCAGGCGGGTCGTCAGACGTCGGGTGCCGCCAGTGGTTGCGACCGGCGTCCGTGCACTGTGGAGCCCCTCAGCCTCGGGGCCGCCACGTGGTCGAACGCCGCGCCGCCTCGAAGATGGCGTCGACCGTCGGCTCCTCCAGGAGGTCGGGACGGCGGCGCAGCCAAGCGGCCAGCGCCATCCGGTTGACCACGACGACGTCCGCGGGCTGCTGCTTGATGGTGAGGTCGTCGGCACCGACGGGGACGACGATCCCGGTGACCTCGACCGGGAAGCCGCAGGCCGCGGTCAGGTAGCGGCCGGCTCGAAGGGCCTCGTGCCGGGAGTTGCGGATGTACGGCTGCTGCTGACCGTTCACCCGGAAGGCGTTGTCCCGGACCCAGATCCGAGCACCGGGGTGGTGCTTGGAATTGAGGCTGAACACGCCGCCCGGCCCGATGACCAGGTGGTCGATGTCCGAGCCGTTCTCCCCGACCGGGATGGCGTGCAGGAACTTCCAGCGAGGGTCCTTCTTCGCAAGCTTGGCGAGCCTGGCCGCGACCTTCTCCTCACCGTTCGCACCGATGCGCCACGCCCGCTCGTCGGTGTGCACACCAAACACCCGGGCGACGAAGGTCCGGACCGGCGCGGCCTGCTTCAGCGCGACGGCCTGCTGCCGGGCCATCTCGCCGGCGCGATGGGCAGCCAGGTCGTCCCACATCGGCGGAGCCACTGGGATTGACGGCTCGGGATCCACGGTCGGCGCCTTGACCGCACGCGCCGGTGAGGTCTCGACGGGTGCCGCGGTCACCGCCTCCTGTGGTGCCACGTGTGACCGCGACGGCGGCGACACAGCCGCCGGGTCGTTGCCCTGGTTCGCCTGCCAGACCTCCACCGCTGCGCGGAACTCATCGGCATGCTCTGGAGCATCGATGTGGTCCTCGCCCGTCAGCAGGTCCCGCCAGCCCACCGCGGCGCCGTCGCCGTCGTGGACGTACAACCGGTCCTTGCCGTACCGCCGCCACCGCCGAACTTCCCAGTCCCCCATGACTGGGCTATCGGCACTCTCGCCGAGATTGGCAAGTGATCGGGCTCCAGCGTGCCATCGCCGCCCGTGGTCGAGCTCCGGCGCCGTGGCGCGGGAGCTAATCAGGAGGTGCTACGCGATGGTCCACGGCTTGCGTCGGTCGCCATTCGCCTTCGCGAGCACACCCTCGTCCCGAAGAGTCTGCGCTGCCCAGCGCACGTCGTACTGCCACGTGAAGAACAGGTCGTCGGAGTCACGAAGCTCGTCCTCGTGATGGGACCAGATGTACCGGCAGACCTGGACGGGACCGGCCGAACCACCGTTGGCTCGAAGTGCCTCGAGGACCCACTCGCGCAGAACAGTCTTGGTGGCCATTGAACGAGCTTCGCAGCTACGGACCACGGGAGCTAGCGCCGTTCGGGCGACGGCACGGAAAGCGGGCCACAGGCCAAGAACCCGTATGTCGGGTCTGCCTCATAGCCGCGCCATTCGGCGACCTAAGAAAAACGCGGAGCGGGTGACGGGAATCGAACCCGCGCTCTCAGCTTGGGAAGCTGAAGTTCTACCATTGAACTACACCCGCGTGACCAGCACTTTCGCTGGTCCGGCACCCGGTGGGCCTGCACGGCACCCCGAACGCGCCGCCCATGCTAGCCCATGGCCCGCCGCGCCCGAGGCCCGCGCCCAACCGCGGCCCCGCGGCCTCAGCGCGACCCCAGCGCCAGCCCCTTCTCCAGGTGATCGAGCGCCGTGTCGAGGGCCGCGAGCAGGTTGTCCTCGGGATGGGCGACCCACTGGGTGGCGGCGGCGATCCAGACGCCGACCACGGCGCCGGCCAGCGAGCGGGCAGCGGGGTCGTCCGACGGAAGGCCGGCGCGCTCGGCGGTCAGCTCGGTGAGCCACGTGATGCTCTGCGCCAGCTGGTCGAGCATCGCGGCGCGCAGCTCCGGCACCGACAGGATCAGGGTGGCCCGGGCCTTGATGTCGGCCAGCTGGCCCGCGTCGACCTCGCCGAACACCTGCCGCAGCGTCGCGCGGAACGCCGCCACGGTGCCGAGCTCCGGCGGCTGGTCCCGGAACGCGGCGATCAGCAGCGGGTCGAGCTCGTCCGTCAGGACCAGGTCGTCCTTGGTGGGGAAGTAGCGGAAGACGGTGCTCGGGGACACGTCGGCGGCGGCGGCCACCTGCTCGACCGTCGTGACGTCGTAGCCGTGCTCGGTGAACAGGCGCAGCGCCTGGTGCTGGATGGCCGCGCGGGTCCGGGCCTTCTTGCGCTCGCGCAGCCCGGCAGCGGGGACGGCGTCGGCGGGGACCGCATCGGCGGAGGCGGCATCGGTCGGCACGGCCCCATTGTGCTGCCCCACCTGCCCTACCGAGGCTGTCGCGCCGCTCCCCTCCCGGCGCCCGGCACCGCAGCAGCGGCGTGTCCCGCATCGTCGTCGGCCTCAGGCGCGACGGCCGGCACCACGCGTCCCGGCAGGAACACCAGCGCCAGCAGCGCCCCCGCCACGGCGACGGCGAGCGAGGCGAGCAGCGTGCCGGTGACACCGTGCACGAACGCGGCGCGCACCTGCTGGCCCAGCGCGGCGTCGTGCAGCGTGTGCGCCACCTTGAGGCCGGCGAACACGTTGGCCCGCACCGCATCGGCTGCCGGCGCGGGCAGCGACGTCAGGTCGAGGCGGCTGCGGTAGCCGGCGGCGAGCACGCTGCCCAGCACGGCCGCGCCCAGCGGCGCCCCGACCCCCTTGACGGCCTGCAGCACGGCGGACCCCACACCGGCGCGGTCGGCGCTGATCTCCGCGAGCGCGGCCGCCGCGACGGTCGCCATCACCATGCCGGTACCGACTCCGCTGATCGCCGTCCACAGGGCCGCGAAGCCGGTGCCCGACACCGGGGTCGTGGTCGCCCCGAGCGCCAGGCCAGCCCCGAGGACGACGAAGCCGGCGGCGACCGTCAGCTTGATCCCCAGCCGGGTGGCCAGCACCCGGGACGGCGCGAGGCCGACCAGCAGCCCGCCGACCAGCGGCAGCAGCCGCAGCCCGGACCCCTCCGGGTCGGTGCCGAGCACCGCCTGGAAGTACTGGGGCAGCGCGAAGATCAGGCCGATGAGCGCCAGCGTCAGCACCGCGAACAGCGTGACCCCCCAGGTGAACAGCCTCGACCGGAACAGGGCCGGGTCCACCAGCGGCTGCCGTCCGCGCCGGGACAGCCGCACCTCCCAGACGCCGAAGGCGACCAGCACCAGCAGCCCACCGGCCATCAGGGCCCACGCCGGCACGGAGCGCCACCCGTCCTGACCGATCTGGATGAAGCCCCACGTCAGGACGGTCAGCCCGGCACTGGAGGCGACGATGCCGACGCCGTCGAGCCGGGGCGGCCGGCCGGCGGAGCTCTCCGGCACCCACGCAGCCACGGCGAGCATCCCCAGCACGGTGACGGGGACGTTGAGCAGGAACACCCACCCCCACCAGGCGTGGGACAGCAGCCAGCCGCCCAGGATCGGCCCGACCGGGAAGGCGACGAGGTTGGCGGCGCCCCAGACGGCGACGGCACGCGGCCGCTCGTCGTCGTCGAACAGGACCATCAGGGCGGACATCGCCATGACGATCACGCCGGCACCGCCGACGCCCAGCACCAGGCGGGCGCCGATGAACCACGCCGGGCTGTCCGCGCCGGCGCAGGCCGCCGAGCCCACCGCGAACAGCAGCAGCGAGCCGAGCAGCACCCGCTTGCGGCCCACGCGGTCCCCCAGCCAGCCGGCGGGCAGCATCAGCGCCGCGAGCACCAGGGCGTACCCGGCGGAGAACCACTGCAGGTCCGAGGCGGAGGCCGACAGCGCCCCCGCGAGGGTCGGCAGGGCGACGCTGAGGATGGTGACGTCCATCGAGACGGCGAGCACCGCCAGCGTGACGCCACCAAGCGCCCACCACCGACGGATCCCCGCCGTGCCAGTCGTCGACAGGCTCATGTCGACCTCCCACTGCTAGTGACTTCCAAATGACAGTCACTAGCATGAACCCGGGGGAAGGCGACGTCCAGTCCCCGGCGGTGCCCGCCGCACAGGCACTCGCGCCCGCCGGTTCGGGGGGACGGATCGGGGCCGCCGGGGGTCATCGGACCCCGGCGGCCCCGTGACGACCTAGCCGGGGACGACGTCCCGCCGCGCGAACCGGTCGACGCCCACCCACACCAGCAGCGCCGCGACGGCCGTCATCACCACCACGGGCGTCCACCGCATCGGGTTCAGCGGCATGTAGGGGGTCGCGGAGAACGGCAGCACGTCGAGCACCCACGTCGGCAGGTGCAGCGCGTCGCCGATCAGCATGACGAACCACAGCGCCGCCAGCAGCCCCCACGTCAGCGCGACCGCCAGCCGGGGCAGCCAGCCGAACAGCGTCACCGCTACCCCGACCAGCACCATCACCGCCGGCCAGTAGACGAGCGCCGCGACGGCCATCCGGCCGGTCCACGAGCCGTCGTGCACCGTGGCCCCGTAGCTGGCGCCGAGCAGCGCGCCGCCCGCGGCGAGCAGCACCGCGGCGCCGACGGCCGGGATCAGCAGCCGCTGCAGCGCCCAACGGGTGCGGGACAGCGCGCCGGCCAGCTGCGTCTCCACCAGCCCCGACGCCTCGTCGGCCCGCAGCGTGGTCGCCGACTGGACCGCGTACACGGCCACGACCAGGGCGATCATCCCGGCGAGCACGGCCATCAGCGCGTCGATGCCACGGCCGCGCAGGATGGCGGGCAGCGGCGTGCCGGCGTCGTTGAGCAGGTTGTCCATCGCGTGCACCACGGAGCCGAACAGCAGCCCGCACAGCACCACGGTGACGGTCCAGCCGACCACAGGCCCGCGCTGCAGCCGAAGGCCCAGCCCGAGCGGGGTCGCGTAGCGCACGGGCGCCTCGGCAGGCCCCGGTCGCTGCGGCACCAGCCCGGCGCCGTGGTCGCGGTGCGCCTCGAGCACGGTCGCCACCGCCAGCAGGACGACGGCGAGCACGACGAGCAGCCCGAACGGCCACCACCGGTCGGCCCCCCACGGCTGCATCTCCTGGCCCCAGCCCACCGGCGACGCCCAGGTCAGCCGCCCGTCGCCCAGGTCGCCCACCATCCGCAGCACGTAGAGGACGCCGAGCACCGCCGAGCCGAGCGCGTTCGCGCCGCGCGAGGTCGACGTGACCTGACCGGCCACCGCACCGACGCCGAGGCCGACCAGCCCCACGCCGGTGACGGACGCGCCGACGATCAGCGAGCCGGTGATGCCGGTGCCGTAGGGGTCAAGCCCCGAGGCGGCCGAGACGACGGCGATCAGGGCGCCCACCAGCACGGACAGCACCGCGCACACCAGCCAGGACGCCGCCGAGTACGCGTGTAGCCCCAGCTCCCGCGAGCGCAGCAGCTCCGTGCGGCCCACCTCCTCGTCCGCCCGCCCGTTGCGGGTGACCAGGAAGACGATGCCGAACGCCAGCGCCAGCGCGCACGTCATCCAGACCTTGGTCCAGACGGCCCCGCCGAGGGTGTTCGGCGCCGCCGCCAGCCCGGTCAGCGCCCGGATGCCGGGGGTGTCGCTCACCTTGGCGAAGTCGTCGAGCGCCTGCTGCGTGGTGAACAGGCTCTTGTAGTACGCGCCGACGTAGGCGAACAGCCCGACGAGCACGACGAGCCACACCGCCAGGCGCACGCGGTTGCGGCGCACGACGAACCGCACCATCGCGCCGAGCCCCGCGAGCGTGTCCGCCGGGCGACCACGCACCACGACGGTCGGCACCGCGGCCCGGGGTGCCGGGGCGTGCGCGGTGGCGGTCACTTCTCCACCCCGTTCACTGCCGCCAGCTCCTCGCCGTAGTGCCGCAGGAACAGCTCCTCCAGCGACGGCGGGTTGGCCACCAGCGACCGCGGCTGCAGCGCCGCGACGGCCGCCAGCACGCCCGGCAGCGCCTCCTCGTCGACCGTGAACCTCGTCTGACCGTCCACCTGCTGCAGGTCGTGCACGCCCGCGACCCCGGCCAGCGACCCGGCGCCACCGGCCAGCACCGCGGTGACCTGCGTCCGCAGCCGCTGCCGGAGCTGGGCGATGCTGCCGGTCTCGACCGTGACCCCGTTGCGGATGATCGTCACGGTGTCCGCCAGCTTCTCCACCTCGGCGAAGATGTGGCTCGACAGCAGCACCGACCGGCCCTGCGCCTTCACCTCGGCGATCGACTCGGTGAACGCGGCCTCCATGATCGGGTCGAGGCCGCTGGTCGGCTCGTCGAGCAGGAGGAGCTCCGCGTCGGACGCCAGCGCCGCGACCAGCGCGACCTTCTGCCGGTTGCCCTTGGAGTACGTGCGGGCCTTCTTGGTGGGGTCCAGCTCGAAGCGGTCGAGCATCTGCTGCTTGCGCCGGGGGTCCAGCGGACCGGACAGCCGGCACAGGATGTCGATCGCCTCGCCGCCGGTCAGGTTGGGCCACAGGGTGACGTCGCCGGGGACGTAGGCGATGGAGCGGTGCAGCCGGACCGCGTCGGCCCACGGGTCGCCGCCGAGCACGGTCGCGCGGCCGCCGTCGGAGCGGAGCAGGCCGAGCAGGATGCGGATCGTCGTCGTCTTGCCCGAGCCGTTGGGGCCGAGGAAGCCGGTGACCTGGCCGGCGGGGACGGTGAGGTCGAGGCCACGCAGGGCGTGGACGGTGCCGAAGCTCTTGGTCAGGCCCTCGATCTCGACGGCCGGCTGGGTGGTGGGCATGGGACTTCCTTGTGGGTGGGGGACGTGCATGGATCAACCCGGTGCCGGCCCGGCGCAGGCCGTGGCGGCAGGTGCGGTGGCGGCGCGGTGCTGGTGGCGACGCCGTCAGGCGGTGCGCTCGTCGTGCTCCGCGCCTGCGTCGGCAGGCGGTGGGTCGCCGAGGTAGGCGAGGTAGTCGTCGAGGATGCGAGGCGAGGCCAGCAAGCCCTCGGTGTAGAGCTCGAGAAGCGGCAGGACCTGCGCGCGCTGCAGCGCCAGCACCGACGCACCGAACGTCTCGGGGGTGGCCTCGGGTGCGATCAGCAGCTGGATGAGCAACCCGCCCAACGCCTGGTTCACCAGCAGCCGCAGGCGCGCCTCCTCGTCCCGCGAGGGGCGCACCAGCCCGGCCTCGGCGCTGGCCTGCATCACACCGCGGGCGTTGTCGACGAGCCGCTCCAGGAACTGCCGGGCGGGAGGGCCGCCGGCGTGGATGGCCCGCAGCATGTACAGCGTCAGCTCGGCGGCCGGACCGGGCTCGGACAGGTTCGCGACGAGGAAGCCGCTCGGGTCCCCGATGCTGTCCGTCTTGAGCGCCTGGTAGCGGCGCAGCACCTCGGCGTCGCACTCCGCACGCAGCGCCACCTTGGACGCGAAGTGGTGCGTGATCAGCCCCGGCGAGACGTCGGCACGGGCCGCGATGGTGCGGAACGAGGCGGTGAAACCCTCTTCCGCGAAGCACGCGATGGCCGCGTCGCGGATGCGGGCGCGGGCGGTGAGGTCCGACGACGGACGAGCGTCCGACGGATCGGCTGTACGCACGACCAGCAGGCTATACACGTGACCAGTCGGTGAGCAAGCGGCGCGTCGCGGTGCCCACCGACCGGCTCGCACCCGGCTCGGCGGCCGGGTCTCGGCGCGGACGCGGGCGGCGCGGACGCCGGACGGCACCGCACGCGGGCGGCGACCAGGCTCAGAGTGCCGGGCAGCAGGCCGGGGTGACGGCCACCGTCGACGACGCAGTGGTCCGTAGCCGTGCGACCAGGCCCGACAGCGCCACCGTGACGGCTGGCCTCCGTGCAGCCGGCCGGGCGACGGGCGTGCCGGCCACCTCGAACCGCTCGGCAGCGGCCGCGCGACGGGCGTGCAGCTGCTCCAGCTGGCGCTCGCGCTGCTGGTAGAGCAGCAGGAACAGCTCGGGATGCATCTCTGGGCTCCGTTCATTGATGTGTGTCGATGTACGGCTACAGTCACCCGAACATCGATAGATGTCAATGGGTAGGAGGTCCCGGGTGGTCCGGTCCCCCGTCTGACGTCCGGGCGCCACCATCTGACGTCCGGGCGCCGCCGTCTGACGTCCAGGCGCCGCGCACCTGCGGGTGCGGCCCGTGGCGGCGGATGGCACCGTTGCCCGATGGATGCGACCCGCACCGCCGAGCCGTCTCGCGGCACGCGCCTCAGCCGCACGCCCACGACGGGTGCGCCGTGCGGGCGTTGACCTGCGCCTGCGGGATGTCCCAGCGCAAGGAGGAGGGCTGCGTCAAGGTCGTCCTCGACCCGGAGGCGTGAGCAGGGGATGATCGCACCGAGCGATGATCAGGTCGCCAGGGCACTGGGGGCACGATGACGACGCAGGACGACGACGAGCCCATCCTCTCGCCGCCGTACCGGATCGAGATCGAAGCGCTGGCCGTCGCGATGGAACGGGCGGGCACCGACACGAACGGCGTCGCCGCCCACCTGGATCCCGCCCGTGCCCTGGGCCGGGTGGCGATCGCCGCCGCGGGCATCGGCATCTTCGACTGGGACCTGCGCACCGGTGTGCTGGCGTGGGACGAGCGGCTGCTGGAGATGTTCGGCTACGACCGCGAGAGCTTCGGCGGCACCATCGAGAGCTTCGACTCGGCGGTGCACCCGGACGACGTCCCGATGGTGCACCGGGCGATCCGGGAGGCGATCGAGAGCACCGGTGAGTACGCCGCCGAGTACCGGGTGGTGCGGCCCGACGGTGTCACCCGCTGGGTCACCGCGCGCGGCCTGGCGGTGCCCGGCCCGGACGGCACGGCGGTCCGGCTGCTCGGCGCCGCGTTCGACTCCACCGCCGAGCGCGACCACGAGGTGCGGGTGGCCCGCGTGCTCGAGGCGATGCCGACGGCCTTCTTCTCGGTGGACACCCACTGGCGGTTCACCTACGTCAACTCCTCCGCCGAGCAGCTGCTGCAGCGCCACCGTGACGAGCTGCTGGGCCAGGACCTGTGGGAGCTGTTCCCCGAGGCGATCGGCTCCCGGTTCGAGACCAGCTACCGCCGCGCCGTCGAGACCGGCGAGCCGGTCAACTTCGACGCCTACTACCCGGCACCGCTGGACGCCTGGTACGAGGTGCACGCGTGGCCGACGCCGGACGGGCTGTCCGTCTACTTCCTCGACGTGACCGGCCGCCGCCGCGACGCCGCGCTGGCGGCGGCTGCCGCCCGCCGCGCCCAGCTCGCGTCGACCGTCGCCGTGGAGCTGTCCGAGACGCTGGAGGCCGAGGAGGCCGTCGGGCGCCTTGCCAAGCTGGTGGTGCCGCTGCTGGCCGACTGGAGCGTCGTCACGCTGGTGGAGCCCGGCGAGCCGCGGCGCGGCCCGCGGCTGCGGGACGTCGGCTCGTGGCACCACGACCCAGGACGACGGGCGTTGGTGGAGCGGTACGCCACGCAGCGGCTCGCGTCCCTGACCCCGCAGTCCTTCCTCAACCGCGCCGCGCGCACCGGTGAGACGGTGATCATCCCCGGCGACGCCACCGCCTCGATGCTCGAGGTGCTGGTGCCCGGCGAGGCGAGCGAGCTGCTGCGCCACCTCGACCCCGGCAACGGCGCCGTCCTGCCACTGCGCGGCCGCGGTCGCACCGTCGGCGTGCTGTCCCTGTTCCACGACCGGGGCCGTGCGCCCCTGACGGACGAGGACCTGCAGCTGGCGGCGGACGTGGCCGGCCGTGCCGGCCTGGCGCTCGACAACGCCCGGCTCTACAAGGAGCAGCTGACGCTCGCCGAGGGGCTGCAGCGGTCGCTGCTGACCAAGCCGCCGTCGCCGGACCACCTGCAGATCGAGGTGCGGTACGAGCCGGCAGCCGAGGCGGCCCGGGTGGGCGGTGACTGGTACGACGCGTTCCTCCAGCCGGACGGCGCGACGGTGCTGGTGATCGGCGACGTGGTGGGGCACGACGTGCTGGCCGCTGCCGAGATGGGCCAGGTGCGCTCGATCCTGCGCGGCATCGCCGTGGCGACCGGCGGTGCGCCGGGCGAGGTGCTCAGCACGGTGGACAAGGCGATGCGCACGCTGCAGACCGAGTCCATCGCCACCGCCGTCGTCGCGCGCCTGGAGCAGACCCCGGAGGAGCTGGCCCAGCACCGGACCCGCGTGCGGTGGTCCAACGCCGGCCACCCGACCCCGATGCTGCTGCACGCCGACGGCACCGTCGAACCGCTGCGGGACGGCAAGCCGGACCCGCTGCTGGGGATCATGCCGGACACCCCCCGGCACGAGACCGAGGTGGTGCTCGAGCGGGACAGCACCCTGCTGCTGTACACCGACGGCCTGGTGGAGCGGCGGGACATGCCCGTGCGCGACGGGATGGCACGCCTCGAGGCCCTGCTGGCCGAGCTGGCACCGAAGGACCTCGGGCTCGCGGAGCTGTGCGACGAGCTGCTGAAGCGCGTGCTGCCCGGCCGGCGGGAGGACGACGTCGCCCTGGTCGCGGTGCGCTTGCACCCGCAGGACGAGCCGCGCCCGCCGGAGGCCGGTCCGGTGGAGGTGCCGCCCGACGTGCCGGAGGACCCGGCGGCGCCGTAGTGCGGAGCTGTGAGGTGGTGCGGAGCTGTCAGCCGCGCACGTCGTGCAGGTGGTGCAGCACGTCGTGCAGCATGTACCGGCCCAGCGTGTCGACGGTGAACACCGAGCCGTTGGAGCGGCGTCCCGGTCGCTGCCAGGCGTCGTCCGGGACGGAGTCGTAGCGGTCGGCGAGCACGGCGGCCGCGCCGCCGAGCTCGTGCGAGACGACCGCCGGGTCCTGCAGGTCGTACCTCTCGGCCACCGCGGTGGCGTCCTGGTCCCAGTTGGCGAACTCGGGGTCGTCCTGCTCGAGCAGCAGCGCCAGCCGCTGGTCCATCACCCGGAACACGTCGCGGACGTGGGCGCCGTACTCGAGGGTGGACCAGACGTCCGGCTGCGGGCGCTCGCGGACGTCGTCCCGGGTCAGCGCGGCCTGCCACCGGGGCACCAGTGCGCGGACGGTCGCGCCGATCGAGCGCGGGTCCACCGTCGTCGCGTCGAACCCGCACTCGGGGCACGGCTGCTGCAGCACCCAGGTCCAGTCCTTGGTGTCCGGCTCGATCTCGGCGGCCACGCGGTCCTCCTCCTCCGGCGCCGGCACGGCCCGGCGGTCGGCTCGAGTCTGCCTCAGACGTGCCGAGGGCCACACCCGCGCCGCGGCGCTGAGGGAAGGCTTTGCTGACGGCGTGTGCGACCATGTCAGCATGCCCAAGATCATCGGCGGGTCGCTCCGCGAGCACCGCGAGGAGACGCGCCGACGGCTGTTCGCGGCGCTGGCCGAGCTGCTGGCCGAGCGCGGGTTCGACACGATCACGCTCGCCGACATCGCCACGACGGCGGGGGTGGGTCGCACGGCCGTGTACAACCACTTCGCCGACAAGGAGGCGCTGCTGGTCGGGTACATCGCCCACTCGACCGAGGCCTACGCCGACGCGCTCGAGGAGTCGCTGGCGGACGTGGACGACCCCGTCGAGCAGCTGCGCAGCTACGTGCGCGCGATGGTGCAGCTCAAGCACGACCACCACCTGCCCGGTTCGGAGCTGCGCTCGATGCTGTCCCGCGCCACCCAGGCACGGCTGCGCGAGCACGTCACCGACTTCGAGCGGGTGCTGCGCGGCGTGCTGTCCCGCGGCATCGCGGCCGGGGTGTTCCCCGAGCAGGACCTGTCCACCACCGTCCCCCTGGTCAACGCCTGCCTGTCCGGCCGCGGCGTGCCAGGTGAGGGTGTCGCGCGGGGGCGGGCGATCGAGCAGACCGAGCAGTTCGTGCTGCGGGCGGTCGGCGCGCTCGACGCCGTCTCGGCCTGACGGCGTGGCGCAGCCACCCGCGCGCCGCGGCGGTCGCGGGCACGGTCGGGACGAGCGTTCCGGCGGGCGTGGTCGCGACGAGCGTGACGCGCGAGCTGTCGGGCGTGGGCGCGACGAGCGGACCGACACGCGCCGTGGTGACGACCGCGGACGTCCGCCGAGGCATGCAGGCGACCGGACGGCCGACCGCGCGCGAGTCGCACGAGCCGCCGCGCCGGCCCCACGCAGCCCGCGCGGCCCGCGCGGCACGGCCCTCGAGCTGACCTTCCTGCCCGGGCTCGGTGACGTGCTCGCCGCCGAGGCGACGCAGGTGCTGGTCGTCGCGCAGCCACCGATGGCGGTCCCCGGCCGGGACGACGCGCTCGCCGTGCAGCACACCGGTCCGCTGCGGGACGTCCTCGAGCTGCGCACGGCGGTCGCCGCGTGGATCCACCTGCACTTCGACGTGCCACGCCCCCGGTCGCTGACCAGCGGCGACCACCTGGCCCGCATCGTCGACGCGGTGTACGCGTCGCTGCGCGTGGCGGGCTCGTCGTCCTTCCGCTTCGAGGCCGCCGGGGCCGACTCGGCGGTGTTCGGCCGGCTCGCCGAGCTGCTGCACCAGGCGACCGGGTTGCAGCACCGGCCGGACGACGGCGAGCTGGTGGTGAAGGTGCGCCGCGGCCGACGGCACGGCGAGGCGGACCCGGGTTGGGACGTGCTGGTGCGGATCGGACCGCGGCCGCTGTCCGCGCGGCGGTGGCGCGTGGTGGACCTGCCGGGTGCCGCGAACGGCACCATCGCCGCAGCGATGAGCCGGCTGGCCGGCGTCCGGGCCGAGGACCGCGTGCTCAACCTGATGTGCGGGTCGGGCACGTTGCTGATCGAGCGGCTGCTGGCGGGTCCGGCGGCGACGGCGGTCGGCGTCGACCTCGACGCGGACGTGCTGACCGGCGCCCAGGAGAACCTGCGGGCGGCCGGCCTCGGCCGTGCAGCCCGTCTGACCAGGGGCGATGCCGCCGACCCCGTCGCCCTGCGGTCGCTGCTCCCCGGCGAGCGGTTCGACCTGGTGCTGGCCGACCCGCCGTGGGGCGGCCTGGTCGGGAGCCATGCGGACGCGCCGGCGCTGCACGCGGGCCTGCTCGCCGCGGCCCACGCGGTGGCCGCGCGCGGTGCCCGCCTCGCGGTGCTGACCCACGAGGTCACGGTGATGCAGCACGCCGTCGCGGCAGCCGCCGACCTGTGGACCCCGATCCGCGACCCGCTGCGCGTCTACGCCAAGGGCCACCACCCCCGCATCTGGCTGCTCCGCCGCCGCTGACCCGCCGGGCTGCCGCACCGCACCGCCGACCACACCCGCTCGACATGAGCACCTTGACGCGAGATGAGCAGTCCGATCTGCTCGTCTCGCGTCAAAGTGCTCGTCTCGGCACCAACCCTGACCCGTAGCCTCCCGGCATGACGTTGCACCCGCAGGCGCGCGCCCTCCTCGAGCAGCTGCCCCCCTCGGGGCCGCCGGACCTGTCCACGGTCGACGACGATCGGGCAGCGGCCCGGAGCGCGGCACTCGCCCAGCCGGACCGGGCGCCGATCGAGCACGTCGCCGACCTCGACGCCGACGGTGTGCCCGTCCGGCTCTACCGACCGCGGCGCGGTGCACCGATCGCGCTGTACGTGCACGGCGGGGGCTGGATGTTCCACGACCTCGAGACGCACGACGCCTTCTGCCGCTACCTGGCGGACGCCACCGGATGGGCGCTGCTGGCCGTCGACTACCGGCGCGCGCCCGAGCATCCCTACCCGGCCCCGCTCGACGACGTGCAGACGGCGGCCCGGTGGCTGCGGTCGCGCGGTGCCGAGCACGACGTGGACGCGAGCTGGCTGCCGGGCATCGGTGACTCGTCGGGCGCCAACCTGCTGGCCGGGCTGACCGTGCGGGAGCCGTCCGCGCTCGACTTCCAGGTGCTGATGTACCCGCCGACGGACCGCCGGTGGCGGCTCGATCCTGCGGCGGACACCGCCGCCCTGACCGGAGCCGAGATGGACTGGTTCTGGGAGCACTACGCGCCCGGATCACTCGGTGACAACCCCGACGTGTCGGTGCTGCGCGCACCGAACCTGTCGCAGGTGCCGCCGGCGCTCGTCGTCACCGCCGAGCACGATCCCCTCGCCGCCCAGGGCCGTGCGTACGCGACCGCGCTGGCGGAGGCCGGTGCCGAGGTGGTCGGCTTCGAGACGTTCGGCCAGATCCACTCGTTCTGGCGACAGCCGGCGGCGATGGACGCCTCGCGCGCCCTGGTCCCGATGGTCGGCGCCCTCCTGGACAGCCACCGCGCCCGCGCCCGCACGAGATGAGCACTCTGCACTGAGACGAGCAGTGCGTTGTGCTCGTCTGGGTGCGTTGTGCTCATCTCGCCGGGGCCACCGGGGGGCGGTCGGCAGGCAGTCAGGCGGCGGGGCCGACCGGGGGGTCGAGCAGCAGGCCCGCTGCGCGGAGGGTGGTCAGCTCGGCGTCGGTCAGCAGGCGGGAGCGGATCATGAACCGGACACCGTCCGGGGCCTCGAGGGAGAAGCCGGCGCCGCGGCCCGTCACCAGGTCGACGGTCAGGTGGGTGTGCTGCCAGTAGGCGTACTGCGCCTTGCCCATCCAGACCGGCACCACGTCGGCAGCGCCCCCGGTGGCGCCCTCGGCCGACTCGTCACCGGTCAGTCGCAGGTCGCCGAGGTGGACGTCGGCGTCGCCGAGCAGCAGGTCGCCGGCCGGGTAGCACATGGGCGACGAGCCGTCGCAGCAGCCGCCGGACTGGTGGATCATCAGCGGCCCGTGGCGGTCGCGCAGCGACCGCAGCTCGTCGAGCGCCGCCTCGGTGGCGGCCACCCGCTGCACCGTCGTCGTCATCGGACCTCCTCGTCCGTCGTCGTCACGTCCGTCTCGTCACGTCCGTCTCGTCACGTCCGTCGTCGTCACGCCGTCGCGTCCGTCGTCGTCACGCCGTCGCGTGCGTCGGACCCCGCCGACGGTCATCGTCCGCTCGTCGCCCCCCGACCCTGCGAGGGGCCCGGCCAGCCTGCCGGGGCCGGCCGGGCACCCTCGCGCCGGGCTCGATCAGAAGAAGCCGAGCTTGGTGCCCGAGTAGCTGACCAGGAGGTTCTTGGTCTGCTGGTAGTGGTCGAGCATCATCTTGTGGTTCTCGCGGCCGACGCCCGAGCCCTTGTAGCCGCCGAACGCCGCCGCCGCCGGGTAGGCGTGGTAGCAGTTGGTCCACACCCGGCCCGCCTCGATGTCACGGCCGGCCCGGTAGGCGGTGTTCTGCTCCCGGGACCACACGCCGGCGCCGAGGCCGTAGAGCGTGTCGTTGGCGATGTGGATCGCGTCCGAGTAGTCCTCGAAGCTGGTCACGGCCACCACGGGACCGAAGATCTCCTCCTGGAAGATCCGCATCGAGTTCTTGCCCTCGAAGATGGTCGGCTGCACGTAGTAGCCGCCGGCCAGGTCGCCGTCGAGGTGCGCACGCTCACCGCCGGTGCGGACCGTGGCGCCCTCGGCCTTGCCGATCTCGATGTAGCTGAGGATCTTCTCCAGCTGGTCGTGGGACGCCTGGGCGCCGATCATCGTCTCGGTGTCCAGGGGGTTGCCCTGCTTGACGGCCTGCGTCCGGGCCGTGGCGTCGGCGAGGAAGTCGTCGTAGATCGACTCCTGGATCAGCGCGCGGGACGGGCACGTGCACACCTCGCCCTGGTTGAGGGCGAACATGGTGAACCCCTCGAGCGCCTTGTCGTAGTACGAGTCCTTCTCGCGGGCGACGTCCTCGAAGAAGATGTTCGGGCTCTTGCCGCCCAGCTCCAGGGTGACCGGGATGATGTTCTGGCTGGCGTACTGCATGATCAGCCGGCCCGTGGTGGTCTCGCCGGTGAAGGCGATCTTGCGGATCCGGTTGCTCGAGGCGAGCGGCTTGCCGGCCTCGACCCCGAAGCCGTTGACGACGTTGACCACGCCTGCCGGCAGCAGGTCCGCGATCAGCTCCATCAGGTAGAGGATCGACGCCGGCGTCTGCTCGGCCGGCTTCATCACCACGGTGTTGCCGGCGGCGAGCGCCGGGGCCAGCTTCCACGTGGCCATCAGCAGCGGGAAGTTCCACGGGATGATCTGGCCCACCACACCCAGCGGCTCGTGGAAGTGGTAGGCGATCGTGTCGTTGTCGATCTCCGAGATCGACCCCTCCTGGGCCCGTACCGCACCGGCGAAGTACCGGAAGTGGTCGATCGCCAGCGGGATGTCGGCGGCCAGGGTCTCGCGCACCGGCTTGCCGTTCTCCCACGACTCGGCGACGGCGATCTCCTCGAGGTGCTGCTCGATGCGGTCGGCGATCTTGTTGAGGATCAGGGCCCGCTCGGTGGCGGTGGTCCGGCCCCAGGACCGGGCTGCACCGTGTGCGGCGTCCAGGGCCCGCTCGACGTCGTCGGCGTCACCGCGGGCCACCTCGGTGAACGTCTGGCCGGTGACGGGCGTCGGGTTCTCGAAGTACCGGCCGGACGCGGGGGCCACCCACTCGCCGCCGATCCAGTGGTCGTACCGGTCGCGGTAGCGGGCGGGGCTGCCGGGCTGACCGGGGGCTGCGTAGACGGTCATCGTCCACCCTCCTGTGACAGGGGCCGCGGGCCGTCGCGGGGCGGCGGGGCGCGGGGCGCGACCTCTTCGTCGCGACACGGCAGGACGTTAGGTCGCGCATCGTTGCAGGAAGGTTGCACCTAGGAGGACGAAGGTCCTGGCCTGCGGATCGAGGCGTCGGAGTGCCAGGCGACGACGACGAGGTGCCGCCCGGCGCACCGCCGAGACCACACCACGGGTCCGGCGCGCTGCGACAGGTGCCGACCGAGCGACCGTCAGCCGAGGCGCTGCTCGACGGCGTGCAGCCGCGCGACGGCACGCAGGTGCGCCGCCGAGCCCGAGGGGGTGCACGCCGCGAGCGCGCGCCAGGCGGCCCAGTCGTCGGCGCCCTCGTCGGACGCCACCCACCGGCACAGCAGCTCGGCGTCCCGCGAGGCGAGCACCGCCGCCCGGACGTCGGTGCACAGGTCGGTGCGCACCCGGTCGACACCGGGCGCCTCGGACCGTGGCAGCACCGGCCCGGCGTAGGCGGTGAGCGCGGCGGCGGTGTCGCCGAGCGCCAGCGCGTCCCGCACCGTGTCGGCGTCGGTGCGCAGGGCGCGGGTCAGCCGGTACGGGCGCGACTCGGAGAGCAGCGGTCCGACGGCACGGCGCAGCCGCGACACCTCGGCGCGGACGGTGACGTCCGACAGCTCGTCGTCGGACAGCAGGACCGCCAGCTCGTCCCCTGACAGGCCGGCGGGGTGCTCGGCGAGCAGCAGCAGGATCTCGGTGTGCCGGCGGGACAGCCGCACCCGGCCACCGCCGGCGTCGACGGGCAGGTGCAGCACCCCGGCGTGGGCGCCGAGCACCTGCAGCCGCGGCTCGTGCACGTCCACCGGGTGCGGTCCCTCGGTGCCGACCGGCCCGGCGGAGGGCATCGCCAGCCCCGCCTCCAGCACCGCCGCCGTCGCCCTGACCAGGGACATCGCCATCGGCGTGCCGGCCGCCGGCCCCCCGGTGACGTCCAGCACGCCGACCACCCGGCCGTCGGGCGCGTGCACCGGCGCCGCCGCACAGCTCCAGGGGTGCACCGACCGCGCCCAGTGCTCGGCACCGACCACCTGCACCTCGGCATCGGTGGCCAGGGCGGTGCCGGGCGCGTTGGTGCCGGCGGTGTCCTCCCGCCACACCCCGCCCTCGACGAACCCGATCTGCTCGATCGACCGCCGCACGGACCGGTCCCCTTCGACCCACAGCAGCCGACCCGTGTGGTCGGTCAGTGCCGCGACCCAGCCGGCGTCCGGCTGCAGCAGCAGCCGGCGGGCCGTCGGGATGCCGGCGGCCAACGGATGGGACCGACGGACCGCCGCGAGCTCGGGGTCCGACAGGTCCACCGGCGCGCTGACCCGGTCCGGGTCGATGCCGATGCGTGCGCTGCGCCGCCACGAGTCGACGACGACCCGTCGCACCAGCCGGGCCGGTGCGCTTCCGGTGCTGACGAACCGCTCGTGCGCATCGCGCAGCCTCGACGTCGGCTCGGCCGCGGTGGACCGGCTCGTCTCGTTCGGGGGCTGGGACCGGCTCGGGTCGGCACCCGCTGCGCGTCGGGCCACACCGCCTCCTCGACCTCGTCGTCGGCGGGGCGAGTGTAGGCACACCTACGGCGCGCGTCACAGGGCCGGGCCGCTGCCGGCGTTCGTGCCCGCTAGACGCCGTCCGGCACCGGGCGGTGGGAACTGGCGCCGGTCGCACCGGCCTGCGCGGTACCAGCGATTACCGGCGCGTCATCGTGCTCAGCCGACACTCGCGTCGAGCAGACGCACGGACGCCGGCGGGCCACTGGGTGGCCGCCGGCGTCCGCTCCTCAGTTGCTGCCGACGATCACGGGTAGTAGCAGCTCGCGCTCGCGAGCTGGCTGCCGCTCCACGGCGTCGGGTACGTGAAGCGGAACTCCCAGTTCGCGCACTGGTTCAGGTAGTCGTCGTTAATCGACCCCATGAACGTGAAGACCGCCGTGGCGATGACGAGCCCGATGCCACCGGTCGCCAGGCCCAAGATGGCGATGACGGTCGCGACGTCGGCTACCTGAAGCGCCTTGGCGACCCGCTGGGAGCATCGGACGTAGATGTACGCGCCGAAGGTGACTCCCTGCGGGGTGATGCCCCCGTGACCGGTGACCACCGGGGCCTGCCCCAGGCTCAGGTAGGGGCTGTTGGCGATCGCCGCCTCGACTTCCGCCAGGGAGTACCCCTGGTCGGTGATGGCCTTGACCGGTATCAGGCCGGCGGTGGTTGTTGACGAGGCCACAGCGTCACCAGGTGTCGGCGGCGGCGCGGCTTGGGCGGTCGTAGTCCCAGCGACCACCAGTGCGGCGCTCACGAGCGTCGCGACGAGAGCATGAGAAAGTGCCTTGATTCCCATGAATTCCCCCCATGCACGGACCCGCCCCCTGCGGATCGTTCAGGGCACACACTTCTCTAATGCCAGGCCGGGCGGTGGCAGTAATTCGTGTGACGCCCGTCACACGAATTACTGAGGGTGCGGAGAGCCAGGTTGTACGCGCTGTTCCTCACGCTCACGTTTGCGGGCATACAGCTCGAGTGGCACCCACACAGCGGCGGTCAGAGCGACGTACAGCAGCACGACGCCGAGGTTTGAAAGCCTCAGTAGGCCACCCGGCAACCCTCCGACCAGCAGTCCTAGGAGGAACGTCCACGCCGGCAGAAAACGCCAGCTCCACCGCGACAGACCCATGGCGATCAGCCTAGGACGTCGGAGCGCATCTGGGCATGGTTTGCACGGCCGAGCTGGTCGACAACCTATTGTCAGGCCCTGACGTCAGGGACATAGGGACCCTGGACAATTGTCCAGGGCAAACCGCTAACCCGGGTAGGCGTGCCACCGGGTGTCAGTCGGCAGCCTGGACGGGCTCCAGGTAGGCGATCGGGCCACCGCTGGCAGCGCGGACACGGGAGCCCATAATCTGCTCAGCGAGGGCCCGCAGGTGCTCCGCTGCGCGCCCGTTGTAGCGGACAGCGCGGCCGTCCGTCATGCGCGCGACGAGCTGACCGGAGAAGGGGTGCCGAGGCTTGTCCTCGTCCTCCCGGTACTTGACGTCGACCGCCCCCCGGACCGCGGCGCGGGCCGTGCTCTTGGGCGGGGGATGAGGACGTCGCGGCGTCCTGTTGACTTGTGCCGTGAGCACCAGCACCGCCCGTCTGCCCCGTGTCCGTGCGTCCGAGCTCGTCGGGCGCGGGTGGTTGAACACGGGTGGGCGGACGGTCACCCTCGCGGACCTGCGGGGGAAGGTGGTGGTGCTCGACTTCTGGACGTTCTGCTGCATCAACTGCCTGCACGTCCTGGACGAGCTGCGGGACCTCGAGGCGCGGTTCTCCGACGTGCTGGTGGTCGTCGGGGTGCACTCGCCGAAGTTCGTGCACGAGGCCGATCCGGTCGCCCTCGCCGCCGCCGTGCAGCGGTACGAGGTGCACCACCCGGTGCTGGACGACCCGCAGCTGGTGACCTGGCAGGCGTACACGGCCCGCGCCTGGCCGACGCTGGTGGTGATCGACCCCGAGGGGTACGTCGTCGCGCAGCTGGCCGGCGAGGGTCACGCGCACAACCTCGAGGCGCTGGTCGGCGAACTGGTGGCCGAGCACGAGGCGAAGGGGACGCTGCGCCGCGGCGACGGGCCGGTGGTGATCCCCGAGCCGGAGCCCGGGACGCTGCGGTTCCCGGCGCGCGCGATCGTGCTCCCGGACGGGCACCTGCTGGTGGCCGACGCCGGGCACCACGGGCTCGCGGAGCTCGAGGCGGACGGCGAGACGCTGGTGCGGCGGATCGGCGCGGGGACGCGCGGACTGGTGGACGGGGGTCCCGACGAGGCGCGGTTCGCCGAGCCGAACGGGCTGGCCCTGCTGCCGGAGGGTCTGCGAGCGACGGTCGGCTGGGACGTGCTGGTGGCCGACACCGCGAACCACGTGCTGCGCGGTGTGCGACTGTCGGACGGGACCGTGACCACGGTGGCCGGTACCGGGACGCAGTTCCTGGTCGGCGCCCCGGACAACGTGGTGGACTCGGCGGTCGGCGCGGGCGACTCCGCGGCCAGCGCGGTTACCCCGGCGGACCGTCGGGGTGTCGGGTACGACGGGCCGGCGACGGGCGTGCGGCTGTCGTCGCCGTGGGACGTCGTTTGGTTCGAGCCGTGGCAGGCGTTCGCCGTGGCGATGGCGGGGCACCACACCCTCTGGGCGTTCGACCCGGTCGCAGGGACGGTGCGGCACGCCGCGGGCACCATGACCGAGGGGCTGCTGGACGGGCCCGCGCGCGAGGCGTGGTTCGCCCAGCCCTCAGGCCTGGCAGTGGACGAGGGCGGACGGCTCTGGGTCGCGGACTCCGAGACCTCGGCGCTGCGCGTGGTCGAGACCGCAGACGACCAGACGGCCGCCGAGGCGGGCGACGACTCCACCGGCTCGTCGGATCGAGGCGGCAGGGTCCGCACGCTGGTCGGCGAGGGGCTGTTCGACTTCGGTCACGTGGACGGCCCCGCCGCGCAGGCGCGACTGCAGCACCCGCTCGGCGTCGCCGCGCTGCCGGACGGCACGGTGCTGGTCGCCGACACCTACAACGGCGCGGTCCGCCGGTACGACCCCGTCACCGAGGAGGTCAGCACCGTCGCCACGGGACTGGCCGAGCCGAGCGGGCTCGTCGTGCTGACCGACGACCCTTCGGCACCGCAGGTGCTGGTGGTCGAGTCCGCCGCCCACCGGCTGGTCCGCGTGCCGCTGCCGGCGGGGGTCGGCAGACGGGTCGACGACGGTGCGCACCGCACCCAGCGGCCCGTCACCGTCCTCGCGCCGGGACAGGTGCGGCTGGACGTCGTCTTCACCCCGGCGCCGGGCCAGAAGCAGGACGACCGGTACGGGCCGTCGACGCGGCTGCGCGTGTCGTCGTCCCCCGCCGGGCTGCTGTTCGACGGCGCCGGCGACGACGTGCCGCTGACCAGGGTGCTCACCCTCGACCCCGCCGTCGGCGAGGGTGTGCTGCACGTGACCGCGCAGGCCGCGTCGTGCGATGCCGACCCGGCGATCGAGTACCCGGCGTGCCACCTGGCCAGCCAGGACTGGGGCGTGCCGGTGCGGCTCGAGGCCGGTGCGCCCGACGTGCTGACGCTGCCGCTGCTGGGCTGAGGGCCGGCGCTCCGGGGACGGCCGTCAGGCGGCGCCGACCACCGCGAGCGCCGTCAGGGCCGTCAGCGTGGTCGGCACCGGCTCGGCGACCGCGGCGGTCGCCGACGCGGACACCTCGATCAGCCACGTGCCGTACGCCGCCTCGAGACGGACGTGCTCGCCCCTGCTGCCGTCGTCACCACCGCGGGCCACCGTGTCGGCCTGCTCGTCGTCGTCCCGCCGCCGCAGGACGGCCCACTCGCCGGCGCCGAGGGTGTCCGCCGCCGCGGCCGCCAGCGCGCACAGCCGGGCCACCGGCCCGCCCCGCACGTCCACCAGCGCCGCCGACACGCTGACCACCAGGCGCTCCGCCGTCACCGCGGGGTCGGCGGTCACCGGTCCGGCCGCCGCCCGCAACCGTGCGTGCGCCCGCTTGGCGCGGTACTGCGCCTGGTCGGCACGGCGGAACAGCTGGCTGGCCGGCACCGCACCCGCGATCGCGGTGGACGAGATGCCGAACGACAGGGACGCGGCGTGCGGCAGCGGGAACGTGTCGACCGTGCGGGCGGTCACCTCGCGGACCGTCGCCAGCGGGTGGCCGGACGTGATCACGCAGAACTCGTCACCACCGAGCCGCGCGGCGGTCGCACCGGGCAACGCTTCCGAGATGCGGCGCAGCACGTCGGCCACCGCCCGGAGCAGATCGTCACCCGCGTCGTGGCCCAGCTCGTCGTTGACGCGCTTGAGGCCGTCCACGTCGCACATGACGATGCACGTCTCGCCGCCCGATGCCAGCGCGTGCTCGGCGGCTGCGTCGGCGATCCGCCGGTTGACCAGGCCCGTCAGCGGGTCGTCGGCGACCAGGTGCCGCACCTGCGCCTCGAGGTCGACCCGCGCGACCGCACCCCCGACCAGGCCGGCCAGCACGGTCGCCGCCGCCAGCTCGGTCGGCCCGAAGCGCTCACCGGGGGCGTTCCGGGTGATGTACACCTCGCCCCACACGGTCCCGTTCACCTCGACAGGCACGGCCATCGCGGCGGCGGCGCCGAGCGCGATCAGCGTCTCCACCTCCACCTCGTCCCCCGCGCGCGGATCGCCGGGCGGGAGCAGGGTGCCGTCCTCGTCGTACGCGCTGGCCACCCACGGCAGACGGTCCCGGATCAGGCTGTTCAGCGCCGGCCGGTCCTCGGCCCGGAACTCGGCGCGCGACATGTCGATCTCGCGGGTGTCGCGCGGACCGGGCGCGACGGCCAGCACACGGCACGTCCGCTGCTCGATGCGGAGCAGCGCGGCGTGCTGGGCGGCGAGGACCTCCTTGGCGCACACCGTCGCGACGGTGCCGACCTCCTCCAGGCTCGCGGCGTAGCCCAGCCGCTTCGCGGCCGTGGCGAGCTCGGGCACACCGCCGGCACGCGCGGCGGGCGAACCCTGCTCGCGCGCGTCCTCGGCGGTGAGCCAGTGGACCACGTGTCCATGATCGCGGGTGCCGAAGACCGCTCACGAGGGGCCACCGGGTGAGGTCCGGGCGATGTCACCCGCCCCGGCGGCCCGGCGGAACCGTCGAATGCCCCGAGCGAGGTCATATCGACGGGCCGCCGGTGCCGTGCTGTCAGACGGGCCGCCGGCGCCGTGCTGGCCGGACGGGCCGGCCGGGCGCCCTGGTCAGACGGGCGGCAGCGGACGGTCGTCGTGCCGCTCGATCACCTCGCGGTGCGTGGTGTTGGTGCGCTGGGCGTTGAAGATGATCGACAGGATGATCGCCAGGACGCCGGCCGCCATCAGGATGTAGCCGATCACCGTGAGGTTCACGCCGGAGATGCTGTCCCGGACGCCGAACGACAGGATCGCGCCGATCACCAGCAGCGTGATGCCGCCTCCGATGTACATGTGCGCTCCTTCTCCTCGTCCGGGTCTGGCCCGGGCGTTGCCAGTGTCACCCGAGGTCGGAGGGCCCGCACGCCGAGCGCGGGCGGGCGGCGGGCACCGGCGCCGAAGGGTCAGCCGAGCAGGCGGGGGTACGGGACCGGCTCTCCGAGGACGTGCTCGGAGAGGAACGCCAGCACCGTGCCGTACCAGACCGTCGCGTTGCGCGGCGACAGCACCCAGTGGTTCTCGTCCGGGAAGTAGAGGAACCGGTGCGGCGTGCGGCCCTCGTCGTCCGTGGCGAGGGCCGACGACGACAGCAGCTGGTACCAGAGGCGCAGCGCCTCGCCGACCGGCACGCGGTAGTCCTTGTCGCCGTGGATCACCAGCATCGGCGTGGTGATCGCGCCGACGGACGCGTGCGGCGAGTTGTCCGCCGTCATCTGCGCGGTCATCTCGCGCTGCCAGTAGTACGCGGCGTCGGTGGTGGGGCCGAACTGGTCGAGCGCCCACAGCCCGGCGTGGCTGACGATCGCCCGGAACCGGTCGGTGTGCCCGGCCACCCAGTTGGCCATGTAGCCGCCGAACGACCCACCCATCGCGGCGGTCCGGTCGCCGTCCACATCGGGACGCGCCACCACCGCGTCGGTGACGGTCATCAGGTCGGTGAACGGCTCGGCACCCCAGGCACCCCAGCCACGCTGCACGAACTCCTGCCCGTAGCCGGTGGACAGCCCCGGGTCGGGCAGCACCACCGCGTAGCCGCGTGCGACCAGCAGCCACGGGTTCCAGCGCCAGGACCACGCGTTCCACGACCCGAGCGGACCGCCGTGGATCCACAGCAGCAGGGGTGCCGGCCGGTCGGGGCCCGCGGTGTGCGGCAGGGCCAGCCAGGCGCGCAGCGGCGTGCCGTCGGCGGCGGCGACGCGGACCTCCTCGAGGCGGCCGGGCAGCTCCGGCAGCGGTGCCGGGCCGGGCAGCGGGTCCGCCGTGACCGGGGCGCCGGTGGTGGCGGCCCCGGCCAGGTCGATGCGGACGGCGTGCGGCGGGGCCGTGTACGACGAGCGCAGCGCGTAGGCCGTCGCACCGTCGGGCGCCACCTGCAGGTCGCTGAAGGCCGCGTCGTCCGACGTCACGCGACGCACCGCGCCGGACGCCAGGTCGACGTGGAACACGGGCGCGCGACCGTCGTCGTCGGCCACCACCAGCAGCCCGTCCGACCCCGGCAGCCACACCGCACCCGACGGCCACCGGTCCCAGCCGTCGGTGAGCGCCCGCACCGGGCCACCCGCCACCGGCACCACGGCGAGGTCCACGCGTGGCGCCCGCTGCGGCGTCGAGATCGTCTCGCGGGTGAAGGCCACCCACCCGCCGTCGGGCGACACCATGGGGTCGAGCACGTCGAAGCCCTCGTCGGCCACCAGCACCCGGCGCTCACCGGAGGCGACGTCGATCGCCACCAGCTGCGTCCGGACCTCCGCCGCGCGTCCCGGCACCGCCCAGGTGGTGACCACCGTGCCGCCGTCCGGCGTGACGTCCCCGTGCTGCTCGACGAGCGCCGCCCGGGCACCCGGCGTGACGTCCGTCAGCTCCACGCGCGGCTCGGCGACGCCGGCGGCGGGCGCGACCAGCCCCGGCGTGATGCGTCCGACGAACCAGTGCGGCGACTGCGGGCCGAGGTCGTGGTCCCAGTACCGGACCGGGTACGAGTCGTGCAGGATCGCGCCGACCTTGGCGTCCTTGCGCTCGGTGCGCAGCTTCTCGTCGTCGGCGGCGTCCTGTGCCGTCGGCAGCACGTCGGACGCGACCAGCAGCACCCCGGCGTCGGCCGCGACGTGCACGTCGCCCAGGCCGGAGTGCCGGTGGGCCACCACGCGGGCCTCGGCACCGTCGCGCGGCAGCAGCCACAGCGCCGCGACGTCGTCGTCGGACCCGTCCTTGCCGGGCTCGGCGTCCGGGTCCGGCCGTGCGGAGGTGAACAGCAGGTCGCCCTCCGGGGTGAACGCCGCACTGGACTCGCCGCGACCGCTGCGGGTCAGGCGCCGGGCCGGGCGGGCGCCGGTCGGGTCGACCTCCCACAGGGCGGTGACGTACCGGGTGCCCTTGGTGTCCAGGGTGGCGACGGCCGTGACCAGGCGCGTGCCGTCCGGCGAGAGGCGCAGGCCGGACAGCCTGGGCAGCGCCACGTACTCGTCCAGGTCACCGAGCTGGTTGCCGGTCTGCGAGGTCATCGGCCTGTCTCCCCCTGCGGTGCGTCGTGCGGCTGGTGCTGCGGTGCGTCGTGCGGTGCATCGTGAGGCTCGTCGTGCCGCGGCTCGTCGTCGCGCGTCGCCGGCCGCTGACGGGCGTCGCGCCCCGCCAGCCGCGCGAGCATCGCGTTGTACTCGTCCATCTCGGTGTCGCCGGTCCGGTCCACCTGCCGGTCGCGGCGCCGGGCCAGCCGCTCGTCGTCCCGCGCCCAGGCGACCGCCACCGCGATGGCCAGCGCCAACGTGGGCAGCTCGCCGATCCCCCACGCGATGCCGCCGCCTGCCTGCTGGTCGGCGATCGCACTGGGTCCCCACGGACGGCCGAGCAGGCCGAACCAGTCGGCCACCAGCAGCCCCTCACCGCTCATCAGCGAGATGCCGAAGAAGGCGTGGAACCCCATCGTCGCGAACAGCAGCAGCAGCCGCTGCGGGTAGCCGGGACGCTGCGGACCGGGGTCCACGCCGATCAGCGCGTTGGCGAACAGGTACCCGACCAGCGAGAAGTGCACCACCATGAACAGGTGGCCCTCGGTGGTCCGCAGCGACCACTCGAACACGCCGCTGTAGTAGAAGACGATCATCGAGGCGACGAAGTTCGCGGCCGCCACCACGGGGTTGGCGAAGAACCGGCCGACCCGGCTGTGCACCAGCACCAGGATCCACTCGCGCGGACCGCGGGAGGTGTCGCCGGCGAGGCGGGTGGACCGGGCCGGCAGCGCGCGCAGGGCCAGCGACACCGGCGCGGACAGGGCCAGGAACACCGGGATCACCGTCGCCAGGATCATGTGCTGCACCATGTGCGCGCTGAACAGCACGTGCCCGTAGGCGTTGGGGCCGCCCGACGTCGTCCAGACGAAGACGACCATCGCCGTGACCCACGCAGCGGTCCGGCCCACCGGCCAGCGGTCGCCGCGCCGGCGCAGCCGCCACACCCAGCGCAGGTACACCACCAGGCCGGCGGCCGCGGCGGTGGCCATCACCACGTCCCAGTTCCAGACGGTGAACCAGCGGGCGCCCGTCAGCTCCGGCGGGAGCGAGTGGCCGATCACGCGGAACGCGGGCGACGTGTCCGCCACCGGGACGTTGGGAACGGGCGGTGCGGACGACGACAGCGCCACGGCGACGCCGGACACGGCCCCCATCACGGCCAGCTCGACCAGCACCAGCCGAGCGAAGGCGACGCCGGCACCGGCGCTCAGCCGCGGGATGGTCGCCCGACGGTGCGCCAGCCCGAGCGCGCCGAGCGCGGCCAGCAGCACCGCCTTGGTGATCAGCAACAGGCCGTACCGGGTGCCCAGGTCGGACCAGCCGCCCACCCGGATGAACCCGTTGACCAGGCCCGACACCCCCACGGCCGCCAGGCACCAGCCGGCGACGACCGAGTAGCGGCGCACCGCCGCGGGCAGGTCGGTGCCGAGCCGGCGGGCGAGCAGCGCGAGGGCCGCGAGCGCCCCGATCCAGACGGCGGCACCGAGCAGGTGCAGCAGCAGCGCCTCGGTGGCCACCTCGTGGTGCGCGGCGCCGGACGCGTGGCCGGTGCCGGACTGCATCCACAGCGCGACGAGCGCCAGCGCACCGGTCCAGCCGGCGCCGGTCGGGGTGCCGACCACCAGGGACAGGGCCGTGACCGCCGCGGCCACCAGGGCGATGCCCGCGTAGGCCCGTCCCAGGTCCACCTGCGTGACGAACAGCCACAGCTGCGCGCCCGACGAGCCGAGGTCCACCGGGCTTCCCGACACCTGCGCGTACGTCAGCACCACGCGGACCACGGCCAGCACCGTCCACACGCCGGCGGCCACCGCGGCCACCGTCGTCCCGGCCGGCCACGCGGCACCGACCGCCGCCGCGCCACCGGCACCGCCCGCTGTCCCCCGCCGCTCCGGGTGCGCCTCCACCGCCGCCCGCCGCGGGACGATGCCGATCACCAGCGCGAGCGACCCGAGCGTCACCGCCAGCGCCAGGTCGGTCAGCACGTCCACCACAGGCAGCCCCCAGCGGACCGCCGCACCGGGATCTGCCAGCGCGGTGGCCGCCGCGGCCCCGCTGAACGAGACCGCGACCAGCACGGCCGCCACCGCGACGGCCGCCAGCACCGCGAGCCCGCGCACGGCGACGACAGGGCGACGCGTCAGCATCCGTCCAGCCTAGGCGGCGGTGCCGGGCACGGCTGGCGGCTGGTCCAGCCCCTCAGACACCGCCGGTCACAGATCGCACTGGCAGACCGTGTTGAGCTCCACCACCTGCTCCCCGGCGTCCGGCCGAGCCCACGCCTGCGCCTCCGCGAGGCTGGCGAACCGTCGGGGGGCGAGTCGGCCGTTCGTCAGGAGCACGCCGACGTCCGTCAGCTCCCGCGGGTCCTGCCAGCGGAGGGTGCCGCCTGTCGTGCCCGCCGTCTTCGTCATCCGTGTCCCTTGTCCCCTCTGGTGCGCCCGCACTGCTCACCGT
The DNA here is from genome assembly GCF_025770785.1 of Cellulomonas sp. SG140. Lineage (GTDB taxonomy): Bacteria > Actinomycetota > Actinomycetes > Actinomycetales > Cellulomonadaceae > Cellulomonas. The sequence continues at coordinate 102,321 of NZ_JANZLA010000007.1, read as the reverse complement.
GTGGCTGCGCCCCACCGCTCAACGGGCACCCGACCGCGCCGATTCCCGCGCGGCACAGCGCCGGCGCCACTGCCCTGCACGGCTGTCCGCGGCGCGGCTACGCCTGCCGCGGGTGAAGTCCCACTACCCGTCGTGACAGCGGCGCGACCGATGCGCCACCTGCCCGAGGGACGGCAACTCGGACAGGTGCCGCCGAATCGGTCGACCGTGACTCCACCTCGGACCGCAGGTCACAGCGGGTGAAGACTCCGGGCCCGCCACGCTCGCCGGGCCGCACCGCAAGACTCCGAGGATGGACGCGGGCGACGAGCACTCGATGGCGGTGAACCCGCCGTTGTTCATCTCCGACGACGAGATCCACGCGGCCAAGTACGACTGGCTCGCGGCACGGGACGCCGACGCGGACGTGCCACCCGAACGTGTCGCCCTCCTGTTCGAGTACTACCGCGCCCTCATCAGCCTGCAGGCGCGGCAGCTTGCCGACGAGTTCCGCGCGCGGCGCGGCCGCGCCTGACCCGGCTCCGCGACACCCGTCGGCCGCCCCGCACACCCTGGCTGGTGGGGCGCGCGCGGCTCGGCGCACCACGACCCCGGATGGCAGGGCCGGGCGGGCGCTGCGATGCTCGAACGGACATCGTCGACCCCGGGGAGCCCCATGCGCCGCACCGTGGACGCCGTCGTCGTCGGGGCCGGTCCCAACGGCCTGGTCGCGGCCAACGCGCTGGCCGACGCCGGCTGGGACGTGCTGCTGCTCGAGGCGAACGACGAGGTAGGCGGTGCGGTCCGCAGCGGGGACGTGACGGTCCCGGGCTTCCGCAGCGACCTGTTCAGCGCCTTCTACCCGCTCGCGGCGGCATCGCCGGCGATCACCGCCCTGGAGCTCGAGCGGTACGGGCTGCGCTGGCTGCACGCTCCGGCGGTGCTGGCGCACGCGCTGGACGACGGCCGGTCGGCGGTGCTGCACCACGACGTCGACGCGACCGCGGCCGGGCTCGACGTGTGGGCCGACGGCGACGGCGACGCCTGGCGCCGACTGGTGGACGGTTACCGCCGCCTGCGTGACCCGCTGCTCGACGCCCTGTTCACACCGATCCCTCCAGTGCGCGCGCTGGCTCGGATCCTGGCCCGCACCCGGACGGCGGGCGCCCTGGAGATCGCCCGGCTGGCCGCCCTCCCGGTGCGCCGGCTGGGCCAGGAGACCTTCCGCGGCGAGGGCGGCGGGCTGCTGCTGACCGGTAACGCGCTGCACGCGGACATCCCCCCGGACGCCGCCGGCAGCGGGCTGTACGGGTGGTTGCTGGCGATGCTGGGGCAGGACGTCGGGTTCCCGGTGCCGGAGGGCGGTGCCGGTCGGCTGGCCGAGGCGATGCGGCGGCGGTTCGAGGCGGCCGGCGGCGAGGTGCTGACCGGCGCGCAGGTGACGCACGTCGAGGTACGGGCCGGCCGGGCGGTCGGGGTGCGGACCGCCGGTGGGCTGGAGGTCGGTGTCCGACGGGCCGTGCTCGCCGACGTCTCGGCGCCCGCGCTGTTCGGCCGGCTGCTGCACCAGCGGGACGTGCCGGCGGCGCTGCAGCGCCGGATGGAGACGTTCCAGTGGGACTACTCGACGTTCAAGCTGGACTGGGCGCTGGACGGGCCGGTGCCGTGGACGGCCGAGGGTGCGCGCGGCGCCGGCACCGTGCACCTCGGGGTGGACGACCACGGGTTCGTGCAGATGGCCGCCGACCTGTCGATGGACCGCATCCCGGAGCGACCGTTCCTGCTGTTCGGCCAGATGACCACCGCGGACCCCAGCCGCTCACCGGCAGGCACCGAGTCGGCGTGGGCGTACACCCACGTGCCGCACGGCATCACCTGGGACGCCGACGCGGTCAACGCGCAGGTGCGACGGGTCGAGGCCGCCGTCGAGCGGGCCGCGCCCGGGTTCACCTCGCGCATCGTGGGCCGCTACGTGCAGAGCCCGACGGACATCGAGGCGGCCGATGCGAACCTGGTCGACGGGGCGACCAACGGCGGCACGGCGTCGATCCACCAGCAGCTGGTGTTCCGGCCCACCACCGGGCTGGGTCGGCCGGAGACGCCGGTGACCGGCCTGTACCTGGCGAGTGCCGGCGCCCACCCCGGCGGCGGGGTGCACGGTGCCTGCGGCTGGAACGCCGCGCGCGCGGCGCTCGGTCAGGCGGGTCCGGCGGGTGCCCTGCGGCGGGCGCTGGTGCGCACCGCGTGGGACCGGGTGCTGCCCGACCGCTGAGCTGCCGGGTCGGCCGCTTCGCTCGACGGGCGGCGGAGGCGCGTCAGGTCGACGGGCGGCAGGCCAGCGCGCCGAGGCGGTAGAGCGTCTCGCGGTTGCGCCACGAGATCAGCGCGTCGCGCAGCGGCTCGGGCACCAACCGGGCCGGTCCGCGCACCGCGTCCTCCGCGATGCGCACCCGGCAGCCGCCGTCGGTCGGCACCACGGAGATCGCGACGTTGGCGTCGCCGACGAACGAGCCCTTCGCCTCCAGCTCGATGCCCCGCTCGGGGTCCCAGCGGCGGCTGATGCTGACGTCCTGCAGCACCATCGGCCACAGGCCGGCCGAGTGCGCGATGCGCGCGCCCGGTGCCGGCCACTCCGCGTCGACACCGCGGATGCGGCTGGTCCCCACCACCCACGTGGCGTAGCTCCAGCCGTCGGCGAGCACACGGAGCACGTCCTCGGGCTGGCAGGGCAGGTCACGGGAGACGACGGACATCGCCTCAGCGTCGCATCGGTCCGCTCCGTCCGCGCGGGCAGCGGCCGCCGGGTCCGGGTCACGAGAAGCGCGTCACGACGAGGTCGCGAAGCCGTTCACCTTGTGGGTGCCGTCGCACCACGGCTTGATCGACGAACCTCCGCAGCGGCACAGCGCGACCGTCCGTCGACTCGTGTCCAGCGGGTGACCCTCGGCGTCGAGCACCTCGACGTCACCACGCACCAGCAGGGGGCCGTCCGGGCACGCGACGATGCTCCCCGGGTGGGGAGGCGTCGACCGGTGCTCCTCCGTCACGGCAACGGCCGCAGCAGCGACGTCCGGCCGGCGTCCCAGGCCTGCAGCATCCGGGCGGCGGCCGCGCCGTCGAGCGCGAGGCAGCAGGCGGCGCCGAACAGGATGTCGTCCACCAGCTCCGGCTCCTGCTCGGCCAGGGCGCCGGCGAGGTCACGGCCGGCGATCTGCTCGTGCACCGCGTCGGCCGCGACGTGCTCGTCGAAGTACCAGGTCGCGGCGACCTCGTCGTGACCCAGCCGCCGCACCCCGTTGCCGTACAGCCGGTTCGGCAGCGAGGACGTCATCTCGAAGGCCGCCAGGTGCCCGACGATCGCCCCGCGCGACCGCCGGTGCAGCCCGAGCAGCGACATGGCGTTCAGCGAGGCCAGCGTCGCCGCGGGCACGTGGTCGACGTAGGCGCCGTACGCGTCGTCCAACCCGAACGCCCGCATGGCCAGGGCGAACAGCTCGGCGTGCATGCGGTGCGGGTCGCCGTCGCCGTACTCGTCCGCCTGGATCTCCACCAGCGCCGCCTTGGGTCCGCCCGCCAGCCGCGGGATGGCCCACGTGTGCGGGTCGGCCTCCTTGAGCTGGTAGATCGAGCGGTGCACCAGCAGCTCGCGCAGCTGCGGCTCGGTCGCCTTCCGGGCGACGAACCGCGACAGGCTCGGCCCGGCGTCCGCGGCCGCCATCGCGAACAGCCGCTCGGCGACGCCCGTCCGGTCCCGGCGGTCGCACCCCGGCACCGGGACCGTGCGGCGCAGCTCGGCCTCGAACGGCACCTCGAGCTCGGCGCGGGCGGCCAGCAGGTCCGGGTCCCACTCCCAGTCGTCGTCGACACCGGCGATGCCGCGGTAGTGCAGCTCGTACAGGCAGAGCAGGGCGAGCTGGACGTCCTCGTCGGTGCGCAGGTCGGCGGGATCAGCGAGCCGGGCGGCGACGGCGACGCGCAGCGGACCGAGGTCGACGTCCCCGGGGGAGCGGCTCAGCGCGGCGAGCAGGGCAGCGCTGATCGGACCGCGCGGTGCCGGCTTGCGCAGGGGCACGGCTGCCCGGGGCGGGAGTGTCGGTGCGGCGCCCGACGAGGCGCTGGCGGAGGGCGTGGGTGCAACCGACGAGGGCTCGACCGAGGGTGTGGGTGCGCCCGACGAGGGCTCGAGAGAGGGTGCCGTCCCCGCGGAGGGCTCGACGGCGGGGGCGACGCCGGTGGACGGCGTCGTCGTCGGAACGTCGACGGGTGGCATGCCGTCCATCGTGCGCGCGGCCCGGACGAGCCGCGACCGCGACGACCGCTGCCGCAGGTCAGGCGCCGGTGGCCCGCAGCCGCGGCGCGGCGGCGACCAGCTCGGCGGTGTACGGGTGCAGCGGGTGCTCGTACACCTGCTCGGTCGGGCCGCACTCGACGATCCGGCCCTCGTTCATCACCGCGACCGTGTCGCAGGTGCGGCGGACGACCGCCAGGTCGTGGGAGACGAACAGCAGCGTCAGCCCGTACTCGTCCGCCAGGTCGGACAGCAGGTTGAGCACCTGGGCGCGCACGGACACGTCGAGGGACGACACGGCCTCGTCCGCCACCAGGAGCTGGGGGCGGGTGACGACGGCCCGCGCGATCGCGATGCGCTGCCGCTGCCCGCCGGAGAACTGGTGCGGGTAGCGGTCGAGCGCGGCAGCCGGCAGCCCGACGGCGTCCAGCACCTCCGCGGCCCGCGCCCGACGCTCGTCGGCGCCCACGCCGCGCAGCGGTTCGGTGACCACCTCGGCGATCCGCATCCGCGGGTCCAACGACCCCATCGGGTCCTGGAACACGATCTGCGCGGTCCGCCGCAGCCAGGCGAGCGACCGCTCCGGCGTTCCGACCACCTCGCGCCCGCCGATCCGCACCGACCCGGCGGTCGCCTGGTCCAGGCCCGTGACCAGGCGCAGCAGCGTCGACTTGCCGCTGCCGGACTCCCCGACCACGCCGAACCGCTGCCCCGCGCGGACCTCGAAGGAGACGTCGCGGACGGCCTGCACGCGCGTGGCCCGGCCGATGCGGTGCGGGCGGACGTAGATGCGGCGCAGGTCCGCGACCGCCAGCAGCGGGTCGTCGCCGGGGAGGTGGTTGAAGACGTGGCCGGCTCGGTCGGGCAGCACCTCGTGCCGGCCGGGTTCCGGTGCAGCGGCGCGGCCAGGCATGGGGAGGACGACAGCCCCCGCGCCGCGGTCCACAGGCGCAGTCGGCAGGACCGCGCCGAGCATCTCCGTCTCGGCGTCTGCCGCGGGTCGGTCCGGCGCCACCGCGCCGAGGTCCACCACCGTCACCAGCCGGCCGCGGGCGTCCGTCGCCAGGGCGGACACCGCCAGCAGCGACCGCGTGTACGGGTGCTGCGGCGCCGAGAACACCCGGTCCAGCGGGCCCTCCTCCACCACGGCCCCGTCACGGAGGATCACCACCCGGTCGCACAGGTCGGCGACGATCCCCAGGTCGTGCGTGACGAAGACCAGCGACGTGCCGGACCGCGCGACCTGCTCGCGCATCAGGTCGAGCACGCGCCGCTGCACCGTCACGTCCAGGGCTGTGGTCGGCTCGTCGGCCAGCAGCAGGTCCGGCGTGTTGGCCATCGCCATCGCCAGCATCACGCGCTGCCGCTGACCGCCGGACAGCTGGTGCGGGTAGGCCCGTGCCGCCGCTGCCGGGTCCGGCAGGCCCACGCCGTCGAGCAGCTCCACGGACCGGGCCCGCGCCGCCCGTGCGCCACCGGCGAACCCGTGCAGCGTGAGGATCTCGGCCACCTGGCGCCCCACCGGCATCAGCGGGTCCAGCGCCGTCATGGGCTCCTGGAACACCATCGAGATCCGCCGCCCGCGCAGCCGCGCCGACGCCCGGTCCCCCAACGTCAGCAGGTCCCGGTCCTCGCCGTCCAGCCGTGCGGCGCCCGTCGCGCACAGCGTCTCCGGCAGCAGACCCATCAGCGCCAGCAGCGTCAGCGTCTTGCCGGACCCGGACTCGCCGATCAGCCCGACCCGCTCCCCGCGCTCCACCCGCAGGTCGATCCCGTGCAGCAGCTCGCGGGGTCCGGAGTGCACGCGCAGGTTGCTCACCTGCAGCAACGCGCTCATGCCGCCGCCTCGAGGCGTGGATCGAGCAGGTCCCGCAGGCCGTCGCCCAGCAGGTTGAAACCCAGCACCGTCCAGGCGATCGCGACCCCGGGCCAGACGATCAGCAGGGGCTGCACGTAGAGGAAGGCCTGCGCGTCCTGCAGCATCCGACCCCACGACGGCGTCGGCGGCGGAGTGCCCAGGCCGAGGTAGGACAACGCGGCCTCGGCGAGCACCGCGAGGGCGAAGCCGACCGACGCCTGCACGATCAGCATGCTGCGGACGTTCGGCAGCACGTGCCGCACCGCCGTGTACAGCGGTCCGCGGCCGGCGGCCCGTGCCGCGAGCGCGTACTCCCGGCTGAGCACCTGCAGCGTCGCGGCCCGCGTCACCCGCACGAACCCCGGCGCCGCACCGATCCCCAGCGCCACCATCGCCGTCCACGTCGACGGCCCGCGGACCGCCGCGAGCACGATCGCGAGCAGCAGCGCGGGGAACGCCTGCACCACGTCGTTCCACCGCATCAGCCACAGCCCGGCACCGCCCTGCCGCGTCATCGCCGCGGCGATGCCGAACGGCACGCCCAGCACCAGGGAGATCAGCACCGCGACCAGCCCCACCAGCAGCGGCACCCGCGTGCCCGCGATCAGCATGCTGGCCGCGTCGCGCCCCAGGCCGTCGGTGCCCAGCCAGTGCGCCGCGCTGGGCCCCTGCAGGCGGTGCAGCGGGTCGGTGGCCAGCGGGTCGTGCGGGGTCCAGACGAGGGACACCAGCCCGAGCAGGACGACGGCGCCGACCATCACGGCCCCGACCAGCAGCGGTGCGTTCCACCGGTTCGATCTCATCGCGCCCGCCGCAGCCGCGGGTCCACCAGCACGTACACCAGGTCCACCAGCAGGTTCAGCGCCAGCACCAGCAGCACCACCACCATGACCACGGCCTGCACCTCCACCAGGTCCCGGTTGGCCACCGACCGCAGCAGCAACGACCCCAGCCCGGGGATGACGAACACGCTCTCGATGACCACGGCGCCCACCAGCAGCCCGGCGAGCTCCACGCCGGTCACCGTCACCACCGGCACCAGGGCGTTGCGCAGCCCGTGCCGCCGCAGCGCCTGCCACCGGGTCATCCCCTTGGCCCGCGCCGTCCGCATGAAGTCCTCACGCTGCACGTCGAGCAGCGCCGAGCGCAGGTAGCGGGACAGGATCGCGCCTCTGACCAGGCCCAGCGCGAGCGCCGGCAGCACCAGGTGCCGCAGGAACCCCCCGACTCCGTCCACCGGCGCCACCCACCCGCCGGACGGCAGCCAGTGCAGCCGCACGGCGAACACCGTCACCAGCAGAAGCCCGGCCAGGAAGCTCGGCACCGAGATGCCCACCTGGGTGGCCGCCGAGAGCGCCGCGCCGTCGGCGCGCCCCTGCCGCACGGCCGCCAGCAGCCCGGTCGGCAGGGCGATCAGCGCCGCCACCACCATGCCGGCCAGCACCAGCAGCAGCGACACCTGCATGGCGTTCAGCACCTCCGGCCCCACCGGTGCGCGCGTGGAGTAGGAGACACCGAGGCTGCCGGTCGCCAGCTGACCGAGCCAGTGGACGTACTGCGCCGGCAGCGACCGGTCGAGGCCCAGCTGGTGCCGCAGCGCCGCGACCTGGTCGGGCGTCGCGTCGAGGCCGAGCTGGGCCCGTGCCGGATCGCCCGGCAGGACGGCCAGCAGGACGAAGACGACCATCGACGCCACCAGGGCCGCCAGGGCGAACACCCCGAGGCGCCGCAGCACGGTCAGCAGCATCGACGGCTCACCGGTCGGGCGTCAGCCCGTGACGGAGACGCCGGCCAGGCCGATCCCCACGCCCAGGTCGTCGGTCGGCATCCCGTGCACGGCCGGGGTGGACACGACCACGTTCGGGGGGTTGTACAGCCACACCCCTGCGGCGTCCTTGATGATCGCCTGCACCGCGTCGGTCATGTGCGTGATATAGGCGTCCTCGTCGGTGGCCGCCTTCGCCGCCGCGAAGTCCTTCTCCACCACCGGGTTCGAGTAGCTCCAGTAGTAGCTCGGGTTGCCGTAGTTGGTGACGTTGCGCGGCTCGACGTGGTTCACGACGGTCAGGTCGAACTGGTGCTGCGTGAGGGTCTTGTCCACCCACACGGCGGGGAACTCCTGCGTCTGCAGGGTGGCCGTGATGCCCACCGCCGCCAGGTCCTGCTGCACCACCTGGCTGATCGCCTGGGCGTACGGCCGGTTCGGCACCGTGAAGGTGAGGTTCAACCCCGTGACGCCGGCGTCGGCGAGCAGCTGCTTCGCCTGTGACGGGTCGTACGGGTACGGCTCGTCGGACCTGACGTAGTAGGGGTCCGTCGGCACCGCGGGCCCGTTCAGCTCGGTGGCGAACCCCCCGGTGGCCGCCGCGACCACCGCCTTCTTGTCGATCGCGTGGCTGATGGCCTGCCGGACCCGCACGTCCGCGAGCGCCGGGTTCGCCTCGTTCATCGACAGCACCACCACGCCCTGGGTGCTCCCGGTGGTGACCACGAACCTCGGGTCGTTGGCGAACGAGGCGAGCTGGTCGTACGCCTCCGACTGGTACAGGGCGTCCACCCCGCCGGACCGCATGGCGTTGGCGGCGGCGCTCGCATCGGCGAAGTAGTCCAGGTCCACCTGCTTGACCAGGGCCTTCGCACCCCAGTAGGCGTCGTTGCGGGTCAGCACCAGCTTCACGCCGGTCTGGTAGGACGCCACCGTGAACGGTCCGGTGCCCACCGCCTTGGTCGCCAACGAACCCACCGCCGTCGGGGAGAACATCGCACCCAGCGGACCGGCCAGCCAGAACGGCACAGTCGCGTCCGGCGTGCTCAGCACCACCTTGACCTCGGTGGGCGAGACGACCTCGACGTGGTCCAGCGCCGCCAGGTTGCCGGGGGTGTTCGCCTTCCACGTCTTGACGCGTTCGAGGGAGAACTTGACCGCGGCCGCGTCGAACGGGGAGCCGTCGGAGAACTTCACGCCCTCGCGCAGCGTGAAGTCGTAGGTGAGCCCGTCCCGGCTGACCGTGTACCCGGTCGCCAGCAGCGGCGCCACCTTGCCGCCCTGGTCCAGGCGCAGCAGCCCCTCGTACACGTTCCCCATCAGCGCCTGGAAGATCGCTGCGCCGCCCGTGGTGGTGAAGTCGAGGTTGGCGGGGGAGGCGGCCAGGCCCAGGCGGAGCGTCGCGTCGGTGCGGGCGGCGGCGGTGGACGACGAGGCTGTCGGCTTCGGTGAGGCGCCCGCGGTGCACCCGGTGACGGCCAGCGCCGTGGCGACGAGAAGTCCGAGCGCGGCGAAGGCGTGACGCCCACGTCTGGTGCTCATCGGAGGTCCTTTCGGGCGGGAGGCGGGACGCACGGGCGCGGTCGCCGCTGTCCGGGTCAACGTGCGGGAGGTTCGGTTCCGTCCCCGGTGTCCGTGCGGCGGCCGGGCGGGGACGTGGGCTCAGGGCTGCGGCTGCTCCGGGGGAGTCCCGGTGCCGCGCGCGGCGTCGGTGGAGTCGGCACCAGCCCCGGTCCCCGCGTCGGTCCCGGCGCCGAGCGCCTGGCGCCGACGTCGGCCGAGGGCAGCCGCCACGGCCGCGAGCACCAGCACGGCGCCGACCACCAGCCAGTAGGACGGGCGACCGGTCGACGCGGAGGGCACCGGGTCGGCGGAGGCGCTCGGTGTCGGGGCGGGACCGGCTGCGGACGGGCTGGCGACGGAGGCGCCCGGCGTGGCGCTGGGCACCTCGGACGGCACGGCAGAGGCCGTCGGGGCCGCGACGCCGACGGCCGACGTGGCGACGAAGCGGAACGTGCCGGAGACGGGGTGCCCGTCGGCGGAGGTCACGCGCCACACCACCGTGTACGTGCCGGCTGGGCGCGCCGGCGCGAGCGGCTGTGCGACGGTGGTCGGACCCAGCTGCGGGTCGCCGGTGCTGACCACCGACCCGTCCGGAGCCGTCACCTTCACCTCGGTGCCGAGCGCGATCGCCTTGTCGGTGAACGTCAGCGTCACCTGGTCGGGGGCCGTCGGGACGGTGGCGCCGTCCGCGGGGTCGGTGGACACCAGCTCGTCGTGGGCGGCGGCCGGGCCGGCGACTGCCACGCCGAGGACGCCCACCAGGGCCGCCACCAGGACGGTCAGCACCGAGCGACGCGCCGGTCGGCGGCCGCTGACGGCGCCACCCGCCTCGACGCAGGGCACACCCTCGCCGTCCGTCGGACCGGTCAACCTTGTCGTCGGCACGCTGCTGCTCCCACTCGGCACGGACGGCACGCTAGTGCGCCGCACCCCACAAAGCCGATCCGGAGCCCTCCGCCCACCGTCAAGGTGCGCCGGCCACGGGCGTGCCGTGGCGCGTCCGGAACCCGAACCCACCGCCGGGCGTCGACTCGATGCGCACGCTGCGCCGGTGCACCACGTCGTGGTGGTGCCAGCAGAGCAGCACGCCTCGGTTCACGTCCGTCTCACCACGCCGGGCGACCCATCCGTCCACGTGGTGCACCTCGCACAGGGCCGGTGGTGCACTGCAGCCGGGATACCGGCAGGTCCCGTCGCGGGCGATCACCGCTCGTCGTCGCGGTCCGGAGAAGGTCCGCTCGGCACGGCCGGCGTTGATCACCTGCGAGTCCGGACCGAAGACGATGCGGCTGATCTCGCTGTCACAGGCCAGCCGTGCCAGCACGGAGGGCGGCACCGGGCCAGACCCGAGGACCTCCGCGACGGCGAACCGCTCGACGTCGGCGACGGCCGGCAGCCGGAACCGTCGACGCGAGCCACCGAACCGACCGACGCCGTCTGTCCCGCCGGCTTCGGCGCCGAGCGCTTCAGCACCGGCTGTCCCGCCCGCTTCCGCACCGGCCGTCTCGGTACCGTCCGTGCCGACCACTCCGGCACCGTCCGTGCCGACCACTCCGGCATCGTCCGCGCCGGGCCCACCAGCGCCGCGCCTCCCAGCCCCGCGCCTCCCGGCCCTGTCCGCACCGACGGCGCGGCGGAGGGTCTCGAAGTCCACGACGCAGGACACGTGGGGCCGGACCGCGGCGCCCGTCCCCGTCAGACCGTGGTCGAGGCAGAGTCGCGCCACGTCTGCGAGCGCCTGGGCGCGACGCTGAGGAGTCGAGCGACGGTCGTCCGGCGCCGGTGGCGTCGTCACGGAGTCGAGGGCGCAGCTCAGCAGCGCACCGTGCTCGGAGGTGAGGAAGCCCGCGAGGTGCACGCCGCCCGTCGTCGTCGACAGGGTGACGTGCTCCCGATCGCAGGCGTCCCGGTACCCACGCTCGTCCGCCTCCGGATCCGCCGCGGCAGCCCATCGCTGTACGAGCCGTCGGAAGGAGCCGACGGGCAGCACCTTCGCCTGAGCCGTGAGGAACCCTTCGCCGCACTCCTCCGCAGGAGCGGCCAGCGCAGCGCGTCGGGCGTCGGACGTCGGGGCGAGCCTGGCGACGACGACGGCCTGCTCGGCACCGATCTCGCCGTCGAAGGCCGCACGCGCCGTGGCCGGAAGGTGCTCCCGCAGCGCCCGGCCGGTTGCCACGACCTCACGCGCTCGGGCGACCGACAACCCCGACGAGGCGGCCAGCCAGTGGGAGAACGACCGCGCACCTTCCAGTGCCCACCACCCGTCGGCATCCACCGTCACGGCGAGGCAGGAGGACGCGACCACCAACCGGTCGAGCTGCGCCCGGACGCCGAGGAGGAGGTCGATCGAGTCCTGGCCGCCGCGGAGGTCGGCCTCGGCGCCGCGCACGAGGCCGACGACCTCGTCCACCGCGGCAGTCAGCGCGAGAAGGGCCGGCGCAGCGCCGATCACGTCCGCCGGTCGACCCGCACTCCTCACCGCCGATATCCCACTCACGCCTTCGCCTCCCTCCGCACATTCCTCGGCCCCCGCACCGAATTTCCGCTCCAACAACACTACCGACGACCACTGACACAGCGGACAGGCGCGTACGCGCAGGTCAGCGCACCGCGGGGTCCAATACACCCGGAAGAGAATTGGGTGGAAAAGGTCGCCCGTCAGTTGATGCACCAGTGCAAATCAGCGGGGTTGTGGACGGTTCGGCGGAACGCCCCTGGCTGCAAGCAGGCCGGAGCGCGTGTCGCCGTGCTCGTCGGGACAGCGACCGACGGTCGATCGCACCTGAGCCGACCGTCGTCACCGCGCGGCAGCCGCCGCCGCACAGCGGGAACACATCGCGCGGCAGCCGCCGCCGCACAGCGGGAACACATCGCACGGCAGCCGCCGGCGCACAGCGGGAACACATCGCGCTGTGGACGGTGTTGTGCCGGGAAGCTGCCGGCGGACGTCCCGCGACGCCTTCGCTCGGCCCTCGCACCGCGGTGCGCCCCGCGCGCCGCGGCGAGCAGCACCCGACCGCACCGCACCGCCCCGGCGACACCGCACCGCCCCACACACACCGCCCCAGGGACACACACCGTCCCGGTGACACGCACCGTCCCAGCGACCGCCCAGAGCCCAGAAGGTCCGATGTCCTCTCGTACCGACCAGCAGAGCACCCCGGAGGCCTCGCCTCCCGCCGCGTCACGCGACGCCTCAGGGGCCGCGTCGCCAGCGTCGCCGCAGCCCGCCGGCCTGCACGCCCCGAGCCACCGCGAGATCCTCACGATCATCGGCGGCCTGATGATCGGCATGTTCCTCGCCGCGCTCGACCAGACGGTGGTCGCCACCGCGATCCGCACCATCGGCGACGACCTGCACGGCCTGTCGCTGCAGGCGTGGGTCACCACGGCGTACCTGCTGACCTCGACGATCGCCACGCCGCTGTACGGCAAGCTGTCCGACATCTACGGCCGCAAGCCGTTCTACATGACGGCCATCGGCCTGTTCGTCGTCGGCTCGGTCCTGTCCGGCATGGCCGGCTCGATGTACCAGCTGGCGCTCGCGCGCGGACTGCAGGGCCTGGGCGCCGGGGGCCTGATGAGCCTGGCGATCACCATCCTCGGCGACCTCGTCGCGCCTCGGGAGCGCGCCCGCTACCAGGCGTACTTCCTGGCCGTGTGGGGCACGTCCTCGGTGCTCGGCCCGGTGATCGGCGGGTTCTTCGCCGGCACGCCGCACATCCTCGGCATCACGGGCTGGCGCTGGGTGTTCCTGGTCAACGTGCCGCTCGGTCTGGTCGGCATCGCGGTGATCTGGCGGGTGCTGCACCTGCCGCCGCTGCGCAAGGTGGAGCACCGCATCGACTGGCCCGGCGCGCTGGCCCTGATCGTCGCGCTGGTGCCCCTGCTGCTGGTCGCGGAGCAGGGCCGTGCGTGGGGCTGGGGCTCGGGTCACGCGCTGCTCTGCTACACGATCGGCGTGGTGGGCATCGGCCTGTTCCTCGCGGCGGAGACCCGCGCCGGCGCCGACGCGATCCTGCCGCTCTACATGTTCCGCAACCGGACCTTCTCGGTGGGCGCGGGGGCCAACGCCGTCATCGGCCTCGGCATGTTCGGCGGCCTGGCGACGCTGCCCCTCTACCTGCAGATCGTCCGCGGCCTGAGCCCGACGAAGGCCGGCCTCGTCCTGATCCCCTTCACGGTCGGGATCATGACCGCGTCGATCGCCTCCGGGCAGACGACCGCCCGCACCGGCCGCTACAAGGTGTTCCCGGTGGGCGGCACGGTGCTGATGGGCATCGGCGCGCTGCTGTTCTCCCGCCTCGACCCCAGCACGCCGATGGCCCAGTTCTTCACGTACTCGGTCGTGTTCGGCCTGGGGCTCGGCTTCGTCATGCAGCCGCTGGTGCTCGCCGTGCAGAACGCCGTGCCGGCCAAGGACATGGGCGTCGCCACCTCGTCGTCCCTGTTCTTCCGGCAGATGGGCGGCACGCTCGGCACCGCGGTGTTCCTGTCCGTGCTGTTCTCGACGGTCGGCGACAACATCGCCACCGCCTTCCGCGCCGCCGTCAAGACCCCGTCGTTCCTCGCCGCGGTCGCCGACCCCGCGGTCGCGGCGAACCCCGCCAACGCCGCCGTGATCGGCATGCTGAAGGGCGGTCCGGCGCCGTCGCTGGACGACTCCGCCTTCATCAACGCCCTCGACCCGCGCCTGGCACAGCCGTTCCTGGTCGGCTTCAGCCAGTCGGTGGACAAGGTCCTGCTGCTCGCGGCGATCGTGATGGTGGCCGGCATCGTGCTGACCCTCCTGGTGCCCGAGCTGCCGCTGCGCAACGTCTCCGGCATCCAGAGCCGGCAGGCGGACGAGCGGGCGCACGACGAGCGCACCGCGGCAGCCGACGAGCGCGCGTCCGACGAGCGCACCGCGTCCGCGGACGAGCGATCGGCAGGCGCGCGGGTGGCGGGCGAGCGATCCGCGGACGTAAAGGTTGCTGTGAATCCGGCGACCGACGGGCAGCCTGGCGCCGCGACCGACTAGCGTCGGTGCAGGTCAGGACGTCTGACCCTTGCGCTCACCCCGGAGGCGTGCATGACCTCGACCGAGCAGACCGAGACCGTGGAGGCTTCCGGCCTGAGCAGGCGTGACCTGCTGGTGCGCGGCGGCGCCGTGGGGCTCGGCGTCGCGGCCGTCGGCGTGCTGGCGGCGTGCGGGGCCTCGTCGTCGGGCGGATCCGGTGGCTCGGGCGGCGCCGGTGGCTCCGGCGGCGGTGCCGCCGGCGGTCTGGCGAAGGTCTCGGACATCCCGGTGGGCGGCGCGCTGGCGACGAAGGTGGACGGCAAGCCGGTGCTGCTGGTGCAGCAGACGGCCGGCACCGTCACCGCGCTCTCGGCGATCTGCACCCACCAGGGCTGCACGGTGATGGCCGCCAAGAGCGACCTCGAGTGCCCGTGCCACGGCTCGGTGTTCGCCCTCGACGGCTCGGTGAAGCAGGGCCCGGCGCCGTCCCCGCTCCCCCCGGTCGACGTGCACGTGGTCAATGGCACGGTCATGGCGGGCAAGGGCTGAGCCGTGCCCGCGCCGGGGACGACGACGTCCCGCTCGAACCTCGCCACCTGGCACACCGGACGCCAGGCGGCCTCCGACGTGCTGCGTGGCCTGCTCGCCGCGTGCGTGCTGATGTCCGCCGTGGTGCACCTCGAGCTGTGGTTCTCGGGGTTCCGGCAGTTCACGGTGGTCGGTCCCGCCTTCCTGCTCAACGCCGTCGGCGGCCTGGTGATCGGCGTGCTGCTGCTCGTCTGGCGCCACTGGCTGCCGCTGCTCGGCGCCCTCGGCTTCGGCGTCGCGACGTTCGGCGCGTTCCTCGTGTCCACCACGGCGCACGGGCTGTTCGGCGTGCACGAGCAGTGGACCGGCGTCCCCATCTGGACGTCCGCCGTCACGGAGACGGCCGCGATCGTGCTGTCGCTCGTCCTGCTCGTCGTCGAACGCCCCCGCCGTCCCTGACCGGGCACCTCGTCAGTCCACGAGGCGCGACGGGACGAGCCGGTCGAGGGACCCGGCGGGTCCGGACGTCAGGTACGAGGCTGCTGCGGGGGAACGACCCACCGCCGCTCGTCCAACGGGTCCGGGTGCGGCTCGACCAGAGAGGCGACGTCCGGCTCGTCGCTGCCGTACCGCGGCGTGATCCCCGGCGTCCGACCGAAGTAGATGTCCTGCACGTCGTCGAACCCCCGTACGACGGGGCCGAGCGTCGCCCGCGCCGCACCGCCGCGCCGCGGCCGCACGACGTCGCGCACCACCGCGACCACGAACAGCACGCCGAACGCGACGTACGGCGCCGCGACGAACGAGGCCGGCAGCTCGCGCCCCTGGATCATCCACGCGACGAACAGCCCGACCCATGCGGCCACCGCCGCCCACGCCACCCACCGAAGCACGCGCATCGGACGCCCCCCTCAGTGCCGACCTTGGCACCGAGGGGTCCGCCGCACCAGGTCAGCGGTGGAAGTCGTACGACCTCTCGACCTTGGCGACGTGCACGGCGAAGGACTCGTACCAGTGCGCGCGCCCGTCGGCGCGCGTCGCGGCGTGGTCCGCCTGGTCGCGCCAGCCGGCGATCGACTCCTCGTCCCGCCAGTACGACACCGTGATGCCGAACCCGTCGGCGCCGCGCGCCGAGTCCAACCCGAGGAACCCCGGCATCCCGGCAGCCAGCCGCTCCATCTCGTCGGAGCGCTCCGCGTAGCCCTGGTCGCCCGGTGTGCGCAGGGACGTGAAGACGACCGCGTAGTAGGGCGGTTCGGGCGGCAGGGTCGGCAGGGCGGAGGGCGAGGGGAGGGACGACGGGGTCGGCTCGTGCTGGCTCACGGGGTGCTCCGGGGTCGACGGGCGGCGGCAGCCCACCGTGCCGTACCGACCCACCCCTCCGCCAGAGCCACGCGGTGTCGCGTACCGCGCTCGTCGTACGCGCCGAACCGTCCGGGCGGAGGACGACGACGAGCCCCCGGCCGGGTGACCCTGATGCCGTACCCCACCGGACCACGCCGTGGCACGGCTCGTCCGCCACCAGCCCACAGACAGGCGGCACCATGATCGAGCTCCATCAGCTGACCAAGAGGTACGGCGACAAGCTCGCCGTCGACGGGATCAGCGCCACCATCCCCGCGGGGGTGGTCACCGGCTTCCTCGGGCCCAACGGCGCCGGGAAGTCCACCACCATGCGCGTGGTGCTCGGCCTGGACCGGCCGACCTCCGGCGTCGCCCTGGTCAACGGGCGGCCGTACGTGGACTCCCGGGCGCCCCTGGCGGAGGTCGGTGCGCTGCTCGACGCCAAGGGGACGGACGGCGGGCGGACCGCGCGCAACCACCTGCTGGCGCTCGGCGCCACGGTCGGCGTGGGGCCGCGTCGGGTCGACGAGGTGCTCGGCACCGTGGGCCTCAGCCACGTGGCGGGCAAGCGGACGCGGGAGTTCTCGCTCGGCATGGGACAGCGGCTGGGGATCGCGGCGGCGCTGCTCGCCGACCCGTCGGTGCTGCTGCTGGACGAGCCGGTCAACGGGCTGGACCTCGACGGCATCCAGTGGATCCGGGCGCTGCTCACCGAGCTCGCGGCGGAGGGTCGGACCGTGCTGCTGTCGTCCCACCTGATGAGCGAGCTCGAGCTGGTCGCCGACCACCTGCTGGTGATCGGGCGCGGCCGGATCCTGGCGGACATGCCGATCGCCGACTTCATCGCGCAGGCGTCCGTCGGCACCGTCGTCGTCGCCTCGCCGGACGCCGCCGCGCTCGCGCCCCTGCTGGCGCGGGACGGCGTCACCCTCACCTCCACCGAGGCGGGCACGTTCGAGGTCCGGGGGCTGGCGGCCGACGTGATCGGCGACGTCGCTGCCGCCAACGGGCTGCGGCTGCACCAGCTGGCGACCCACACCGGCTCGCTCGAGTCGGCCTACATGGCCCTGACCAGGGACGAGGTCGAGTACGCCGGCGCCGTCGAGCACCACGCCCCGCACGCCGGAACCGCCCAGAGGAGCGCCGCCTGATGACCACCACGATCCCGTCCCCGACCACCGTGCTGCCCGACCGGAGGCTGGTCCGGCACTACCGGCAGAGCTTCGGACGCGTGCTCCGCTTCGAGTGGATCAAGTTCCGCACCCTGCGCGCCAGCTGGGCCGGACAGCTGCTGCTGATGGCCCTGCTCATCGGGTTCGCGGCCCTGGCGTCCGCGATCTCCAACAACCGGATGGGCCAGGCGCCGGACCGGCACGGGCCGTTCGCCGGGGTCGGGCCGGTGGCCACGGTGCTGACCGGAGCGAACATCGGCGTGCTGGTGGTGGGCGTGCTCGGCTGCGTGCTCGGGGCCCGGGAGTACGGCTCCCGGATGATCGCCTCGACCGTCGCCGCGGTGCCGCGGCGGTGGCAGGTGGTGGTCGGCAAGGCGCTCGTGCTCACCGGCGTGCTGGTGGTCACCACGCTGGTCGGGGTGTTCGGAGCCTTCTTCCTCGGCATGTCCGTGCTGCACTCCGGCGGCAACCAGACCGCGGCGCTCGGCGACCCCGGCGTCCTCCGACAGGTGCTGGGGATGGCCGGCTACCTGACCGCGGTGGGCCTGCTCGGGATGGGGCTCGGCGTCCTGCTGCGCAGCGTGGCGGGGAGCATCGGCGTGCTCATCGCCGGCCTGCTGGTGCTCCCCGGTCTGGCCGGGGCGCTGCTGCCCACCAGCTGGGACCCGGCGCTGAAGTACCTGCCGAGCTCCGCTGCGGCCGCGTTCACCACCGTGGAGCGCGCCGGTACCGACGTGCTCGGGGTCGGCGCCGGCGTCGCCGTCCTGGTCGCCTGGGTGCTGGCCGTGCTGGTCGGCGCCGTGGTGGCGATCAGCCGGCGCGACGTCTGACCAGGCGCTGGACCCGCGGCTCCGGATGAGGCGGACCTAGGGTGGCGCGCATGGTGAGGACCAGGACGGTCGTCGGGGCGCTGCGTGCGCGCCCGGCGCTGGTCGACCTGCTGGTCGCCCTCGTCCTCGCCGTGGTGTTCCTGCGGGTGCCCATCCTGATGGCGCAGTCCGGCCGCTACGGCGGCGGCTTCGACCTGACGGTCACCGGGCCGGACGTCGTCCTGACGCTGGTGAGCGCCGCCGCCCTGACCCAGGTCCGGCGCCTCCCACTGGTCACGCTGCTCGCCACCGGGGCGGCCGCTCTCGCGGCGCTCCTCGGCGGCTGGTCGGTCAACCTGGCCCAGCTCGCCCTCGTGATCGCCCTGTACGTCTACGCCAGCCGTGCCTCCCGCACCAAGGCGCTGGTGGCCGCGGCGACCACCTCCGTGGTGCTCGGGGCCACCTGGGCCCTCGGCCTGACCGTGGCCGACCAGGTGTGGGGACGGCACAACCTGATCCTCTGGCTGTGGACCGCCGCGGCGCTCGGCATGGCCGTGCAGGGACGGCGCGCCACCCTCGCGGCGCTGCAGGACCGGGCACGGCGCGCGGAGGAGACCCGCGAGGAGACCGCGCTGCGCCGGGTGGCCGAGGACAGGGTGCGCATCGCACGGGAGCTGCACGACGCGATCGCGCACCACGCCGCGGTGATCAGCGTGCAGGCGGGCGTCGCCGAGCACGTCGTCGACCGGGACCCCGCCGCCGCGCGCGAGGCCCTGCACCACGTGCGCGAGTCCGCGAAGGCGGTGCTGACCGAGCTGCAGTCGGTGCTGGGCGTGCTCCGGCAGGACGAGTCCGACCTGCCGACCGCCCCGACGCCGGGCCTGGACCGCATCGGGGAGCTGGTGGCGTCGGCCCGCGCGATCGGGACACCGGTGACCGTGGAACGCTCCGGACCGCCGTGGCACCTGACGCCCGCGGTCGACCTGACGGCGTTCCGCCTGGTGCAGGAGGCCTTGACCAACGTGCAGAAGCATGCTGCGGGGGCGCGCGCCACCGTCCTGCTCTCCTCGCGCGCCGGTCGCCTGGAGGTCACCGTCACCAACGACCGGCCGCCGGCCGGCGCCCTGCCGCGCGGTCCCGCCGCCGGCCCGGTGCCGTCCGAGGACGGACCGACCGGCTCGGGCCTCGGGCTGGTCGGCATGCGGGAACGGGTCGCTGCGGCCGGTGGGCAGCTGCAGACGGGTCCGACCAAGGACGGCGGCTACCGGGTCGCCGCGCAGCTGCCGCTCGCGCCGCGGGCCGACGCGACGGGCTCACCGACCCCGGCGTCGCCCTCGTCCCGGACCGACGCGACGCGCGGGGCGGGACGATGACCACCCGCGTGGTGATCGCCGACGACCAGGCGCTGATCCGCGCCGGCTTCCGCGTGCTGGTGGACGGTGCCGACGACCTGGAGGTGGTCGGCGAGGCGGCCGACGGCGCCCAGGCCGTGGAGCTGGCCCGCAGCGCCCGCGCCGACGTGGTGCTGATGGACATCCGGATGCCCGGGATGGACGGCCTCGAGGCGACCCGCCGCATCTGCTCGGACGAGGACCTGGCCGGCGTGAAGGTGCTGGTGCTCACCACCTTCGAGCTCGACGACTACGTGTTCCTCGCGCTGCGCGCCGGAGCGAGCGGGTTCCTCGGCAAGAGCGTCGACCCCGACGACCTGCTCGATGCGATCCGCCTGGTCGCGGCCGGTGAGGCGCTGCTGTCCCCTGCCGCCACCCGCAGCCTGATCACCACGTTCCTCTCCCAGCCCAACCGGGTGGCCGCCGCCGGCGTCCCGGCGCGGCTCGAGCAGCTCACCGACCGCGAGCGCGAGATCGTCGCCCTGGTGGCCGAGGGCCTGACCAACGACGAGATCGCCGAGCGCCTGGTGATCTCCCCCGCCACGGTGAAGACCCACGTCAACCGCTCGATGGTGAAGCTCGACCTGCGTGACCGCGCCCAGCTGGTGGTGGTCGCCTACCAGACGGGACTCGTCCGCGTCGGTCCCGCCGAGACCTGACGCCGCCGGCCGCCGGGGGACCAGGGAGCAGCGGTCCGGCCGGGGTCATGTGCACAATCGGTGCATGGCGGCGGACCTCGACGAGCTGCGACGGCTGCGTCGCGCGCGCGACCGGATCGACCGCGAGTACGCCGAGCCGCTCGACGTCCCTGCGCTGGCCGCCACCGCGTTCATGTCGACGGCGCACTTCAGCCGCCGGTTCCGCGAGGCCTACGGCGAGACGCCGTACTCCTACCTGATGACCCGGCGGATCGAGCGGGCCAAGGCCCTGCTGCGGCGGGGCGACCTCAGCGTCACCGAGGTCTGCTTCGAGGTGGGCTGCACCAGCCTCGGCTCGTTCAGCTCCCGGTTCACCGAGCTGGTGGGCCAGACGCCCAGCGCCTACCGGGCGGCGGACCACACCGCCCTGCGTCAGCTGCCCGTCTGCCACGTGATGGCCGCGACCCGGCCGCGCCGCACCCGCGGCGAGGAGTCCGAGCCGCGTCCGACGACGGAGGGCACGCAAGTGAGCAGTTTCGAAGAAGCACCCGCCACGGCGCCCGCCTAGCGTCGTCCCCATGACCGTTTCTCTCAGCGGCGTCCACGTCGCCGTCGACGACATCGACACCGCCCTCGCGTTCTACCGCGACACGCTCGGCATGACCGTGCGCAACGAGGTCGCCCAGGGCGGCTTCCACTGGATCACCCTGGTGAACGAGAGCCAGCCGGAGATCAACATCGTCCTATCCGAGGCGCACGCCGGCCGCTCCCAGGAGGACGGCGACGCGCTGGCCGCCCTGCTGGCCAAGGGTGCGCTCGGCATGCTGCAGCTGCGCACCGACAACCTCGACGCGACGTTCGAGAAGGTCGCCGCCGCGGCCGGTGCCGAGGTGCTGCAGGAGCCCGTCAGCCAGCCGTGGGGCGTGCGGGACGCCGCGTTCCGCGACCCCGCCGGCAACATGGTGCGCATCGAGCAGGCCTGAGCACATCGGCACGGACACCGGCCGCGCGGCCGACACGCCGCGCGGCCGGTCGCTGTCCCCGGGCCTGCGGTCAGCCCCAGACGAGCGCCTGCGCCGGGTCGGCCAGGATCGCGGCGATGTCGGCGAGCACCCGCGAGCCCAGCTCCCCGTCCACCAGCCGGTGGTCGACGCTCAGCGCCAGCTGGGTGACGTGGCGGACCTTGATCTTGCCCTTGTGCACCCAGGGCTGCTCCCGGATGGCACCGAAGGCCAGGATCGCGGCCTCGCCCGGGTTGAGGATCGGCGTCCCGGTGTCGATGCCGAACACCCCGACGTTGGTGATCGTGATGGTGCCGTCGGACATCGCCGTCGGGGTGGTCTTGCCCGACCGCGCTGTCGCGGTGAGGTCACCGAGCGCCTGCGCCAGCTGCAGCAGGTTCATCCGGTGGGCGTCCTTGATGTTCGGCACCACCAGGCCGCGTGGCGTCGCGGCGGCGATGCCGAGGTTCACGTAGTGCTTGTAGACGATCTCCTGCGTCTGGTCGTCCCACGAGGCGTTCACCTCCGGGTGCCGGTGCACCGCGAGCAGCAGAGCCTTGGCGGCGATCAGCAGCGGGGTGACCCGGACGTCGGCGAACTCGCGGTCGGCGCGCAGCCGCTGCACCAGGTGCATGGTGCGCGTGACGTCGATCGTGTGGAACACCGTGACGTGCGGGGCGGTGAACGCGCTGGTGACCATCGCCTCGGCGGTCCGCTTGCGCACCGACTTCACGGGGACCCGCGTCTGGCGGCCGTCCGCCGACACCGTGCCGCTGGCCAGCCACGGCGCGTCGTCGCCCGGGTAGGTGGCGAGCGTGCGCCCCTCCGCCCGGTTGGCCTGCTCGAGCACGTCCTCCCTGGTCACGATCCCGCCGGGACCGGTGGGCGTGACGATCTCGAGGTCGACACCGAGGTCCTTGGCCAGCTTGCGCACGGGCGGCTTGGCGAGGGCGTGGACGGCGGCCGACGACGAGGTGGCGGACGACGAGGCGACGGACGACGAGGACCCGTTGCCGTTGGTCGTCGTGGCCGGCCGCACAGGGGCTGGTGCCGGCGCCGAGACCGTCGCCGCCGGGGTGGGTGCGGGTGCTTCCGGGGTGGAGACGGACGCGCCTGTGGGGGCCGGCGCGGTCGGATTCGTCGCCGCGCCCGCGGCGCGCGCAGCGCCCGCCCGCGGACGCCGACCGGACCCGCCCGACCCGAGCCCGTACCCGACGAGCACGGACCCCGACGTCTCAGCGCGCTCGTCGCGAGCGGCGCCGATCTCCTCGGCACCGCCCGGCTCCTCGGAGGCGCGGGACGGGTGCTCGTGGTGCCCGTGCGGCGACTGGGCCCCGCTCACCGCCCGGCCCCCGGCCGCAGGCGTGGCCGTCCCCGACGGATCCGTGTCGATCTCGATGATCGGCGTCCCCACGTCCACCGTGGTGCCCACCTCGACCAGGATCCGGCTCACCACGCCCGACCAGGGCGACGGCAGCTCGACCAGCGACTTGGCGGTCTCGATCTCCACGATCGTCTGGTTGACGGTCACCACGTCACCGGGCGCGACGCGCCACTCGACGATCTCGGCCTCGGTCAGGCCCTCGCCCGCATCGGGCAGCGGGAACTGCTGGTAGGTCGGCACCGGTGTCTCCTCGGATCAGCCAGTCAAGGGCCGGAACGGCCAGTCGGGTCGCGGGTGGGTCGGCGGGTCAGAACGCGAGCGTGCGGTCCACCGCGTCGAGCACGCGGTCCAGGCTCGGCAGGTACTCGTGCTCGAGCTTGGCCACCGGGTAGGGGGTGTGGAAGCCGCCGACCCGCAGCACCGGCGCCTGCAGGTGGTAGAAGCACTCCTCGGTGATCCGCACCGCGACCTCGGCACCGGAGCCGTACAGCACCGGCGCCTCGTGCACCACGACGCAGCGGCCCGTGCGGCGCACCGACTCGGCGACCGTCGCGGTGTCCAGCGGGGAGACGGCACGCAGGTCGATCACCTCGAGGCTGGTGCCCTCGGCCGCGGCGGCGTCGGCCGCCTTCAGCACGGTCGCCACGCTCCCGCCGTAGGTCACCACGGTGACGTCGGTGCCGGGCCGGACGATGCGCGCCCGGTTCAGCACGGCGTCGTCGGGCGCGGGGACGGAACCGGGGACCCGCTCGTCGTCCGCCGGGCCGAGGTCCACCTCGCCCTTCTCCCAGTACCGCACCTTCGGCTCGAAGAACAGCACGGGGTCCGGCGACGCGATCGCCGCCTGGATCATCGTGTAGGCCTCGGCCGGGCTCGACGGGCTCACCACGCGCAGCCCGGCGGTGTGCGCGAACAGCACCTCCGGCGACTCGCTGTGGTGCTCCACCGCGCCGATGCCGCCGCCGTAGGGCACCCGGATGACGACCGGCACGGTCAGCCGACCGCGGGACCGGTAGTGCAGCTTGGCCAGCTGCGTGGTGATCTGGTCGAACGCCGGGAAGATGAACCCGTCGAACTGGATCTCGCACACCGGCCGGTAGCCGCGCAGCGCCAGGCCGATGGCGGTCCCGACGATGCCGGACTCGGCGAGCGGGGTGTCCACCACGCGCTGCGCGCCGAACTCGTCGTAGAGACCGTCCGTCACGCGGAACACGCCGCCGAGCCTGCCGATGTCCTCGCCCATCAGCAGCACCTTGGGGTCGTCGACCATCGCGCGACGCAGTCCCAGGGTGATCGCCTTGGCGAACGTCAGCTTCTGCACGCCGGACGGGGCGGCCGCGGTGCGCCGCTCGGTGGTGGTGGTCATCGGTGGGCCTCCTCGGTGTCCAGGAACGACGCCTCGTACCGGGCGAACGCCGCGCGCTCGCCGTCCACCACCGCGTGCGGGGTGGCGTACACGTGCTCGAACATGCTGTCCGCCGGCGGTTTCGGCATCGCGCGCACCTGCGTGCGGACGCGCTCGCCGAGGGCGTCCGCCTCGCCGGCCAGCTCGGCCTGGAACACCTCGGGCAGCTCGCCGGCCGCCTCGAGGTAGGCCTTGAGGCGGTCGATCGGGTCACGACGCCGCCAGTGCTCCTCCTGCTCGTGCGTGCGGTAGCGCGTCGGGTCGTCGGAGGTGGTGTGGGCGCCCATCCGGTAGGTGAACGCCTCGATGAAGGTGGGACCGCCGCCGTTGCGGGCCCGGTCCAGCGCCGCGGCCGTGACCGCGTAGGTGGCGATGACGTCGTTGCCGTCCACCCGGACGCTCGGGATGCCGAAGCCGGGGGCGCGGTCGGCGATCGGCACCAGCGCCTGCCGGGTGGTCGGCTCGCTGATCGCCCACTGGTTGTTCTGGCAGAACAGCACCACGGGCGCCTGGTTCACGGCCGCGAAGACGAGAGCCTCGTTCACGTCGCCCTGCGACGTCGACCCGTCACCGAAGTACGTGATCACCGCGGCGTCGCGGGCGGCGTCGCCGGTGCCGACCAGCCCGTCGCGCTGCAGGCCCATGCCGTAGCCGACGGCGTGCAGCGGATGGGCGCCCACCACCAGCGTGTACAGGTGGAAGCTGACCGCCTCGGAGTCCCAGCCGCCGTGGTCGACCCCCCGGAACAGCCGCAGGATGTCCACCGGGTCCACCCCGCGGGCCATGCCCACACCGTGCTCCCGGTACGACGGGAACACCTGGTCCTGGTCACGGACGGCGTGCGCGGAGCCGATCTGCGCGGCCTCCTGGCCCAGCGCCTGCGCCCACAGCGCCAGCTCGCCCTGCCGCTGCAGGCTGGTCGCCTCGGTGTCGAACCGGCGGGCCAGCACCATGTCGCGGTACATCGCCCGGAGCCGGTCGGCGTCCAGGGCGTCCGCGTACGGGTCGGAGTGGTCGACGCGCTGGCCGGCGGGGGTGAGCAGCTGGACCAGGCCGTCCTCCGTGAGGGGGCCCTGCTGCGGGGGAAGGTGCGTGGGAAGGGTGGTCACGCGTGCTCCTCGTGTGCGGCGGTGCGCCCGCTCCCGGCGCCGAACCTACGTCAGCGTAGGCTACGGAACCGTAGGTTTCCCGACCGGGGTGCCGACAAGCCTCACCGAGCCGGTTTGTCGGCTCCCCACAGCGTGCCGCGCCCCGTGACGCACGGCCAGTGGGACGCGCTCAGCGCCGGACGACCTCCGCGGTCACCTCGAGCAGCAGGTCGGTCGCCTCGGTCTCGCCGACGCTGATCCGCACGCCGTCCCCGGCGAACGGCCGCACCAGCACCCCGGCGCGCGCCGACCGGTCGGCGAACGACTTCGCGTGCTCCCCGAGCGCCAGCCAGACGAAGTTCGCCTGGCTGTCCGGCACGTGCCAGCCCTGCGCACGCAGGCCGGTCAGCATGCGCGCACGCTCCGCGACGATCGCGTCCACCCGCGTCCGCATCTCCTGCTGCGCCGCCAGGGACGCCAACGCCGCGAGCTGGCCGATGTGCGACACCCCGAACGGCGTCGAGGCGGCTCGGATCGCGGCGGCCAGGCGCGGCCGGGCGACGGCGTAGCCCACGCGCAGACCGGCCAGCCCGTACGCCTTGGAGAAGGTGCGCAGCAGCACCACGTTGGGGTGCTCGGCGAAGACCGCGAGCCCGTCGGCCGCCTCCGGGTCGCGGACGAACTCGACGTACGCCTCGTCCAGCAGCACCAGCACGTCCTTCGGCACGGCGTCGAGCAGCGCCGCCAGCTCGTCCGCGCGCACCGCCGGGCCGGTCGGGTTGTTCGGTGTGCAGACCAGCATCACGCGCGTCCGCGGCGTGACGGCGGCCGCCATCGCGACCAGGTCCAGCCGACCGTCGGTGCCCACCGGCACCGGCACGCCGACGGCACCGGCCAGCGTGACGTAGATCGGGTACGCCTCGAACGAGCGCCACGGCAGCACCACCTCGTCACCGGCCTCGCACACGGCGGCCAGCACGTGGCCCAGCAGCGCCACCGACCCACCGCCGGTCACCACCGACTCGACCGGCACGTCGAGGTGCCGCGCGATCGCCTCCGTCAGCTCGGTGGCGTACATGTCCGGGTACCGGTTCACGTCCACCGCGCCGTCGGCGATCGCGGCCATCACGGAGGGCAGCGGCGGGTACGGGTTCTCGTTGGACGAGAGCTTGTAGGCCATCGCCCCGCCGCCGGCGCGGGCGCCCGGCACGTACGGCGGGAGGTCAGCGAGGGCACGGCGGAGGGGCACGCGGGTCACGCCGGACAGCATGCCACCGCCGCGTCAGACGTCCGCGGCCGGGGCCGCCTCGGCGGCAGGGGGCGCGGAGGGGGACGAGGAGGGGTGCGCGGAGGGGGACGCGGCCTGGACCGTGGCCGGGGCGGCGGCGGTCAACCGAGCGGCCAGGGCCTGCAGCAGCGACCAGAGCTCTTCCGGGCCGTCGACGACGAACGGCACCGGGACTGCCGCGAGGACCGTCGGCACCCAGTCGAGCCGCTCCACCTGGATCACCACGCGCGTCCAGCCCTCGTCGTCCGTGCCGTCCGGCGTGGCGATGCCCGCCGGGAACATGCCGCGCACCGCGTCGGCCGGCGCCTGGACGCGCAGCCGGACCGCGTGCCGACGTGGCGCCCCGGCGACCGCCTGCAGCAGCGCACCGACCGGGTCGAACCCCTCCGGCACCTCGAACGACCCCGGGAGCGTGGTGAGGGCCGCGATGCGGTCCACCCGGAACGTCCGCACGCCCGGCGCCGCCGGGTCGGCGGCCGTCACGTACCACCGGCCGGAGTGGGCGACGACGCCGTACGGGTGGACGGTGCGGCTGCTGCGACGACCCTGCGAGTCGGTGTACTCGAGGGCGACCGGCCGACGGTCCCGTGCCGCCTCCGCCACCACCAGCAGGTGGTCCGCCTGCACCGCCGTCGGCTCGCCCGTCGGCGCCGTGAGCTGCACGCCGGTCAGCAGGGCGTCCAGCCGGCGCGCGAGCGTCTTGGGCAGCACGCGCAGCACCTTGGCGGTGGCGCTCTCCAGCGCGACCGTGCTGGCTCCGGGCAGGCCGCCGGTCCCAGCGGACCTGGACGTGGACCCGTCGCGACGCGAGCCGACGAGGCCGAGCACCACCGCGAGCGCCTCGTCCTCCGTCAGCATCAGCGGGGGCATCCGGTAGCCGGGCACCAGGTGGATGCCGCCGTAGCGGCCGCGCACCGACTCGACCGGGACGCCGAGGTCCACCAGGTGCTCGACGTACCGACGGACGGTGCGCTCGTCGACCCCGAGACGCTGAGCCAGGTCGGCGGCCGTGCGCGTGCCACCGGCCTGCAGGATCTCGAGCAGGGCCAGTACGCGGGCGGTCGGACGGGTCATCCCGACATCCTGGCCGATAGCGGGCGGATCCTGTCCGGTATACGTCCTACCGTCACCTGCCATGACCTCGAACGAACCCGCTCCGCGTCCCGCCTCCCTCGTCTCCGTCCGGGTGATCACCGACGACGTCGCCCGCCTGGCCGCGTTCTACGAGCTCGTCACCGACACCCCCGTCCGCTGGGCGACCCCCGACTTCGCCGAGCTGGCCACGCCCGCCGGCACGCTGGCCATCGGCAGCACGCGCACCGTCGCCGCGTTCGCCCCCGGTTCCGTCCACGCCGCCGACAACCGGACGGCGATCGTCGAGTTCCTGGTGGACGACGTGGACGCGGTCTACGCCCGGCTGCACGACGGCCTGGCCGGCGTCGGTGGCACCTTCGTCAACGAGCCGACCACGATGCCGTGGGGCAACCGCTCGCTGCTGCTGCGGGACCCCGACGGCACGCTCGTCAACTGCTTCACGCCGGTGAGCCCCGAGGCGAAGGCCAGGCTCGGCCGCTGACCCCGACCGACCGGGCCACCGGTCAGGCCACCGGTCAGGCCACCGGTCAGCCCACCGGTCAGCCCACCGACCAGGCCATTGACCAGACCACCGACCAGGCCATCGAGCCGGCCGTCGACCAGCACCGATGCACGTCAAGCCTGGTCGGCAGACCGGTGCGGCTGGCAGGATCGAACCGTGCGCTTCGTGCTGCGGGTCCTCATCAACGGCGTGGCGATCTGGCTGGCCACGCAGCTGCTCAGCGGTATGCACGTCAAGGTGGCCGGCGGCGGCTTCACCGGCAGCACCGTCGGTGTGCTGCTGCTGGTCGCGTTCGTCTTCGGCCTGGTCAACGCGATCGTCAAGCCGATCGTCGCCATGCTGTCCCTGCCGCTGTACGTGCTGACGCTCGGGCTGTTCACGCTCGTCGTCAACGCGCTGATGCTCATGCTCACCGCCTGGATCACCAGCCACGCCGCCTGGGGCCTGCAGGTCGACAACTTCGGGACGGCCGTGGTCGGCGCGCTGATCATCAGCATCGTCAGCTGGGTGCTGTCCCTGGTGGTCGGCCGCCGCCGCGTCCACTGACCCGTCAGCCCACTGACCCGTCAGCCCACCTCCCGCCGGACCACGTACTGCGACGTCGTCGCGACGGTCCCCGGACCACCGAGCACGCCGTCGAGCGCGCCGACCCCCGGGATCGAGCCCGGCGCCTGCGCGACCGCCTCGTCCACCCGGCGCCCCGTCTCGATGTAGTTCTTGATCCCGTGCGCGGTGCCCCAGCTGGGCGTGCCCTGGCCGTCCTCCGCCAGCTCCCTGGTGATCGCCGTGACCTGGGGCGCCACCCGGGTCGGTGCCCCATCGAGCCGCGCGGTGCCGTCCTCCACGTGCTCCATGCGGATCACCGGGACGTTGGACGGCAGCTGCGCCGGGACGTCCGGTGAGCCGGCGGTCACCACCGCGCCGACGGTGAACTCCTTGCCGGCTCTCGCCGCGACGTTCATCGCCACCATGCCGCCCTGGCTGTGACCGACCAGCGTCACAGGCTGGCCGGCAGGGATGCCGGCCTGCCGCATCGCGGCCAGGACGCCGGCCGTCATCGTGTCGGCGAGCCCCGCCTCGAGGCGCAGGTTGGTGCCCATGTCCGTAGGAACCGTCCCGGACATCGCCATGGTCTGGGTGCCGGGCACAGCCACCACCCACGAGCGCGTCCCGTCGGGCCGGTCCAGGCGCTGGATGGTCACCGTGCCGGGTTCGGTGCCCGGTGCCGCCGAGCCGCCGTAGCTGGTGGCGACCAGCCGCATCACATCGGCCAGGCCGTGTGGTGCCGGCTGCGGCACCGGTGCCGCCACCGGCGTCACGACGGCCGTGCCCGCCGGCCCCGTCATCAGCCCGGCCAGCACCGCAGCGCCGCCCGGCACCGGGTGCAGCGTGGGGAGGCCGCCGGCCTGCCCCCGTGCAACCGCCGAGACGGCCGTCGTCGCCACCTCGACCACCCCCGAGCGCACAGCCGCCTTGGCCGCGGCCGCCCCGGCCGTCTCCGCCAGCTGCGCCGCCTTCTCCGGCCCCACGACGCGCGACGTCTCGCCGAACAGGGCGAGTCCGGTGAGCCCGGCGGCACCCGCTGCCAGCACGCCCTCGACGGCCAGCACCGGCGCCGGCAGGAGCCCGACGATCCCGCCCCAGACGGCGCCAGCCCCGCGCACGACCCCCGACACGGTGCTCTCGCCGGCCGCGTGCACCTCCGCCGCGGCGTGCAGCCGCTTCGCCAGCTCCCGCAGGTTCTCCGCCAGGTGGTACGGCGACCAGCGGGCGCCGAGCAGGAGGCAGATCGAGGCTCGCTGGTGGTTGTCGATCAGCACCGGCGTCGGCAGCGCGACCGTCAGCGTGGACAGCGACGCGTGGACGTGGTCGAGGCGGTCGGCGCACGAGGTGAGCTTGGCGGCGGCGACCTGGAGCGCCTCCGGGTCGACGCTGGTCACCCCGTCCGCACCCACCCGGACCGAGGTGCCGCCCACGCTCGAGCGCGGGACGGGTGTCGACCAGCCCGCCACCGGCGGCACCGGTCCGTGGTCCGAGGTGCACCAGGTGGGTCCACCGTTGATGCCCGCCGCGACGAGGCCTCCCGACGTCATCAGTCCCCGGGCGCACAGGCCCAGGTCCCCGGCGGCCGCCACCATCTGGTCCTCGTACGCGACCGCCGCCGGCGATCTCCAGGGCAGCCCCTGGCAGGTGGCCACGTCGGCCCGCACCGACCCCACCTCCTGCTGCGCCGCCGTCAGCACCACCTGCGCCCCTCGGATGTCCACGGCCGGGACGCTAGGGACGCCTCCGGGCGCGGCGGACGCCGGAGGATCGAGCGCACGGACGAGGAGCGCGCCGTCCGGGCTGTGGGTGCGCGACACGCCTGCGACGACCCCGGCCCGGCGGCCCGCACCGTCTCGTCGTCCGCACCGCCCGCCGCCGCCGTCCACCGCTCTGGGACACTGCTGCCATGCCCCGCGTGCGCCTGGCCGACATCACCCCTGCCATCGCCCTCGGCCCGCTGGACGGCCGCTACCGTCCGGCTGTCGCCGACCTGGTGGACCACCTCTCCGAGGCCGCGCTGAACCGCGCCCGCATCGCCGTCGAGGTCGAGTGGGTGATCCACCTGTGCGCGCACGCTGTGGTGCCCGGCGCGCCCTCGCTCAGCCCGGCGGAGGAGGAGTACCTGCGCGGGGTGGTGGACACCTTCGGCGCCGACGAGATCGCCGAGCTGGCCGCGATCGAGCGGACCACGGTGCACGACGTGAAGGCGGTCGAGTACTTCCTCAAGCGGCGGCTGGCCGCAGCACCCGAGGCGCTGGGCGCCGACACCGTGCTCCCGTCGGTCGGCGAGCTGGTGCACTTCGCCCTGACCAGCGAGGACGTGAACAACCTGTCCTACGCGCTGATGGTGCGCGGCGCCGTGCAGCAGGTGTGGTTCCCCGCGGCCGTCGAGCTC
Organism: Cellulomonas sp. SG140; assembly: GCF_025770785.1. Lineage (GTDB taxonomy): Bacteria > Actinomycetota > Actinomycetes > Actinomycetales > Cellulomonadaceae > Cellulomonas. The sequence continues at coordinate 71,283 of NZ_JANZLA010000007.1, read as the reverse complement.
GTCGACCAGGTGGCCGCCCTCGCGGCCGAGCATCGCGCGCTGCCGATGCTCGCCCTCACGCACGGGCAGCCCGCCACGCCGACCACGCTCGGCAAGGAGCTCGCCGTGCTGGCGCACCGCCTGCGCCGCCAGCTGCGCCGCATCGAGTCCGACGAGTACCTGGGCAAGCTCAACGGCGCGACCGGCACGTACGGCGCGCACACCGCCGCGGTGCCGGGCGCGGACTGGCAGCTCGTCTCCCGCACGTTCGTCGAGCACCTCGGGCTCACCTGGAACCCGCTGACCACGCAGATCGAGTCGCACGACTGGCAGTCGGAGCTGTACGGGGACGTCGCCCGGTTCAACCGCGTGCTGCACAACCTGGCCACGGACGTCTGGACGTACATCTCCAGGGGCGTCTTCACCCAGATCCCCGTCCCCGGTGCGACCGGAAGCTCGACGATGCCGCACAAGGTCAACCCGATCCGCTTCGAGAACGCCGAGGCCAACCTCGAGATCTCGTCGGCCCTGCTCGACACGCTCGCCGCGACGCTGGTCACCAGCCGCCTGCAGCGCGACCTGACCGACTCGACCACCCAGCGGAACATCGGTCCGGCGTTCGGGCACAGCCTGCTGGCGATCGACAACGTGCGCCGCGGCCTCGGCGGGCTGGCCGTGGACCCGGCACTGCTGGCGGCGGAGCTCGACGAGAACTGGGAGGTGCTCGCCGAGCCGGTGCAGTCCGCGATGCGGGCCGCCTCGGTCGCCGGCGTCACCGGCATGGAGAACCCGTACGAGCGGCTCAAGGAGCTGACCCGCGGGCACCGGCTGACGGCGGCGGACATGCGCGAGTTCATCGGGTCGCTCGGCCTGCCGGACGACGTCGCCGCGCGCCTGCAGGCGATGACGCCGGCCGCGTACACCGGCATCGCCGCGGACCTGGTGGACCACCTGACCGACTGAGAGGGACCGCCTCGCCGGCCGAGCAGGCCCCGCAGCACCGCGGGAGCACGGCGACGGACCTTGCGTCGCCCGTCCGTGTGAGCGCTCCCGCGGCGACGCGCCGCAACCTGGACACGTGTGCTTGTTAGGGCCAGAATGCCCACGGCTCGTCCGGTTCACCCGGGTTCCTCCCCATCTCGCAGCAGGGTTCTCCCGTGACGCTCATGCAGAAGGTGGTCACACCTGCGTCGTCGTACGCGCACCTGGTCAACGGTCACGACCGGATGGCCGGCTACGTGGTGCGCGCCGCGGACGTGTCGTTCGCCACCACCCCGGCGCAGCTGTTCGAGGTGCACGGGCTCGGCTACCCCGGCTCGCCGTTCCGGCCCACCGACGACCACGTGGACCTGCTGCGCTTCGAGTCGTCACCGCAGCTGCAGTACCGCGACGTGCCCGGCTACATCGTCCCGTTGTGGTGGCTGCGGCACTCCCGCATCCCGCCGCGCACCGAGCTGGTGCGGGTGTACTCCGACGGCAGCTCGCGGCTGCTGGCCTGGTACGGCGACGTCGGTACCGGCTGGACCTCGGCGCCCGGCATCCCCGGGCAGCCCGGCCTGTCCTCGCTCTCGCGCTGCGTCGGCCCGGTGGCCAAGTGGCACTCGGCGTACCTCGAGGCGGACGTGCTGGACGACGACACCGTGGTGCTCGCCCTGGCCAACCCGCCGTTGGCCGAGACCGGGTTCGACCAGTCGCCGAGCGGCCGCTGGTACCGGCACGTCGCCCGCACCGAGGTCTCCGAGCTGTTCGAGCTCGACCTGACGGCACGCTGGAACGGCCTCGCGGTGCGCGTGGTCGACCAGTGGCAGGACGCGCAGCGGTACGTGGTCGCCCGCATCTCGCACCTGGGCGACGACATGGACCGTGCCGAGCGGCTCCACCTGCAGCAGGTGGAGGCCGGCGTGTACGAGGCGGTGGTCTACGCCGCCGAGCTCACCGACCTGCAGACCAACCAGGTGGTGCCGGTCACGTGGGCGCCCGGTCCGACGACGACGTCCCAGCGCTCCTACGGCGCCCCCTACCAGCACCACGCGCACTACTGACGGACCACCGCGGCGCGGTCTGCGGTCCGCGCGGCGCCCCGGACGCGTGCCGGGCCTGGCGCTCCCCCCGTCCAGGCCCGGCACGTCCGTCGTCGGGCGGACCGGTGGCCAGTCGCGCGGGGCGCAGACGCCCGCAGCCGAGGCGGCGACGCGCGGCTCAGGCGATCGAGTCGCCGACCACCGGCTGGACGGCGGCCAGCTCCGCGAGCGCCTGGCGGTACGCGTCGACGTCGCCGCGCCGAGCGGCCTCGCGGGCCCGGACGGTCGGACCGTGCAGCGCTGCACGGGCGCGCCGGCGAGCAGCCTGGTCGCCCTCGGTCGCCGTGAGCACCCGCGTGCGCTCGGCGACGACGGCGGGATCCCAGGCACGGACCCGACGCTCGGCGACGAACTCCGCCGCGGCGGCAGCCACCATCTGAGCGCCCTCGCTGACGGCCACCGAGCCGGCCGGGGCGTGCTCCGCGACCGAGTGCAACGACACCAGGTGCACCTGGGGCAGCGCACCCACGCTCGGGTCCACGTCGTGCCGCAGCGCGAGGTCCACGACGGTCAGCGGCGCGGCGTTCCCCGCGGCGGCCCGGACGGCCGCGAGCGCCGACCCGTGCAGCACCGGGCCGCCGGTGCCGCTGCAGGCGACGACGAGGTCGGCGTGGGCCAGCTCCGCCAGCAGGTCCGGATCGGCGACGTGCGCACCGCGGGCTGCGGCGAAGGCCGCTGCCCGGCCGCTCGCCGACCACACCCGCACGTCCCGGCACCCGCGGCCGCGCAGTGCCGCGAGGCTCGCGCCGGCATAGGAGCCGGTGCCGACCAGCACCACGCGCAGCCCCGACCAGTCCACGTGCTCTCCCGCGGGCCCCGCGGCCGCGTCGTGCACGTGCCGCGGCAGCGTGCCGGCCGCCAGGTCCAGCGCGACCCCGACCACCGAGCGGCCGGTGCCGCCGAGCCCGGTCGCGGCCTCGACCGCACGGGAGACCCGCGACGCCCGCTGGAACAGCTGCTCCAGCACCGACGTGGTGGTCCCCTCGCGGCGCGCGTGGGTCAGCGCCCGGCGCACCTGTCCGGCGATCTCGCGCTCGCCGACCACCATCGAGTCCAGCCCGGCGGCGACGGCGAACAGGTGCTGCGCGGCATCGGCCTCGGTGCGGTGGCGCAGGTGCCCGCGGACGGTGGCCGGCGCCAGGCCGGACCGCGCGGCGACGGCCTCGGAGGCCGCGGCGCAGGCCTCGGCGAGCCGCTCGTCGTCCACGTCCAGGTACAGCTCGAAGCGGTTGCACGTGGCGAGGACCACGGCACCCCGGACGGGACCCGCCGCCGCCACGAGCTCGGGGCCGACGCCGGCCCAGTCGGTGGACAGACGTTCCAGGGCGGACAGCTCGAGGTCGTGGTGGCTGGCGGCACAGCTGAGCAGCGCCACGCGGCCGATTGAATCACCCGAACATTTGTCCGGCACAATCGCGGTGTGACCCTTCCCGAGGACCACCCTCTGCGTACCGGCCGCACCACGAATTCCCCCCTGGTCAGCGCCTATTCGGGGCACCGACCGCGACGACTGCCGGTGTGGTTCATGCGGCAGGCGGGACGGTCGCTGCCGGAGTACCGGGCGTCGCGGGCGGGCGTCGCGATGCTCGACTCGTGCCTGGACCCGGACCTCGCGGCGGAGCTGACGCTGCAGCCGGTGCGCCGGCACGGGGTGGACGCGGCGATCTTCTTCTCGGACATCGTCGTCCCCATGGCGCTGCTGGGGGTCGACGTGAAGATCGAGCCCGGCGTGGGCCCGGTGTTCGGCTCGCCCGTGCGGACCGTGGACGACGTGGCACGGCTGCGCGACCTCGGCCCGTTGACCGACGAACGGGCCGCCCCGGTGACCGCCGGCGTGCGCGCCGCGGTGGCCGCCCTGGGCGACACCCCGCTGATCGGGTTCGCCGGTGCGCCGTTCACGCTCGCCGCGTACCTGGTCGAGGGCCGCGCGTCCCGCGACCACCTCGGCGCCCGCCGGTTGATGCACTCCGACCCGGCCGCCTGGCACGCGCTGATGGGCTGGGCGGCGGACGTGACCGGGGCGTTCCTGCAGGCGCAGGTGCGGGCCGGGGCGTCGGCGGCGCAGCTGTTCGACTCCTGGGCGGGGTCGCTGTCGCTGACCGACTACACGCAGCACGTGGTTCCGGCCTCGGCGCGGGTCCTGTCGGGCGTGCGGGAGCTCGGCGTGCGGGCGGTGCACTTCGGGGTCGCCACCGGCGAGCTGCTGGTGGCGATGCGTGACGCCGGTGCCGACGTGATGGGCGTGGACTACCGGGTGCCGCTGGACGAGGCGAGCTGGCGGCTGGGCGGTCGCACGCCGCTGCAGGGGAACGTGGACCCGGCGATGCTCGCGGCGCCGTGGGAGGTGCTCGAGGCGCACGTGCGGGACGTGGTGGAGCGGGGTTCCGTGGCACCCGCGCACGTGGTGAACCTCGGTCACGGGGTGCCGCCGGACACCGATCCCGACGTGCTGACCAGGCTGGTCGAGCTGGTGCACTCGCTGTGACCGAGCGCTGGGACGCCGTCGTCGTCGGCGCAGGTCTGGGTGGGCTGGTGGCCGCGCGCGAGCTGGCTCGGGCGGGACTGCGGGTGCTGGTGCTGGACGGCCGGGACGCGCCCGGGGGCGCCGTGCGGTCGCACGACGTGGCCGGGCTGCGGCTGGACGCCGGCGCGGAGTCGTTCGCGACGCGCGGCGGGGCGGTCGCGGCCCTGGTCGACGAGCTGGGGATGACCGACGACCTGTGCACCCCGGCGCCGCGGGGCTCCTGGGTGCACCTGGTCAGCGGCGACGGCCCGCTGCCGGCCACCGGGCTGCTCGGCATCCCGACGGACCCCGGCGCGGCGGACGTGCGGCGCACGCTGGGCCTGGTCGGCTCCTGGCGGGCACGGTTCGACGGGGTGCTGCCGGCACGGGTCGGCGCCGACGCCACCACGTTGGGCGCGCTGGTGCGGGCCCGGATGGGCGCAAGGGTGCTCGACCGGCTGGTGCGGCCGCTGGTCGGGGGTGTGCACGCAGCCGACCCGGACCAGCTGGCGGTGGACGTGGTGGCGCCCGGGCTGCGGGCGGCGCTCGCCCAGCACGGGACGCTCGGGCGGGCGGTCGGCGCGCTGCGCGCCGCGGCGCCGGCCGGGTCGGCGGTGCAGGGGTTGGCCGGCGGGGTGTGGCGGCTGGTGGACGCCCTGGTCGCGGACGTGCAGGCGCACGGTGGCGAGGTGCGGGTCCGGTCGGCCGTCACAGGCCTGGCGGCGGACGAGGTCGGGGCCGCGGCGACGGCCCAGGGCGGCTTCGTGGTCCGGACCGCCCACGACGAGGTCCGGACGGACCGGGTGCTGCTGGCCACGGCGGCTGCCGTCCCGCTGCTCGCGGAGCTGACGGGTGCCGACCCGAGCGCGATGCGCACCGACGAGGGGACGCCGGTCACCCTGGTCACGCTGGTGCTCGACGGCGTGACGGCCCTCGACTCGGCGCCGCGCGGCACCGGTGTGCTGGTCGCCCCCGACGCCACCGACGTCACCGCCAAGGCGCTGACCCACGCGACGGCGAAGTGGGAGTGGCTCGCGGCTGCCGCCGGTCCCGGGCGGCACGTGCTGCGACTGTCCTTCGGTCGAGCGGAGGGCGACTCTGCGACGCTCCCCGCCGGCGACGACCTGGTGCGGCTCGCCCTCTCCGACGCCGCCACGCTGCTGGGCACGCCGCTGCCGGCCGACCGGCTGGTGGGGCACGACGTGGTGCGGTGGACGCAGGCGCTGCCCCGGCCGAGCGCGGCGCACCGCGACGCCGTGGCGGCGGTGCGGGACGCGGTCGAGCGGGTGCCCGGGCTGGCGCTGGCCGGTGCGTGGGTGGCCGGCAACGGTCTGGCGTCCGTGGTGCCGCAGGCCCGGGCGGCAGCCGTAGAGCTGCTGGGAGCGCCGAGCCCGCGCGGCTGAGCCGGCGGAGCCGAGCGGGCGAGCCCGACCAGCCGACATTTCGCGACGAGCATTGATCTGACACCGCGTCAGAAATGTCGCCTCCTCGATTTCCGCCGGTCCGGTGCGACGCGCGTCGCAATGCCGTCCCGCAGCCCTCGGGAATGCGCCCCGTCGGCCCCCGGATTTCGATGCCACAGCCACCGGAGGGACACTGACGCCCATGCAGGTGCGCATCGGCACACGCGCGAGCGCGCTCGCGCTGACCCAGACCGGACACGTGGCAGCCGACCTGACGGCGGCCGGCCTGGCCGTGGAGACCGTCCGGGTCCGCACGGAGGGTGACCGCAGCCGCGCCTCCCTCGCGGCGCTGGGAGGCACCGGTGTGTTCGTCACCGCACTGCGCGACGCGCTGCTCGAGGGACGCTGCGACGTTGCGGTGCACTCGTTCAAGGACCTGCCGACGGCGCCCGCGCCAGGCCTCGTCGTCGCGGCTGTGCCCGTGCGGCAGGACCCGCGGGACGCGTTGTGCGCGCGGGACGGCCTGACGCTCGCGGAGCTGCCCCGTGGTGCGCGGGTTGGCACCGGGTCGCCGCGGCGCGCCGCCCAGCTGCGGGCCGCACGGCCGGACCTGGACGTGGTGGACCTGCGCGGCAACGTGGACACGCGCCTCGGTCGGGTGGCGGGTAGCACGGGTCCTGGCGACCTCGACGCGGTGGTGCTGGCGCGTGCCGGGCTGGCGCGGCTGGGCCGGCTCGACGCGGTGACGGAGGTGTTCGACGCCGACGTGATGCTGCCGGCACCCGGGCAGGGTGCGCTGGCGGTGGAGGTGCGGGCCGAGGACGCGTCGGGAGACGGCGCCCTGGCCGCAGCGCTGCGCACGTTGGACGACCTCGCCACCCGGCTGGCGGTCACGGCGGAGCGCGCGTTGCTCGGCCGGCTCGAGGCCGGTTGCGCGGCACCGGTCGGAGCGCTCGCGCAGCTGGTCGGGGACCAGCTGCAGCTGCAGGCCGTGGTCGCCGGCGTGGACGGCGGCCGAGCGCTGCGCCGCACGCTGGCCGCGACCGGCGCCGACGTGGCTGCCGCCAGCGACCTCGGGACCCGGGTGGCCGACCTGCTGCTGGAGGACGGGGCGGCGGAGCTGGCGCCGGTCGGGCCGGGGGCATCGCGCGGTCCGACGGCATCGGCCGGTCCGGCAGCAGACGACACCGCCCAGGTCGGCGGCGCGGCGCAGCCGAAGGCGCGCGGATGACGGGACCGCTCGAAGGCCTACGGGTGCTGGTGCCACGGCCGGCGTCCGGGAGCGCGGACGCCGAGGCGGCGTTGCGGGCCGTCGGTGCCGAGCCGGTGGTGGTGCCACTGGTGCGCACCGAGGCGGTCGACGACCCGACGGTGCTCGACTCGGCGCTGACCGACCTGCGGGCCGGCCGGTACGCGTGGCTGGCGGTCACCAGTGCGGCGGCGGTCGGTGCGCTCGTCGGACGGGCGCTGGAGAGTGCGGAGGCGCTCGGCGACGTCGTGGGCCGGACCAAGGTGGCGGCCGTGGGTCCGGCGACGGCGCGCGCGCTGGCAACCGTGGGCGTCACGGCGGACCTCGTCGGGACCTCCGGTGCGCGTGCTCTGGCCGACGCGTGGCCGACGCCCGACGTCGCCGGGGCCCGAGTGCTGTTCACCCGCGGCGACCTGGCCGGTCCCGAGCTGGTGGACGGGCTGCGCGCGGGCGGCTGGGCCGTGGACGACGTGGTCGCGTACCGCACGGTGCCGGCCGGTCCTGCGCCCGACGACGTGGTCGCGGCCTGGCGGGACGGCTCGATCGCCGCGGCCCTGCTGACCTCCCCGAGCACCGTCCGGGCGCTGGCCACCCGGCTCGGACCGCCGCCGAGCGGGACGGTGCTGGCCTGCATCGGGCCGACCACGGCGGACGCCGCCCGCGACGCCGGCCTGCCGGTCGCCGTCGTCGCCCCCGAACGCACCATGTCCGCCCTGGTCGGCGCGCTGTCCGAGGCGGTGGTCGCCACCCACGGCGACGCCCCACCGGCGCCGGTCGCACCGGACGCAGCAGACCTCGACCCGAAGGAGACCCGATGACCACGGTCCCGACCCCTGAGTCCCGCTCCGTCCCCACACCGGGCCGCGTCCGCCTGCGCCGGATGCGCGCCACCCCCGCCCGCCGCCGCCTGGCGGCCCAGACGCGGGTGCACGCCGAGCAGCTGATCCTGCCGATGTTCGTCAAGGAGGGGCTGACCGACCCCCGCCCGCTCGGCTCGATGCCGGGCGTGCTGCAGCACACGCGCGACTCGCTGCGCCGCGCCGCCGTCGAGGCGGCCGAGGCCGGTGTCGGCGGCGTGATGCTGTTCGGCATCCCCGAGCGTCGGGACGCGGTGGGCAGCTGCGCGACGGAGCCGGACGGCATCCTCAACGTGGCGATCGCCGACGTGGTGGCCGAGGTGGGCGACGCGCTCGTCGTGCAGGCCGACCTGTGCCTGGACGAGTTCACCGACCACGGCCACTGCGGCGTGCTGGCCCCCGACGGCTCGGTGGACAACGACGCGACGCTGGTGCGGTACGCCGACATGGCGCTCGCGCAGGCCGCGGCCGGCGTCGACCTGATCGGGCTCTCCGGGATGATGGACGGCCAGACGGCGGCCTGCCGCGACGCCCTCGACGCCGCGGGGTTCACCGGCACCGCGCTGCTGGCCTACGCCGCGAAGTACGCGTCGGCGTTCTACGGCCCGTTCCGCGAGGCCGTCGAGAGCGAGCTGCAGGGCGACCGCCGCACGTACCAGATGGACCCCGCCAACCGCCGCGAGGCGGCCCGCGAGGTGGCGGCCGACGTGGCCGAGGGGGCCGACGTCGTCATGGTGAAGCCGGCGATGTCCTACCTCGACGTGCTGGCCGACGTCGCCGCCACGTCTCCCGTGCCGGTGTGGGCGTACCAGGTGTCCGGCGAGTACGCCATGATCGAGGCCGCCGCCGCCAACGGCTGGATCGACCGCCGCCGTGCGATCACCGAGTCCGTGCTGTCCATCCGCCGTGCCGGCGCCGACGCCGTGCTCACCTACTGGGCCGTCGAGCTGGCCCACTGGCTCTCCGAGGGGACCCGATGACCCACGCCCGTACCGAGCAGTCCGCGAGCGCGGACGCCTTCGACCGCGCCCTGGGGGTGATCCCCGGCGGGGTGAACTCGCCGGTGCGCGCCTACGGCTCGGTGGGCGGGACACCGCGGTTCATCGCATCGGCGCACGGTGCGTACGTGCGGGACGTCGACGGCGCGGAGTACGTGGACCTGGTCGGCTCGTGGGGGCCCGCGCTGCTGGGGCACGCGCACCCCGAGGTGGTCGCGGCGGTGCAGGAGGCGGCAGCTCGAGGGCTCAGCTTCGGCGCCCCGACGCTGGCCGAGGTCGAGCTGACCGAGGAGATCCGGCGCCGCGTCCCCGCCGCCGAGCGGATCCGGCTGGTGTCGACGGGCACCGAGGCGACGATGACGGCCCTGCGCCTGGCGCGCGGGTTCACCGGTCGCGACCTCGTCGTGAAGTTCGCCGGCTGCTACCACGGGCACGTCGACGCCCTGCTGGCCGCGGCCGGGTCCGGCGTCGCCACGCTGGCCCTGCCGGGATCCGCGGGCGTCACCGCGGAGGTCGCGGCCGAGACGCTGGTGCTCCCGTACAACGACCTCGACGCCGTCCGCGCCGCCTTCGAGGCGCACGGGCCGCGCATCGCCGCGCTGATCATGGAGGCCGCGCCGGCCAACATGGGCGTGGTGCCGCCGCTGCCGGGATTCAACGCCGAGCTGCGCCGGATCACCGCGGAGGCCGGTGCCCTGCTGATCCAGGACGAGGTGCTGACCGGGTTCCGGGTGTCGGCGTCGGGCTGGTGGGGGCTGGAGGGCCAGGCCGAGGGCTGGGCGCCGGACCTGCTGACCTTCGGCAAGGTGATCGGCGGCGGGCTGCCGGTCGCGGCGGTCGGTGGACGGGCCGACGTGATGGCGTCGCTCGCGCCGCTCGGGCCCGTGTACCAGGCGGGCACCTTGTCCGGGAACCCTGTGGCGGTGGCTGCGGGCCTCGCGACGCTGCGGCTGGCCGACGAGGACGTGTACGCCCGGGTCGACGCCACGTCGGCCCGGCTGCGCACGTCCCTGTCGCGGGCGCTCGGCGAGGCCGGGGTGCCGCACGCGATGCAGTGGGCGGGGTCGCTGTTCAGCACCATGTTCGGCGCCGGTCCGGCCGCCGCGGGTGCCCGGGACTACGACGCCGTGCTGGCCAGCGAGCACTGGCGGTACACGCCCTTCTTCCACGCGCTGCTGGAGCACGGGGTGTACGCGCCGCCGTCGCCCTTCGAGGCGTGGTTCGTCTCCGCCGCGCACGACGAGGAGGCGATCGGCCGGATCGAGGCGGCCCTGCCTGCGGCTGCCGCGGCGGCCGCCACGGCCGAGCGCCCGACCGCCTGACCCGTCCGGGTACGGCATCAGGGTCACCCCCGCGCTCTTCCGCCTGGAGTCCTATGACGCTCAGCGCCTGGCTACGCGAGGCTCGTGCTGCGGACGGAGGCCTCCTGATCCCCGGGCGGCCGGCCCACGCCGCCTGTGATCTCGTACTCGCTCCGGACGGCGCGCACGTCGTCGCGGACGAGCTCGAGGTCGTGCTGCCCTACGAGGACTGCGGAGCGACGACGGGGGACAGCTGGATCCTGACGTCGTGGTCGGCCACCCGGGGAGGCGACTCGATCGGCGCCGCAGTCCGAGGTGGTGGCAGTCATGCAGCGGGCATCGAACAGCTTCGCCGCCGTCGCCGAAGCTTCGCCAGTTGGGTCAACCGGATCGGGCGAGGACGGAACGAGGCGCCGCTCGACGCCGCCGGCACCATCAACGCCCGGGTCGAGGCCGATCTTCGCGCCCTCGCCGTGCTGTGCGTGACGCTCGCGCGCAAGTCCGACTGGCGCGCACAGCTCGGTGACCGGGCCCGCGTTGTTCAGCTCCTGCGCGACATGGATGCCGCTGACCACGGACTGGTGCTCGAGAAGACCGGGGCCAGGCGGCGCACCATGGAGACGCTGATCGCGCTGCGAATGGCGGGGTACGAGCATCCCGTCGGGGGCCGACCGCTTCCGGACGACCCTCCGCTGGACGACGAAGCAGTCGTCGCCGCCGTCCTGCATCGTCTACAGGCCAACCGCTACGCACTCCCGCCGGACGAGGCGCAGGTCAGCGCGGTGGTGCACCGGGAGTACCTCGACGTCGAGCCGTGGCCGTTCGCCGCCCTCATGCCCACGGGTGACCCCCCAGCACCTCGGCGGACGACATGAGTCCGGAGGAGACCCCGGCGGCGGTAGGCGCGACGCGTAGACCTCGGCACACCAGCGAAGCTCACGAGAACCGGCGTCGTGTCGACGTCCTCGTGCGTCTCGGTCGGATCACGCTCGCCGCCATCCCGGCCATCTGGGTCACCGCGTGGGCCACCAGACCGCTCTGGATCCACGCACCGCTCGACCATGGCCTGCCGGATCACCCCGTGGCCATCACCCTCTTCCTCCTGTCCCTGGTGGTCGCGGCACTCACACCCTTCTTGGTCTTGCCCGTGGGTCGGCCCGCCCTTGCCGAAGTCGACCCACCTGACGAGCTCCTCGTGGACACGGTCCTCGGGTGCAGGCAGGTTGAGCTGCGGGCTCTGCGACGCATCGGCGCGCTGACGATCCAAGGACGCCCGGGACTCGCCTCCCACGTCGTCTACCTCCGCGATGCGCGAAGGCGCTGCGTGCTCCTGTGGCTGGGCCCGGACCCGCGGCTTCCGACGCCGCTGCGCATGGCGCTCACGGCGGCAGCGACCGACCGGCCGGAGATCGTCTCCGCGCGGGCTCGGTCCCTCCTCCGCCTCGGTGCGCGGGTCGGGCTCGGCCAGCGGATCGCGCTCGGGACGTTCTCGTTCGTCGTGGGGACGGCCGCGTACGGCGCCTGGTTCATCGGCACCGTGAGTCTCGTCCTCTGGGTGTGGATGCCCCACTAGGTGGCGGCGTCGGGATCGCGTGCGCCCTTGCGCGTCAGCTGACGGTGCCTCCCGAGGCTCGTCGGTCTTCTGGACCGCTTCATGAGCCCTAGGTAGAGTTAGACCATGGCGAAGGCGCCGAAGATGTCCAGCGCAGTGGTCAGCGTGCTCGAGACGTTCCTCGAGCGGCCGCGGTCCGCTCGTTACGGCCTGGAGCTCGGCGCGGCGACGGGCCTGGCCAGCGGCACGATCCACCCGGTCCTCGCCCGCCTCGAGGCAGCGGGCTGGGTCGAGAGCCAGTGGGAGAGCGTCGACCCTTCTGCCGTCGGACGCCCCCGCCGTCGCTTCTACCGGCTCACTCCCGCCGGCGCCGAGCAGGCCCGGACCGCCCTGGCCGGGGTCGCCGCCCGGCAGGCTCGGCTGCGGCGCCGGCTCGCAGGACCAGTCGCCTCGCCGCCGCTGCCGGACGAGGCGTGACATGCCCCGCCTCGCTACCGCCCTGCTGACCGCTGCCGTGCGGCTGCTCCCGCCGACCGCCCGGCGGCGGTACCGGGAGGAGCTCGACGCCGAGCTCGCCGATGCCCCCCACCCGCTCGCATTCGCCGCCTCGATGCTGGTTGCGGCCCCGCGCCTGCGCTGGGAGGTGCTGACCGGTCTCTGCGGCGGTCGCGCGTCGATGCGCTGCTACGTCGGGTGGCACGGCAGGCGCGTGCTGCACCCGAATGCGGAGGACCACACGGTCGTCGTCCTGCGCTGCCCGCGGTGCGGGCGGCTCCGCGACCCGCGGCAGTACCTGCCGGCGCACGACGCTGACGGCGTGGCCTGGGGCGGCGTGTACCTCGGCGGCCACTGACCTCGACACGGCGACGGACCAGCTAGGTCCCGCGAGCCTCCGATACCGTCTTCAACCCGTCGAGCATCGCGCGCCAGTTGGCGGCGCTGTGCTCGGCCGACTCGGCCGTCGGGTTGTTGTCCTGCTCGAGGACCACCCTGGTCCCGCCGTCGACCGGTTCGAGCACGTACTGGAGCCGGTGGTAGCTCTCCGGTACGTCCGGCTGCCCCGACATCGGGCTGAAGTGCGTCACCACCAGCCGGTGCGGACGCTCGACCTCCAGCACCTCGCCCTTGTCCTCGAAGGGGTGGCCCTGCCACTGACCGCTCCACGTGATCCGGTGGCCGGGCTGCCAGTCGCTGACGGTTCGCGCGCCGAACATGATCTCCGGCCGCGGCTCGGGGCTGGTCAGGACGTCCCAGACGCGTTCCGCTGGCGCACCGATCAACACCTCTGCTCGTGCGACGTGGTCCATGGCAGCCCTCTCGCCGTCGGGTGGTCCGGTCGTCGTCATCCTCAGCCCTCCCGGACGCAGCCGCCTAGGGACGTCGTCACCGACACAGGTCGTCAGTCCCTGGTACCAATACCCGGTAGGGGTATATAGTCACGAGCGACGGGTCGACGACGGCCCGCGCGAGGAGGACCCCCGGTGCCCGGATACAGCGACGACAAGGACGCCTACCTCAAGCGGCTGCGCCGCGTGGAGGGGCAGGTGCGCGGCATCGCGCGCATGGTGGACGAGGACACGTACTGCATCGACGTCCTCACCCAGATCGCCGCGGTGACCAAGGCGCTGCAGGCCGTCGGCCTCGGGCTGCTCGAGGACCACCTCGACCACTGCGTCGTCGACGCCGCCCGCCAGTCCCACGAGGCCGGCCACGAGAAGGTCCGCGAGGCGGCCGACGCGATCGCCCGGCTCGTCCGCAGCTGACGTCCACCCGACGACGACCCCCGCAGTACCGCCAGCACAACCAACCGAGGAGCAGCACATGAGCACCACCACCCAGTTCTCCGTCGACGGCATGACCTGCGGCCACTGCGTGCAGCACGTCACGTCCGAGCTGACGGCCATCCCCGGCGTCACCGACGTGTCCATCGACCTGGTCGCCGGCGGTTCGTCGCCCGTGAAGGTCACCTCCGACGCCCCGATCTCCGACGAGGCGATCGCCGCCGCGATCGACGAGGCCGGCTACGCGGTCACCCCGCGGGGCTCGCTGCTGTGAGCACCTCCGTCGCCGGCACCCCGGACGCGACCGGGGTGGTCGAGCTCGACCTCGCCGTCGAGGGGATGACCTGCGCCTCCTGCGTCGCCCGCGTGGAGAAGCGGCTCAACCGCGTGCCCGGGGTGCAGGCGACGGTGAACCTCGCTCTGGAGCAGGCGCACGTGCGGGTCGAGCTCCCCGAGGGCGGCTCCCCGGCGGACGTGGACGCCCTGGTCGCAGCCGTGCAGGCCGCCGGTTACGACGCGCACCCGATCACGCCGACCCCGCCGATGACCGACGAGGAGATCGCCGCGGTCACCGGTGGCATGGGCATGGACATGGGCGACGAGGACACCTCAGCCCCGACCGACGCCCGCGGCACGGACCTGCGCCGGCGGTTGCGGCTCGCCGCCGTGCTGACCGTGCCGGTGGTGCTGATCTCGATGGTGCCGGTGCTGCAGTTCCGCGGCTGGCAGTGGGTGGTGGCCGCCCTGGCCCTGCCGGTGGCGACGTGGGCGGCGCTGCCGTTCCACCGGGCGGCGCTGGCCGCCGGCCGGCACGGCTCCTCGACCATGGACACGCTGGTGTCCCTCGGCATCATCGCCGCCACCACGTGGTCGCTGTGGGCGCTGCTGCTCGGCGGCGCCGGCCGGCTCGGGACCCACATGACCCCGACGCTCATCCCGTCGCGGGCCCACGCGATGTCGACGCCCGAGCTCTACTTCGAGGTGGCCGCCGTGGTCACCACGTTCCTGCTGGCCGGCCGGTACGCCGAGCACCGCTCGCGGCGCCGCGCCGGTGACGCGCTGCGGGCGCTGCTCGACCTCGGCGCCAAGGACGTGTCCGTCCTGGTGGACGGTGCGGAACGGCGGGTGCCGATCAGCGCGCTGCGGGTGGACGACGAGTTCGTGGTCCGTCCCGGCGAGAAGATCGCGACCGACGGCGTGGTGCTGCGCGGCACGGCCGCGGTGGACGCGTCCCTGCTCACCGGTGAGCCGGTGCCGGTGGACGTCGGTCCCGGCGACCAGGTGACCGGCGCCACGGTGAACACGTCCGGCCACCTCGTGGTGCGGGCCACCCGCGTCGGCGAGCAGACCCGGCTGGCGCAGATCGGCCGGCTGGTCGCCTCGGCGCAGACCGGCAAGGCACCCGTGCAGCGGCTGGCCGACCGCATCTCCGCGGTCTTCGTGCCCGTGGTGATCAGCCTGTCCGTGATCACCCTCGTGGTGTGGCTGCTGTCCGGCGCCTCGGTGCAGGCCGCGTTCACCGCGGCCGTCGCGGTGATGATCATCGCCTGCCCCTGCGCGCTGGGCCTGGCGACGCCGACCGCCCTGCTGGTCGGGACCGGCCGCGGTGCGCAGCTCGGCATCCTGATCAAGGGTCCGGAGATCCTCGAGCGCACCCGTGCCGTGGACACCGTGGTGCTCGACAAGACGGGCACCATCACGGCGGGTGCGATGCGCCTGGTCGACGTGCTGGTCCCGGACGACGGCGACGCGGACGACGTCCTCGCGGTGGCCGGTGCCGTCGAGCGCGGCTCCCAGCACCCGATCGCCGCGGCGATCACGTCGGCGGCCGACGACCGCACGGCGACGACCGCCGTCGAGGCGGACGGCGCAGCGATCGACGGCGCCGCCACCGGGACCTCTGCGGCGCCGGAGCTCGACGTGCACGACTTCGTCGAGACCCCCGGCCGCGGTGTCGTCGGCGTGGTGCGCGCCGCGCACGCCGGTGTCGGCCTGTCCCGCCGCGTGCTGGTGGGCCGCCCGGCCTGGCTGCACGACCAGGGCGTCGACACCACCGTGCTCGACGAGCAGTTCGACGCCGCCGAGGCGGACGGCGCGACAGCCGTGATGACCGCCTGGGACGGCGCGGCGCGCGGCGTGCTGGTGCTGCGCGACCCGGTGAAGCCGACCTCGGCACAGGCGATCGCCGAGCTGCGGTCGCTGGGCATGCGGCCGGTGCTGCTCACCGGCGACAACCCGCGGGCGGCCCGGGTGGCGGCGCGCGAGGTCGGCATCGACGAGGCCGACGTGGTGGCTCAGGTGCTGCCCGAGGACAAGGTGGCGGCGGTCGAGCGGCTGCGTGCCGGGGGCGCCACCGTGGCGATGGTCGGCGACGGGGTGAACGACGCCGCGGCGCTGGCCGCTGCCGACCTCGGCCTGGCGATGGGCACCGGCACGGACGTCGCCATCGAGGCAGCCGACCTGACGCTGGTGCGCGGCGACCTGCAGTCGGCACCGCAGGCGATCCGGCTGTCCCGCACCACGTTGCGGATCATCCGGCAGAACCTGTTCTGGGCCTTCGCGTACAACGTGGCGGCGATCCCGCTCGCCGCGACCGGCCTGCTCAACCCGATGATCGCGGGTGCGGCGATGGCGTTCTCCTCCGTGCTCGTCGTCACCAACTCGCTGCGCCTGCGCCGCTTCTCCTGACGCCAGCGCTCGACCCAGCACCCGATGCCCGGGCGCCGACCACCGTGTCGGCCCCGGGCATCGTCGTGCGCGGCTGTCGCCGTCTCCGCGTCGCCGGACCCGTCCCGCGCAGCTCCGCCGGCGAAATCCCTCCCGCCCGTCTCACAAACCTGATATCACTTTGCTATCGCGCATCCACAGGGGGTGCGCCGGTCAGCGAAGGAGCACGAGTCAGATGTCGGACATCGCCTCACCCCCGCAGGCTTCGGTGGGCGGTCAGCCCGCCGGTCGCCCCGTGGGCAGCGGAGGGACGCGGGTCGACGTGTCCGAGCGGACCGCGTGGTCCCTCGGCAGCGCCGCCACGGTGCTGCTGCTCCTCATCGACATCGCCCTGGTGATCACGGCGTTCAACCAGTTCGCCCAGGCCGACTCGACCGGTGACGACTCCCACGCCGGCCTCGGCGTGCTGCTGATCGCCGTCGCCGTCCTCACCTTCACCGGCATCGGCGTGATCAGCCCCGGCTCCACCCGCGTGGTGCAGCTGTTCGGCCGCTACGTCGGCACCGTCCGCCGCACCGGCCTGTACACCACCGTCCCCCTGAGCAACCGCCGCCGGGTGTCGGTGCGGGTGCGCAACTTCGAGACCAACGAGCTCAAGGTCAACGACGCCGACGGCAACCCGGTGAACATCGCCGCGATCGTCGTCTGGCAGGTGGCCGACACCGCCAAGGCGACGTTCGCCGTCGAGGACTACGTCGACTTCGTGCGCGTGCAGTCGGAGTCGGCCCTGCGCCACGTGGCGATGTCCCACCCGTACGACCGCCCGGACACCGGCGAGGAGACCCTGCGCGGCGCGACCGATGTCGTCTCGGGGGAGATCGCCGCCGAGGTCGCAGCCCGCGTCGCGATCGCCGGTCTCGAGGTGGTCGAGGCGCGCATCTCGAGCCTCGCCTACGCCCCCGAGATCGCCCAGGCGATGCTGCAGCGGCAGCAGGCCGGCGCGATCATCGCGGCCCGCAGCCGCATCGTCGAGGGCGCCGTCTCGATGGTCGAGGACGCGCTGCAGCGCCTCGAGGACCACGCCGTGGTCACCCTCGACGAGGAGCGCAAGGCGGCGATGGTGTCCAACCTGCTGGTCGTGCTGTGCGGCGACAGCCGGGCGACGCCGATCGTCAACACCGGGTCCCTGTACACGTGAGCCACCGGTGAACGAGGGCGGCGAGCCGCGCGAGCGCAAGGCGGTGCTCCTGCGGCTGGACCCCGCGGTGCACGACGCGCTCGCGCGGTGGGCCGCCGACGACCTGCGCAGCGTCAACGCGCAGATCGAGCTGCTGCTGCGCGAGGCGCTGGCCCGGGCGGGACGCACCCCGCCCGGGCTCCGGCCGCCCCGCCGCCCCGGCCGACCCCCGTCCGAGCCCACCTGACCCGACCAGGTCCGGGTCGTACGCTTCGCGGCATGTCGGCCGACGAGGCAGCCCTGGACGCCACGGGCGCCGCTCTGACAGCAGCCGAGCGGGAGCCGGTGGACCGTGGCGGCTCCGGCTCCGCAGCGCGGACGGCACCGGCCGAACCGACGACGCCGGGCGAGCGACCCGTCGGAACCCCCCGACCCGGTCGGCGGGCGATCTCGCGACGGCTGACCACCGAGATCTGGATCGTCCTCGGCCTGTCGCTGGGCCGCTCGGGCGTGTACGCCGTCGTCAGCCTGGTCGCGAGCCTCACCGCCGGCCCGCCACTGGCGTCCCAGAGCACCGCGCTGAACCAGAGCCAGTCCCCGCGGCCGCTCCTGGACCTGACCTACCAGCTGCTCTCCATCGCGTTCGCCCTGGTCCCCGTCGCGCTGGCGCTGTACCTGCTGTCGGCCAACGGCCGCTCGGCGGTGCGCCGCCTCGGCCTGGACGCCCGGCGCCCGTGGCAGGACCTCGGCGTCGGCGTGGGGCTCGCGGCGGTGATCGGCATCCCCGGCCTGGGCCTGTACGCCGCCGGGCGCGCGCTCGGCATCACCGTGCAGGTGCAGGCCAGCGCGCTGAACGCGGCGTGGTGGACGGTCCCGGTGCTCGTCTTCTCCGCCGTGCAGAACGCGCTGCTCGAGGAGGTCGTGGCCGTCGGCTACCTCTCGGAACGGCTGCGCGAGCTGCGCTGGCGTGGCCCGCTCGTGGTGGCCGCGAGCGCCCTGCTGCGCGGCTCGTACCACCTGTACCAGGGCTGGGGACCGTTCATCGGCAACGCCGTGATGGGCGTCGTGTTCGCCGAGTACTACCGCCGACGCCGGCGGGTGATGCCCCTGGTGGTGGCCCACGCCGTGATGGACATGGTCGTGTTCATCGGGTACGCGCTGGTACCGGCGCACTGGCGCACCGCTCTCGGCCTGTCCTGAGCTCTCCGCGCACGCATCGTCCTGACCGCTCCGCGCACGCATCGTCCCGAGCGCCCCAGGACCGCTCCCGGCCTGTCCCGAGCGCCCGGCTGACGGCTCGCGGAACCCGCGCCGACCGACCGCGTCGGTGAGGGTCCCCTGCCTAGACTCGCCCGCATGACCGCCCAGTCCTCCGGGCCCGGCGCCCGTGCGGACGACACGGCGCAGGACGTGCCCGGCACCGACCCGCACGAGCAGCCGACCCTCCGGCTGCACACGGCGGTACCACCTCCGCCCGTCGAGGTGATCGACGTCCCGACGTCGCGCGTGCAGCACCCCAGCGACCTGCTGGGCGTGGTGCTCGGGGTGCTCGGCGTGGCGCTGGTGCTGGCGCTGGCGTCGTACGCGCACAACACCACCTCCGGTGTCGCGGAGGACGTCCAGGGCTTCGCCACCCTGCTGCGCCGCATCCTCTTCGTCCCGGTGAACGCCCTGGTGGGGCTGATCACGCTGGCGGTTCCGCTGCTGGTGCTCGGCGAGCAGGCGCTGCGCCGGCGCGGGCGGCTGCTGCTCGAGACGATGGCCGGCGGTGCTGCGGCGCTCGCGCTGAACGCCGGCGCGCACTGGCTGATCAGCGGTCTGACCGCCACCGACCTGGCCCAGAACCTGTCGATCCGCGTCGGTACCGGCTGGCAGCTGACGCTGCCGGCGTACGCCGCACTGGCGGCGGGGGTGCTGACCGTCGCCGGGTCCCGGGTCAGCGCCTCGGTGCGGTGGGGCTGGAACGCCCTGTGGGTGGCCGTCGGCATCACCCTGATCACCGCGCAGGTGTCCCTGCCGGGCGTCGCGGTGTCGGTGCTGCTGGGCCGGATCGTCGGGATGGCCGTCCGGTACGTGTCCGGCGTCGCCCCGCAGCGCGCGTACGGCGAGGACCTCGCGGTCGGCGTGCGCCGGGCCGGCTACACGCCGCGGCGGCTGGTGCGGGTGCCGGACCAGGAGACCGCCGCGGCACCGCACCGCGACCGGTACCCGCCGCTGCCCGATCCCGACCCGGCCTCCGCAGCACTGGCCCGCTCGTCCGGCACCCGCGTGTACCGCGTCGAGACGGCGTACGACGAGGTGCTCGACCTGGTGGTCCTCGACCGCGACCGACAGGTGGTCGGCTCGTTGGCCCGCCTGTGGCGCAGCCTGCGGCTGCGCGGTCTCGAGGGCCGGTCGGTGGTGTCCCTGCGCCAGGCCGCCGAGCGTGCCGCCCTGCTCTCCTACGCCGCCGAGGCCGCCGGCGTGGACACCCCCGGCCTGCTGCGGATCGGCGAGAACGCCGACTCGATGCTGCTGCTGCTGGACCACCCGCACGGCGGCGTCCCGCTGACCGACCTGCCGGACGCCCGGCTGACCGACGAGCTGCTGCGTGCGGTGTGGGCCCAGCTGCGCCGCGCCCACACGGCCGGCATCGCCCACCGCTCCGTGACCAGCGACAACATCGTCGTCGGCCCCGTCTCGCACGGTGTCCCGCGGGTGTGGCTCACCGGGTGGGAGCAGGGCGACGTGGCGTCCTCCGAGCTGGCCCGCCGCATGGACCTGATGCAGGTGCTCGCCCTGCTGGCGCTGCGGGTCGGTGCCGACCGGGCCGTGCGGTCGGCGGCCGACGCGCTGGACGCCGCCGACGTGGCCGCCATCGGTCCGCTGCTGCAGACCATCGCCCTGCCGCGGCAGACGCGCGAGGCGATGCGCCAGCACAAGGAGGTGCTGGCGGAGGTCCGGGAGGCGCTGGTCGCGCGGCTGCCGCAGGCCGACGTGGAGCCGCAGCAGCTGGTGCGGTTCGGCGCCCGGACGCTGCTGACGATCATCGTCACGGTGGTGGCGGTGTTCGTGGTGCTCACGACGATCAACGTGAACGAGATCGCGGCCGCCCTGCGCGCCAGCGACTGGCGGTACTCGGTGCTGGCCTATGCGCTGGGCCTGATGACGCTGCTCGGCGGGGCGCTGGCGCTGGTCGCGTTCAGCCCCGTCAAGGTCCCGCTGTGGCGAGCCACCCTGGTGCAGACGGCGGGCACGTTCGTCGCGCTGGCGGCCCCTGCCGGCATCGGGCCCGCGGCGCTCAACCTGCGCACGCTGACCAAGCGTGGCGTCGGGGCCACCCTCGCGGCGGCCACCGTCGCGCTGGTGCAGGTGACGCAGTTCGTCGTCACCGTGCTCCTGCTGCTGGTCCTGTCCCTGCTCTCCGGCACCCAGCAGCAGTCCGCCCTGCCCGTCTCTCCGGTGGTGCTGGTGGTCGTCGCCGCCGTCGCCGGCCTGGTGGCCGCCGCGCTGCTGGTGCCGCGCGTGCGGCAGTGGGCGCTGGCCAAGGCGATGCCGACGCTGCGGCAGACGTGGCCGCGGTTCATCCAGGTGATCGGCCAGCCGACCCGCCTGGGCCTGGGCCTGCTGGGCAGCACCGTGATGACCATGGGCTACGTGCTCGCGTTCGACGCGAGCCTCGCGGCGCTCGGCCAGAACGCCAGCCTGGTCAAGGTGGCGATCGTGTACCTCGCGGGCACGACGGCGGGCTCGCTGGTGCCGACCCCGGGGGGTGTCGGCACGGTGGAGGCCGCGCTGACGGCCAGCCTCGGCGCCGTCGTCGGGCTCAACCCCGGTGTCGCACTGTCCGTCGCGGTGCTGTTCCGGGTGCTGACGTACTGGTTGCGCATCCCGCTGGGCTGGGTGGCCATGCGGCGGCTGCAGAAGCTCGGCGAGCTCTAGTCGACTCGCGGCGTCAGACGCCTCACCGGACGGTGCTCACCGAGCCGGACGGCACCCAGCGACCCGACGACGTGCGGCAACGACGATGTCGCAGCGCGCCGACGGCGCACGGTGGTTCTCAGCGCGCGGTGGTCCTCAGGCGGCGAGGTCCTGGTGGGGGATCACTGTCCCCGCGCCGATCTTGGCCGCTACGCCAGCCCACGACTGCACACGCGCGATCGGTGTGGAGAGGGGCTGGAGGGGCGTGTTGACCGGTTCTGCTGCCGATCCTCGCTGGTCCATGTGACCGTCCTGCCTGTTCGGTAGCCCGGCTGACCTCGAGGGTCCCGTGGCTTTGCGTCCCCCCCTTGCGGAGGGTTTGCCCATTCGCTGACAGACCAGACAGTAGATGATGACAAGGACCGCCGGAAGGCCTTCAGACTCCTCAATTCGGGCACTTGGTGCTTTTTCACCCGCAGGACGTCAGTCCTGGTCGGAGAGTCAATCGGGCATGTAAGGACACTTCGGGCAGCATTGTGACGGCGAGTCGGCACAATCCGACCGCCCGCGACGGCCTTGTGACGGCGGCTGAGCGGAACGCGTTGCCGACCGACCCGGAACGCCACGACGCCCCGGCACCGACGTCGGTGCCGGGGCGCGCTGCGGGAATCAGGACAGCTTGTCCTTGAGGCGGTCGCCCTCCTGCTTGAGCTCGCCCACCGCCTCGTCCTTCTTGCCCTCGGCCTCGAGGCGGTCGTCCTCGGTCGCGCGACCGACGCCCTGCTCGACCTTGCCCTTGGCCTCCTGGGCCTGGTGACGGATCTTGTCGTCGAGTCCCATCGGCTGCTCCCCTCCTGCTCGCTGCCGTCGTCCGACGGCCGACCCGGTCGACGCTAGGTCGGGTTCGGCGCACCCGCATCCGGAGCAGCGGGCGGCCGGGGGGCGGCGGGGCCCGCGGTGCGAGGTGCGGGGTCCACGGTCGGGGCAGCGCCGCCCTCGTCGCGCAGCCGCGGCTCCGTGCGCCGCCGCGGCGCGAAGCCGGACTTGTCCGCGTAGAACCCGCGGATGCGGTCCATGTCCGCCGGCACGTCCCCGGTGAGCCGCAGGGTCGGGCCCAGGCCGGTGGTCATCGTGGTCCGGTCGACGTAGCCGAGGGTGACGGGCAGGTCCGCGGCGCGGGCGATCCGGTAGAACCCCGACTTCCAGCCGCTCCCGGAGCGCGTCCCCTCGGGGGTCACGACGAGGTAGAACCGCTCACCGGCCCGCAGCCGAGCCACCACCGCATCGACCAGGCCGGTGGGGTCCCGACGGTCCACCGGGATGCCGCCGAGCGCGCGCATCAGGGGACCCGCGGCGCCCCGGAACAGGG
Organism: Cellulomonas sp. SG140; assembly: GCF_025770785.1. Lineage (GTDB taxonomy): Bacteria > Actinomycetota > Actinomycetes > Actinomycetales > Cellulomonadaceae > Cellulomonas. Next base: position 48,466 of record NZ_JANZLA010000007.1, on the reverse strand, counting down.
TGTGCTTGCCGAGCCAGCGCAGGGGCAGGCCGGCCTCCCAGGCGATCGCCAGCATCAGCACGAAGTCCCAGTTGGACGTGTGCGGGGCGCCGATCAGCACGCCGGTGCCGTCCACCGGCACCCGCTCCGTGACCAGCCGCCACCGGCTCACCAGCCAGAACGTCCGGGCGGCCACGCGGCGCACCCGGGTGCCCAGGGTCTGCCGCACGGGGGTCATCCGGCCTCCTGCTCGTCGTCGGCTCCGTCGCCGTGCGCACATCCCACCACGTCGGACCTGCGACGACGAACCGGGCGCCGCGGTCCACGCCCGTCACCCGAACGGCTCTCCGAGTCACAGCCCGGTGTTGCACCTGGACGAACGTCCGGGTGATCATGCGCCTATGGTCACGGAGGGCACCGAGCGCAAGGCGGCGCGGGTGCACACGGTCCGGACGACGCCGGACGTGCTGGTCCCGCTGACGGAGGCGGACCGGCGCGGCGCCGCGCAGGTGCTCGCTGCGGCGCTGGCGGACGACCCGGGCTACCGGCACCTGTTCCCCGACCCGAGACGCCGCGAGCTGGAGCTGCAGGCCCTCTACCGGATGACGCTGGACGACGCGATCAACCACGGCCGCGCCTACATCACCCGCATCGGGTCGGTGGTCACGGGCGCCATCGCCATCTACCCGCCGCACACCTATCCGATGAGCACCGCCCGCTGGCTGCGGCAGGGGCTGCGCATCGCCCGGATGGCGACCATCACGCGCGAGCACAGCCGGGGCATCGCCCGGTTCGGCACGTTGACCTCCAGCGGGGTGCCGACGGACGCCTGGTACGTCGAGGCGCTGGGCGTGCGGCCCGACCTGCAGCGCGCGGGGCGCGGCTACCGGCTGATCCAGCAGGCGTTCGCGCTGGCGGACGAGGCCGGGGAGCGGTCGTACCTGGAGACGACCAAGCCGGAGAACGTCGCGTACTACGCCGAGATGGGCTACGAGGAGACGGGCGCGCAGGTGTCGCTGGCCGGCGACGACGGCCCGTGGATCGTGCCGATGCTGCGGCCGGCGCGCGAGGCTGCGGCGGTCCGCGCGGCCTGACCGCCGACGGTCGGCGCCCGGCGTCTCCCCCTTCCCGCCGCCGTCGCCGTCCGACGTGCGGTCCACGCCCGCTGCCTGGCGGTCGCGCCCGATCAGCGGTCTGATGGACGCACCCGAAGCCCTGTCGTCGCCGCTCGTGAAGGAGCCACCGTGCCTGCCGTCGTGCCGAACCTGACCCTCAACAACGGGGTGGAGATCCCCCAGCTCGGCTTCGGGGTGTTCCAGGTGGAGCCGGCCCGGACGGCGGACGTGGTGCTCGACGCGTTCGACGCCGGCTACCGGCACATCGACACCGCGCAGATGTACAAGAACGAGGCCGGGGTCGGGGAGGCGCTCGCGCGGTCCGGCCTCGACCGCTCCGACGTCTTCATCACCAGCAAGCTGAACAACGGGTTCCACGAGCCGCAGGCGGCCCACGACGCGTTCGAGCGGACCCTTGAGGCGCTCGGCACGCCGTACGTCGACCTGTTCCTCATCCACTGGCCGCTGCCCAAGGTCGGGGACTTCGTCGACACCTGGCAGGCCCTCGAGGCGCTCTACGCCACGGGTCGGATCCGGGCGATCGGCGTCTCGAACTTCCACGAGCACCACCTGCGTCGGCTGGCCGAGACGTCCACGGTCACTCCGGCGGTGAACCAGATCGAGGTGCACCCGTACCTCTCCCAGAACCCGCTGCGCGCCTACGGCCGCGAGCACGGCATCGTCACCGAGGCCTGGTCACCCATCGCGCAGGGCAAGGTGCTCGGCGACCCCGAGCTGGTGCGGATCGGCGGCGCGCACGGCCGCACGCCCGCCCAGGTGGCGCTGCGCTGGCACCTGCAGCGCGGTGACGTGGTGTTCCCCAAGACGACGCACCGCGAGCGCATGGACGAGAACCTGGCGCTGTTCGACTTCGAGCTCGCCGAGGAGGAGATGGCGGCGATCGAGGCCCTGGACCGCGGCATGCGCACCGGACCGGACCCCGACGAGTTCAACTGGGTGCCCCAGGACTGAGCGCTCCCCCCGGCGGCTGACCGGTTCACCGACTCCGTCGGCGCGCGCGCACGGCGTGTCGGTGCGACCGTGTGTGCCATGAGTGGAGACCTGCGGGTGACCGTGCTGGGCACCGGCACGATGGGGTACGGGTTCGCCGTCTCGCTGCTGCGGGCGGGGATCTCGACGACGGTCTGGAACCGCAGCCGCGAGAAGGCCGAGCCGTTGGGCGAGCTCGGGGCGAAGGTGGCCGACTCCCCGGCCGACGCGGTGCGCGAGGCCGACGTGGTGCTGACCATGCTGTTCGACGCCGACGCGGCCGCGGCCGTGATGGGCGACGCGATCGAGGCGATGCCCGCCGGCGCGGTGTGGGTGCAGTCGAGCACCGTCGGCAGCGAGGGGACGGCCCGGCTGGCGGAGCTGGCCGAGCAGCACGGCGTGGCGTTCGTGGACGCGCCGGTGCTGGGCACCCGCAAGCCGGCGCTGGCCGGCAAGCTCGTGGTGCTCGCGTCCGGTCCCGAGGAGCTGCGTCCCCGCGTGCAGCCGGTGCTCGACGCCATCGGCAACCGGACCGTCTGGGTGGCCGACCGGCCCGGGCCGGCGTCCCAGCTCAAGCTGGTGACCAACGCCTGGATCGCCACGCTGACCGCCGGGGTGGCGCAGTCCGTCGCGCTCGCGCAGGTGTGGGGCCTGGACCCCCAGCTGTTCCTCGACGCGATCGACGGCGGCCAGCCGGACAGCCCGTACGCTCACGTCAAGGGCGCCGCGATGCTGTCCGGCGACTACGAGCCGCAGTTCGAGCTGGCCGGTCTGCGCAAGGACCTCGAGCTGGTGGCGGCGGAGGCCCGGCGGGCCGGTGCGCCGACCGCGCTCGTCGAGACCCTCGAGCACGCCTACGCCGCCGCGGTGGACGAGCACGGCACGCCGCGGGACATCGCCGCCGTGGTGGAGGCGTTCCGCGTGCGGCCGGGCGGGGCCGGCGGGACCGAGGGCGACGCGCCGACGCGCGGCCGGCACGCCCAGCCGTAGGTCGTCGTCCGCCGCCACGAGAGCGGTACCGGCTACTCCTCCACCATGGCGGCGCTGGCCTCCCAGAGGCCGCGGGCCAGGTCGCGGTCGGCCGCCAGCGGGTTGGTGCGGGCGATCCGGCGCTTGACCCAGTACTGGCCGGACACCCAGTCCTCGCCGGCGGTGCCCTCGGCGAGCCAGACGAGCGTGTCGGCGCCGCGCTCCGGCCCGATCATCGCCCGTCGGCCCAGCGGCGACCGGTAGACCCGCCCCCACAGGTGGTCGGCGTCCGTCGCGAAGCTCGTCGCCACCCCGCCCGGGTGGAAGGTCGCGGTGGAGATGCCTCGGCGGTGGTAGCGCCGGTGCAGCTCACGGGTGAACAGGATGTTCTCCAGCTTGCTGGCGCCGTACGCGCGCTGTGCCGAGTACCCGTGCCGGGCGTCCAGGTCGTCCAGGTCCACCCGGGCGCGGCGGGCCGCGACGCTGGACGTGGTGATCACGCTGGCGACCGACTCGACCAGCGTGTCGATCAGCAGCGTCGTCAGCAGGAAGGGCGCGAGGTGGTTCACCTGGAACGTGCGCTCGTGACCGTCCGGCGTGACGTAGCGGCGGTCGTTGAACCCGCCGGCGTTGTTGGCCAGCACGTCGATGCGCCGGTGGCCGGCGGCGAGCGCCGCCGCGAGCGCGCGGACGTCGTCCAGCCGCGTGAAGTCGGCGACGTGGTGCTCCGCGTCCAGCTCCTCGGCGACCGACCGGGTGCGGTCCGGGTCGCGGCCGACCACCACCACCTCGTGTCCGGCCGCGGCCAGCTCCCGGGCGGCGGCCGCGCCGATCCCGTCGCTCGCACCGGTGATGACGATCGTCTTGCGCGCCACGTCTGCTCCCCTCTGCGCCGGTCCCCTGCGTCCCGGCCCGCTCCGGGCTCTCATCCTCCTGCCTGTTGCCGCGTCGGGGCGCGGCTCCGACGGTCCGATGTGCGGCGGGAGCCCGGGGTCGGGCGGCTGGGTGCGACGCAGCAGGCCGGGGCGACCGCGGCGCGCCGGGCGGGCCGCCGGTAGCGTCCGTCGGGTGGAGTGGGCGGCGCTCGGCAGGGCCGCCTGGGCGTGCGCCGCTCGGGCGCAGCGGCCGGGCGGCGGTACGACGGCGGCGTCCTCGCCGCTGCCGCCGGTGGACCGCGAGGCGGTGCTGCTCGCAGCGGCGGCCGCGGGTCACGACGGGCCGACGTTGCACCGGCTCGCCCAGCGGCTGCGCACGACGCCGCCCGGGGAGCTGTCCGCCCTGCTCGACCCCCTGTCCCGGCAGCTGCGGCAGCGCAGCGGCACGACGTGCGGCTCCGCCTGCCTGGTGACCGCCCGCGCGCTGGCCGACCCCGTCTACGCGCTGTGGCTGCTCGAGGGTTTCGACGCCCGGACCGGTCGGCACGCCGGCGTGGACCTGGCCGATCGGTTCGCGGCGGCCGAGCGGGCGGTGCACGCGCGCACCACGGCGCCGGTGCTGCCCGGGGGTCGGTGGCAGGTGCCGTGGCCACGAGCGCTGGGCACACCGCCGTGGGCGGTGGCGACGGAGCTGACGCGGCTCTGGGGCCGGGTGCCGGCCGACGGGCGCACCGGTCCCGCGGCGCGGTTCCGGACCCGGCTGGTGGACCCGGACGACGTGGGCTCGCGGCGCGCCGCCGCGGAGGCGGTCGCCGCCGCCTTGGCCGGTGGACGGGTGGCGGCGCTGTTCGTCGGTGACGGTGCGGCCCCTCGGCACGTCACCCTTGCCGTCGGTGCGGTGGGGCCGGTGCTGGCGGTGTACGAGCCCGGGTCGGGCGACGTGGTGCGCGTGCCGAGCGCCGAGCTGGTGGGCGGCCGCGCCGTGCTCGGGGGGTGGGACCGGCTGTGGGCGGTGGTCGTCCCCCGCTCGTTGCTCCCCGGCTAGACCTCGTCGGCCAGGAACGTCGCCCACACGTGCTTGCTGGTGCCGTCCGTGTACCAGCCGACCTGCAGCGCCAGGCGGCGCGCCAGGTACAGCCCGAACCCGCCCTCGCCGTGCTGCCGCGCCGCGGCGAGCACCGGCTGCCGGTCGACCGCGCGGTCCTCGACGTCCAGCAGGTAGGTGGTGCCGTCGGCGAGCAGGGAGACCTGGGTGGGCGGGATGCCGTAGCGCAGGGCGTTGGTGGCCAGCTCGGACGCGACCAGCACGACGCGCTCCGGGACCCCGCCGGTGAGGATCTCGCCGACGTGGCCGGTGACCGCCTCGTGGATCTCGGCGCGCAGCGCGCGGAGCTCGGCGGTGGTGTCGAGCACCCAGGTGCGCACCAGCCTGAACGTCGCCGGGGGTGTCGAACGGGCCAGCGGCTGGTCGACGTCGATGTCGGGGATGCCGGCGGCCTGGAGCGCTGCCTGCATCTCGCTCGACACCTCGCTCACCATCGCCTCCCCGTGCGGCGTCAGATACGCACCCGAACCTGTCGCGGACCCGGACGACGGTAACCCGCGAGCGGGCGCTGGGCTACTGGTCCCGGCGTCTGCGGTCGCGGTGCCCCGCCACCGCGGTGCCGTCCACCCGCTCGCTGCGCACCACCCGCGCGGTGAGGCCGGCGGCGCGGAACGCGGCGGCGGTGACGGGGGCCTGGCGGCGGCTGGTCTCCACGACGAGCACCCCGTCCGGTGCGAGCCACCGCGGCGCGGCGGCGACCACGCGCCGCTGCACGTCCACCCCGTCCGGTCCGCCGTCCAGCGCCCGCAGCGGCTCGTGGTCGCGGGCCTCCGTCGGCATGAAGGCGACCTCGGAGGTCGGCACGTAGGGAGCGTTGGCGACCAGCACGTCGACGCGGCCGCGCAGCGTGGCGGGCAGCGGTGCGTCCAGGTCGCCGAGCCAGGCGGTGCCGCCCAGCGGGTCCAGGTTGCGACGGGCACAGGCGACGGCGGCCGGGTCGACGTCCGCGGCGTGCAGCTCGACGCCCGGGACGCGGTGGCCGACGGCTGCGGCGACCGCCGCGGCACCGCAGCACAGCTCGACGACCACAGGCTGACGGTCCCCGTCGTGCGCGCGCAGCGCGGCCACCGCCTGCCGCACCAGGAGCTCGGAGCGCCGACGCGGCACGAACACCCCCGGCCCGACGGCGACCCGCAGCCCGTCGAACAGCGCCCAGCCCAGCACGTGCTCCAACGGCTCGCCGGCCACCCGGCGGTCCACCCAGCTGCCCAGCTGGTCCCGCGGCGCCTCCGCCAGCAGCAGCCGGGCCTCGTCCTCCGCGAACACGCAGCCCGCGGCGCGCAGCCGCCGCACGACGTCGTCGTCGACCGCCCGTCCCGTGCTGCTCATCCCGCCGTGTATAGCAGCCGCACCCCGGCCGGATCGCCGCGCGCAGGGCAGACTCGGAACGCGTCGGCGCCGCATCCTCGCGCGGCCCCGGGCTCGCGTCCCGCTCTCGCCCGACGAGGAGGCTCGCCGCATGGAACCGGTCGGCTGGGTGGTGCTCGGCGTCCTGGTGGTGGTCGCCGTGACGGAGCTGGCCCCACGGGTGCACGTGTCCGCACCGCTGCTCCTGGTGCTGGTCGGGGTGGTGGTCAGCTTCCTGCCGGCCGTGCCGGCCATCTCGGTGGACCCCCGGTGGGTGCTCGGCATCGTGCTTCCGCCGCTGCTGTACTCCGCGGCGGTCGCGATGCCGACGATGGACTTCCGCCGTGACCTGACGACCATCTCCGAGCTGTCCGTCGGGCTGGTGCTGCTGTCCACCGCGGTGGTCGGCGTCGTGCTGACCCACCTGGTCCCGGGCATCGGGCTGGCCACCGGGCTGGCCGTCGGCGCCGTGATCAGCCCCACCGACGCGGTGGCCACCACCATCGTCCGGCGCGCCCGCGTCTCGCCCCGGCTGGTCACCGTGCTCGAGGGCGAGAGCATGCTCAACGACGCCACGGCGCTGGTGCTGCTGCGGTCGGCGATCGCCGCGACGGCCGCCACCGTGACGCTGTGGAGCGTGACCGGCCGGTTCCTGTGGGCGGTGGTCAGCGCCGTCGGCATCGGCTGGCTGGTGGGGCGCGTCAACCTGTCGGTGCGGGCCCAGATCGGCCACCCGACGGTCAACGTGGCCATCTCTCTGGTGGTGCCGTTCGTCGCCTACCTGCCGACCGAGCACCTGGGCGGCTCCGGACTGGTGGCTGCCGTCACCGCCGGCCTGGTCACCGGCCACGACGCCCCCAAGCGGCTCCGGGCGCAGGACCGGCTGAACGAGCAGGCCGTGTGGCGGACGCTCGAGCTGCTGATCGAGAGCGCCGTGTTCCTGGTGATGGGGCTGCAGCTGTTCGGCCTGGTGCGGGACGTGCGGGGCGAGCACGGGTCGCTGGTGCGGGCGCTGGTGGTCGGCGTGGTGGCCGGCTCGCTGGTGCTCGTCGTGCGGTCGCTGTTCGTCGTGCCCTCACTGTGGCTGCAGCGCCGCCGGGTGCGGCGCGGCGTGCAGGTGCGGGACAAGCTGTCGGAGGCCGAGGGGGCACTCGCCGCGCGGCGGGCGGCCGAGCGCATTCAGCCCCGCCCGCCCGGGATGGACACCGAGCAGCTCGAGCAGGTGCGGGCGGCGCGGCGGACCCGGCTGACCCGTCTGCGGCGGCTGATCTCCGACATCGACTACCTCGCGGCGGAGTCGTTCGGGTGGCGCGAGGGGGTGCTGCTCGTGTGGGCCGGCATGCGCGGGGCCGTCACCGTCGCCGCGGTGCAGTCGCTGCCGGCGTCCACGCCGTCGCGGTCCACGCTGGTGCTGATCGGCTTCGTCGTCGCCGGCGGCACCCTGCTGCTGCAGGGCGGGACGCTGCCGTGGCTGGTGCGCGTGCTGCGCCTGAGCCGGGACCCGGACGCCGACCTCGCCGCCGAGCGGATGGCGCTGCACGTCGAGCTGGTCGCGGCGGTGCGGGCGCGGCTGGACAAGCCGGACCTGCGCCGTCCGGACGGCAGCCCCTACCCGGAGGACATGCTGGACCGCGCCCGGCAGCGCGAGGCCGCGACGGTGGCCGACCCGGACCTGCCGGAGGAGGAGGCTCGTGAGGCCTCGGAGCAGACGCGGGCGCAGTTCCGCGACCTGCGGCTGGAGATCCTGCAGGCCCGACGGGCGCGCCTGCTGCGGCTGCGCGACGAGGGCGCCTACTCCTCCCAGTCCCTGGACCAGGCGCTGCGCGTGCTCGACGCCGAGCAGATCGGGGTGGAGATGCGCGGCGGCTCCGCCGGCTGAGGACGACGACGGGCGACGGCGATCAGTCGACGGGTCCGCACCACGGCGACCAGCCGCCGAACCACCTCCACCGGGTCCGGGCCGAGCGCCACGACCAGCACCGCCAGGGTGACCACCGCGCGCAGCACGCCGAGCTGCGGATCCGTCGGCGTCAGCGCCCCCAGGTGCCGCAGCACGTAGGTGCCGGCCACCACGACCGTGCTCAGCCACGGCCAGCGGGTGCGCCGCACGCCGAGGTCCACCAGCACGGTGGCCAGCACCAGACCGGCCCCGTAGTACGGGTACGTCGCCGGGTCGAGCAGCATCCGCACGCTCAGCACCACGGCCGGCACCGCCAGCCACCGGCCGCGGCGCACGGCGACCACGGCCAGCGCCGCGCCGAGCAGCACCTGGACGGGTCGGTCCCACATCGGCGTGCCCGGCGCGGTGATGCCGAGCGCGCGCAGCGAGGACGAGGCGTCGTTGGGGATGGCGAACCGACCGGCGTGCACCGTGCCGGGATCGGCCAGCAGGAACGGCAGCCACGCGACGGCCAGGCCGGCGGCCCAGGTGCCGAGCGCGCGGGCCCACCGGTCCCGCGGAAGCGCCAGCAGCAGGGGGACGAACGCGACCGCCCACGGCTTGGCGTCCGCCGACGCCGCCAGCAGCAGCGCCGCCACCACGGGCCGCCGACTGGTGACGGCCAGCATCGCCGCGACCAGCAGCGCGAGGGCCAGCGCGTCGTCCAGGTGCACGTAGTGGACGCCGAGCTCGGCCCACACCGGCAGCAGCACCACGGCCGCGAGCGCCCGCTGCCGGGGGCTGACCGGCGCGTCCACCAGCCGGGGCAGCACCAGCAGCAGCGCCGGCCCGGCCGCCGCGATCAGCAGGGCCACCACCGCGCCGGTCAGCACCTCCGGCAGCGCACGGAACGGCGAGACCAGCAGGAACGTCAGCGGACCCATCTGCAGCTCGGGGTGCGCCGCGTACAGGTGCAGGCCGCCGTCCCGCGCGGACGACCGCAGCAGGCTGGCGCCGGTGACGACGTAGTGCCACGAGACGAGCGCGGTACCCGCGTGCACCAACGCCCACAGGCCCATCCACGCCCAGAGGAACCACGGCGCGTCGAGCCACGCGAGCACCGCCGGGGTGCGCCGCTGCACGGCACGGACGGGTGCGAACGTCTCGACGATGGTCACGGTGGCGGGGCCTCACGTGCTCGGGAGCACCTCAGGACCGAGGCGCGGGCACGCCGTCTCGCCCCGGGGCCGGAAACTGCACCGGCCCCCACCGGAGGCCCCACCTGGAGACAGCGCCGCCGACCACCGTACGACGGCAGATGTGCAGGTCCTGCGGATGTTGCCGGGACAAGTGCGCCAGGTCCGAGGGGAGTGCCGTGACCGGCGTCAGTCCCCGAGGCCGGTCCCCACCTGCCGCGCGGCCGCGATCCAGGCGTGGTCCGTCGGCACCAGCTTCACCTTGCCGGCCACCTCCGCGAGCGGCACCGCCTCGGTCCCCTCGCCGCGCGCGGCGACCATCACGCCGAACTCGCCCGTCGCCACCAGGTCGGCCGCCGCCGCGCCCAGCCGGGTGGCCAGCAGCCGGTCGGCCGCGCACGGAGTGCCGCCGCGCTGCACGTAGCCGAGGATCGTCACGCGCGACTCCAGGCCGGTGGCGGCCTCCAGCTCGCGCGCCAGCCGGAACGTGTGCTCGCGCTGGGCGTCCTCGACGTGCAGCAGGTGCGACTGGGCGGCGCGCTGCGCCTCACCCGTCTTCGCGGACTTCGCCAGGAGCAGCGCCGCCTGGTAGTCCGCGGTGTCGTCGACGTCCCGCGCACCCTCCGCCACGGCGACCACGGAGAAGTTGCTGCCCCGGGCGGTGCGGGTCTTGATCGTCTCGGCGATCGACTCGACCGTGTACGGGATCTCGGGGATCAGGATCACGTCGGCGCCGCCCGCCAGCCCGGCACCGAGGGTCAGCCAGCCGGCGCGGTGCCCCATGATCTCCGTGAGGATGATCCGGTGGTGGCTGTGGGCCGTCGAGTGCACCCGGTCCAGGGCGTCGGTGGCGATCTCCATCGCGGTGGCGAACCCGAACGAGGTGTCGGTGCAGGCGATGTCGTTGTCGATGGTCTTCGGCAGGTGCAGCACGTTGAGCCCCGCGTCGACCAGGCGCATCGCGTTCTTCGCCGTGCCGCCGCCTCCCAGCATGATCAGCGCGTCCAGGCCGAGCGCCGCGTAGTTCTCCACGACGGTGGGCACCATGTCCCGCGTCTCGCCGTCCACCACCATGCGGTGCACCTTGTCCCGGCTGGTGCCCAGGATGGTGCCGCCGACGGTGAGGATGCCGGACAGCGCATGGCTGTCGAGGTCCATCCAGTGGTTCTCCACCAGCCCGGTGATGCCGTCACGGAACCCGATCAGCTCCATGCCGTAGTGGCCGATGGCGGTCTTGCCGAACCCGCGGATCGCCGCGTTGAGGCCGGGGCTGTCGCCACCGGCGGTGAGGATGCCGACCCGCTTGGGCTTGCTGCTGCGTGCCATCGTCGTCGTCCCTCGTCCGCACCCGCTCGCGGCGGGCCGCCCATCGGGTCCGTGCGGGCCCGGTACGGCAAGTCTGTCGGGGTCGGCGGACCGGGACAACCGCCGGTCAGGCGGTCGGCCGGCGCACCGCGACCCGGCCGGGGATCGCCCGGTCCAGTCCCGTGAGCAGGAGCGATGCGGTGCCGATGCCCACCACCGCCCAGCCGAGCAGGTGGAAGCCGTGGTCGGACACCCGGGGGCCGAAGGTCAGCCCGATCAGGCTGGAGCTGAAGATCGCGCCGATGTACGCGAACGTGCGGAGCAGGCCCGATGCGGTGGCGATGTCGGAGTCGGCCGTCTGGACGTACAGCGCGGTCTGGTTCGACACGTTGCTGAAGCCGGTGGACAGGCCGAACAGCACCGACATGCCGACGAGCGCCGGCAGCGGCGAGCGTCCGTGGATCACGAGCATCACCACGCCGCTCGCGACGAGCATCGCCGCCCCGGCCACCAGCGGGGTGCGGACCCAGCCTCGGGTGGAGACGAGGCGGGCGGCGCCGATGCTGGCCAGCGAGAGCGGCAGCATGATCAGCCCCACCTGCGCCGGGGAGTACCCGCCGGCGGCCTCGAGCCACTGGCTGGCGCCGTACAGCGCCGTGTACATGCCGAGCCCGGCCAGCAGCGCCCGGCCGTAGGTCCGCTGCAGCGGCCGGTCGCGGCCGAGCAGCACCACGTCGAGCAGCGGGGTGGCGGTGCGGCGCTCGCGGACGACGAGCAGCACGCCGAGCACGACGGCGACGGCGAGCAGCCACCACCGCGGCCGGGACAGGGCGCCGAGGAAGACGAGCAGCGCCACCACCGTGCCGGCGAACAGCGCGATGCCCGGCAGGTCGAGTGCCGCCACGGTCGCCGCCGCACCGCGTCGCGGCAGCTGCTCGTCCCGCTCCACCGCGACCGCCGCGAACGTGATCACCAGCGCCGCGAGCGGCACGTTGACCCAGAACAGCGCCCGCCACCCGAACGAGCCGGCCAGCACGCCGCCCAGCGGCAGGCCGATCACCACGGTGATCTGCGCCGCGATGGAGAAGCTGCCGAGCACCCGGCTCGGTACCCCGGCACCCGTCCGCTGGGCCCGGCGGCGGACCAGCGCCATCGCCGTCGGGTAGCACGCCGACGTGCCCACGCCGATCAGTGCGCGGGACAGGAGCAGCACCTCCAGGTTCGGGGCCAGGCCGCCGACGGCGCCGCCGATCAGCAGCACCGCGACCCCGGACAGGAACACCCGCCGGGGACCGAACAGGGTGGACAGCTTGCCCATGGTCGGCTGCATGACGGCGCTGCAGAGGTAGAGCACGGAGACCAGCGATGCCGCGGCAGCGGGGCCGGTGCGGAAGTCGCCGGCAATCGCGACGAGGCCGACGGCGATCATCGAGCTGTTGATCGGGTTCAGCGTCGAGCCCAGCAGCAGCGGCAGGCTGAACCGCCAGCCGAACGGGTTCGGCGGCCGCTCCACCGCGGTGGTCGGCTCGTCCGTCCTGGTCATCGCACCTCCGAGGAGCTTCGCGCGTGGCACTGCCGCGAGCGCCGGTGTTTCGTAGTACTCAGCATCTGTTTCGGTATACTAAGCGACCGTGCAACACCGAGCGACTGAGGCCTCCACCCCGGCGATCCCCGAGCTCAGCGCGCGCGTGCGCGCCGCGGTCGCGCACCTGTACAGCCGCTTCCGCTCCGAGCGGGCGCACGGCGAGGTGGGCGACGCGGCGATCTTCGCGCTGACGCAGCTGCTCAAGGCCGGTCCCCTCTCGCTGTCCGAGCTCAGCGAGCGGGCGCACGTCACGCCCGGGTCGATGAGCCAGACGGTCAACCGGCTCACGGCGGGCGGTCTCGCGGTCCGGGGCCGCGATCCGCAGGACGGGCGACGCGTCCTGTTCTCCCTGACCGCCGAGGGTGACCGGCTGGCCAGCGAGGTCCGGGCCCAACGGGTCGGCTGGCTGAACGCCCGCCTCGCCGAGCTGACCGACGACGAGCGCGCGGTGCTCGCCCGCGCCGCCGAGGTGCTGGAACGCATCGCCGACTCCTGAGGGCTCCACCCGACAGCCGCCCACCGCCCCCCTTTGACCCACCGGAGGACCCATGCCCAACCGAGACTCGTGGATCTGGCCGCTCGGCATCGCGCTGCGCCACCGCCGACCCGACCCCGAGAGCCGCCTGCGTCACCACCCAGCGCTGTCCACCACGGCCACGATCGAGCTGACCAGCACGGCGTTCGCCCACGGGGGCCTGATCGGCCGCCGCCACTCGGGGCCGGGCCGCGGGCCGAACGTCTCGCCCGAGCTGCACTGGGGGCCGGTCCCGGCGGGCACCGCCGAGCTGCTGCTCGTGCTGGAGGACGTCGACGTTCCCGCAGCAGAGCCCGGCTACCACCTCGCCGTCCTGCTGCCGCCGGATCTGACGGGCATCCCGGAGGGGGAGCTGACCGCCGACCACCCCGGCCTGCGCTGGATCCCCATGCGGAAAGGCCGCACCGGGTACTACGGACCGCGCCCCATCCCCGGGCACGGCGACCATCGGTACGGGTTCCACCTGGTGGCCCTCGACAGCCCCGTGCCCGACGAGGTGATCAGCGCAGCGGTGACCGAGGCCGGGCGGGCGGCCGCCGCCGGGCGTCTGCGGGCGACGGCGGTCCCCCCGCTGCTGCCGCACCTGGACGGGCACGTGCTGGCGCGCGGCTTCCTCGAGGGCCGGCAGCGCGGCTGATCCCGTCCGTGGCCGGGCCGTCGGCGGGCTCCCCGGTTGCGGCCTGCCCCCGGGAGCCGGTCAGGATGGTCGGGTGGACCGCACCCCGCACGACGACCTCGCCCCGACGACGAGCCCGACGACCGCCCGCCCCGCGGCCGGTGCCGTGACGGTGTCGGTGGACGACCCGCTGCGTCCCGACGTCGTCGCCCTGCTGCAGGACCACCTGGACGACATGCACGCCACCTCACCGGCCGAGTCGGTGCACGCCCTCGACCCCTCGGCGCTGACGGCGCCGGCGCTGACGTTCTGGACCGCCCGCACGTCGGACGGGACGCTGCTCGGCACCGTCGCCCTCAAGGAGCTGCACCCGACCGGCGGGGAGCTGAAGTCGATGCGGACCGCCCCCGCGGCCCGCGGCCGCGGCATCGGCACCGTGCTGCTCGGCACCGCCCTGGCGGAGGCGGCAGCCCGCGGCTACCGGACCGTGCACCTCGAGACGGGCACGCACGACTTCTTCGCCCCGGCCCATCGCCTGTACGCGCGAGCCGGGTTCGTCCCGTGCGGACCGTTCGGCGACTACCGCCCCGATCCGCACAGCGCGTTCTTCCTCTTGGATCTGGCGACCGCCGCTGCCGGATGAAATCAGGCCCTACGACGGGGCCTGCTCAGCCGAACGCGTCCCCCTGCGGCGGTCACCGTCCTACCGTGACGCCGTGACGTGGCCGTACGAGCCCCAGCCCCCTGACCAGCAGCCCTACGGCGAGCCGGCCCCGCCGCCGTTCACGCCGCCGAACTCTCAGCCGTACGCGCCGCCGAGCGCACAGCCCTACGGCCAGCCGGCGCAGCAGCCGTACGGCTCGCCGTACCAGCCGCCGGCCCAGCCCTACCAGCCGCCGGAGCAGCCGGGCTACCCGCCGTACGGTTCGTCGTACCAGCAGCCGTACCCGCAGGGCTACCCGCAGCCGTACCGGCCGTACCTGTCCCCGCCGCCCCGCCGCTCCTCGCGCGCGCTGCCGTGGCTCATCGGGCTCGGCGTGCTCGTCTTCATCGTCGTCATGGGCGCCATCGCGCTGCCCGTGGTCCGGCAGCAGCACGCCGCCTGCGGTTCGGAGCGTGCGCCGTTCGGTGCCTCCGCCGCCGCCACGGCGTACGTCCGCGCGGTCAACGCGTCCTACCCCGACTGGTCCGCGATGAGCGACACGATCAGGGCCCAGGACATGAAGGTCCGGCCCGACCAGATGGTGATGCAGCTTCAGGGTGACGAGAAGTTCCTCGCGGCCCTCAAGACGATCCCGTTCTCCGCGTCCCAGCGGCCGGCCGCTGACGGGCTGATCACGGCGATCGAGCAGTACGACGCCTTCGTCCAGACGGCGTCGCAGAACCCCGGCTACCTGTCGGCGAACCAGGAGCAGGACCGGACTCTGAACGACGCGCGGGCCCTCGCCAGCTCACGGCTGCGCAACGCCCTGCGGCTGCCTCTCTCGAGCTGCACCTACAACCGCCCGTAACCGCCGCGGGTCAGGGCCGGACCGGGGCCACCTCAGTCGGTGCGGGCAACCTGCGGTCGAGGGCCACGGCGCCGAAGGCCAGCCCGACGAACAGCACGGCCACCGCCAGACACACCAGCAGCACCGAGCCCGGCCCGTGCTTCGACACGTCCAGGAACGGGTACGGGTACCAGTGCACGACGGGCCCGAGCGCCAACGTCGCCACCAACCAGAGCACCGGCCACGCCAGTGCCGGTGCCACGTCCCGGCGCTCGGCGCGACCGCGGGGCCCGAGCACCAGCCAGCCGACCAGGGCGAGCACGGGCACGACGGCGTGCAGCAGCAGGTCCGCCCACCAGTCCACCCCGGTCAGGTGCAGGATCGGCCGTAGCAGCAGCAGGTGCACCACACCCGTGACGGTGATGCCGACCACCGCGGCGAGCCGGGCCACCGCCCACCACCGGCTGTCCACTCCACGCCCGATCGCCGGCGCCAGCGCCGTGACCGCCACCAGCACGTTGGACTGGATGGTGAAGTAGGAGAAGAACCGTCGCACCGCCTCGCCCGTGCTCGGTCGCAGCTCCAGGGCGAGCGGCGAGTGGCCCTGGACCACCAGCACCAGCTGGAAGACGACGGCGAACGTCGCGACGGCGAACGTGATCGCGTGGACGGCGCGAGCGCCGGGCCGGCTCTCCATGCCGGAACTGTAAGGTCGGGCAGCCGGTCAGCCCGCCGCGAGCAGCAGCTGGTGCACCAGCGGCCCCGCTGTCGTCGCCCCGAGGTCGCCCGTCTCGACGAAGGCGGCGACGGCGAGGTCCCCGTGGATCGCGATCATCCACGCGTGGTTCGCCAGCCCCTGCGGACCCTGGAACTGCGCGGTGCCGGTCTTGGCGTCCACCTCCGGCGCCGGGATGTCACGGAGGATCGTCGCCGTGCCGTCGGTGACCACACCGCGCATCAGCGTGCGCAACGTGGTCGCCTCGTCTTGGGTCAGGGGCTTGGCGGGGGTCGTGGGTTCGGTGGCCGACGAGGACGGGCTGGGCGCCGCTGCGCCCGTGGCGCCCGACGACGACGCCGAGGCCGCGGGGCTCGTCCCACCGGACGCTGCACCCGTGCCGCCCGCCGTCGCCGTCCCCGCCGAGGCCTTGACCAGCACCGGCGTCACCGTGTGGCCGGCCGCGACAGACGCCGCGACCGTCGCCATGCCGAGCGGAGAGGCGATCACCCGGCCCTGACCGATCATCGACGCCGCGTGGTCCGTCCCGGTCGAGTCCGTCGGCACGGAGGCGAGGAACGCCGGGAAGCCGAGGGACGGCGCGGGGTCCAGGCCGAGCGAGCGTGCCGCCGCGAGCAGGGCGTTCGCGTCGACGGTCCCGGCCTGTCCGACGAAGGCGGTGTTGCACGAGTGCGCGAAGGCGGTGCGCAGCGGGATGTCGCCGAGGGCCGACGCGGGGTAGTCCGAGACGTTGTTGAAGGTGTACCCGTCGACCACGGCCTTGCCGGGGCACGGCACGGTGCTGTCCGGGGTCAGGCCAGCCCGCAGCAGCGCCAGCGCGCCGGCCACCTTGAACGTCGACCCCGGTGCGTACTGGCCGACGGTCGCGGTCGAGGTGCCGTCGCCGTTCGGTCCGCTGGCCGCCGCGAGGATCTCGCCGGTCGACGGGCGGATGACGACGAGCGCGGCGTTCCCCTGCACCGGCGCGAGGATCTGCTCCGCCGTCGTCTGCAGCCGCACGTCGAGCGTGGTCTGCAGCGGGACCCCGGCCACCGCGTCGGTGTGGAACAGCTGTCGCTTCACCGAACCGGCCGTGGCCAGCACGGTCAGTCCCGGCCTGCCGCGCAGCTGCTCGTCGTACTGCCGCTCGAGGCCCGAGAGGCCCGCGAGGTCGCCGGCGACGATCGCACCGTGCGAGCCGTCCACGATCTCCTTGGTCGCCTGACCGACCTGCCCCAGGATCGGCCGCGCGAACAGGCGGGTCGGCGCCAGCGGCAGGGAGTCGTTCACGGTGTTGACGCCCGCGAGCTTGCGCAGCGCGCCGACGTCGTACGTCGGGTCCCCCTGGCGCACGGTGATCGCCTCGACGAACGCCTTGGGGCCGGCCGCCGCCACCTGCGCCGCGTACGCCGCCGGGTCCATGCCGAGGGCCGTGGCCAGCGCCCGGGCGGCGGCGTCCTGGCCCGACGGGTCCACGTGGGTCTTGTCGATGCCGACCCGCCACACCGGCCGTGGCGTGATGATCGGGTCGCCGTTGCCGGCGAGCACCGTGCCGCGCTGGGCCGCCACCCGCTGCTCGGTGAGCACCTCGCCGTCGGCGAGGTCGGGCGCGAGCAGGGAGGTGCGCCAGTGCGCCTTCCACGCCTGCGTCCCGCCGGCCTCGACCAGGTCCAGCTGCGTCGTCACGTCGTACGTCCACGGCTTCGCGGTGCCCAGGTCCCACTCCCAGTGCAGCCCCGCCGTCGCCTTGGTGCTCTCCTTCGGGTCGACGGTCACGGAGGCGACCGACACGGTGGGGGTGGCGCCGTCGAGGCCGGCGAACGCGGCGGTCCGTGCCGCGGTCAGCGCGGCGGCGTCCGGCGCGCCTGCCGCGAGCGCGACGTGCGAGAAGTCGCCGGACGTCAGCGCGGCGGCGAGCGCGTCGGCCTCCGCCTTCGGGGTCGGGCGGTGCGGCGAGCACCCGGCGAGCCCGACGATGCCGAGCCCGACGACGGCCAGCACGGCCGCCACCGTCGTCCTCGTCCGACGACCCGACCGCGCGTCACGAACCCGTCCAACCGTGCGACCTGACGCCGCCATCACCATCGCCCCCTCGCGGTCCCCCTGACCCGCGACGAGCCTGCCACGTCACTGACCGGTCACGGCCCGGAACGAGCGACCGAACCCCGCTGACGGCAGCCGCACGGTGCCGGCATGTCGGCGTCGTCCCGCCCGGTGTCAGGACGGACCCTGAGCACCGCCCTGCCCCTCGCGGGTCGTCCAGCCGTACCGTCTGGCGCGCTCCTCGCCGAAGACACCGGCATCGGTCTCCCACCAGGGCCGGTCGAGCGTCGGGGCCGTCGCGCCGACCGGAGGGTCACCCTCGCCGGCCGGGACGGCGGTGGTGGGTGCGCCGGTGGCGGCCGAGGCCGGCTCGGCCGACACCAGGTCGAGGGCGCGGTCGATGCGGTCCGCCTCGCGGGCGTCGGCCCGGATCCAGGCGATCATCGCGATCACCAGGAACGGCAGGTCGGCAGCCTCACCGAAGAACCACAGCATGCCGCCGGCCTGGTGCTGGTCGTCCAACGGCGCCGGGCCCCAGCCGCGGTGCAGCACGGACCAGTACTCGGGGGCCAGCAGGCTGCCGTGCAGCCGGAGCGCGATGCCCGGGATGGCGTCGAGCAGGAACTCGAGGAAGCCCAGGCCGATCAGCGCCGCGTAGCCGAGGGAGCTGAGCGTCATCCCCTCGTCCGTCACGGGGAGCGCCAGCACCAGGCCCGCGGCCAGCAGCAGCAGGTGGACGGAGTGGAAGACGGGCGGGTGCCGCAGTGCGGCACCCAGCAGCGGCGTGAAGAACACCAGCACCGTGACCAGGATCAGCAGCAGCGGCCCGACGCCCGGCGCACCGAGGACGCGCAGCAGCAGCGGCCGCCGCGACGCCGGCGCCTCGTCGTCGTCGACCACCGCACCCCGCCCACGCACGGCCGCGACCAGCGCGACCGGGGCGCCGACGCCGAGCAGCAGGGGCGCGACCAGCAGCAGCAGGCAGACCTGCAGCGTGAACACCCAGAACAGCACGTGCGCGTACACGCCCACGAACCAGCAGGTCGAGGCGATCACCAGCACCAGGCCCGCCAGGAAGGCGGTGGAGCGCAACGGCGACCACACCGTCCCCGCACGTCGGACGGCCCGGACACCGACGAGGTACCCGGCGCCGGCCAGCACGACCAGGACGAGCGCCGGCACGTCGACCTGCCACGAGCCGAGCGCCGACGCGGTGGTCAGCGGGCCGGGGTTCACGGGACCGCGGCGGCGACGGGCACCCTCGCACCGGCAGATTCCGGCGCGGTGAGCCGCCCGACGGGTGCGTTCAGCCGACCGACCGGCACGCCGGGCACGGCCGCCGTCCGACCGTGACGTCCCACGGGACCCTCCACGTGCCCCAGGGTGCGGTGCCGTTCACCCACGGTCAACTCGAGCAGGAGCCTCGCAGTCCGCCGTTCGTAGACTCGGTTCACGCTCCGGGCGGGACCTCGCTCCGGTGCCGTCGATACGGCGCCATGGCCCATCTCCGCCGCAGCTTCCGTGAACTCGTGCGGCCGAGGAGGACCCATGCAGTTCGACACGTTCGTGGTTGCCCGGCTCCTCGCGGGTCCGAACCCACCGCTCCTAACCGAGGAGGGCGAGAACGAGCTGCAGGACGCCCACCTGGCACACATCGCCGACCTGTGGGCGTCCGGGGACCTGATCGCCGCGGGCCCGGCGTCCGGCCCGGACGGGCTGCACGGCGTGAGCATCTTCGTGTGCTCGCTCGACCGGGCACGCGAGCTCGGCGATCGTGACCCCGCTGTCGTCGCCGGCAAGTACGTCCACGAGTACGCGGTCTGGCGCGCACCGCGCAGCATGATCGTCCCGGGATCCGGCATCCCGCCCCGTTCCATCGCCGAGGTGATCGCCCGCGCGGACTGAGCGCGCGCGGGCTGACGCGCCCGACGGTTGTGACCCCACCGGTTGTGAGCCCGACGGCATCGCGACCGCCGCCGCACCGCACCTACATCTGCATGTCGACGAAGCGCGAGTAGTGCCCCTGGAACGCCACCGTGATGGTGTCCGTCGGACCGTTTCGGTGCTTGGCCACGATCAGGTCCGCCTCCCCTGCACGAGGCGACTCCTTCTCATAGGCGTCCTCGCGGTGCAGCAGGATCACCATGTCCGCGTCCTGCTCGATGCTGTTGTGGACCGCGATGCCGTTCGCGACGAAGTTGTGGGTACCGACCACCGTGGCGTCGAACACCTGCTGCTCGCCGAGCGGCTCGATCGCCACCACCTGGTCCCACAGGAGGTCGTTCACGGCGAGGATCTCGAGGTCCTCCGACTGCAGCACCTCGGCCACCCGTCCCAGTCGCGCCCTGGACGGAGCGTGCTTCCACAGGGTCGAGCCGCAGAACTGGGTGCCCATCGCCGCGGCGAACTCGCGGTGCGTCATGCCGCGCTCGACCAGGATGTCGCGCACGTCGTCCCACACCTCACGGGGCACCGTGTCGACGTTCGGGTTGCCGGACAGCTCTCGAACGATCTCGAGGAGCCGCTGCGCCTGCACTCCGCGGGCGCCGTGCACACCGATCTCCTGCAAGAACCGCCGCTGGTCGTCGACCCCGGAGATGTCGATCGTGTAGCCGTCGCGGTAACCCGCCTTGCGGACGGTCCGCAACCGCGTCGAGATGCCGAACCGCAGGAGGAGCACCGCGAGCTGTTCCGCGAGGCGACGAGACGTCGACGCGTAGTAGATCCGGCCACCGCGACCGGTGGCGTTCACGGTGACTGACCCGTCCGTCGCCCAGATGTGCCGGAGGAACAGCGCGATCTGCTGCTTCGGCAGGTGGAAGACCTCGGTCGGGACGAACTTCTCGTGGCTCCGGGCGCCGAACAATCCGAAGTCGTCGAGCCACTCGGCGATCGGGTTCCGCTTCCCTCGAGCGAGCCGGTAGGGAGCGGGCAGCCGCAGGGTCGTCACCCGTGCCGCCGCGTAGTCGTCACGGAGCGGCGTGATGCCGAAGGCTGCAGCGGCATCGCTGACGGCAGCAAGGTTCGCCTCGTCGATCGACGCGTACCGGATGGGCTGCCGTCGCACGAACGACCCGTCTCCGAGGAGGTGCGCCAGCATCACCACCTTGCGGTCGTCCCAGTGCGCCGTCCGCTCCGGACCGGGCACGTGCCGGGGCACGCCCAGCCGCGACCCGACGCTCAGCTCCTCGAGCGGCGTCCACCCCTCGTAGGTGAGGAATGGATGGTTCGCCGTGGCCGTGACTCGCTTGCCGGAGGCGAGGGTGAGCCGGAACACAGGCTTGACGCCGGTCGGGAACACGTGGGTCAGGTGGCGCCGGACGTACTGAAGGCGGTCGTCCAAGGCCCAGACGGAAACGTCACGGGCACCGAGCGCGTAGAGCTCGCCCAAGGTCGTCTCCGCGCCGGTGTCCGCTCGCAGGATCCGGGTGTCCTCCGTCAGGCAGCCCGACTCACGCAGGTCGCTCATCTGCGGCTTCTTGTCGGTCCTCTGTTCCGGGCCACGGTTCAGCTGCGAGATCGCGATCACCGGTACCTCGAGCTCCTTGGCGAGCAGCTTCAGCGCACGCGAGAACTCGGACACCTCCTGCTGCCGGGACTCGACGCGCTTGCCGGAGCTCATCAGCTGCAGGTAGTCGATGATCACCAGCTTGAGGTCGTGGCGCTGCTTGAGCCGACGGCACTTGGCCCGGATCTCCATCAGCGACATGTTGGGGGAGTCGTCGATGAACAGGGGCGCCTCGGAGATCTTGCCCATGGTCTGCGCGACCTTGGCCCAGTCGTCCTCGCCCATCTGACCGGTGCGCATCTTCTGCAGGTGCACGCGCGCCTCGGCGGACAGCAGTCGCATGGTGATCTCGTTGCGGCTCATCTCGAGCGAGAACACGACGGACGCCATGTTGTGCTTGATCGAGGCCGACCGGGCGATGTCGATCCCGAGGGTCGAGTTGTGCGTCGGGATCATCGCCGGTCCCGCGAGGTACAGGTGGTCGGCGTGCTCGACCTCGACGCACCGGACCGGCACGGAGTCGACCCGGTCGACCGCGACGACCATCCGCTGCCTCAGGCGCGGAGTGGAGGGCCGCCGCCGGTCCTTGTGCACCAGCCGCTTCCGCTCGAGAAGGAACACGTCGTCGTCGGTGGTGAAGGTGATCGTGTACGCCGTGGAGCGGGACTCGCGGCTCCCTGCCACCCGCCGCGTGGACAGTCCGCTGCGGTAGCCCAGAGTGTGGACGAGCTCCCGGGCGTCGGTGGCCAGCCGCTCGTCCGTGAAGGTCAGCTGCACGCTGCCCGTCGGGTTGACGGTTCCGTCCGTGTCCAGCAGACCGGCCAGCAGATCGCGGCGCTGCCGCTCGCTGCCACGCAGGTACTGCACCGGGATGTGCTTCGACCCCAGCACGCCGAGGGTCCGGAGTCGCGCCTGAACGGTGCCGAACGCGTCCCGGCACGCCTGGCATCGGACCAGTCCGGTCGTGGGCTGGCCGCAGTCGGGGCACGTCGGTGCAGGGACCGGTCCGGAGAGTGCCTTGACGCGGCCGCCGCACGACTGCCCGCACGTCCGTACGTGGCTCCGCCGCGGTACGAACCGCACGCCGCAGACCTCACACTCCCGCTCCGCGAACGGCTCAGCGGGAGGCAGCGCGATCCCGTAGCCACGGGTACCCGCCGGCCCGCGCGACCACACCGTCGCGGCCGCCACGTACCCGCGCGACTCGATCTCCATCGCGATCTCGGGGTCGGCCGACACGAAACGGGCACCGTCCGCGCTGCCGTCCCCCAGCCACACGCCGAGGACGTACGGGTCGACGAGGAGCTCGGCCTCCGGCAGGTCGAGGGGCGCCGCCGTGTCGACGCTGTGGTTGGCACGCTGGTCTGCAGTGGCGCACCGAAGCGTCGCCGCAAGCTCCTCCGTCGTGCGGATGCCCAGCTGCCCGCGGTCGCTGCGGCGCCGGTCGAGGCGGGTGCGGGTGGCCCACTGGTGCCAGGCGTCCGCGACGATCGTCGACCCGTCGTCGAACGTCACGCGGTAGCACGGACGGCCGCTCATCACCTCGGTGGTGGCCACCACCGGCGTCGGCGTGCCGTCCGCTGCGAGCAGCAGGTCGCCGACCTGGACGTCGCCCATCGTCGTCCAGCCGGTGGGCGTCGGGAGCGCGGTGTCGAGTGCGAGCGCCTTCCCGATAGCCGGACGGGCCGCGATCACGATCATCTGGCCGGCGTGCAGCCCGTTGGTCAGCCGGTCCAGGTCGGCGAACCCGGTCGGCACCCCCTGCATGCCCTCGCCGCGGTGCCCCGCCGCCTCGATCTCGTCGACGGTGCCGCCGATGATCTGCGACAGCGGCAGGAAGTCCTCGCTGGCCCGCCGCTCGGTGACCGCGTACACCTCGGCCTGGGCGGAGTTCACCAGCTCGTCGACGTCGCCGCCGTCGGTCGCGTAGCCGAGCTGCGTGATGCGCGTGCCGGCCTCGACCAGCCTCCGCAGGATGGCCCGCTCGCGCACGATGCGGGCGTAGTAGCCCGCGTTCGCGGCGGTCGGGACGGTGGCGATCAGGGTGTGCAGGTACGGCGCGCCGCCGATGCGACCGATCTCGCCGCGCTTGGTCAGCTCGTCGGCGACCGTGACGGCGTCGGCCGGTTCACCGCGCCCGTACAGGTCGAGGATCGCCTCGTACACGATCTCGTGCGCCGGGCGGTAGAAGTCCGTGCCGCGCAGCTGCTCGATGACGTCGGCGATCGCGTCCTTGCTGATCATCATGCCGCCGAGCACCGAGCGCTCCGCGTCCAGGTCCTGGGGCGGGAGCCGGTCGGCCGGGTCGTACCGGCGGTCGCCGGAGTCGCCGTGCGACCGCGCGGACGGCACGCCGTACTCCAGGTCCTCGATGGTCACCGGTCCTCCACCCCGCTCGCCGCGCTGCACTCTCGAACGTGTGTTCTACCGGACGCCACCGACATCCTCACGGACACCGCCCCCTGCGACCGCACGCACGCCCCGTCCACGAGGGGCCAGGGCGAGAGTAGGCGGCCGCCGACGGACGGCTCAACGACCGCCGTCCACACCCCCTGTGGAGCCACGGCGGCCCGGCTGTGCACAGTTGGTGGACAGCGTTGTGGACAACCGTCCTGATGGTCTTCCGGCACGTCAGCGACCTGCGACAGCGCTGTGCACGGGCTGTGGAGTGCATCCCGATCATCACGAATTGGTCTCGGATTCACACCGTGGACAGCCCTCGGACACCTGCCGCGGCATGGTGTCCGGTTCGTCCCCAGCCCAGTCCCCAAGCAACAGCGCACCCGCGATGCCGCTGCGGTCCGACGTGACGCGTCGGTAACAGGCATCGCATCCCGACCGGTTGACCCCTACCATCGTCGTCACCCGGGTCGAGGGCGTGATCGCATCGTGGCCCTCCGGATCTCGACTCGTGATCCGTTTGCGTGTGAAGTGGAAACTCCACGGAAACGCAACGGGCCTACCTTGCGTGCCAACCCGACGCTCAGGGGTCGGGACGGAGGCCGTGCCTCGACCAACCAGGAGGTAGCACACATGCGCAGATCGACACCGCGGCTCGCGGGCGTGGCGCTCGTCATGACCGCCGGCCTCGTGCTGGCCGGCTGTTCCTCGAAGAGCGCGGGCGGCGGCGGGGGCAGCACCTCGGGCGCGACGGGCGGCAGCTCCGCCTCCAGCAGCCTGTCCATCCAGCCGCTCGTGCAGGTGGACGCGTCCGGCAAGAAGGTCACCGCAGCGGGCGGCTCGACGGCCGCGGACCCGGCGGGTGACGGCAACGCGAAGTGCAGCAACATCTCCATCGGCATGGCGGGCGCCCTGACCGGTCCGAACGCGGCCCTCGGCACCAACATCCTCAACGGGCTCAAGCTCGCGGTCGACCAGCACAACAAGGCGAACGCCGGCTGCCAGGTGACCGTCAAGCAGTTCGACACCGAGGGCGACCCGCAGAAGGCGACCCAGGTGGCGCCGCAGATCGTCTCCGACAGCTCGGTGATCGGGCTGCTCGGCCCGGCGTTCTCGGGCGAGACCAAGGCGACCGGCAGCATCTTCAACCAGGCCGGCCTCCTGTCGCTGACGGCGTCGGCGACCAACCCCGGGCTGACCACCAACGGCTGGAACAACTTCTTCCGCGGCCTGGGCAACGACAACTCCCAGGGCGGCGCGATCGCCAGCTACATGAAGGACACGCTGGGCTACAAGAAGGTCTGCGTGATCCAGGACGACTCCGACTACGGCATCGGCCTGGCCACCGTCGTCGCGAAGACGCTCGGCTCCGTGGCCGTCTCCTCCTGCAACGCCAAGGTGAAGACGGGTGACAAGGACTTCTCGGCCGCGGTGCAGCTGGTGAAGGACGCGTCCCCGGACG
This sequence comes from Cellulomonas sp. SG140, assembly GCF_025770785.1. GTDB lineage: Bacteria > Actinomycetota > Actinomycetes > Actinomycetales > Cellulomonadaceae > Cellulomonas. Next base: position 23,352 of record NZ_JANZLA010000007.1, on the reverse strand, counting down.
CCGTGTACTACGGCGGCTACTACGCCGAGGCGGCGCCGCTGCTGTCGCAGCTGCGTCAGGGCGGTGTCACGGCGGCCTTCGCCTCCGGCGACGGCACCAACGACCCCGAGTTCGTCAAGCAGGCCGGTGACGCGTCGAAGGGCGCCTACCTCACCTGCCCGTGCGGCCCGGCCCCGGACAAGTTCGCGGCCGACTACAAGGCGATGTTCTCCGTCGCCCCCGGCGTCTACTCGGTCGAGGCGTACGACCTCGGCACGATCATGCTGAAGGGCATCGACAAGGGCATCACCGCCCGCGGCGACCTGGTCAAGTTCGTCGCGTCGTACGACGGCGCCGGGCTGGCCAAGAACTACAAGTGGGACTCGACGGGTGAGCTGGCCTCGGCCAGCACCTGGGTCTACCAGGTGAAGTGACCCCGGACGACGGCCGGGCCCACCAGGGCCCGGCCGTCGTCGTCAGTCCCGCTCGCCCCGTCACCACGCGGTGCCGTGGCGGATCTCGTTAGGAGCAACATGAGCGTCCTCCTGCTCGCCGGCGGGCACGTCCTCGCCGGAGGCATGGTCAGCGCCTTCGACATCGGAGCCCTGGGCCGCAACTTCTGGGCCCTCACCGTCGACGGCCTGACCTACGGGTCCATCTACGCCCTGGTCGCGGTCGGCTACACGCTGGTCTACGGGGTGCTGCGGCTGATCAACTTCGCGCACTCCGAGATCTTCATGTTCGGCATGTTCGGCCAGTACGCGACGCTGATGCTCCTCGGCTTCAGTCCCAGCGGCAACGCCTACCAGCAGGGCACGCTGATGACGATCGTCTACCTGCTCGTCGCGATGGTCGGCGGCATGGCGGTCGCCGGCGGTGCCGCGGTGGGCCTCGAGCGCGTGGCGTACCGGCCGCTGCGGCGGCGTGGGGCCCCGGCGCTCGTCTTCCTCATCACCGCCATCGGCGCGTCGTTCGTGCTGCAGGAGTTCGTGCACTTCGTGCTGCCCAAGCTGACCGGCGGCAACCTCGGCGGTGTGAACGCGCAGCAGCCCATCCGGCTGGTCCAGGCGACCGCCCAGTTCCACTTCGGCAACGCGACCGTGAACAACGTCGAGATCGTCATCGTCGCCTCCGCCCTCGCGCTCGCCTTCGCGACCGACCGGTTCATCAACGCCACCAAGTTCGGCCGTGGCATCCGCGCCGTCGCGCAGGACCCGGTCACCGCCACGCTGATGGGCGTCTCGCGCGAGCGCGTGATCATGCTGACCTTCCTGGTCGGCGGCATCCTCGCCGGTGCCGCCGGCCTGCTGTACACGCTGAGGGTGCCCAGCGGCATCCTCTACTCCGGCGGGTTCATCCTCGGCATCAAGGCCTTCGCCGCCGCCGTCCTCGGTGGCATCGGCAACCTGCGCGGCGCGCTGCTCGGCGGTCTGCTGCTCGGCGTGATGGAGCTGTACGGGCAGGCGCTGTTCGGCACCGAGTGGCGCGACGTCGTCGCCTTCGTGCTGCTGATCCTGGTGCTCATGTTCCGGCCGACCGGCATCCTGGGTGAGTCGTTGGGGAGGGCCCGCGCATGAGCACCGAAACCGTGACCGCCCCGGTCGCACCGCACCTGGGTGTGGGCGACCGCATCCGGCTGTGGTGGGACACCCTGCCGCGGCAGACCCAGTGGCTGGTCGGCATCCCGGCGATCGTGCTGATCGCCCTGCTGCCCGTGCTGCGCCCGCCGGTGCTCACCACCGTCGGCACCGACTTCGGCGGGGTGCTCGCCCAGTTCGGCATGTACGCCCTGCTGGCCATCGGCCTCAACGTCGTCGTCGGCCAGGCCGGCCTGCTCGACCTCGGGTACGTCGGCTTCTACGCCGTCGGCGCCTACACCGTCGGCCTGATCACCAGCCCGGACAGCCCGTGGCGGGTGCACGGGCTGGACCCGCACTGGGCCTGGCTCGCCGCACTGCCGGTCGCCGTCGCGCTCACCGCGATCTCCGGCCTGATCCTCGGGTCGCCGACGCTGCGGCTGCGCGGCGACTACCTGGCGATCGTCACCCTCGGCTTCGGCGAGATCGTCCGACTGCTGGCGGACAACCTGTCGAACATCACCGGCGGCGGCCGCGGCCTGTCCCGCATCGCCTACCCCGTGGTCGGCACCAGCAGCACGCGGCCCACCGGCGTGTTCTCCGCCGGCAACACGAGCCACCCGGTGAACTCCGGCACCGCCTGGTTCTGGCTGTCGCTGGTGCTCATCGTCGTGGTGCTGACCCTGGTCGGGAACCTCGAGCGCTCCCGCGTCGGCCGCGCCTGGGTGGCCATCCGCGAGGACGAGGACGCGGCCGAGATCATGGGCGTCCCCACGTTCAAGTTCAAGCTCTGGGCGTTCCTGATCGGCGCCTCGATCGGCGGCCTGTCCGGCGCCCTGTACGCCGGCCAGGTGCAGTTCGTCGTGCCGACCACGTTCAACGTGATCAACTCGATGCTGTTCCTGTGCGCCGTGGTGCTCGGCGGTCAGGGCAACAAGCTCGGCGTGATCCTCGGGGCGTTCATCGTCGTCTACCTGCCGAACTTCTTCATCGGGCGCACCAGCCTGTTCGGCATCCCGATCAACGGCAACGAGATCGCCAACTACAAGTACCTGTTCTTCGGCGTCGCCCTGATGGTGCTGATGATCTTCCGACCACAGGGGCTGTTCCCCGCCCGGCAGAAGCTGCTGACCTACGGCCGTGACGTCTACGCCGCGGCGCGGCGGGCGGCGACCGCGCTGACGCACCGAACCGAGGAGACCGTGGGGGAGGCCCGATGAGCATCAACCCGCAGATGCCGGAGGCCGGGTCCGAGCACTCCGAGCAGCATCGCGGCACCGAGTCCCGGTACGTCACCGAGGACTCGGTCGCCGAGGAGTTCCTGCCCGACGGCGGTGTGATCGACGAGGTGCCGGTCGACGTAGCCGAGGTCAACCCCGACCTGGCCAACCCGGAGCTGGTCGCCGAGCTGGTTGCCCCGGACCGCAGCATCCGCACCGAGGTCGGCGGCACCCTGCTGCAGATGGACGCCGTCACCGTGCGGTTCGGCGGCCTGACGGCGCTCGACGCCGTGAGCTTCGAGATCAAGCGCGGCGAGATCCTCGGCCTGATCGGCCCCAACGGCGCCGGCAAGACGACCTGCTTCAACACGATGACCGGCGTCTACCGGCCCACGTCGGGCCAGGTGGTGTTCGACGGCCGGCCGATCGGCGCGATCAAGCGGAACCAGATCACCCGCCTCGGCATCGCCCGTACGTTCCAGAACATCCGGCTGTTCTCCGACATGACGGCGCTGGAGAACGTCATCGTCGGCACCGACGCACGGCACCGCACGTCGGTGCCCGGGGCGGTGTTCCGGTCCAAGCGGCACCGCGCCGAGGAGCGCGACGCGCTGGAGCGCGGCATGGCGCTGCTGGAGTTCGTCGGCATCGGCAAGCGCGCCACGCAGCAGGCCCGCAACCTGCCCTACGGCGACCAGCGCCGCCTCGAGATCGCCCGGGCGCTGGCCACCGAGCCCAAGCTGCTCTGCCTGGACGAGCCTGCCGCCGGCTTCAACCCGGCCGAGAAGCAACAGCTGATGGACCTGATCCGCAAGATCCGCGACGACGGCTACACCGTGCTGCTGATCGAGCACGACATGCGCCTGGTGATGGGCGTGACGGACCGCGTCGTGGTGCTGGAGTTCGGCCGCAAGATCGCCGACGGCCTGCCCGCCGAGGTGTCCGCCGACCCGGCCGTGATCGCTGCCTACCTGGGGGTTCCCGACGATGCCACTGCTTGAGCTGAAGGACCTCACCGTCTCCTACGGCCGCATCGAGGCCGTCCGCGGCATCTCGCTGACGGTGGACGAGGGCGAGCTGGTCACGCTGATCGGCGCCAACGGCGCGGGCAAGACGACGACCATGCGGGCGATCTCCGGCATCCGGCAGCTGTCCCGCGGCTCCGTCTGGTTCGACGGCAAGGACATCACCCGGATGAAGGCGCACGAGCGGGTGCTGGCCGGCATCGTCCAGGCACCCGAGGGCCGCGGCGTGTTCCCCGGCATGACCGTGGTGGAGAACCTCGAGATGGGCGCCTACGCCCGGGTGTTCCCTTCCAAGGCGGAGCACGACGAGACGCTGGCGCGGGTGTACGAGCTGTTCCCGCGCCTGCACGAGCGCCGCGACCAGGTGGGCGGGACGCTGTCCGGTGGTGAGCAGCAGATGCTGGCCATCGGCCGCGCGCTGATGGCCCGGCCCCGGCTGCTGCTGCTCGACGAGCCGTCCATGGGGCTCGCGCCGATGGTGATCCAGCAGATCTTCCGGATCATCACCGAGATCAACTCGGCCGGGACGACGATCCTGCTCGTCGAGCAGAACGCCCAGCAGGCGCTGTCCCGCTCGCACCGGGCGTACATCCTGGAGACCGGTGAGGTGGTGACCTCCGGCGCCGGCAAGGAGCTGCTGGCGGACCCGGCCGTCAAGCAGGCCTACCTCGGCGTCGCCTGACCCGACCCCCCGACCCGACCCTCCCGACCCGGCACGCCGGTCCGCCACTCACCGACCGCGGCTCACTGCGAAACGACGAACGCCCCGCCACCCGTGACCGGGGGCGGGGCGTTCGTCGTCGTTGCGGAGCGTCAGGCCTTGACGACCTTGACGGTCACCTTGGCGGCGACCTCCGGGTGCAGGCGGACCTGCACCGAGTAGTCGCCGACCGACTTGATCGCCTGGGCGATCTCGATCTTGCGCTTGTCCACGGCCGGGGCGCCGGCGGCGACGAGCGCCGCGGCGATCTCGGCGGTGGTGACGGCGCCGAACAGCCGGCCGCTGTCGCCGGCCTTGGCGGCCACCGTCACCGGCTTGGACTGCAGCGAGTCGCGCGTGGCCTTCGCCTCGTCCAGCGTCGCGATCTCGCGCGCCTTACGGGCCTTGCGGATGGCCGCGACGTCCTTCTCGGCACCCGTGCTCCACGGCGTGGCCAGGCTGCGCGGGATCAGGTAGTTGCGGGCGTACCCGTCCTTGACCTCGACCACGTCGCCCGGAGCGCCGAGGCCGGTGACCTCGTGGGTCAGGATGATCTTCGCCATGTCGGTCCCCTTCCTCAGCGTGCCGACGACGAGTACGGCAGCAGGGCCATCTCGCGGGCGTTCTTGACGGCGCGGGCGATGGCCCGCTGCTCCTGGACGGACACCCCGGTCACCCGGCGAGCGCGGATCTTCCCGCGGTCGGAGATGAACTTGCGCAGCAGCGCGGTGTCCTTGTAGTCGACGACGTCGATCTTCGACGCCTTCAGCGGGTTCTGCTTCTTCTTGGGCTTGCGAACGACGGGCTTGGCCATCGTGGTGCTCCTCGTCTGTCGGAGCCCCGGGCTTGCCCGGCCCGGGGATGGGAATCAGTTGTCTGTCAGAAGGGGGGTTCGTCGGAATAGCCGCCGGCCGACCCACCCGCGGGCGTGGCCCACGGGTCGTCCTGCTGGCTGCCGCCGGAACCACCCTGACCGCCGTACCCGCCGCCGCCGAAGCCGCCACCGCCCCCACCACCGAAGCCGCCGCCACCGCCGGACCGCTGGGTCCGGGTGACCTTGGCCGTGGCGTAGCGCAGCGACGGACCGACCTCGTCCACCTGCAGCTCGACCACCGTGCGCTTCTCGCCCTCACGGGTCTCGTAGGAGCGCTGGACGAGCCGGCCGACGACGATGACGCGCGTGCCCTTGGTCAGCGACTCGGCGACCGACTCGGCCGCCTCCCGCCAGATCGAGCAGCGCATGAACAGCGTCTCGCCGTCCTTCCACTCGTTCGACTGGCGGTCGAACGTGCGGGGGGTGGACGCGACCGTGAAGTTCGCGACCGCGGCCCCGGACGGGGTGAAGCGCAGCTCCGGGTCCCCGGTCAGGTTCCCGATCACCGTGATGGTGGTCTCACCGGCCATGCCAGCTCCTCGCAGGTTCGTGTCGACTGACTTCGGCGCACGCTAGCGGCGGGCACCCACAACGGGTCAGGCGTCGGTGCGGAGCACCTTGGTGCGCAGCACGACCTCGTTGAGGCCCAGCTGGCGGTCGAGCTCCTTGGCGGTCGCGGCGCTCGCGGTGAAGTTGACGACGGCGTAGATGCCCTCGGCCTTCTTCTTGATGTCGTACGCGAGACGACGGCGGCCCCAGATGTCCACCTTGTCGACGCTGCCGCCGTCGGACTTGACGACCGACAGGTACTTGTCGAGCGACGGGGCGACGGTGCGCTCCTCGATCTCGGGGTCGAGGATGATCATGATCTCGTACTGACGCAGGCTCATACCCACCTCCTCTGGTCTTCGCGGCCACGGTCGGTCCGTGGCAGGAGGGTCTGTGCGTCCGCCCCCCGGGCAGCCGTCAGGACGACGACGAGCACGCGGGGCAGCGGTCCATCGTAGCGTGCGGCGCGCAGCCCCCGGTCCGGGGCTGTGCACGACGGCGGCTCGGTGGCTGGACCCCGGTCAGCCCAGGGTCACGGCGTGGACTTCGGGGCCGGTCCGCCCGCCGTCGCCGACGGGCTCGGCGCAGGCGCCTGTGTCGTGGGCGGCGGGGTTGCCGGACCGGTGGAGACGGTGAGGGTCACCGAGGAACCCGCCGGCACCGTCGTGCCGGACGCCGGGGACGCGGAGATGACCCGGCCTGCCGGGACGGTGTCCGACGGCGCCGTGACGATCACTGCTGCGAGCCCGGCGTTCTGCAGGGCACCCGAGGCGTCCGCCTCGGTGCTCTTGACCAGGCCGCCGGGCACCTGCACGGTCGTCGGCGCCTGGGTGGTCGGCGCGGTGGTCGGCGTCGCGGTGTCGGTCGGTGTGGCCGTCGGCGTCGCCGTCGGCTTGTTGCCGATCCACGCCGGCTGCGGGAAGTCGGACTTCGGCGTCCACTGCGGCATCGCGAGCACCGGCTTCATGTAGTCGGCCCACAGCTTGGCCGGCCAGTCACCACCGGTCACCTGCTTGATCCCGCCGAACGCCGTGATCGAGTCCTGCGACTTGTTGTCCTCACCGAGCTGGCTCATCGCCACGGCGGTGGTCAGGCTCGTCGTGAACCCGTCGAACCAGGCCGACTTGTTGTCCGTCGACGTGCCGGTCTTCCCCGCGATCGGGATGTTCAGCGGGCTGATCCACTTGTGGCCAGTACCGGTGGTGTTGGTCACCACGTGCTGCATGGCGTAGATCGCGTCGGCCATGACGTCAGGGGCGAAGGCCTTCTGCCCGGCACTGCCCCCCTTGTCCACCGTCTTGCCTGTGGAGTCGAGCACCTCACGCACGATGAACGGCGTGTGCTGCACGCCCTGGGCCGCGTACGTGGCGTAGGCCGCGGCCATGTCGAGCGGGTGCACGTCACCGGCACCCAGCACGTTCGAGCCGACGACGGGCTGGGGTGTTGTCACGCCGGCGCGCTTGGCGACCTCAGCGGACTTGTCCGGTCCCACCTTGAGGTTGAGCTGGGCGTAGACGGTGTTGACCGAGTCGGACGTCGCGCGGATCAGGTCGATGCGGCCCGGCTGCTCGTTGGCGAAGTTGGTGACCTTGTGGTCGGGGGTGTCCCAGCCCGGGATGACCTGCGGGGAGGCACCGTTGAACTCCGTCTTCAGCCCGATGCCCTGCTCCAGGGCGGCGACCAGGGTGAAGGGCTTGAACGTCGAACCGGCCTGGATGTTGTCGTACGTCGCCGCGTTGCGCTGGTCCTTGAGATAGTCCGCGCCGCCGTACAGCGCGACGATGGATCCGTCCGCCTGGTTGATCGTCGAGATCGCGAGGCGCAGCCGCGGGTTCGGTGTCGCGCCGTTGGCCAGCTGCCCGGAGTACAGGTCGTTCGCCGAGCGCACCGCCTCGTTCTGCACGGCCGGGTCGATCGTCGTGATGATCGTGTAGCCGCCGGTCTTGATGTCGCCGATCGACAGCTTCATCGAGGTCTGCAGCTCGTCCAGCACCATCTGCAGCAGGTAGCCGTTGGTGCCGGCCATCGCGTTCGACTGCTTGTACTGGATGGTCTGCGGGAACTCCTGCTTGTCCCGGTCCGCCTGGGACAGGAAGCCGCCCTTGACCATGTAGTCCAGCACGCGGTTCCAGCGGGCCTTCGCCTTGTCGGGGGCGTTGGCCGGGTCCCAGTTGTTGGGCGACGGGATGATGCCGGCGAGCAGCGCGGCCTGCGAGACGGTGAGGTCCTTGGCGTCGACGCCGAAGTACGACTGCGCGGCGGCCTGGATGCCGTAGGAGTCGCGGCCCAGGTAGATCGTGTTGAGGTACCGGCCGAGGATCTGGTCCTTGGACTCCGTGCGGCCGATCTTGATGGCCAGCATCGCCTCTTCGGCCTTGCCGATGTAGTTCGTCGTCGTCCGGTTCTTGTAGTACGTCTTCACGTACTGCTCGGTCAGTGTCGAGGCACCCTGCTGCGCGTTGCCGCGCAGGTTGTTCCACAGGGCGCGGGCGATGCCCCGCGGGTCGACCCCGGCGTTCTGGTAAAAGCTCTGGTCCTCCGAGGCGACCACGGCCTTGCCGACGTACGACGGCAGCGTCGAGTAGTCGACGATGTCGCGCTTCTGGTCGGCGAACGTCCCCATCACCGGGCCTCGGGAGCCGTCGGCGTTGTTGGCGAAGTACACCGTCGAGGTCTGGAACTTCACCTGGGCGGACGGGGACGGGACCTTGAGGGTCGCGTACGCCGCGACGGCGGCGCCGAGCCCGACGAAGATCAGCCCGAGGAACGTGCCGAGCACGACGCGCCAGGACGGCAGCCAGCGCCGGAAGCCGGTGACGGTGGACCGGGGGTAGTCGAAGAAGCGGCGGCGCCCGGTGACCCTGCCACGGCCGGACCGGCCGGCTGCGGGGCGACGGGTGGATCCCCGGCGGGACCGGGGAGGCGCGGAGCGCCGACTGCTCGCTGACAACCGAGGGCCTTCCGGACGGCGACGGGGACGGTCCCGAGGCGCCAGGCAGGGCCGAACGGGAGCCCAGGACTCACAGCAGTATGGGGGACCACCCCCTGCAGGGGCCGCTCGGCCGCCGTCAGCAGGCAACTTTCACCGGATCGGCGCGAAGGCTCCGCGTGCCGACCGCCGGGCCTCCGCAGCCGTCGGAGCGGCGCCACCGGCTGGTCTCATGCACAGGCGGCTTGTGCCGACACATCGGCTCGACGTACTCTGCAGATGTATCGATCTGATACATCGGCGCCGCGGCGTCGTCCGACAGTACGCCGAGGGGGTGAGCCGTGCACGGACGGACCGACGTCCTCGAGCCGGCCATCCTGGGCCTGCTCGCCGAGTCGCCCATGCACGGGTACGAGCTGCGCAAGCGGCTCAACCTGGTGCTCGGCAGCTTTCGCGCCCTGTCCTACGGCTCCCTGTACCCGGCCCTGCGGTCGCTGGCCGAGCGCGGGCTGATCGTCGGCGCCGAGTCGACCGCCACCGTCGGGGTCGAGCGCGCCGTCGCCAGCAAGCGCGCCCGCATCGTCTACGAGCTGACCGCGGACGGCAAGGAGCACCTGCAGCAGGTGCTGGCCTCGTCGGGGCCGGCGACCTGGGAGGACGAGAACTTCGACGTCCGCTTCGCGTTCTTCGCGCAGACGGACGCCGAGACGCGGCTGCGGATCCTCGAGGGACGCCGCACCCGGCTGACCGAGCGCCTCGAGGTGGTCCGGCAGTCGCTCAACCGCACCCGCGAGCGCATGGACGAGTACACCCTCGAGCTGCAGCGGCACGGCCTGGAGCAGGTCGAGCGCGAGGTCCGCTGGCTCGACGGCCTCATCGACAACGAGCGGGGCATCGGTCCCGCCCGCACCTCCGCACGAACCACGGGGACCAGCCGGCCGGCCGGTCCCCAGATCCACGCCGAGAGCAACCCCGCCCCGGCGCACACCCAGAAGGAGCGAGGATGACCTCCATCCGCGTGGCCATCGTCGGCGTGGGCAACTGCGCCTCGTCGCTGGTCCAGGGCGTCCAGTACTACAAGGACGCCGATGTCGACACCAAGGTGCCGGGCCTGATGCACGTGCAGTTCGGCCCGTACCACGTCCGTGACGTCGAGTTCGTGGCGGCGTTCGACGTCGACGCGAAGAAGGTCGGCTTCGACCTGTCCGAGGCGATCTTCGCGTCCGAGAACAACACCATCAAGATCTCCGACGTGCCCCCGCTGGGCGTGCCGGTGCAGCGCGGCGTGACCAACGACGGCCTCGGCAAGTACTACTCCGAGACCATCGAGGAGTCGGACGCCGAGCCGGTCGACATCGTCCAGGCGCTCAAGGACGCCAAGGTCGACGTGCTGGTCTCCTACCTGCCGGTCGGCTCCGAGATCGCCGACAAGTACTACGCGCAGTGCGCGATCGACGCGAACGTCGCGTTCGTCAACGCCCTGCCCGTGTTCATCGCGTCCGACCCGGAGTGGGCCAAGAAGTTCGAGGACGCCGGCGTGCCGATCGTCGGCGACGACATCAAGTCGCAGGTCGGCGCCACCATCACGCACCGCGTGCTGGCCCGCCTGTTCGAGGACCGCGGCGTGATCCTGGACCGCACGTACCAGCTGAACGTCGGCGGCAACATGGACTTCAAGAACATGCTGGAGCGCGAGCGCCTGCAGTCCAAGAAGCTCTCCAAGACCCAGTCGGTCACCTCCAACCTGAACGACGGTCCGCTGTCGGGCAAGAAGGAGGACCGCAACGTCCACATCGGCCCGTCGGACTACGTCGCGTGGCTCGACGACCGCAAGTGGGCGTACGTCCGCCTCGAGGGCCGCGCGTTCGGCGAGGTGCCCCTGAACCTCGAGTACAAGCTCGAGGTGTGGGACTCCCCGAACTCGGCCGGCATCATCATCGACGCCATCCGTGCGGCGAAGATCGCCAAGGACCGCGGCATCGGCGGCCCGATCCTGTCCGCGGCGACCTACCTGATGAAGTCCCCGCCGGTGCAGATGGAGGACACCGCCGGGCGCGCTGCGCTCGAGGCGTTCATCCGCGGCGAGAACGAGCGCTGAGCCCGAGCCCCGCGCTCTGAGCTGATGCGAGAAGGGCCCCGCACCCGTCAGGGTGGCGGGGCCCTTCTGCGTCCGCGACCACAGGACTAGCGTCGATCCTGGTGGGGACAGCGCAGTCGCCCACCGTGACCGAGGGAGGTCGACGATGGCAATCGTGCGACGCGACCGGGTCGAGCTGCCCGAGATGTTCCGACGGTTCGTCGAGGGCGACTGGGACAAGCCCTGGCTACGCGTGGAGGAGTACGTCGAGAACGGGACGCTGGTGGTCCGGGCGGAGCTGCCCGGTGTCGACCCGGACAAGGACGTGGAGCTGACCGTGGTGGACGGGACCCTGCGGATCAGCGCCGAGCGCGAGGAGACGTCCGAGCACAAGGGCAAGGACTCCTACCGCTCGGAGTTCCGCTACGGGTCCTTCGCCCGCAGCATCCCGCTGCCCGCGGGCTGCTCGGAGACGGACGTCACCGCGACGTACCGCGACGGCGTCCTGGAGGTGCGCGTCCCGACGACGGCGGCGCGGCCGACCGAGCCCGTGAAGATCTCCGTGGCGAGGGCCTGACCGGGTCCGCACGCAGGTGGGGGGGTGCAACGGTGAACCTCTTCGCTGACCGCATCGAGGCCGGTCGGGAGCTTGCCCGGCTCCTGGAGCGCCTGCGCGGGCAGGACGTGGTGGTGCTGGGGCTGCCCCGGGGCGGCGTCCCGGTGGCGTACGAGGTGGCGCAGACGCTCGGCGCCCCCCTCGACGTCGTCGTCGTGCGCAAGCTGGGCGTGCCGTACCAGCCGGAGCTCGCCATGGGCGCCATCGGCGAGGGCGGCGCACGTGTGGTCGACCACGCGGTGCTCGCCACGCTGGGCGTGTCGGAGGACGACCTCGCCGAGGTGGAGCGGCAGGAGCGGATCGAGCTCGAGGCGCGGATCGCTCTGCTGCGCAGCGGGCGCCCGCGGGTCGACCTCGCGGGACGGGTGGCGGTGATCGTCGACGACGGCATCGCCACCGGGTCCACCATGCGGGTGGCGTGCAAGGTCGCGCGCACGCTCGGCGCCGCCCGGATCGTCGTCGCGGTGCCGGTGGCGCCCGTCGAGGCGCTCCGGGACCTGCCGGAGGCGGACGAGGTCGTGTGCGTCGCGACGCCGCACGCGTTCCGGGCCGTCGGCTCGCACTACCGCGACTTCTCGCCGACCACCGACGAGGAGGTCGTCGTGCTGCTCGACGCGGCTGCCGCTCGGCCGCTTCCCGTCCGGACGGGGGACGGCGGGCTGGACGCGGACCTCGACGTCGAGATCCCCGTCGGCTCGGTCACGGTGGGTGCCCACCTGTACCTGCCCGAGCCGGCGCGCGGCGTCGTGGTGTTCGCGCACGGGAGCGGCAGCAGCCGGCACAGCCCACGCAACCGCTACGTGGCCGACGTGCTGCGGCAGGCCGGTCTCGGCACGCTGCTGCTGGACCTGCTCGGCCCCGACGAGGAGCTGGACCGCTCCAACGTGTTCGACATCGAGCTGCTCGCGGGGCGGCTGCTGGCCGCGACGCGATGGCTGCGCGCCCGTCCCGACGCCGCCGGCTGCCGCGTCGGCTACTTCGGGGCCAGCACGGGCGCCGGTGCTGCGCTGTGGGCCGCCGCCGAGCCCGGGTCGGACATCGCGGCGGTCGTCTCGCGCGGGGGTCGACCCGACCTGGCGCGCGCACGGCTCGGGGAGGTGCACGCGCCGACCCTGCTCGTCGTGGGCGGGGCGGATGTGGCGGTCCTCGGGCTCAACCGGGAGGCGATGGAGCTGATGCGTTGCCACCGCGAGCTGGCGGTGGTCCGTGGGGCGACGCACCTGTTCGAGGAGCCGGGCGCACTCGCCGAGGCCGCGGGCCTGGCGCGCGACTGGTTCGTCGACCACCTTCTCGGAGCCGCCGCCGTTGCCCCGGAGGCGGCCGTCATGTCCGGGTACCGGCAGGTGTGAGGACGCCGGCGCCACGCTCGTGGTGCCGGCTCCGCCGAGCGGGTGAGGTCGGCGCCCCGGCGTGGCAGCCGGAGAACCTGCGCTTAGCCTGAGTCCGTGCAGGTGACCGAGGACCTCCGACGGCTGTGGCCCCTGGTGGGCTTCAGGCGCCTGTTCACGGTGCGCCTGGTCAGCCAGTGCGCGGACGGCATGTTCCAGGTCGGCCTGGCAACGCTGTTCTTCTTCTCGCCGGAGACGGCCAGCACCGCCACCGGCGTCGCGGCCGCCTTCGCGGTGCTGCTGCTGCCGTTCACCGTGGTGGGTCCGTGGGCCGGGGTGCTGCTGGACCGGTGGCGCCGGCGGCAGGTGCTGCTGTACGGCAACCTGGTGCGGGTCGTGCTGACGGCGGCGATCGCCCTGGTCATGGTGGTGCACGGCGTCGGTCCGCTGGTGTACGTGCTGGCGCTGGTCACCCTGTCCGTGAACCGTTTCCTGCTCGCGGCGCTGTCCGCGTCGCTGCCGAAGGTCGTCGACGGCCCGCTGCTGCTCACCGCGAACTCGCTGACCCCGACGCTCGGCGCCGCCTCCGCGGGGGTCGGTGCGCTGCTCGGCTTCGTCCTGGGCCGGTTGATGCCTGCCGGACGCGAGCGCGACGCGATCGCCCTGGTGGTGGCGGCCGCGGTGATGGGCGCCGCGTCGGCGCTGGCCGGCCGCCTCGGTCGCGACCAGCTGGGGCCGGACGAGCCGGTGGTGATGCCGGTGCGCCGCGCGCTGGGCGTGGTGGCGCGGGAGCTCGGCGCCGGTGCGCGGTACCTGGTGGCGCGCCGGACGCCGGCCGAGGCGCTCGGCATCATGGCGTGGCACCGGTTCTGCTACGGCGTCGTCTTCATGGCCAGCATCCTGATCTCGCGCAACCTGCTGAACTCCCCGTCGGACGTCGACGCCGGGCTGCGCACCTTCGCCACCGTGCTCGGCGCGACGGCGGTCGGCTTCGCGCTCGCCGTCGTGGTGACGCCGGTGCTCAGCCCGCGGCTGGGGCCGCAGCGGTGGATCGTCGTGTGCCTGGTGGTGGCGACCGTCAGCCAGCTGATGCTGGTGGTGACCCTCGCGCTGCCGGTGGTGCTGGTGGCCGCCGCGACCCTGGGCCTCGCGGCGCAGTCGGCCAAGATCGCGGTCGACACGATCGTGCAGCGCGACACGGCCGACGCGTACCGCGGCCGGGCGTTCGCGCTCTACGACGTCCTCTACAACGCCGCCTTCGTCGGCGCCGCCGCGCTCGGTGCCGTCACGCTGCCGGACACGGGCTGGTCGCGAGGCCTGTTCGTCGTCCTCGCCGCCGGCTACCTCGGATCGGCGCTGGTCTACGCGCGCGCGTCCAACCGTGCCCACGCCGCCGGTCACCTGCCGGCCGAGAGCGTGCGGTCATGACCGCCACCGCGGGGCACCGCACACCGCCGGACGGCATCCCCCTGCCCGCCGAGCTCGCCGGCCGGGCGCCCGACGAGCGCCTGCTGGCGCTGGCCGTCACCGAGGGCGACCTCCCCCTGACGCTGTCCGACGCCCAGGCCCCGGACCAGCCGCTGGTCTGGGTGAACGAGGCGTTCACCCGCCTGACGGGCTACGCACCTCAGGACGCGCTCGGTCGCAACTGCCGCTTCCTGCAGGGGCCGGCCACCGACCCGGCCGCCGTGCAGCGGATGCGCGACGCCGTGCACGTCGGCCGGTCGATCAGCGAGGTGCTGCTGAACTACCGGCGCGACGGGTCGGTGTTCTGGAACCGGGTGGTGATCAGCCCGGTGCACGACGCCGACGGCCAGGTGACGCACCTGGTCGGCGCCCAGCTGGACGTCACGGCCCAGGTGGGTGACGACGACGCGCGGGACCTCGAGCTCGAGCTGGCCCGGCAGACGAGCTCCCGCCTGGACCTGCTGCGTGCCGTCAGCGACGAGCTCTCGCGGCACCTGGACTACGAGACGGCGGTCGACGCGCTGGCCGACGTGGTGGTCCCCGCCCTCGCCACGTGGGGCTTCGTCGCCGTCGTCGGCGACCGTGGACGGTTCGAGCGGGTGCACGTCGTCGCCACCGACCCCCGCCTGGCCGCGACCGCCGCCCGGCTGGAGGCCGAGGCGGGATGGTGGCTCGAGCGCTCACCGCGGGTGCGGAGCGCCCTGGACAGCAGCATCGAGCTGGTGCCCGAGCCGATGCCGGTGGACCGCGCGGACCTGCCGACCCGCAGCACGCCCGGCGAGCTGAAGCTGCTGGAACGGCTCGGCCTCGGATCGTCGCTGATCGTGCAGCTGCGCGCGCGCGACCGGGTGCTCGGCGTGCTCGTCCTGCTGCACCACGAACCGGACGGCTTCGGACCCGAGACCGCCATCACCGCGGCCCACCTCGGCCGCCGCGCCGGCCTGGCGCTCGACAACGTGCAGCTGTACCTGGCGCAGCGCGAGGCCGCCCTGACGCTGCAGCAGCGTCTGCTCCCGCACGTCGAGCCCGTCGCCGGCCTCGACCTCGCCACCGCGTACGTCCCGTCCTCCCGCTACGCGCAGGTGGGCGGCGACTGGTTCGACGTGCTGCCGCTGCGCGACGGGGCGATCGGCCTCGCCGTCGGCGACGTGGTGGGCCACGACCTGCGCGCCGCGGCGTCCATGGGTCAGCTGGCGTCGCTGATGCGGTCCCACGCGTGGGCGGGCCTACCGCCCCGGGAGGTGCTCGACCGGCTGGACGAGCTGGTGCAGGGGCTCGGCATGGCGGAGGTCGCCACGTGCGTCTACCTGCACTGGGTACCGGCGGGCGACCACGCCCGGGTGACGTACGCCCGTGCCGGTCATCCGCCGCCGATGGTGCGGCTGCCCGGTGGTGAGGTGCTGCGCCTGGACCAGGCGAACAGCACACCGATCGGCCTGACGTCGCACACGGCCGGCCGGGAGCAGGCGACGGTCGACCTGCCGGCCGGCTCGACCCTGGTGGTGTACACCGACGGGCTGGTGGAGCGGCGGGACCGCGGGCTGCGCGAGGGCGTGGCGCAGCTCGAGGCCGAGCTGCAGGCCGTGCCGGACGATGCCGACGCGACGGCGGTCCGGGACCGGCTGGTGCAGCGGCTGGCCGCGTCGTCCCAGGAGGACGACCTGTGCCTGCTGGTGGTCCGGGTGCCGTCGGCCACCGAACCCGTCGTGCGTCAGGACTGACGCGCCACCCACCAGGCCAGCAGCTCCTCGCGGGCCGCGTCGGCACCGAGCGGACCGCGGTCCATCCGCAGCTCGAGCAGGTAGCGGTACGCCTCACCGACGTCCCGTCCCGGGCCGATGCCCAGCACCTGCATGATCTGGGTGCCGTCCAGGTCGGGGCGGATCGAGGCGAGCTCCTCCGCCTCGGCCAGGCGGCCGATCCGCTCCTCGAGGTCGTCGTACGCGGCGGAGAGGCGCGCCGCCTTGCGCACGTTCCGCGTGGTGCAGTCCGACCGGGTCAGGCGGTGCAGGCGCTCGAGCAGCGGGCCGGCGTCCGTGACGTACCGGCGCACGGCCGAGTCCGTCCAGCCCGCGTCCCCGTAGCCGTGGAACCGCAGGTGCAGCTCCGTCAGCCGGGCGACGTCGTGCACCGTCTGCTTGTCGAAGTGGAGCGCGGCCAGCCGCTTGGCGACGAGCTTGGCGCCGACCACCTCGTGGTGGTGGAAGCTGACGCCGCCGCCCGGCTCGAACCGCCGCGTGCGCGGCTTGCCCACGTCGTGCAGCAGCGCGGCGAGCCGGAGCACCAGGTCGGGCCCGGGTACGGCGCCGTCCGGGCCGGTCTCCAGGGCGATCGCCTTCTCCAGCACGGTGAGCGAGTGCTCGTACACGTCCTTGTGGCGGTGGTGCTCGTCGATCTCCAGGCGCAGGGCGGACAGCTCGGGCAGCACGTGGTCGGCCAGGCCCGTGCCGACCAGCACCTGCAGACCCTCGCGCGGGTGGTCGGACAGCAGCAGCTTGACCAGCTCGTCGCGCACCCGCTCCGCGGAGACGATCGACAGCCGCTCGGCCATCGCGACGGCCGCAGCCCGTGCGGCGTCGTCGACGCCGAACCCGAGCTGGGCGACGAACCGCGCGGCACGCATCATGCGGAGCGGGTCGTCGTCGAAGGACTGCTCGGGGTCCACCGGTGTCCGCAGCACGCGCCGCGCCAGGTCGCCCAGCCCGTCGAACGGGTCGACGAACTGCAGGTCCGGCACCCGCACCGCCATCGCGTTCACGGTGAAGTCCCGCCGCGACAGGTCGCCCTCGAGGGTGTCGCCGAACTCGACGGCGGGCTTGCGGGACGTCGGGTCGTAGGCGTCCGTGCGGTAGGTGGTCACCTCGACGACGACGTCCGACGAGCCGCCGCGGCCGAACCGGCGCGCACCCAGCGTGCCGAACCGCTTGCCGACGTCCCAGTGCGCGTCGCCCCAGCCGGACAGGATCCGCTCGGACTCGTCGGGCCGTGCCGAGGTGGCGAAGTCGAGGTCGGCGCTGACCCGACCGAGGAACGCGTCGCGCACGGGGCCACCCACGAGAGCCAGCTCGTGGCCCGCGTCCGCGAACCGACGACCCAGGGCCACGGCGTCGGGCGCCAGCTGCGCGAGCGACGCCAGGGCACGCCGCTGCAGGGCGGCCTCGTCGGGGTTCGGGCGGTCGTTCGGCACCCGGCAAGCCTGCCAGACCGGGGCGGACCGCCCGGACCGGGGCGCCGTGCCCGAGTCGTTACAGTGTCGGCATGTCCGCCGCCGCCGAAGGTCACGCCTCGGGGCGGGTGCCGGCCCCGCCCGGCGGGCACCGGCTGCGCATCGATCCCAGCACCACCCCGGTCCGTGCGGTGACCACCCCGCTCCCGGTGGTGGACGAGACCTCCGCGGGCGGCCTGGTGGTGCAGCGTCGCAACGGGCTGTTCCACGCGGCGGTCATCGCGCGCCGCAACCGCGCCGGACGGCTCGAGTGGTGCCTGCCCAAGGGTCACCTCGAAGGTGACGAGACACCGGAGCAGGCCGCCGTCCGGGAGATCGCGGAGGAGACGGGCATCACTGGCCGGGTGCTGCGGCGCCTGGGCGTGATCGATTACTGGTTCAGCGGCGAGGACCGTCGCGTGCACAAGGTGGTGCACCACTTCCTGCTCGGCGCGGTCAGCGGGGAGCTGTCCGTCGAGGGCGACCCCGACGGCGAGGCCGAGGACGTCGCCTGGGTGGCCGTCGGCGCGCTGCCGGCCCGGCTGGCGTACCCGAACGAGCGCCGGCTCGCCGAGGCGGCCTGCGCGGTGCTCGCCGACGAGGCATGAGCCGGCCCGTCCGGCGCGCACCCGCCCGCGCCACGCCCGTCGTGCTGCTCGCGGTGCTGCTCCTCGCGTTGACCTGCGTGTTCGGGGGTTCGCCGGCCCTCGCGGCGAGCGGTTCGCCCAGCCCCAGCGCGTCGGCGGCCGACACGGACCTGCCGGTGTCGGTCTCGATCCAGCGGGTGATGCCGACGGTGCTGCGGCCCGGCGACGACCTCACCGTCAGCGTCACGCTGCGGAACACCGGCTCGGAGGCCATCGCGGACCCCACTGTCGCGCTGCGGATCAACCGGCTCCGGCCGACGACCCGCGCCGAGCTGGCGTCCTGGATCGACCGTTCCAGCGGCGTCATCGGCGTCCGCCTGACCACCGTGCACCCCGGGGCGTTGGCGCCCGGTGCGCAGCTGAACGTCGACCTGACCGTCCCCGCGTCGGCGATCGGGCTGAGCAACGTGTCGACGGGCTGGGGGCCGCGCGGCCTCGCCGTGGACGTGACGGACGACGGTGGTGACCGTGCGGGCTCGGCGCGCACGTTCGCGCTGTGGTTGCCCGACGGCACGGTGCCGCAGGCGCGGGTGTCCGTGCTGCTGCCGCTGACCGGTCCCGCGCGCACGCCGACGGTCGCGGCCGGCTCCGGCGCCGGTGCCGCACCGGGAGCGACCGGGCCGTCGCCGAGCGGTGCCACGGGCGGCGCGACCCCGCAGCCGAGCCCGAGCGGGACCGCGTCGGCCCCCGCGGGCGGCGCGGTGTCGGTCACGCCGAGCGCGACCGAGCAGGCCGCCCTGGAGCGGCTGACCACCGCCGGCGGTCGGCTGCGGGCGGTGCTCGACCTGGCTCGGAGCTCTCCCGACCTGGGCCTGGCCGTCGACCCCGCGCTGGTCGCCGACGCGCAGGTCTCGGGGGCGCACGCGCGCGCCTGGGCCGCCGACCTCGGCACGGCGCTGTCCGGACGGGAGACGTTCGCGCTACCCTGGTCGGACCCCGACCTCGCGACGGTGGCGCACGGGAACGGTGCCGATCTGCTCCGGACCGCGCAGCAGCTGTCCTCCGACGTAGGGATCGGTGGGCAGACCGCGCGCACGGACGTGCTGTGGGCGGGTCCCGGTGCGGTGGACACCAGCACGCTCGCGCTGGCGCGCACGGTGGACGCCGCGGCCGTCGTCGTCGGCCCGCAGTCGCTGCAGAGCGTCGGCGGCGTCGCGACCACCGCCCGGGCCGACGTGAAGACGGCCGCGGGCACGGTGACGGCGCTGGTGCCAGACGCGGTGCTGACCTCCCTGCTGACCGACCCCGGGTCGGTGGAGCCGGGCAGCACGGCGGCCACCGCCGTCCAGCGCACGCTGGCTGAGCTCGCGCTGCTGACGCGCACCGGCTCCAGCGAGCCGCGCGACGTTCTCGTCGCCCCGTCCCGCGACTGGAGCCCCGACCCGACCACCGCGCAGGCGGTGCTCGCCGCCCTGTCCAGCTCGCCGTGGAGCCGCCTCGAGCCGGTCAGCACGGCGCTCGGCAACCCCGACGACCGCAGCAAGCGCGCCTCGCTCCCGGCCAGCGCGGCGGCGCCGGACGAGCTCGCACCCGCGACCGTGCAGGCGCTGGCCACCGCGCGCGCCACCACCCGGGCGTTCGCCAGCATCACGCAGGAGCCGGGCACGCTGCTCGCCGGGGTGGACGACGAGGCCCTGACCCCGCTCTCCGTCGCCTGGCGCTCCGCACCGGGCGACCGTGACGCGCTGGCAGCACGGCTGATCCAGGCGATCGACGACCGCCGCAGCGGCCTCTCCCTGGCGCCCGTGAGCAACCTCAACGTGATCAGCGCGTCGGTGCCCTACCGCTTCGCCGTCCGCAACGGCCTGCCCGTCCCGGTGACCGTCCGGGTGACGGTGCACCCCCGCAAGAGCTGCCTCGGTGCCGCCACCAGCGATGCGGTCACCGTCTCGGCCGGTGCCGAGGCCAGCGTCCCGGTCGTGCTGCACGCGGCGGCCAACTGCGAGGTGATCGTCGACGCGCAGGTGACGGACCTCGCCGGGCAGCCGGTCGGCACCGGCGCCCAGTTCACGGCACGGGTGGCACCCACCGTCGAGAACGTCGGCACCGCCGTGGTCGGTGCGCTGCTCGCGATCGGCCTGGTGCTGGGCATCGTGCGGACCGTCCGACGGGGCCAGAGCGCCCGCCGCGGTGCCCGGCGCACCTCCGAGGACGAGGCACCCCCGCTGCCTCCGCTCGGTGGCGACGTGTCGCCCGGACGTCCGTCGTGAGCCGCTCGCCCAGCATCGGTCGCGCCTCCGCGCTGATGGGCTCCGGCACGGCCGCGTCGCGGGTCCTCGGGCTGCTGCGCAGCATCGCCCTCGCCGCCGCCATCGGTGCCACCGGTCAGGCCGCCGACGCGTTCGCGGTGGCCAACAAGCTGCCGAACATCCTCTACCAGCTGCTCGCGGGCGGGGCACTGAACGCCGTGCTGGTGCCGCAGGTGGTGCGGGCGTACAAGCGCCGGGCGGGCCAGCAGTACGTCGACCGGCTGCTCACCCTCGGGTTCGCCGTGCTCGCCGGCACCACGCTGCTGCTGACGATCGCCGCACCGCTGCTGGTGCTGCTGTACGCCGACGCCGGCAACCGTGAGCAGATGGTGCTGGCCACCACCTTCGCCTACTGGTGCATCCCGCAGATGTTCTTCTACGGCGTGTACGGGCTGCTCGGGCAGGTGCTGAACGCCCGAGAGTCGTTCGGCCCCTACATGTGGGCGCCGGTGGTGAACAACATCGTCGCCATCGCGGGCTGCGGTCTGTTCATCGTGATGTTCGGTTCGTCGAGCAGCGCCGGCGGCTGGAGCGGTGCGAAGGTCGCCGTGCTCGCAGGGTCGGCCACGCTCGGCATCGTGGCGCAGGCGCTGGTGCTGTTCCCCGCGCTGACCAGGGCCGGCGTGCGGTTCCGGCTGCGGTGGGGGGTGCGCGGCACCGGCCTGGGCCGGGCCGGTTCGGTGGCGATGTGGACCTTCGCCGGTCTCGGCGTCGGCCAGCTCGCGTTCATCGTCCAGTCCCGGATCGCGTCCGCCGCCCCCGAGGCGTTCGCGCGGGCGCACGGGCTGACGACGGTCCAGGCGACCACCGCCGTCGCCGGCAACGCGGCCTACGACTACGCCTTCCTAGTGTTCATCCTTCCCCACTCGCTGGTGACGGTCTCGCTGATGACGGCGCTGTTCACGCGCCTCTCCGCACAGGCGACCGACCGGGACCGGCTCGGTGTGCGGGACACCCTGTCCACCGGCCTGCGCGCGCTCGGCCTGTTCACCATCCCGACCACGGTGATCGTCGGGCTGCTGGCCCTGCCGGTGGTGCGCCTGATCATCTGGCACCCGCACCCCGGCGAGATCGCGGCGGTCGGCGGCGTCACGGTCGCGATGGTGCTCGGCCTGCCGGTGCTGGGCATCTGGTCGATGTGCCAGCGCGTGTACTACGCCTACGAGGACGCGCGCAGCATGCTGGCGCCGCAGATCGTGATGGCGGTGGTCATCGTCGTCGGCACCCTGCTCGGCTGGCTGCTCGCGCCGCCGCAGTGGTGGGTGGCCGTCTCGGCGCTGGCTGTCAGCCTCTCCTACGTGATCGGCACCCTGATGGCGCTGCGGCACGTGCACTGGCTGATCGGCAGCTTCGACGGGTCGCGGGTGCTCCGCCTGCACCTGCGCGCCACCCTCGCCTCGGTGGCCGCCCTGGTGGTCGGCGTGCCCCTGCTGCTGCTGCTCGGTGCAGGCGCCCAGATGTCCCTGGTCGCGGCCCTGCTGAAGTGCGTGGTGGTCGGCGGGGCGATGGTGACCGTCTACGTGCTGGTGCTCCGGGCGATGCATGTGCCCGAGCTCGAGGTCCTCGCCGGGCCGGTGCGGTCGGTGCTCGCCCGGTTCCCGGGGCGACGCCCGGGGCGTCCCGACTAGCATGCACGTGTCCGGCGGCCGCCGGACGTCCCTGCCGATGGTGCGGGAGCTGCGCGTGGACCAGGTCGGACGAGGAACTCTGCTCGCCGGGCGCTACCGCGTGCTCGAGCCCCAGCCGTCCACCGTCCCCGTGCTGCAGACGTGGGCGGCGGTGGACGAGATCCTCGACAGACCTGTGCGCGCGCAGGTGCTCGCCCCCGAGTCGTCGACCGCCGGGCTCGACGCGGCGCGGCGTGCGGCACTGGTCACCGACCCTCGCCTGCTGCGCGTGCTGGACGTCGGCACGCACGACGGGCTCGGCTACGTGGTCACCGAGCAGGTGTCCGGTCCGTCGCTCGCCCAGCTGGTCGTCCGCGAGCCCCTGACCGCCGACCAGGCCAGGGCCGTGGTCGGCGAGGCGTCGGCCGCGCTGGAGGTCGCACGGCGCCGCGGTGTGCACCACCAGGCGCTGCGCCCGTCGGCGATCTGCGTCGCGGACGACGGTCGGGTGCTCGTGTCCGGTCTCGCCCTGGACGCCGCCCTGCTCGGCCGGGTGGAGGGCGACGCGCGCAGCACCAGCCGTGCCGACGCCGTCGACCTGGTGCGGCTGCTGTACACGGCCCTGACGGGACGCTGGCCGGGTCCGGCCGCCGCTGCCGACGGCCTGCCCGTCGCGCCCGTCGTCGACGGCGTGCCCGTCCCGCCGGCCGACCTGGTCGCCGCGGTCCCCGCGGACCTCGACACGCTCTGCTCGGTGACGCTGGGCCCCTACGACGACGGTCCGCACAGCCCGGCCGAGGTGGTGCGGGAGCTCGAGCCCTGGGGCGAGATCCGCATCAGCCGGCCGTCGGGGCACCTCGGCGCGGCGGGAGCGGCCGCGGCGGGTGCGCTCGCCGGTGCAGCCGCAGCCGGTGCGGCGGCGCCCGGCACCGAGGGGCCGGCGGCCGGCGGCCCGCCGCCCCAGGTCCAGCGGCAGTCCGTCCGCAGCGCCTTCAGCCAGAGCACGGCGGGGACCAACCGCCCCGGCACGCCGCCGCCCGCAGCACCGGGTCGCACCAGCGCCTTCCCTGCGGTCGGGCAGCAGCCTCCGTCGTTCGCCGCGTCGGCGACACCGCCTGCACGTCCGCCGTTCCCGGAGCCGGGTGCTGCAGCGACGGGCGCGGCGCCTGCCGCGGAGACGCGGCCGATGACGCCTGCGACCGCGGCCCCGCCGCCGGCCTTCCCGCCCACCGCGGCTGCGGCGAACCAGCCCCCGGTGCGCACGTCGTCCGAGGCGCCGCGGGCCACGGCGCCGCAGCGGCCC
>NZ_JANZLA010000006.1 GCF_025770785.1 Cellulomonas sp. SG140 | reverse complement strand
CGCGGCGCGCCGAGCGGGAGCGACGACCGGGGCGCAGGCCGCGACGGCGACCGCCGCGCCCGCCGCGCCGGTCCGGACGGCGCGCAGCACCGCCGAGCAGCCCGCGGTCACGGGCCGCGCGGTGCACCCGTCGGACACCTCGACCCAGATGTTCTCCACGATCGTGGAGGACCGCGGGGAGCGGGGCAGGTCTGTGCGGCATGCGACCGGTGCCGTGCCCACGGTCGCGCCGCAGCCCGCGTCGCAGAGCGCGGACGCGTCCGACGACCGGTGGCAGCCCATCCCGGTGCCGCGACCGACCTACACGATGAAGCCTGCGGCCCCGCGCCGGGAACCGGTGGCGCTCGGTGACGTCGAGGCGTCGACCGCCGTCCGCCCCGCGGAGGCGCCTGCGCCTGCGGTGGCTGCGACCGCCTCCGCGGCGGACGACGGGGAGATCCGCACCCCCGTGGCGCCGGTGCAGACGACGGGCAGCATCGACCTCAACGCGGTGCTGGCGAAGCGACGCGCGGCGGGGGAGTGAGCTCGCGGTACTGAGCGTCGCGGGCTCAGCGGCGAACCCCGACGGCCGTGTTCGTCCGCCGCGCGGTGGGTGCTAATCTGTAGCCCGCT
Organism: Cellulomonas sp. SG140; assembly: GCF_025770785.1. Classification (GTDB taxonomy): domain Bacteria; phylum Actinomycetota; class Actinomycetes; order Actinomycetales; family Cellulomonadaceae; genus Cellulomonas. Next base: position 275,496 of record NZ_JANZLA010000006.1, on the reverse strand, counting down.
TCAAGGGGCTGTGGCGCAGTTGGTAGCGCGTCTCGTTCGCAATGAGAAGGTCAGGGGTTCGAATCCCCTCAGCTCCACCCCGACGCGGAACCCCGTCTGACCAGCGACAAGCTGACGGTCAGGCGGGGTTCTCGGCGTTCAGGCGGACCTGCTCCGCATGTGCACGTGACCGTCGAGCGGGAAGTCGGGCGGCGTCGCGGGGAGGGCGCCGGTGAGCCCGTAGCCGCACGTGCGAGCGACCCGGCACGAGGCGACGTTGTCCGCCTGGTGCAGCAGCTCGAGCCGCTCCAGCCCACCGGGCGCGAAGGTCTCGAAGGCCCAGGTGGTGAGCGCATCGAGAGCACGAGAGGCCACTCCTCGACCGCGAGCGTGCGCGGCGGTCCAGTAGCCCACCTCGGCGGAGGGCTTGCCGTGGGCGACCTCCTTGACCACCACGTGGCCGATCGGCTGCGCGGCGGCGGAGCCCGGTTGCGCCTCGAGGACGGCGAAGGCGAACCGGTCACCCTCGGCCCAGCCTCGCTGCTGGGTGCGGACCCACAGGGCCGCACCGGCGTCGTCGTCGACCGACGAGCGGGTCCAGCGACGCAGCGCGGGATCCCGGTACGCCTCGACCAGCGCGGGGACGTCCCGCGTGCACCAGGGGCGCAGGACCAGGGCCGGAGCGGAGGACGTCGCATCCACGCGGAGCACGACGGGGTCGGTCACCGGCGGATCGTACGCACGGATCACGACTGCGTCGTCCACGGCGGCGGTCCGCAGCGGCGCTCGGCCGGGCCCCGAACCGTTCGCCACGCCCTACCGCTGCACCCGCGCGCGCAGCGCCGCGACGGACCAGTCGAGCGCAGGGGCGAGCGCCTCCGGAGCCCGCCAGCCGTTGACGACGGCGAGGAGCTCGACGTACCGGTCCCGGCGGGGGTCGTTCACGGTCTCCAGCCGATGGAGCAACCGACGGCGCAGGTCGGCGTCGTCGGGGCGGCCGCAGAGCTGCGCGCACTGCGCCGTGAGCGCCGCGACGGTCGGGTCCGCACGTGCCGAGGTCGGGTCGACGCCTGCTGCGAGGGCCGGGGCGACCAGGTCCCGCACCGTTGCGGCCACGTCGCGGCGCGGGACCGTGGTACCCGCGAGTGCCCGGTCCGCAGCGAGGTCCTCAGCGATGCGTCGCAGGTCGGCGCGGAAGCCGGGGTCCGAGGCCAGCCCGGCCAGCTCGACCCAGGCGCGGGCCTGCTGGACGTCGGGGTCGTCGGGCAGGCGGGGGGTCATCGAGCGCCTGACTCCCGCGAACGCGGGGTCGGCGCCCACACCGTCGAAGACCGCGTCGAGGAAGCCGCCGACCAGGTCTCGCCGCTCCGCCTCGGAGAGCCGGGCCAGCTGCTGCAGCGCCTCGGCGTCCTGAGGACCCAGTCGGCGCTCCGCCACAGCGCTGAGCACCGCGTGCCGGAGGCGCAGCACTCGGACCTGCACCGCCAGGGCCTCGGCGTGGGTCGCGGCCACCTCGGCCAGGGAGAGCTCGCGGTCGACGACCCTGTGGATCGTGGGCAGGTCCAGGCCCAGCTCTCGCAGCGTCCGCACGAGCTCCAGGCGCGCGAGGGCGCCGTCGTCGTACCGGCGGTAGCCGGCCGCGCTGCGGTCCGTCGGCGGCACGATCCCGCGGTCGGAGTAGAACCGCACCGTCTTGACCGTGAGACCGGTCCGCCGGGCGAGCTCGCCGATGGAGTAGAGCCTGTCGCCGTCCATGTCCCTACCTTGCGGTCTCCCCCTGCGGGAGGCTCAAGCCCTCGGTGCTCACCGTCGGTCGGGGTGCTCGTGTGCAGGGCACCGTCTGCGAGTCTGGCGGCGCACGCCGAGCTGCTGGCTCAGGGGGCGACGCCGAACCCGGCCCGGCGCGTGGGGCACCAGGGGTTGGTGCACTGGCGGACGCGTGGCGGCTCCACGGCGGTGGTGTCGTCGTCGGCTGCCGAGGACGCGGGCTGACGCACCTGCGCGTCGGGGGCTGCCGGCGTCGCCTCGGGGGTGCCCGGCGGCGCGGGGACCAGGCGGACCGGCCAGTGGCACCAGGAGCACGGCGGCGGCTTCGGTTCGGGGCCCATGCGCACGACGGTAGCGTCCGCGGCGACGGCTACCGTGTGGTCCGTGACGGGCGCCGGGACGGTGGCAGAGGTGCTGCGGGCTGTCGACCTGCTCGGTGTGGCGGCCAACGCGCTCCTCGGTGGCGCCGTGGCGCGGCGGCACAACCTGGACCCGGTCGGGTTCGCCGTGCTGGCCATCCTGTCCGGCCTCGGCGGCGGCCTGCTGCGCGACGTGCTGCTGCAGAAAGGTCCGCCGGTCGCGCTGACCGACTACTCGTACCTGGTGACGGCCCTGGTGGCGGCGGGCGTGGCCTTCGCGGTCCGGTTCGAGGGACGCACCTGGGACCGGGTGTTCCCGGTGGTCGACGCGCTGGCGCTGGGCGCGTGGTCGGCGGTAGGTGCGCAGAAGACGCTGCTGAGCGGTCTGAGCTGGCTCCCCGCGATCCTGCTCGGCACGGTCACGGCCGTCGGCGGCGGTGCGATCCGCGACATCGCGCTGTCCCGCGTGCCGGCGATCTTCGGCGGGAACACCCTCTACGCGACGTGGGCGCTGGTGGGATCCGCGGTGATGGTCGGGGTCCAGGGCCTGGGCCGTCCGGTGGTCGGGCTCGTGGCGGCGACGGTGGTGGCCGCCGTCGGCGTGCTGGTCTCGCGGTGGCGCGGCTGGATGCTGCCGCACGGGGTGCTGTTCGACCGCAGCGGCCGGCCGCTGCGCCGGCGGGTGCGGCGCTGACCGGTTGTCCCGGTCACGCCGCCGCACCCGCCGTCACAGCAACGAGTCGTCGTACGGGGCCGTCAGCTCACCTCCGGCGTCGCCGGTGTTCACCACGCCGCGCGGCTCGAGCAGCAGGGCGTGGGTCTCCTCGTCGGCCACCGGGCAGTGCTCAACCCCGCGCGGCACCACGTACAGCTGACCGGGTCCGAGGTCCACCCCGCCGTCGCGGAGCTGGATCCGCAGGTGGCCGCGCAGCACCAGGAACAGCTCGTCCGTCTCGTCGTGCCGGTGCCAGACGAACTCGCCGTGCATCTTGACCAGCTTGACCTCGTCGTCGTTCATGCGAGCGACGACCTTGGGCGACCAGAGGTCGCTGATCAGGGAGAGCTTGTGCTCCAGGTCGATGGCGGTGCTCGCAGGGCTCATGACCGCCAGCGTGCCAGCGGTGGCCGACGGGCGCACCGGGCGCCCTCACCCCGCGATGGCGTCGAGCACCGCCAGCTCGTCGAGCGGGAGCTGCAGGGCGGCGGCCGCCACGTTCTCGCGCAGGTGCGCCACCGTCGAGGTGCCGGGGATCAGCAGGATGTTGGGCGACCGCTGCAGCAGCCAGGCGAGCGCGACCGCCATGGGGGTCGCCTCCAGCCGCGCGGCCACCTCCTGCAGCGCGGTGGACTGCAGCGGCGTGAAGCCGCCGAGCGGGAAGAACGGCACGAAGGCGACGCCCAGGCGTGCGGTCAGGTCGACCAGCTCGTCGTCCTGCCGCTGCGCGAGGTTGTACAGGTTCTGGACGCAGACCACCGGCACGATCTCCTGCGCCTGCGCGAGCTGCTCGGCGGTGACGTTGCTGAGCCCGACGTGGCGGACCAGACCCTGCTGCACCAGCTCGGCCATCGTCTCCACCTGCTCGGTCAGCGAGCCCGCCTCGGGGCCCTCCGGGGTGCCGACGCGCAGGTTGACCACGTCGAGCACGTCGAGCCCGAGGTGGCGCAGGTTGTCGCGCACCTGGGCACGGAGGTCGTCCGGCGTGCGGGCCAGGTTCCAGCCACCGTCGTCGTCGCGTACGGCGCCGACCTTGGTGACGATGTGCAGGTCGTCCGGGTAGGGCGAGAGCGCCTCGCGGATCAGCTCGTTGGTGACGAACGGGCCGTAGAAGTCCGCGGTGTCGATGTGGCGGATGCCGAGCTCGACGGCGGTGCGCAGCACGGCGAGGGCCTCGTCGCGGTCGCGCGGCGGGCCGGAGACGCCGGGGCCCGCCAGCTGCATGGCGCCGTAGCCGACACGGGTGAGCTCGAGGTCACCGGCACGAAAGGTGCCGCCGGGCAGCTGCTGCGGGGTGGGTGAGGTCAGGGACATGGTGCCTTCCTGCTCGTCCGCCGGTTGCGGCGAGCAGCACCACCGTCCGTCCGCAGCGCCCGAGGCACCAGGGCCTCGGCCATCCGGGGACCGGCAGACCCACGGTCACGGGACCGGGCCGCGCTCCTAGCATGGACGGGTGACCGGTTCGTGGGTGCCGACGCTCGTCGTGCTCGCCGCGCTCGCGTTCTGGGTCTACGCCCTGGTCGACTTCAGCCGCACGCCGGAACGTGACGTCGCCACGTTTTCCCGCTCCGTGTGGCTGGTGCTGCTGGTGCTCGGAAGCGTGGTCGCCGCCGTCGCCTGGTTCGCCGTCGGCCGGCCTGCGGCGCGACGCCCGCGCTGAGGCACGTCCACAGGTTGCGTTCGCCGGACGTTCGGCTGACGCTCACCGGCTCGTCTCCTCCCCGGCATTCGCTGTGCCGGTGCGGCCTGTGGCCGTGCGTCCTTCGAGGGATGGAGCAGGGATGAACCGGACGACGATCGGCGGGGCCACCGCGCTCGCGGTGGTGGCGCTCGCGGTCAGCGCCTCTGCCGCCAGCGCGGAACCGACCCGCGGGGGCCGCGCGCCGCAGCAGCACGTGCTGCTGCTCAGCGTGGACGGGCTGCACCAGAGCGACCTGGACTGGTACGTGCGTCAGCACCCCGGTTCGGCGCTCGCGCGCCTGGTGCACAGCGGGACCAGCTACACGCAGGCCAGCACGCCGGTGCCGTCGGACTCCTTCCCGGGCATGGTCGGCCAGGTGACGGGCGGCAACCCGAAGACGACCGGCGTGTACTACGACGACACCTGGAACCGGGCGCTGCTGCCCGCGGGCACCACCAGCTGCACCGGCGTGGCACCGGGCGCGGAGGTCTCGTACACCGAGGCTGCCGACCGGAACCAGAGCGCGCTGGACGCCGGTCAGGGCATGACCGGCCTGCCGGGCAGCATCCTGTCGATGACGGGCACGCCGGCCACCCTGCTCGACCCGGCGACGCTGCCGGTGGACCCGACGACCTGCACGCCGGTGTACCCGCACCAGTACCTCAAGGTGAACACGGTGTTCGAGGTCGCGAAGCAGGCGGGGTTGCGGACCGCCTGGTCGGACAAGCACCCGGCGTACGAGATCCTCAACGGCCCGTCCGGCAAGGGTGTGGACGACCTGTTCACCCCGGAGATCAACAGCGACGCCACGGGCTACGCGGCGGGCGCCGACTGGACCAAGGACAACGCCGCGACGCAGCAGTACGACGGCTACAAGGTGCAGGCCGTGCTCAACGAGATCGACGGCTACGACCACGCCCGCACGACGAAGGTCGGGGCGCCTGCCGTCTTCGGCATGAACTTCCAGAGCGTCTCGACGGCGCAGAAGCTCCCGAAGTCCGACGGGCTGGCCGGCGGCTACCTGGCCGACGGCGTGACGCCCGGGCCGCTGCTGAGCAAGGCGCTCGACTTCGTCGACGCGTCGGTCGGGTCGTTCACGCACGAGATCGACCGGGCGGGGCTGAAGGGCAGCACCACGGTGATCCTGTCCGCCAAGCACGGGCAGTCGCCCACCGACCCGGCGGCGCTGACCCGCGTGCCGGACGGCGCGATCATCGACGGCATCAACGCGGCGTGGACGGCGGCCCACCCCGGCGCCGGTGACCTGGTGGTCTTCTCCACGGACGACGACATCATGCAGCTGTGGCTGTCCGACCGGTCGGCGGCTGCGACGGACTTCGTCAAGGCGTACCTGACCAGCCACACCGCGGCGGGCAACACGATCACGGGCGCGGCTCGGACCGTCTCGTCGTCCGGCCTGACCAGCGTCTACGCCGGGACGGACGCCGCGGCGTTCTACGGGGTCGCCGTCTCCGAGGCCAACCACCCGGACGTCGTCGGCATCGTGCAGCACGGCGTCGTCTACACCGGCGGCAAGGGCAAGATCGCCGAGCACGGCGGCGCCGACGCGCAGGACCGGCACGTGCCGCTCGTGGTGTCCGGGACCGCCACCCGGCACGGCACCAGCGCGGCACCGGTGGAGACGACGCAGATCGCGCCGACCATCCTGACGCTGCTCGGGCTCGACCCGGACGCGCTGCAGGCCGTGCGGGCCGAGCACACCGCGGTGCTGCCGGGCGTGGAGGGCGCCCGCGGCTGAGCGGTGTGCACGAGGAGGGGCCCGCCGGGCGCAGATCCGGCGGGCCCCTCCGTGCGTGCGGCGGTGCCGGCCCTCCCCGGCCCGCTCGCGGTCAGCCCTCGGTGGCGGCTCCCTCCCGGGACGTGGCGCGCGGCGCCGGGACGGTGGCCGCCCGCGTGGCACGGACGGCGTGGTCGACGAGGAGCGCCGCGAGCGGCAGCTCGAGCAGTGCGGCCGACAGCACGGGGACCAGCAGCCCGCCGGTGCCGGACGTCATCACGTCGAACCAGGCGTCCGCGACCAGCAGGGCGGCGGAGGCGAACGCCGCGGCCGGCCACAACGGGTCGCGACGCCGGGCCAGGAGGCCGGTTGCTGCGAGCACGGTGGTGAGCACGACGTCGAAGCCCACCCACGCGCTGCTCCAGCCGGTCAGCACGTAGCTGGCGGGCAGGGACCGGGCCAGGTGCACGATCCACGGGACCAGGGCGACGGCGCTGGCGAGCGTGACGAGCGTGACGGCGGGGGTGTGGGCCGCTCGGCGGGGCTCCGCCCGCTCGACGCCGGCGGCGGTCGGGGGGAGGGTCGCTGTGGTCACGACGACGACGATGCGCCCGCAGGCCGACGCCTCGCTGTCGGACGGCTGTGGCGCCGCTGTGAGCGGCGGGGAGTGCTGGTCGGGCTCGTGCCACGCCGTCGGGTGGGCAGCGGGCCGGGGGCGGCCGCCGTCAGTGCGCGGCGCGGAAGTCGTCGGCGATCTGCTGCGCCTGGGCGCTGATCAGCCGGAACAGGTCCTGGAACAGGAGGTCGACGCGCGCGTCGTCGGCGTCGCCGTCACGCGCGGCGACCCAGAGGTTGCGGGCGGTGGCGATGTCCTGGTCGGTCACGTCCACCCGCACGTTGTCGAGGTCGAGCTCGTCCATCGCGGATTCCCCTGTCGGTCGCCGTGGTGCTCGATCGGTGAGGAGCACGGGGTGCCTCGGTAGATACGGCGGCGCGCCCGCGAGCGGAGAGGTGCCGGGCGGCGACGCCCTCGTCGTCGGACGCGGCATCGCCGGATGCAGCACGACGGCGGCTGCCCGAAGGAGGCAGCCGCCGTCGTGGTCCCGGCCAGGCCCGGGGGTGCGTGCTGTGCGCTGTTGCGGGCCGTCAGATGCGACGACGACCGGCGCCACCCGAGACCAGCGAGACGCCGATCGCGGCGAGCACCACCTGGATCAGCAGCTCGATCCAGTCGATGCCCGGCGTGTTGTTGACGTGCAGCAGGGAAGCGATCCAGCTGCCGATCAGGGCAGCGACGATGCCGACGAGGATCGTCACCAGGATCGAGATGTGCTGACGGCCGCGGACGAGAAGGCGGCCGAGGGCTCCGATGATCAGTCCGATGATGATCGCGCTGATGATGCCGGTCGCAGTCACTGTCGTCTCCTAAGGGTCGTGAGGGGCGTGCCCCTCGGCCTCGAAAGTAGGTCAGGGCGGCCCGCTCCGCCTGTCGAGCGATGGCTCGTGGGGTGGGCTGTGGTCGGGCAGGCGCGGCACGGTGGCGGGCGTTGGCCGCATGACGGAGGCCGGCGCGGCGAGGGCTGCGATGGCGAGCCGAGCCGCCCACAGGTACGTCGCTTGTGGATGTCGGTGCAGGTCAGGGGCCGTTTCCCCGCGGCCGGTCGTGTCAGTGGTCGGTGGTGGGATGGGGTCATGGAGCTGGTGGCGGTGGGACGCGGACGCGACGTCGCGCCGTTGCCGCTGCCGGCGCCGACGGACGCGGCGGCGAGTGGTGCCGGTGCGCGGACGGTGAGTGGGGACCGGCCGTCGATGACGGCGACGGTGGCCTTCCTGTCCGGTGACCTCCTGGTCGACGAGTGGTCGGACCCGCTCGGTCTCGAGCTGGCGACGCTGGTGGATCAGGCGCGCGACGCGACGATGGCGGCCGCCCGGTTCGACGACAGGCTGGCGGCGACGTACCTGTGGGGGGCGGGCGAGCTGGCGGCTCGCTGCGGGGAGGGGGACGCGGGCCGGCGGCGGGAGTGGGGTGCGCGCGGGATGCTGGCCGAGCTGGCTGCCTCCTTGCGCGTCCCGGAGGGCACGTTGGCGCGCCGGCTGACCCGGATCACCATGCTGGCCGCGTTTCCCCGGTTGCACGCCGCGCACCTGTCCGGGCAGCTGTCCGCCGCTCACGTGGGCGCCGTGCTGGACGTGTTCCACGGGATCGAGGACCGCGAGGTCCTCGCTGCGGCGGACGCGGCGTTGGCCGGACGGGCCATCGAGGTGACGGCCCCGCAGCTGCGGGCGGCGGCTCACCGTTGGCGGGCCCGGCACGCACCGCGCACGCGTGAGGAGCGTGTCCGGGTGGCCGGTGACCGGTTCGTCGACGTCAGCCCGGCCGATGAGGACCTGTGCTGGTTGACCGCCCTGCTGCCGGCCGCCGCCGCGATGGGGGTGCTGCACCGCATCGACGACCTGGCCGCGGCCGTCACCGGACCCGACGAGTCACGCACGCTGCCCCAGCTGCGCGCCGACGTGCTGTGCGACCTGCTTCTGACCCCCGACATCGCCGACCACCGGCCCGGCGACGGTGAGCTCCCAGCAGATGCATTGTCCGGGGTCCACGGCGCGCCGGGTAGTGACGACGCCCCGTGCGAGGTGCCCACCAGCACGGGCGTGCCGTCGTGGGTGCGGGGGATCGTGCCGCAGGTGGTGCTGACCGTGCCGGTGCTGACCCTGCTCGGCCACGGTGACGAGCCGGCCGAGCTGGACGGGTTCGGACCCGTCGACCTCGACACCGCCCGCGCGCTGTGCGCCAACGCCCCGACGTTCACCCGGGTGCTGACCCACCCCGAGACCGGGGCCGTGCTGTCCGTCGGCCGCCAGCAGTACACCGTCCCGGCCGACCTGCGCCGCGCCGTGCAGCTGCGCGATGCCACCTGCCGGTTCCCCGGCTGCCGGCGTCGCGCCGCACGCTGCGACATCGACCACTCGACCGCCTGGGCCCATGCCGGCACCACGGACCTGACCAACCTGGCGTGCCTGTGCCGCAAGCACCACCACCTCAAGCACCAGGCCGGCTGGCGGGTCACCCACCATCCCGACGGCACCCTGGACTGGCACTCGCCCACCGGGCGGCACTACGCCACCCGTCCTGCCACCACCCTGTGGCCGCCACCCGCACCGGGAGCGGCACGACCACCCGGCATCGACCCACCACCCGGCATCGACTCACCAGCCGGCATCGACTCACCACCCGGCAAGGGCGGACCACCCGGCGGCCACACCACCGGCTACCCCGACACGCCGCCGTTCTGACGCAGCGGCCTCGGGCGACGCTGTGGGCGCGGCCCTGCCCTGGGTCGGTGCGTCACCCTGCCGTGCGGCGCTGAGTCGCTGCGCGCCGCCCGCGCTGCTATCGAGCGGAGTCGGACAGCTGGACGTCCGTCGGGGCTTGCGCCCCAGCCGCGAGAAGCTGCACGGCATCGGCCGGTGCACACACACCGTCGGCACACACCAACGCGGGCCCGTCCGTCTGGATCATCACGAGCCCGGCTCCGCTGCCGAGCAGCGACGACGCCGAGGTCTCGGGGGCCGCGGCGGGCCGCTCCGACCCGCCGCTCACGCCGCGCGCTCCGCCGCGACCTGGCTCAGCGCCTGCGCGAACACCTCGGCGGGCTGGGCGCCGGACACCCCGTACTTCCCGTCGAGCACGAAGAAGGGCACACCGGTGATCCCGAGCTGCCGGGCACGGTCGATGTCCTCCTGGACGTCGTCGGCGTACCGACCGGACTCCAGGGCCTCCCGGGCCGCGGAGCCGTCCAGCCCGGCCTCCTCGGCCAGGCGCAGCAGCTCGTCGAGCCGACCCACGTGCACGCCCTCGGTGAAGTACGCGCGGAACAGCAGCTCCTCGAGCTCCAGCTGCCGGCCGTGCGCCTTGGCGAAGTGCAGCAGCTCGTGCGCCTTGAGCGTCCTGGTGTGCTGCAGCCGGTCGAAGTCGTACGTGAGCCCGGCCTCCGCCGCGACGCCGGTCACCCGGTCCAGCATCGCGAGCACCTGCTGGCGCGGCAGACCCTTGGCCCCGACGAGGAAGTCGACCTCCGAACCGGCGAAGTCCACCGGCGTGTCGGGCGCGAGCTCGAACGAGTGGTACTCGATCCGCACGTCCGGGGCGTCGGCGCCGAGGGCGGCCAGCCCCTGCTCGAGGTGCCGCTTGCCGATGTAGCACCACGGGCAGGCGACGTCGGACCAGATGTCGATCGTCAGGGGTTCGCTCACGACTGACGCCAACCTGTCGCCGGCCGGGCGCTATTCCCACTGGCTCCGCATGCCCGTCCGCGGCGGCCCCGGAGTCGGCCGAGCAGCCGGCCGGGCGGGGGCCTGGGTCAGGCGACGAGGCCGATGACGAGCGCGGCGATCCCGAGCAGCGGTGGGACCAGCTGGACGAGCGCGGCGCGGGCCTTGGAACGGTCGGACAGCAGCAGCACCAGCCCGGCGGCGACCATCGACCCGGCGCCGACCAGCACCAGCGTCGCCCCCACGGCGGTGTGACCGGCGGCGACCAGCACCACGCCGAGCGCGATCTCCACCACGAGGAACAGGTTGTAGAAGCCCTGGTTGAACGCGAGCGGCCGGGTGGTCGCCGCGTCCTCGGGCGTGGTGCCGAACGTGGCCCGCGCCCGCGGTCCGGTCCAGACGAGGGACTCGAGCACGAAGACGTACACGTGCACCAGCGCCGCGAGCGAGCAGAGGACGAGCCCGACGACCAGCATGACGACCGCCTCCGTGCTTCCGTTGTTTGTGAACCGATCGGTCCACAATCTATCGGACCGGTCCGCTCGGTCTCACCGACACCCGGCGGGGACCGGCACGGCCACAGGTCCGGCACGGCCACACGTCCGGCACGGCGCCAGGACCGTCGCGGTACCAGGACGGGCGCCGCCGCGCGGCTGCGGCATGCGGGGTGTCCCTCGTCGGTAGCGTGCGGCACGTGACCGGACCCGCCGTCGTCCCCCGTCCGCTCCGGCTGCAGCAGCTGCCCGACGAGCCGTTCGTGCTGCTCCCGGGCATCGCCGTGGTGGCCCCGGACGCCGCCGCCCGGCACGCCGCACAGCGCCTGGCCGCCCTGGTCGGCGGGTCCGTGCAGGCCGCCGCGGCTCCGGACACGCCGGTGCTGCGGCTGCGCCTCCTCGGCCGCGACGGCGACGACCTGGCCGGCGACGACCTGGCCGACGACGACGGGCAGCCCGCCGCCGAGAGGCTGCCCACCGGCGACGAGCTGCCGGTCGGCGACGAGGCGTACCGCCTCCGCGTGCGCCCGGACGGTGTCGAGGTCGACGCCCGCACCCCGGCCGGTCTGGGTCACGCGATCACCACGCTGGCCCAGCTGCTCACCCGGACGACGGCCGGTGCCCAGGTGTTGCCCGCGGTGCTGGTCCTGGACGCACCGCGGTTCGCCTGGCGGGGCCTGTCCATCGACGTGGCCCGGCACTTCGTCCGCGTCGGGGACCTCGAGGTGGTCGTCGACCTGATGGCCGACCACAAGCTCAACGTGCTGCACCTGCACCTGACGGACGACCAGGCGTGGCGCATCGACCTGCCGTCGCGGCCGGAGCTGGTCCGCCGGTCTTCGGGCGCCTCGGTCGGCGGCGACCCGGGCGGCCACTACACCGCCGAGGACTACGCCCGTCTGGTGGCGTACGCCGTCGCACGTGGCATCGCCGTCGTCCCGGAGCTCGACGTACCCGGGCACGTCAACGCGGCGCTGCACGCCTACGGCGACCTGTCCCCGTCGGGGCGACCCACCGACGAGTACCTCGGCATCGAGGTGGGCTTCAGCCGCCTCACGGCGGCACTGCCCGCCACCGGAGCGTTCCTGCACGACGTGTTCGGCGACATCGCCGCCATGACCCCCGGTCCGTACGTCCACATCGGGGGCGACGAGGTGCAGGGCATGGCGCCCGACGAGTACGCCACCCTGGTCGGCACCGCCGCAGCGGCCGTCCGGGCGGCCGGCAAGCAGGTGGTCGGCTGGCAGGAGATCGCCACGACCCCGCTCGAGCCCGGCACCGTGGTGCAGTACTGGGACGTGCACGCCGACCCGGCACCGTTCGTCGCCGCCGGAGCGGCCGGCGCCCGCCTGCTGCTGTCGCCCGGCGACCGGACGTACCTCGACATGAAGTACCACCCCGGCTACCCGCTGGGCCTGGAGTGGGCGGGCCACGTGGAGCTGCGCGACTCCTACGACTGGGAGCCGGCGACCCTCCTGCCCGGCCTGCCCGCCGAGGCGCTGCTCGGCGTGGAGGCGGCGGTGTGGACCGAGACGCTGCGCACGCTCGACGACCTGACCACCATGCTGCTGCCCCGGCTGGCGGCGGTGGCGGAGGTCGCGTGGTCGGCCGCGGACCGGCGCGACTGGGAGGACTTCCGCACCCGGGTGGCCGCTCTCGGCGCCCGGTGGGACGCCGCGGGGCTCAGCTGGTACCCGTCCCCGCAGGTCGACTGGCAGCGCTGACGAGGTCCCGTGACGAGGCGCGCCGAGGAGGCGCGCTGACGAGCCGGTGCGACGACGCGCTCGCTACACCCAGCTCTGCAGCCACATCCGCAGGTGCCACTGGTCGTAGGGGATCACCCACGCGGTCCACACCGGGTAGAAGAACGCCCCGACCGCCACCACCAGCGTGGCGAACGCGGACACCCACACGATGGCGAGCGACCTGCTGCGCTCCTCACCGGGGGTCTGCGGTCCGATCAGCAGCCCGAGCAGGTAGACGAGCGTCAGCACCACCCACGGCACGAACGCCACCGAGTAGAACGTGAAGATCGTGCGGTGCATGTACATGAACCACGGGAACCAGCCGGCGACGATGCCGGAGAGCACGGCCCCGGCCCGCCAGTCTCGGAACCGGATCAGCCAGAAGACGGCGACGAGCGCCGCGGCCGCCCCGCCCCACCAGATCAGCGGGTTGCCGAGCGCCGTGATCGCCTGGGAGCAGGCCTTGGCACCGCACGCGTGCAGGGCGGCGCTGCCCTGCAGCCCTGAGATGTCCGTCGGGTAGAAGTACGACGTGGCGCGCCACTGCACGATCCAGCCGAGCGGGTTCGCCTGGTAGGCGTGCGGCGTCTCGAGCGTCACGTGGAAGTGCCACATGTCCTGGTGGTACTTCCAGAGGCTGCGCAGCGCCGGCGGCAGCCACTGCACCCCCTGGCCCGGGTTCTCGGCGGCCCACTGCCGGCCCCAGCCGTCCTTCGACAGGAACCAGCCGGTCCAGCTGGCCAGGTACACCGCCGCCGCGATCAGCACCATCGAGAAGCCCGCCACCACGCCGTCGCGCACGATGCCGGCCCGCACCCAGTGCCGGACCCCCACGGCTCGGCGCGCGCTCATGTCCCACGCGACGGACATCAACCCGAACAGCGCCAGGAAGTACATGCCGGACCACTTGGTGCCGATCGCCAGCCCGAGCGACACTGCCGCCGCCAGGCGCCACCACCGGATCCCGAGCCCGGGCCCGTCCCCGAGCTGGCCGCCCGAGTCGAGCACCGCCGCGGCCCGAACGGCCAGCCGGTGCCGGGCCTGGTCACGGTCGAGCAGCAGGAAGCCGAAGGCCGCGAGGCAGAAGAACATGAGGAACGGGTCCAGCAGGCTGACCCGGGAGTGCACGATCGCCTGCCCGTCCACCGCCAGGAACAGCCCGGCCAGCGTGCCGAGAGCCGTGGACGCGAACAGCCGCCGCCCGATCCGGGCGATCATCAGGATCGCCAGCGTGCCGCACACCGCCACCGACAGCCGCCACGCGAACGAGCTGGTCACGCCGCCGCCCAGCTGGATGCCGAGCCCGATCATCCACTTGCCGACCGGCGGGTGCACCACGTACTCGGGGTCCACCTGGAGCATCGAGACGTCGCCGGCCTCGAAGCGGGGGTTCGGGTCCTGACCCCACGAGGCCTCGTACCCGCGGACCAGCAGCGAGTAGGCCTCCTTGACGTAGTACGTCTCGTCGAACACGAGGTTGTGCGGCACGGCGAGACGCCAGAACCGGATGATGCCGCCGAACGCCGTGACGGCGAGGGGCAGCAGCCAGCCGAGCAGCCGTGCCCGGCGTGTGGCGTCGAGCGCCAGGGCCGCGTCGGAGAACAGCCGGCGCTGCAGGCGCAGGAGCGTCGGCTCCTCGTCGGCGTCCCTCTCTCCGACCGCGGCGTCCGCCACCGCGCCGGCCGCCGCGTCCCGGGCGTTCCCAGCCTCGTCCGCCGTGCCGGACGCGTGCCGTCCGTGGTGCGCGGCAGCACTCGCCACGGCGACGTCGGGCGCCTCCGGCTGGTGCGCGGGCAGCGGCGTCGCCGGTGCGTCGTCGGGCGTGACCGCCCTGGTCCCGTGGGCGGGGGTGCCCGCCTCGTCACGTCCGGTGGTCGGCACGCGGTCATCGTAGGGGGCGGTGCTGGGCGTGGGACCCTGGGCGCGTGAGCGATCCGGACGCCCCCGCAGCGAGCCGCCGCGCAGGTGGCGGCCTCGTGCTCGCCGCCACCCCGATCGGCAACAGCGAGGACGCGTCACCCCGGCTGCGCCGGCTGCTGGCGGAGGCGGACGTGGTGGCCGCGGAGGACACCCGACGGACCCGCGACCTCGCCGCCCGGCTCGGCGTGCACATCGGGGGCCGGCTGGTCAGCCATCACGAGCACAACGAGCAGAGCCGCGCGGACGAGCTGCTCGAGGTGGTGGCGGGCGGCGGGACGGTGCTGATGGTCTCGGACGCCGGCATGCCGTCGGTGTCCGACCCCGGCTTCCGCCTGGTGAACGCCGCCGTCGCCGCCGGTCTACCGGTCACCGTCGCGCCCGGGCCGAGCGCGGTGCTGACGGCGCTGGCGCTGTCCGCGCTGCCGACCGACCGGTTCACGTTCGAGGGATTCCCGCCGCGCAAGCCGGGGGAGCGGACCCGGGCGCTGGCGGCGCTGGCCGACGAGCGCCGCACGATGGTCTTCTTCGAGGCGCCGCACCGCGTGGCCGAGGTGCTCGCCGCGATGGCGGAGGCGTTCGGTGCGGACCGGCCGGCCGCGGTGTGCCGCGAGCTGACCAAGACCTACGAGGAGGTGCGCCGGGACGAGCTCGGTGCGCTCGCGGCCTGGGCCGCGGAGGGTCAGGTGCGCGGCGAGGTCGTCGTGGTCGTCGGCGGGGCTCCGGTGCGCGCCGTGGCCACCACCGCGGAGCTGGTGGCCGAGGTGCTCGCCCGGTCCGACGCCGGGGAACGGCTCAAGGACGCCGTGTCCGACGTCGCGGCGGCGGCGGGTGTCGGTCGTCGCGACCTGTACGCCGCGGCCCTCGCGGCGCGGTCACGCTGAGCGACCCGGCTCACACCTGCACGCTCGGCACCAGCTCCGCGCCGGCCTGGGCCATCTCCGTCCGCGCCGCCGCACCGAGCTCGGCCGTGACCGGCACCGTCAGGTCGGTCAGCACGCGTGCCCTCAACCCGAGGTCCAGGGCGTCGAGCGTCGTCGCCCGCACGCAGTGCGACTCGGCGATGCCGACCACGTCGACGTCGGTGATGCGGGCGTCGCGCAGGATCTTCGCCAGTGTCCGCCCGTCCTCGTCGACCCCCTCGAAGCCCGAGTACGCGGCCGCGTAGGCGCCCTTGCGCACGCTCGCGTCGGGCTGCAGACCGGCCAGCGCCGGGTGCAGCTCCGCCTCCGCGGTGCCCGCGACGCCGTGGGGCGGCCAGGTGTCGACGAAGTCGGGGGTGTCCGAGAAGTGGTGCCTCGGCTTGATGTGCCAGTCCTGGGTGGTGACCACCAGCGCGTACCGGTCCCGGTGCGACGCCGCGAAGCGGGCGATGGCCTCGGCCGTCGCGTTGCCGCCGGCCACCGGGAGGGCGCCGCCCTCGCAGAACGTCGGCTGGACGTCGACCACCAGCAGCGCGCGTCGGGTCGTGGTGACGTCGGGATCGGGCACGGCGGGCCTCCTCGGGTGCTGGTCCGCTCCAGTAGACACCCGGCCGGTGCGCACCCGGCCTGCGAGACGGCAGGATGCGTCTCGTCGGGCACGCCAGCGCCGCCGCCACCCCGGCCGCGGCGCGCCGTGCCGGGGCGGAGGCTGCCATGGACACCCGCACGGAGCTCTCGGCACCGCGCACGGGACGCGGAGCCACCCTGCCGGCGGCCGTGCGCACCGCCGCGCAGCAGGCGCTGAGCGGGGCTGACCCCGCGCTGAGGCAGACGTTCGAGCTGCGCCTGGAACGCTGGTACCCGGACCTGGCGGCCGGTCTGGCGGAGGTCTACCCGGGCGCGCCGGGGGAGGAGCTGGCCGTCCGGCTGATCGCGATGGCGGCGACCGCGGCGGTGCAGCGGGACCCTGACCTGCGCCGTCGGGACGAGGCGCGCACGCTGCGCCCCGACTGGTTCCAGGACCCCGCCACGGTGGGGTACGCCTGCTACGCCGACCGCTTCGCCGGCGACCTGGCCGGCGTCCGGGACGGCATCGACTACCTCGCCGAGCTCGGGGTGACGTACCTGCACCTGATGCCCGTGCTGCGCCCCCGGGACGGTGACAACGACGGCGGCTACGCGGTGGCGGACTACCGCTCGCTGCGACCCGACCTCGGCACCATGGCGGACCTGCGCGCGCTCGCCGGAGCGCTGCACGAGCGGGGCATCAGCCTGGTGCTCGACCTGGTGCTCAACCACGTCGCCCGGGAGCACGAGTGGGCGGTGCGGGCCCGGGCCGGCGAGCAGCGCTACCGCGACTACTTCTACGTGTACGACGACCGGACGATGCCGGACGCCTACGAGCGCACGCTGCCGGAGGTGTTCCCCGACTTCGCCCCCGGCAGCTTCACGTGGGACGACGAGCTGTCGGCGTGGGTGTGGACGACGTTCAACACCTTCCAGTGGGACGTGAACTGGGCCAACCCTCAGGTGTTCGCCGAGTACGCCGACCTCGTGCTGTCCCTGGCGAACGAGGGTGTCGACGTGCTGCGGCTCGACGCCATCGCGTTCACCTGGAAGCGGCTGGGCACCTCGTGCCAGAACCAGCCGGAGGTGCACGCGCTGACCCAGGCACTGCGCGCCGTGGCCCGGATCGCCTGCCCGGCGGTCGTCTTCAAGGCCGAGGCGATCGTCGGGCCCGCCGACCTGGTGCACTACCTGGGCCGTGGCGCCCACCACGGCCGCGTGAGCGACCTGGCGTACCACAACGGCCTGATGGTGCAGGTGTGGTCGATGCTCGCAGCGCAGGACGTGCGCCTGGCCGCCCACGCGCTGCGCGTCCTGCCGCCGGTGCCGACCACCACCGCCTGGATCACCTACGTGCGCTGCCACGACGACATCGGCTGGGCGATCGACGACGCGGACGCGGCCGCCGTCGGCCTCTCCGGGTTCGCCCACCGGGCCTTCCTGTCCGACTGGTACTCGGGCCGGTTCTGGCAGTCACCGGCCCGCGGGCTGGTGTTCCAGGCGAACCCCGCCACCGGCGACCGCCGGATCAGCGGCACGGCGGCGAGCCTGGTCGGGCTGGAGGACGCGAGGGAGCGCGGGGACGCGCAGGCCGTCGACGCGGCCGTCGCGCGGCTGCTGCTCGCGCACGCCGTGGTGATGGGCTGGGGCGGCATCCCGGTGCTGTGGTCCGGTGACGAGCTGGGGCAGCCGAACGACCCCGCGTGGGACCTCGAACCGGGGCACGCCGACGACAACCGGTGGGCCGGGCGGCCGCGTCTGGATCCCGCCGCCCGCGCCCGGCGGCACCAGACGGGCGCCGTGGAGCAGCGCGTGTTCGAGGGGCTGGCGCACCTCGCGTCCGTCCGCGCCGCGCTGCCGCACCTGCACGCGTCGGTGCCGGCGCAGGTGCTCGAGCCGGACGACCCCGGCGTGCTGGCGGTGCTGCGCGAGCACCCCCTCGGGCCGCTGCTGGAGCTGGTGAACGTGACGACCAGCTGGCGCCCGTTCCCCGGACGGCGGCTCAAGGATCTGGGGCTCGACGGCGCTCCGGACGCGCTCACGGGCGACGTGGTGCACCCGCAGAGCGACGACAACGTGTGGCTGGCGCCGTTGCAGGTGCGGTGGGTGGTGCGGGCGTGAGGCACGTGCCGCGCTGCTAGCGTCCGACGCGTGCCAGCGGCGGAGCCAGATGCGGGTGCCGGCGCCCGCCGCGGAGCGGTCCCGGCGCTGTGGGCGGCGGGCTTCACGACGGCGTTCGGCGCCCACGGCATCGCGGCCGGCTTCGGCGCACAGGCGCAGCACCTCGGCCTCTCCTTCGTCTCGCTGGGCGTGCTGCTGGCCCTGTACGACGTGGCCGAGGTGGTGCTCAAACCCGTCTTCGGCACGTGGAGCGACCGGATCGGCGCGAAGCCGGTGATCGTCGGCGGCCTGGCCCTGTTCGCCGCTGCCTCGGCGCTCGGGTTCGTCTGGCACACCACGGCCGGCCTGGCGGTCGCCCGCCTGCTGCAGGGCGCTGCCGCGTCGGCGTTCTCCCCGGCGTCCTCCGCCGGGGTCGCACGCCTCGGTGGCTCCCGGTCGCTCGGTCGCGCGTTCGGCTCCTACGGGTCGTGGAAGGGCCTCGGCTACGCGTTGGGACCGGTGCTCGGCGCCGGACTGATCGCCGTCGGCGGGCTGCCGGCCCTCTTCCTGGCGCTGACCGCCCTGGCGGCGGCCGTGCTGGTCTGGGTGGCCGTCGCGCTGCCGGCCCTGCCGCCGACGCCGCGCCCGCGTTCCACGCTCCGGGACCTGGCGCACCAGCTGACCCGGCCGGGCTTCGTCCAGCCCACCGCGTCCCTCGCCGTCACCACCGGCACGCTGGGCGTCGCGGTCGGGTTCCTCCCGCTGGTCGGCAGGGAGATCGGCCTGTCGGCGGGCGTCGCGATGGTGGCCGTCACCGTGCTCGCCGTCGCCTCGTCGGTCAGCCAGCCGTGGGTCGGGCGGCGGCACGACGCCGGCCGGCTCGGGGAGCGGGTGGGCACCGTCGCCGGGCTGCTGACGATCGCCGCGGGCGTGCTGCTGCTGGCGTGGGTGCGGCACCCCGTGGCGCTGTTCGCCTCGGCGGCGCTGGTCGGCACCGGCATCGGCCTGGTGACGCCGCTCGCCTTCGCCCGACTCGCCGCCTCGGCTCCCGAGGGGTCGCTGGGTCGCACGCTGGGCTCGGCGGAGGTGGGACGCGAGCTGGGGGACGCCGGCGGTCCGCTGCTGGTCGGCGCGGTGGCGACGGCGGCGGGGCTGCCCGTGGCGCTCAGCACCCTCGCCGGGCTCGTGGCGCTGCAGTCGCTCGTCATGGGTCGGCGACACCGGGGCTGACCTGCTGCACCGGCTCCCGCCGAGCTGTGCCGCCCGATCGGCGGACACGACGGATATCGCCCGCACAAACCCTGATCAGGGCACCCTTCCCCCCACTAGCGTGGCGCCGTGTCCAACGACCACACCGCTCCCGGCGAGCAGGTTCCCACGTCCACGTCCCCCTACACGCCGCCGACCGGTGGTCAGCCGGCCTACGGCCAGCCCCCGGCCTACGGCCAGCCCCCGGCGTACGGCGAGCAGCCGGCCTACGGCCAGCAGCCGGCGTACGGCCAGGCGCCGGCCTACGCCGACCCGCGCTTCAGCCAGCCGGCCTACGGTCAGGCGACCTACGCGCCGACGGCCTACGGTGCGGGCTACCCGGCCACGTCCTCGAAGTCGTTCGTGGCGACCTGGCTGCTCTCGGCCCTGCTCGGCGGTCTCGGTGTCGACCGCTTCTACCTCGGCAAGATCGGCACGGGCATCCTCAAGCTGATCACCGGTGGCGGGTTCGGCGTCTGGGCGCTGGTCGACCTGATCATCACGCTCACCGGCAACCAGAAGGACGCTCAGGGGCTGCCGCTCCAGGGCTACGAAGAGAACAAGAAGATGGCGTGGATCGTCACGGTGGCCCTCTGGCTCGTCGGCATCGTGCTCAACTTCGCCGTCTTCCTCCCGCTGATGACTGCGTCGCTCCACAACCTCCCGACGAACGGCTGACTCGCCCGACCTCGTCCGACCCTTCTCTGAAGCGCCCCGGCGCCCGGCCCACCTGCGGCCAGACGCCGGGGCGTCGCACGTCGCCACCTAGGATCGTCGCCATGGCCCGCATCCTCTCGGCCGTCGCGTGGCCCTACGCGAACGGCCCCCGCCACATCGGACATGTCGCCGGGTTCGGCGTCCCCTCGGACGTCTACAGCCGCTACATGCGCATGGCGGGCCACGAGGTGCTGATGGTCTCCGGCACCGACGAGCACGGGACGCCGATCCTGGTGCAGGCCGAGCAGGAGGGCGTGACCCCGCAGGAGCTGGCGGACCGGTACAACCGCGTCATCGTCGAGGACCTGACGGCGCTCGGCCTGACGTACGACCTGTTCACCCGCACCACCACCCGCAACCACTACGCCGTGGTGCAGGAGATGTTCCGCACGGTGCACCGCAACGGCTACATGGTGGAGCGCACCACGCTGGGCGCCGTCTCCCCGAGCACGGGTCGCACGCTGCCGGACCGCTACATCGAGGGCACCTGCCCCATCTGCGGCTACGACGGTGCGCGCGGCGACCAGTGCGACAACTGCGGCAACCAGCTCGACGCGATCGACCTGATCAACCCGCACAGCCGCATCAACGGCGAGAAGCCGCAGTTCGTCGAGTCGAGCCACTTCTTCCTCGACCTGCCGGCGTTCGTCGACGCGCTGGGGGACTGGCTGCGCACGCGCACCGAGTGGCGTCCCAACGTCCTGAAGTTCTCCCTCAACCTGCTCGACGACGTGCGGCCGCGCGCCATGACGCGGGACATCGACTGGGGCATCCCGGTGCCGCTGCCGGGCTGGGAGGAGAACCCGAACAAGCGGCTGTACGTGTGGTTCGACGCGGTGATCGGGTACCTGTCCGCCTCGATCGAGTGGGCGCGCCGCACGGGCGACCCGGAGGCGTGGCGCGGCTGGTGGACCGACCCGGCGGCCCAGTCGGCCTACTTCATGGGCAAGGACAACATCACCTTCCACTCGCAGATCTGGCCGGCGGAGCTGCTCGGCTACGCCGGGAAGGGCTCGCGCGGCGGGACGCCGGGCGTGTACGGCGACCTGGAGCTGCCCACCGAGGTGGTGTCCAGCGAGTACCTGAACGTCGACGGGCAGCAGTTCTCCAGCTCGCGCGGCGTGGTGATCTACGTGCGCGACATGCTGTCCCGCTACCAGCCGGACGCGCTGCGGTACTACCTGTCGATCGCCGGCCCGGAGACGCAGGACGTCGACTTCACGTGGGCCGAGTTCAAGCGGCGGACCAACGACGAGCTGGTCGCCGGCTGGGGCAACCTGGTGAACCGCACGGCGAGCATGGTGAACAAGAGCTTCGGGGCGATCCCGACGCCGGGGGCGCTGCAGCCGGTCGACCAGGCGCTGCTGGCGCAGACGAGCGAGGCGTTCGGCCGCATCGGCGAGCTGATCGCGACGCACCGGCACCGTGCGGCGCTGGGGGAGACGATGCGGGTGGTCCAGGAGGCCAACCGCTACGTCTCGGAGACCGAGCCGTGGAAGCTGAAGACGGACCCCGAGCGGCTGGCCACGGTGCTGCACACCACCACGCAGGCGGTCACCGACCTGAACACCCTCCTGTCGCCGTTCCTGCCGTTCTCGGCGCAGGCGGTGCACGAGACGTTCGGCGGGACCGGCACGGTGGCCCCGCAGCCGCGGATCGACGAGGTGACCGACCTGGACGACGAGTCGCGGCAGTACCCGGTGATCACGGGCGACTACCGGCTCGGCGAGACGCTCGCGGCCTGGCAGTCCCGCCCGGTGGTGCCGGGCACGCCCGTCGGCAAGCCGACGCCGGTGTTCACCAAGCTCGACGACTCGATCGTCGAGGAGGAGATCGCCCGCGCCCAGCGCGGCGCCTGATGGGTCGCAACCGGAACCGGGACCGCGGCTGGCCGCCGGTGCCGGAGCCGCTGGCCGTGCCGGTCGTGGACAACCACACGCACCTGGAGTCGGTGCTCCAGGTGCGCGCCGACAGCTGGGACCGGCCGCCCGAGCAGCGGCCTGACGAGCAGCACGGGCACCAGCACGCCCACGAGCCCCGGCCCGAGCACGCCCACGAGCACCATCACCCGGCCGAGCCGGTGGTCCCCGACCTCCACGCACACCTCGAGCGCGCGGCGGCCGTCGGCGTGACCCGCATGGTGCAGGTGGGCTGCGACCTCGACGCCGTCGCCTGGACCGACGACGTGGTGCGTGCCGAGGCCCGGCTGCTCGGCGCGGTGGCGATCCACCCGAACGAGGCGGTGCTCCACGCCGGCGTCCGCGAGGTGGCGCCGGACGGTCTCGACCCGGACCCGCAGGCGCGGCACGACGTCCCTCTCGACGAGGCCCTGGCGACCGTGGCGCGCATCGCCCACGACAACCCTCGGGTGCGCGCGATCGGCGAGACGGGGCTGGACTTCTTCCGCGCCGGACCGGCCGGGCGGGAGGTCCAGGTGCAGGCGTTCCGCGCCCACGTCGCGCTGGCCAAGGAGCTCGGCCTGGCCCTGCAGATCCACGACCGGGACGCGCACGACGCGGTGGTGGACGTCCTGCTGCGGGACGGCGCACCGGAGCGCACGGTGTTCCACTGCTTCTCGGGCGATGCCGCGCTGGCCCGGCTCGCCGTCGAGCACGGCTGGTACTGCTCCTTCGCCGGACCGGTCTCGTTCCCCGCCAACGAGGAGCTGCGGGCTGCGGCGCGCGAGGTGCCGACCAGCCTGATGCTGGTCGAGACGGATGCGCCGTACCTCACGGTGCAGCCGTACCGCGGGCGCCCCAACGCGCCCTACCTGCTGCCGGGAACCGTCCGTGCGCTGGCCACGGCCACGGGCAGGGACCTCGGTCCGTTGTGCGCCGGGTTGGCCGCGACGGCGGAGGCCGTCTACGGCTCGTGGTGACGCGGGCGGGGTTTCGAATCACGTCACGGATCGGTTACGGTCGGACGCGTGTCCGGCTCGGTCGGCGCTCCAGGTGGGCGTCGCGGGTGCCGATGACATCCAGACGAAGCCGAGCCTGGGCGCGGTGCTGCGGCACCGCGCTCGCCCGGTCCGCCCGACGTAAGGACACCGTGTGAGTCACCCCGGCGAGGACCGCGCGACAGCGCGCGGGGCCGCCGGACGGCTGCCACGGCTCGCGGCGCAGGGCCTGGTCCTCGCGCTCGTCGCCGGTGCGACCTCCGCCTTCGCCGTGCTGCACAAGCAGGTGACGGTCGACGTGGACGGGACCTCGACCCAGGTGCAGGCGTTCGGCCGCACGGTGGGCGACATCCTCGGCGCGCAGCACGTGACGGTCGGCGAGAAGGACCTGGTGGCGCCGGCGCTCGACGAGCCCGTGGCGCAGGGCGCCCAGATCGTGGTGCGGCACGGGCACCCGCTCGACCTCGAGATCGACGGCCAGGAGCAGCAGGTGTGGACCACCGCGCTCACCGTCGGCGAGGCCGTGGACGCGATGGGTCTGCACGAGGGCGTGCGGCTGTCCGCGTCCCGGTCGTCGACCCTGGGCCGCGAGCCGCTGCGGGTGTCCACCCAGAAGACCATCCACCTGGCGGTCGACGGTCAGGTGATCGACGGCGTCACCACCGCCGGCACGGTCCGCGACGCGCTCAAGGACATCGGCCTGGTGCTGAACGAGGGCGACCAGCTCTCGGTGCCGCTGGACGCCGCCGCGGTGGACGGGCTCGTGGTGATGGTGAACCGCGCCGCGAGCGCCGGTCAGACGGTCGTCGAGGCGGTGCCGTTCGACGAGCAGGACGTGCAGGACCCCACGCTGGTGACCGGGACCCGCAAGGTGCAGACCGCAGGACGTGCCGGGGTGCGCACCACGACGTACCAGGTGGACGTCGTCGGCGGCGTCGTCGTCTCCCGCACGCCGCTCGCCTCCGTCGTGACGACGGAGCCGGTGACCCAGGTGGTCCGGGTCGGCACCATGCAGCTGCCCAGCAGCTCGGCGGTCGCCGTCGACCCGGGCAGCGCGCAGGCCATCGGCCAGCAGCTCGCGGCCGCCCGCGGCTGGGGCGCGGACCAGTTCGCCTGCCTGCTCCCGCTGTGGAACCGCGAGAGCCACTGGAACGTGTCGGCGCAGAACAGCGGATCCGGCGCCTACGGCATCCCGCAGGCCCTGCCCGGCTCCAAGATGGCGAGCGCGGGCGCCGACTGGCAGACCAACCCGGCGACCCAGATCACCTGGGGGCTGGACTACATCGCGGGGCGGTACGGCACCCCCTGCGCGGCCTACTCGCACAGCCTGTCCACCGGCTGGTACTGAGTCGGCTGGTGCGCAGTCCTGGCACCGGACCGGACCCGACGGCACGGTCCGACCGGCCCGCGACGAGCCTCCTGGTCGCGCGTCCAAGAACGTGACCTGAGGCACATCCGCCCCTGCAGGGCTTGGCAGATCCGTCACGCTTCGGTTACGGTCACGTGTCGCGCTTGCGAGACAGAACCCGATGTGCTGGGTCTCGCGGCGCGATCGGAGGCTCCTGACGGGGCCGCCGTGACGGCCGGATCGGAGTCCGGGACCGACGCAGGGCCCCGCGGGGCCCGCAGCAGTGCCCCGCCGCGAGGCGAGCCTGCCTGCACGTCGTCGGGCGCCCTCACGGGCGCACCCCGCACCCGTGCCCGGGCACCTCGACGTCTGGAGCGACGTGCAGTTCTCGACCCTCACCCCCGGTCCGTCCGCGGACTCCCCGCTGGCCGCAGCCCACGCAGCAGACCCGAAGGACCGGAGGTGGTGGCGTCGTGCGCGCACCGTCCCCGTGGTCGCAGCGACGGTCGGTCTCGTGGTCCTCGGCGGAGGTGGCACGGCCTACGCCTCGGCGCACAAGTCCGTGACCCTCGACGTCGACGGCAACGTCCAGAAGGTGTCCACGTTCGCCGGATCCGTGCAGGGTCTCCTCGCGGCGCGTCACGTCACGGTCGGCGACCGGGACCTCGTGTCCGCGACCGGCGCCCTCGGCGACGGCCAGCAGGTGGTCGTCCGGCACGCGCACCAGATCACCGTCTCGGAGAACGGCACCCAGCAGACGGTGTGGACCACCGCGCTGACCGCCGACGAGGCGCTGGCCGACCTCAGCGCGCGCGGCGCCGTGATCAGCCTGGTGGCGTCGCGCTCGCAGGAGGGCGGCCGTCCCGAGCTGCCGCTGGACCTGACGCTGCACGGCCCTGCCGACGTGGTGGTCGACGGTACGACCAGGCCGGTGCAGGACGCCTCGATCTCCGTGGGCGACGCGCTCACGCAGCTCGGCGTCACCCTGAACCCGCTCGACACGGTGGAGGTCAAGCGGACCGACGCCGGTCGCGTGCAGGTGGTGGTGCACCGGGTGGTCGTGCAGGACGTGACCACGACGAGCGAGGAGCCGTTCACCTCGAGCACGGTGGACGACCCGACGCAGTACACCGGCAAGCGGACGGTCACCACGGCCGGCGTGGTCGGGGTGCGGACGATCGTCGACCGCGTGACCACCGTCGACGGTGTGGAGACGGCGCGGGAGCACGTCTCGAACGACGTGACCACCGCCCCGGTGAACGAGGTCGTGGCGGTCGGCACCAAGGCGAAGCCCGTCGCGGCCCCGAAGCCCGCGCCCGCCGCGCCGGCGTCGGCCCCGGCTGCGGCCAGCGCCACGTCCGGCTCGCTGAACTGGGCCGCGCTGGCGCAGTGCGAGTCCGGCGGTCGCGTCGACGCCGTGTCGTCGAACGGCCTGTACTACGGGCTGTACCAGTTCTCGGTGTCGACGTGGCAGGCGATGGGCGGCTCCGGCCTCCCGTCCCAGGCGTCGGCGGCCGAGCAGACGGCGCGCGCCCAGGCGCTGTACGACCGGTCCGGTGCCGGTCAGTGGCCCGTCTGCGGCAAGAACCTGTTCAGCTGACGGTTGACCACGACGCCCGGGGTGCCACGCGCGCCCCGGGCGTCGTCGTGCCTGCTGTCGGCGGCTGGTTAGGCTCGCAGCCGTGCACACCGGCCCCCTGCTCGGACCAGCGGAGATCCGTGAGCTGGCGGACCAGGCCGGTGTGCGTCCCACCAAGACGCTGGGACAGAACTTCGTCCTCGACGGCGGCACCGTCCGCAAGATCGTGCGCCAGGCCGACGTGGTCGCCGGTGAGCGGGTGGTCGAGGTGGGTCCCGGCCTCGGCTCGCTGACCCTCGGGCTGCTCGAGGCGGGTGCCGACGTGGTCGCCGTCGAGATTGACCCCGTCCTGGCGCGGCTCCTGCCGAGCACCGTCGCGCGGCACGTGCCGGGGCTGAGCCTCGTGGAGCCCGAGCCCGAGCCAGACCCGGAGCCGGTGGCGGAGCGGGGGCCGGCCGCGGACGGGGACGCGCCCGTCACCGTCCTGCGCGACGCCGCCGGCCGCGACCGGCTCACGGTCGTCACCGCGGACGCCCTGCGGGTGGAGCAGCTGCCGGGTCCGGCACCGACCGCCCTGGTCGCCAACCTGCCGTACAACGTGTCGGTGCCCGTGCTGCTGACGTTCCTGGAACGGTTCGACAGCCTGCAGCGGGCGCTGGTGATGGTGCAGGCGGAGGTGGCCGACAGGCTGGCGGCGCCGCCGGGGAGCCGCACGTACGGCGTCCCGTCGGCCAAGGTCGCCTGGTATGCGACCGCCCGGCGCACCGCCACGGTCGGCCGCGCCGTGTTCTGGCCGGTGCCCAACGTCGACTCGGCACTGGTCCGCCTCGACCGCCGTGGCGCCCCGCCGGCCGCCGTCGACCGCTCCGCCGTCTTCACCGTGGTCGACGCCGCCTTCGCCCAGCGCCGCAAGATGCTGCGGTCCGCCCTCGCCGGCCTCGCGGGCTCGTCGTCCGCCGCCGAGGTGGTGCTGACGGCCGCCGGGGTGGCGCCGACGGCGCGCGGCGAGGACGTCGACATCGCCGGGTTCGCTCGGATCGCCGCCCGGCTCGTCGAGGCAGCACCCGACGGACCTGGCACAGTGGGCACGTGACCTTGACCCCCGTGGACCCGCTGCCCTCGCGGGAGGTCCGGGTCCGGGCGCCGGGGAAGGTCAACCTCTCGCTCCGCGTCGGACCACGGGACCACACCGGCTACCACCCGCTCGTCACGGTGTTCCAGGCGGTCTCCGTGTACGAGGAGGTCGTCGCCGTCCCGGCGGACGGCATGGTGATCACGGCGTCGGGGCTGCAGGCCGAGGCGGTCCCGACGGACGGCTCGAACCTCGCGGCGAAGGCGGCCCGGCTGCTCGCCGAGCGGGTCGGCGTGACCGACGGGGTGCACCTGCACCTGGTCAAGGGCGTGCCGGTGGCCGGCGGCATGGCGGGCGGCTCGGCCGATGCGGCCGCCGCCCTGGTGGCGTGCGACGCCCTGTGGGGCACCGGTCTGAGTCGCGACGAGCTGCTGGACCTCGCGGCCCAGCTCGGCTCCGACGTGCCGTTCGTGCTGACCGGCCACACCGCCGTCGGCTCCGGTCGCGGCCACCTGCTCACGCCGGCGATGAGCCGCGGGGAGTTCCACTGGGCGTTCGCCGTCCGCGACCGCGGCCTGTCGACGCCCGAGGTGTTCGCGGCGTTCGACGAGCTCAACCGCGGCGTGCCGCACGCCGCGGACGCCGCGGCGGACGTGCCGCTGATGCAGGCGCTGCGGGCGGGCGACCCCTCGGCGCTCGGCGCCGCGCTGCACAACGACCTCGAGCCGGCGGCGCTGGAGCTCGCGCCGGACCTGGCGGAGCCGCTCGCGGTGGCGCAGGACGCCGGTGCGCTGGGTGTCGTGGTGTCCGGCTCCGGCCCGACGGTGGCGGCGCTGGCCCGCAGCCGGCAGCACGCGCTGGTGATCGCGGCGGCGTTCACGGCCGCCGGTGTGGCCGACCGGGTGCTGACGGCGATGGGCCCCGTGCCGGGCGCCCGGGTGGTCGGCTCCGAGTAGGCGGCTCCGAGCAGGCGGTTCGAAGGACCGGCGCCGGGGGTCGGCGCCGGTCCTTCGATGCCACCCGCTCGGTCAGAGGCTGGCGGCCGCCACCGGCTGCGCCACCGGGGCATGGGCCTCGGCCGTGGGCTCGTCCCAGGCGCCACCCTCCAGCTCGCTGCCGGAGGAGAACGCGGCCTCGTCGAACGGGTCCCGACCGCTGAGCACCCGCTCGGCCTGCACCCTGTCGAACTCACCCGTCCAGCTGCCGACGACGACCGTCGCGACCGCGTTGCCGGCGAAGTTGGTCACCGCACGGGCCTCGCTCATGAACCGGTCGATGCCGACGATCATGCCGACGCCGTCGACCAGGTCCGGCCGGTAGGACTGCAACCCACCGGCGAGCGTGGCCAGGCCCGCGCCGGAGACGCCCGCGGCTCCCTTGGACGCGATGATCATGAACACCAGGAGCGAGATCTGCTCGCCCAGGGCGAACGGCTTGTGCAGTGCCTCCGCGACGAAGAGCGAGGCCATCGTCAGGTAGATCGCCGTGCCGTCCAGGTTGAAGGAGTAGCCGGTCGGCACCACGACGCCGACCACGGGGCGGGAGACGCCGAGGTGCTCCATCTTGCCGATCAGCCGCGGCAGCGCGCTCTCCGAGGAGGACGTGGAGACGATGATGAGGAACTCCCGGCCGAGGTACTTCAGCAGCCGCAGGATCGAGACGCCGGCGACGACGCGCAGGATCGTGCCGAGCACGATCACCACGAACAGCGCGCAGGTCACGTAGAAGCCGAGCATGACCTTGCCGAGGCTGACCAGGGCGTTGACGCCGGTGGCACCGACAACGGCGGCGATCGCGCCGAACGCACCGACCGGCGCGACCCACATGATCATCGCCAGCACCTTGAAGACGACCTTCTGGATGCTGCTGAAGGCGTGCAGCACCGGCACGCCCCGCGCGCCCATCGACTGCACGGCGAAGCCCACGAGCAGCGCCACGACGAGCGTCTGCAGCACCTGGCCCTCGGTCAGCGCCGAGATCAGCGTCTTGGGGATCAGGCCGAGCAGGAACTGGGTGGTGCTCTCACCCCCGGCGCCCGCCTGGGCCTGTCCCGCCTTGGCGACCGCGGGCGTCAGGTTGAGCCCGGCACCGGGCTTGACCAGGTTGCCCACGACGAGCCCGATCGCCAGGGCGAAGGTCGACATCACCAGGAAGTAGCCGAGCGCGAGGCCGCCGACCTTGCCGACGCTGGCGGCCTTCCGGACCGAGCCGATGCCCGTGACGATCGTGACGAAGATGATCGGGGTGATCATCATCTTGATCAGGCTGACGAAACCGGTGCCGAGCGGCTGCAGCTTGACCGCGAACCCGTCCTTGCCCGGGAACGCGAAGCCGACGGCGATGCCGAGCGCCACCGCGACGATCACGGCGAGGTAGAGGACGTGCGTCTTGTCGCGGGGCCGGCGCGAACCGGAGCTGGTCGGGTCGGGCGCCGGTCGCGACGCTGCGACTGAGCTGGTCATCATGAACCTCCGGGGCTGGGGTCTGGTGCCCCGAGGCTCGTACGGATGGTGACCTGGGTCACGATTGCGTTCATTGCGTCTACGGCTGGCGCTGCGCACGTGACGCACACTTTGGGCATGCGACGGCGCATGGACCCTCGGCGGTGGAGCCTGGCGTGGCAGGTGTTCACGCTGCAGCTGGTGGTCGTGGCGGTTGTGCTGCTCGCTGGCGGCGCGGCGGCCTACCTGCAGGCCCGGCAGAGCAGCCAGGAGTCCACCCGGAGCCGCGTGCTCGCCGTCGCCCGGGCCGTCGCGGCGACTCCCGAGGTGCGGGCTGCGCTGGCGACCCCCGACCCGTCGACGGTGCTGCAACCGCTCGCCGAGCAGGTCCGGCGCGACACCGCGACGGACTTCGTCGTGGTGATGGGGACGGACCGGACGCGCTACTCGCACCCGAACCCCAGCCTGATCGGCCAGCCGTTCATCGGCCACATCGACGCCGCGCTCGCCGGCGGCGTCGTCCTGGAGACCTACACCGGCACGCTGGGGCCCTCGGAGCGTGCCGTCGTCCCGGTCAGGTCGGACACCGGCACCGTGGTCGGGCTCGTCTCCGTCGGCGTCAGCCGGGGCACGGTCTCGCGGGCCCTCGCGCAGCAGGTGCCCCGGCTGCTGGGCGCCGGTGCCGTGGCGCTGAGCCTCGCGGCGTTCGGCGCCGTGCTGGTGGCGCGCCGGCTCCGTCGTCAGACCCACGGCCTCGGGCCCGCCGAGCTCGGTCGGATGTACGAGTTCTACGACGCCGTGCTGCACGCGGTGCGCGAGGGGCTCGTCCTGCTCGACCCGCACGGCCGCCTCGTCCTCGCGAACGACGAGGCGCGCCGGCTCCTCGACCTCGGCCCCGACTGGGAGGGCCGCCGCCTCGACGAGCTCGGGCTGCCCGCGCCGATGGCGGCCTCGCTGACGGGTGCCAGCACCGTCGAGGACGCGATCCAGCTGACCGCCAACCGGGTCCTCGTCGTCAACCGCGCGCCGGCCCGCTGGAAGGGCCGTGAGCTCGGTGCCGTGATCACCCTGCGCGACCACACCGACCTGCAGGCGCTGACCGGCGAGCTGAACTCGGCACGGGGGCTGGCGGAGGCGCTGCGCTCGCAGGCGCACGAGGCGGCGAACCGTCTGCACAGCGTGATCAGCCTGATCGAGCTGGGACGCACCGACCAGGCGCTCGACTTCGCCACGGTGGAGCTCGCCGCGGCGCAGCGGCTGACCGACCTGGTCGTCGGCGCCGTCGGCGAGCCCGTCCTGGCCGCCCTGCTGCTCGGCAAGGCGGCCGAGGCCAACGAGCGCGGTGTCGAGCTCGAGGTGGACGCCGCGACCTCGGTGCCGGAAGGCCTGCTCCCGGCCCGTGACGTGGTCACGGTGGTCGGCAACCTGCTGGACAACGCGATCGATGCGGCGGCCTCGGCGCCCGGCCCGCGCCGGGTGCGGTTCAGCGGCTGGGTGGAGGACGCGCGGACCGAGGGGGGCATCGAGAGCGTCGTGGTGCTGCAGGTCGGCGACACCGGTCCGGGGCTCAGCGACGAGACGGCGGCCCGCGCGTTCACCCGCGGCTGGTCCACCAAGACGGACCAGCGGCTCGCGGGCCACGGGCTGGGCCTCGCCCTCGTCGGCCAGACGGCCCGCCGGAACAACGGCACGGTCGAGGTCCGCGGCACCGGCGAGCCGCCGTACCCCGGTGCCGTGTTCACCGTCCGGCTGCCCGTCGCCGTCGAGGTGGCGCGATGACCGACATCGGCGTGCTGATCGTGGAGGACGAGCCCGTCGCAGCCGAGGCGCACCGGACCTACGTCGAACGCGTGCCCGGCTTCGTGGTCCGCGGCCTCGCGCACGACGGCGCCGCGGCGCTGCGGCTGCTGGCGTCCGCCGGCTCCGCTATCGACCTGGTGCTGCTGGACCTGCACCTGCCGCCGGGCCTGGACGGCCTCGACGTGGTGCGGGCGATGCGGAGCGCAGGCCATCGCGCGGACGTCATCGCGGTCACCTCGGCCCGGGACCTGGAGGTGGTGCGCGCGGCCGTGTCGCAGGGCGTCGTGCAGTACCTGCTGAAGCCGTTCACGTTCGCGGCGCTGCGGGACAAGCTCGAGCGCTACGCGGCGTACCGCGGCCGCCTGGTCGGCGACGTCGCGAGCGGGCAGCACGAGGTCGACGGGATCATCGCCACCCTGCGTGGGCACGACCCGTCGAGCCTGCCCAAGGGGATGAGCCGCGAGTCCCTCGACGCCGTGGTCGGGGTGCTGCGGTCGGCCGCCGAGGCCCGCTCCTCCGCCGAGGTCGCCGGACAGGTCGGTGCGTCCCGCGTCACCGCGCGGCGCTACCTCGAGCACCTCGCCGACACGGGTCTGGTGGTGCGGCGTTCGCGGTACGGCAGTGCCGGGCGCCCGGAGGTCGAGTACCGCTGGGTGGGCGGCGCCTGAGCGCCGCGGGCCGGTCCAGTCCGGTCCGGGTCGGATCGGCCGGATCGGTCGGGGCGCGACGCCCGGGTACCGTGGCGCCCCGTGGCTCATCTGCTCGGCGCCGACCGCGTCGCCCTCGCGCTCGGCACCCGGCGGGTGCTCGACGGCGTGTCCCTCGGCCTGGACGACGGCGCGCGGATCGGCGTCGTCGGCCCCAACGGTGCCGGCAAGTCCACCCTGCTGCGCGTGCTGGCCGGGACGCGGACGCCCGACGAGGGCCGGGTGACCCGTGCCGGCGGGGTGCGCGTGGCGATGCTCGACCAGCGCGACGACCTGGAGCACGGCACGGTCCTGGCCGCGGTGCACGGCGGTGCCGACGTGCACAGCTGGGCGTCGGACCCCCGCATCCGCTCGGTGCACGCCGGCCTGCTGTCCGACGTCTCGCTCGACGCGGACGTCGCCACCCTCTCCGGCGGCCAGCGTCGGCGCGTGGCGCTCGCGGCCCTCCTGGTGCGGGACGACGAGGTGCTGCTGCTGGACGAGCCGACCAACCACCTCGACGTCGAGGGCGTCGCGTGGCTGGCCGAGCACCTGGTGCAGCGGTTCGGACGAGGGGCCGGTGCGCTCGTCGTCGTCACCCACGACCGCTGGTTCCTCGACGCCGTCACCACCCGCACGTGGGAGGTGCACGACGGCGTCGTCGACCCGTACGACGGCGGCTACGCCGCCTACGTCCTCGCCCGTGCGGAACGCGCCCAGAACGCCGCGACCGTCGAGGCCAAGCGCGCCAACCTGCTCCGCAAGGAGCTCGCCTGGCTGCGTCGCGGTGCACCGGCTCGCACGTCCAAGCCGAAGTTCCGGCTCGACGCCGCCGCCGTCCTGATCGCCGACGAGCCGCCGCCCCGCGACCGCCTCGAGCTGGCCCGCACCGCGACCGCCCGCCTCGGCAAGGACGTGCTGGACGTCGAGGACGTGTCCCTGGCGTTCGGCGACCGCGTCATCCTCGACGACGTCACGTGGCGGCTGGGTCCCGGCGACCGGTACGGCGTGGTCGGCGTGAACGGTGCGGGCAAGACGACGCTGCTTGGCCTGCTGTCCGGCCGCGTGGCCCCGGACAGCGGGCGCATCCGCCGGGGGAAGACCGTCCGTGCCGTCGAGCTGCGCCAGGACATCGAGGACCTGGACACGATCGGGCACCTCACGGCGGTGCAGGTGGTGGAGTCCGAGCGCCGCCAGATCGTCGTCGGCGGCAAGGAGCTGACCGCCGCCCAGCTGGTGGAGCGTCTCGGCTTCCCGCGCGAGCGTGCCCGCACGCTGGTGCGCGACCTGTCCGGCGGCGAGCGCCGACGCCTGCAGCTGCTGCGCCTGCTGGTCGGCGAGCCGAACGTGCTGCTGCTCGACGAGCCGACCAACGACCTCGACACCGACACCCTGGCGGCGCTGGAGGACCTGCTCGACGGCTTCCCCGGGACGCTCGTCGTCGTCAGCCACGACCGCTACCTGCTGGAGCGCGTGTGCGACCGGCAGGTCGCCCTGCTCGGCGACGGCACGGTGCGGGACCTACCCGGTGGGGTGGAGGAGTACCTGCACCTGCGCCGGGCGGCGATCGAGGCGGCCGAGAACGGTGACGCGGTCTCCACACCCGCGGCGTCAGCCGGGACGGACGACGAGCCCGCGCTCACGGCCGCGCCGTCCCAGGCGGACATCCGTGCGGCCCGCAAGGAGCTCGCCCGCATCGAACGACGGCTGTCACGCATCGCCGTGCTGGAGACCGAGCTGCACGAGAAGCTCGCGGCCCAGGCGACCGACCACCAGGCGGTGCTGGCGCTCGACGCGGAGCTGCGGGCGCTCGCCGACGAGAAGGACGAGCTGGAGAACGCCTGGCTGGAGGCGTCCGAGACCGCCGGCTGACGACCCGCGCCGAACCCCGGCCTGAGCGCCTCGGCTCAGGACCCCGGGCTCAGGAGGCGTCGAACGGTGCCACCACCGTGCGCAGCAGCTCGGCCAGCCGCTCCCGGTCCGGTTCCGGCAGGTCGCCCAACAGCTCGCGCTCCACCGCCAGCAGGTCGGCCATCGCGTCGTCCACCGTCCGCAGGCCGGCCGGTGTCAGCTGCACCAGCACCCCGCGCCGGTCGTCGGGCGACGGCAGCCGCTCCACCAGACCGTGCTCGGCCAGCCGGTCGATGCGGTTCGTCATGGTGCCGGAGGTGACGAGCGTCTGGGTGAGCAGCGCGCCGGGGGAGAGCCGGAACGGTGCACCCTCCCGGCGGAGGGCGGACAGCACGTCGAACGCCCACGTCTCGAGCCCGTGCCGGGCGAACGCGCTGCGCCGAGCGAGGTCGAGGTGCCGCGCGAGCCGGCTGATCCGGGACAGGACCGTCAGGGGCGAGACGTCCAGGTCGGGCCGCTCGCGACGCCAGGCGGCGACGATGCGGTCCACCTCGTCGACCGCGGTCCCCGTCCCGCCCGCGCCCGTGCCCGTGAGGGCGTTGTCGCGGGGGCCGGCGTCGGGCACGCCCGCAGATTACTCGACGTCGAGAGAGTCTCGGCGGCTCCGCGCCGTGGGAACCGGCGCCGGCGTGCGGGACAGCAGCGGCCGTCGCTCCAGACCCTGCAGGCCGTTCCATGCGAGGTTGACCAGGTGCGCCGCCACCTCGGTGCGCTTGGGGCTCCTCGCGTCCAGCCACCACTGCCCGGTCAGGGCGACCATGCCGACCAGCATCTGGGCGTACATCGGCGCCGTGCGCGGGTCGAGGCCGGTCTGCTTGAACTGGTCGGCCAGCAGGTGCTCCACCTGCGTGGCGATGTCCCCGATCAGGCTCGAGAACGTGCCGGTCGCCTGCGCGACGGGGGAGTCGCGGACCAGGATGCGGAACCCGTCCTCGGACTCCTCGATGTACCCCAGCAGCGCCAGGGCGGTGCGCTCGACGAGCACGCGCGGGTGCCCACCGCCCTCCAGCGCACCCGTGAGCGCCGCGAGGAGCGCCTGCATCTCCCGGTCGACGACGACGGCGTAGATGCCTTCCTTGCCGCCGAAGTGCTCGTACACCACCGGCTTGGACACCTCGGCGCGCGCCGCGATCTCCTCGACGCTCGTGTTCTCGAAGCCCTTCTCCGCGAACAGGTGCCGCGACACGTCCAGCAGCTGCGCGCGCCGCTGCGTGCCCGTCATGCGCGAGCGCGCGGATCGTCTGCTGTCGGCGGCCATCGGGCCATTGTGCCGTCCGGTACCTGTACGGAGGGCGGGCTTGCCGGGCGAACCCCCTCCGGCGGCACCCGCGGCGGCGCCCCGGCGGCAGGCCACCGGCTGGCAGACTTGCCCACCGACGTTCGCGTCGGTCCGCCCTGGTGTAACGGCAGCACGCAGGCCTTTGGAGCCTTGCGGTCCAGGTTCGAATCCTGGGGGCGGAGCCGTCAGCCCCAGTCGCGACGAAGGCGCGCCTCGACGTGGCGCTCGAGCCGGTGCTCCTGCACCTCGATCTCGGTGCCGCGATGGACGGCGATGGCCTCCAGCAGGTAGGTGCAGAGCGCCTGCTGGACCTCGAGCCCGGCGACCGAGCGGCCGTTCTCCCGGTACCAGCGGAGCTGGGCCGCGGCCCCGGCGTACTCGTCGACAGCGGCGTCCACGGTGCGCAGCACCTGCCCGTCCAGCGTCAGCACGGGCCGGCCCTGCACGTCCGCGAAGGCCGGCGTCGCCGATGCGGTGGACGCGACGGGACGCACCCCGGTCGCCTGCCACCGGGCCCGTTCGGCCGGCGTGAGGATCCGGGTCGCGCGGGCCCGCCAGTGGTACGGCACACCGGGGTAGCAGGTGGGGCACGCCCGCACGCCTGCCGCCTCGGCGATCTCGGCGACGGGCCGCCCCGACCATTCGGGCAGTCGGACGTGCTCGCGCCCCGCCGCGGCCGGGCACGTGAGGCTGGCATGGGCCAGTGCGGGCTCCTCGGCCGCCGTCAGGAAGACGCGGGTCCAGCCGCCGCGGCGGTCGTGCTCGGCGTCCAGCTCGCCGATGCAGGCGCGCACCTCGTCGATCTTGCGCGCCTGCTCGCGGGGGCTGCCCTGCAGCAGCTGCATCTGGAAGTCAGAAGCCGCCCACGCGGCGGCGACGCCCGTGGTCTGCCCGAAGATCTGCTCGGTGCGACCGTGCTCGGAGGACAGCTCGGCGACCTGCGCCTCGAGGCGGGTCGCGGTCTCGTCGATCTCCTGGGGCGTCATGCGGGCGATCTGGCGTGCGCTCGGCAGTCGGGCCATGGGTCCTCCACGTCGGCGTGGGCGGTTCCGATGAGGTGGTCATCGGCGCACAACGCGAACGGACATGATCGGCCGTTCGAATGAATCCGATCATGCCCGGATGTGCCCGCTGAGCAGGGCGCCGGCGTCGGCCCGGGCGTCGCGTCGCGCGGCCGCCCGTCGGGGCTCGTCGGTACGCTGCGACGACGGGCCACCCCCGTTGCCGGCACGACGGCCGGACACCTCACAGCTGGAGTTCGCGCGATGAGAGCCCTCTACAAGAGTGCTGCGGCGCCCGGTCTGATCCTGACCGAACGGCCCGAACCGACCCCCGGACGCACCGACGTGAAGATCCGGGTGCGACGCACCGGCATCTGCGGCACCGACCTGCACATCGAGGAGTGGGACAGCTGGGCCGCGGGGGCGATCGACGCCCCGCTCGTCCCCGGCCACGAGTTCTCCGGTCACGTCGTCGAGGTGGGCGCCGACGTCCACACCGTCAAGGTCGGGGACCTCGTCTCCGCCGAGGGGCACGTCGTGTGCGGGCACTGCCGCAACTGCCGCGCGGGTCGACGGCACCTGTGCATCCGCGTCTCGAGCCTCGGCGTCAACCGCGACGGAGCGTTCGCGGACTACGTCGTCGTCCCGGAGAGCAACGTCTGGCACCACCCGGACGACATCGACCCCGACCTGGCCGCGATCTTCGACCCGCTGGGCAACGCCGTGCACACCGCCCTGTCGTTCCCCCTGGTCGGCGAGGACGTGCTGATCACCGGCGCCGGGCCGATCGGCCTGATGGCTGCGGCGGTCGCCCGCCACGTCGGCGCCCGGTTCATCGTGGTGACGGACGTCAACGAGGCCCGTCTCGAGCTGGCCCGCTCGATGGGCGTCGACCTGGCGGTCAACGTCGCGCACGACCGGATCGCCTCCGCGCAGGAGCGCCTGCACATGCAGGAGGGCTTCGACATCGGCCTGGAGATGAGCGGGAACGCCAACGCGCTGCCCGAGATGCTGGACAACCTGACCCACGGTGCCCGGGTGGCTCTGCTCGGGCTGCCGAGCCGGCCCATCGCCGTCGACTGGGCGAAGGTGGTGTCCCACATGATCACCATCAAGGGCATCTACGGCCGCGAGATGTTCGAGACCTGGTACACGATGACCGCGATGGTGAGCACCGGCCTGGACGTCACGGGCGTGATCACCGACCGCTTCCCGGCCTCCCGCTGGCAGGAGGCGTTCGCCGCCGCGCGCAGCGGCGACCGCGGCAAGGTCATCATCGACTGGGACGAGGACTAGACCATGTACTCCAGCGTTCGCGGCCAGCTCGAGGACACCCTGGCGGAGATCAGGGAGGCAGGCCTCTACAAGACGGAGCGCCAGCTCGCCTCACCGCAGGCGGCGCACGTGCGCTCGGCCGGCAGCGACGTCCTGAACTTCTGCGCGAACAACTACCTCGGGTTCGCGGACCACCCCCGCCTGGTCGATGCCGCGAAGGCCGCGCTCGACGAGTGGGGCTTCGGGATGGCGAGCGTGCGCTTCATCTGCGGCACGCAGACCCAGCACGTCGCGCTGGAGCAGAAGATCTCCGACTTCCTGAGCACCGAGGCGACGATCCTCTTCCCGTCGTGCTTCGACGCCAACGGCGGGGTGTTCGAGGTGCTGCTCGGCGAGCAGGACGCGGTGATCTCCGACGAGCTCAACCACGCGTCGATCATCGACGGCATCCGGCTGTGCAAGGCGCAGCGCCTGCGGTACCGCAACCGCGACATGGCCGACCTCGAGGCGCAGCTGCAGGCCGCGAGCGGCGCGCGCCGGCGCCTCGTCGTCACGGACGGCGTGTTCTCCATGGACGGCTACCTCGCGCCCCTCGACGCCATCTGCGACCTCGCCGAGCGGTACGACGCGCTGGTCATGGTCGACGACTCGCACGCCGTCGGCTTCGTCGGCCCCTCCGGCGCGGGCACCCCGGAGCTGTTCGGCGTGCAGGACCGGGTCGACATCGTCTCAGGCACGCTCGGCAAGGCGCTCGGCGGCGCCTCCGGCGGGTACATCAGCGCGCGCGCCGAGATCGTGGAGCTGCTGCGGCAGCGGGCGCGGCCGTACCTGTTCTCCAACGCGGTGCCGCCGTCGGTGGTCGCCGCGTCGCTGGTCGCGCTGGACCTGGTGGCGGACGGTGCGGACCAGCGCGCGCGGCTGTGGGCCAACGCGGCGGACTTCCGGAACCGGATGGAGGCCGCCGGGTTCGACCTGCTGCCGGGCGAGCACGCCATCATCCCGGTGATGTTCCCGGACGCCCACGAGGCGGTCGCCATCGCGGACGCGCTCCTGGAGCGAGGCGTGTACGTGATCCCGTTCTCCTACCCGGTGGTGCCGATGGGCAGGTCCCGGATCCGCGTGCAGATCTCCGCCGCGCACTCGCCGGAGGACATCGCCACGTGCGTGCAGGCGTTCGTGGAGGCGCGGGACGCCGTCCGGTCGACCCGGCGGTAGCCCCGCCGGACGTTCAGGCCAGCGGCGCGTCGACGTCCGGCTCCGGGCCCCACCACGCGGCGGCGCCCAGCAGCAGCCCGCCGAGCACCAGAACGGCGGGCACGGCGGCGCCCCCGACCGTGCGTTGCAGCACGGGCAACCACAGCGGGTAGAGGGCCGGCACCACCAGCGAGAGGCTGTACCCCACGCCGTACCCGCTGGCCCGCACGCCGGCGGGGAACCGCTCGGCGAGGTAGGCGCCGACCGGGGCGTACCCGGTCACGGTCACCACCTGCAGCACCAGGCCCAGCACGGCGACGGCCACCAGCCCCCGGGCGGCGAGCACGCCGGCCCAGGTCAGCGGCGCGGCGACCACCACGACGGCGGCGAAGCCGAGGAAGAAGCGTCGGCGCCCCAGCCGCGTCGAGGCGTCGCCCGCGAGGTGCATCGCGACGGCCGAACCCGCCGTCGCCACCAGCAGGGTGAACGACAGCTGGCGCGCGTCGAGGTGCCCGCCGGCCCGCAGCTGGGCGGTCAGGGTCGGCACCGCCATCTGGGTCAGCAGCCACAGCCCGCTCATCAGCACGAACACCTGCCACAGCGCGCGACGGTGGCTGCCCACCAGGACCTCGCGCAGCGGCCGGGTGCGGGGCGCCGCCGCCCGCCAGGAGTCGGACTCGGGCACCAGTGACCGGTAGTAGAGGCAGAGCGCGCCGGCCAGCACGGCGCCGACGACGAAGGGCACGCGCCAGCCCCAGGCGGCGTACGCCCCGTGGGGCAGCACCGAGGTGAGCAGCAGCACCACCGCCGAGATGGTGGCGTTGGCCCACGGCGACATCGCCATCACCAGCCCGCTCAGGGCACCCCGGCGGCGCGGTGCGCTCCACTCCATCGCCAGCGGGATCGCCGCCGAGTACTCGCCCCCGACGAACACGCCGCCGAGGAACCGCAGCAGCACGACCAGGGCGATCGTGCCCGCGCCGAGCACGCGGTGGTCCGGCACGACGGCGACCAGCGCCGTGGTCAGCGCGATGCCGGCGAGCGCCACCTGGGTGGTCGCCGTGCGGCCGAGGCGGTCGGCGAGCGGGCCGAGCACCACGGCGCCGAGCGGCCGGCCGAGCAGCGTCGCGACGAACACCCACCCGGTCGCCGCGACCACGTGCTGCGCACCGAACACCTGGTCCGCGACCGGCGTCATGGTGACGACCGGCAGCATGATGTCGAACTGGTCGACGTAGTTGCCGAGCGCGCCCCCGCGCACCGCACGCCGGCCGCCGTCGGCCGGGGCCGACCACTCGAGACGTGCGTCGCTGTCCACGGCTGGACGGGCAGATGCCATCAGTCCCACTTCCTCCGCCGGCATGACCCGGGATCAGGTTCGACGGTCGTAGCGGCGTCGGCTACCTCTCAGCCCCTGCCGGGGCTCCCGTGTGTCGTGCGGAAGCGTAGCGGTGCCCGGGGTGAGCCCCCGTTCCTGCGGGTGAACCTCAGGGTCCGATGGGGGGAGAACCCGATGGTCCTCCGCACACCGGCACCGCCACGATGTCGGCAT
This sequence comes from Cellulomonas sp. SG140, assembly GCF_025770785.1. GTDB lineage: Bacteria > Actinomycetota > Actinomycetes > Actinomycetales > Cellulomonadaceae > Cellulomonas. The sequence goes on along the minus strand of NZ_JANZLA010000006.1, from coordinate 235,237 downwards.
GGCGTTCGGCACCAGGACCCAGCCCCGTGCCCGATACTCGTCCCGGTTCCGAGTGGCATGGCCGGTGCGACACCATCGAGGGCACGAGGGGCGGTTCACGGACGTGGTCAGGGTGTGGGTCTTCGCCGACCTGCCGCTCGGGCAGGCGGCCGGTCCGTCGTACATGGTGGAGTCCTGGCAGCGCGAGCTGCGGCTGCTGGGGCTCGAGCCCCGGACGTTCGCCCCGGCGGGCGGCATCGGGGGTCACCGGCGCGACGACGAGCAGGTGATCTTCCGCTCCCTGCACGACGTCGGGTACCCCGGCGACCACCACGCGCGGTACTCGGTGCTCGGCGAGCTGCTCCGGGCGCGCAAGGACCGTCCGGACGTCGTCGTGGTCTCGACCCTCGGCCGGGTCGGCGTGCTGGGGATCATCCTGGCGGCGTTCTACTCGATCCCCCTGGTGATGGTCGTGTCCACGGACACCACCGGCGCGACGGCCTACTACAACCCCCTGCGCGCGGTCTGGTCCGGAGGCGTCAAGCCGCTGCTGCTGCTGACCGTGTCCGCACGTGCCCGCCGGGCGTTCCTGCGGCGTCCGACGGCGACGGGTGACCAGCCCGACCGTCGGGCCGGCCGGCTGGTGGACCGCACGACCGCCGCGCTGCACGCCGATGCGCGGGAGGTGGTGCTGCTGTCCCGCAAGGGACTGCCCACCTACGGGGCGCTCTGCCCCGACGCCCGCGTCACGGTCCTGCCGACGGGGATCGACCGGCTGCCCGCCGCCCCCGTGCCCGCCGAGCTCGTCTGGCGTCCCGGTGCCCTGCGGATGCTGTACGTCGGGCGGTTCGCCCCGGAGAAGAACCTGCCGGTGCTGCTGCACGCCGTGCGGCGAGCGGTCGACCAGGGCGTCGACGTGCACCTCGCGCTCGTCGGCGGAGGGCCGCTGCGCGAGCGGCTGGCCGTGGAGGCCGCGCGGCTCGGCATCGCCGACCGGGTCACGGTGATCGGTCCGTACCCGCGCGGCGAGCTCGGGGGTGTCTACGCCGACGCCGACGTGTTCGCCTTCCCCTCGGTGGTGGACACGCAGGCGTACGTGCTCAACGAGGCCGCCCACGAGCGGCTGGCGCTGCTGGTGTCCGACACCGCGAACGGCGTCGTCGAGGACGGTGTGTCGGCCCTCGTCGTGCCGCCCGACCCGGCGTCCTACGCGCAGGCTCTGGGCACGTTGGGGGACCGGGCGCTGCGCGAGCGCCTGGGTGCCGCGGCGCAGCTGCGTGCGCGGCAGCTCGGGGAGGGTCAGCAGTGCGCTCGGCTGGCCGACGTGATCCGCCGCGCCGCCCGAGGCCCCGCCGACGCGTCGGACGGCTGGGACGGCGCGGTGACCCTCGGGGCGGCGGACCTCTGGGACGGCACCGTCCCGGCGGCCGCGCGGCCTCCGGTCGACGCCGTCAGCGAGGCCGTACCGACCAGATGACGTCACCGCCGCGCAGCCGGTGCGCGCGGCGCAGCATCGGCCCCAGCTGGCGCATCCCGCCCAGGGCCGGCGTCTGGCTGCGGTACTCCGCCACCGCTGCCAGCTGGCGGTCCTGCGACCAGCGGTCCACCGGGTGCACCGTGCACTGCCAGTCCAGCGACGTCCACCCCCGCACGTACACGTCGAGCGACGGGCCGACGCCGATCGCGGCGGTCCCGGCGAGCACCACGCCCTCCGCCGGACCCGCCCACCCGGGTGCCTCGCGCAGCCGGCGCCACGGCGAACCGGCGTGCGCGCGGGTGACCGGGTGCCGGTGACGCGCGCCGTTGCCCAGCGCGTAGAAGTCCTCGTAGAAGCCGACCCGGTCGGTCGCCTGCAGGCGCAGGGCGGCGGTGAGGGCCGCCACCGCGACCTCGACGTGGTCGACGTGGTGGCCGATCCCGAGCGGCGCCAGCACGCGCACCCCCGGACGGGCGAGCGCCTCGGCGACCAGGTCCTCCAGGTGGCCCAGCTGCTCGAACCCGGAGGAGTCGGCAGGTGTCCGGAAGGCGGCGCGCAGACCGCGCGCCCGCGGCATCCGCCACACCCGCTCCGGCAGGTCGAACCGCCGACCTCCCGCTCCGAGCACACCCAGCGCGTGGTCGTCCTCCGCCAGCCGGGCGGTGTAGTCGGCGAACCGCCGCAGCCCACGGGGCACCTGACCGGCCGCCGGGGCCTGCGTGAACGCCGTCCAGACCTCCACGTGCTCCCCGGCGGCGACCCGCGCCGCGAGGTGCGCGCCCAGGGACAGGACGGCGTCGTCCAGGTGCGGCGAGACGACCACCAGCCCGCCGTTCGCCGCCACGGCGCCGATCATGCCAGTGCGTCTCCACGGACCCCGCGCACGTCGATCGGCACCCGGTGGCGCATCCCGCTGGTTACCGTCGGCTGGTGCCCTCCGCGATGGTGCCCATCGAGCTCGACGACGAGCCTGCGCCGACGCCAGGTCCGCGGCACCGGCCGCCCTCGGGCCGCACCCGGCTCTGGCTGCTCGCAGGCGCCGCCGCGGTCGTCCTCGCACTGGTCGCCGGCCAGTGGGCCGCGGACGCCTGGGCGCGAGCCGGCTGGGACCGCCTCTCCGACCGCACGCAGGTGGTGGCGCCGGTCGACCGTTCGCTGACGGTCCGTTGGTCGCTCGACGCGTCGCGGTTCGTGTCGGTCAGCCAGGGCGTCGCCTGGCGCGGGACGGTCGTCGGCCCCGTCCTCGCGACGGACGGCTCCATCGGGGTCGTCGAGCTCGACGGCCGTGACGGCCACGCGCGCTGGACCAGGTCGGTGATCGGACCGGACACCGCCCGGACCGCCAAGGGGGGTGCGCTCCGGCCGACGGGGTCCTGCGAGCGTGTCCCGGACGACGCGTCCCGCATCGTGTGCCTGCTCACCGACGCCGTCGTGATGAGCTCGGGGCCCTCGGTCAGCACCTCGCAGGCGACGCAGGCCCATCTGGTCGTGGTCGACCCGCGCGACGGCTCCGTCCGGGCCAGCCATGCGGTCGCCGCCGACCTCTCGCACCTCGGTGTCGTCCTGCACGGCGGGCTGGCGGTCCTGGTGTCCTCCGCGCGGCACCAGGTGGTGGGCGTGGACGCGAGCTCGGGCGCCGAGCGGTGGCGCACGGCGCCGTCGGTCCTGCAGGACGGCACCGGCCACGGCGTGGTGCGGGTCGGGGACCTGGTGGCGGTCGCCGGTGACACGGCCCTGGACCTGCTCGGGGCCGACGGGAAGGTCCGCCGCTCCGTCGACCTGCGCGGCTACGCGGGTGCGCAGCCCCTGGCGGACGGCCGGCTGGTGCTGCCCGACGCGGCGGGCACGCTCGTCGTCGGTCCCGACCGCGACCTGCGCCTCGACGGCGAGCCGGTGGGCATCGCGTCCGACGACGGCAGCCTGCCCGGCCTCACGCTCCTGCGGAGCGGCGTGCTGCGGGCCTTCGGCTCGACCGGCCGGCAGCTGTGGCAGCTGCCGGGAGCCTCCCCGGCGGGCGTCCTGGTGCTGGGCGGCGTCGTGTACGTCACCCGGGACGGGGGTGTGACGGCGGTCGACGGGTCGACGGGGACGGTGCGCTGGCAGGCCGCCCTTCCGGTCCAGCAGCTGCCGCCGGTCACGGACGGCCGGGTGCTGGTCGTCGCGCTCGGCACGGACGTGGCGGCGCTCGACCTGCGGACGGGTGCCGTGCTGTGGCGTGCGCCCCTGCCGGCCGGCCACCAGCGGCTCCTCGGGTTCGACGGGCTGCTCCTCGCGCTGGCCCAGGACGGCTCGGACATCGTGGTCATCGGCTGATCGGTCGCCCCTGGGGTGAGCGTCCGACGAGGTCCGCACCCGTCCGAGACGGCCGGTCGGCCGGTGCCGCGGCGGTAGACTCGGGTGCACGGTCCGCCCGCCCGGCGCGCGTCGTGCCCGGCAGAATCCCGCAGAAGCCCGCGAGGAGCACCCTGAAGGTGACGATCCCCCGCCCCGCAGCCGTCGTCGTCCTCGCAGCGGGGGAGGGCACCCGGATGCGCTCGGCCGTCCCCAAGGTGCTGCACACGTTGGCCGGCCGCTCCATGCTCGGTCACGCGGTGACCACCGCCCGTGCGCTGGAGCCGGAGCGCGTCGTGGTGGTCGTCCGGCACGGGCGGGAGGCGGTCGTCGAGCACCTCGCCCAGATCGACCCCGAGGCGCTGGTGGCCGACCAGGACGAGATCCCCGGCACGGGCCGCGCGGTCCAGGTGGCGCTCGCGGCGCTCGACGCGGCCCGGCAGGTGGACGGCTCGATCGTGGTGATGGCGGGCGACGTGCCGTTGCTGGACACCGGCACGCTGCAGCAGCTGCTGCTGGCGCACCACGAGGACGCCGACGCGGTGACGGTGCTCACCACCGAGGTGGCGGACCCGACGGGCTACGGGCGCGTGCTGCGCGAGCCGGGCACCGGTGACGTCGCGGGCGTCGTCGAGGAGAAGGACGCCGACGACCAGCAGCGCGAGATCCGCGAGATCAACACCTCCACCTACGTGTTCGACGCGGCGGTGCTGCGCTCGGCGCTGACCCGGCTCGGCCGGGACAACGCGGCCGGCGAGGTGTACCTGACGGACGTCCTGGCCATCGCCCGTGGCGACGGCGGCCGGGTGCGGGCCCTGCGCACGGACGACACCCTCTCGGTGGAGGGCGTCAACGACCGCGTGCAGCTGGCCGTGCTCCGGGCGGAGCTGAACCGCCGCATCCTCGAGGACTGGATGCGGTCCGGCGTCACGGTGGTCGACCCGGCCACCACCTGGGTCGACGTGGACGTCGACCTGGCCCAGGACGTCACGCTGCTGCCCGGCACCCAGCTGTTCGGCGCCACCACGGTGGCGACGGGCGCGACCATCGGCCCGGACACCACGCTGACGGACGTCGAGGTCGGCCCCGGCGCGTCGGTCGTCCGGTCCCACGGCTCGCTCGCGGTGATCGCCGCCGGCGCGACCGTCGGCCCCTTCTCCTACCTGCGTCCCGGCACCGTGCTCGGCGAGGGCGGCAAGATCGGCGCGTTCGTCGAGACCAAGAACGCGGTGATCGGCACGGGGTCCAAGGTGCCGCACCTGTCGTACATCGGCGACGCGCAGATCGGCGACCACACCAACATCGGCGCGGCCTCGGTCACGGCCAACTACGACGGCACGACGAAGCACCGCACCACGATCGGCTCGCACGTGCGCATCGGCGCCGACACGATGCTGGTCGCACCGGTCACCGTCGGCGACGGCGCGTTCACGGGCGCCGGCACGGTCGTCCGCCGCGACGTGCCTCCCGGCGCGCTGGCCGTGAACGCCACCAGCCAGCGCACGGTGGAGAACTGGGTGCAGCGCACCCGGCCCGACTCGGCTGCAGCCGAGGCCGCTGCCCGCGCTCGCGGCCTCCGCCCGCCCGACGACCCCGTCGACCCCGATGCCCCCGCCGCCGACCCCGCCGCTGCACCCGAGGACAAGGACACCGCCCGATGACCGGCATCATCACCACGGACGGTGAGAAGCGACTCGTGCTGGTCTCGGGCCGTGCTCACCCCGAGCTCGCGACCGACGTGGCGCAGCACCTGGGCGTCGAGCTGGTGCCCACCACCGCCTACGACTTCGCCAACGGCGAGATCTACACGCGGTTCGGCGAGTCGGTCCGGGGTGCGGACGCGTTCGTCCTGCAGTCCCACACCCGTCCGGTGAACACCTGGATCATGGAGCAGCTGCTCATGGTCGACGCGCTCAAGCGCGCCTCGGCCAAGACCGTCACCGTCGTCGCGCCGTTCTACGGCTACGCCCGGCAGGACAAGAAGCACCGCGGCCGCGAGCCGATCTCCGCCCGCCTGATGGCGGACCTGTTCAAGACGGCCGGCGCCGACCGGATCATGAGCGTCGACCTGCACGCCGCGCAGATCCAGGGGTTCTTCGACGGGCCGGTGGACCACCTGTGGGCAATGCCGATCCTGGTCGAGTACGTCCGTACCCGGGTGGACACCTCGAACGTGACGGTCGTCTCGCCGGACGCCGGGCGCATCCGGGTCGCCGAGCAGTGGGCGGCCAAGCTCGGCGGCGGCCCCCTGGCGTTCGTGCACAAGACCCGTGACATCCGCCGGCCCAACCAGGCCGTGGCCAACCGGGTGGTCGGTGACGTCGAGGGCCGCAGCTGCGTGCTGGTCGACGACCTGATCGACACCGCGGGCACCATCTCCGAGGCGGTGCGCGTGGTGCTCGAGGCCGGTGCCAAGGACGTGCTCGTCGCGGCGACCCACGGCGTGCTGTCCGACCCGGCCGTCGCGCGCCTCGAGGCGTGCGGCGCCCGTGAGGTCGTCGTCACCGACACCCTGCCGATCGCCGAAGAGGTGCAGTTCCCCAAGCTGACGGTGCTGTCCATCGCCCCGCTGCTGGCCCGCGCCATCCGCGAGGTGTTCGACGACGGCTCCGTCACGTCGCTGTTCGACGGGCAGGCCTGACCTTCGCACCACGCACCGGCCGGCCGGGGTTGGGAGCCACTCCCGCCGACCGGTAGGATCCTCGGGTTGCCTCGGCGAGGGATGTCGGACGGTCGGCCGTGGGACCCGCAGCGATGTGGGCCTCGAACGGGCGTCCCGGCTCCGTGATCGACTGGGTGCGGATGCCTCCGCCTGCCCGTCCAGCGCCCCGCGTCGAGGCCCACCGACCTGATCGCTCTACATCGCTTCCGACTTCCGTCGTGCGCCTCGTGGCCGCGACACCGACCACGAGGAGACACCATGGCCGAGACCAAGCTCGTCGCCACCGCCCGCACGGAGTTCGGCAAGGGCGCTGCCCGTCGCCTGCGCCGCGCCCACCAGATCCCCGCCGTCCTGTACGGCCACGGCACCGCGCCCGTGCACGTCGCCCTGCCCGGCCACGAGCTGATGCTGGCGGTCAAGCACTCCAACGCGCTGCTGGCGATCGAGCTCGACGGCAAGACGACGCTGGCTCTGGCCAAGGACGTCCAGGTCGAGCCGGTGCACCAGGTGATCGAGCACGTCGACCTGCTGATCGTCCGCCGCGGCGAGAAGGTCACCGTCGACGTGCCGGTGCACGTCGTCGGTGAGTCGGCCTCCGGCACCATCCACGTGGTCGAGACCCAGTCGCTGTCCCTCGAGGCCGAGGCGACGCACCTGCCGGAGGCCGTCGAGGTCTCCATCGAGGGTCTCGAGGACGGCGCGATCGTGCACGCCGGCGACGTGACCCTGCCGGCCGGCACCACGCTGCTCACCGACGCCGAGCACATCGTCGTGACGGTGTCCGTGCCGCACGCCTCCGCCGAGGACCTGGCTGCCGAGGAGGCCGCCGCCGAGCTCGCCGCCGAGCAGTCGGCCCACTCGGCCGCCGCCGCCGAGGCCTGACCGACCGGTTCCACGTGACGCGCCCGGCACCGACACGGTGCCGGGCGCGTTCACGTCCCGGCCGACGACCGCTGCACGCAGGAGGCTGACGTGGTGACCGACTCACCGTGGCTCGTCGTCGGGCTCGGCAACCCCGGGCCCCAGTACGCGGGCAACCGGCACAACCTCGGCGCGATGGTGGTCGAGGAGCTGGCCCGTCGCACCGGCAGCACCCTGGGCCGTCCCGGTGGCCTCGCCGGCCGTCGGCCGCAGGCGACCGTCGCCGAGGCGCGGCTGGGCACGCTGCCCGGAGGAGCACCCGGTCCCCGCGTGGTGCTCGCCCGCCCGACGACGTACATGAACGAGTCCGGCGGTCCCGTCGCGGCCCTCGCGCGCTACTACGGCGTCCCGGCGGAGCGGACGGTGCTGGTGCACGACGAGCTGGACATCCCGTTCGCCGACGTCCGCGTCAAGCAGGGCGGGGGAGAGGGCGGCCACAACGGTCTGCGCGACACCAGCCGGGCCCTGGGGACGCGGGACTACGTGCGCGTCCGGGTCGGCATCGGCCGGCCGCCCGGCCGGATGGACGCCGCGGACTACGTGCTGCACGACTTCGGGTCGGCCGAGCGCGCCGACGTCCCCTGGCTGGTGGACCGCGCGGCGGACGTCGTCGAGGCCGTCGTCCTCGAGGGCCTGCACGTCGCGCAGCAGCGGTTCCATACCAAGGACCCGGGCTAGATCACCCGTCGGAAGCGGGTGAAAGCCTCCCGAATCGGACAATTGGGTCTTATCCCCACAGAACATCCGCAATAGCCTCAACCCCGACACACCTGATCGGGGGGCGGGGCATGACGGATCTGCGGGACTTCACCGTGACGACGGCCGAGCTGGCCGCGCTCACGGAGCGCCGACGCGCCGCGGCCGGACCGCGCCGGTCGTGGGCCTCGACCCAGCCGTTCCTGGCGGGCGAGCAGGTGGCTCTGGAGGGTGCCGAGGCCGAGTCCTGGCGACCCGCGTCGGCGCGGTACACGCGCCGCGCCGTGCTGCTCGACCTCGGTCTGACGCTGGCGTGCGCGACGTGGGCGGTGGTGCTGGCCCAGCTCGAGGTCCCTGCGCTGCCGGCGGTCGGTGCGGCCGTCGTGGCGTTCCTCGGCACGGTCGCGCTCGGCCACGGGTACGACCGCACGGCCGTCGGCGACGGACCCCGGGAGTTCCAGGCGATCCTGTGGGCGGGCCTCGCCGCGGTGGTGGTCCCCGCGCTCGCCGGCGCCTTCGTCGGTGTGGCGTTCCCCCGCCTCCTCGTCCTGGTGCTCGCGGCCCTGCTGACGACGTCGGTGTCGGTCGGGCGCTACGTCCTGCGGCGTTGGCTGCACGGCAACCGGCGCGACGGCCTGGCGATGGCGCGCACCCTGGTCGTCGGCGACGCGGCTTCGGTGCACCAGGCGATCACCGACCTGCGCGCATCCACCCACCACGGGTACCGCGTCGTCGGCATCTGCCTGCCGTCGGTGACCGACGAGCCGCCGCAGGACGGCGTCCGCGTGCTCGGCGCCCTCGCGGACGTGCCGCAGGTGGCCTACGACCACCGGATCGAGACGGTCGTCGTCGCCGGCGCGGTGCTGACCGGGGACGCGCTGCGTCGCCTGTCCTGGGCGCTCGGCCGCACCGGCGCCGACCTCGTCGTGGCGCCGGGCCTGGTCGAGGTGCTCGGTCCGCGGGTCAGCGTGCGTCCGACCGCCGGACTCTCGCTCCTGGAGGTCCAGACGGTCGCCCCGCGGCGGCGGCTGCTGGTCAAGAGCCTGCTCGACCGGCTGCTCGGCACGGGGCTGCTGATCGCGGCCGCCCCCCTGATCGCCTTCGCGGCGCTCGGTGTTCGCCTGTCCAGCCCCGGTCCGCTGTTCTTCCGTCAGGAGCGGGTGGGTATCGACGGCCGGCCGTTCACCATGGTCAAGCTGCGCAGCATGTACGTGGACGCCGAGGAGCGGAAGGCGGCGCTGCTGGACCGCAGCGACCGCGACGGTCTGATGTTCAAGATGCACGACGACCCCCGCGTGACGCCGGTGGGCCGGGTGCTGCGTCGGTTCTCGATCGACGAGCTGCCGCAGCTGTGGAACGTCGCGCGCGGCGACATGTCCTTGGTCGGCCCGCGGCCGCCGCTGCCGGAGGAGGTCAACGCCTACCAGGACGCCGTCTTCCGCCGCCTGCACGTACGGCCCGGCCTGACCGGCCTCTGGCAGGTCAGCGGCCGGTCTGACCTGTCGTGGGACGAGTCAGTCCGCCTGGACCTGCGGTACGTCGACAACTGGTCCGTCGCGATGGACCTGCTCATCCTGTGGAAGACGGGTCGCGCCGTGCTGGGCTCGGCGGGCGCGTACTGAGGGCCTCCGTGCGGTCGTCCGGCACCAGCTGCCGTCGGCCGGTCCGCCGCCCGGGCGGGCGACCGTAGCCCCTCACGGTCGCCGCGCCGGTCCGGGGCTCAGGCGGACCGGTCGACCGGCGTCAGCGTCTCGCCGTCCTGCACGTAGAGCTCGCCCGTCACCGGGCACCGCCACCGTCCGTCGCCCGCGTCCTCGAGCGGGTGCCCGGCGCGTCCCACCCAGCGGATCCGCCGGGCCGGCACCCCGGCGACGAGCGCGAAGTCGGGCACGTCCGTCGTCACCACCGAACCGGCCGCCACCAGCGCCCAGCGCCCCACGACGACCGGCGCGATGCACACCGAGCGCGCGCCGAGGGACGCCCCGGTCCGCACCGTCACCCCGACCGCGAGCCAGTCGTCGGCGGACTTCAGGGTGCCGTCCGGGTTGACCGCCCGCGGGTAGTAGTCGTTCGTCAGCACCACGGCCGGCCCGACGAAGGCGCCGTCCTCGAGCACGGCAGGCTCGTAGACGAGCGCGTGGTTCTGGATCTTGCACCGGTCGCCGACGCGGACCCCGGGACCGATGTAGGCGCCCCGGCCGACGATGCAGTCGGCACCGACCACCGCGTCCTCCCGCACCTGTGCCAGGTGCCACACGCGCGTGCCCGTGCCGACGGAGGCGCGCGGGTCGACGTCGGCGGTCGCCGCGATCGTCGGTCCGGGGGCGGTGTCGCCCTCGCGCTGCTGCGACTGGTTCTGGTCGGTCACGGTGCCTCCTCCTCGGACGCTCGCCGCCGTGTCGGGGCGTCGCCCGCGTCATCTTGCCGGGCCGGCGGGTCGGCGAGCCGAGCGGGGTGGGTGATCTTGTCCGACGGGTAGCAGCGATGCCCGGTTAGGGCCCTATTGTCCGGTTATGGACCGGTAGACGTGCCGGTCGTGCGTCGCGCGCCCCGATGACTCGGTCGGCCCGCGACGGCCAGCAGAACGGGACCGGAGCAGGTCATGGGTCGTCGTACCACCGTCCGCCGGGCAGTCGCCGCATGGACCGTCGCCGCCGTCGCGGGAGCCCTGGGGCTCGTGGCGCTCGCGGTGCCGGCCAGCGCCGCCGACCCGTGCGGCGCCGGCAGCAACCCGATCGTCTGCGAGAACTCCAAGCCGGGGACGGACCCCTCGGTGTGGGACATCTCGGGGGCTGGTGACGCGAGCATCCAGGGCTTCGCCACCGACATCTCGGTCAACGTCGGCGGGACGATCGGCTTCAAGATCGACACCGCCGCGTCGGCCTACACGATCGACATCTACCGGACCGGCTGGTACGGCGGGCTCGGCGCCCGCAAGATCGCCTCGGTGACGCCGTCGGCCACGCTGCCGCAGAAGCAGCCGCAGTGCATCAGCGACGCCACGACGGAGAACTACGACTGCGGCAACTGGGCGATCTCGGCCACGTGGACGGTGCCCACCACCGCCGTGTCCGGCGTCTACGTCGCCAAGCTGACCGACCCGAAGCTCAACGACTCCAGCCAGATCACGTTCATCGTCCGTGACGACTCGAGCCACTCGAGCATCGTCATGCAGACGTCCGACCCCACCTGGCAGGCGTACAACACGTACGGCGGGTCGGACTTCTACCAGGGCGGCGGACCGGGTCGCGCCTACAAGATCAGCTACAACCGCCCCGTCTCGACCCGCGGCCTGAACAGCGGCCGCGACTTCTACTTCAGCTCCGAGTACGCCACCGTCCGCTTCCTCGAGCAGAACGGGTACGACGTCAGCTACGTGTCCGGCGTCGACACCGACCGCTACGGCGCGCTGCTGAAGAACCACAAGACGTTCCTGTCGGTCGGGCACGACGAGTACTGGTCGGGGGCGCAGCGGGCCAACGTCGAGGCGGCCCGGGACGCCGGGGTCAACCTCGTGTTCCTCAGCGGCAACGAGGTGTACTGGCGCACCCGTTACGAGCCGTCGATCGACGGGACGTCGACCAGCTACCGGACGCTGGTGTCCTACAAGGAGACCTGGTCGGACGCGAAGATCGACCCCTCGCCGCAGTGGACGGGCACCTGGCGCGACCCGCGGTTCGCTCCACCCTCCGAAGGTGGCGGGCTGCCGGAGAACGGTCTGACCGGCACGCTGTACATGTCCAACAACACGGACCTGGCGGTCCAGGTCTCCTCGACCGAGGGCAAGCTGCGGCTGTGGCGCAACACGTCGTTGGCGTCGCTGTCCCCGGGCACCACGGCGACCCTGGCCGCGCACACCGTCGGGTACGAGTCCGACGAGAGCCCGGACAACGGCTTCCGGCCGGCAGGGCAGATCTTCCTGTCCACGACGGTCGGCGCGGTGCCGCAGTACCTGCAGGACTTCGGGACGGTGGTGCAGCCGGGCACGACGACCAACCACCTCTCGCTGTACCGGGCCGCCAGCGGTGCGCTGGTGTTCTCGGCGGGCTCGATCCAGTGGTCGTGGGGCCTGGACCAGACGCACGACGGGGACGGCGCGGCGGCCGACCCGCGGATGCGGCAGGCGATGGTCAACCTGCTGGCCGACATGGGCGCCCAGCCGCTGACCCTCGACACCAGCCTGGTCGCGGCCACGGCCTCGACCGACACGGTCGGCCCGACCACCGTCATCACGTCGCCGATCGCCGGTGCGGCCGTGCCCAACGGCACCAACGTCACGGTCACCGGCACGGCGTCGGACAGCGGCGGCGGGGTCGTCGCCGGCGTCGAGGTGTCCACCGACGGTGGGACGACGTGGCATCCGGCGACGGGGACGACCAGCTGGTCGTACACCTACCAGCAGGCGGGGCTGGGCAGCACCCCGATCCTGGCGCGCGCGACCGACGACAGCGCCAACACCGGAGCGACAGCCTCGGTGTCCGTCGGTGTCTCCTGCCCCTGCACGCTGTACGGGTCCACGGTCCCGGCAGTGCCGGCGGCGTCCGACACGTCGGCCGTCGAGCTCGGTCTGAAGTTCTCCACGACGACCGCCGGGTACGTCACCGGCGTGCGGTTCTACAAGTCCACCGCGAACACCGGGACGCACGTCGGCTCGCTGTGGACCAGCTCGGGGCAGCGGCTCGCGTCGGTGACGTTCTCCGGCGAGTCGGCCAGCGGCTGGCAGCAGGCGACCTTCTCCCAGGCGGTCCCCGTGCAGGCCGGGACCACGTACGTGGTCTCCTACACCGCTCCCGCCGGTGGGTACGCCGTGCAGAGCGGGGCGTTCTGGTACGCGGGTCGGACGCAGGCACCGTTGGCGGCGCCGGGCGGGTTCGGCACCTACGGCGGCGTCTACGCGGCTGCGGGAGCCTTCCCGACGCAGACGTACGGGGCGTCGCAGTACTACGTGGACGTCCTGTTCTCGGACGTGAACACCACCCCGCTGACCATCAGCGGTCAGTCGCCGCTGCCCGGGTCGACCAGCGTGCCGTCCGGGACGCCGATCCAGGTGACGTTCTCCAAGGACGTCACGGCCAGCTCCGTCGCGCTCACCATGGTGTCCTCCAGCGGGACGTCGGTGGCCGGCACGACGACCTACGACTCGACCTCCCGCGTCGCGACGTTCACGCCCGGCGCCGCGCTGGCCGCGTCGACGAAGTACACCGTGACGGCGGCGGCCACGTCGAACACCGGCGGCGTCAGCGGCGGGGCGTCGTGGAGCTTCACCACCGCGGCGCCCGACCAGGTGGCCGGCGGCTCACCCGTCTCGCTCTACAACGACTCGGCGACCCCGGCCACGCTCGAGGTGCCGGACTACTCGGCGGTGACGCTCGGCACCCGGTTCGCGAGCAGCTCCGACGGCGTGGTCAACGGCGTGCGGTTCTACAAGGGGCCGAACAACGGCGGCACGCACGTCGGCGCCCTGTGGGCGGTCGGGTCCAGCACCCCGCTGGCCCAGGTGACGTTCACCAACGAGAGCACCGAGGGCTGGCAGACGGCGACGTTCTCCACGCCGGTCCACATCACCCATGACACCGAGTACGTCGTCTCGTACCGCACGACGGTCGGGCGCTACTCCGCCACCGCCGGCGCGTTCTCCGGCACGGGCGTGCAGCGTGCGCCGCTCCGGACGGCGAGCGACAGCGGCATGTACTCGTACGCCGACGCGTACCCCGGCTCCACCACGTCCACCAGCTACCTGGTCGACGTGGTGTTCACCCCGGCGGCCCAACCGCTCACCGTCGTCTCGCAGACACCCGCCGACGGCGACGTCGGCGTGTCGACGGGGACGACCGTCTCCGTCACCATGAGCGCCCCGCTGGCCTCGGGCGCGACGCTGTCGCTCGCGACCGGGTCCACCCCGGTCACCGGCACCAGCGCCGTGTCCGCCGACGGGCTCACCCTCACGTTCACCCCGGCCGCCGCCCTGGCCGCCGGCGTGACGTACACGGCGACGACGAGCTCGCTCACCTCCACCGGTGGCGTGACGTCGGCACCGGTGACGTGGTCGTTCACCACCGCCAGCGCAGGCGGCTGCCCGTGCACGCTGTTCGGTTCGGTCGCACCGCAGACGGCGGCCGCCAACGACGCGTCCTCCGTGGAGCTCGGTGTCGCGTTCACGCCCACGCAGAGCGGGCTGATCACCGGCGTCCGGTTCTACAAGGGGACCGGCAACGGCGGTACCCACACCGGCACGCTGTGGAGCTCGACCGGGACGGCGCTGCGCACGGTGACGTTCACCGGTGAGACGAGCAGCGGCTGGCAGACGGCGACCTTCAGCACGCCGTACGAGGTCACGGTCGGCACCACCTACGTCGTCTCGTACCTCGCACCCCAGGGTCACTACGCGGTGACGTCGAACTTCTTCACCGCGGACGTCGTCAGCGGGCCGTTGACGGCACCGGCATCGGGCAACGGGCGCTACCTGTACGGCGGCGGCTTCCCGACGAACACCTGGCAGCAGTCGAACTACTTCGTCGACGTGCTGTTCACGCTCGCGCCGCCGAGCCCGCCGACGGTGACGTCCACGGCGCCACCGGCCGGTGCGACCGGCGTCTCCACGGGCGCCACGATCTCGGCGACCCTGTCCAAGGCGCCGGCGTCGGGTACGCCCACGCTGGCCCTGACCGGTCCGTCCGGTGCGGTCGCCGGTGCGGTGTCCTACGACAGCACCTCGCTGACGGTGACGTTCACGCCGTCGGCGGCGCTGGCCGCCGGCACGTCGTACTCGGCGGCGGTCAGCCTCGGCGGGACGGCCCTGACCGGCGGGTCGTGGACGTTCACCACCGCGGCGCCCGCGCCGACGGCCGTGACCATCTGGCCGGACAGCACCGTCCCGACCTACCCGTCGTGGAACGACCCGGCCACCGTCCAGGTCGGCACCACCTTCACGGCGAGCGTGGCCGGTTCCGTGACCGCGATCCGCTTCTACAAGGGAGCGGCGAACACCGGCACGCACACCGTGATGCTGTGGGGTCCGAGCCAGACCCTGATGGCGCAGGCGCCGTCCACGTCGGAGTCGGCCTCCGGCTGGCAGACGGTTCCGCTCCCGGCACCCGTCACGCTGACCGCGGGTCAGACGTACGTCGCGTCGTACCTGTCCTCGACGGGTGGGTACGCCGTCACGCCCAACATGCTCGCGAGCCCCGTCACCTCCGGTGTGCTGTCCACACCGGCGGGCGCCGGTGCCTACGTCTACGGCTCCGGGTTCCCCGGCTCGTCGTCGAACGCCTGGTACGGGGTCGACCTGGTGTTCGTCCCGGCGGGCTGACGCGAGCCGCTCGACGCCGGACGGTCCGCGGGAACACCGCGGGGCGTCCGGCGTCGTGCTGCTCCGAACGGGTTGTTCACCCCGCAGCACCGGGGTGAAAACCCGACATACCGGGTCACAGCGGGCGCATCGCCCGTGAGACTGGACGGACCGAGCGAATCGAGGGACGTCATGACCGACCAGTTGCGCGCCGCCGTGATCGGCGCCGGCTACTGGGGCCCCAACCTGGCCCGCAACTTCCGCACCAGCCCCGACTGGGACCTGGTGGCCGTGTGCGACCTGGACGAGAGCCGTGCCCGCCGCGTGGTCGGGGCGCGTTCGACGGTCGAGGTGATGACGTCCGTGGACGACCTTCTGGCGCGCGACGACATCGACGCGGTGGCGGTGGCGACGCCCGCCCGCACGCACGCCGCCCTGGTCACCGCGGCCCTGCGCGCCGGCAAGCACGTCGTCGTGGAGAAGCCGATCGCCGACGGCGGCGCGGCCGCGCGGCAGATGCGGGCCCTCGCGGCCGAGGTGGACCGCGTCCTGATGGTCGACCACACGTTCTGCTACACGGCGCCGGTGCTGAAGATCCGCGAGCTGATCGCCGACGGCGCGCTCGGCGACATCCACTACGTCGACTCGGTGCGGATCAACCTCGGTCTGGTGCAGCCCGACGTCGACGTGTTCTGGGACCTCGCGCCGCACGACCTGTCGATCCTCGACTTCATCCTCCCCGGTGGACTGGTGCCGACCGGCGTGGCCGCCCAGGGCGCCGACCCGCTCGGTGTCGGCCAGGCGTGCGTCGGCTACCTGACGCTCCCGCTGCCGGACGGTGCGATCGCGCACGTGCACGTCAACTGGCTCAGCCCCACCAAGATCCGGCAGGTGGTGATCGGGGGCAGCAAGCGCACGATCGTGTGGGACGACCTGCAGCCGCAGCAGCGGGTGACGGTGTACGACCGCGGGATCGACCTGGTGGCCGGCGCCGGCGCCGACGCGGCGCAGAAGCGGGCCGTGAACATCTCCTACCGGCTCGGCGACGCGTGGGCCCCCGCCCTGCCGGAGCGGGAGGCCCTCGGCGTGATGGTCGGTGAGCTCGCGGCGGCGATCCGTGAGGCGCGTGCCCCACGCACGGACGCGAGCGCCGGGATCCGGGTCCTGGACGTGCTCGAGGCGGCCTCGCTCTCGCTCACCGACGGGGGTCGGTTGACGCAGCTCCGCGACACCGTCGCGCAGCCGATGGCGGGGGTGCTCGCATGACCGCCCTCGCCGGAGCTCGTGTCCTGGTGACGGGTGGTGCGGGGACCATCGGCTCGACGATCGTCGACCAGGTGCTCGACGCGGGCGCCGCGCACGTCGTCGTGCTGGACAACCTGGTGCGCGGCCGTCGGGAGAACCTGGCGGACGCGATGGCCAGCGGCAAGGTCGAGCTGGTGGTGGGGGACCTGCGTGACCGTGACCTGGTGCACGACGTGACCCGCGGTCAGGACCTGGTGTTCCACCAGGCGGCGATCCGGATCACCCAGTGCGCCGAGGACCCGCGGCTGGCGCTCGAGGTGCTGGTGGACGGCACGTTCACCGTGCTCGAGGCGGCCGTGGCGGCCAAGGTCGACAAGGTCGTCGCCGCCTCCAGCGCCTCGGTCTACGGGCTGGCGGAGGAGTTCCCGACCACCGAGCGGCACCACCACCACAACAACGACACCTTCTACGGCGCGGCGAAGTCCTTCAACGAGGGGATGCTGCGCAGCTTCAGGGCGATGTACGGCCTGGACTACGTGGTGCTGCGGTACTTCAACGTGTACGGGCCGCGGATGGACGTGCACGGCCTGTACACCGAGGTGCTGGTGCGCTGGATGGAGCGGATCGCCGACGGCAAGCCGCCGCTGATCTTCGGTGACGGGAAGCAGACGATGGACTTCGTCTTCACCCGGGACATCGCCCGCGCGAACCTGCTCGCCGCAGCCTCCGACATCCGCGACGGCGTCTACAACGTCGCGAGCGGGACGGAGACGAGCCTCCTCGAGCTGGCGCAGGCGCTGCTGCGCGCCATGGACTCCGACCTCGAGGTGGAGCACGGCCCGGAGCGGGCGGTGAACGGGGTGACCCGGCGGCTCGCGGACACCACCGCCGCGCGGGTGGACCTCGGCTTCGAGGCGACCGTCGGGCTCGAGGACGGGCTGCGCGAGCTGGTGGAGTGGTGGCGCCCGCAGCGCGAGCAGATCGCGGCGGGCCGGGCGCTGAGCGGGGCGGGTGCCTGATGTCGCGGATCAACGTGATGCAGCCCTGGTTGGGCCCGGAGGAGATCGCGGCGGTCACCGAGGTGATCGCGTCCGGCTGGGTGGCGCAGGGCCCGCGGGTCGCCGCCTTCGAGCAGGCGTTCGCGCAGGCGATGGACGTGCCGCACGCCGTGGCGACGTCGTCCTGCACCACGGCGCTGCACCTGGCGCTGGTGGTCGCCGGCGTGCAGGCGGGCGACGAGGTGGTGGTGCCGTCGTTCTCCTTCGTCGCCACCACGAACGCCCCGACGTACGTCGGCGCCCGACCCGTGTTCGCCGACGTGGACCCCGTCACCGGCAACCTCACGGCCGAGACGGTGGCCGCCGTGCTGACCGACCGCACCCGCGCCGTCGTGGTGGTCGACCAGGGCGGCGTGCCGGTCGACCTCGACGCCATCCGGGCGGTGACCGACCCGCGCGGGATCGTCGTCGTGGAGGACGCGGCGTGCGGTGCCGGCTCGACGTACCGCGGCCGCCCTGTCGGTGCCGGTGCGGACGTCGCCGCGTGGTCCTTCCACCCTCGCAAGATCGTCACCACGGGGGAGGGCGGCATGCTGACCACCCCGCACGAGGAGTGGGCCGCGCGGGCACGTCGGCTGCGGGAGCACGCCATGAGCGTCTCCGCGGCGGCCCGGCACGCCAGCGTGCTCGCCCCGCCTGAGGAGTACCTCGAGGTCGGCTACAACTACCGGATGACGGACCTGCAGGCGGCGGTCGGGATCGTCCAGCTGGGCAAGCTGTCGCAGGTGGTGGCCCGCCGCAGGGAGATCGCCGCGACGTACGCCAAGCACATCGCCGACATCCCCGGGCTCCGCGCGGTGGCCGACCCTGCCTGGGGGACGTGCAACTTCCAGTCGTTCTGGGTCGAGGTGGGACCGGAGTACCCGCTCGACCGGGAGGGGCTGCTGGCGCACCTGGCCGACCAGGACATCTCCGCCCGGCGCGGGATCATGGCGTCCCACCGGCAGCCCGCGTACGCCGCGACAGACCACGTCCCTCTGCCGGTGACCGAGCACCTGACCGACACCACGCTGATCCTGCCGGTGTTCCACCAGATGTCGGAGTCGGAGCAGCACCGCGTGGTCGACGCGCTCCGCAGCGCCGGGCAGTCCGCATGAGCGGCACGCCCCTGGTCCTGGTCACCACGTCCGGCCTGGCGCGGGAGGTCCTCGCGCTGCTCCGGATGCACCCGATGTACCAGGTGGTCGGCTTCGTGGACGACGACCCGGTCCGGCAGGGCACCACGGTCGACTGCGTCCCCGTCCTCGGACCGGTGCAGGCCCTCCGCGACCGCCCAGACGTCCAGGTGCTGGTCTGCGCCGGTCGCGGGTCGGTCCGCGAGGCCCTCGTGGGCCGGCTGGAGCAGCTCGGCGTCGACGAGCAGCGGTACGCCACCGTGGTCCACCCCGGGGTCGAGGTGCCGCCGGGCTGCAGCGTCGGTGCCGGCAGCATCCTGCTGGCGGGCACCGTGCTCACCGCCGCGGTGACCGTGGGCCGGCACGTCGCGGTGATGCCGCACGTGACGCTCACCCACGACGACGTGGTGGAGGACTACGCCACGGTGTGCGCCGGCGTGCACCTGGCCGGCCGCGTGCGCGTCGGCAGGGCGGCGTACCTCGGCACCGGTTCCACGGTCCGCGAGGACGTGCAGGTCGGTGCGGGCGCGACGCTCGGCATGGGCGCGGCGCTGGTCGCCGACCTGCCGGCGGGGCAGACGTGGGCGGGCGTGCCGGCCCGCCACCTCGCCGCCGCGGTGCGGGTACCCCGGCACGGCGTGAGCGCACGGGTCGAGACGACGGACGACGCGGGGCCGGGGACGGCCCCGGACGAGCAGAGAGCAGGGGCAGCATGAGCATCCCGTTCGTGGACCTGAAGGCCCAGCACGCGGAGGTCGCGGACGAGGTCCGAACCGGCCTGGACGAGGTGTTCGCCGCCACGGCGTTCGTGGGCGGCCCCGCGGTCAGCGCCTTCGAGGCGGACTACGCGGCCTATGTCGGCGCGGCGCACTGCGTCGGCGTCGCCAACGGCACCGACGCGCTCGAGCTCGCGCTGCGCGCCGTGGGGGTTCGCCCTGGTGGCGAGGTGATCATCCCGGCCAACACGTTCATCGCGACGGCGGAGGCCGCCTCGCGCATCGGTGCCGTGCCGGTCCCCGTGGACGTCGACCCGGTGCACCTGCTGATGGACCCCGCGGCGGTCCGGGCCGCAGTGGGTCCGCGCACGGAGGCGATCGTCCCGGTGCACCTGTTCGGCCAGGTGGCGCCCGTCGAGGAGCTCGGCAAGATCGCCGCCGACGCCGGCGTCCCGCTGATCGAGGACGCCGCCCAGGCGCAGGGCGCCCGCCGCAACGGCCGCTCGGCCGGCACGTTCGGGCTCGCGGCCGGCACCAGCTTCTACCCGGGCAAGAACCTCGGCGCCGCCGGTGACGGTGGGGCGGTCACCACGTCGGACGCCCAGGTCGCCCGGTCGGTCCGGGTCATCGCGGCGCACGGCTCGGCGCACAAGTACGACCACGAGGTGATCGGCTTCAACTCGCGCCTCGACACGGTGCAGGCCGTCGTGCTGGCCGCGAAGCTGCGGCGCCTCGAGGCGTGGAACGCCGCCCGTCGCGCGGCTGCGGACCGCTACGCCGTGCTGCTGGACGGTGTCGACGCGGTGCAGCTGCCGACGACGGCCGAGGGGAACGAGGACATCTGGCACCTGTACGTGGTGCAGGTGGAGGAGCGCGACCGGGTCCTGGCCGAGCTGTCGGCCGCCGGTATCGGGGTCGGCATCCACTACCCGACGCCGGTCCACCTGACGGCCGCGTACGCCGACCTCGGTCTGGGTCGCGGCGCCTTCCCCGTCGCCGAGGCGGCGGCGGACCGCATCCTGTCCCTGCCGATGTTCCCGCACCTCACGGCCGGGCAGCAGGAGCAGGTGGTGGAGCAGCTCGCGCGCTCCGTGGCGCGGACGGCTCCGTGACGACGCCGCAGCCCGAGCAGCCGGGGGCGCGCAGCCGAGCCCGGCGGCCCGTGGCTGCGGACGGACGCCAGGCCCCGATGAGGGTTCTCGTCTGCCCCGCGATGATGGAGATCGGCGGCAGCCAGCTCAACGCCATCGAGCTCGCGGCTGCGGTCCGCGACCTCGGTCACGAGGTGGTCGTGTACGGACCGCCCGGCGTGCTCGTCGAGCGCGTGCTGGCGTCCGGCCTCGAGCACGTCGTCGCGCCGCGCGAGAACGCGTGGCCCACCCGCGCCGGCATCGCCGCGCTGCGCAGGCTCGTCCGGGACCGCGCCATCGACGTCGTCCACGCGTACGAGTGGGGCCCCGCGGTCGACGCGGCGCTGGGTCCGCACCTGGTGACGGGCGTGCCGCTGGTGGTGACGGTGCTGTCGATGTCGGTGCCCGACGTCGTGCCCCGCGAGGTGCCGCTGGTCGTCGGGACCGCCGACCTCGTCGCCGGCTCCGCGGGACGTCGCGGCCCGACGCTGCTGATGGAGCCGCCGATCGACACGCGCAGCAACGCGCCGGGGGGTGAGGCGCAGGCGCGCGCCGCGCTGGGCCTGCAGCCCGACGACGTGGTGCTGGCGGTGGTCGGCAGGCTGGTGGACGACCTCGGCAAGCTGCCCGGGGTGCTCGACGCCATCGCGGTCGTCGACCAGCTGGCGGACCGGGGGGTGCGCCTGGTCGTCGCCGGCGGTGGTCCCGGGCTCACGGCGGTCCGGCAGGCGGCCGAGGAGGTCAACGACCGCCGGGGCCGCCGCGTGGTCGTGGTCACCGGCCCGCTGCTGGACCCTCGGGACGCGTACGCCGCCGCGGATGTGGTCCTCGGCATGGGCAGCTCGGCGCTCAAGGGCATGGCCTTCGGCAAGCCCCTGGTGGTCCAGGGTGCGGAGGGCTTCTGGCGGCGGATGGACCCGACGACGGTCGACGAGTTCCTCGCCCAGGGCTGGTGGGGGGTCGGCGGCCGCGGCCGGTCCGACCTGCTGGACGCCCTCCTGCCGCTGCTCGAGGACGAGGCGCTGAGGGCACGGCTCGGAGCGGTGGGTCGGGCCCTGGTCCAGGAGCGGTTCAGCCTCGAGCGTGCGAGCCGCTGGCTGGTGGACCTCTACGAGCGTGCGGTCGACGAGCGGCCGACGACCACCCGACGCGTCGCGGACGTCGTCGCCACCGCCGCCCGGGTCGCGCGCCTGAAGCTCGCGCTCGCCCGCGACGGGCTGGGGCAGCGGCATGCCGCCGAGGAGACCGCCGGCGCGGCCGCGCAGGTGGTCGCATGACCGGCACCGCACCGTCCGGAGCCCTCGGGACTCGCGTGCGCCGCGGGTTGGCGTGGAGCGCGCTGAGCACCGTCACGCTGCGGGTCGGCGGGTTCCTGGTCGGCATCGTGCTGGCCCGGGTGCTCGGGCCGTCGGAGTTCGGCGTGTACGCCGTCGCGCTGACCGTCCAGGCGGTGCTGGTGACCCTCGCCGACCTGGGGCTCAGCGCGGACCTGATCCGCTCCCACGAGCCCGAGCGGCTCGCGCCGACGGTCGGTCTGCTCTCGCTGGTCGCCGGTGGTGTGCTGACCGCCGGCATGGTGGCGACGGCCCCGCTCGTGGCGACCGCGATGGGCAGCCCCCAGTCGGCGCCCGTGGTCGCGGTGCTGTCCACCACGCTCCTCCTCGCAGGGGCCGGGGTGGTGCCGTACGCCGCGCTGCAGCGGGCCTTCGAGCAGAAGAAGATCTTCGCCATCGCCGTCGTCGACTTCGTCGTCGGCACCGCCGTCACGCTCGGGCTGCTCGCCGCCGGCTGGGGCGCGATGGCGCTGGCGGTCGGCCGCGTGGCGGCGCAGCTGGTGACGCTGGTGCTGCAGTTCGCGCTGACTCGCACGCGCCCGCGGTTCGGGCTCGACCGTGCGGTGCTGCGGCCGACGCTGCTGTTCGGCCTGCCGGTCGCGGGGGCCAACCTGCTGTCCTGGGCACTCCTCAACGTGGACAACGTCGCGGTCGCCCGGCTGCTCGGCTCCACCGCGCTCGGGTTCTACGTGCTCGCGTTCAACATCTCGAACTGGCCGATGTCCGCGATCGGGCAGGTGGTGCGCTCGGTCGCGCTGCCGGCGTTCGCGGTGCAGGGCCGCGCCCGCACCGACCAGGGCCGGTCGGCGGGCGACGACCTCTCGCCGGCCGCCGGGCTGGCCGCCGCGGCGGCGCTGCCGGCCGGGGTGCTGCTGGCCGCCCTGGCGACCCCCGTGGTGCGCGTGGTCTACGGCGACGTGTGGCGGCCGTCGGTGCCCGTGCTGGCGGCGCTGGGACTCTTCGGGGCGATGCGGGTGCTGTTCGACCTGTTCGCGTCGTACCTGCTGGCGAGGGGCCGGTCCCGCGCGGTGCTGCTGGTGCAGGTGGTGTGGTTCGTCGCCCTGGTGGTCGGCGTGGTGGTCGGTGCACGCGGTTGGGGCATCGCCGGAGCCGGTTGGGCGCACCTCGTGGTCGCCCTCGTCGTCGTGCTGCCCGCCTACGTCTGGGCGCTGCGCGGCGCCGGCGTGCCGTGGCGGCCCCTCGGCCGCGCGCTCGTCCGTCCCGCGTCGACGTCGGCGCTCGCCGGCGTCGCGGCAGGCGGCCTCGCCCACCTGGTGTCGATGCCCGCGGTGTCCCTGGTGGTCGGTTGCGTCGTGGGTGGCGCGGTGTACGCGGCACTGACCCTCCGCTGGTTCCGCGGTGCCGTGGCGGGCCTGCGCCGTGGCAGCGCGGAGGTCGAGCCAGGAGCGGGGCCCGAGCCGGCGTCGCCCGCCGAGGCGGGCCCGGTCACGCCGGGCCGCACGGTGGCCGGCGCGGCTCTCGGTACGACCGGGCTGGCGCCATGACCGCCGACCGCAGCACGCTGGCGCGCACCCGCTCGGGGCGGGTGCGGCACATCGTGCCGGTGGCGCTGCGCACGCGTCCGCACGTTGCCGTCGTCGTCCCGTGCTTCAACTACGGCCGGTTCCTGCGCGCGGCGGTCGGCAGCGTGCTGACCCAGCCGGGGGTCGACGTCAGCGTGGTGGTGGTCGACGACGCGTCCACGGACGACAGCCTCGAGGTGGCGCGCTCGCTGGCCGCCGCCGACCCGCGGGTGCAGGTGATCGCGCACGGGTCCAACCGGGGGCCGGTCGAGACGTTCAACGACGGTCTGGCCGCCGCACGCGGCGACTACCTGGTCCGCCTGGACGCCGACGACCTGCTCACGCCGGGTTCGCTGGCGCGCGCGGTGGCCGTCGCAGAGGCGTTGCCCGACGTCGGCCTGGTGTACGGGCACCCCGTGCACTTCCACGGCGACCCGCCGCCGCTGCGGCGCGGCCGGGACCGGGCCAGCGGGTGGACGGTGTGGCCGGGCACCCAGTGGCTCGCGGACCGCTGCGCCGACGGCACCAACGTGATCACCTCGCCCGAGGTGGTGATGCGCATGTCGGTGGTCGAGCGCGTGGGTGGCCAGCAGCCGCTCGCGCACACGCACGACATGGAGATGTGGTTCCGGATCGCGGCGTTCGCCGACGTCGCGTACGTGCGGGGCTGCGACCAGGCGCTGCACCGCGAGCACGCGGACAGCCTGTCCGCGCGGCAGGTCGACGACGTCAAGGACCTCGAGCAGCGTCTCGAGGCGTTCGAGGTGCTGTTCGCCGGCGTCGTCAGGGAGGTCCCGGGCGCCTCCGTGCTCCGCAGCACCGCCCTGCGCGCCGTCGCCCTGCGCGCCCTCGAGATCGCCTCGCACCGCCTGGACCGGGGCCGCGCGTCGGACTCGGTGACCCAGGGACTGGCCTCCGTCGCGCTCCGCGCGTGGCCCGAGGTCGTGGGGCAGCCTGCCTGGGCGCGGCTCCAGCGCCGGCTGCAGGCGCCGGGTGGCTGGTCGCCCCGGCGTCCGGCGGCCGTGCTCGCCTCGGCGGCGTCGCGCGTGGAGGCCGAGCGTGCCGTCCGGCGGTGGCACCGGCACGGCGTGTACGGCGGCACGCGCTGACCGGTCCGTCCGCCGGGCGCGCACCGTGCGCCCGCCGCCGTGGTGACGCCGAGGTCAGCCCAGGATCGTCCGGAAGGCCGCGCCCAGGTCCTCGCGCAGCCCCTCGTCGGAGTACCGGGCGAGGATCGCGTGGGACGCCTGCCGACCGAGCCGGCGTCGCTCCGCCTCAGGCAGCTCGGTCGCGGCGAGCGTCGCCTCGACCAGCTCGAGCGTGCCGGTGACGGGCCGGCACAGCTGCGGGTCGAAGAACTCGTCGCCACCGCCGCCGGTGTAGCCCACCACGTAGCACCCGCTGGCCATCGCCTCCGCCGGCGGCAGGCCGAACCCCTCGAGCTCGGAGAAGCTGACGAACACCGAGCAGCGGCGCATCAGGTCCGCGATCGCCCGTTCGCTCAGGCCGGAAGCGGCCACCGTGGTCCAACCCGTCCTGCGGCTGGCCATCACGTGCTCGAGCAGCTGCGCCTCACGACGCCGGTGGGCACGGACGTAGCCGAGCACCGGCTCCCGAGGACCGTCCGGCCCGGGGTGGAACACCGCGCCATCCACCACGGGCCGGCACAGGTGCACCGGCAGCTGCGGGAACGCGAGCTCCAGGAAGCGCCGGTTGTCCTCCGACACGGTCATCAGCCCGATCAGCGACGGCAGACCGGCGTACGGCGCACCTGGTCCCGCGGTCGGCGGCAGCTCGTCGTACGTGCGGTAGGCGTTCTGGTTGAACACCACCACGCGCACGTCGGCCGGGAGGGCGTGCAGGCCGATGCCGTAGTACTCGGGCACGACGAGGACGTCCTGCGGTGACAGCACGAGGTCGCGCGGGTAGACGATCCGCGTGTCGTTGTCGAACCAGGTGCACCGGAACCCCTCCCGCGCGTGCAGCACGGCCGCGGGGATGCCCATGGCGTTGAGCGTGTCGACGTGCCGGTACAGCACCCGGACGCCGCCGCTGGGGCTGTCGAGGTGCGGGGTCAGGTAGTACGCGGTCGGCGGTCCGACGGGCCGGCCCACCCGGAGCTGGGGCAGCTGGCGTGGCCGCAGGTGCCGGACGCCCGCGGTCGCCAGCCGCGCCGAGTCGGCGAGGCGGTCACGCAGACCGCTCACGGCGCACCGGTGACGACGTCCCGGCGGCTCGCCGGACGGGCGCGGGCTGCGTCGGCTCGGCGGGGCACGCGGCCACAGTAGCCACTCAGGTCAGGCCTGCCGGGAGGGGTCCCGGAAGATCACCCGCGTCCGGCCGGGGTGCGGCGGCCGCCGCCGGATCCGGGTCCGCGCCGGCGCGCGCGGTCAGGCGCGACAGGGCCGCCACGAGACCGAGGAACAGGAAGAGGCAGCCGGCGACCTGCGGGAAGCCCAGGGCGTCGAACGTCGCGGCGGCCGCGGCGGCCGAGGCCAGGCCTGCCACGAGGCTGACAGCCAGGCTGCGGTCGGCCACCGAGGGGAGGCGTCGGCCCATCCGCACGGCGACCACGGCCGCGGTGACCAGCAGGGCCAGGAACGTGGCCAGGCCCACCAGCCCGGTCTCGACGACCGTGCCGAGGTACTGGTTGTCGAGGATGTGGTACCGCGGCAGGAAGGTGCCGAAGCCGCGCCCGAACAGCGGGTCGAGGCCCACGTAGTGCAGCGCGATCCCGTAGGAGTCCACCCGGGACAGGGCGCTGTTGTCCGAGGAGATGCCGGTGAACAGCCGGGTCATGGTGCCGAGCAGGCCCGGCACGGCCACGTACACGGCACCGAAGCCGGCGACCAGGGCCACGTAGGCCCAGCGGCGCCGCTCCTTGGGCCACGTCGGCAGCACCACGACCAGGACGAGGGCCAGCCCCAGGATCGCGGAGCGCGACAGGGTGACGGGGATCGCGGCCCCGATGGCGACGACGGGGAACCAGCGGCGGAGCGGTCCGCGCCGCCGGTCGTTCAGGGCCAGGTGCAGGGCGAGCGGGAGCACCATCGTCAGGAGCACGCCGAACTCGATCGGGTGCGTCGAGGTCCCGGCCGCGCGGGAGAAGCCGTTCCGCGCGAACACCCCGGTCACGGCGCTGTTCTGGGTGAGGCCGGGGATGACGATCCGGTCGACGAAGGCCGTGCCGGTGGTGAACTGGAGCAGGCCCACCAGCGCACCGACCGCAGTACCGGCGACGACCACCCGGAGCACGTCGTCCAGCCGCTCCCTGGTGGTGATTCCGTCACCGGCGACCAGCAGGATCCCCGCCCACGACAGCACGACGAGCATGCCGCGGTCGGCGGCGCTGAGCTCGACCCCCTCGATCGGTCGCGTCACGGCGACGATGTACGACACCAAGGTCGCGAACCAGAACACCCCCATCGCGAGCTGGACGGGCCGCCGGGTGCGGACCTGCGGCAGGCGGGCGAGGAAGTGGCTCGCTGCCCACCAGAAGGCACCGGCCATCCCGAGCACCTGCGCCGGGCTGCCCGCGGAGCCCAGTGGCGCGAGCACCAGCTTGGCGGGCAGCACGAGCAGCAGCACCGCCCACAGCCGGAGGAGGCTCGCGGCGTCCGGGCGGCGGGCGCCGAGGTCGACCACGTCCGGCGTGGGCTCGAACGGCGTCGAGAGGTCAGCGCCGCGCGCCGTGCGGTTCATGCGAGTCGGTCGGCACGGTCTCGTGGGGCACGGTCTCGTGGGTCGGCTTGGCCTGGTCGGGGACGGCCGGTCGCGGCGCGGGCGCGGTGCCAGGGCGACGGCGCGGCCGCCGTGCGCGACGACCGAGCAGCGTGTCGACGACCCGTACGACGAGCACAGTCCCGGCCAGCCCGACGACGGCGACGGCGACCATCGCACGCGTCTGGCTCTTCGTGTCCCGCGTCGGCGCGGCGACCCGGGCGACCTCGGTGATCCGGATCGCGAGCGAGTCCTGCACGCCGACGTCCTTCTGGAGCTGGGCCAACCGGACGGGGGCTTCCCGCACCACGGCGTCGAGCAGGTCCATCGCAGCCTGCGGGGTCGCGGCCGACGCGTCGACCACGAGGAGGGGGCCGCTCGCGTCGGTGTCGCGCGCGACGGTGTACTTCGACGACCCGCCGGCGGGTGCGTGCTGGTCGTGGAACGTGCCGCTGTTGAGCGCACGGACCAGGACGTCGGCCGCCGGGTTCAGGCCGCCGATGCCGAGGAAGGGGTTGGCGGGGGTGTCCGTCGTGGTCTGCGGGGGGATCAGCACCAGCGACGACTGCGCGGTGTACTGCACCGCGACGGCGAGCGTGGTGCCGTAGGCCATGGCCCCGGTGGCGAGGAGCCCCAGCAGGACCAGCCACCAGCGTCGGCGGAGCTGGGCGAGGATCTCGCTGAACTCCATCCGGGATGCTCCTCGTCGCGACGGTCCGGTGGGCTCGGACGTTGTCACAATGCTCTCATCCGACGAACTGGGCGCCGGATCGTGACGAGGTGAATTGGTGGAGATGCCGTGAGCCTGCACCGGACGCTGATCCGTGCTGCGCGGTCACCCGTCGCGGCGACGATCGTGCTGCTCGGGACCGGTGCGGCGGCGTGGAACGCCTGGGAGCAGCCGTCCGCCACGGTGGTCGGAGAGGTCCGCGTCGTCCTCCTGCCGCCGGACCACGCGCTGCCCAACGCCCTCGCGGAGACCACGACCTCCCTGATCAGCCTGGCGGGGGTCGTCGCCCGCGGGGTCGAGGGGTTCGAGGGGCCGCAGACGGTGGACTCGGACGTCACGCTGGCCAGCCAGGGTGTGCGGCTGGGCTACAGCGTCCGTCAGCCCAGCCTCGGCGGTCAGTGGGAGACCTCCTTCCAGGACCCGGTGGTCGACGTGCAGGCCGTGGGCCCGACCCAGGAGGTCGCGGCGACGCAGCTCGGCCTCGGGCTGGCCCGCGTGGGCTCGGAGCTGACGAAGATCCAGGACCGCGAGTCGGTCCCGGCAGACCAGCGGGTGCGCGTGCGGCTGAGCCCCGCCGACCCCGTGTACACCCTCCAGAAGGGGAGTCGCACGCGAGCCCTCGCTGCGACGGTGGTGGCGGGCGCCGTCGCGCTGGGTACGTGGTGGCGGCTGCGGCGGGCCACGGGTGCGCCGCGACCGCGCCGCACCGCCGAGACCGACCTGCCCACCCGCTGACCGACCGGCCGCCGGTCGGTCCATGATCCGGGATGTCGGGATCGTGGGGGTTCCGCCCGGATGCGTCGGATGGTGCACTGGGTGACGCCGGGACGTCCGGCGACGGGGTCCAGGTCCCGTGCTGCACTGCGACGGAGGTCGGCCGGTGACGCTGCCGCCCCGCGACCTGCCGCGACGGTTCGTCGCGGGCGCCCGCGCGCGGCGGTGGCTGCGACGCGGTGCCGTGGCCGTCGTGGCGGTGGTTCTGGCCGCGGCCCTGCTCGTCGCCGACCGACCCGCGCCCGCGGCGGCCGAGTCGATGTGGGGTGATGCGCCGCCACCCGGTGTGCAGGTCGCCACCGACCCGCTAGCGGTGAACCTCGGGACCGCGTTCCGTCCGACGGTCCCGGGTCTCGTCGTCGGGCTGCGCTACTGGAGCGCCGGAGCGGCGTCGACCGGGCCCGACGCAGCGCTGTGGGACGCCACCGGCCAGCTCGTGGTCGGTGCGCGGTTCGGGCCGGCGCGCGCAGCGGGTTGGCAGACTGTCATGCTGGCCCACCCGGTGCGCCTGAGCGCCGGCACGGCGTACGTCGTCTCCTACCACGTGACCTCCGGCCGCTACCCCGTGACCCAGGGGTTCCAGGGCGGCTCCCGGTCGCCGCTGCTGCAGGTCGACCCCGGCGCGTCGGGCGTCTACGGCTACGGCGGCGACGACGTGTTCCCGACGCAGAGCTGGCGCCAGTCGCAGTACTGGGTGGACGTCGTCTTCCGTGGCGATCCCGGTGCGAGCCCGCAGGTCCTGGCGGCCTCGGCACCCACGACGACGCCGTCCGAGGTCTCACCGGCCGACTCGCCGACGCCGTCGGTCAGCCCCGTCACGACGCCGACGCCGACCGCGGCGCCGAGCACGCCGGCGCCGACGCCCCGTCCCAGCCCCCGCCCGGCGGCACCCCCGGCGAAGGCGCCACCCGCGGCTGCCGCACCCGCGGCACCGCCGCCGCCCGCCTCCGCCAAGCCCGGCGCCGGCAACACCGGTGTGCCCGCCGGGACCGTGCTCTCCCCGGCCGACGGGTTGACGGTCACGACGCCGAACCAGGTGCTCAGCGGGTTGGACATCCACGGCGGCGTGGTGATCCAGGCGCCCGGCGTGGTCATACGGGCGTCGCGGATCACCGGTACGGACACCAACGGGGTGCTGGTGCAGTCCGGCAGCGTCACCATCGTGGACACCGAGATCTCGGGCTTCGAGAACGCCATCGCGGGCGACGACTGGACGGCGCAGCGCGTGAACATCCACTCGGTGACGGGTGACGGCGTCAAGCTCGGCAGCCGCGTCACGCTGCGGGCCAGCTGGATCCACGACCTGACGCCGGCGCCCGGCGCCCACGCCGACGGCGCGCAGATGCAGGACGGTGTGAGCAACCTGCTGGTGGCGGGCAACACCATCGAGCCCGGTGACCCTGCGAACTCCGCGATCTTCCTCGCGCCGGACCTCGGTCCGAGCACCGACGGGCCGGTCACGGTGACCGGGAACTGGCTGGACTACGGCGGCTACGCGCTGTTCTGCCTCGACGGTGCCAACGGCCGCTACGTGGTCCGGAACATCACCATCAGCGACAACCACTTCGGGGCGAACTCCGGCTTCGGTGAGTTCCGGATCACCGTCCCCGTCACCTTCACCGGGAACGTCGACGCCGCGGGGCGGCCGCTCAGCCTCTGAGGCGGGTGCGAGGGAGGCTGCTGCGTCTCGGTGACCTGCAGGTCTGCTGCGTGCAGGGGACCTTGGTCGCGGTCGGAGGCCGGGTGCCGGGGTGAATCCAGCGACGGGACGGTCCGTACCAGGTATTTGTTCGCGACGGTGGCGAATTTGGGCCAACCACAGTGTGATCTGCGACACATTTGCGCGGACGGTCTGTCCGGTTACGTCGTGAACGTCCTTCGCCCCATATCACAGATAGATCACGGATGCGTTGGACCAAAGGGGTGAATTGGCTTCCTTACAGTGACACGAACGGGTGAACCCACCCGACCGTGTCGCGCGGTGCCAGCGACGTCGACCGACCTCGACGTCACGACCGAAGGACAGCTCCTCCCCATGTACTCACTTCGCAACGCCACCCGAGCCGTGCACCGTCGCACGGCCCGGGCCATCCGGCGGACCCCTGCCGCCCACCGCCTCACCTCGGCACCCACCCGCGCCGTCGCACAGGTCGCCGCAGCCACCGCGCTCGCCGTCGTCGGCGTCGGCACGGTCGGCGGAGCCCAGCTGGCCGCGGCGTCGTCCACCACCACGGCCGTCGCGTCCAGCACCACGATGAGCGTGCTGGCGACCAGCGCTCGCACGACCACCAGCCCGTCGTCCGCGATCACCGCGGCGGCCGTGTCGCCGTCGGCGGCGTCGCAGCTGGTGCTGCTGGTGGCGGCCGACGGGCCGAGCGCCAGCACCCAGTCGGTCTCCTCCGTCTCCGGCTGCGGCCTGACGTGGTCGCTCGTCCGACGGGCGAACGGCACGCAGGGCACCTCCGAGGTGTGGTCGGCGGCCGCCCCGACGGCCCTGACCTCGTGCGCGCCGTCGGCCAAGCTGGCGCAGACCGGCTACCTCGGCGCCGCCTCCCTGTACGCCGTCTCCGGCGGGACCGTGACGGCCTCGGCCGGGACGTCGGCCCGGTCCGGCGCCGCCGCGACCACGGTGAACGCTCCCGCAGGTGCGCTGGTGCTGGCGGTCGGGAACGACTGGAACGCCGCCGCGCAGCGGACGGCCCTCGCGAACGAGGCACTCACCGCGCAGTACCTCGCGTCCGTCGGTGACACCTACTGGTTCCAGAGGACCACGCCGTCGACGACGGGCTCCCTGGTGGTCGGCACCAGCGCTCCGGCCAGCTCGAGCTGGTCGTACGCGGCGGTGGCGCTG
The DNA here is from genome assembly GCF_025770785.1 of Cellulomonas sp. SG140. GTDB lineage: Bacteria > Actinomycetota > Actinomycetes > Actinomycetales > Cellulomonadaceae > Cellulomonas. The sequence goes on along the minus strand of NZ_JANZLA010000006.1, from coordinate 203,687 downwards.
ACCCCGTCCACCACCTCGACGGCCACGCCGACGGCGACCGCGACGCCGACCGTCACGGCGACGCCGACGGCGACCGCCACGCCGACGGCCACGGCCACCGCCACGCCGACGCCGACCGCGACGGCCAGCCCGTCGCCGACCGCGACCGCCACGCCCACGCCGACCGCCACGGCCACGCCGACCGCGAGCCCCTCGCCGACGGCGACCAGCACCCCGGTGAGCACGTCGACCGCGATGCCGGGCGCCGCCAACACCGGCGTCCCGGCCGGGACCGTGCTCACGCCGTCGGGCTCCATCCACGCCACCACGGCCGGTCAGGTGATCAGCAACCTCGACATCACCGGCGGCGTGACGGTGGACGCGCCCAACGTCGTCATCCAGAACAGCCGCATCCACGGCTCCGGCTCCGGCGACGGCGTCCGGGTCCTGTCCGGCAGCGTCACGGTGCAGGACAGCGAGATCTACGGCTTCGAGAACGCCATCGGCTACGACCACTGGACGGGCCTGCGCCTGAACATCCACGGCGACACCGGCGACGGGGTCAAGCTCGGCTCGAGCACCACGCTGCAGGACAGCTGGATCCACGACCTGACGCCGGCGGCCGGTGCCCACTCCGACGGCGGCCAGATGCAGTCCGGTGTGACCAACCTGGTCGTGCGGCACAACACGATCGACATGACGTCGACCAACGGTGCGAACTCGGCCCTGTTCCTGGCCCCTGATCTGGGGCCCAGCACCGCTGGACCGGTCCTGGTCGAGAACAACTACCTCGCGGGCGGCGGGTTCACGCTGTACGTCGTCGACGGTGCCAACGGCACGTACTACGTCGGCAACATCACCGTGCGGAACAACGTGTTCGGCGACTCCGGGTACGGGCCGGACAACGTGAACGTCCCGGTGACCTGGTACGGCAACACCCTGGTCAACGGCACGGTGGTGAACCCCTGACGCCGGTCAGCGGAACCAGGCGGTCCGTCTCGGCCCTCCGCGGCTGAGCTCGCCGACCGTCACAGCAGTCACGCCGCGCTCGTCGGCCTCCGTCAGCAGGAGGTCGACGAGCGCGGCTCTGTCGAACCGGGTGTGCACGGGCTCGCCGTCGGGTCCCGGCTCCAGCCGCTCGTGCAGCAGCAGCACGCCGCCCGGCGTCAGGCCGGCCGCGGCGCGCGCCAGGACGACGTCGGCGGGATCGTCCTCCCAGTCGGCCGCATCGGCGGACCAGACGACCACGTCGAGCCCGGCCCGCCGGGCGGCGGCCCAGCTCGCCGGTGACTGCAGCCCGTACGGAGGCCGGTACCAGCGCACCGTGGTGCCGGACACCGCCTCGAGCCGGCGTCGTGCATCGCGCAGGTAACGCAGAGCACCGCCGTGGCCCATCCGCGGCAGCGGCCGGTGGTCGATGCCGTGCAGCGCGATCTCGTGGCCGGCGTCGCGCACGGCGCGGACCAGCTCGGGGTGGCGCTCGGCCTGGTCGACCAGCAGGAAGAAGGTGCAGCGGACGCCGTGCCGGGCCAGCACGGCGAGCAGCCGGGGGGTCACGGTGGCGTCCGGTCCGTCGTCGAAGGTGACCGCGACCTGCTGGGCGTCGCGCCCGCCGTTGACGGATCCGAACGGACGCAGCACGGTGTCGGCCGTCCGTCGCAGCGCCCGACGCCCCCGCGGGCCCAGGGCGGCCAGGGGTCCGGGCAGCGCGCGAGGGCTCATGGTGCGGTCTCCTCCGTCGGTCCGGACCCGCCCAACCGGCGGTCCGACGTGCATCTTCGCACCGGGCCGGCGCGGACCAGCGGCGGACCGTCCTCTACCCTGGCGCTGCGCGAAGGGAGCCGCCGTGGCGGAGGACGGGACAGGAGCGGAGCGGCCCCGGTCGTCGGTCCGCATCGGCTTCGCCTGCCACTGGACCCGGCCGCCGGAGCAGAGCTGGTCCGGCACGCCGTGGCACCTGCGGGCGGCTCTGCAGCAGGTGGCGGACGTGCAGGACCTGCCCCTCGAGCTGTCACCGGCGCTGCGTCAGGTGGCGCGCGTCCTCGGGGCCCGGCGCACGCCGCACGGCTGGACGTCCACCTGGCGGCACGGTGCGCTGAGCCGCGTGGCGATCCGGCGGCAGCTGCGCACGGCGGCGGGCCGACAGCATCCCGACCTGGTGCTCCAGATCCAGGACCTCGGCGTGACGTCGATCCCGTTCGCGGTGCTGCAGGACCTCAGCTACGGGCTGCTGCTGGACGCGTACGGCCCGGACGGCGTGCCGCACTTCCGCGCTCTCGGCAGGCGGCGGATCGATCGGCTGCGCCGGGCGCAGGACCGTGTCTACGCCCAGGCGGCGCTGCTGCTGCCGATGAGCGAGTGGCTCGCGGCGCACCTGCGGGGCCAGGGCGTGCCGACCGACCGGGTCCGGGTGGTCAACCCCGGCGCCAACGCGGCGGTGCCCGTGGGCACCCCCGTACCGCCCCGGCGGGTCGGCACCGCGCGCCGGCTGCTCTTCGTCGGCCGGGACTTCGACACCAAGGGTGGGGCGCAGGTCGTGGCGGCCCATCAGCTGCTGCGCCGCGGGCTCGGGCCTGACGTCACGCTGACGGTGGCCGGCCCGGCGCAGTGGCCGCTGCGCTCACCCGTGCCGGACGGCGTGACGTTCCTCGGCCGGGTCCCCGGTGCGCAGGTCGGACAGCTGATGGACACGCACGACCTGTTCGTCATGCCGTCGCGGATGGAGGGCTTCGGCATCGCGTTCGTCGAGGCGCTCACGCGCGGGCTGCCGTGCATCGGCCGGGACGCCTGCGCGATGCCGGAGATCATCGGGCACGACGACGGCGGGCGGCTGGTCCGCTCGGAGGACCCAGGTGAGCTCGCCGCGCTGGTCGCGGACGCTCTCGCGGACGACGCCCTGTACGCGGCGTGCGCCGCGGCGGCCGATCGGCGCCGGCGGCACTTCAGCTGGGAGCGTGCGGCCTCCGAGGTGGTCGCTGCCGCGGAGGAGAGCCTGCGCGTCCGTCCGGGTGAAGGTGCGCCCGCAGCCGGGTGACATCCGTTTGATCCGGTTTGCGCCCGATCTGTCCGGCGATACCGTGCCGAGAGCGACCGCACACGGTCCACCGTCGACCCGGAGGTGCCGCCGTCATGGCCGTCCCGCGCACGAAGGTCCTGATCATCGTGCAGAACCTGCCGGTGCCCCTCGACCGCCGCGTCTGGCTCGAGTGCCGTGCGCTGACCAGGGCGGGGTACCAGGTCTCGGTGATCTGCCCGCGCGGTCCTGGCGACCCCGCGCGGCAGACGATCGACGGCGTCGCGATCTACAAGTACCGGCCCGCGCCCGAGGCGAAGGGCCTGCTCGGCTTCGTCGTCGAGTTCGTCTACTCCTGGCTGCGGACGGCGGCGCTCTCCCTGACCGTGCGGCGGGAGCGCGGCTTCGACGTGATCCAGGCGTGCAACCCGCCGGACACCTACTGGCTGCTCGCCCGGCTCTGGCGGCTGCGCGGCGTGCGGTTCCTCTTCGACCACCACGACCTCAACCCCGAGCTGTTCGTGTCCCGCTTCGGCGAGCCGACCGGTGCGAAGGCCCGCACGGAGCTCGCCGGGCTGCGGTGGTTGGAGCGGCGCACCTTCCGGGCGGCCGACCGCGTGGTGTCCACCAACGAGTCCTACCGCCACGTCGCGCTGACCCGGGGCGGGGTGCCGAAGGACCGCACGACGGTGGTCCGCTCCGGTCCCGACACGCGGGTGATGCGACCCGTGCACGGCACCGAGCACCTCGCCCGCGGCGGCCACCTGCTGGTCTACCTCGGCATCATGGGTCCGCAGGACGACGTCGACCTGGTGCTGCGCGTGATGGACGAGCTGGTGCACCGGCGTGGCCGCACGGACGTGCGCGCGGCGCTGCTCGGGTTCGGCGACTGCCTGGCCGACCTGCGTGCGCTGAGCCACCAGCTGGGGCTGGACGACGTCGTCGAGTTCACCGGCCGCGTCGGTCCCGACAAGATCGCCGCCTACCTGTCGGCCGCCAGCGTGGGCCTGTGCCCCGACCGCAACACGCCGCTGAACAACCGCTCCACGATGAACAAGACGATGGAGTACATGGCGTTCGCCGTCCCGCCGGTCAGCTTCGACCTGGTGGAGACGCGTGTCTCGGCGCAGGACACGGCCCTCTACGTCCCGTCCGGTGACGTGTCGGCGTTCGCCGACGCCGTCGAGCGGCTGCTGGACGACCCCGACCTGCGCGTCGACCTCTCGCTGCGCGCCCGCGACCGGGTGGTCGCGGAGCTCGACTGGTCGCCGCAGGCGACGGCGTACGTGCACACGTACGACTCCCTGACCGGGCACCGGTCCGGCCCGGGCCCGTTCGTCGACCCGTCCCCGCAGGTACCGGCCGACGCGGTCGCCCTCGACCGGCTCGAGGAGTTCGTCCGGGCGCGCGGCGGTGCCCCTGCCGCGCCGGACGGCCAGGTCAGCGCACCACTGCCGGCGACCACGCCCCGGGGATGAACACCTTCGGCTTCGCACCCGGCGTCGAGATGTCCAGCGACCAGACGTCGGTGGTGCCGGGCTCGTCCGCCCGTGCCATGCCGTAGAGGATCGTCGTGTCGTCGAGCCACTCGATCTGGTCGTCGCAGCCGGCCGTCACGTCGTAGAGCTGCTCGGTCCCGGTGGCCAGCGTGAGCACCGCGTAGGCCCACACCTTCTGCCCGGCGTCGGTGCGGACCACCTTCTTGTAGGCCAGGTGCGTCCGGTCCGGGGAGATCGACGGGCACTCGCCGCCGCTGCGGAACGCGGTCAGCGTCCGGGCGGACACGCTGCCCTTCAGCAGCCAGGTGGCGTTGGCCGACTGCGACGCACCCGTCGCGTAGAAGGTGTCGTCGTCCACGAACGACACGCCCCAGAAGTTGCGGTCGGACGCCGTGAAGGGCTTCCCGTCCACGGTGAGCGCGTAGTCCTCCAGGCTGCCGAGGTCGGTGCCGTCGGCCTTGTGGATCCTGGTCTCGGTGGAGAAGCCGACCTGGGCGTACGAGTGCCCGGTGACGAACGCGGTGGTCGCGATCAGGCTGCCGTCGGGGGAGATCCGCGACCGGCTCGGGATGCCGGGCAGCGGCCACGTGGCGGTTGTGCGCCACGACGAGTCGAGCACGTCGGTCTCGTAGCGCGTGGCGACACCCCGGACGATCCGCAGGCACGACGTGGTGGTGCCGACGGTGTAGAGCCGGTCGCAGGCGGCGTCCGCGAAGGCGCGCGGTCCGGCGGGGTCCGCCAGCGGGACCACCGCGACCTGCCCGTACTGCGGCCCCGGAAGAGTGGAGCGGAAGACGACGTGCGGCGTGGCCAGGGCCGAGGCGAGGTCGGTGCTCGCCACCGAGGGAGCGGACGTCATCTGCTGCCGCTGGCTGCCTGCCGCCCGGGCCACGTACCAGCCGACCCCGACGGTGACCACCAGCACCACGGCCACCAGGGCCACGAGCCGCGGCGTCGGTCGTCTCACGGGCGGTCACTCCTCGGTCCTCGGCGGCTGCCACGGGCGCTGCGGACGCGGGAGCGGTGTCCCGGCGGCGCCGGCTGACGCCCAGTGTGGGGTACCGAGACCCGCGCGCCCAGTGCCCCAGCGGTGTCCTGCCGGGTGATCCGGAGGGCCGTCAGCGGACCACCGCCGGGGACCACGCCCCGGGGATGAAGAGGGTCGGCCGGGCCGCCAGCGTGCCGACGTCGAGGGACCATACGTCGGTGGTGCCGGGCTCGTCCGCACGGGCCAGCCCGTACAGGATCGTCGTGTCGTCGAGCCACTTGGCCTGGTCGTCCGTCCCCGCGGTGGCGTTGTACACCGTCTCGGTCCCTGTGCCGAGCGTGAGGACGGCGAACGCCCACACCTTCTGGCCGGCTTCGGTGCGCAGGAGCTTCTTGTACGCCACCCGGGTGCCGTCGGGGGAGACCGCGGGGTACTCGCCACCGGTCCGGACGGCGGTCAGCGTCCGGGCCGAGACCGTCCCCCGCACCAGCCAGGTGGCGTTCGCGGACTGCGAGGCGGCGGTGACGTAGAAGGTCTCGTCGTCGACGAACGACACGCCCCAGAAGTTGCGGTCCGTCGCGGTGTAGGGCTTGCCGTCGACGGTGAACGCCCACTCCTCGAGGTTGCCCAGGTCGGTGCCGTCGGCGCGGTGGATCCGCGTCTCGGTCGACGAGCCGGCCTTGGAGCAGGCCTGCTCCGTGATGAAGGCGGTGGTCGCGACCAGGCCGCCGTCCGGCGAGATCCGGGAACGGCTGGGGACGCCGGGCAGCGGCCACGTGACGGTGGGGCGCCACGAGGAGTCGAGCACGGCGGACTCGTAGCGGGTGACCACGTCCCGCAGCACACGCAGGCACACCGTGGTGGTGCCGACGGTATCGAGCTGGTCGCACGCCACGTCGGTGAACGCCCGGGGGCCGGCCGGGTCGGTCAGCGGCACCACCGCCACCTCCCCGTAGTGCGTCCCCGGCAGGGTGGACCGGAACACGACGTGCGGCACCGTGGTGGCGGAGCCGAGGTCGGTGCTGGCGACCGACGGGGCGGAGGACACCAGGGCCCGGTGGCTCGCGGCGGCCCGGACGACGTACCAGCCCACACCCAGCGTCACGACGAGCACCACGGCGACCAGCACGACCAGCCGCGGTGCGGGCCGGCTCATGCGGCTGCCTGCGTCCGCAGACGGGCGTCGAGCGGCCGGAGCGTCCGCCAGGCGACGGGGACGGCCACCGCGAGCAGGCCGGCGACCAGGAGCATCGCGGGGCTGCGGCCCAGCGTGAACCAGGCGAGGCCGAACGCCCACGAGGCGCACATCCGGGAACCGGCCACCACGCCCTGCGCCGTGCCGATCGCGGAACCGCGCACCGCGGGACCGGCCAGCCGGCCCGCCAGTGCCGACAGCACCCCGTCGGTGCCGGCGTAGAACAGGCCGAGCAGCGCCAGCGTCGCGACCGTCGACGCCGTGCCGCCGCCGACCACCGCGGCGCACAGGTAGGCGGCGAGCAGCGCGACGTGCGAGGCCACGAACACCTTCGCCCGCCCGATGCGGTCGGCCAGGCGGCCCATCGGCGTGGCGAGGCACATGTACGCCGCGTTGGTGCCCACGTACAGCAGCGGGAACCACTGCGAGGCGAAACCGTCCCGCGTCTGCAGCGAGAGGTACACGAAGCCGTCGCCGACCGTGAGGAGGGCAAGCAGTGCGGCCACGCCCATGAGCCGCCGCACGCCCGGCTCGGTGAGGAACCGCCAGCTGAACGACTGCTTGCCGCTCGGCGCCAGCGCGGTCAGGTCGCAGGTGCAGCCCTTGCACTTGGGCAGCCCACGCTCCTCGCGCGCACGGTGCCGCTCGAGCCAGGCGGCGCGACGTGGGCGCAGGTCCGGCACCATCAGGCCCAGGACCGCCAGCCCGAGGAGGGCGCACCCGAACGAGATGACGAACACCGTCCGGTACCCGTCGGGGATCGCCCACAGCACCACGAACGCGGCGAGGGGGCCGAGCGCGGCGCCGATGGTGTCGAACGTGCGGTGCACCCCGAACGACCGGCCGAGCGTGCGCGGGTCCGACGAGGCGGCGATCATCGCGTCCCGCGGCGCCGTCCGCATGCCCTTGCCGACGCGGTCCACCGCGACGAGCGCGGTGATCGCCAGGAAGCCGGACGCGAGCAGCAGACCCGCCCTGGTCAGCGCCGAGACGCCGTAGCCGATGAAGGCGACCCACTTCGGGTGGTCGCCGCGGTCGGACGCCCAGCCACCGACCACGCGCACCAGGGCGGTGGCGCCCTGCATGAGGCCGTCGACGAACCCGTAGGTCAGCGTGGACATGCCGAGCGCGCTGGTGATGAACAGCGGCAGCACCGCGGAGACGGCCTCCGACGAGATGTCCGTCAGCAGGCTGACGAACCCGAGTGCGACGACGACCGACGAGACCCGCACGGGTCGTGACGAGGCGCGGGACGAGCCGGTCCGCCTGAGGGCAGTGGCGGAGGAGGCGCCGCCCGTGGCCACCGTCTCGGCGGACGAGGTGCTCCGCACTGCGTCAGCCCGCCGTGGTCAGGCTGCCGGCGAGCGCGATCTCGGTCCCGCCACCGAGGCGTGCCTTGACGGTGACGACGACGCCGTCCGTGCCGTGCTGGTAGAGGTGCGCCGACGTCCCGGGCAGGGCGGGGCTGGTGGTGGGGGTGAAGCCGGTCGCGCCGAACGCCTCGTCGTACGCGCCGAGCACCGCGGCCGGGGACGCCGAGCTCGAGGCCTGCATACCGACCTGCACCCGGGCGCCCTCGCTGGAGACGGAGCTCGAGACGACCGTCACGCCCTTCGGCACGGGGACCACCTTCACGGGGAAGCCCGCGACGACGGCACCGTTGCGCTCGGCGGTCGCCGGGGCGGCGCCCGTGAGCAGAGGTGCGGCTGCCGGGGCCGTCGGCGCCGCCTGCAGACCGGGCAGCGTGACGACGGGAGGGGCCGCCGGCCCCGGAGCCTGCTCCCGACCCGGTGCGGCCGACGGCGACGGCGTGCTGCCGCGCGCCCCGGACGACGAGACCGCTGCGCCGTCCCCGGTGCCGCCGGACGTCCCGGGTATGCCGGTCGCCGCGCCGCCGCCCGTTGCGTGGGCGGCGCCAGGCGTGCCGGCATCCGCCGCCTGGTGCGTGGCCGTGCATCCCGTCAGCCCGAGCAACGCCCCGACCAGCGTGCACCACGCCAGGGTGCGAGCTGCTGACGGTCTCGCTGGACGACCCATGATCACGCGCCTCCGCTACCACCGACGTGGTGGCATACCTGCCCCAAACGGACATTCGGGACAGGTCAACCCTAGGACGGGAGCGTCCGCCGGGAGGGCCGTCCCCGGGGTTTCACCCGGGTGCGAAGCGTCAGAGCGGGAGCTCCCCGGCGATGTGCCGGGCGATCTCGAGCGCGGCGGTGGCGGCCGGTGACGGTGCGTTGAGGACGTGCACCTGCCGAGCGGTGCGCTGGATGACGAAGTCGTCGGCCAGCGTCCCGTCCCGCTCGACCGCCTGCGCGCGGACACCGGCGGGAGCCGGGACGAGGTCGTCCTCCCGGATGCCCGGCACCAGGCGCACGAGGCTCGCCGCGAACGCCGATCTCGACAGCGACCGCACCACCTCACGGGCGCCCGGGACGACGTTGTGCACCGCCATCCGCCACGTGCCCGGCCAGGACAACGCGTCCGCGAGGTCGCCCGGCACCACGTCCCGCCACGTGTAGCCCTCCCGGGCGAGGGCGAGCACCGCGTTGGGCCCCGCGTGCACGCCGCCGTCCACCCCGCGCGTCAGGTGGACGCCGAGGAAGGGGAAACGGGGGTCCGGGACGGGGTAGATCAGGCCCTGGACCAGCGCGGCGGCACGCGGCGCGAGGGAGAAGTACTCGCCCCGGAAGGGCACGATGCGTGCCGAGGGGTCCACCTCGCACGCCCGCGCCACGCGGTCCGCCTGCAGCCCGGCGCAGGACACCAACCCGTCCGCCTGCAGGTCCAGGCGACCCGAGCCGTCACCGTGAGCGGCGCGGACGCGCACCCCGGACGTGTCCTCCTGCGCCGCGAGCAGCCCGGCGCCGAGGAGCACCTGCCCGCCTGCGGCGCGCACCTCGTCGGCGAGCGCCCGGCAGACCCCGACGTAGTCGACGATCCCCGTCGGCTCGACCCGCAGGGCCTCGACGCACGCCACGTGCGGCTCGAGCTCGCGCGCCTGGGCTGCGGTGACCAGCCGTGCGGCGACGCCGTTCGCAGCCCCTCGTTCTGCGAGCCGGTGCAGCCCGTCGACCTCGTCGTCCGTCGACGCGACCACGAGCTTGCCGGTCACGCGGACGTCCACCTGGTGCCGGGTGGCGAAGTCGACCATGCTGCGGGACCCGGCGACGGCCATCGTCGCCTTGAGGCTGCCCGGGGCGTAGTAGAGGCCGGAGTGGATGACGCCCGAGTTCCGGCCGGTCTGGTGGGTGGCGACCCGCCGCTCCTTGTCCAGCACGGTCACCCGGTGGCCGTCCGCAGCCAGCCGTGCCGCGGTCGCCAGGCCGACGATCCCCGCACCGACCACGACCACGTGTGCCATCTCGTCCATCTCCTCGGTGCACCGTTCGGATGCCGGTGTCGACGGCAGGATTCCACGGCCCGGGACCGGCGGCGGGGGCCCGGGCAGAGATCACCCGGCGGTGCCGCTGCGCCATGAGGGTGATGTGCCGGGTGATTACGGTCGCTCACCCGAAATCGGGGCAGAAGGTGCAATAGCCTCGACTGGCCGTCGGGTGTGGCGTGCGGTCATGGGGGTGCGCGATGGAGGGCTCGGAGGCTGACGGCGGGGCCGTGGCGACCGTGCTGGTGCCGGCGCACGACGAGGCCGCGGTGATCGGCCGGTGCCTTCGCGTGCTGCTCGAGGGCGTGCCGCCGGGCCGGCTGAAGGTGCTGGTGGTGAGCAACGGCTCGTCCGACGCGACGCTGCCGGTGGCACGCCGAGCCGCCGCCGAGCTGGGCCACACGGTCGAGACGCTCGAGCTGGCGCAGGCCGGCAAGATCGGCGCGCTCCGCGCCGGGTTCGCGGCCGTCGACGTGTGGCCGGTGATCGTCCTCGACGCGGACTGCGAGCTCCCCGCGGCGACGGCTCGCGCGCTGGCGGACGTGCTGGGTACGGACGTCCCCACCGTCGCCTCGGCGCGGTTGACGGTGGCTGCCGGGGCCTCGTCGGGCCTGGTCCGCCGGTTCTACCGGGTATGGACGTCGCTGCCGTACGTGCGCGAGGGGATGGTCGGCTCCGGTGTCTTCGCCCTGAACGAGGCGGGCTGGCGACGGCTCGGCGATCTCCCCGACGTGACCAACGACGACGGGTGGGTGCGTCGGTCGTTCGCCCCGCACGAGCGCGTGCTGGTGCCGGAGCCGTTCGTCGCCCACGCGGCCCGGACCACCCGTGCACTGGTGTCCCGGCGGGCCCGCATCGTGAACGGCAACCGGGAGCTCGCGGTGCGGCTCGGTGCGGAGGACGGCCCCACCAACGCGGGCGGTCTGCGCGGCTCGGTGCGGAGCGGTCAGGTCGGCCTGGTCGATGCCGCGGCGTTCCTGCTGGTCACGGCCGCCAGCAGGTGCGTCGCGGCCGTGCGGCGGGTGCGCGGCGATCGGCGCTGGGGCACGGACCTCACCTCGCGGGTCGCCGCATGAGCGCCGGGACACGCGGCCCCGTCCCGGGGCACGGCCGCCGCGAGGGGCTGCTCGGGGCGCTGCGACGGGTCGTCGACCCCGGGCTGCTGGTGCACCTGGCCAAGGTCGCGCGGTTCTACTCCTATGCGCACGTGCAGCCGCGGCGCCGGATCACCGCCGGTCCGGGGCTGCGGATGTCGCCCGTCGCCAGCCTGCGCAACGGCGAGCGCATCGTCCTCGGGCGGGACGTCCACGTCGGCGAGCGGTGCTTCCTGTGGGCGGGGGACTCGACCGGGCGGATCGTGCTGGGCGACAAGGTGCTGCTGGCCCCCGAGGTGTTCATCACGGCCAGCAACTACGGCCTGGCCCACGGGACGCCCGTGATGGACCAGCCGAAGCGCGAGGCCGACGTGGTGATCGGCTCCGACGTGTGGCTCGGCGCCCGGGTGGTGGTGCTGCCCGGCGTGACGATCGGCGACGGTGCCGTCGTCGGCGCCGCCTCGGTGGTGTCGCGGTCGCTGCCCGCGCACTGCATCGCGGTGGGCAGCCCGGCGCGGGTGGTCGGCTGGCGGGACGGCTACGTGCCCGCCGAGGAGGCCGACCCGGCGGTGGCACCGTGACCGCGGTGCCCGAGGTGTCGGTGGTCGTCGTGTCGCACGACGGTGCCGAGTGGCTCGAGCGCTGCCTGCAGGCCCTGACCGGCGACGGCCGGCCGTCGGTCAGCGCGGAGACCGTGGTGGTCGACAGCGGGTCCGGCGCCGAGACGCTCGCCCTGCTGGAGCGCTGGTCGGACCGGGTCGACGTGCTGGTCGCGGGGGAGAACGTCGGGTTCGCCCGGGGCTGCAACCTCGGGGTCGCGCGGACCACCGGCCGGCGCGTGCTGCTGCTCAACCCGGACGCGGTGGTCCGTCCGGGGTGCGTCGACGCCCTGGTCCGGACGCTCGACGCGCACCCCGAGGCGGGTCTGGTCGGCGGCCGGACCGTCCGCCCGGACGGGTCGGTCGACCCGAGCTCCTGCTGGGGACGTCCGACGCTGTGGAGCTGGTTCTGCTTCGCCACCGGGCTGAGCTCGGTGCTGCGCGGCTCGCGGCTGTTCGACCCCGAGTCGTTGGGGCGTTGGCAGCGGGACACCCCGCGGCAGGTCGACGTGGTCACGGGGTGCCTGCTCATCGCCGAGCGGACCACGTGGGACCGGCTGGGCGGGCTGGACGAGACCTACTTCATGTACGGGGAGGACGCCGACCTGTCGCTGCGCGCCGCTGCCGCGGGGCTGCGTCCCCGGATCACGCCCGATGCGGTGGCCCTGCACGCCGTCGGCGCCTCGTCCGGGGGCAACTCGTCGGCGACCAAGATGCGGCTGCTGTTCACCGGCAAGGCGACGCTCGCGCTGCGCCGCTGGTCACCGGTGCGCGCGCGGCTCGGCATCGGCCTGCTGCGGGCGGGGGTGGCGCTGCGGGCGCTCGGCGAGCGGGTGCGGCGGACGCCGTCACCGCGATGGGTCCCGCTGGTCAGCGACCCGAGCTGGACGAAGGGGTGGCCGGAGCAGCGGCCAGCGCTCGCCGCACCTCGGTGGTGATCAGGCTCATCGCGGCCTCGGCCGCCTCGGCGTCACCGGCCCGGACGGCGGCGGCGACCGCCTCGTGGGCCGCCAGCGCCTCCTCCTCGGGGTGCGGCGGCATCAGGCCGTGCTCGGTGCGGCCCCGCAGCACCTCCGCCACCACGTCGGTCAGCGCGGCGAACATCTCGTTGCCCGAGGCGCGCAGCAGGCGCGCGTGGAACTCGATGTCGAGCTCCATGAACTCCCCGAGACGACCCTCCTCGCCGAGCCGGCGCATCCGCGCGGTGAGCGCCACCAGCTCGTCGCCCTCCTGACGGCCGGCCGCGGCCGCGGCGCACGCCGCTGCGTGCGGCTCGACGGCGAGCCGGAGCTCGGTCAGGGAGCGCAGCTGGTCGGCGCGCTGGGGACCGTCCAGCCGCCACCGGATCAGTCGCGGGTCGAAGACGTCCCACTCCTCGCGCGGGCGGACCACCAGGCCGACGCGCCGGCGTGAGGTGATCAGCCGCATCGACTCGAGCATGCGCATCGCCTCGCGCGCGACGGTGCGGGAGACGCCGAACCGCACGCAGATGCCGTCCAGCGTCAGCGCGGAGCCGACGGGGGTGACGCCGTCGACGATCTCGCGGCCGAGCGCGTCGAGCAGGCCGTCGTGCAGCACCGCGCCCATCGCCCCTCGTCCTCCCCCCGGTCTGGCGAGGGTAGCGCCCTGCGTGACGCGTGGGACGGGACCGGTGGCCGGGCGGGCGGACCGGTCGCAGGATGTGACGGGCGTCACGTCATTAAGTATGACCATTGACTAGCCAAAGGTGTCACCTTTGGGGGACAGTGTTCGCCGTCGACGTCGACGGGTGACGACGAGGTCAGGAGCGGGCAGTGGAAGAGCGTCAGCACGTGGTCGTGATGGGCGTGGCAGGGTCCGGCAAGACGACGGTCGCGCACATCCTCGGCGAGCGTCTCGGCTGGGTGGTCGCCGAGGCCGACGAGTTCCACCCGGCTGCCAACGTCGCGAAGATGGCCGCCGGGCACCCGTTGACGGACGAGGACCGCTGGCCGTGGCTCGCGGCGATCGCCGCCTGGATCGGCGAGCAGGACGCGGCGGGCCGCTCGTCCGTCGTCACGTGCTCGGCCCTCAAGCGCGCCTACCGCGACGTGCTCGCCGCCGCGCCGGGACGGGTCCGGTTCCTGCACCTCGCGGGCTCGCCGGAGCTGATCGGCGACCGGATGACGCACCGGACCGGCCACTTCATGCCGACCACGCTGCTGCCGTCCCAGTTCGCCACGCTCGAGCCCCTGGAACCGGACGAGGACGGCGTGACCGTCCCGGTGTCCGTCTCGCCGAACTCCGTCGTCGACGCCGCGCTCGTCGCGCTCGGCCTGCAGCCCTCCGGCACACCCTCCGAATCCACCGCAGCACCAGAACAGACAAAGGAGTCTTGATGCAGTCCCTGCTCCTCGCGGCGCCGACCACCACGGCCGGCACCCCGCAGCTGATCGTCGCAGCCGTCATCGGCATCGCGGCGATCGTGCTGCTCATCGTGTGGCTGAAGCTGCACCCCTTCCTGTCCCTGACCGTCGGTGCCGGCCTCATGGCCGTCGTCGCCGGTGTCCCCTACCTCAAGGCCTTCAACAGCTTCAGCAGCGGGCTGGGCTCCACCGTCGCGAGCGTGGGCGTGCTGATCGCGCTCGGCGCGGCCATCGGCACGCTGCTGGTGCGCTCCGGCGGTGCCGACGAGATCGTCGACACCGTCCTGGCGAAGACACCGATGCAGCGGCTGCCGTGGGCGCTGGCCCTGGTGGCCTTCATCATCGGCATCCCGCTGTTCTTCGAGGTCGGCGTCGTGCTGCTGATCCCCGTGGTCATGCTGGCCGCCCGGCGCGCCAAGGTCCCGCTCGTGCTGCTCGGCATCCCGGCCCTGGCCGGCCTGTCGGCGCTGCACGGCCTGATCCCGCCGCACCCCGGGCCGCTGATCGCCATCGCGGCGCTCAAGGCGAACCTCGGCATGACCCTGGGACTCGGCCTGCTCGTCGCCCTGCCGACCGTCGCGATCTCCGGTCCGCTGCTGGCCCGCTACATGGCCCGCTGGGTCCCGATCGAGGCGCCGGCGCTGCTCGGCGAGGCGAGCCACGAGGAGGGTCAGCGCCGGCCGCGGTTCGGAGTGGCGCTGCTGGTCGTCCTGCTGCCGGTCATCCTGATGCTGCTCGCGACGCTGGCCGAGACGGTCGGCTTCGCCAAGTCGGCGTTCGGCCAGGCGTTGACGTTCGTCGGCACCCCGCTGGTCGCGCTGCTGATCACCACGCTGCTGGCGCTGGTGCTGCTCGGCACCAGCCTCGGGATCAACCGGTCGAACGTGTCCGGCATCGTCGGCTCGTCGTTCGGTCCCATCGCCGGGATCCTGCTGATCGTCGGCGCCGGCGGCGGCTTCAAGCAGACGCTGGTCGACACCGGCGTGGGCAACGTCATCGCATCCGGGCTGGCGAAGTCGGCGCTGTCGCCGCTGCTGGCCGCCTGGCTGGTCGCGGTGCTGATCCGCATCGCCACCGGGTCGGCCACGGTCGCGACCATCACGGCGTCCGGCATCGTCGCGCCGCTGGCCTCCGGGCTGCCGGCGACGCACGTCGCTCTCATGGTGCTGGCGGTGGGCGCGGGCTCGGTGTTCCTGTCGCACGTCAACGACGCCGGGTTCTGGATGGTCAAGGAGTACTTCGGGATGACGGTCGGCCAGACCTTCAAGACGTGGGCGCTGATGGAGTGCGTCCTGTCTGTGGTGGCGCTGGCGTTCATCATGCTGCTGAGCCTGGTGGTGTAGCCCGGCGGCACCCGCCGAGCGGTCGGCGGGACGAGCGGCGCGTGGTGCCCCGGACCGGTTCCTGGTCCGGGGCACCGCGTCGTCTCCGGCGGGGGCCCGGTTCGAGACGGCTGCCGCCCTCCCGCGGGCATGTCGGTGGCGCTTCGTAGACTGGTCGCATCCCCGGGTCCGGCAACGGATCCGGCCTGTCGTGCTGCCCGCGTCCGGGTGGCGCGGCGCCGATCGCCGGCCGTCGAGCCGGGTGCCGTCCCGCTGCGGAGGACCGATGGACCTGACCGGACTGCTGCCTGCGCTGCTCGCCGACCCCGCGGCCGCCGAGGCCGTGCAGCAGGTGCGCGCCCGCGGCGAGCTCGACGTGGTGAGCCCGGCCGGCGTCCGTCCGCCCCTGCTCGCGGCGATGGCCGGGGCTCGCCCGGCCGGGTCACCGGTCGCGGCGACCGGACGGCCCCTCGTCGTCGTCACCGCCACCGGCCGCGACGCGGACGAGCTGGCCGGCGCGCTGCGCTGCTACCTGCCCGACGACGACGTGGCGGTGCTGCCCGCCTGGGAGACGCTGCCGCACGAGCGGCTGTCGCCTCGCAGCGACACGGTGGCCCGTCGGCTGGCGGTGTTCCGGCGGCTGGCGCACCCCGCCGAACCGGGTCCCGCCGGACCGGTGCGGGTGCTGGTGGTGCCGGTGCGGGCGCTGCTGCAGCCGGTCGTGGACGGGCTCGGCGAGCTGGTGCCCGTGCAGCTCGCGGTGGGGGATCGGGTCGATCTCGACCAGCTGGCGCAGGGGCTGGTCGACGCGGCGTACACCCGGGTGGACATGGTGGAGCGCCGCGGCGAGTTCGCGGTGCGCGGCGGCATCGTCGACGTGTTCCCACCGACGGAGGACCACCCGCTGCGCATCGAGCTGTGGGGCGACCAGGTCGAGGAGATCCGCTGGTTCTCCGTCGCCGACCAGCGCAGCCTCGAGGTGGCCGACCGCGGTCTGTGGGCACCACCGTGCCGCGAGATCCTGCTGACCGACGCCGTGCGCGAGCGGGCGGTCGCCCTGGTCGAGCAGCTGCCCGGCGCGACGGACATGCTGGACCGGCTGGCCCAGGGCATCGCCGTGGAGGGCATGGAGTCCCTTGCGCCCGTGCTGGTCGACCGGATGGTGCCGGTGCTGGACCTGGTGCCCGACGACGCCCTGCTGGTGGTCGCGGACCCCGAGCGGGTGCGGCGCCGCGCGCACGACCTGGTGGCGACCACGCAGGAGTTCCTCGCGGCGGCCTGGACCGGCGCGGCGGCCGGTGGCGCGACGCCGCTGGACCTCTCGGCGGCGTCGTTCCACTCGTTCGCCGAGGTGCGGGGGCTCGCAGCGGTCCGTGGGCTGGGTTGGTGGACGCTGTCGTCGTTCTCGCTCGACGTGGCGGCGGCTCCGGTGGGTGCGGACGGCGAGCACGACGACGCGGCCGACGACGGCCCGGCGGTCTCGTCGGACGCGACCACCCTTCTCGTCTCCGCCCGGGACGTGGAGCACTACCGCGGGGACGTCGCCCGCGCGATCGCCGACCTGCGCGCCCACCAGCAGGACGGCTGGCGGATGGTGCTGACCACCGAGGGGCACGGCTCCGCGCAGCGGATGGTGGAGCAGCTGCGCTCGGCGGACGTCCCGGCCCGGCTGGTGTCCGGTGTGCCGGACGAGCTGGACCCCGGGGTGGTGCTCGTCGTGCCTGCACCCGCGGGCCCCGGGTTCGCGTCCGAGTCCCTGCGCCTGGCGCTGTTCAGCGAGGCCGACCTCACCGGCCGCGCCGGCACGTCGACCCGCGACATGCGGCGGATGCCGAGCCGCCGCCGCAACGTCGTCGACCCCCTGCAGCTGCGCCCGGGCGACTTCGTGGTGCACGAGCAGCACGGTGTCGGCCGGTTCGTCGAGCTGGTGCAGCGGACCATCGGCACCGGTCCGACGGCCGCGACCCGCGAGTACCTGGTGATCGAGTACGCCTCCGCCAAGCGCGGGCATCCGGGTGACCGGCTGTACGTGCCGACCGACCAGCTGGACCAGGTGACCCGGTACGTCGGCGGAGAGTCGCCGACGCTCAACCGGATGGGCGGTGCGGACTGGGCCAAGACGAAGGGCCGCGCGAAGAAGGCGATCAAGGAGATCGCCGCCGAGCTGATCCGGCTGTACTCGGCTCGCATGGCGACGCCCGGCTACGCCTTCGGGCCGGACACGCCGTGGCAGCGCGAGCTGGAGGACGCGTTCGCGTACGTCGAGACGCCGGACCAGCTGGCGACGATCGACGAGGTCAAGGCCGACATGGAGAAGTCGGTCCCGATGGACCGGCTGATCTGCGGCGACGTGGGCTACGGCAAGACGGAGATCGCCGTGCGCGCCGCCTTCAAGGCGGTGCAGGACGGCAAGCAGGTGGCGGTGCTGGTGCCCACGACGCTGCTGGTGTCGCAGCACCTGGAGACGTTCTCCGAGCGGTACGCGCCGTTCCCGGTGACGGTGAAGGCGCTGTCGCGCTTCGAGACGGCGTCCGAGTCCAAGGAGGTGCTCGACGGGCTGGCCGACGGCAGCGTCGACGTGGTGATCGGAACCCACCGGCTGCTGGCCGGCGGGGTCCGGTTCAAGGACCTCGGCCTGGTGATCGTCGACGAGGAGCAGCGGTTCGGCGTCGAGCACAAGGAGACGCTGAAGGCGCTGCGCACCGACGTGGACGTGCTGTCGATGAGCGCCACGCCCATCCCGCGCACGCTGGAGATGGCGGTCACCGGCATCCGCGAGATGTCCACGCTGGCCACGCCGCCCGAGGAGCGGCACCCCGTGCTGACCTTCGTCGGTGCGTACGACGAGAAGCAGATCACCGCCGCCGTCCGCCGCGAGCTGCTGCGCGAGGGCCAGGTGTTCTACATCCACAACAAGGTGGAGTCGATCGAGCGGGCCGCCCAGCGCCTGTCCGAGCTGGTGCCCGAGGCGAGGATCGCCGTGGCGCACGGCAAGATGCACGAGAAGCAGCTGGAGCAGGTGATCGTCGACTTCTGGGAGAAGAGGTTCGACGTGCTGGTCTGCACGACGATCGTCGAGACCGGTCTGGACATCTCCAACGCCAACACCCTGATCCTCGAGCGCGCCGACCGGCTGGGCCTGTCCCAGCTGCACCAGCTGCGCGGCCGTGTCGGCCGCGGTCGGGAGCGGGCCTACGCCTACTTCCTCTACCCGCCGGAGGTTCCCCTCACCGAGACCGCCCACGACCGGCTCGCCACGATCGCCGCCAACACGGACCTCGGTGCCGGTATGGCCGTCGCGATGAAGGACCTGGAGATCCGTGGCGCGGGGAACCTGCTCGGTGGGGAGCAGTCGGGTCACATCGAGGGGGTCGGCTTCGACCTGTACGTGCGGATGGTGGGGGAGGCCGTGGCGGCGTTCCGCGGCGACCAGCCGGAGGAGCAGCCGGACGTCACGCTCGAGCTGCCCGTGGACGCGCACATCCCGCACGACTACATCGCGCACGAGCGGCTGCGTCTCGAGGCGTACCAGAAGATCGCGGCGGCCACCGACAAGGCCGGCCTCGAGGCGGTCCGCGCCGAGCTGCTGGACCGGTACGGCCTGGTGCCGCCGGCGGTGGACAACCTGTTCGAGGTGGCGGCGTTCCGGCAGCACGCGCGTGCCGCCGGGCTGACGGACATCACGGCGCAGGGCCGGTACGTGCGGTTCGCGCCCGTCGAGCTCGCCGAGTCCGGTCAGCTGCGCGCCAAGCGGCTGTACCCGGGCACGGTGCTGAAGCCGGCGGTGCGCACCATCCTGGTGCCGTTCCCGACGACGGCCCGGGTGGGCGGCAAGCCGCTGCACGGTGCGGCGCTGCTCGAGTGGGCGCGGACCGTGGTGGACGCGGTGGTCCGTGGCGACGTGTCGGCTGCGGCGGGCGTCGGGACCGCCGCGCGCTGACGTCGGCGGCGGCGGCGACCGCGTGCCGACCGGGCGCACGGGTCCGTCAGCAGGACCGCCTACGATGTCGCCCGGACCAGCGGTCGATGCTCGAGGAGGACCTGTGAGGCTGCAGCGCGACGCGAGGACGGGGCTGCGCCGGGCGGTCGGCACGGTGGGATCGCTGGTGCTGGTGACCGGCATCCTGGCGGGCTGCGCCGACGGTGCTCGGCCGGGTACGGCCGCCGTGGTGGACGGACGCACGATCCCGGCCTCGGAGGTGTCGGACGCGCTGAGCCAGCTCGGCCCGCTGTTCAACGGTGCGACGCCGCAGCTGGTGCTGCAGGTGCTGATCGACGAGCCGACGCTGACGCAGCTCGCCTCGGACAAGGGCGTGGGTATCAACGACTCCGAGGCGACCCAGTTCCTCGCCCAGTCGTTCCAGGGTGCGGGCGTCGCGGCGCCGACCCACTACTCGGCCGGCGCGATGGCGATCGCGCGGTACCAGCTCGCCGCCAACAACGTGCAGGGCTTGTCCGACTCCGCGTCCGCGGTCGCGGACCTGCAGAAGCGCCTGTCGGCGCTCAAGGTGACCGTGAACCCGCGCTACGGCACCTTCGACCCGACGGCGGCCGGCGTCGCCGCGCCGACGGCCTCGCCGTGGATCGTCACGCCTGGCGCTCAACCGGCGCCGACGGACTCCTCGGCTCCGGTGCCGACCGAGTCCCCTGCCCCGGCACCGTCGGCCAGCTGACCGTCGGCCCGCGCTGACCACCTCGTGACCACCGACCCGGACGGCGAGCCGCGCGCGGCGGCGGACCCGCTGCGCGAGTTGGTCGCGGTGATGGACCGCCTCCGCTCGCCCGGCGGCTGCCCCTGGGACGCGGCGCAGACGCACACCTCGCTGCTGCCGTACCTGCTCGAGGAGTCGCACGAGCTGGCGGAGGCCGTCGAGGGGGACGACCGCGCCGGGCTGCGTGAGGAGCTCGGCGACGTGCTGCTCCAGGTGGTGTTCCACGCGCGGATCGCGACCGAGCACCCCGACGACCCCTTCGACGTCGACGACGTCGCCCGGGACCTGGTCGCCAAGCTGGTGCGCCGGCACCCGCACGTCTTCGGGGACGCCGAGGTCGAGTCGATGGGCGCCCTGCACAGCCAGTGGGACCGCATCAAGCGGAGCGAGAAGAAGGACCGTGGCTCGGCGCTCGACGGGGTGCCCGCCTCCCTGCCGGCGCTCGCGCGCGCGCAGAAGATCGCCTCGCGGGCGGCCCGGGCGGGCCTGGACGCCGCGGTGCCGGTCGACGACGAGCTCGGCGCGCAGCTGCTCGAGCTGGTGCGGCGGGTCCACGCCGAGGGCGTGGACGCCGAGGGTGCGCTGCGACGAGCCGCGGCGGCGTGGGAGACCGCGCTCCGCGACGTCGAGGCCACCGCTACGGCGTCCAGCGACAAGGTCGGCACTGCACCTGACAACGCGCGCAGTCCGGACTCGCCGAGCTGATGACGTGCCTCGTCACTGCGCTGACCTGGGCCTTTGGTCCAGTGCTCCGTCGTGGCGTGGTGAGGACCATGGGACGGCCTGTTGCTGCAGGCCACAGCCAGAGGAGTGATCGATGCTGATCGGGATCCCGACGGAGTCTCGACCCGGGGAACGGCTGGTGGCCGGCACGCCACGCACCGTCGCGGGTCTGGTGAAGCTGGGCTACGACGTCGTGGTGCAGGCCGGTGCAGGTGCGGCCGCCAGCATCCCGGACGAGGCCTACGTGGCGGCGGGCGCGCGCGTGGCCGACGCGGCGGCCGTCTGGGCGGCGGACGTGGTGACCGCGGTGAACACGCCCTCCGATGCGGAGCTGGCCGGCCTGCGGTCCGGGCAGGTGCTCGTGGCCAGCCTCGCCCCCGCGCTGCACCCCGAGCTGGTGCAGACCCTGTCCGAGCGGGGCGTCACGGCGCTGGCGCTCGACGCGGTCCCGCGGATCAGCCGGGCGCAGGCGCTCGACGTGCTGTCCACCATGTCCAACGTCGCGGGCTACCGCGCCGTGATCGAGGCGGCCGCCGAGTACGGCGGCATGTTCACCGGCCAGGTGACCGCCGCCGGCAAGACGGCACCGGCCACGGTCTTCATCATCGGCGGCGGCGTCGCGGGGCTCGCGGCGATCGGTGCGGCGGCCTCGCTCGGGGCGCAGGTGCGGGCGTTCGACGTGCGCCCCGAGGCCGGTGAGCAGATCGAGTCCCTCGGCGCGACCTTCGTGCAGGCGTCCGCCGCAGCGCAGCAGGAGCGGTCGGCCACCGGCTACGCCGCAGCGCTGACGGAGGACCAGGAGAAGGCCACCCTGGCCCTGTACGCGGCCGAGACGGCCCGCGCGGACATCGTCATCACCACCGCGCTGGTGCGGGGCCAGGCGCCGCGCACCATCACCGCGGAGATGGTCGCCGCGATGCGGCCCGGATCGGTGATCGTCGACCTGGCCGCCTCCGGCGGCGGCAACTGCGAGCTGACGGTGCCGGGGGAGCGGGTGGTCACCGACAACGGCGTGATCATCCTCGGCTACACGGACCTGACGAGCCGCATGCCGCAGCACACGTCGCAGCTGTTCGGCACCAACGTGGTCAACCTGATGGCGCTGCTGACCCCCGGCAAGGACGGGCAGCTGGTGCTGGACCTGGACGACCCGGTGCAGCGCGGCATGACGGTGACGCGGGACGGCGAGGTCCTCTGGCCACCACCGCCCGTGCAGGTCTCGGCCGCACCCGCGGCAGCCCCAGCGGCGGCCGACGAGCGCACCCCCGAGCAGCGGGCCGCCGAGGCAGCCGCCAAGAAGGCCGCCGCCTCCCGCCGCAGCCTCACGCTGATGGTGACCGCGGGTGCCGTGCTGGCGATCGCCCTGGCGTTCACCGACGTCGCGTTCCTGGCGACGTTCACGGTGTTCGTGCTGGCCGTCTTCGTCGGCTACTACGTCATCAGCAACGTCAGCCACTCGCTGCACACCCCGCTGATGTCCCAGACCAACGCGATCTCCGGGATCATCCTGGTCGGCTCGCTGCTGCAGATCGGCTCGGCGGACACCCTGGTCACGGTCCTCGCCGTGGTCTCGGCGGCCATCGCCAGCATCAACGTCTTCGGAGGCTTCCTGGTCACGTACCGGATGCTCGGCATGTTCCGGAAGGGTGCGTGACCGAAGTGAGTCTCACCACGGTGGCCCAGGCCGCCTACCTCGTGGCGGCCGTCCTGTTCATCCTGTCGCTGGCGGGCCTGTCCAAGCAGGAGACCGCCCGCCGCGGCAACGTCCTCGGCATGGTCGGCATGGGCGTCGCGCTCGTCGCCACCATCGTCCTGTCCCTCAAGGACTCGGTGCGGTCGCCGTGGGTGACGGCGCTGCTCATCGCGCTGGTGCTGGTGGTCGGTGCCGTGATCGGCACGTGGCGCGCCCGCACCGTCGAGATGACCCAGATGCCCGAGCTGATCGCGATGCTGCACAGCTTCGTCGGCGCCGCGGCCGTGATCATCGGCTACAACTCGTACCTCACGGAGAAGGCCGGCGGCGCGCACCTGGTCGAGGTGTTCCTCGGGGTGCTGATCGGTGCGGTGACGTTCACCGGCTCGATCATCGCGTTCCTCAAGCTGTCGGCCCGCATCAAGTCGAACCCGCTGACCCTGCCGGGTCGCAACTGGCTGAACCTCGGCGCACTGGTGGTGTCCTTCGCGCTGATGGGCTGGTTCGTCGCGGCACCGTCGATCTGGCCGCTGGCGATCATGACGGTCATCGCGCTGGCCCTCGGCCTGCACCTGGTCGCCGCGATCGGCGGCGGCGACATGCCGGTGGTCGTGTCGATGCTGAACTCGTACTCCGGGTGGGCCGCGGCCGCCGCGGGCTTCATGCTCGGCAACGACCTGCTGATCGTCACCGGCTCCCTGGTCGGCTCCTCCGGTGCGATCCTCTCCTACCTGATGTGCAAGGCGATGAACCGGTCGTTCATCTCCGTGATCCTGGGCGGGTTCGGTGCCGAGGGCGGCAAGGTGTCCGCTGCGGCGGTCGGTGGCGAGCACCGCGAGGTCAGCGCCGCCGAGGCGGCCGAGCTCCTCTCGTCGTCCCGGTCGGTCATCGTCACCCCCGGCTACGGCATGGCCGTCGCCAAGGCGCAGTACCCGGTGGCCGAGCTGGTCACCCGCCTGCGCGAGAAGGGCGTCACCGTCCGGTTCGGGGTGCACCCGGTCGCCGGCCGCCTGCCCGGGCACATGAACGTGCTGCTCGCCGAGGCGAAGGTGCCCTACGACATCGTCCTGGAGATGGACGAGATCAACGACGACTTCAAGGACACCGACGTCGTCCTGGTGATCGGCGCCAACGACACCGTGAACCCCGCCGCGCTGGAGGACCCAGGCTCGCCGATCGCCGGCATGCCGGTGCTGCACGTGTGGGAGGCGCACCAGGTGATCGTCTTCAAGCGGTCGATGGCCACCGGCTACGCGGGCGTGCCGAACCCCCTCTTCTACCGGGAGAACACCGCGATGCTGTTCGGCGACGCCAAGACCCAGGTGGAGGCCATCCTCGCTGCTCTCTGAGGGCCTTTCGGCCCAAGGTCCTGGCGCTCGGCGACGGTGCCCGCACTAGGGTGGTTTCGCAAACCCACCATCTGTCCGAAGGAGCACCCATGGCCACCATCGAGGCCGTCGGCGCCCGCGAGATCCTCGACTCGCGCGGCAACCCCACCGTGGAGGTCGAGGTCGCCCTCGACGACGGCACCCTGGCTCGTGCGGGCGTCCCGTCGGGCGCCTCCACCGGCGCCTTCGAGGCCGTGGAGCGTCGTGACGACGACAAGGGCCGGTACCTCGGCAAGGGCGTCACCGGTGCGGTGCAGTCCGTGATCGACGAGATCGCCCCGGAGCTCATCGGCTACGAGGCGACCGAGCAGCGCCTGGTCGACCAGGCCCTCATCGACCTGGACGGCACGCCCAACAAGGGCAAGCTCGGCGCCAACGCCATCCTCGGCGTGTCCATCGCCGTCGCCAAGGCCGCGGCCGACTCGGCCGACCTGCCGCTGTTCCGCTACCTCGGCGGCCCGAACGCGCACGTGCTGCCGGTCCCGATGATGAACATCCTCAACGGTGGGTCGCACGCCGACTCCAACGTGGACATCCAGGAGTTCATGGTCGCGCCGTTCGGCCTGCCGACGTACAAGGAGGCGCTGCGTGCCGGCGCCGAGGTGTACCACTCCCTCAAGAGCGTCCTGAAGAGCAAGGGCCTGTCCACGGGCCTCGGCGACGAGGGCGGCTTCGCCCCCAACCTGCCGAGCAACCGTGACGCGCTCGACCTCATCGTCGTCGCCATCGAGAAGGCCGGCTACGTGCCGGGCAAGGACGTCGGCCTCGCGCTGGACGTCGCCTCGACGGAGTTCTTCTCCGAGGACAAGTACGCGTTCGAGGGCCAGAAGCTGCAGTCGGCCGCGATGATCGAGTACTACGAGAAGCTCGTCGCCGACTACCCGCTGGTCTCCATCGAGGACCCGCTGGCCGAGGACGACTGGGAGGGCTGGCAGGCCCTCATGGAGCGCATCGGCTCCAAGGTGCAGATCGTCGGCGACGACCTGTTCGTCACCAACCCGGAGCGCCTGGCCAAGGGCATCAAGCTGTCGGCCGCCAACGCCCTCCTGGTCAAGCTGAACCAGATCGGCACCGTGACGGAGACGCTCGACGCGATCGAGCTGGCCCAGCGCAACGGCTTCCGCACCATGACCTCGCACCGCTCCGGCGAGACCGAGGACACCACCATCGCGGACCTGTCCGTCGCGTCGAACGCCGGCCAGATCAAGACCGGTGCGCCGGCCCGTGGCGAGCGCATCAACAAGTACAACCAGCTGCTCCGCATCGAGGAGGAGCTCGACGACGCCGGCACCTACGCCGGTGCGTCCGCCTTCCCGCGCTTCCAGCGCTGAGGCGTTCCGCAGCTCAGCACCACCCCGAGGGCCGGTGACCGTCAGGTCGCCGGCCCTCGGCGCGTCCGGGTGCGGACACGTGCGGGGCGCCGACCACGCGCTCCGCCGGACCGCGGGCGCTCGCTGGCGCCGGGACGAGGCGTCGTCCGCCGCGCCCGGACACGGCGGAGCGGCACGGGGTACCCGGGGTTGGTGACCCACCGGGGCACAATCGAGCACATGCCGTCCGCCCGTCGTCCCGCCGCGCCCGGCGCGCGGTCGGCGGGCACGCCCCGGGTGGCCGAGCGGGCGGCGTCGGCCGCCGCGCCGCGCACCACCCCAAGGACGGGCGCCCCGCCACGGACCACCGCGCCGCGCACCAGCCCGCCGCGCGCGTCCCGCCGTCCGGCTGCTGCTCGGGCGTCGACCCGACCGTCGTCCATCACCCCGCCTCGCGGCACGCCGCGCGCCGAGGTGGTCCAGCAGCGGCTCCCGCGGATGCTGACCGTGCGCGCCATGGTGCTGGGTCTGGTGCTGCTGCTCGCGTTCGTGCTGGTGTACCCGACGCTGCACTCGTACCTGGAGCAGCAGACGCAGCTGGCGCAGCTGCGCGCCCAGGTGGCCGCGGCGCAGCAGCACAACTCCGACCTGCAGGCGGACCTGAAGCGTTGGGACGACCCGGCGTACGTCAAGGCGCAGGCGCGGGAACGGCTCAACTTCGTGATGCCGGGCGAGAAGGCCTTCCGGGTGGTGGACCCGCAGACCGTGCCGGACACGGCGCCGAACACGCCGACCACGGGCGCGCAGGACGGCTCGGCCGCGGTGGGCTCGACGCAGCCGTGGTACCTGGACGTGTGGCAGTCGGTCCGGGCTGCGGGTGCGGCTGCGGCGCCGACGACCGCGCCCACGGCGGGCGGGGTGCCGACGACCCGGGCGACGTCGGGGGCGACCTCCGCGCCGACAGATGTGCCGACGGGGGCGCCGACCGCGGCGCCGACCGGCGCAGCCAAGCCTTGAGTCCTCCCCTCCGGGGGCGGAGCGGCGGGTCGGCTGCACTCGACGGGCGGGCCGGCGTGCGGCGAGGTGCGCAGCTGCCGGTTCGCGGCGTCCGACGACGGCCGAGGCGTCGCGCGACTGCGGTCAGGGACAATGGAAGCCCCCTCCCGACAGGACGCCCTCCCGATGACCGAGCAGCACGTGCCGCCGTACCCCGCCGTCGACCCTCGTGACCTGGCGGTGGTGACGGAGCAGCTGGGGCGGCCCGCCCGGGGTGTCGTGCGGATCGCCGCACGGTGCGTCTGCGGGCGCCCGACGGTGGTGCAGACGGCGCCGCGGCTGGACGACGGCACCCCGTTCCCGACGACGTACTACCTGACCAACCCCCAGGCGGTCGCGGCGGTGAGCACGCTCGAGGCGACGGGTCTGATGAAGGAGCTGACGGCACGGCTCGCGGTCGACGAGGAGCTGGCGGCGGGGCATCGTCGGGCGCACGAGGCGTACCTGGCCGACCGTGAGGCGCTGGGCCACGTGCCCGAGATCGCGGGGATCTCCGCCGGGGGGATGCCGACGCGGGTGAAGTGCCTGCACGTGCTCGTCGGTCACGCGCTGGCGGCCGGTCCCGGGGTGAACCCGGTCGGTGACGAGGTGCTCGCCCTGATCAGGGACACGTGGCGGCCCGACAGGTGCACGTGCTGAGCCGCTGAGGGCAGGCCGGACGGCCCGGCCGGTGTCCGGGGCGGATGGCACGATGTGCCGGTGACACGCGTGGCAGCCATCGACTGCGGGACGAACACCATCCGGCTCCTGGTGGCCGACCTCGACGTGGCGGCCGGCACGCTGACCGAGGTGGTGCGGCAGGCCGAGATCGTCCGGCTCGGTCAGGGCGTGGACCGGACCGGTGAGCTGGCTCCCGAAGCGCTGGCCCGCACGCTCGACATGACGGCCCGCTACGCCGCCACCTGCCGCGAGCACGGGGTCGAGGCGGTGCGGTTCGTCGCGACGTCGGCGACGCGGGACGCCCGCAACCGGGACGAGTTCGTCTCGGGGGTACGCGGCGCGCTGGGCGTCGACCCCGAGGTGGTGACGGGTCACGAGGAGGCCGCCCTCTCGTTCCGTGGGGCCACCGGGGTGCTCGCCGCGACGCATCCGGGACCCTTCCTCGTCGTCGACCTCGGCGGTGGCTCGACCGAGCTGGTGCTCGGCACCCGCGAGCCCGAGGCGGCGGTCTCGATGGACATCGGGTCCGTGCGGCTGACCGAGCGGCACCTGCGGTCCGACCCGCCCACCGCGGAGCAGATCGCCGCAGCTCGCGCCGACGTGGCCGCGGCGCTCGACGAGGCGGAGCAGACGGTGCCGCTGGGCCGGACGGTCACGCTGGTCGGCCTGGCGGGGTCGGTCACCTCGGTGACCGCCCACACGCTGGGGCTGCCCAGGTACGACCGGACGGCGATCGACGGCGCCGTGCTCGACGTCCGCACCGTCCTGGCAGCCTGCGACGACCTGCTGCACCGCAGCCGTGCCGAGCGCACCGCCCTCGGCTTCATGCACCCGGGACGGGTCGACGTGATCGGCGCCGGGGCCCTCATCTGGTCCGAGGTGATCGGCCGGGTGCAGGCAGAGGTGGCGGGGGAGGGCCGACGGCTGACCGAGGTGGTCACCAGCGAGCACGACATCCTCGACGGCATCGCCTGGAGCATCGCCGGCTGACGGCGTCGTGCCCCGCAGGGGAGGGCGCGTCCGTCCGTCGCGTTGTGCCTAGGCTGGAGCTTCACCGACCCCGGGATGAGACGTGACCACCGAGATCTGGACAGACATCGCCCTGGTCCTCCTGTTCATCGGCATCGGAGGGCTGTTCTCCGGCACCGAGCTGGCGCTGGTGTCGCTGCGCGAGAGCCAGCTGGTGCAGCTGGACAAGCAGGGCGGCCGTGGCGCCCGCGTCGCACGCGTGGCGCGCAACCCGAACCGGTTCCTCGCGGCGGTGCAGATCGGCGTGACGGTGGCCGGCTTCTTCTCGGCGGCGTTCGGTGCCTCGACGCTGGCGCCGCACGTCACGCCGGTGCTGGTGCGCTGGGGGCTGTCGCAGGGGGCGGCCGACACGGTGGGGCTGATCGCGCTGACGCTGGTGATCGCGTACCTGTCGCTGGTGCTCGGCGAGCTGGTGCCGAAGCGGCTGGCGATGCAGCGGCCGGCGAAGGTCGCCACCGCCGTGGGCTCGGCGGTCGACCGCCTCGCCTGGGTGATGACGCCGGTGATCTGGTTGCTGTCCGTGTCCACCAACGGTGTGGTGCGACTGCTCGGCCAGGATCCGAAGGCCAAGGGTGAGGCGGTGACGGACGAGGAGCTGCGCGACCTGGTCGCCACCCACCCGGACCTTCCCGAGGACGAGCGCCGGCTGATCGACGACGTGTTCGACGCGGGTGACCGGCTGCTGGTCGAGGCGATGCGTCCGCGCGGTGAGGTCCGGTTCCTGTCCGCCGCGCAGTCGGCGGTCGACGCGGCGGCGGAGGTGCGGCAGCTGCCCTACTCCCGCTACCCGGTCACGGGGACGGACTTCGACGACGTGGTCGGCTTCGTGCACGTGCGGGACCTGCTCGCGGCCGTGGCGGACGTCGCGGTGGACCTGGGTGACGGGGTGCGCGACGAGCCGGAGGCGACCGTCGGGGACGTGGCCCGGCCCATCCCGTCGCTGCCCGGCACCAACAAGGTGCTGCCGACGCTCTCGAGCATGCGTCGGACGGGTACCCACATCGCCCTGGTGGTGGACGAGTACGGCGGCACGGACGGCATCGTCACCCTGGAGGACCTGCTCGAGGAGCTGGTCGGCGACATCGTCGACGAGCACGACGTGAAGCCGGAGACGAGCGGCACGGGGCCGGACGTCGACGCGCGGCTGACCCTCGAGGAGTTCGCCGACCGGACCGGCGTGCTGCTGCACGACGGCCCGTACGAGACGGTCGCGGGGTACGTGCTGTCGAGGCTCGGCCGCATGGCGGCGATCGGCGACCGGGTGCCGGTGGAGACGGTGCGCTCGGGGCTGACCAACGCGACGCTGCAGGTCACGGCGGTGGACGGGCACCGTGTGGCGGCCGTGCGTCTGGACCCGGAGGGTGATCCCACCGTGCTGCAGGGCCGGGTGCCGGGCTCCGCCGCGCACGGCGACGAGCCGCCGGCGACCGACTGAGCGCTCGACCGGCTAGGCCGTCACGGCCTGTCGGCGGCCTCGGTCAGCCGGCTGGCGATGTCGCGGATCGCGCCGAGCGTGCTGCTCACGGATCTGCGCAGGGTGCGTTCCGGTCGCACCAGGGCGTCGACGCGCCGGGCGACGTGCAGGTCGCGCAGCGGACGGAGCACCAGGTCCGGCCGGACCGGTGCGGTGTAGCGGGGCATCAGCGCGATGCCGCCGCCCGCTGCGACGACGGCGGCCGCGACGGTGAAGTCGTTGATCCGGTGGCGGAGCTGCGCCGGCCGGCCTGCGGCGGCGGCGATCGCCTCGAGGGACCCGAGCAGCGGGTAGCCGCTCTGCACCGCGATCCACGGCTCGTCGCCGACGTCCGCCACGGACAGCTCGGCTCGGCCGGCGAGCGGATGACCCACGGGGAGGGCGACGTCGAGGGGCTCGTGCAGGAGCGGGGTCACCGACGTGCCCGCCGGCCACGGCGCGCTGTGGTCGGGGCGGTGGGCGATGACGATGTCGTGGTCGGCGGTGAGCGCCGGGAACCGGGCCTGCTCGACGTCCTGGTCGGCGAGCTCGAGGACGGCGTCCCCGCCGGCTCGGAGCAGTCGCGGGAACACGGTGGCGGCCGCGCTGTGGAAGGCCGCGACCCGCACCGTGCCGCGCGGGTCCGCCAGGTGCTCGTCGACGGCGCGCTCGGCGCGGGCCAGAGCGGTGGCGACGTCGGCGGCGGCTGCCGCGAGGGCGCGCCCGGCGTCCGTCAGGACGAGCGTGCGACCGCGGCGCTCGGTGAGCGCGACCGCGGCGCTGCGCTGCAGGGCGGCCAGCTGCTGCGACACCGCCGACGGGGTGACGAAGAGCGCGGCGGCGACCGCGGTCACGCTGCCGCGGTCGCCGAGCTCCCGGAGAACGGCGAGCTGGCGCAGATCCATGAAGCGATTCTAAAGGAACGATCCAGAAACTCATCGTTGATCTTCATGGTCCGGACCTGGAAGGTCGTCCGGTGCTCACCACTCGGTCCCGCTCGGCCGTCGACGCAGTGCTGCTGGGCGTCGCGCTCGTTTGGGGCAGCAGCTACCTGGTGGCGAAGGAGCTGACCGCGGTGGCCCCGGTCGTCGTCGTCCTGGCGCTGCGCTACGTGATCTCGGCAGTCGCGCTCGCGGCGGTGGGCATGGCGCGCCGCATGCCGCTTCCGCGCGGCGCCGAGCTGTGCACCGGCATGCTGCTGGGCTGCACCCAGGCCGCGGTGCTCACCCTCGAGACCTTCGGCGTCGCGGCGACGTCGGCCACCAACGCCGGTCTGATCATCAGCCTGACCATCGTCGTCACCCCGGTCCTGGAGAGCCTGTGGTCGCGCGCCTGGCTGCCGGTGCCGTTCTTCGTCGCCGCGGTCCTCGCCGTGCTGGGCGTGGCGCTGCTGGTGTCCGGTCGCGGCTTCCGCGCTCCGACGCTGGGCGACCTGCTGATGCTCGCCGCCGCGGCGGTCCGCGCGGTGCACGTCAGCCTGATCGGTCGGCTCACCCGCGGCCGGCAGCACAGCTCGCTGTCGCTCACCACGGCGCAGGCCGTGGTCGGCGCCGTGCTCCTCAGCGCCATCGCCGGCGGCCGCCTCGCCTCGACCGTGCCGCACCTGTCGCTCCTCGGCTGGAGCCGGCTGGCCTACCTCGCGCTGGCGTGCAGTGTGTTCGCCTTCCTCGCGCAGACGTGGGCCATCCGGCGCACGTCGGCCAGCCGGGCCAGCCTGCTGCTGGGGACCGAACCGCTGTGGGCCGTCGCGGTCGGCGTCAGCCTCGGCGGCGAGCCGTCGACGGCGCTCGGCGTCGTCGGAGCGGCCCTGATCGTCGCGTCCACCACCTGGGGCCAGCAGGTCGAACGTCGCCACCGGCTCGCCGTCGGGGCGCCGGCCCCGCAGCTCGTGATTGCCGGCGAGGGCTGACCGCGCTGCCCTCGACCGGCACCCGCACCGGGCCGGTCCCCCTGCTGCGCCGGCCCTGGGTGCGCGCTGTGCGGAGGATCACGCGACGCCGCCTCGGCGGGGACGAAAGTCCCGGTTTACGGTTGGGACATGTCCGATCCCGCTGCCGTCCAGGGTTCCGCACCGGTCCCGTCGGAGGCGCCCACGCGTCCGGCCAAGCCGCGCAAGTCGCCTCGGGTGCTCATCCTCGGCGGCGGCACGGTGGGGCTGTACACCGCCCGCCGGCTGCGGCGGCGCCTGGGCCGACGGGACGCGGCGATCGTCGTCGTCGACCCGCGCTCGTACATGACCTACGCGCCGTTCCTCCCCGAGGCGGCCGCCGGGTCGATCGACGCGCGCAACGTCGTGGCCCCGCACCGGCGGGCGCTCAAGGGCGTCGACGTCCTGCAGGGCAAGGTGACACGGATCGAGCACGGCGGCCGACGGGTGCAGATCACCCCCGAGGAGGGCGACCCGTACTGGGTGCAGTACGACCACCTGGTCGTCGGCCTCGGCTCGGTGGCGCGGACGCTGCCGATCCCCGGTCTGGCGGAGGAGGGCATCGGCTTCAAGACGGTCGAAGAGGCCATCGCGCTGCGCAACCACGTGCTCGACCGGATCGACCTGGCGGCCAGCACGTGGGACCCCGAGCTGCGGCGCCGCATGCTGACCTTCGTCTTCGTCGGCGGCGGCTTCGCCGGGGTCGAGGCGCTCGCCGAGGTCGAGGACCTGGCGCGCTACACGGTGCAGCACTACAAGCAGGTCGAGGAGGACGAGCTGCGGTTCGTCCTGGTCGAGGGCTCGCCGCGCATCCTCCCGGAGGTCAGCGAGGAGCTCGGCGGCTACACCCTGGAGCAGCTGCGCAAGCGCCGCATCGAGATCTACCTGTCCACGTTCCTCAACTCCTGCGTCGGCGGGCACATCGTGCTGTCCGACGGCACCGAGTTCGACACCGAGACGGTCGTGTGGACGGCGGGCGTCAAGGCGAACCCCGTGCTCGCCGACTCCGACCTGCCGCTGGACAAGACGGGCCGCGTCATCACCAACGCGTACCTGCAGGTGACCACCGCGGACGGCGACGTCATCCCCGACGCGTACGCCGCGGGTGACTGCGCGGCGGTCCCGGACCTGGTCAACCCCGGCAAGACGTGCCCGCCGAACGCCCAGCACGCGCTGCGCCAGGGCAACCACCTGGGCGACAACCTGGCACGTGTCCTCAGCTCCGCGCCGCCGACGGAGTACAAGCACAAGAACATCGGCGCCGTCGCCTCGCTCGGCATGTACAAGGGCGTCGCGCAGATGTTCGGCAGGATCAAGGTGCGCGGGTTCCTCGCCTGGGTGCTGCACCGCACGTACCACGTGTTCGCCATGCCGACGGTGAACCGCAAGGTCCGGATCATGATGGGCTGGACGTCGTCGCTGCTGCTGCGCCGCGAGGTCGTCTCGCTGGGCGCCCTGCAGGACCCCCGTGCCGAGTTCCGCGCCGCGGCGGTGCGGCCGAAGCCGAAGCCGGCAGCGGAGCAGGCGAGCTCGTCGGTGGCCGGCGCCCGCTGAGCCGTCCGACGCGGTGGCCGCCGGCTGGCACGATGGGGCTCGCGCCCCCGTAGCCCAACCGGCAGAGGCGGCCGGCTTAAAACCGGCTCAGTCCGGGTTCGAGTCCCGGCGGGGGCACCAGGGCGCGCACCGCCGCGCGGCACCGGGCGCCCCATGCGGCCGCACGGGGCGCTGGTTGTCGGACCCCGGTGGGACGGTCGCCGGATGAGTCTCACGTTCGCGATGCTCGTCCTCGAGGTCCGCGACCTGCGGCGCTCCATCGACTTCTACCGGCTGCTCGGGCTGGACGTCCCGGACCCGCGGCCGGATCGCCCGGTGTCGATCTGCCGGCTCGGGCACGGCGCCAAGCTGGTGCTCACCGAGTCGTTCGCGGCACGGTACGACCCGGACTGGGCACGCCCGGAGCGCGGTTACCAGCAGCTGGTGGAGTTCTACGCCGGTGACGACGCCGCGGTCGACGCTGAGTGGGCCCGGCTCACCGGGGCCGGCTACCACGGGCGGATGGCCCCGACCCAGACCGCCGGGCCCTATGCGGCGATGGTGGACGACCCGGACGGCAACGTCATCCTGCTGACGTCCGACGAGGCGGCGCGTCCGGACGCGGGGACCGCGTAGCGCGGCTGGTCAGGGGCGCGTGGGACTCAGTGGTCCGCGGCGGGCGGAGGGGTGCCCCGGTCGTCATCGTCCCGCTCAGCCAGACGGCGCTCGCGCTCGCGCAGCCGGTCCTCCCAGGCGCGCAGCAGCTTCTCGTGCTCGGCGTTCGACTCGGCGATCCCGGCGAGGAACGCCGGGTCGTCGTCGGGTGCGACGGGGCGGGGCCGCTCGTACTCCGGGAAGCCGGCCGTGGCGGTCGACGGCCAGGGGACGCGACGTGGCCCCGGCCCGACCGGCCTGCCCGCCACGAGCCAGGCGACGCCGCCGACCAGCGGGAACAGCAGGATGAGGACGATCCAGCCACCCTTGGGCAGGTTCCGGACGGCGCCCGGGTCGGCCTGGATGCAGTCGATCAGGCAGAAGACGAGCAGCGCCAGGTCCAGGGCGAACGGCAGCACGCGCAGCATGGGGCGGACGGTAGCGGAGGACGCGGCCGCGCGGGTGCGGTTCGGGGCTCAGGAGTCCAGGTGCGCGTCGAGGTCTGCGTTGAGCCGTCGCAGCATGTGCGCCAGCGTGCCGAGGTCCTCCTCGGACCAGGTCGACAGCACCTCGTGGTAGACGGCGTTGCGCGCCGCCCGGGTGCGTGCGAGCGCGTCGAGACCCTCCGACGTCGCGGAGATCACCTGGTGCCGTCCGTCGCGCGGGTCCTTGCCGCGGCGGACGTGGCCGGCCTCCTCCATCGCGACGACCTGCCGGGTCACCGTCGACCCGTCGAGCCGCAGCTCCTCCGCGATGCGGGTGATGGTGGAGGGTCCGTTCGACTCCAGCAGCCGCAGGGCGAGGTAGGCGGACCGCTCGAGGGTCCCGTCCATCAGGCGGGAGCGGCGACGGTTCCGGTCCGAGAGACGCAGCAGCAGCGCCACCTCGGTCTCGATGCGCCCGATCCGGTCGTCGGACCTCTGGGCCGTCTGGGCCGTTGCCGTCATGACACATCCCCCTGAACCAGGTGTATGGTACAAGTAAATCACTGGTGCATACAGCAATCGATGCACCGGCCGCACGACGAGGTGCGCACCACCGTCCCCCACAAGGAGCCGCATGAGCGCCGCCACTCGCGACGAACCGCACCGCACCGCCATCTACGCCACCGCGCTGACCGCCTTCTTCGCGATCGCGGGCATCGCCGTGGTCGATCCCATCCTGCCCGTCATCGGCAGCTCGCTGGGCGCTTCCACGTGGCAGATCGAGCTGCTGTTCACGGCCTACATCGCCGTGATGGCCCTCGGCATGGTGCCGGCGGTGATGTCCACCGGGCGGTTCGGGTACAAGAAGGTGCTCACCGCCGGGGTCTCGGTCGTGGCGGTCGCCGCGCTGGCGGCGTCGGCGGTCGGTGGCATCGGGCAGCTCGCGGCCCTCCGTGGCCTGTGGGGCCTGGGCAACGCCATGTTCTTCGCGACGGCGATGAGCCTGCTCGTGGCGCTCGCCCGGCAGAGCGAGTGGGTGGTCGAGCTCTTCGAGACGTGCGTCGGCCTCGGGTTCGCCGTCGGACCGCTGATCGGCGGGCTGCTCGGCAGGATCAGCTGGCGCGTGCCGTTCCTGGCGTGCGGCGTGCTGATGGTCGCGGCTGCCGTCATGTCGGTGTCCCGGCTGCGAGACCCCGACGAGCGGCCGTCCCGGCTGCGGTTCGCAGACGTGGTGGCCTCCTACCGCAAGCCCGCGTTCATCGCCCTGTGCGTGCTGACGGCGACCTACAACTTCGCATTCTTCGTCGTGCTCGGCTACACGCCCGTCGCCCTGCGGCTGTCCGTGGTGCCGCTCGGCCTCGTGTTCACCGCCTGGGGCATCGGCCTCGCGTTCGGCATCCTGGTGGTCGGCCACCGCCTGGCGCACCGCATCGGCGCGGTGGCGACCGTCGGGCTGGCCGTGCTGGTGCTGGCCGGCTGCCTCGTCGGCCTCGCGCTGTCGACCACCACCGCGGTGTCGATCGTGGTGCTGGTGCTGGCCGGCGTCTGCATGGGCATCTGCAACGCCAACCTCACCGACCTGGCGCTGGCCACCGGCCTGCCGGACCGTCGCTCCACCACCGGGGCGTTCAACCTGGTGCGGTGGGGTTTCGCCGCGCCGGCGCCGGTGATCTCCGGCCTGGTCGCCGAGCACTCCGGGCTCAAGGCCCCGTTCTGGGTGGCCGTCGTCGTGCTCGGCGTGGGTCTGGTCGTGTTCGCGCTGACGAGCCACGTGATGGCGCGCGCGGTGGGCGAGCGGGTGCTGTGGTCGCGCTGGAACAACCGGGCGCGGGCCGCCGAGCTGAGCCCGGAAGAGGCGATGGGCGAGCTCTGACCGAGAGCCGCTCGGTGGTGCCGGTCAGGCGTCGCGCGAGCGCAGCCGGACCGCCGCGAACGCGAGGATGACCACCACCCACACGACGAGCACGCCGTAGCCCTGCCAGGCGGTCAGGTGCACGTGGTAGAGGTTCGCGTCGTTGGTCGCCGTGATCTGCTGCTCCGTCATGGTCAGCCGGCTGCCGGCCGAGGCGGGCAGGAACGGCGTCACGTGCTGCAGCCACTTCCACACGACCTGGGCGAGCACGTTGATCGCGTTCTCGATCACCAGCAGCAGCGTCAGCACCACGCCGAGCGCCGCCGCCGAGTGCCGCAGCAGGGCGCCGAGGGCGAAGGCGAACAGCGTCGTCGTCGCCAGGTACAGCGCTGTGCCCAGCACGATGCGCTGCACCTGCGGGTCGCCGGCGTCCAGGCTGCCTCCCTTCGAGTGCAGGATCGCCGAGGCCAGCGCCGCGCTGGTCAGCACCGTGACGAGGGTGAGCACGAGCGTCACCACGGCCACGACGACGGCCTTGGCCCACAGCACCGGCAGACGCGTGGGGACGGCGGTCAGGCTGGCGCGGATCATGCCGGTGCTGTACTCGGACGTGACGGTGAGCACGCCGAGGACCGCCAGCGGGATCAGCGCGAGCTGGGCCCCCGCGTTCAGCGGCAGCAGCGCCATCTGCGTGCCGCTCAGCTGGTCGCCCGTCACGTTCGAGCTGCGCAGCCCGAAGGAGACGAGCGTCACGAGCCCGATGAACACGACGGCGGTCAGGGCCAACGTCCAGTAGGTCGACCGCACCGTCCAGAACTTCAGCCACTCGGAGCGCAGCACGTGCAGCGGGCTCAGCCGCAGTGACGACGTGGGCTCGGCTGCCGGGGTCGTCTGCGGGGTCGTCGTCACGGTGCTCATCGCACGTCCTCCTGCGCGTCGATCGGCGCGTGGCTCGGGGCGGTGGTCGGCACCGTCGGCGGCGTGCCGGTGGGGGTCGCCGGGCCGCCGACGCCGGAGTGGTACTCGACCTCCTCGGCGGTCAGGGCCAGGTAGGCCTCCTCGAGCGAGCCGCTGACCGTGGTGAGCTCGTGGAGCACGATGCCGTGCGCCGCGGCCGCCTCGCCGACGGCCTCCGGTCCGGTGCCGACCACCTGCAGCACCCCGGGCTCCGCGCTGTCGACGGTGGCGCCCGACCGCCGCAGCACGTCGGCCAGCTCGGTGGCGCGCGGGCTGCGCACGCGGACGGTCGAGTGCGTCGCGCCCGCGACCACCTGCTCGACGGGGGCGTCCGCGATGATCCGGCCCCGGCCGATGACGATGATGTGGTCCGCGGTGACGGCCATCTCGCTCATCAGGTGCGAGGAGAGGAACACCGTCCGGCCCTGCGCCGCCAGGTACTTCACCAGCGTGCGGACCCAGATGACGCCCTCGGGGTCCAGGCCGTTCACCGGCTCGTCGAGGATCAGCGTGTGCGGGTCGCCGAGCAGCGCCACGGCGACGCCGAGCCGCTGGTTCATGCCGAGGGAGAAGCCGCCGACCCGCTTGCCGGCGACCGCACCCAGGCCGGTCAGCTCGATGACCTCGTCCACACGACGGTCGCCGATGCCGTGGGTGGCGGCCATGGCCTGCAGGTGTGCGCGCGCCGTGCGTCCCGGGTGGACGGCACGGGCCTCGAGCAGAGCACCGACCTCGGTCAGCGGCGACCGGTGCGCGGCGTAGCGCTTGCCGTTGACGGTCACGTCGCCGGCGGTCGGCCGGTCGAGGCCGACGATCATCCGCATCGTGGTGGACTTGCCCGCCCCGTTGGGGCCGAGGAAGCCCGTGACCCGTCCGGGCTGCACCGTGAAGCTGGCCCCGTCCACCGCGGTGGTGTGCCCGTACCGCTTCGTCAGGCCGTGTGCCTCGATCATCGCCGTCCCGCCCGCATCGTCCGACCGTCCGTCTCGTCCTGTGAGGTGGGGGCCGGAGACCTGCGGACCACGCCGACCGCTCGACGACCCCAGACGACCGTAGGTGACGGGGGCTCGCCATGGGGTCGGTTTGACCGACCAGATACCGGGTCGACGCCCAGGGCCGCCGTCCGGCCGGTGTGGCCGTCGGCGAGCAGGGCAGCGATGAGAAGGTGGGCCGGTGACGTACGCGCAGCACATCTCCGAGCTGGTGGGGCACACGCCGCTGGTCCGGCTGAACGCCGTGACGGAGGGGCTGTCGGCCACCGTCCTGGCGAAGGTCGAGTACCTCAACCCGGGCGGGTCGGTGAAGGACCGGATCGCCGTGCGGATGATCGAGGCGGCCGAGCAGTCCGGCGCGCTGCGCCCCGGCGGCACCATCGTCGAGCCGACCAGCGGGAACACCGGCGTCGGGCTCGCGCTGGTCGCGCAGCGCAAGGGGTACCGCTGCGTGTTCGTCTGCCCGGACAAGGTGAGCCAGGACAAGCGCGACGTGCTGCGCGCGTACGGAGCCGAGGTCGTCGTCACCCCCACCGCGGTGCCGCCGGACCACCCGGAGTCGTACTACTCGGTCTCGGACCGCCTGGTCCGCGAGATCGAGGGCGCGTGGAAGCCGGACCAGTACTCCAACCCGAACGGCCCGGCGAGCCACTACGCGAGCACCGGGCCGGAGATCTGGGAGGGCACCGAGGGGACGATCACCCACCTCGTCGCCGGCGTGGGGACCGGTGGCACCATCACCGGCACGGGCCGCTACCTGCACGACGTGTCGGCGGACCGGCCGGCGGAGCGCGGGGGACGGGTCCGTGTTGTCGGCGCGGACCCCGCCGGGTCGGTGTACTCCGGCGGTGACGGGCGGCCGTACCTGGTCGAGGGCGTGGGGGAGGACTTCTGGCCCCGCGCGTACGACCCGTCGGTGCCGGACGAGATCATCCCGGTGTCCGATGCCGACTCGTTCGCGATGACGCGGCGGCTCGCGCGCGAGGAGGCGCTGCTGGTCGGTGGCTCGTCCGGGATGGCGGTCGAGGCGGCCCTGCGGCTGGCGCGCCGGCTGCAGGACGAGGACCCGGTGGCGGCGGCGCGAGCGGTGGTCGTCGTCCTGCTGCCCGACGGCGGGCGCGGCTACCTGTCGAAGATCTTCAACGACTCGTGGATGCGCTCGTACGGCTTCCTCGCGGCGGGGGAGGGTGCGACGGTGGCCGACGTGCTGCGGACCAAGACGGGTGGGATGCCGGACCTGGTGCACACCCATCCGACCGAGACGGTGCGGGACGCGATCGAGATCATGCGCGAGTTCGGTGTGTCGCAGATGCCGGTGGTCGGCGCCGAGCCGCCGGTGAAGATCGGCGAGGTGGCCGGGTCGGTCAGCGAGCGCAGCCTGCTCGACGCGGTGTTCGGCGGCTCGGCGGCGCTCGCGGACCGGGTGGACCGGCACATGTCCCCGGCACTGCCGCTGATCGGCTCCGGCGAGCCGGTGGACGCCGCGCGGGCGGCGCTGCAGGGCGCCGACGCGCTGATGGTGGTGCAGGACGGGCAGCCGGTCGGCGTGCTCACCCGGCACGACCTGCTGGGGTTCCTGGCCCGCTGAGCCGGGGCGCCGGCACCCTCGCGCGGTGCTCTAGCCTCGTCCCCGGCGCGCCGGTGCGGCGCGTGCGAGACGAGGAGCAACGTGGCGATCTTCGACCTGTCCCTGCCGGAGCTGCGGGCGTACCTGCCCGAGCTGGACGAGCCCGCCGACCTGGACGACTTCTGGTCGCGGACGCTGGCCGAGGCGCGGGGGCACGACCTGGCGCTCACCGTCGAGCCGGTCGACACGGGGCTGCGGCTGGTCGAGGCGTTCGACCTGACGTTCGCCGGCTTCGGCGGGGACCCGATCCGCGCGTGGCTGACCCGGCCCGCGGGGGTGACCGAGCCGCTGCCGGCGGTCGTCGAGTACATCGGCTACGGCGGCGGCCGCGGCTTCCCGCACGAGCACCTGGCCTGGGCGGCCGCCGGCTACGTGCACCTGCTGATGGACACCCGCGGGCAGGGCTCGACCTGGGGGACAGGTGGTCACACGCCCGACCCGGAGGGCAGCGGCCCGGCCGCGAACGGCGTGATGACCCGTGGCGTCCTGGACCCGGCGACGTACTACTACCGGCGGCTGATCACCGACGCCGTGCGTGCGGTCGACGCGGTCCGCGCGCTGCCCGGCGTCGACCCGGCCCGGGTGGCCGTCACCGGCGGCAGCCAGGGCGGCGGGCTGGCGCTCGCGGTGTCCGGGCTCGCGGACGACCTGGTGGCGGCGATGCCCGACGTGCCGTTCCTCTGCCACTTCCCGCGGGCGATGGCCATCACCGACAACTTCCCGTACGGGGAGGTGGTGCAGTACCTCGCCGTGCACCGCGACCAGGTGGACCAGGTGCTGCGCACGCTCTCCTACGTCGACGGCGTGCACCTCGGGCGGCGGGCGTCCGCACCGGCGCTGTTCTCCGTCGCGCTGCGCGACCAGACGTGCCCACCGTCCACCGTCTTCGCGGCGTACAACCACTACGGGACGCTGGCCGTCGGCGCCCGGCCCGACCGGGACATCGAGGTGTACGAGTTCAACCAGCACGAGGGCGGGCTGGGGTACCAGCTCGACCGTCAGCTGCGCTGGCTCGCCGACGTCCTGGCCAGCGCCCCGACCAGCCCCGTCACCAGGTAGTCGAAGCTGACCTCGAGGTCGTCGGGCATGCCGAAGCCCCCGGCCGCCTCGAGGACGACGAACCCGTGAACGGCGGACCGGACCGCGCGGACGGCGTCCACGTGCCGGTCCGCCGGCACGCCGAGCTCGCCGACGGCCCGGGCGACGACGGCCACGCTGCGGGCCGCTGCGGCCTGCAGCTGGGTCGCCTCCTCGGGCACACCCAGCAGCTCGGTCTGCGTCGCGGCGTAGCGGCCGGGGTGGTCGTGGGCGAACCGTCGCATCGTCCACGCCAGCGCGACCAGCGCGTCGGCGCCGTGACGACCTCTCGCGGCCTCGTCGAGGGCGTCGGCGAGCTGCTCGATGCAACGCTGGGCGACCGCTCGGCGCAGCGCAGGCAGACCGGCGACGTGCTTGTACAGGCTCGGCACCGCGACCCCCGCACGTGCCGCCACGGCAGCGAGCGTCAGGTCGGCGTAGCCCGTCGGGCCGCCGTCGTCGACCACCGCGAGGGCGAGCCGGACGACGGCCTCCGGGTCGAGGCCGGCGCGCGGCACGTCAGCGGTCCGCCGGGTCGGTGTGCGCTCCGCGCGTGGGGACGACCAGGCGACCTGACGCGTCGCGCGGCCGCTCGGCGAGCCAGCCCAGGGTGGCGGGCGCGACGTCGTCCGCGGCCTGGTGGTGCGGGTAGTGCGCCGCGTCGTCCAGGAAGACCGTGCGGGCGTCGAGCGTCTGCTCGATCCACACCGCCTCGGCAGCCGGGTCGCGCAGGTCGGGGTCGCGGCGGCCGATGAAGGCGAGCACGGGGGCGTGGACGTCGCCGAGACGGGCCTCGACCGGGGCGTGGGTGAGCTGGAGGGTCAGCCGGCGGAACTGGCG
The DNA here is from genome assembly GCF_025770785.1 of Cellulomonas sp. SG140. Lineage (GTDB taxonomy): Bacteria > Actinomycetota > Actinomycetes > Actinomycetales > Cellulomonadaceae > Cellulomonas. Next base: position 162,321 of record NZ_JANZLA010000006.1, on the reverse strand, counting down.
CAGGTGCGCCGGGTCGCTCATCGCGGTGCGGATCGCGGCGAGGTGCTCGTCGAACCACGGTGCACGGCGGCCTCGGCTCAGCGGGGACCGGTAGTAGCTCGCCCACAGGGCGGCGCCCCACGGCCGGACGAACATCGCGCGGTAGGCGGCGTGCATCACGTGCTCGAGGAGCGGGCTCGTCGGGGGGTTGCGCAGGAGCGGGCCGGAGAGGACCAGGCCGGCGACGAGGTCGGGGCGCTCGGCGGCCACCCAGGCGACCGAGGCGGCGCCCATGGAGCTGCCGATCAGCACCGCGGGACCACCGAGGTGCTCGACCAGCGCGATGACGTCCGAGCCGGTGGCGAGGTCACCGTGCAGGCGGAACGTGGTGTCCGAGTCGCCGTGGCCACGCAGGTCGGTGACGGCCGTGCGGTAGCCCGCGGCGACGAGCGGGGTGACGAGGTCTCGCCAGGTGCCGCGAAGGTCACCCATGCCGGGGACCAGGACGACGAGGGGGCCGTCGGCCGGACCCTCGACGGTGTACGCGATCCGGCCCTCAGGCCGGTCGAGGAGCTCGGTGTGGTTCGTCATGACCAGAAAGCTAATGCCATTAGCCAAGTCTGGCAAGAGGTCGGATGAGCGTTGTGCGGCTCGGGCAGGGCAGGATGTCCGGGCACCCGGCCGCGCGGTCGGGGCCACCGGCCGCGCACGTGGCCGGACCACGAACCGGTGAGGAGACATCCCCATGGCCGCAGTGCTGCCCGAGGCCTCGGGCTCGTTCGGAGACAAGCCCACGCTGACCTTCCCGGACTCGGCGGCGCCCGCCGAGCTCGAGGTGCAGGTGCTCAGCCGTGGCGACGGCGACCTGGTCGAGGCGGGTCAGGACATCGAGGTGAACTACCTCGGTCAGAGCTGGGGCGGCCGGGTGTTCGACAACTCGTACGACCGTGGCGAGTCGATCAGCTTCCCGATCGGCGTCGGCGCCGTCATCGCGGGCTGGGACGAGGGACTCGTCGGCCAGCAGGTCGGCTCCCGTGTGCTGCTGTCGATCCCGTCGCACCTCGGGTACGGCGACCGCGGCGTGCCGCAGGCCGGCATCCGCGGCGGCGACACCCTCGTGTTCGTCGTGGACATCCTCGGCACCCACTGACCCGCTCGTCGACGGCGCGGCCCCTGCTTGGCGGGGTGCCGCGCCGTCGTCGTCTCAGGACGAGGATTCGTCCTCGGTGACCTGCCGCACCGGCCCGGCGAGGGCCAGCACCGTCTCGATGGTGTCCGCCTCATCTGCCGGCTTGTCGTCCCGGTAGCGCAGCACCCTGGCGAACCGCAGCGCCACGCCGCCCGGGTAGCGCGACGAGCGCTGCAGCCCGTCGAACGCCACCTCCACCACCTGTTCCGGCCGCAGGTGCACCACCCAGCCGTCGTCGGAGGTCGCCAGCTCGCGGAACCGCTCGGTCTGCCAGGCGAGCATCGCGTCCGTCATGCCCTTGAACGTCTTGCCGAGCATGACGAACCCGCCCGAGCCGTCGCGCGCGCCCAGGTGGATGTTCGACAGCAGGCCGGCTCGCCGACCGGAGCCCCGCTCGACCGCCAGCACGACGAGGTCCAGGGTGTGCCGCGGCTTCACCTTGACCCACGCGGCGCCGCGCCGACCGGCCTCGTAGGGGGCGTCGACGGCCTTGACCACCACGCCCTCCTGCCCGTCGGCCACCCACGCGGCGAACTGCCGCTGCGCCTCGGCGGGATCGGACGTGACCAGGCGCTGCACCACGTGGCCTGCCGCGACCGAGTCCAGCACCGCGAGCCGTTCACGCAGCGGTGCGTCGAGCAGGTCGTGGCCGTCGAGGTGCAGCACGTCGAAGAAGAAGGGCGTCAGGGCCGTGCCGGCCGCCACGTCGGCGTCCCGGGTCGCGGTGCGGGACGAGGTCTCCTGGAACGGCCGCGGGCGGCCGTTCTCGTCGAGCGACAGCGCCTCGCCGTCCAGCACCAGCGACTGCGCCGGCATGGCGCGGACGGCCGCGACCACCTCCGGCACCCGGTCGGTGATCTCGTCGAGGCTGCGCGTGAACACCTGCACCTCGTCCCCATCCCGGTGCACCTGGATGCGGATGCCGTCGAGCTTCACGTCGACCACGGCCGGCCGGTCGGTCGCGCCGTCGACGCCCAGCGACGTGAACGCCGCCGCGACGTCCGGAGCCGACTGGGCGAGCATCGGCCGCACCCCGCGGCCCACTGTGAGACCGAACCGTTCCAGCGCCGCGAGAGCACCGGGCCCGTCCGGCGCACCCAGGGCGGCCACCGCGACGGGTGCCGAGTCGCCGGCGAGCATCGCCGCTCGGCGCACGGCCGCCTCGGGCACGGCGGCTGCCGCCGCGACGGCATCGAGCACCAGCGCGTCCAGGGCTCCCTGTCGCAGCTCACCGGTGACCAGGCCGCGCAGCAGGCGCTGCTCGGTGTCCGTTGCCGCGCCGAACAACCGTGCGGCGGCCGCCGTCCGGGCTGCCGCGGAGCCGGCACCGGAGAGCGACGCCATCCTCTCGAACACCGCATCGACCTCGACGAGCGTCAGGCTCGGCTCGGCTGCCGGAGCGGGCAGGCCGGCAAGCGACCGCCAGCCCAGGCCGGTGCGCCGCTGCCGCAGCTGCCCGGCGAGGTAGCGGGTGGCCAGCGCGACATCGTCCGGCCCGTCGTCCGCCGCGGCGCGCAACGTCGCCGCGAGTGCTTCGCGCTTGGCCAGCCGGGACCGGGTGGCGGCCACGGCCGCCGACGTCTCCGCGATCTGCACCAGGCGCATGGCCGTCATGGTGCCGCGGGCCACCGACATGCGCCCGATGTCGTCGCCGTGCCGCCAGCGGTGCGTGCACGTCCCGACGCTGTTTACATGTCAGGGACGCCGACCGACGATGGCGCGATGCACCTGGTGAGCGAGCTGACCGCCACGGGCGGCACGACGACGGGCATCCGGATCCCCGACGAGGCGGTGACCGAGCTCGGCGGAGGCAACCGACCCAAGGTCGTCGCGACGGTGAACGGCCACACCTGGCGGACCAGCATCGCCCGGATGGGCGGCGCCTTCTGGCTGGGTGTCAGCGCCGAGAACCGCGCCGCCGCGGGCCTGAGCGCGGGCGACGAGGTCGAGCTCGACGTCGAGCTCGACGCCGCGCCGCGCACCGTCGACGTGCCGGACGACCTCGCGGCAGCCCTCGCGGCCGACCCTGCTGCCAAGGCGGCCTTCGATGCCCTGAGCTACTCGCAGCAGCGCCAGCACGTGCTCGCCGTCGCGTCCGCCAAGAAGCCGGAGACGCGCGCACGCCGCATCGCCTCGACGATCGACGCGCTGAAGGGCTGAGACGCCGGACGCCCCCATCGGTGAGCGCGTTTGCTCATTCCACGGGCGCGCAGCGCAGACGGGTTCCCGCCAGCTCCTCGATCTGCGCCTTAAGGCCCGGAGCCACGTCCGTGGGTGAGCCCAGCGCTCGCACTCTGATGCGCGACGGCGGCGTGCCGATGAGTGCCACCTGCGTGGCGGGCTGGAACTCACGGATCAGGAAGGCGGCGCGATCGAAGTCGTCGTCCGCGAATCGTGAAGTGCCGCCCGTTGCCACGAGGTCGAACTCGTACGCCACGGCCGGAGCGTACTCAGCTGGTGCTGGACCAGGAGGACCCAGGCAGACGAGCAGGCCAGCGACGAACGACCCGCGACGCGCGCATCATCTGCGTGTGAGCGACGACTCCGCGTCCATGGAATGTCAACGCTGCCACCGAGCCGTCGTCGGAGACCGGGCCGACTACGAGGCGTTCGAGTGCATGCACTGGTCGTGCTTTCACTTCGAGTTCGAGCACAGGAGCGCACCTGACGTCGCGTGCGGTGACCCTTGTTGCCCAGCACGCGCCTTCGACCCCGCAGGCTTGCCAACCTGGTTCGAGGGTCGCAGCTGACGTGCTGCTTGCGGGGGCCGTCTCGGACCAGGCGCATGAGCACTGACGGGTACGCCAGCGCTCTGCAGGGCCGGTCGTCCCCGCATCGGCAAAGGACGACCGGCGTCCGGTCAGGCGCCCGTCGGGATCGGGCAGGCCACCCCGGTCGAGTTGATCGGGCAGTACCCGGCGGGGTTCTTGTCCAGGTACTGCTGGTGGTACCCCTCGGCGTAGAAGAACGGCCCGGCGTCGGCGGCCGGCCGGATCTCCGTCGTGATGTCGCCGTACCCGTTCGCCCGCAGCCGCGGCGCGAACTCCGTGCGCGTCGCCAGCGCCGCCGCCTGCTGCTCGGGCGTCGTGGTGTAGACGGCCGACCGGTACTGGGTGCCGACGTCGTTGCCCTGCCGGAAGCCCTGCGTGGGGTCGTGCTCCTCCCAGAAGTGCCGCAGCAGGTCCACGTCGCTCAGCTTCGTCGGGTCGTAGGCGACCAGCACCGTCTCGGCGTGCCCGGTGCGGCCGGTGCACACCTCCTCGTACGTCGGGTTGGGGGTGTACCCGCCCATGTACCCGACCGCGGTGGTCACCACGCCCGGCAGCTGCCAGGCGGCCTTCTCGGCGCCCCAGAAGCAGCCCGACGCGAGGTACAGCACCCGCGTGCCGTCCGGCCAGGGGCCGGCGAGCGGGGTGCCGAGCACCGTGTGGGTCGTCGGGACCTCGAACGCGGGGGACTCCCGGCCCGGCAGCGCGTCGGCACGCTCCACCATCGTCGTGCGCAGCGCGGATCCGAACAGCCAGCTCATGTCTCGCTCCTTTCCAGCCCGTTCAACCGGCCCCCGCACCCGGGTGTTCCGCGCGCTCGCACGGCGTCCGGCAGCCGGGCCGACGGTGCTGGGGCTGCGTCGGTCCGACGGCCTAGCCTGAGCCCCGTGACCGACGAGCAGACCCAGGGCTTCGCCACCCGCGCCATCCATGCGGGTCAGGAGGCCGACCCCGCCACCGGTGCGGTGGTCCCGCCCATCTACCAGGTGTCCACCTACAAGCAGGACGGCGTCGGCGGGCTGCGCGGCGGCTGGGAGTACTCCCGGTCCGGCAACCCGACGCGTGCGGCGCTCGAGGCGGCGCTCGCGGCCGTCGAGGGTGGCGCCGCCGGCTTCGCGTTCTCGTCGGGCCTCGCCGCGGAGGACACGCTGCTGCGCGCCGTGCTGCGTCCCGGCGACCACGTGATCGTCCCCAACGACGCCTACGGCGGCACGTACCGCCTGGTCGCGCGCGTGTTCGGGCCGTGGGGGATCGAGCACACGCCGGTCGACCTGTCGAACCCCGATGCCGTGCTCGACGCGATCCAGCCCGGCCGCACCAAGCTGGTGTGGGTCGAGACGCCGACCAACCCGCTGCTCGGCATCGCCGACATCGCCGCGATCGCGGCGCACGCACGAGCGGCCGGTGCGCTGCTGGCAGTGGACAACACGTTCGCGACGCCCTACCTGCAGCAGCCGATCGCACTGGGTGCGGACGTCGTCGTGCACTCGACCACCAAGTACATCGGCGGGCACTCGGACGTGGTGGGCGGTGCGCTGGTGGTGGCCGACGGTGCGCAGCTGCCGGTGGGCCTGGAGGGTCCGACGGGGACGACGAACGTGCGCGACGCCGTGGCGTTCCACCAGAACTCGTCCGGGGCGGTCGCCGGGCCGTTCGACGCGTGGCTGACGCTGCGCGGGCTGCGCACCCTGGCGGTGCGGATGGACCGGCACCTGGCCAACGCCGGCGCGGTGGCGGCGTTCCTGGAGCGACGAACCGGTGTCACGCAGGTGCTGTACCCCGGGTTGGAGAGCCACCCCGGGCACGAGGTCGCCGCCCGGCAGATGCGCGGGTTCGGCGGCATGGTGTCGTTCCGCACCGGCTCGGCCGACAGCGCCGTCGCGGTGTGCGGCGCCGCGCAGCTGTTCACGCTCGCCGAGTCGCTGGGCGGGGTCGAGTCGCTGGTCGAGCATCCGGCTCGGATGACGCACGGGTCGGTGGCGGGTACCGCGCTGGAGGTGCCCGACGACCTGGTCCGGCTGTCGGTCGGCATCGAGGACGTGGACGACCTGCTGGCGGACCTGGCGCAGGCGCTCGACGCTGCGGGCGTGGGGCGGTGATCGGGCCGGCCGACGTCCGCGCCGCCGCCCGGCTGCTCGAGGGGGTCGCCGACCGCACCCCGGTCCAGTACAGCCGCGCGCTGACGGCGATCGCAGGCACCGACGTCTGGCTCAAGTGCGAGAACCTGCAGCGCGCCGGCTCCTTCAAGATCCGCGGCGCGTACACCCGGATGTCGCGCCTGTCCGACGACGAGAAGGCCCGCGGTGTCGTCGCCGCCAGTGCCGGCAACCACGCCCAGGGCGTCGCACTCGCCGCCTCGCTGCTGGGGATCAAGGCGGTCGTCTTCATGCCCGTCGACGCGGCGCTGCCCAAGATCGCCGCGACCCGGCAGTACGGCGCGCACGTGGAGCTGGTCGGTGCGAGCGTCGACGAGGCGCTGACCCACGCGCACGCGCACGCCGACGCGACCGGAGCCGTGCTGATCCACCCGTTCGACCACCCGGACATCGACGCCGGTCAGGGCACCATCGGGCTCGAGATCCTCGAGCAGGTGCCGGACGTGCGGACCATCGTCGTGCCGGTCGGCGGCGGCGGCCTGGCCGCCGGCATCGCCGCTGCTCTCGACGAGCGGCCGGACGTGCACGTCATCGGTGTCCAGGCCGCTCGCGCCGCCGCCTACCCGGCGTCGCTCGCCGCGGGACACCCGGTCAAGGCGCCGGAGCTGCGCACGATGGCCGACGGCATCGCCATCGGGATGCCGGGCGCGGTCCCGTTCGAGGTGCTGTCCACCCACCACGTGCCCGTCCGCACCGTCTCGGAGGAGGACCTGTCGCGGGCCCTCCTACTGGTGGCGGAGCGCGCCAAGCTGATCGTCGAGCCGTCCGGTGCGGCGTCCGTGGCGGCCCTGATGGCGGCGGGTGGCGACTTCGCCGGGCGTGGGCCCGTGGTGGCCGTGCTCTCCGGCGGTAACATCGACCCGTTGGTGCTGATGCGGGTGGTCCGGCACGGCCTCGCCTCGGCAGGCCGCTTCCTGCAGCTGCGCATCCGCATCTCCGACACCCCCGGCGCGCTCGCGGGCGTGCTCCGTGACGTCGCGGCCCTGGGCGGCAACGTGATCGACGTCGCGCACGCGCGCACGGGCGGCGACCTCGCGTTCGACGAGGTCGCGATCGAGGTCCACGTCGAGACCAAGGGGCCCGAGCACTGCACCCAGCTGGTGCGCCGCCTGCGCGACACCGGCTACCGCCTGTCCGACTGACCCACCGGTTCACACCGCCGCGAGGAGACGCCCGTGCGCTTCAGCCAGGTCGACGTGTTCACCGACACCCTCACCCTCGGCAACCCGGTCGCGGTGGTGCACGACGCCGCCGGCCTGGACGAGTCCGCCATGCAGGCGTTCGCCCGGTGGACCAACCTGTCCGAGACGACGTTCCTGCTCCCGCCCACCCAGGCCGGTGCCGACTACCGCCTGCGCGTCTTCACCCCCGGTGGTGAGCTGCCGTTCGCCGGACACCCGACCCTCGGTTCCGCCCGGGCGTGGCTCGCGGCCGGTGGCGTCCCCGCGACCCCCGGCACGGTGGTGCAGGAGTGCGCGGTGGGACTCGTGCTGATCCGGCTCGACGAGACGGTGCCGGGCCGGGCGGCGTTCGCGGCACCGCCGCTGCGGCGCAGCGGACCGGTGGACGACGCGACCCGTGAGCGGCTGACCAGGGCGGTCGGCGTCCCGGCGGACCGGGTGCGGGCCGCGCAGTGGGTGGACAACGGTCCGGGCTGGGCGGCGCTGCTGCTGACCACCGCGCAGGACGTGCTCGACGCCCGGGCGGACCGGGACCTGATCGGTGACCAGGCGGTCGGCCTGGTCGCCCCGCACCCTGCCGGTGGACCGGCGGACGTCGAGGTCCGCGCCTTCCATCCCGGCGTCGGCGTGCAGGAGGACCCGGTGACCGGCAGCCTCGCCGCCGGGCTCGGGCAGTGGCTCACGTCGGCCGGGCTGGTCCCAGCGCGTTTCACCATCCGGCAGGGGACGGTGCTCGGCCGGCGCGGGCTGGTCCGGGTCGAGCGGGACGGCGAGCAGGTGTGGGTGGGCGGCGACACTGTGCTCGGCGTCCATGGCACGGTCGCTCTCGACTGAACCGGCTCGGAACCGGCTCACCGGGCCCTTCCGGGTTCGCCGGGTAGGATGGCCGTTTACGCCGACCCCGCGAGGGGACCGGCGGCCCGTCGCACACCGGCTCCGGGTCGTCGTCGTCCGCCGATCGCCGGGGCGGCACCCCGACCGTCGCGTCCGTCGTCGCGCCGTGCCCGAGCAGGTGTCAGCGGGGTCACCACCCCGCTCGCCGACCGGTACGCCCGACGAGGACGCACGTGAACTGCATGGAAGGAGCGATCGTGACCGAGACGACCGAGGCCACGTGGCTGACGCAGGAGGCCTACGACCGGCTCACGGCCGAGCTCGCCCACCTCGAGGGCGAGGGGCGCCGCGACATCGTCGACAAGATCGCCAAGGCGCGCGACGAGGGCGACCTCAAGGAGAACGGCGGCTACCACGCCGCGCGTGAGGAGCAGGCCAAGCAGGAGGCTCGCATCCGCGAGCTGAAGGCGAAGCTGGCCAACGTGCACATCGGCACGCCGGCGGACGACGGCGTGGTGGAGCCCGGGATGCTGGTGACGGCCAGTGTCGCCGGCGACGAGATGACCTTCCTGCTCGGCTCCCGCGAGATCGCCGGCAGCGCGGACATCGACGTCTTCTCGCCGACGTCACCTCTGGGTGCCGCGATCAACGGCCGCAAGGTGGGCGACACCACGTCCTACACCGCACCGAACGGCCGCGACATCAACGTGGAGATCGTCGCGGCGCGTCCGTTCTGACGTCCGGGACCGGTGTCCCGCGGAGCCCCTGCAGGCTCCTCCCGGGGAAGCTGTCAGGACGTCACGACGTCGCACCCGGTGACCGTGCCGCTGACCGCCGCCTCGGCGGTCGGCACGGTCACCGTGACGCGCACTGTCCGCGCGCTGGCCGGTCCCACCGTCACGTCCTTCACGCCGACGTGCCCGAACGACTTCGACAGCCCCACCACGCGGCAGCTGACGGTGGCCGTGGGGGCCTTGGTGACGTCGAACGTCACCGCTATCGACGAGGCGCCGTCCACGTGGAACCCCACGTCACGCCACTGCACGGGGTCGCGGAACACGCCCCAGCCGAGCCACGCGAGGACGCCGAGGGTCGCCACGAGGAGCGCCGCGAGGCCGATGCGTGCCCACAGGCGTCGGCCCGTGGTCGGCTCGGGGCCGTAGCGGCCCGCCGGCGGGCGGGTCGGGACCGTGGTCACGGGGCGGCTCCTGCGGTGGTCGGGGTGCTGTGCGCCGTCGTTCCGGACGACGGTCGGCGGGTGGCGGGGCGACGTGCGCGATCATTGTCACTCGTCGGGCTCGGCCCGGCGGCGTCCGCGGCAGCAGGGACGCAGCGCCCCGGGCTCCCGGGACGCGGTACGCAGCGAGCAGGGGAGGTCCGGTGGCCGACGAGCGACTGCGGCTGATGGCGGTGCACGCGCACCCCGACGACGAGTCCAGCAAGGGCGCCGCGACGCTGGCGCGCTACGTGGACGAGGGCGTGGACGTGCTCGTCGTCAGCTGCACGGGCGGCGAGCGCGGCGACGTGCTGAACCCCCGCTACGGCCGCGAGATCACCGATCTCGACGAGATGCGCGCGGTGCGCCGCGAGGAGATGGCCGCCGCGGCGGCCGCGCTCGGCATCCGGCAGACGTGGCTCGGCTTCGTCGACTCCGGTCTGCCGGAGGGCGACCCGCTGCCGCCGCTGCCGGAGGGCTGCTTCGCGCTGCAGCCGCTCGAGGTCGCCGCGGCACCGCTGGTCGCCCTGGTGCGCGAGTTCCGGCCGCACGTGATGACCACGTACGACGAGACCGGCGGCTACCCCCACCCGGACCACGTGATGTGCCACCGGGTCAGCGTGGAGGCGTTCGCGGCCGCCGCCGACCCAGAGCGCTACCGCGGCACCGGCCTGCCGTGGGCGCCGCTGAAGCTCTACTACGACCACGGCTTCTCGCTGTCCCGAATGCGGGCCGTGCACGACGCGCTGACGGCCGAGGGGCTGTCCAGCCCCTTCGGTGACTGGATCGACTCCCGTGCGGCACGCGAGATCCCGGAGCGGCCCGTGACCACCCGCATCGCCTGCGCCGACTGGTTCGACCGCCGCGACGCGGCCTTGCGCGCGCACGCGACTCAGATCGACCCCGAGGGGTGGTTCTTCGCCGCCCCCCGCGACCTGGAGCGCCGCGTGTGGCCCTGGGAGGAGTTCGAGCTCGCCGAGACGCGCGTCCCGGTCGAGCTGCCCGAGGACGACCTGTTCGCGGGCGTGCGAGGGATGGTGGAGGGCCGATGAGCGCGGTGACGGGACTGGCGGTGTGGGTGGTGGCCGCCGCGACGCCGGCGCCCGGACCGGTCGGCAACCTGGACGACAACCCGGTGGGCGGCGGCACACCGGGGCTGGCGGGGTTCCTGTTCACCTTCGCGCTCGCGGTGGTGGTGATCGGCCTGGCGATCTCGTTGGTGCGCGGCATGCGGCGGATGGAGCGCAACAGCACCCGCCTCGATGCGCCGGGCACGACGCCCGTCCCCGGTGGCCCGCCGGCCGCGCCGGTCGCCGAGCCGACGGAGCACCGCACCGACGCGCCGAGCGCCGGACCGACCGGCCACGGCACCCCGCCGCGCGCCGGCTGACGCAACCGTCGCGTACCGCACCCCTCAGCACGCACGGCCCACCCCGCACAGGAGGTTCGCATGGCCGACCGTCCCGTCCCGCCGGAGCGTCCCGCGGTGCGGGTGACGCTCGGTCAGCTGAGCACCGGAACCGACCGGGCGGCGAACCGCGAGGCGGTCCGCGACGCGTTCCGCACGGCCTCCTACGCCCGGGCCGACGTGCTGGTGCTGCCTGAGTACACCAGCGCGTTCGACCCTCGAGCGGTGGCCGTCGACCTCGCCGAGCCGCTCGACGGACCGTTCGTCACCCTGCTGCGCGAGCAGGCGGCGCGGACCGGTGTCGCCGTGATCGCCGGGAGCCTGCTGCCGGCGGCCGACCCGAGGCGCGCCGTCAACGCGGTGGTCGCCGTGGACGGTGCGGGCGAGCTGGTCGGCGCGTACCGGAAGGTGCACCTGTACGACGCGTTCGGCGCGCGGGAGTCCGACGTGCTGGAGGCCGGTCCGGCCGGTGCGACGCCCCTGGTGCTGCCGCTGCACGGGCTTCGGTTCGGGGTGCTGACCTGCTACGACCTGCGGTTCCCCGAGTCGGCCCGGCGGTTGGTGGACGCGGGGGCGAACGTGCTCGTGGTGCCCGCGGCATGGGCCGACGGGGCGCTCAAGGCGATGCACTGGCGCGCGCTGGCGATCGCCCGGGCGATCGAGAACACCTGCGCGGTGGTGGCGGTGGGCCAGGCCGGCAGGGGTGTGGTCGGCCGGTCGATCGTCGTCGGCCCGGACGGTGTGGTGGGCCTGGAGATGGACGAGCAGCCGGCAATGCGCACCGTGGACCTCGACGCCGACCGGCTAGACCAGGTGCGCGCCGCGAACCCGTCGCTGGCCAACCGCCGGTACGCCGTCGTCCCGCGCTGACCCGCGCCTGACCCACGCTCGTCGCGCCGGCCCCCTGCTCCGGCGCGGCGCCCCGGCCGCCGCTCAGCGCAGCCGGTAGGTGGCGATCGACACGGCCGCGTAGTGGCAGGCGAACGCCAGCACCGTCAGCGTGTGGAACACCTCGTGGAACCCGAACCAGCGGGGGCTCGGGTTCGGTCGCTTGATCCCGTAGACGATCCCCCCGACCGTGTACGCGACCCCGCCGGCGATCACCAGCCACGCGACGGCGGCACCGCCGGTGCGCCCGAACGACGGGATGAACCCGACGGCCACCCAGCCGAGCGCCAGGTAGATGGGCACGTAGACCCACCGCGGTGCGCCCAGCCAGAACACCCGACCGAGCACGCCGATCAGCGCCCCGATCCAGACGACCAGCAGCAGGGTCCGTGCCGTCCGGGCGTCCAGCAGCAGGACGGCCAGCGGCGTGTAGGTGCCGGCGATGATCAGGAAGATGTTGGTGTGGTCCAGCCGCCGCAGCACCGCGGCCGTCCGGGGTGACCAGTGGCCGCGGTGGTACACCGCGCTGGTGCCGAACAGCAGCACGGCCGACACGCCGAAGACGGTGTTCGACCACCGCGCGGCGGCGGTCGGCGACAGGGCGACGAGCACGATCGCCGCCGCCAGCACCAGCGGTGCGACCCCGGCGTGGATCCATCCGCGCAGTCGCGGCTTGACCTGGTGCGCCACCGTCTGACCCACCCGGGACAGCCCCTCGGCCACCTGGTGCGCGGCCTGCGACGGGTCCGGCACACCGTGGCCCGTGGAGGGGACCTGGCTCGAGCTCACGGCGTCTCCTCGGCTGGCTGACAGAAACCTACGACACCGTAGGTTACGTGGACGTAGGTCGGGGTGTCGACGCCGGAGGTCCTGCGTCAGCGGCCCGCGCGAGGGCGGCGGAGTACCGTGATCCCGTGCCGAGCGGGGGTGCTCCTCCGCCACCACCCCGACCCGGAGGAGTCGTCGGCGTGCGTCTGCCACACCCGCTCTACGGGCTCTACGAGCGCCGCCTGGCCGCGAGCCTGCCGCGGGACCGTGTGCCCCGGCACGTCGGTGTGATCCTCGACGGCAACCGTCGCTGGGCCCGCAGCATCGGGCTGTCCTCGGCGACCGGCCACCGCGCCGGTGCGGACAAGATCGCCGAGCTGCTCGAGTGGAGCGAGGACGTCGGCGTCGAGGTGGTCACCCTCTGGATGCTGTCCACGGACAACCTGTCCCGGGACCCGGAGGAGCTGGGGTCGCTCCTGGAGATCATCGAGGACGCGGTGCGCAACCTCGCGGCGACCAGGCGCTGGCGCCTGCAGGCGATGGGTGCCCTGGACCTGCTGCCGGAGCGGACCGCCCGGGCGCTCAAGGACGCCGAGACCGCCACCGAGGGCGTCGTCGGACTGCACGTCAACGTCGCGGTGGGGTACGGCGGGCGGCACGAGATCGCGGACGCCGTCCGGTCGTACCTGCGGGAGAACGCCGCCAAGGGCGCGAGCCTGGACGACCTGGCCGCTGACTTCGACGTGCAGCACATCGCCGCGCACCTGTACACGAAGGGTCAACCGGACCCGGAGCTCGTCATCCGTACCTCCGGCGAGCAGCGGCTGGGCGGGTTCCTGCTGTGGCAGAGCGCGCACTCCGAGTTCTACTTCTGCGAGGCGTACTGGCCGAGCTTCCGCAAGGTCGACTTCCTGCGCGCGGTGCGCTCGTACGTGGCGCGCGAGCGCCGGCTGGGCCTGTAGGAGACGCACGACGACGTCCGTGTGACGGCCAGGTGAACTCTTCGTCGTCGAGCGGATGATCCGCCGGAACGGGGCGTGTCGTGGTGCGGAGCGCGCCGCGCACGGACTTAGCGTCGGCTCAGTGGACGGCTCCCGCCGTCCCCGGGAGGCCAGCCCATGGAGCATCCGCTCCGCGGAGGAGGGCCGGTCCGGCCCTTCGTCGGGCCGGCCGACCGCACCCCGTCGCCGCTCGTCGGCGGTCCCTGCGGGGACGTCGGCGTGAGGTGCCCGACACGGCGCTGATGCGCCGGAGGGAGCCTGCCGTGGTCAGCACTGCGCAGAACGGATCGACCTCCGCTCGCACGAGCACGACGTCGGGCACGACCGGAGGGGACGGACGCCGCACGCACGTGCTGGACACCTCGGTCCTGCTCTCGGACCCCAAGGCGATCGCGCGCTTCGCCGAGCACGACGTGGTGCTGCCCGTCGTCGTCATCACCGAGCTCGAGGCCAAGCGACACCACGCCGAGCTCGGCTACTTCGCCCGCAGCGCCCTGCGTGCGCTCGACGACCTGCGCATCACCTACGGCCGCCTCGACGCGCCCGTACCGGTGAACGACGCGGGCGGCACGTTGCGGGTCGAGCTGAACCACATCGACCCGACGGTGCTGCCGGCCGGGTTCCGGCTCGGTGACAACGACACGCGCATCCTCGCGGTGGCCGCCAACCTCGCGGCCGAGGGCTGTGACGTCACGGTCGTCTCGAAGGACCTGCCGATGCGGGTCAAGGCGTCGGCGATGGGGCTGCGGGCGGAGGAGTACCGGCACGAGCTCGCGGTGGACTCCGGCTGGACCGGGATGGACGCCCTGGACCTGTCCGAGGAGCAGATGTCGCGGCTGTGGGAGGACGAGAGCCTGGCGCTGGCCGACATCGACCTGACGTACGGGCTCGCTCCCGGTGACGGCCCCCGCGACCTGCCCTGCCACACCGGCCTGGTGCTGCACAGCCCCCGCGGCTCGGCGCTCGGGCGCGTGACGGCCGACAAGCACGTGCAGCTGGTGCGCGGCGACCAGGACGTGTTCGGGGTGCACGGCCGCAGCGCCGAGCAGCGGATCGCCATCGACCTGCTGCTCGACGAGGAGATCGGCATCGTGTCCCTCGGCGGTCGGGCCGGCACCGGCAAGTCTGCGCTGGCGCTGTGCGCCGGCCTCGAGGCGGTGCTGGAGCGACGGCAGCACCGCAAGGTGATGGTGTTCCGGCCGCTGTACGCCGTCGGTGGGCAGGAGCTCGGCTACCTGCCGGGCAACGAGGCCGAGAAGATGAACCCCTGGGCGCAGGCGGTGTTCGACACGCTCGGGGCCCTGGTCAGCAAGGAGGTGGTCGAGGAGGTGCTCGACCGCGACCTGCTCGAGGTGCTGCCCCTGACCCACATCCGCGGCCGCTCGCTGCACGACGCCTTCGTGATCGTCGACGAGGCTCAGTCCCTCGAGCGCAACGTGCTGCTGACCGTCCTGTCCCGGATCGGGCAGAGCTCCCGAGTGGTGCTCACCCACGACGTCGCGCAGCGGGACAACCTGCGGGTCGGACGGCACGACGGCGTGGCCGCCGTGATCGAGGCGCTCAAGGGCCACCCGCTGTTCGCGCACGTGACGCTGACCCGGTCGGAGCGGTCGCCCGTCGCGGCCCTCGTCACCGAGATGCTCGAGGGCATCGAGGCGTAGCGCGGTACCGAAGGGCCGCGGAGGGCGGGGGCCGTGGGGTCCCCGCCCTCCGGCGTCTCCCCGCCAACCGTCCTCGCCCCGTTGTCACAGGCCTCGTAACAAACGGGGTCAGCGTGTGCTCACCGCACACGGGCGCGCGAGTGTGCGCCCGACGATCCGCCCTGGTCAACCCCTGGTCAGCGCGGCCCCGCACCCGTTACGGTTCCCGCCAACTTGTGTAACACCTGTGGTGACTGACAGAGGGGGCGTCGATGACTCGACGGTCGGGGACCCGAATGTGGGCAGTGGCGGTGGGGGCTGCGGTCGCGACCGCGCTCGGCACGATCCCGGCGCAGGCGGCGCCACCGGACCCGGGTCCGACCGGCCGCTTCACGGCGGCGGCGGTGACTCCCTCGTCGGCGCCCATCGACACCCCGAAGGCGAGCCGCGCGCGGCTGGCGCAGAGCGATCCCGCTCTGCTCGCCCGGACGGACACCGCACCGACGACGATCATGGTCAAGCTCGACTACGACGCGGCGGCCGCCTACTCCGGCGACGTGGCGGGCTTCGCGGCGACCAGCCCCGAGGTGACCGGCAAGGCGCTGCGCACGGGCGACTCGAACGTCTCGTCGTACCTGCGCCTGCTGGGCGGCAAGGCGGACAAGGCGTCGGCCGCCGTGCGCGCCGCCGTGCCGTCCGCGACGGTCCGCGGCACCTACAACCTCGCGTACGGCGGTCTGGCGGTGACGCTCCCGGCGAACCGTGCCAAGGATCTGCTCAAGGTGCCCGGCGTGGTCGCGGTGCAGCAGGACGCGCTCGAGCACGTGCAGACGGAGCTGGGCTCCGGGGTCTCGACGACGGCGCTCGCGGGCACCACCGCTGCCCCGACCGCAGGTGCGCTCGAGAACGGCACCACGGCATTCGTCGGCGCGGAGAAGGTGTGGCCGTCGCTCGGCGGCCGTGACCACGCCGGCCAGGGTGTGATCGTCGGCGTGCTGGACACCGGCATCTGGCCCGAGCACCCGATGCTGACCGACGTGGGCCTGCCCAAGCCGGCCGGCGGCCCGTGGGCGTGCCAGTTCGGCGACGGCAGCGACCCGGCGCTCGGTGCGGCGTTCACCTGCAACGACAAGCTGATCGGCGCCTACGCCTTCCTCGACACCGCCCGAGCCCAGGGCGCGATCGGCAAGGACGAGTACTGCTCGGCGACTGCGTGCTCCGTGCGCGACGCCGACGGGCACGGCACGCACACGGCCACGACTGCGGCGGGCAGCTACGTCGCCAGCGCACCGCTGCTCGGCACGGACCGCGGTCCGGTCGCCGGCATGGCGCCGGGCGCCTCGGTGATCGCCTACAAGGTGTGCGCCGTGGCGGGCTGCTACCAGTCCGACTCGGTGGCGGCCGTGCAGCAGGCGATCCTCGACGGGGTCGACGTGATCAACTACTCGATCTCCGGCGGCACCTCGGCGTACACCGACCCGGTGGAGCTGGCGTTCCTGGACGCCTACGAGGCCGGCATCAGCGTCAACGCGTCCGCCGGGAACGACGGGCCCACCGCGGGCACGGCGAACCACGCCGGGCCGTGGGTGACCACCGTCGGCGCGTCCACGTCGGACCGGGCCTTCGCGTCCGTGCTGCACCTGACCGCAGCCGACGGCGCCACCTACACCAAGCAGGGCGCCACGCTGACCACCGGCGTCACCGACGCCCCCGTGGTGCTCGCCGCCGACGTGCCGGGCTACACCGGCGGCCAGTACTGCCTGAAGCCGTTCGCCGCCGGGTCGCTGACCGGCAAGGTGGTGGTCTGCGAACGCGGTGGCGGTGGCGGGGGGCGCGTCGAGAAGGGGTACTTCGCCAGCCAGGGCGGTGCGGCGGGCATGGTGCTCTACAACCCCACGCCGTCGGACACCGAGACGGACAACCACTTCCTGCCGGCCATCCACCTCGAGGGTCCGAACGACGAGCTGCTCGCGTTCCTCGCGGCGCACACCGGCGTGACGGCCACCTGGGCGACCGGGGCGCTGACGCCCGCCACCGGCGACGTGATGGCCGGGTTCAGCTCCCGCGGACCGGTGGGTGACTTCCTCAAGCCGGACATCACCGCGCCCGGGGTGCAGGTGCTGGCGGGCAACACCCCGACCCCGGTGGACATCCCGGCCGGGCCGAAGGGCCAGCTGTACCAGGCCATCGCGGGCACCTCGATGTCGAGCCCGCACGCCACCGGCATCTCGGCGCTGGTCCGTGCGGCGCACCCGGACTGGACGCCGGGACAGGTGAAGTCCGCGCTGATGACGTCCTCGCTGCAGTCCGTGGTGAACGCCGACGGCGGCCCCGCGGGGGTGTTCGACCGCGGCGCCGGCTCCATCCGGGCCGACCGGGCGGTGCAGCCGACGCTGACGTTCGACGTCTCGGCGAAGGACATGGCGGCCAGCGCCACCGACCCGCTGCACCGGGTGGACCTGGACCTGCCGAGCATCGCGGTGAACCCGCTGCCGGGCGCGCTGCTGACCACGCGCACGGCGAAGAACGTCTCGGGGCGCACCCTGGCGTTCTCGGCGGCGGCGACCGGTGCGGACGGGCTGAAGGTGACCGTTCAGCCGGCGCGGTTCACGCTGCGGCCGGGCCAGACGCAGAGGCTGCGGATCCTGGTGGACGGCACCGCGACCGCGCACGGGTGGCACAGCGGCCAGATCACGCTGACCAGCGGCGGTGCGGTTCCGGTGGTGCTGCCGGTGGTGGTGAACACCGGTGACGCGGCGGTGCACCTGACGCAGACGTGCGACCCGACCACGCTGGCGCGGGGCGCCAGCACCGACTGCACCGTGACGGCGACGAACTTCGCCGCCGTGGCCGCACCGACCACGGTCGAGGTCTCCTCGACACCCGGTCTGCCGATCACCTCGGTGGCGGCGCCCGGGACGGCCACGCGGTCGGGCCTGCGCTGGACGGGCACGCTGAGCCCGGCACTGCCGCCGACGATCACGTCCATCACCCCCGGCGCCAGCCCCGCAGGCGGCTACCTGCCGCTGTCGTCCTTCGGCATCCCGGCGGCGACCGGGTTCGGTGACGAGACGATCACCAACTACGACGTGCCGGCGTTCCAGTACGGCGGGGAGACGTACACGCGGATCGGCATCGACTCCAACGGGTACGTGGTCGTCGGCGGCGGCACCGCCGAGGACAACGACTGCTGCAACACGCAGACGTTCCCCGATCCGACCAGGCCGAACAACGTGCTGGCCCCGTACTGGACGGACCTGTCGCTCGACCCGGCAAGCGGCGGCGGCGCGATCCGCGTGGGCACCCTGTCCGACGGGACGAACCACTGGCTCGTCGTCGACTACGACCAGGTGCAGGCCTGGGGCCACGGTCCGGCCAGCTCGTTCGAGGTCTGGATCCAGACGGGTACCACCGAGGGTCAGTGGTTCTCCTACGGCACCCTCGGCGGGTCCGCCGGTGCGCCCCTGTCGTCCGGCGCGGAGAACCGCGACGGCACCAGCGGCGTGAACATCACCGCGGCCTCCGGGACGGAGTGGGCGATCACCACCGCCCCGCCGACCCCCGGTGGGTCCGTCAGCCTGGGCTACCGGGCCACCGCGCGACAGCCGGGGACCCAGACGCTCACGGCCAGGCTGTCCTCCCCGATCATCCGGGCTACCCCCGTGGTGCAGACGGCGGTCACCGTCACCAGGCGGTAGTCGCGGCGGAGGACGGCCGCACGAAGACGGGCGGTGCCGGGGGAGGGCCCGGCACCGCCCGTCTGCTCGTGCGCTTGCCGGGCGCAACGGTGGGCTCTATGGTTTCCCCGGACTATTCCGCAGGGAACATACCGAGGGGAGCACCGATGCCGCAGCTGTCGGTCGTCGCGGTCATGACGCTCGCGCTGCTCCACGAGGAGCCGATGCACCCGTACGAGGTGTTCCGCACGCTCGAGCAGCGCGCCGAGACCCGGCTCACGCGGGTGACCGTCGGCGCCGTCTACCACGCGGTGGAACGTCTGGTCGCGGATGGCCTCGCCGAGGCGGTGGGGACCGAGCGGCAGGGTCGGCGCCCCGAGCGGACGACCTACCGCGCCACGGACGCGGGCACCGCGGCGCTGATCCCGCGGCTCACCGGCCTGCTGGCGGACGACGAGCGGACGTACCCGCCGTTCGCCGTCGGTCTCGCGGAGGCGCCGCACCTGCCACGGGACCAGGCCCTCGCCGCGCTCGCGGCCCGGCGGGAGCGGCTCGCCGCCGCCCACGCGTCCGCCACGTCGACGCTCACCCACCTGCGCACGGAGCGTGAGCTGCCGCTGCGGTTCGTCCTTGACGTCGACCACGAGCGGGCGATGCTCGCCGCGGAGATCGCCTGGCTCGACGACGTCGTCGCTCGTCTGGAAGCCGATCCCGAACCCTGGGAGTCGGACCTCTACCTGGCCCGCACCGGCTCTGTCGGTGGCGTGCCGCATGCTGCTCCCTAGCCCCAGCCAGCCCCTGAGGAAGGTCCCATGTCCCGCAACGGGCAGTCCACCGCCGCGCCACGCGCGCTCGTCGACCTGCACGGGCGCAGCCCGTGGAGCATCCTGCCGGCCCTGTGCCTCGGCTTCTTCATGATCATGGTCGACACGACGATCGTGAACATCGCCGTGCCGACGCTGGTGAAGTCGTTCGGGGCCGACCTGACCACGGTCGGGTGGGTGAACAGCGCCTACCTGCTGACGTTCGCCGTGCTGCTGCTGGTCACCGGCCGGATGGGGGACACGTTCGGCCCCAAGCCGGTGTTCATCGCCGGCCTGGTGGTGTTCACGCTGTCCTCGCTGGCGTGCGGTCTGTCGGGGTCCATCGGCCTGCTGATCGCCGCCCGCGCGGTGCAGGGCATCGGCGGCGCGCTGATGACGCCACAGACCATGTCGATGATCACGCGCGTCTTCCCGCCGCAGCAGCGCGGTGCCGCGCTCGGGATCTGGGGCTCGGTGGCCGGTGTCGCGACGATCACCGGCCCGCTGCTCGGCGGGATCCTGGTGGAGTCGGTCGGCTGGGAGTGGATCTTCTACGTCAACGTGCCGGTCGGGCTGGTCGCCCTCTGGTTCGCCCTCACGCGGCTGCCGTCGCTCGAGCGGCACGTGCGCTCGGTGGACCTGCTCGGCATGGTGATGTCGGTCGGCGGGATGTTCCTGCTGGTGTTCGGCCTGCAGGAGGGGTCGACGTACAGCTGGGGCACCATCCGCGGACCGGTCACCGTCTGGGGCGTGATCGGCGTCGGGGTGGCGGTGCTGCTGGTCTTCGGCTGGCTGCAGGTGCGGCGGGGCGAGGAGGCGCTGCTGCCGATGCGGCTGTTCCGCAACCGGAACTTCCTGCTGGCCAACGTGTCCGGCGCGGCGGTCGGCTTCGCGATGATCGGCATCTTCTTCCCGTTCACGCTGTTCCTGCAGGAGGTCGCCGGACTCTCGCCGCTGCACGCGGCGCTGGTCGGGCTGCCGTCCTCGCTGGTGTCCGGGGTGGTGGCGCCGATCGCCGGTCGGCTGTCCGACCGCATCCCGCCCAAGTGGGTGGTCACCTTCGGCTTCGTGATGTTCATCGTCTCGATCACCTGGGTGTCGCAGTGGATCGACCCCGACCGCTCGCCCTGGCGGCTGCTGCTGCCCATGGCGTTCTTCGGGCTCGGCACGTCCTGCGTGTTCTCCCCGCTCGCCAACCTGGCGACCAGCGGCCTGGACCACCGGACGGCGGGCGCGGGTGCGGGCGCGTTCAACACCAACCGCCAGATCGGCGGCGTGATCGGGTCAGCGGCCATCGTGGCGATGCTGACGTCGCGGCTCGGTCACACGGTGCCGGCGGCGGCGAAGGACGCGGCGGCGTCGCTCCCCGAGGCGGTGCGGGGCCAGTTCCTCGACCGGTTCTCGCACCTGTCGGGATCCGCGTTCTCGTCCGGGTCCGCCTCCGCCCCGCAACTGCCCTCGTCGGTGCCGCCGGCGGTCGCCGACCAGATCAAGGCCGCGGCGCTCCAGGCCGTGCACCACGGCTTCGCCACCGCCGTGGCGGAGACGATGCTGCTGGCGGTCGCGGTGTTCGCGCTCGGGCTGGTGTCCGCGCTGCTGATGCACGGTCAGCGCGCGCAGCGGCGCAGCGTGCCGGACGAGGCGCCGGCGGCGGCTGCGGCCTGAGGGGTCCGCTGGCGGCACGGCTGCGGGCCGGAGAGGCCCGGCCGCCGAACGGCCGCGGCCCGGCGCCCTCTGCGGGCGGCCGGGCCGCAGCTGCGCTCAGCGGGTCTGCGGCGGCCTCGTCATCGCCAGCACGTCGAGCGCCGTGTCGAGCTGCTCCTCGGTGACCTCTCCGCGCTCGACGAAACCGAGGTCGATCACCGACTGGCGGACGGTGATGCCCGCCTTGACGGCGTGCTTGGCGATCTTCGCGGCCGCCTCGTAACCGACCACCCGGTTGAGGGGCGTGACGATCGAGGGCGACGACTCGGCGAGCGCGCGGGACCGCTCGACGTTCGGCGTGATGCCGTCCACCGTGCGGTCCGCCAGCACGCGGGAGGCGTTGGACAGCAGGCGGATGGACTCGAGCACCGCCGAGGCCATGACCGGCATCTGCACGTTGAGCTCGAAGGCACCGCTCGCACCGGCCCAGGCGACCGTCGCGTCGTTGCCCACCACCCGGGCCGCCACCATCAGCGTCGCCTCGGGCACCACGGGGTTCACCTTGCCGGGCATGATCGACGACCCGGGCTGCAGGTCCGGGATGGCGATCTCGCCCAGGCCCGTGTTGGGGCCGGAGCCCATCCAGCGCAGGTCGTTGCAGATCTTCGTCAGGCTCACGGCGATGGTGCGCAGCGCGCCCGACAGCTCCACCAGCCCGTCCCGGGCGCCCTGCGCCTCGAAGTGGTTGCGCGCCTCCGTCAGAGGCAGGCCGGTGTCCTCCCGCAGCAGGGCGATCACCCGCTGCGGGAAGCCGGCCGGTGTGTTGATGCCGGTCCCCACGGCGGTGCCGCCCAACGGGACCTCGGCGACCCGGGGGAGAGCGGCCTGCAGGCGTTCGACGCCGTACCGGATCGCGGCGCCGTAGCCGCTGAACTCCTGGCCGAGCGTGACGGGCGTGGCGTCCATCAGGTGGGTCCGGCCGGACTTCACCACGTCGGCCCAGGCGGTGGCCTTCGCCTCGAACGCCGCCGCGAGGTGCTCGAGGGCGGGCACCAGGTCGCGCACCACGCCGGCGGTCGCCGCGACGTGCACGGAGGTGGGGAACACGTCGTTGGACGACTGCGAGGCGTTGACGTGGTCGTTCGGGTGGACCTCGCGGCCCAGCGCCCGGGTCGCCAGCGTGGCGATCACCTCGTTGGTGTTCATGTTGGAGCTGGTGCCGGAGCCCGTCTGGTAGACGTCCACCGGGAAGTGCTCGTCGTGCGCACCCGAGGCCACCTCGTCGGCTGCGGCCACGATCGCGTCGGCGACGTCCCCGGCCAGCACGCCGAGCTCGACGTTGGCGCGCGCGGCGGCCTTCTTGATGCGGGCGAGCGCCTCGATGTGACCCCGCTCGAGGGTGCTGCCGGAGATCGGGAAGTTCTCCACCGCGCGCTGCGTCTGGGCGCGGTACAGGGCGTGGGCGGGGACGCGCACCTCGCCCATCGTGTCGTGCTCGATGCGGAAGCCCGCGTCCGCGGGCACGGCGGCACTGCCGGTGGTGGGGGTCATGGACCCATCTTGCCGCAGGCGCCGCAACGGCCCACGACCGCGCCGCGAGGACGGCGGTGGCCGCGGCGGACCGGCGTGGAGACCGGTCCGGCCGCGGCCGTCGGGTCAGCGCCCGCCGCCGAGGGGCCGCAGGGCGTCGAGGGCTGCCGTCAGCACCTGCTGAGCGCGGTCCACCACGTCGGCGGCCGACGACTGCGCCTCCAGCAC
Source organism: Cellulomonas sp. SG140 (assembly GCF_025770785.1). Lineage (GTDB taxonomy): Bacteria > Actinomycetota > Actinomycetes > Actinomycetales > Cellulomonadaceae > Cellulomonas. Next base: position 139,411 of record NZ_JANZLA010000006.1, on the reverse strand, counting down.
CACCTGGCCGATCTCGATCGCCCGCTGCAGCGCCCGCGCAGTCGGCGGCGTGCACCGCGCCTGGTCCACCGCCGTCGCGCGGTCGACCAGGGCCTTCAGCGCTGTCGGTCCACCGTCGGGTGCGCCCGCACCAGCTGCACCTCGTCCACGGCACCCCAGGCGCCGCCGGACAGCGAGCCGGTCACCGTCACCGTGACGGCGCCGTCGGCACCGACCTGCACCGGGACCGACGGGTGCGACCACTGCTGCCACCCGGTCAGCGCGAACGGCGCCGAGGTGACCCGCCCCGGGGGACGACGTCGCCAGGGCTGCCGGGGACTGTACACGTTCCCCAGTCAGCGGCGCCCTGGCGACGATCGAGAGGTGAGATCTGTGCGGGTATTCAGGCTGTGCACGCGCACAGTGTGCGCGGATCAGCCCAGGTCAGTCGAGGCGGCCGACCGTCTCCACCAGCTTCGCGCGGCCGTCCTCCAACGTGTACTCCACGGCGACGATCGCGCAGCTGCCGTCGGCCGTCCGCCGGGACAGCACCGCCGAGTAGTCGTTCAGCATGTGCGCGGTCTGCCGCACGTGCTCGTGCCCGAGCTCTGCGGCGTCGAAGGAGTCGAGCGGCTTCCCGGTGCTGGTGAGGCCGACGATGCTCGGGATCACCCGGTCGACCACCGCCCGGACGAACCCCGGCGCCTGCTCACCGCTGGCGAGCGTCTTGGCGGCGGCAGCCACCGCCCCGCACTTGTCGTGCGCCAGCACCACGACCAGCGGCGTGCCGAGCACCTCGACGCCGAACTCGATCGAGCCGAGCACGGTGGTGTCGATCACGTGGCCGGCCGTCCGCACGACGAACGCGTCACCGAGCCCCTGGTCGAACACGATCTCGGCCGCGACCCGGCTGTCCGAGCAGCCGAACACGACGGCGAACGGCTGCTGGCTCGAGCTGAGGGCGGCACGGTGCGCCGCGTCCTGCGACGGGTGCACCATCTCGCCTCGCACGAACCGCTCGTTGCCCTCGAGCAGCGCGGCCCAGGCCTCGCCGGGCGTCGTCGGTCGGTCGGTCGTGCTCGTCATGCGTCCACCTCCGCGGCAGTCGGGGGATTGGCCCCGGCCCGCGAGACGGTGATCGCGGCGATCCGCGCGCACCGCTCGAGCACAGCCGTCAGCGTCCCCTCGTCGATCTGGTGCAGCGCCTCGCGCCGGTCGGCGCCCAGCAGCCCGGCCGTCCACAGGCCGTCGATCAGGCCGCTCATGAACGAGTCCCCGGCACCGACCGTGTCCGCCACTGTGACGCGTGGAGCGACGATCTGCACCCGGAGACCGGTGGACGTGACGGCGAACGCACCCTCACCCCCGTGCGTCACCACCACGACGGCCGGTCCGGCCTTCGCCCAGCGGGCCGCGACGTCGTCCGGCGCCTCGTCGGGGTGCAGCCAGAGCAGGTCCTCGTCGCTCACCTTGATCACGTCGGCCGCGGCCACGAGGGCGTCCACCACGGGCAGCGTCACTGCGGGCGAGCCCATCAGCGCCGGACGCATGTTGGGGTCGTAGCTGATGGTGGACGTGGCGCGGCGCGCCTCGACCAGTCGCGCCACGGCGGCACCGCCGGGCTGCAACGTCGTGGCGATCGAGCCCGTGTGCACCACGATCGGGTCGACGTCGTCGCCGTCCCACGTCGCGGGCAGGTCCCACTCCAGGTCGAACTCGTACGTCGCGGCACCCGTCGCGTCGAGACGGGCGAGGGCGACCGGGGTGCGGGTCGCGTGCACCGGTGCGGTGAGCACGTGCACCCCGGACGCGACGAGGTGCTCACGGACGCGGTCGCCGTAAGCGTCGGGCGCCAGCCACGTCAGCAGGTCCGCCTCGCGGCCCAGCCGGGCGAGGCCGAGGGCCACGTTCGCGGGACTGCCGCCGGGGTGCTCCTCACGGCTGCCGTCCTCGCGCACCACCACGTCCACCAGCGCCTCGCCGATCACCAGCGCCCGTGCGTCGTTCACTCGTCGTCCCCGCCCTCGTCGTCGGTACCGGCCTGCTGCTGCGGCCGCTCGTCCTGCACGCCGGCCGCGCCGGCCGTACCCGTCTGACCTGCGCCTCGGGGTGCCGCCGCGGTGGCCAGGCGCTCCCGCGCACCGTCGAGCCACTGCTGGCACCGGGCGGCCAGCGCCTCGCCGCGCTCCCACAGCGCCAGGGCCTCCTCGAGGGAGCCGGCGCCGCTCTCGAGCCGCGCGACGACGGCCACCAGCTCGTCCCGCGCCTGCTCGTACCCCAGGCCCTGCACGTCGGCGTTCGGATCGGTCGGCGGTACGGCTGGCTTCGGCACGGGAGAAGTCAACCAGCCCTCACCGACGGGGCGTGCGAGGGCGCGTGCCCGCCCCGTCCGGCTGCGTAGCCGTCGCGGGCGTCGAGACCGTCACCGCGAACCGACCGCGGGCCACGCGGACCGCGAGCGGATCGCCGTCGGCCACCTCCGCCGGGTCGCGCACCACGGCGCCGTCGGCGCGCTGCACCACCGCGTACCCGCGGTCGAGGGTCGCCGCGGGTGACAGCGCGCGCACCTGTGCGGCGAGCCGCGCCGTGGCGATCCCCGCCTCGGCGAGCGCAGCGCCGACGGTCCGGCGGCCGTGGTCCACCAGCCGGTCGAGCGCGAGCTGGTGCGGTTCGACCAGGGTGACGGGACGTGCCAGCACCGGCCGCCCACGCCAGTGGTCCAGCGTCGACTGCTCACGGGTCAGGCGCCCCAGCACGGCCGCGCGGGCACGGTGGCGCGCCTGCGTCAGGCGGGCGCGTTCCTCGGTGACGTCGGGGACCACCCGCTTCGCGGCATCCGTCGGCGTCGAGGCGCGCCAGTCGGCCACCAGGTCGAGCAGGGGAGAGTCGAGGTGGTGCCCGATCGCGCTGATCAGAGGCGTGCGGCAGGCGGCGGCTGCGCGCACCAGGGCCTCGTTGCTGAACGGGAGCAGGTCCTCGAACGACCCGCCGCCCCGCGCGACGACGATGACCTCGACCCGGGGGTCGGCGTCGAGCTCGGCGATCGCGGCCGTCACCTCGGGCACCGCGCGAGGGCCCTGGACGGTGACCCGGCGGATCTCGAACTGCACCGCCGCCCAGCGGGCCCGCGCGTTGGAGACCACGTCGTGCTCGGCGTCGCCCTGCTGCGCGCACACGAGGCCGACCACCGCCGGCAGGAAGGGCAGCGGCCGCTTGCGGTCCTCGTCGAACAGGCCCTCCGCCCCGAGCACGCCCTTGAGGTGCTCGATCCGCGCGAGCAGCTCGCCCAGGCCGACCAGCCGGACGGCGTCGGCGGCGAACGTCAGCTCGCCCCGCTTCTCGTGGTACCGGGGCCGGGCGTGCACCACCAGGTGCGAGCCGTCGGACAGCCGGTCGGCGACGGAGGCGATCGCGCCGGCCGGGACGGTGACGGACAGCGACATGTCGAGGTCCGTGTCCCGCAGCGTCAGGAAGTACAGGGAGTTCCACCGCTTGAGGTTGAGCACCTGTCCCTCGACCCACACCGGCGGCATCCGGGCGATGTAGTCGGCGATCTTCGGCGCGAGGTGGCGGACCGGCCACGGGCGGTCCGGCGTGGTGTCTGCGGCGCGGAGGGGGAGCGGCCCGCGGGCCGTCAGGTCCGGGCCCTGCGGGCGGACGGTGCCGCCGGGCGGTGGGAACACGGCGCGCTCCGCTGCCTGGTCCGCCGCCCGATCGGCCGATGCGCTCACGGTCACCAGACTGCCCCATGCCGCCCACGGCACCTGCACGCGTCCGCCGCCGGCCGCCCGGGGACGGTCCCGAGCCCCGACCTAGACTGGTGCGGTGAACCCCCACCGTCCGTCCGTCGACCGTGCCGTGGAACCGGCCGTGGAACCGGCCGTGCCCGACGCCGGTGCGGCGACCCGGTCGTCCGACGTGGCCCGGCGTGTGCTGCTCGCCTCGCCGCGTGGGTACTGCGCGGGCGTGGACCGCGCGGTGGTGGCCGTGGAGAAGGCGCTCGAGCACTACGGACCGCCGGTGTACGTGCGCAAGGAGATCGTGCACAACCGGCACGTGGTCGACACGCTGGCGGCCCGCGGGGCCGTGTTCGTCGCGGACACCGACGACGTCCCGGAGGGTGCCCGGGTGGTGTTCTCCGCGCACGGTGTGTCCCCGGCGGTGCGCGCCGCGGCGGCCGCTCGTTCGCTGCGCACGATCGACGCGACGTGCCCCCTGGTCACCAAGGTGCACAAGGAGGCGGTGCGGTTCGCCGACGACGACTTCGACATCCTGCTGATCGGTCACGCCGGGCACGAGGAGGTCGAGGGGACGTCGGGGGAGGCGCCGGAGCACATCCAGGTGGTCAACTCCCCGGACGACGTCGACGCCGTCGAGGTGCGCGACCCCGAGCGCGTCGTCTGGATCTCGCAGACCACCCTGTCGGTGGACGAGACGATGGAGACCGTCCGACGGCTGCGTGAGCGGTTCCCCGCGCTGCAGGACCCGCCGAGCGACGACATCTGCTACGCGACGCAGAACCGGCAGGTGGCGGTGAAGAAGATGGCGCCGTCGTGCGACGTCGTCGTGGTGGTCGGTTCGGCGAACTCGTCGAACTCGGTGCGGCTGGTCGAGGTGGCGCTCGAGTCGGGCGCCCGCGCGGCGCACCGGATCGACACCGCCGCGGAGATCGACCCGGCATGGGTGGCCGGTGCGACGACCGTGGGCGTCACCTCCGGCGCCTCGGTGCCGGAGATCCTGGTCAGGGACGTGCTGACCCGTCTGGCCGAGCTCGGCTTCGGCGACGTCGAAGAGGTCCGCACCGCGACCGAGGACCTGATGTTCTCGCTGCCGCGGGAGCTGCGTGCCGACCTGAAGGCGGCGGGCGCCGAGACGCGGCCGGCACGCGAGGGCCGGCGCTCGCTGGACGTCCAGGGCGTCTAGCGTTCGTCCGACGTGGGGCCGGTCCGCTCGGTCGCGGCACGTCGGTCCGGCCGTGCGGGCCGTTCACCCGACACCGCGGCCGCCCGGGTTCAGCCCGCGACCTCCGTCGGGCCGGCGTGCGGGGAGGCCGCCTCGGCGCGCAGCGCGGCGGCATCCCGGCGACCGTCCTCCTCCGCGAGCGCGGCCTGCTCCAGCACCACCAGCCGCTCGTCGGTGGAGGCCAGCAGCTCCGGTGCGGTCAGCGTGGTCAGGCGGGGGTCGACCGGCGCGGGTGAGGGCAGCTCGGCGTCGGTGACGTGCAGGTCGGCGAACCGCCGGGCGCTTACCAGGACCCGTGTCTCGAGGGAGCCGACCGTCTGGTTGTAGGCCGAGGCCGTCGCGTCGATCGCCCGGCCCAGGCGCGCGAGGTGCGAGCCCATCGTCGCGAGCCGGCCGTGCAGCTCCTTGCCCAGCGACAGCACCGCCTGGGCGTTGGCGGCCAGCGCGTCCTGCTTCCAGGCGTAGGCGACCGTCCGGAGCAGGGCCAGCAGCGTGGAGGGGGTCGCCACCACGACGTGCCGGTCGAAGGCGTACTCCGCCAGGCCCGGGTCCTCGTCGAGCGCGGCGTGCCAGAAGGCGTCGGCGGGCACGAACATCACGACGAACTCCGGTGCCGGGGCGAACTGCTCCCAGTACTGCTTGGCCGCCAGGTCGTCGACGTGCCGGCGCACGTGCCGGGCGTGGTCGCTCAGCCGCGCGGCCCGCACGGTGGGGTCCGACGCCTGCGCGGCGTCGAGGAAGCCCAGGAACGCGACCTTCGCGTCCACCACCACGTTCTTGCCGCCCGCCAGGTGCACCACCAGGTCGGGCCGCAGCAGACCGTCGTCGGTGCGGACGTTCTCCTGCTCGACGAAGTCGACGTGCGGCAGCATCCCGGCCGCTTCGACCACCCGTCGCAGCTGGACCTCGCCCCAGCGGCCGCGCACCTGGGACGCGCGCAGGGCGGTGACCAGCTGTGCCGTCTCACCGCGCAGCTGCTCGGACACCGCGTGCATCGCGCGGACCTGCTCACCGAGCGCCGCCTGGCCGGCGGCGCGGCCCTGCTCGGCGAGCTGGAGCTGCTCGCGCACCTGGTCCAGCGTGCGCCCGACGGGTTCGACGAGGGCGCGGACCGCCTGCTCGCGCTGCGCCAGCTCGCCGACCTGGGTCTGGTGCTCGGCGGCCAGCCGTTGGTGCGCCAGCGCGAGGAACTGCTCGCTGCTCGCGGCCAGGGCGTCGGCGGCCAGCGCCTTGAACCGTTCCGCCGCACGCTCGTCGTCGGCGCGGGCGGCCGCCGCCGCCGTGCGCTCCGCCGCCCAGCCCGCCTCCGAGCGAGCCGCCGAGACCTCGGCCGCCCGGACGCGGGCTGCTGCCCGGGTGCCCGCCCCCACCCAGCCGAGGGCCGCCCCCAGCACGACCCCGACCGCCAGTCCCAGCAGCAGCGCGCCCACGTCCATGCCGCCAGGGTGCCGCCGACCACCGACATGCCGGTCGCGGCGCGCACGGCGGCCGTCCCCCGTCCCTCCACCGGGGCGCGGCTGCGCCAGAACCCCGGACCCGAGTAGGTGCCCGCACCTATGCTGACGCCCGTGCCCGACGGCAACCAGGGGCCGCAGCTCCCTCCCGACCCACGACCGCCGCTCGCCCCTGCGCAACCGCTCGCCGAGCCCCCGGCACTGGTGCTGCGCGGCCTGTGGCGGCGGTTCGGCAGCACCATCGCGGTCGCCGGTCTGGACCTCGACGTGCCGACCGGGTCCTGCTACGGCCTGGTGGGCCCCAACGGCGCCGGCAAGACGACCACGCTGCTGATGGCGACCGGCCTGCTCCGCCCCGACTTCGGCAGCGTGTGGGTGCAGGGCGTCGACCTGTGGGCCGATCCGCTGCGGGGCAAGGCGCTGCTCGGCGTGCTGCCCGACGGCATCCCGCTGTTCGACCGTCTGACCGGCGCGCAGGCGATCACGTACGCCGGTCTGCTCCGCGGCCTCGACCGCGACACGGTGGCCGCGCGCACCGCCGACCTGCTCCGCACGATGGACCTGCAGCGGGACGCGGACACGCTGGTGGTCGACTACTCGGCCGGCATGACGAAGAAGATCGCGCTGGCGTGCGCGATGGTGCACGCGCCCCGGCTGCTGGTGCTCGACGAGCCGTTCGAGGCGGTCGACCCGGTGTCGGCGGCGAACATCCGGGACATCCTCGCCGCCTACGTGGCGGCCGGTGGCACGGTGATCGTCTCCTCGCACGTGATGGACCTGGTCCAGCGGATGTGCGACCACGTCGCGGTGATCGCCGGCGGCCACGTGCTGGCCGCGGGCACGGTGGACGAGGTCCGCGGCGGCGGCACGCTGGAGGACCGCTTCGTGCAGCTGGTCGGCGGACGTATCACGGGCGGGGGACTGGCGTGGTTGGGCACCTCGTCCGCCTCAAGCTGAGGCTGCTCGCCAACGGGCTGAAGCGGAGCGCCTGGCAGGTGGTGCTCATGGTGCTCGCGCTGCTGTACGGGCTCGGCGTGCTGGTCACCGTGACCGGTGGCCTGGTCTACGTCAGCACCCAGGCGCTGGTGCTTCGCGAGCTGGTGGCCGTCATCGGCGGCGCCGCACTGGTGCTCGCGTGGTGCGTGGTGCCGCTCGTCGCGTTCGGCGTCGACGCCACGATGGACCCCGCACGCTTCGCGCCCTATCCGATCCGGCGGGCGCACCTGCTCACCGGCCTGGCGATCTCCGGGCTGGTGGGCGTGCCCGGGCTGCTGACGGTGCTCGCCGCACTGGGGTCGGCGATCCTGTGGTGGCGCGAACCGGCGGCCCTGGTCGCGAGCCTGCTGGGCGCCGTCCTCGCGGTGGCGACCTGCGTCGCCGGATCGCGTGCGCTGACCACCGCGCTGGCTCGGTTCGTGGTGCGGCGGCGGGTGCGCGAGCTCGGCGCCGCCCTGGTGCTCATCCCGATGATGTTCATCGGCCCGGCGATGTCCGGCCTCACCATGGGCGCCTCCCGCATCCGTGCGGCCGACACGGCGCCGGTGGTGCACGCCGTGGGCTGGACGCCGTTCGGGGCGGCCTGGGCCCTGGCGCCCGACGTGGCGTCGGGGCGCTGGTGGCAGGCGCTGGCGCGGCTGGTGATCGCCCTGGCCACGGTCGCGGTGGCGGTGCTCGTCTGGGACCGGTCGTTGGCCAGGGCCCTGGTGGACCCGCCGCACGACGTGGCCGGACGGCGTCAGCGCGGGCTCGGCTGGTTCGCCCGCGTACCGGCCAGCCCACGCGGTGCCGTGCTGGCCCGGTGCCTGACCTACTGGGTCCGCGATCCCCGCTACGCCATGGCGGTCGTGGCCGTGCCGATCTTCCCCGTGCTCTTCGCCGTGCTCGGCATCGGCAGCGGCCTGGTGCTGGCTACGGGTCCGCTCGCAGGGTTCCTGCTCGGCTGGTCGATCTCCTCCGACATCAGCTTCGACGGTGCGGCGTTCTGGGTGCACGTCGCCGCGGGGGTGCGCGGCGGGGTGGACCGCGTGGGCCGGGTGCTCGCCGCCCTGGTGCTCGGCGTACCGGTGGTGACGGTCATGACGGTCGCGTGCGCGCTGTTCCTGCATCGACCTGACGCGGTCGCGCCGCTGCTCGGCAGCGCACTGGGCACTCTCTCCACGACCCTCGGGGTCTCGTCCGTCGCCTCGGCACTCGTCGTCTACCGCGTGCGGAAGGCAGGGGAGAACCCGTTCTCCACGCAGCAGGGCGCCACGGTCCCCGCGATGCTCACGCAGCTCGCCGGCTGGACGGCGGTCGGGCTGCTGTGCGCGCCGGTCACCGTGCTCGCCGTGATGTCGGTCGCGGGGCACCGAGAGGGGCTCGGCTGGGTGACCCTCGCGGTGGGCCCGACGGTGGGTACCGCACTGATGGCGCTCGGCGTGCGGCTCGGCGGTCGGACCCTCGACCGCACCGCTCCCGACCTGCTCCGCCGGCTGATCGCGATGGCCTGACCCGTAGACTCTCCCGCCGTGGCGCTCACCATCGGCATCGTCGGCCTGCCCAACGTCGGCAAGTCCACCCTCTTCAACGCACTGACCCAGGCCCAGGTGCTCGCCGCCAACTACCCGTTCGCGACCATCGAGCCCAACGTCGGCGTGGTCCCGCTGCCGGATCCCCGGCTGACCGAGCTTGCCCGCGTGTTCGGCTCCGAGCGGACGATCCCGGCCACCGTGTCGTTCGTCGACATCGCCGGCATCGTCAAGGGTGCGAGCGAGGGCGAGGGGCTGGGCAACAAGTTCCTGGCCAACATCCGCGAGGCCGACGCGATCTGCGTGGTGACCAGGGCGTTCGCCGATCCGGACGTGGTGCACGTCGAGGGTCGCGTCGAGCCGCTGGCCGACATCGAGACGATCCACACGGAGCTGGCGCTCGCGGACCTGCAGACGCTGGAGAAGGTGGTGCCGCGCCTGGAGAAGGAGGTGCGCCTCAAGCGGGTCGACGCCGCATCCCTGGCTGCGGCGCAGCAGGCGCAGTCGGTGCTCGAGGAGGGTCGTCCGCTCTCGCTGGCCGACGGGGTGGACGTGGCAGCGCTCGCGGAGTTCGGCCTGCTCACGACGAAGCCGTTCATCTACGTGTTCAACACCGACGACGAAGGTCTCGCCGACACCGCGATGCAGCAGCGGCTGCGTGCCGCCGTCGCGCCCGCCGACGCCGTCTTCCTCGACGCGAAGTTCGAGGCCGAGCTGGTCGAGCTCGAGCCGGACGAGGCGCGCGAGATGCTCGCCGCCAACGGCCAGGAGGAGTCCGGGCTGGACCAGCTGGCCCGCGTCGGTTTCCACACCCTCGGCCTGCAGACGTACCTCACCGCCGGCCCCAAGGAGGCCCGCGCGTGGACCATCCACCAGGGCTGGACGGCGCCGCAGGCCGCCGGGGTGATCCACACGGACTTCCAGAAGGGCTTCATCAAGGCCGAGGTGATCAGCTACGTGGACCTGGTCGAGGCCGGGTCCGTCGCGGCGGTGCGCGCTGCCGGCAAGGCGCGGATCGAGGGCAAGGAGTACGTGATGGCCGACGGCGACGTGGTGGAGTTCCGCTTCAACGTCTGAGCGCACGCCCTCATGACGCGGTGCGCTGCACCTCGACCTGCGGGTACGGCGAGGACCCGGCGAGCAGCGGTTCCGGCGTCCCGCGCGCCACGTGGTCGACGAACGCGGCCAGGTAGGCGTCCGTGATGCTCAGCGCCTCGTCGCCGTCGATGGGCCCGAGCCCGACGAGGAGCCGGATCGGCGCGGCCAGGTAGTAGGCGCCGTAGTCGCTGAAGTTGAAATGCCGAGCCCCGTCGAGCTGGAAGCTCCAGACGGGCCCGGTGCTGGCGGCCAGCAACGTGCGGGCCGCGTCGCGCGCGGACTGCTCGTCGGCCGTGCCCGGCCGGCAGGTGCCCGTGATGCAGGAGCCCTGGCTGCCCAGCAGCATCATGGGCTTCTGCAGTCCGGACTGGACGACCGTGCCGAACTGGGTCCCGTCCAGGTCGGCCGCGCCCGCGCACCGCGGGTCGTCGTGGCAGGCCTGCAGCGCGGCCGCGCCGCCGAAGGAGTGACCCAGGTACACCGTGGCGGCGGCGTCGACGTGACCGGCGAACCGGCCGGTCGTATCCAGCGCCGCGACCCGGGACGCGGCGAAGCGGTCGTCGGCCGCCCACACGCTGACCAGCCGGTCGGCGGACAGGCGCATGGCGGCCGCGTCGGACTCCTGCAGGCCGCCGGCGGGTGTCGCGTCCACCGGCCGTCCGTCCAGCACGGTCAGGTGGGCGCTGTAGGTGGGGGTGATCCCGGCGACCAGGTATCCGTGGCTCGCCAGGTTCTCCGCGAGCGTGGTGTATTGCGGCGCGGCGAGACCCAACCCCGGTTCGAGCACGACGACGGGGAACCGACCGGCCGCGGCGGGGGCGTCGGCGACGGCGTGCACCCGGACGTGGTCGAAACGGGTCTCACCCAGCCCGAGCGGGCCGTGCAGGTGCAGCCCCGCCCATGCGCCCGGGGTGTAGCGCGCAGGTGCCGCGCCCGGGGCCGGTGCGGCCGGGTACCAGAGCCACGCGGACAGCTCGCGTGGCATGCCCGGTCGCGGGGCGAGCGGGTCGGTGCGGGCGTCGTCCGTCCAGTCGACCGTCGTCCGGCCGACGGGATACCGGCCGGTCGGGGCGGGGAGGGCGACCTCCTCCTGCTGCCGGACCGTCACGTAGCCGACGTACCCGCCGAGCGCCACCACCAGCACGATCGCCAGGACCAGCAGGGCCCTCAGCGTTCGGCGCAGCCCTCGACGGTGGGTTCGCATCCACGCTGCTGCGGGTGGTGGCACGTGCATCGAACCTCCCTGCCACGTGGTGGGGCCGTCATGAGCCGTGCTCGGACGATCCCATCGTTCAGGGATCTCCGGTCAAGGGTGCGCCGCGCGGAGCCTGTCCAGCAGCGCCTGGCCGTCGGGGACGCCCAGCCCGGTGCACGGGTCCCAGCCGGGGCCGGCGGAGTAGGCGCCGTTCGTGCCGGACGTGATGTCGCGCAACCCGCCCGTCGGCGCGCCCGCATGCGCGCCCGCGTACAGCTGCGGGCCGAGCGGACCGGGCAGCCTTCCCAGCCCTTCGGCCAGGCGGCACACGAGTGCCGCCCACAGCGGCGCGACGGCGCTCGTCCCCCCGATCACGGTGTCCGTCCCGTCCACCCGGACGTCGTACCCGGTGGCGGGGTCCGCGTCCCCCGCGACGTCGGGCACCCCACGCCCCGGCCGGCCGGTCGCGGCGTTCGCCGGGACGCCGACACCGGACTGCCACACGGGCGTCGGGTAGACGTCGCTCACCCCGCCGCCGGTGCCGCCCTTGCCGGCGCCGTGGAACCACACCGTCTCGCTGGTGACGGAGCCGGCGGCGTCGGCGTGCAGCGTGGTGCCGCCGCAGCCGAGCGCCTGCGGGCTGGAGGCGGGGTAGTCGACGTGCGGGCGGCCGTCGGTGGCGTTGTCGTTGCTGCCGTCGTCACCCGAGGCCACGCACACCGTGACGCCCAGGGCGCCGGCGTCCGCCATCGCCTGGTCCATCGCGGCCCGGGCCTGGGCGGTCCACTGGTCCTCCGACTGCCCCCAGCTGATGCTCACGGCGGCAGGGGTCGGGCTGGCGTGCACCGCGGTCGCCAGCGCGTCGAGGAAGCCACGGTCGGTGTTCGGTGCGAAGTGCACCACCAGGTCAGCGCCGGGGGACAGCGCGCCCGCGACCTCGATGTCGAGCATCACCTCACCGTCGGCCCCGGACGGGTTCCCGTCCGGGGCGTTGGTCGCGCCGTCCACACCGACGGCTGTCACGGTCGGCGGGGAGGTCACTCCGACGCGGGACCAGTAGGCGGCCAGGTCGGCGTCGGTGTAGCCGCCACCGAGCTCGAGGACGGCGAGCCGCTGCCCGGCGCCGGTGGTCCCGGCGGGGAACCGGTAGACGGTGCCGAGCTGCTGCGGGGTGAACGCCCTGGCGCCGGCGGCGGCGGGTCGAAACCGGGTCCTCGCCTGGGGCCTGTCGTCCAGCCCCAGGACCGCGACCACCACGCCGGCCAACGGGCCGGGCACCGACAGCTCGCCGGTCCGCTGCCGGTGCGTGACGGTGCCGGCACCGTCCGGTGCCGGCGACTCCACGAGCCCGAGGGACGTGCCGAACACCCGTTCCAGCGTCTGCAGGCTGCCCTGCGCCTGGATGCGCCGAGAGGCGGCGTCCTCGGCCGTCACGGTGACACCGGCCGCTGCCAGCGTGCGGCGCACCAGCTCGAGGTCCTGCGGGTCCGCGCCGGCCGTGGAGGCGAGCTGCTCGCGGCTCATCGGCGCACCACCGGGCGGGGGCAGCTCACCGCGTCGGCGCAGCACGAGCGTGACCGCCACCGTCGTCGACGGCTCCGGACCGCCGACAGGCCGGGCGTCGGCCACCGGGTGCCGGGTGCTGCCGGGCAGGGAGTGTCGTTCCTCGCTCATGCCCGCACCCTCCCTCCGCGCACCCACACCCGCCACCCCGGGAGCCGGCCCGCGGTCTCAGCGTGTGGCGATCCCTGGTTCCTCGTCCCGCGGTGCGAGCGCGCCGACGACGACGCTCAGCCACACGTGCCGCAGCATCGCGACGAGCACCACGACCCAGGCGGCCAGCGCCACCCACAGCTCCACGCGCCCGACCATGCCCACCACCGGCAGCTGGTCGGCCTGCCCGAGGTAGATGCCCGCGACGCCGTACATGCCCAGCGGGAACACGATGCTCCACAGCGTGGCGTCGTACGGCAGCGGCAGCCGCCGGACGACGTGCCGCCACCAGCCGGCGGCGACCAGCGCCGGGATCAGCCAGGTGGCGAACGCCCACAGCACCACCGTCAGGCCGGCGATCAGGCCTCGCGTGGCCTGCACCATCGGCGCGTCGGCCATCTCGACGATGCGCGCCCCGGCCAGCACAGAGATCGCGAGGGCGCCCATCGACACCCAGTAGGGCGCCGTGAGGTCCTCCGGCCCGAACCGGTAGAGCATCAGCCGCAGCGCGACGAAGATCCCGGCGGCCGCATAGAGGAAGACCCCCACCGACCACGACGTGACGGCGAGCACCGCCAGCTCGCGGCGCCCGGTATCGAAGACGGGTTCGATGGTCGCCGCGGCGATCGCGACCGACTGGCTGGCGACCACCCAGATGAACCACGTGCCGTTCGCGTCCGCGACGATCGGACGCTGCTGCCGACCCAGGGCCGCGGTCCACGGGACGACGTACCCGAGCACCAGCCACGAGGCGCCCGAGACGGCCAGCAGCGCGGCGGTCGCGGCATGGTGGCCGTCGGCCCCGAGCCGGACGCCGAGCACGTTGGTGGCCGCGACGAAGGTGAAGAAGCCGAAGGCGCGTCTCGGGTCGTTGAAGTCGTCGCTCACGGCGCGCCGGTAGGCGACCAGGCGCCAGACGGTGAGGACGACCAGCACGGCGTAGCCGGCGGCCGTGACCGCCAGCAGGGCGTCGGAGACCACGACGAACCCCTCGAGGCGCATGCCCACGGAGATGATGCCGGTGGCCATGACCAGGGCGAAGTACCCGGGGGTCAGGCCCTCGACGGCGCCGCTCACCCGGCCGCCCAGCTGGCTGGTCACTCGCCGCACGCTACTGGGAGGCGATCTCCCAGACCGTGCCGGTCGGGTCGCGGAACGCGGCCGTGCGCGGGCCCCACGGGCGGTCCATCGGCCCGTTGAGCAGGGTGACGCCGCGGCGCTCGAGCTCGGCGCACATCGCGTCGACGTCCGCGACCTTCAGCGTCAGCTGGCTGCGCACGCCGGCCTCCGGCGGGGCGATCGGCGCCGGTCCGACGAGCCCTGGCGCCTGCGACACCGCGAGCAGGTTGATCAGCGTGTCGCCGAGCTGGAACACGGCGGAGTTGCCGTCCTCGAAGACGACGGGCAGCCCGAACACGTCGGTGTAGAAGCGCTTGGCCTCACCGAGGTCCTCGGCGAACAGGGTCAGGGCGAAGATCGGTCCCGGCCACTCGCTCATGCGTCCCCCTGGGGTCGTGGTACACGGTCGTCGCCTGCTGGCGGCCAGGCCTACCTTGGCACCCGGTGGCGACGTCGTCACGAGGGGGGTCGGCATGGCGGGCACGACGGGGCACCGGCGTCGGTGGCTCACCCGCAACCTCGTCGTCCTCACGCTGGTCTCGCTCTTCCAGGACACGGCCAGCGAGCTGCTGTACCCGCTCCTCCCCGTCCTGGTGACCGGCGTGCTGGCGGCGCCACCCGTCGTGCTGGGAGTGATCGAGGGCGTGGCCGAGGGCACGGCGGGGCTGGCCCGGTACGTGACCGGTCGCTGGTCGGACCGGGCGGGGCGCGTGCGGTTCATCGGCGCGGGCTACGGTCTCGCCGCGGTCGGCAAGGTGCTGGTCGCGGCGGCCGGGGCGTGGCCGACGGTGCTGGCCGGCCGGACGGTCGACCGTCTGGGCAAGGGTGTGCGGTCGGCACCGCGGGACGCGCTGATCGCGGCGTCGGTCCCGTCGGAGAACCTGGGCCGGGCCTTCGGCTTCCACCGCGCGGGCGACACCCTGGGAGCCGTGGTCGGGCCTCTGCTGGGCCTGCTGGCGCTGTCGGTGATGGGCGGCAACCTGCATGCCGCCCTGTGGTGGGCGGTGGTGCCCGCGGTGCTGTCCGCCGGCCTCGTCGTGCTGGTGCGCGAGCATCGGGCACCCGCACCCGCCCCGGCCCGACGAGGCCCCGCCCCGGCCGGACCCGCCCCCCTACCGGCGCGACCCGTCGCGGCATCCGCGGCGCCGTCCCGCCCGCTGCCCGCGGCGTACTGGTGGGTGGTCGGTGTGCTCGTCGTCGTCGCCCTGGTCAACTTCTCCGACACGTTGCTGCTGCTGCGCGTCTCGGAGCTCGGGTTCGGCACCACGCAGGTGGTGCTCGCCTACGTGCTGTTCAACGTCGTCTACGCGGTCGGCTCGTACCCCGCCGGTGCGCTGACGGACCGTTGGCCGCGGGCCTACGTCTACGCGGTGGGCCTGCTGGCGTTCGCGATCGGCTACGTCGGCCTCGCCCTGGTCGGCAAGGGTCCGGCCGTCTTCGTCCTGCTGGCCGTCTACGGCCTGTTCCCGGCCCTGACCGACGGTGTGGGCAAGGCGTGGATCTCCTCGCTGGTGCCGGCGGAGCACCGCGGCCGTGCGCAGGGCGCGTTCCAGGCGCTGAGCAGCGGGGCCGTGCTCGTGGCCGGCCTGTGGGCCGGGCTGCTGTGGGACGCGGGACGCGGCAGGGGAACCGTGCCGCTGCTGGTCTCCGGTGCGGGAGCCGTGATCGCGGTCCCGGTGCTCGCGGCATTGCGCTTCCGCGCGAGGCCGCGTCCGTGATCTGGTGGTCCGCATGAGCGACATGTGGACCGTTCCGGAGCTCGACCCGCGCACGTACGCGAACCCCGTCGGCGAGCTGGCGACCTACCGGGAGTACCTGACCAACTACCGCCTCACCATCGAGCTGAAGTGCCAGGACCTCGACGCCGAGCAGCTGGCGCGCCGGTCTGTGCCCCCCAGCACGCTGAGCCTGCTCGGCCTGGTACGGCACCTGGTCGGCGTCGAGAACCACTGGTTCCACCGCGTCCTCGACAGGCACCCGGAGGACGAGTCGATCTACCTGACGCCCGAGGACCGCGACGCCGACTTCAACGGTGCCGTCGCCGACGACGCGGTGGTGGCGGACGCCTTCACCACCTGGAAGGCGGAGATCGATCGGTCGGACCGCTGGCTGGACGCCCTCGACGAGAGCCGCCTCGGCGACACGGTGCCGCACCGTGACGGCACCGTCTCGGTTCGCGACGTCCTGGTGCACCTGATCGAGGAGTACGCCCGCCACGCCGGCCATGCCGACCTGCTGCGGGAGTGCATCGACGGGCGCACCGGGCAGTAGGCCGGGCACCCGGGCGGGCGGGTCTCAGTCGGCGGCGGGTGCGTCCTGCGAGCGTCGCTCGGTGAACCGCTTGCGCAGGTGCCACACCACCAGGCCGACGAGGACGATCCCGAGCACGACCAGGGCCGAGTCCGTCCCCAGCTTCTTCTCCACCGCGGCGTAGGAGGCGCCGGCGAGGTAGCCGACGGTGACGACGACCGACCCCCAGATGATCCCGCCCGCGGCGTTGAACGGCAGGAACACCCGGTACGGCATGCGCGCCAGGCCCGCCAGCGCCGGCATCACCGCCCGGAAGAAGGCGACCCACCGGCCGAGCAGCACGGCCCAGCCGCCGCGCCGGGCCAGGAAGTCCTGCGCCTGCTCGATGCGCTCGCGCCGACCGTGGAGCAGCTTCGATGCGAGCACGCGCGGTCCGACCAGCCGTCCGACCTCGTACCCGACGCTGTCGCCGACGATCGCGGCCACGATCACCACCGCCAGCACGGCCGCGAACGCCACGTGCCCCCGGTGCGCGGCGACGCCGCCGAGGATCGCCGCGGTCTCGCCCGGCAGCACGAAGCCGACGAACAGCGCGTCCTCGGCGAACACCACGAGCCCGACGACGAGCAGCACGGCCCACGGGGCGGCACCGAGCACCTGGTCCAGGAAGGCCGTCATGCCGCGACGGTATCCGGCGATCGGGAGATCGGCCCGGTGCCGCCCACGGCCGGACGCACCGTCAGCCGGTGTAGCCGACGTCCTGCCAGCGCACGTCCTGGAACTGCGACGGGCCGTAGTTGGCCAGGTCGGAGCGGACCACCCACGTCGACGGCTCGACGAACAGCGGGACCATGGTGAACAGGTCCAGCGCACGCTTGTCGACGTCCGCGGCGAGCGTCAGCCGCTTCGCCGGGTCCAGCTGGGCGTTCAGCGCGTCCCAGTCGCTGCCGAGGGTCTTGTCCGTGACGCCGCCGTAGTTGGACCCGGAGTCGGCGGGGTAGAAGTACGCCTCGGCGGTGGCGATGGGGAACGCCCCCGCCACCCACGCGAACGACGTCACGTCGAAGTTGCGCTTGTTGTCCGCCGTGACGTAGCTGCTGAAGAAGTCGCTGCCGGGCACCGTCTGGACGCTCACGTCGAACCCTGCGGCCTTGGCCTCCTGGCTGACCAGCTGGGCGATCGTCGCGACCGCTGCGGCGCCCTGCGGGACCACGAACCGGGCGGTCAGCCGGGTGCCCCCCTTCGTCGCCACCCCGTCCTGCCCGATCGTCCAGCCCGCCGCCTGCAGGGTGCTGCGTGCGTCCGTCGCGGACCCGGTGAGCACGCCTGCCGTGTGGTCGGCGTACCCCTTCTGCCCGGGGACGAAGATCACGCTGCCGAGCGTCTGCACCGGCGCCCCGACCGGTCCGAGCACCGCCTGGGCCAGCACCCTGCGGTCCACCGCCTGGGCGAACGCCTTGCGGACCGCCGGGTCGGCGAACACGCCCGCGGTGCCGTTGAGCGTCAGCTGCCGCGCCACCGTGCCGCCGGACTGCTCGACGGTGGTGCCCTGCCGGGCTCGCGCCGCGGTCAGCACGTCCGGCATGCCCATCACGTCGACCGCGTCCAGCTCCTGGTTGGCGAAGCTCTGGCCGAGGCTGTCCCGGGACACCGTGCGGAACACGACCGTGTCCAGCCGCGCGGGGTCGCCCCACCACCGGGGGTTGCGGCCGAGGGTGACCACCCCGGCGTTCGTGTCGATCGAGCGCACGACGAAGGGCCCCGCGGAGACGTACGTCGTGCCGTCCGCCGCGAACGGACCGTTCTTCCACGCCGAGGCGAAGTGCGCCGGCGTGTCCACCGCCCACGACGGGTACACGCTGGACAGCAGCGCAGGCCAGTCGGCATCGATCTTGGCGAACGTGATCAGCACGTCGCGGTCGTCGTCCCCGCGCGTCACCGACTTCACGTCCTGCCACACGGCCGTCGACGCCGGCGTGTACGCCGAGTTGGTGCCGTTGAACGCCTGCCAGCTCGCGGCGAGGTCGCGCCAGCTCATCGGGGTGCCGTCCGACCACGTCGCGGCCGGCGCGATGCGCAGCTCGACCACCTCGGGGTCCTGCGACGTCACGGTCAGCGAGGCGGTGTAGTCCGGGTTCGGCGACCAGCTGCCGTCCGCCTCGATCCGCACGAACGAGGGCAGGTAGAGGTTGGAGATCCGCTGCAGGTCCAGCGAGGAGTTCGGGTCGTTGAGCTGGTAGGTCTGCGGCAGCGCGTCGACGCTGAGCGTGAGGGAGCCGCCGTCGCGCACCTGCTCGCGTGGCACGGCTCGCCACGCCGTGCCCGGCAGTGCGGCGGGCGTCGCCACGCCGGTCGTCCCGGTGGTCGCGCGCGGGGCCGGTGATCCGGCGGTGCACCCGGCGAGGCCGAGCAGCACGGCGACGAGGCCCGCGCACAGCCGTGCGGTCGTCCTGGGGTAGGCCATGGTCCTCACATCGTGTTCAGCGCCGAGACGTGGCGAACGTGCACCCCTGCGTGGTCATCATGTCGTCCGGCGAGCCCCGGGCCAACCTCTGGACGAGGACGGGTTTCGGATACGGAGTGCCTGGTGGGCGCGGCGTGTCGCACCTGTCCGGTTCGTCCCGGCGTGGTCGGCGCCGCGGCAGCGGCCCGGTGTTAGCGTCGGCGCGATGCTCCGGTTCCTCGTGCGCCGGGCCGCGGGCTACGGGGTGCTGGCGACGGTCGCGACGGCGCTGGGCTACGTGCTCGCCAGCCTGACGCTGCACCCGGCGGCGCGGTACGCGGGTCGGACCCCGCCCGTGCCCCCCTCGGTGGTGCACGCGGAGCTCGCGACGCTCGGCGTGGACCCCGGGGTCCCGGTGCCGGCCCGGCTGTGGCACTGGCTGACCGAGCTCGTCACGCACGGCTCCCTCGGGCTCAGCGTGCGAGGTGTCCCCGTGACCGCCGAGATCGCCGCCCGAGCCGGCACCAGCCTGCGGCTGCTGCTGGTCGGCAGCCTGCTCGGCGCGCTGCTGGGGGTCGTGATCGGGACCTGGGGCGCCTCCCGTCAGTACCGCTGGCCGGACCGGGTGACCACGGTGGGCTCGTTCGTGCTGCTGGCCACCCCACCGTTCGTCCTCGCCGTCGTGCTGATGACCCTCGCGGTGCGGCTCGACTCGGCCGCGGGTCGCACGCTGGTGCCGTTCACCGGGGAGTACACGCCGGGCCTGGGCGGCGGCTGGCCGACGCAGGTGGGGGACCGGGCCGCGCACCTGCTGCTGCCGACCCTCTGCCTCGCGCTGGGCACGTCCGCGACGTGGTCCCGGTACCAGCGCGCCGCGATGCTCGACGTGCTCGCGGCGGACCACGTCCGCACGGCGCGGTCGATGGGCCACACCCGCCGGTCCGCGCTGTGGCGCCACGGGGTCCGGGTGGCACTGATCCCGATGTCCACGTTCTTCGCGTACTCCTTCGGACTGATCCTGACCGGGGCGGCGATCACCGAGCTGGCCTTCAGCTGGCACGGCATGGGGGAGTACCTGGTCCGGTCGGTCGTGGACGACGACGTGAACGCGGCGGCCGGCACGGTGCTGTTCACCGCCGTCCTGGTGCTGCTCGCCGGCGTCCTCGCCGACGTGCTGCACGCCGCCCTCGACCCGCGCGTGCGGACCTGACGTGGCCGTCACCGACCTGACCGCCACCTCGGCTCCCGGGTCCGGGGCACCCGGTGTGCTGCGTCGCACCTTCCGGGCACCGCGAGCCCGGGTGGGGCTGGCGGTGCTGGTGCTGGTCGTCCTCGCGGCCGTCCTCGGTCCCGTCCTGTCGCGCTGGGACCCGTTCACCTCGGACGTCACCGCCTTCGGGCGACCGCCGACCGCGCTGCACTGGTTCGGCACGGACTCCTCCGGTCGGGACCTGTACGTCCGCACCCTCGTCGGGCTGCGCACGTCGCTCGCCGTCGGGCTGGTCGCCGGCCCGCTGTCGACGCTGATCGCCGCCGTGGTCGGCGCCGTCGGCGGCTACCTCGGAGGTCGGGTCGACCGCGTGGTGGTGTGGGGCATCGACCTCGCGCTCGTGCTGCCGTCCTTCTACCTGCTGGTGCTCCTCGCCCCGACGGCGGGCCGTGCCGGCTGGTTCGCGGTGGCTCTCGCCATCGCGCTGCTGGGCTGGATGGTGATGGCACGGCTGGTCCGGGCGCAGGCCCGCTCGCTGCGCCGTCGTGACTTCGTGACGGCGGCACGGTTCCTCGGCGTGCCCACGGGCGCGGTGCTGCGCCGGCACGTGCTGCCGCACCTCGCGTCCCTCCTGGTCGTGGACGCGACGCTGGGCGTCGCAGCGGCGGTGCTCACCGAGGCGACGCTCGGCTGGGTGGGTCTCGGCCTCGGGCCGCCCGCGGTGTCGCTGGGCACCCTCCTCGCCGCCGGCAGCGCCTCGGCGGTCACGCGGCCCTGGCTGTTCTGGTTCCCGGCCGGTCTGCTGGTCGTCACGGTCCTGGCGACCAGCCTCGTCGGCGACGCGCTGCGCGACGCCCTCGACCCGACGACGGGGACAGCCGGTGAGTGAGCCGCTGCTCGCCGTGGAGGGGCTGGGCGTCACGTTCCGCGCCCCGCGCGCGGCCCGGCCCGGCCCACGCCCGCGCAGCCGGTCCGCCGCCGCAGCCGGGGGCGTTCCTGCCGTCCGGGACGTCTCGTTCACCGTCGGCGGCGACGAGGTGGTCGCCCTGGTCGGCGAGTCGGGAGCGGGGAAGACGACGACGGCGCTCGCCGTCCTCGGGCTGCTCCCCTCGAGCGCACGCGTGCGCGGCTCGGTCCGGTTGGAGGGGACCTCGCTCCTCGACCTGTCGGACCGCGCGTTCTCCGCGCTGCGCGGCGTGCGGATCGCGATGGTGTTCCAGGACCCTCGCTCGGCGCTGCCCCCGGTGCACCGCGTCGGCGCTCTGCTCGTCGAGGCGCTCCAGCTGCACGACCGGCGGCTGTCCCGTGCTGCGGCGCTCGCCCGGGCCGCGCAGCTGTGCACCCTCGTCGGCCTGCCGGCGCGGGCCCTGGACGCGTACCCGCACCAGCTGTCCGGCGGCCAGCGCCAGCGCGTGCTCGTCGCGGTCGCGGTCGCCAACCGCCCCCGGCTGATCGTCGCCGACGAGCCCACCTCCTCCCTGGACGTCACGGTCCAGGCCCAGGTGCTCGAGGTGCTGCACCGGGCCCGCGAGGCCGCCGGCGCGTCGTTGCTCCTCATCACGCACGACCCGGGGGTGGTGGCGGGCCACGCGGACCGCGTCGTGGTGCTGCGCGACGGGCAGGTCGTGGAGCAGGGCGACGTGAGGACGTTGTTCGACGCGCCCGGTCAGGACTACACGGCCAGGCTGCTCCGGGCCGAGGCGCCCGCACCCGCTCAGCGCGCGGTGGAGCTCACCGGGCGTGCGGCCGTCGAGCTGGTCGACGTGCGTCGCACCTTCCGGTCGCGGAGCAGGTGGAGGGGGCGCGCCGCCGACGAGGCCGTCGTCGCGATGGACGGGGTCAGCCTCGTCGTCCCGCGGGGCACCACGTTGGCCCTGGTCGGGGAGAGCGGGAGCGGGAAGACGACGACGGCGCTGGCCATCGCGTCCCTCGAGCCGCCCGAGGCGGGGACCGTGCGGGTGGTCGGGACCGACGTGTCCACCGTGCCGCGGCTCGGCCGCGGCGAGCGGCTGGCCCTGCGCAGACGGGTGCAGCTGGTGTTCCAGGACGCCGGCGGCTCGCTCGACCCCCGCATGACGGTGCGGCAGTCCCTCGCCGAGGGCTTCCGGGCCGCCGGCGCGGCCGGTGCGGACGTCCCCGGCGTCCTGCGGCTCGTCGGCCTGCCTGAACCCCTCGCGGAGCGGTACCCGCACGAGCTCTCGGGCGGCCAGCTGCAGCGCGTCGCCCTCGCTCGCGCGCTCGCCGCCCGGCCCGAGGTCCTGGTGCTGGACGAGCCGGTCTCGGCCCTGGACGCACCGGTCCGCGCGGAGCTGCTCGCCCTGGTGGACCGGCTGCGCGACGAGCTGCGGCTGACCTGCGTCCTCGTCGCCCACGACCTGGGCGTGGTGCGCGCCCACGCGGAGCTCGTCGCCGTGATGTACCGCGGCCGCGTGGTCGAGCAGGGGCAGGCGCACGTGGTGCTCGACGACCCGCGGCACCCGTACACGCGCGCCCTGCTCGCCGCCGTCCCGGTGGCGGACCCGCGCGTACGACCGGTTCGGGTGCCGCTGCTGGACGACGACGCGCCGCCGACGGCCGGATGCCGCTTCCGTCACCGGTGTTCGCTCCGCGCCGCGCTGCCCGACGACCTCGCGCAGGTGTGCACACAGGTGGACCCGGTGTCTCGTCGGATCGAGGGCCGGGACGTGGCGTGCCACTACGCGGACGTCCCCGTTCAGCGACACCCCTGATGGCGGGCGCCGTGTTACCAGCATGTTTCGGGCCGGTGTCCGGCCGGGCATCCTCCCAGCGCAGGACCTACTGGGCAGTATCGATCACGTAACGATTCGAAACCGGTGTCCAGCCTGTCGCGAATGTCCGGCTCGACCGCCCTACGGTGGCTCCCAACGTGTGGCGGTCGGCGACGTCCGTGCGCGCACCCGGCCAGGCCGGTGGCGTGCACCTCTCGCCCGGCCACTCCCATCCCAGGAGGAACATTGAAGATCAGGCGTAGCGCAGGCCTGCTCGCGACGATCACGGCTGGTGCCCTGCTCCTCGCGGCCTGCTCCAGCGGCGGCTCGTCGAGCTCCAGCTCGACCACGGCGGCCAGCGGCGGGACCAGCACGGGCATCGTGACGGCATGGGGCAGCGAGCCCGAGAACCCGCTGATCCCCACCAACACCAACGAGACCGGTGGCGGGACGATCCTCACCCAGATCTTCGCGGGCCTCGTGTACTACGACGCCAAGGGCAAGACGCACAACGAGGTCGCGGACTCCATCACGTCGTCGGACAACACCAACTGGACCATCAAGCTGAAGTCCGGCTGGAAGTTCACCAACGGTGAGCCCGTCACGGCCAAGAGCTTCGTGGACGCGTGGAACTACGGCGCCGTCTCCACCAACGCCCAGCTGAACAGCGGCTGGTTCCAGGACCCGAGCTACGGCATCCCGATCGTCGGCTACGACGACACGCAGGCCGCGGACGCCTCGAGCCAGCCGAAGGCCACGACGATGTCGGGTCTGAAGGTCGTGGACGACACGACCTTCACGGTCCAGCTGACCACCCCGCTGTCGGACTTCCCGGTCCGCATCGGCTACTCGGCCTTCTTCCCGCTGCCGTCCGTGGCGTTCAAGGACATGAAGGCGTTCGGCGAGAACCCGATCGGCAACGGCCCGTACAAGGTCGCCGACAACGGCTGGACCCACAACGTCGACATCAAGCTGGTGCCGAACACGGACTTCACCGGTGACCGCAAGGCGCGCAACGGTGGGCTGGACATCAAGTTCTACACATCTCAGGACACGGCCTACAACGACCTGCTCGCGGGCCAGCTCGACGTCCTGCAGACCGTCCCGTCGTCCGCTCTGGGCACCTTCCAGAACGACCTGGGCAGCAACGCGGTGAACATCCCGGGCGCCGTGTGGCAGGGCTTCACGATCCCGCAGAACCTCGCGCACTTCACCGGCGCCGAGGGTCAGCTCCGCCGTGCGGCTCTCTCCCACGCGATCGACCGTGACACCATCACCAAGACGATCTTCCACGGCACCCGTACCCCGGCGACCGACTTCACCTCCCCGGTCATCCCGGGCTGGTCGGACAAGATCGACGGCTCCGACGTGCTGAAGTACGACCCGGCCGCCGCCAAGAAGCTCTGGGCCCAGGCGGACGCCATGTCGCCGTGGTCGGGCACCTTCACCATCGCCTACAACGCCGACGGTGGGCACCAGGCGTGGGTCGACGCCGTGACCAACAGCATCAAGAACGCGCTGGGCATCGACGCGGCCGGTCAGCCGTACCCGGTCTTCAAGGACCTGCGCACGGACATCAACGCCAGCAAGAAGGGCAAGAAGACCGGTCTGACCGGTGCGTTCCGCAGCGGCTGGCAGGGTGACTACCCGGGCGCGCTCGACTTCCTCGGTGCCATGTGGGCCACGGGAGCCGGCTCGAACGACGGCAGCTACTCGAACCCGCAGTTCGACGCGCTGCTCAGCAAGGGTGCGCAGGAGAAGTCTCTGGACGACGCGAACAAGGACTTCGCCCAGGCCCAGACGATCCTGTTCAAGGACCTGCCGTCGATCCCGCTGTGGTACTCGAACTCCACGGGCGGCTTCGCCAAGACGGTGAAGAACGTCGAGTTCGGCTGGGACGGCGTCCCGCTGTACTACGCGGTCACCAAGTCCTGACCTGATCGCTCCACGAGTGGGGGCGGGGCCCGCTGGGGCCCCGCCCCCACTCGTCTGCGGTGGTCGGAGGCCGCCGATGGACTACAGTTCACCGGTCGGCGCTCCGCCTCCGTGAGGGAGCGGACCCCCCTGTCGCGGCACTGATCGTCGCGACCCCTGACTCGAAGGAAGGCTGATGGCCCGCTATCTCGGCCGCCGCCTGCTCCAGGCGATCCCCGTGTTCTTCGGGGCGACGCTGCTGATCTACTTCATGGTGTTCTCGCTGCCCGGCGACCCCGTGCTCGCCCTCGGCGGTGACAAGGGTGTGAGCGATGCGCTGGCCGCGCAGCTGCGCTCCAAGTACAACCTGGACAAGCCCTTCCTGGTCCAGTA
Source organism: Cellulomonas sp. SG140 (assembly GCF_025770785.1). Classification (GTDB taxonomy): domain Bacteria; phylum Actinomycetota; class Actinomycetes; order Actinomycetales; family Cellulomonadaceae; genus Cellulomonas. Next base: position 114,445 of record NZ_JANZLA010000006.1, on the reverse strand, counting down.
CGTGCTGTACCTCAAGGGCATCTTCACCGGGAACTTCGGCGTGACCTTCTCGGGACGCCCCGTCGGCGAGCTGCTGGCGCACGCGTACCCCATCACCTTCAAGCTCGCGATCATGGCGCTGGTCTTCGAGGGCGTGTTCGGCATCGGCGCCGGACTGCTCGCCGGCCTGCGCAAGGGCAAGGTGTTCGACTCCACGCTGCTGGTCGTCAGCCTCGTGGTGATCGCCGTTCCGACGTTCGTCATCGGCTTCGTGCTGCAGTTCTTCGTCGGTGTGAAGTGGCACCTGCTGCCGGTGTCCGTCGGGTCGGACGTGTCGTTCCGGACGTTGCTGATGCCGGCGATCGTGCTCGGGGCGGTGTCGTTCGCCTACGTGCTGCGGCTGACCCGGACGTCCGTCTTCGAGAACCTCACCGCCGACTTCGTCCGCACCGCGACCGCGAAGGGTCTGTCCCGGCCCCGCGTGGTGATGGTGCACGTGCTGCGCAACTCGCTGATCCCGGTGGTCACGTTCCTCGGGTCCGACCTCGGCAGCCTGATGGGCGGCGCGATCGTCACCGAGGGCATCTTCAACATCTCGGGCGTCGGCGGCACCCTCTACCAGGCGATCCGCCAGGGGAGCGCACCCACCATCGTGTCCTTCACCACGATCCTCGTGATCGTGTTCATCGCGGCGAACCTGATCGTGGACCTGCTGTACGCCGCACTCGACCCGAGGATCCGTTATGCCTGAGCCCCTCGTCCGTCAGGACCAGGCGCACTTCTTCGCCTCGCTCGACGAGGACGTGCTCGCCGCCGTCGACGCCGTCGACGAGACCGAGGCCCCTGCCAGCATGTGGCAGGACGCCTGGCGCAACCTCCGGACGCGTCCGCTGTTCTGGGTGTCCGCGGCGATCATCCTGCTGGTGGTCGTCGTCGCGATCTTCCCGAAGCTGTTCACCTCGGTGGACCCGAACTTCTGCGAGCTGCAGAACAGCCTGAAGCGGCCGGAGGCGGGGCACCCGTTCGGGTTCGACTTCCAGGGCTGTGACATCTACGCCCGCACGATCTACGGGGCGCGTGCGTCGGTCGCGGTCGGCGTGCTGACCACGATCCTCGTCACCGTCCTCGGCGCGGTGATCGGCGCGATCGCCGGCTTCTACGCCGGCTGGTTCGACGCGCTGCTCTCGCGCGTGACCGACATCTTCTTCGCGATCCCGTTCGTGCTCGCAGCCGTGCTGGTCATGGCGATGTTCCGGGCGCACCGCAACATCTTCACCGTGGTGCTGGTGCTCGGGATCTTCGGCTGGCCGCAGATCGCCCGCATCACCCGCGGTGCCGTGATGAGCGTCAAGAACGCCGACTTCATCACGGCCGCCAAGGCCCTCGGCGCCTCGAGGCCGGCGGCGCTGGTGCGGCACGTGATGCCGAACTCGCTGGCTCCGATCATCGTGACCGCGACCGTGTCCCTCGGCACGTTCATCGTGGCCGAGGCGACGTTGTCGTTCCTCGGTCTCGGGCTGCCGCCGTCGGTGGTCTCGTGGGGTGCGGACGTGGCCAAGGCCCAGCAGCAGCTGCGCAGCTACCCGGGCATCCTCTTCTACCCGGCCGGCGCCCTCGCCCTGACGGTGCTCGGCTTCATCATGATGGGCGACGCCGTACGCGACGCCCTCGACCCGAAGGCCCGGAAGCGATGAGCAGGACGACGGTGGAGCTGACCGACACGCAGGCGCCGGTGGTCGACCGCAACAGCCCGCTGCTGCAGGTGCGCAACCTCGACGTCTCGTTCACCACGGCGACCGGTGTGGTCAACGCGGTGCGCGGCGCGGACCTGACGATCTACCCCGGGCAGGCCGTCGCCATCGTGGGCGAGTCGGGCTCGGGCAAGTCGACCCTCGCGCACTCGATCATCAACCTGCTGCCCGGCACCGGCCGGGTCACCGCGGGATCGATCCTCTTCGACGGTCGTGAGCTGGTCGGCGCCGACAAGAAGACGTTCGTCGGCCTGCGCGGCAAGGAGATCGGCCTGGTCCCGCAGGACCCGATGACCAACCTGAACCCCGTCTGGAAGATCGGGTACCAGGTCAAGGAGGCCCTCAAGGCCAACGGCATCGCGTCCGGCAAGGCGGCGATGACCCGCGTGGCCGAGCTGCTCGCGGAGGCCGGTCTGCCGGACGCCGCCCGCCGGGCCAACCAGTACCCGCACGAGTTCTCCGGCGGCATGCGCCAGCGCGCCCTCATCGCGATCGGCCTGGCCGCACGGCCCAAGCTGCTGATCGCCGACGAGCCGACGTCGGCCCTCGACGTGACGGTGCAGCGCAAGATCCTCGACCACCTGGAGGGTCTGACCGAGCAGCTCGGCACGGCCGTGCTGTTCATCACCCACGACCTGGGCCTCGCGGCGGAGCGCGCCGAGCACCTCGTCGTGATGTACCGCGGGCAGGTGGTCGAGTCCGGCCCGGCGCGCAAGATCCTCGCCGACCCCCAGCACCCGTACACCAAGCGGCTGGTCGCGTCGGCTCCCTCCCTCGCCTCGCGGCGGATCCAGAGCGCGAAGGAGCGCGGCGAGCGCGCCACGGAGCTGCTGGCGATCACGCACGGCGACGGCGTCAGCCCCGCTCGGCAGGAGCTGATCCGCGTCGAGCACCTGACGAAGGTCTTCGAGCTGCGCGGTGGTGGCGCCGGTGCCGCCAAGGAGTTCAAGGCGGTCGACGACGTCTCGTTCACCGTCCGCCGCGGCACCACGATGGCGCTGGTGGGCGAGTCGGGCTCCGGCAAGTCGACGGTCGCCAACATCATGCTCAACCTGCTGCAGCCCACCGAGGGGAAGATCTACTTCGAGGGCACGGACCTGCACCAGCTCGACCGCAAGGGCGAGTTCGGCTTCCGGCGCCGGGTGCAGCCGATCTTCCAGAACCCGTACGGGTCGCTCGACCCGATGTACTCGATCTTCCGCACGCTCGAGGAGCCGCTGCGGATCCACCGCGTCGGCGACAAGAAGTCGCGCGAGAAGCGGGTGCGCGAGCTGCTCGACATGGTGGCGCTGCCGGCGTCGACGATGCGGCGGTTCCCCAACGAGCTCTCGGGTGGTCAGCGGCAGCGCATCGCCGTCGCCCGCGCTCTCGCGCTCGAGCCCGACGTGATCGTGTGCGACGAGGCGGTCTCCGCCCTCGACGTGCTGGTGCAGGCGCAGATCCTCACGCTGCTGAACGACCTTCAGGCCGAGCTGGGCCTGACGTACCTGTTCATCACGCACGACCTGGCCGTGGTGCGGCAGATCGCCGACGAGGTCTCCGTCATGCAGTCCGGCCGCATCGTCGAGGCCGCCACGACCGACGAGGTGTTCGACAACCCGCGCGAGGAGTACACGCGCGAGCTGCTGAACGCGATCCCGGGCGCGCACCTCGACGTGTTCGGCGCCCCGCCGGCCGCCTGAGCACCGTGCGCCGCCGTCGTGGGCAGCTGATCGCCGCCCTCGTGGCGGTGGCCGCGCTCACGGTTGCCGGCTGCACCGCCACGACGGTCGACCCGCAGCGGTCTCGGACGGTGGTGGTCACCGTGGACGTGCCTTTCGAGTCGCTCAACGCCGCGACGACCGCGGGCCGGACACCGGGCAGCACGCTGGTCCGCGGGCTGGTGCAGGACCGGTTCACCACGGTGGACGAGGCAGGTGCCGTGGTCCCGGACACGGCGATGGGCACGGTCGAGAAGACGTCCGACAACCCGTTGACCGTGCGGTACACCATCGCGCCGAACGCCCGGTGGTCGGACGGTGTGCCGGTCACCGGCGACGACCTGCTGCTGGAGTGGGCGGCGCGGTCGGGTCAGCTCGACGAGACGCCGCCGGGCACCGGTCCCGGCGGCACCGAGACGGCGAGCCCTGCTCCGAGCAGCTCCGCCACGGTGTCGGCGGCGCCGAGCACCACGCCCGCCGCGTCGAGCACCGCTCCCGCACCGAGTTCCTCGGCCCCGTCGACGGCGCCTGCCTCGGACACCGTGTGGTTCGGCGCGGTGTCGCCGGTGCTGGTGCACGCCCCCGCCCTCCCGACGGTGGACGAGCACGGGCTCACTCTCGTGTACGCCGACCCCGTCGCGGACTGGCAGTCCGCCCTCGACGTCAACCTCCCCGCCCATGTCGTCGGCCGGCTGGCGCTGGGCGGGGCGACGGGTGCGACCGAGGGCCCGACCGCGGGCGCTGCGGCGTCCGCCACCCCGGGGTCGCCGTCCGCGACCACCGCAACGGGTGGGTCGCCCGCTGCGACGTCGACCGCGGGGGCAGACGCGCCACGCTGGGCCGCCCTGGTGACGGCGGCGATCCAGCACGCGGACCGCAACGCGCTGATCCCGGTCTCGCGCGTCTGGCGCACGGCTGCGGACGCGGCGGCGTTGAAGGACGACCCGGCCGCCGCGGTGACCACCGGCCCGTACCGGCTCGACGTGGTGGACCCCGGCAAGCGTGTGGAGCTGGTGCGCAACGAGGCGTACTCGGGTGCGCGGCCTGCGGCGTACGACCGCGTGGTGGTGCGCTCCGACCTCGACCCGCTCGCCCAGGTGGCCGCCCTGCGCGCCGGCACGGCGGACGTGGTGGCTCCCGTGGCGACGCCGGACGTCCGGTCGGCGCTGCAGAAGCTGCCGAACGTCCGGCTGTCCGACGGCGGTGGTGCGGTCCTGCAGCTCCAGCTGCAGGAGGGTGGCGGCAGCGTCTTCGACCCGGCGCACTGGACGTCGTCCGGTGGCGACGGCACGGCGCGGGCGGCGGCACTGCGCGCCGCGTTCGTCGGTGCGGTGGACCGCGCTCGGCTCGCAGCCCTTGCCCACGGGTCGCCGAGCGGCGCCGTCCTCGCCGCCGTCGGCCCGACCGCGACGACCTCGGCGGCGGCACCGAGCCAGTCGTCCAGCCCGGCCCCCGGCGACACGACCACGAGCGCTCCCCCGCCGTCCGCGACACCCGGCGGCCCGTCCGCAACCCCGACGGGCGGCCCCTCCGCGGCGGCCGTGCCGGTCCGCGTCCTGGTGAGCACGGACGACGAGGTGCGCCGGGACATGCTGGCGGCGCTGACGGCGCAGCTGGCGCCCGCGGGGTTCGCGGTCACGCAGGCGCGGCCCGCCGACCCGGCCACGGCGCTGTGGGCGGACCCGGGCTCCTGGGACGTCGCGCTGCTGCCCGTGCCGCAGAGTCCCGCGCCGGTCGCCTCGGTGCTGGCTCGATGGCGCACGGGCGGCGCCACCAACGTCACGGCGCACCGCGACCCCGCGCTGGACGCACTGCTGGACCAGGCTGCGAGGCAGACCGATGCGGCGGCCGTCACCGAGTCGCTGTCCGCCGTCTCGGCAGCGCTCACCGCTGCGGACGTCGTGGTGCCCCTGGTGCGTCAGCCGGAGCTGGCGGCGACGGTCGGCGCCGGGACGTCGACCGCCTCGTCCGACGGCCGGCCTCGGTTGCCACAGGTTCCCGCCGTCCCGTGGGGGTCGGCCGACCTGACGTCGTGGTGGCGCTGGGCGAGCACCGCCGCCTGAGGTCTGCCCGTCCCAGGGGAGGCGCAGCTGCTGGCCCTCGTCACGGACCGACCCGGGGCCCGCGGCGCGGACCGCGTAGAATCGTCGGGCGCCCGCCGTCGTGGCGCGCTCCCCACCCTCGAACAGAGATGAGTCTCGTATGCCCGCCGTGCGTCCGGACCTGCGCAACGTCGCGATCGTCGCGCACGTCGACCACGGCAAGACCACCCTGGTCGACGCCATGCTCTGGCAGACCGGGGCGTTCGGCGCCCACGAGCACGTCGAGCGGCGCGCGATGGACTCCGGCGAGCTGGAGCGCGAGAAGGGCATCACGATCCTCGCCAAGAACACCGCGGTCCGGTACTCCGGGCCTGCGGCGGCGGAGGCGGGGCAGCCCGACGGCATCACGATCAACGTGATCGACACCCCCGGCCACGCCGACTTCGGTGGCGAGGTGGAGCGCGGCCTGTCGATGGTCGACGGCGTCGTGCTGCTGGTGGACGCGAGCGAGGGTCCGCTGCCGCAGACCCGGTTCGTGCTGCGCAAGGCGCTGGCGGCCAAGCTGCCGGTGATCCTCGTCGTGAACAAGGTCGACCGGCCGGACGCGCGCATCAGCGAGGTCGTCTCCGAGACGACCGACCTGCTGCTCGGCCTCGCCTCTGACCTGCACGAGGACGTCCCGGACCTCGACCTGGACTCGATCCTCGACGTGCCGGTGGTCTACGCCGCGGCCAAGGCCGGGCGCGCGTCGCTGGAGCAGCCGGCGGACGGCGGTCTGCCGGACAACGAGGACCTCGAGCCGCTGTTCGCCACGATCGTCGCGAAGATCCCGGCGCCGACGTACGACGAGGACGCGCCGTTGCAGGCGCACGTCACCAACCTCGACGCGTCGCCCTTCCTCGGCCGGCTCGCCCTGCTCCGCATCTTCAACGGCACCCTGCGCAAGGGCCAGACCGTCGCGTGGGCACGGCACGACGGCAGCATCCAGAACGTCAAGGTGACCGAGCTGCTCGAGACCAAGGCGCTCGAGCGCGTGCCCACCGACGAGGCCCGTCCGGGCGACATCGTCGCCGTCGCCGGCATCGAGGACATCACCATCGGCGAGACGCTGACGGACCCGGACGACCCGCGCCCGCTGCCGCTGATCACGGTCGACGACCCCGCCATCTCCGTCACCATCGGGATCAACACGTCCCCGCTGGCCGGCAAGGGCGGCAAGGGCCACAAGGTCACCGCGCGGCAGGTCAAGGACCGCCTGGACCGCGAGCTCGTCGGCAACGTCTCGCTGCGCGTGCTGCCGACCAGCCGGCCGGACGCGTGGGAGGTGCAGGGCCGCGGCGAGCTGGCGCTGGCCATCCTGGTCGAGCAGATGCGCCGCGAGGGCTTCGAGCTGACGGTCGGCAAGCCCCAGGTGGTCACCAAGCAGATCGACGGGCACACCTGGGAGCCGACCGAGCGGATGACCATCGACGTGCCCGAGGAGTTCCTCGGCGCCGTCACGCAGCTGATGGCGCAGCGCCGCGGCCGCATGCAGACGATGTCCAACCACGGCACCGGCTGGGTCCGCATGGAGTTCCTGGTGCCGGCGCGCGGGCTGATCGGCTTCCGCACCCGGTTCCTCACCGACACCCGTGGGACCGGCATCGCGTCGTCGATCGCCGAGGGCTACGAGCCGTGGGCGGGCAGCATCGAGACCCGGCTGACCGGCTCGCTCGTCGCCGACCGCGCCGGCGTCGCCACGCCGTACGCGATGACCAACCTGCAGGACCGTGGCACCTTCTTCGTCGACCCGACGCAGGAGGTCTACGAGGGCATGATCGTCGGCGAGAACCCGCGCAACGAGGACATGGACGTCAACATCACCAAGGAGAAGAAGCTCACCAACATGCGCTCCTCCACGGCGGACACGTTCGAGAACCTCGTGCCGCCGCGCAAGCTGACGCTCGAGGAGTCCCTCGAGTTCGCGCGCGAGGACGAGTGCGTCGAGGTGACGCCCGAGGTGGTGCGGCTGCGCAAGGTCGAGCTGGACCAGACCGAGCGGGCGCGGATGACGGCGCGCGCGAAGGCCGCCGCGCGGTCGTGACGCCGTCGGGCCCGGCGGGTCCGGGCGAGCACGTGACCGGGGGTCTCGTCGCGGTGCACGCGCACCCCGACGACGAGACGCTCTCGACCGGCGCGCTGCTCGCGGCGTTCGCCGATGCCGGGCGGCCTGTGACGGTGGTCACCGCCACCCGCGGTGAGCGTGGTGAGGTGATCGGTCATCGTCTCGCGCACCTGCAGGGCGACGGCCCGGCGCTGGCCGCCCATCGGGAGACGGAGCTGGCCGCTGCACTGACCGCCCTCGGGGTCGCCGACCACGCGTTCGTCGACCGGCTGGCTCCGGCGTCCTCGGGACGGTACGAGGACTCGGGCATGGTGTGGACCGGGTCGGCGCGCGCCGGGCTGGGTGCCGAGGTGCCCGCGGGCGCCTTCGTCGGCGTCCCGGTCGACGAGGCGGCCGAGCGGCTGGCGCGGCTGCTGCGTCGGCGCCGTCCGGACGTGGTCGCGACGTACGACCCGGAGGGAGGCTACGGCCACCCCGACCATGTCCGGGCGCACCAGGTGACGATGCGCGCGCTGGAGCTGACGACGGGACCGGCCTGGTCTCCCGTCGTGCTCTGGCGGCGCGCGGGCCGGACCGAGACGGCCGCCGCCGCGGCGGCCCTCGAGGCGCACGGGCCCTGGCCGGAGGGCCTGACGCTGACGGACCCCGCGGGGGAGACCGCAGCCCTCGTCGTGACCGACGAGGCCGTGCAGCTCGCGGTGGACGTGCGCCCCCTGCGTGATCAGGTGGTGGGCGCGCTGCGCGCTCACGCCACGCAGGTCCAGGCTGTGACCCCGATCGACGGCGACGTTCGGCTCCTCGGTGCGTTCGCCCTGAGCAACCGCCTGCTGCAGCCGCTCCTGCCGCACGAGGGCTACGAGGTGGTGGCCGGCGACCCAGGTGCCGTCGAGTGGCCGGCGCCCGTGCACCGGCGCCGGACCGGCTCGGACGGCGGCCCCAGCACGCGCCGGTAGCCTGACCCGGTGCAACCCCTGACAGCCGCCGCGGCGGGTCGTGCCGCGGGCGCCCTGCTGCTCGGTGTGCTGGTCGGTACGGTCGGCACCGTCGTGCACCGCGCCTACCAGCCGTGGGGGATGGTCGGGGCGCTCCTCCTTGTCCTCAGCGCCGCCGTCACGGCGCGCGCGTGGTCCGGCTGGGTCACGTGGGTCGGCTTCCTCGGCGGTCTCTTCCTCGCGGTGCAGGTGCTCGCGCAGCGGGGACCCGGCGGGGACGTGCTGGTGCCGGCCGGGGTGCTCGGGCTGGTGTGGGTCTTCGGGTCGCTGGTGGTCACGGTGGCGGTGGCGCTGCTCCCGCGCCGGCTGTTCGCCGACCGCCCGTGACCGCCGCCGACGGGCAGCACGTGGACGCGTACCGGGCGGCAGCCGCCCGGCTCCCCGGCGGCGTGTGCGTGGTCACGGTCGCGTGGCGGGGGTCGGTGCACGCCACCACGGTCAGCTCCGTGGCGTCGGTCTCGTTGCGGCCGCCGCAGCTCCTGTTCTGCGTGCACGCCGACTCCCGGCTGGCGGATGCGCTCGAGGAGACCGCGCGGTGGACCCTCAGCGTGCTGGCGGACGACCAGGCCCCGGTCGCGGACTGGCTGGCGTCGTACGGCCGGCCCGTCGTCGACCAGCTGCTCCGCGTGCCGCACACGGTCTCGGCGCTGACGGGCGGCGCTCGCGTGGACGGCGCCGCCGCCTGGTTCGACTGCGAGACGGTCGCGACGTACGAGTCCGGTGACCACCGGATCGTCGTGGGCGGCGTGCTCGACGCGGTCCAGGGGGACGCCGAGGCCGGTTCGCTGGTGCACCTTCGCGGGCGGCTGCGGCCGGTCCGCTGAACCGCGCGGGCCGGGCGTCCGCGCGCAGCCGTCCGGTGGCCGGCCGACGGGCACCTCCCCGGTCGCGGACCCCTGCCGCCGTAGAATCGCGCGACGCGGGAGAGCAGCCCCGCCACCCAGGGGGAGTGGATGACGAACGGGACCGACAGCGACTCCGTGCCGGTCGCCGATCCCACGCCGGGCGGCGACGGCACCCGCTGGCCCACCTGGTCCGACATCAGCCGGCTCCACCACATCCCTTCGGCGCACCCGGGTGGCGACGGCCCGAGCACGAAGCCGGACGAAGCGGAGCCGACCTCGGTCGCCGATGCCTCGGAGCAGACGCCGGAGGGCACCCCGGAGACGCCGGACGCCGGCGAGGGGACCGAACCGCGCGACCGGACCGCCGGGTCGGTGTCTGCCGAGACGGCGGATCCCACCGAGACCATCGTCCCTGCCGAGACCGTCGTCCCCACCGAGGCGGTGGCTCCCACCGAGGCGGTGGCTCCCGCCGAGACCGTGCACGACGCCGACGTCGAGGAGGCGGGCACCGCGGGGCACGCCCAGAGCGCGACGAAGCCAGCCCAGGCGGTCGACGGCGTCGACGCCGCGGCAGCTGCGCCGGGTGCGCCGGCGAGCGCCGCTGATGCCCCGGTCGTCGCTGACGCCGCGGTCGCCCCCGACGCCCCCGTTGCCGACGGTACTGGCGAGCCGGTCACCGGCCCGGGCGCACCGACCGCCGAGACGGCCTCGGGCGATGGCTCGCCGGCCGCCGTCGAACCTCCTGTCGACGCCCCGGCGACCCCTGTGACCGCCGCCGAGCCGACCGTCGCGGTCCCGGCGGTCCCGGCGGAGCCCGCGGCTGCTGCGACGACCCCCTCGCGGGCCAGCGCCTTCCCTGCGACCGCGGCCGGCGGCTCCTCGTCCCCGCACGTCCGCGCCGGCGCGATCCCGGTCGTGAGCCGCGACGCCTCGGTGCTCGACGACTTCGAGCCGGACGACGGCCGCCGTCGCTGGCCACGCCAGCTGGCCGTCGCGCTCGGCATCGTCCTGGTGCTCGTCGGTGCGTACGCCGGTGCCTGCTACGCGCTGGGCCACCGGGTGCCGCGTGGGGCCACGGTCGCCGGGGTGGACATCGGCGGCCTGACCGAAGCGGCGGCGGTGGACCGGCTGACCGGTCGCCTCGGCCCGGCCACCACCGGCGCGCTGGCCGTCGCGGCAGGCACCCAGCAGTCGCAGCTCGACCCGGCGCACGCCGGCCTGACGTTCGACGCCGCAGCGACGGTCCGGCGGCTGGTCGGCGTGAACCTGCTGCAACCGGTCCGCCTCTGGAACCAGGTGGTGGGGGTGGGTGCCCAGCCCGCCGTCACGGCGGTCGACGCCGGCGCCCTGCACGCCGCGGTCCGGCAGCTGGCCGACTCGCTGCAGGTCGCCCCGGTCAACGGTTCGATCGTCTTCGCCGACGGCACCGCCCACGCCACGCCGGCGCAGGACGGTACCGACCTGGACGTGCCCGGTGCGGAGAAGGCGATCCGCGACGGCTGGCTGGTGGGCGCTCGACCTCTGGTGCTGCCGACCAGGTCGGTCGTACCGGACATCACGCAGGCCGAGACGGACGCGGCGCTGACCGAGGTGGCGCAGCGCGTCGCCGGTGCACCCGTGACGGTGTCCGTCGCCGATCGGACGGTCAGCCTGCCCGCGAGCACCCTGGTCGCCAACGCGTCCTTCGTCGCCCAGGACGGCAAGCTGGTGCTGCAGCTCAACGGCCCCGCCCTGGTGGCCGCGGTGCTGGCGCAGACGCCAGGGCTCGTCACGCCGGCGTCGGACGCGCGCTTCGACTTCCAGAACGACGCCCCCGTGCTCGTCCCGGGGACGCCCGGCACGACGATCGACCCCAACGCCCTCGCCACGGCGGTCGCCACGGCCGCGTCGTCCCCGACCCAGCGCACCGCCACCGTCTCGCTGGTGCCGTCGGACCCGGCGCAGAGCACGGCGGCGCTGCAGGCGCTCGGCATCAAGGAGATCGTCTCGGAGTTCGCCACCCCGCTGACCAGCGAGCCGCACCGGACGGTCAACATCACCGTCGGTGCCAGCAAGATCAACGGCGTCCTCGTCAAGCCCGGTGACACCTTCAGCCTCGGCACCGCGCTGAGCCCGATCGATGCGGCGCACGGCTACATCGACGCCGGCGCGATCGTCGACGGCGACCACGTCCAGGCGCTGGGCGGCGGCCTGTCGCAGGTGTCGACGACCACGTACAACGCCGCCTTCTTCGCGGGCTTCGAGGACGTGGCGCACACCCCGCACTCGGAGTGGTTCACGCGGTACCCGGAGGGTCGCGAGGCGACGATCTTCGTGCCGACCCTCGACATGAAGTGGAAGAACAACACTCCGTACGGCGCCCTCATCCAGGCGTGGGTGGCGGACAACCAGATGCACGTGCGGATCTGGGGCACCAAGTACTGGACCGTGACGTCCACGACGAGCCCGCGGTCCAACGTGCACGCCCCGACGACGGTCTACTCGCAGTCGCCGAACTGCACGCCGCAGCAGGCCGGCAACCCGGGCTTCACCGTGACGGTGACGCGACAGCTGTCGTTGAACGGCGAGGTGAAGCAGTCGACGTCCCGGACCACCACGTACAAGCCGCAGGACACGATCATCTGCGGCCCGGCCCCGAGCGGGGCGTCGCCGAGCCCGACGTCCTGACCCCGCCGGCCAGCCGGCTCTAGAGAGAGCGGGGCCGGCGCCGCGGCGGTGCGGGCGGCACCACCTTGGTCAGGGCGATCGCACGGGCCGGGACGTGCACGTCACCGCGGCGGGTGCGGACCAGCACGCCCTCGTCGTCGACCTCCAGCAGGTCGCCCAGCACGTCCGTGTACCGCGGCTCGCCGGGCCCGGGGCTGTCGTCGCGCAGCCGGCGCACCACCACGCGGATGCCCGGGGCCCACTCCCGCCAGCCGTCGCGGCTCACGCGGCGTCCCCGTCATGTGGACCGTGACCGGGCGGCAGGGGCATGTGAGCGATACTAGGCACGACCGATCCGGCGCCGGCACCGCGCCTGTCGCGCACCCGTGGAGGAGCACCGTGACGTACGTCATCGCCGAGCCCTGTGTCGACGTCAAGGACAAGGCGTGCATCGACGAGTGTCCTGTCGACTGCATCTACGAGGGGCGTCGTTCGCTCTACATCCACCCCGACGAGTGCGTGGACTGCGGTGCGTGCGAGCCGGTGTGCCCGGTCGAGGCGATCTACTACGAGGACGACGTCCCGGAGCAGTGGGCGACGTACTACCAGGCCAACGTCGAGTTCTTCGACGACCTGGGCTCGCCCGGCGGTGCCGCCAAGATGGGCCAGATCGACAAGGACCACCCGATCATCGCCACGCTGCCGCTGCGCATCAACGGCGAGTGACGTCCCCGTGGGACTGCTGACCGGCACGCTCCCGGACTTCCCCTGGGACACCCTGGCACCGGCGGCCGCCCGTGCCGCTGCTCACCCCGGGGGGATCGTCGACCTGTCCGTCGGCACACCCGTCGACCCGACGCCGGTCCTGGTGCGCGAGGCCCTTGCTGCCGCGGCCGACTCACCTGGCTACCCGACGACCCACGGCACCAGGGAGCTCCGCGAGGCGGTCTCCCGGTGGTTCGCCCGGCGGCGGCACGTGCCGCACCTCGACCCCGCGGCGGTGCTGCCGACGGTCGGGTCCAAGGAGCTGGTCGCACTGCTGCCGGCTCTCCTCGGGCTCGGCCCGGGCGACGTGGTGCTGCACCCGGCGGTGGCGTACCCGACGTACGACGTCGGCGCCCGCCTCGCCGGTGCGACCCCGGAGCCGTGCGCCGACCCGGCCGCCCGGCTCGCCGCGGACGACGCGGGGGCGGTGCGGCTCGTCTGGCTGAACTCGCCGTGCAACCCGGACGGCTCCGTGCTCGGCGTCCCGCAGCTGCGTGCCGTGGTCGAGGCCGCCCGGGCGGCGTCGGCGCGGCACGGCAAGCCCGTGATCGTCGCGTCCGACGAGTGCTACGCCGAGCTGGCGTGGGACGCGCCGTGGGACGCCGAGGGCGTGCCGAGCCTGCTCGACCCGCGGGTGTGCGGCGGCGACCACTCCGGTCTGCTGGCCGCCTACTCCCTCTCCAAGCAGTCGAACCTCGCCGGCTACCGGGCGGCGTTCGTCGCCGGTGACCTCGCGCTGGTCACGGCGCTGCTGGAGGTCCGCAAGCACGCGGGCCTCATCGTGCCCGGGCCGGTGCAGGCGGCGATGACCGTGGCGCTGGACGACGACGCCCACGTGGCGGAGCAGAGGGCTCGCTACGCACGTCGCCGTCGGGTGCTGCGGGCCGCGCTGGAGGAGGCCGGGTACACGGTGGACCGCTCCGCGGCCGGCCTGTACCTGTGGACCCGTCCTGCGGCCGGCGGGCAGGACTCGTGGGCGACCGTGGACGACCTGGCCGGGCTGGGCATCTTGGTGGCACCCGGTGCGTTCTACGGGACGGCGGGAAGCGGCCACGTGCGCATCGCTCTGACGGCATCGGACGAGCGCATCGGGGAGGCCGCGGCTCGCCTGACTGGGGCATGACGGACCGTGTGAGTCGCGTCACACATGGGACGAACGTCCGCTGGACGTTGGTCGTGTGACGAATTCGGCGGGTACTGTCACGCCACATCCTGCGGGGCCCTCACCACTGGCCCCGCCCGCTGAGGTACGCGACGATGCGGCTCATCCGGCCGGTGCAGGAAGGACGAACATGACGGAGACCCTCTCGGCGCCCACGCAGGCACCGGTTCAGCTGGTGGTGGACGGCCAGGCCCGTGACCTGCCGATCGTCACCGCGACCGAGGGCAACGACGGCATCGTCGTCTCCTCGCTGCTGCGCGACACCGGCCTGGTGACCGTGGACCCCGGGTTCATGAACACGGCGTCCTGCGAGTCGAAGATCACCTACATCGACGGTGACGCCGGCATCTTGCGCTACCGCGGCTACCCGATCGACCAGCTCGCGGAGAGCTCCAGCTTCCTCGAGGTGGCGTACCTGCTGATCCACGGGGAGCTGCCGTCGCCGAGCGAGCTGGACAGCTTCGTCGAGCGCGTCAACCGGCACACGCTGGTGCACGAGGACTTCCGCACCTTCATGGGGACGTTCCCGCGCGGCGCGCACCCGATGGCCGTGATGGCCTCGGCGGTCAACGCGCTCTCGACCTTCTACCCCGAGTCGCTCGACCCGTTCGACCCCGAGGCGGTCGAGCTGGCCACCGTGCTGATCCTCGCCAAGACCCGCACCATCACGTCGTACGTGTACCGGGCGTCCAAGGGCGAGCCGCTGCTGTACCCGGACTACTCGCGCGGCTACGTCGAGGACTTCCTCCGCATGGCGTTCGCGGTGCCGTACCAGCAGTGGGCGCCGAACCCGGTCGCCGTCAAGGCGCTCGACAAGCTGCTGATCCTGCACGCCGACCACGAGCAGAACTGCTCCACGTCGACCGTGCGGATCGTCGGCTCGAGCCACGCCAACGTGTACGCGTCGGTCGCGGCGGGGATCAACGCCCTGTCCGGCCCGCTGCACGGCGGCGCCAACGAGGCCGTGCTGAAGATGCTCGTCGAGATCCAGAAGAACGGTGGCGACGCCACCTCGTTCATGCGGCGGGTCAAGGACAAGGAGGCGGGCGTCCGGCTGATGGGCTTCGGGCACCGCGTCTACAAGAACTACGACCCGCGTGCGGCGATCGTGAAGCAGAGCGCGCACGACGTGCTGCAGGCGCTCGGCACGCAGGACGAGCTGCTGGACATCGCCCTCCGCCTGGAGGAGATCGCGCTCTCGGACGACTACTTCATCTCCCGCAAGCTGTACCCGAACGTGGACTTCTACACCGGCCTGATCTACAAGGCGATGGGGTTCACCGAGGACATGTTCACGCCGCTGTTCGCCCTGGGACGCATGCCCGGGTGGATCGCGCAGTGGCGGGAGATGATGAACGACCCGCAGACCAAGATCGGCCGGCCGCGGCAGATCTACACGGGCGCCACCGAGCGCGACTACGTCCCGGTCGAGCAGCGCTGAGGGTTCGGGCGGCGGCTGGGCCGCCGCACGGAACGGCCCCGGCGCGCTCGGCCGGGTGGCACGTGCAGGGGATCGGACGGTGAACGGTCAGGTGGCGAGCGTCAGCCGCACCTGACCGGCTGGCAGCGCCGCGGTGGTGGTCGGGTGCCAGCCGTCGGTGCCCCGCTTCCACACCTGGTCGGCGACGGCCACCTGGTCGACACCGACGGTCCACGCCACCGCGACCGCCCACTGCGCGGTCGCCCATCCGGCGCGCGCCGCATCACCGGCGACCAGCGGCGTCGCGTCGAGCGCCACGACGGGCGCCGGCGCCGCGGTGTGCACCGAGCCCGCAGGCGGCGCGGTGGGGACGACGGATCCGGTCAGCCCGAGGTCCCGCGACGCCCGGGTCAGCACCGCGTCGGTGGTTCCCGGGGCGCTCGCCGGGCGGAGCGTGCAGCTCAGGGCGGCCGTCGACCATCCGGTCAGCGACGAGGCCCATGCCCTCGACCGGTCCTCGTGCACCGCGTACGCGTCGGGGAGCGCCGAGCGCTGCACCGCCTGGGCCGCCGCGGTGATCGGCAGGTTCTGGTAGTCGGGCACCTTCACCAGCCGGTCGTAGAACGTCCCGGTCGCGTAGACCGGGTCCATCACCTGGGCGGCGGTGCCCCAGCCCTGGGACGGCCGTTGCTGGAAGAGCCCGAGCGAGTCCCGGTCGCCGTGGTCGAGGTTGATCAGGCCGGACTCCTGCAGCGCCGTCGCGAGGGCGATCGTCGCCGCGCGTGCGGGGAGCCCACGACGGACCGCCACCGCGGCGATCACGGCCGCGTTGTCCGACTGCTGCGGGCTCAGCCGCGCCGTCACACCGTTGACCTCGGCGACACAGCTCTCCGCGAGGGGTGGTCGGGGCGCCGCGTGGTCGAGCAGCAGCACGACACCTGCCACCGCGGCGGCGGCCAGCAGCAGCGCCCCGACGACGGTGGCGAGGACTCGCCGTCCCCGCCGACGTCGCGGAGAACGACGCTGCGGGCGTCGACCCGGCATCAGTTGGCGTGCAACGCCGCGTTGAGCTGCACACCGACCCCGGTGCGCCGCACGGCCTCGACGGCCCCGGTGCGGGAGTTGCGACGGAACAGCACGCCATCCGCCCCGGACAGCTCGCGCGCCTTGACGACCCGCGCGCCAGGCTCGTCGTCGAACCCCACGAGCGCGACCTTGGTGCCCGCCGTGACGTACAGCCCGGCCTCGACCACGCAGTCGTCGCCGAGCCGGATGCCGAGACCGGCGTTCGCGCCGAGCAGCGTGCGCCGCCCGATCGACACCCGCTCGCGGCCACCGCCGGACAGGGTGCCCATGATCGACGCGCCACCACCGATGTCGGAGCCGTCTCCCACGACGACACCCTGGGAGATGCGGCCCTCGACCATGGAGACGCCGAGCGTGCCGGCGTTGTAGTTGACGAAGCCCTCGTGCATCACGGTGGTGCCGGGTGCCAGGTGCGCGCCGAGCCGGACGCGGTCGGCATCGGCGACCCGGACGCCGTCGGGGACGACGTAGTCGACCATCCGGGGGAACTTGTCCACGCCCAGGACCGTGACCGCGCCCCGGGCGCGCAGCCGCAGGCGGGTCTGCTCGAACCCCTCGACGGCGCACGGACCCGCCGAGGTCCAGACCACCGTGGGGAGCACGCCGAAGATGCCGTCGAGGTTCTGCTCGTTGGGCCGGACCAGACGGTGCGAGAGCAGGTGCAGCCGCAGGTAGGCGTCGGCGCAGTCGGCGGGGGCCGCGTCGAGGTCGATCGACGTGGTGACGACGACGACGGTGACCCCCCGCAGCGGGTCGGACCCGGTCGCCGCCGTCAGCTCGGCGGGCGGCTGCGCGTCGGCGGGCGCAGCGCCGAGCGCAGGCGCCGGGTACCAGACGTCCAGGGTGGTGCCGTCGTCGGCGACCGTGGCGAGGCCGTGGCCCCAGGCGGTACGGGAGGACATGGCCGCCAGCCTAGGGCCGGGACCTAGGCCCGTTCGGCGGGCGTCCGGACAGTGTCTAGGGTGTGCTCGGCACGGGTGCCTGCCCGGTTCCGTGCCCCGGGCCGCCAGCTCCCCGAAAGGGGCTCTGGCCTGCATCGAAGGGCAAGTGACGTGGCTGATCCCCGAGGGTTCCTCACCGTGCGGCAGCGAGCGCTGCCCGCCGACCGGCCCGTCGACGTCCGCATCCTGGACTGGCGCGAGATCCATGCGCACCGCGCCGGGGACCGGGACGCGCTCGCCACGCTGCACCAGCAGGCGGGCAGGTGCATGGACTGCGGCATCCCGTTCTGCCACAACGGCTGCCCTCTGGGGAACCTCGTCCCGGAGTGGAACGACCTGGTGTGGCGCGACCAGTGGGTGGATGCGACGGACCGGCTGCTGGCCACCAACAACTTCCCGGAGTTCACCGGGCGGCTGTGCCCGGCACCCTGCGAGACGGCCTGCGTGCTCGGCATCAACCAGCCGCCGGTCACCATCAAGAACGTCGAGGTCTCCATCATCGAGGAGGCCTACTCCCGCGGCCTGGTCACGCCGCAGGTGCCGCGCTGGTACACCGGCCACACGGTGGCCGTGATCGGCTCCGGGCCCGCAGGCCTCGCCGCGGCGCAGCAGCTGACCCGGGCGGGCCACACCGTGGCGGTGTACGAGCGCGCGGACAAGCCGGGCGGCCTGCTCCGCTACGGGATCCCCGAGTTCAAGATGGAGAAGGACGTCATCGACCGTCGCCTCGCGCTGATGCGCGAGGAGGGGACCCGGTTCCACTCGGGCGTCGAGGTCGGCACCGACGTGTCCGGCGTGGAGCTGCGCGCCCGTTACGACGCGGTGGTCCTCGCGGTCGGCTCGACCGTCCCGCGGGACCTCGACGTGCCTGGCCGCCAGGTGGGCGGCGTGCTGCAGGCGATGGAGTACCTGCCCCCGGCCAACCGGGCGGCGCTCGGCGAGGACGTGCCGGGTCAGGTGACCGCGACGGGCAAGGACGTCGTGGTGATCGGGGGCGGCGACACGGGCGCGGACTGCCTGGGCACCGCGATCCGGCAGGGCGCTCGCTCGGTCACGCAGCTGGAGATCATGCCGCGGCCGCCGCAGGACCGGCCCGCCGGCCAGCCCTGGCCGACGTACCCGAACCTGTTCCGCGTCGCGAGCGCGCACGAGGAGGGCGGCGAACGGGTCTACGCGGTCAGCACCCAGGAGGTGCTGGCGGACGGGCACGGCGCGGTCCGCGCGCTGCGCCTGGTGGACGTCGAGCTGGTGGACGGACGCATCGCCCCGGTGCCGGGCACCGAGCGTGACCTGCCGGCCCAGCTGGTGCTCCTGGCGATGGGCTTCACCGGGCCCGAGCGGAGCCCGCTGCTGGAGCAGCTGGGCGTGACGCTGACGGGTCGCGGCACGCTGGCGCGCGACGACGAGTTCGCGACGGACGTCCCCGGCGTGTTCGTCGCCGGGGACGCGGGGCGTGGCCAGTCGCTGATCGTCTGGGCCATCGCCGAGGGTCGTGCAGCGGCCCGCGCCGTCGACGCGTACCTGTCGGGGACCGGCACCAGCGAGCTGCCGGCACCGATCCGGGCCAGCACCGCGAGCCTGCGCCTCTGAGTCGACGCGCTTCGCGCGCCGACGTCTGCCGTCCCGCATCGTGAGAACGGTGCGGTGTCCGCGGCTGTCACGCCAGTCCCGATCTGGACGCCTGTCCATGCAGGTCAGGCGCCTGTTACGTCCGTTCTGACCGTTCTTGCGTGACCTGCTTCACACCGTCTCGGGTGGACATGTCGGCTTTGCCCACCCATCGTCGAAGTACGCAAGTGCGGGCGCTGCAGGGCCATCCAGGTCCCAGCGAGACCGTCCTCGGAACCGTCGAGGGCAGGTCGTCCGCCGACCGGCGCCGACGACGCCGCCCACTCGCGAAGGAGTCTCCTTCGCGACCTGGACGACGACGATGGAGGACCGGTGACCACGACCTTCGGGCGGCTGATGAGCGAGCCGCGCGCGACGGACGAGCCGTACGAGGTTCCCGCCCCGAGCGCCGAGAACGACGCGGCGCGCAGCCCCTCGCTGGTGCTGCTCGTGCTGGCGGCCGCAGCAGGCGTCGTCCTGTACGCCGTCTTCCTGCTGAACCCGTCGAACCGCGGCGACTGGCTGCCGTACGTGATGGTGATGACGGCCGAGGCGGTGCTCGTCGCGCACGCCCTGCTGGCGATGTGGACCATCCTCGCCGGTGGCGACAACCCCCGGAACTTCGCGTTTCACCACGCCCAGGATCGCCTGTACGAGATGGCGGAGATCGTCCGTGACCGGGCGGAGGACGCGCCGTGGGCGTGGCGGATGTTCCTCAAGGACCGCGTGGTGGACGTCGACGTCTTCGTCACCACCTACGGCGAGGACCTCGGCACGATCCGCCGCACGGTCAGCGCGGCGATGGCGATGCAGGGCGCGCACGTCGTCTGGGTGCTCGACGACGGTGACGACGACGACGTCCGCGACCTCGCCGCCGAGCTCGGCGCCCGCTACGTGCGCCGCCTCGTGCACACGGGCGCCAAGGCCGGGAACATCAACCACGCGCTGTCGCTGAGCAAGGCGGAGCTGTTCGCCATCTTCGACGCGGACTTCGTGCCGGACCCGTCGTTCCTGCACGAGACCGTGCCGTTCTTCGCCGAGGACGACGTGGCCTTCGTGCAGACGCCGCAGGTCTACGGCAACCTCGACTCGATCATCTCCCGCGGCGCGGGCTACATGCAGTCGGTGTTCTACCGGTTCATCCAGCCGGGCCGGAACCGGTTCAACGCCGCGTTCTGCGTGGGCACCAACGTCGTGTTCCGCCGCGCGGCGATCGCCTCGGTCGGCGGCATGTACGCGGACTCCAAGTCGGAGGACGTCTGGACGTCCCTGCGGCTGCACGAGCGCGGCTGGCGGTCGGTCTACATCCCCACGGCGCTCGCGGTCGGCGACACCCCCGAGACCGTCGAGGCCTACACCAAGCAGCAGCTGCGGTGGGCGACGGGTGGCTTCGAGATCATGCTGCAGCGCTGGCCCTGGCGGCGCGGTCGCGGCCTGACGGTGGACCAGAAGGTCCAGTACACGGTCACCGCGACCCACTACCTGACGGGCATCACACCGGCCCTCCTGCTGCTGGTGCCGCCGCTGCAGATCTACTTCGACATGACGCCGATGAACCTGCACCTGACACCCGTCACGTGGGCGCTGTACTACGCCGGGTTCTACGTGCTGCAGGTGCTGCTCGCCTTCTACACCCTCGGCTCGTTCCGCTGGGAGGTGCTGCTGCTGGCCTCCGTGTCGTTCCCGATCTACCTGCGGGCGCTGGTCAACGCGCTGCTGCGGCGCGAGCAGGTGTGGCACGTCACCGGCAAGAAGGGCGCGTACCGCTCGCCCTTCGCCTTCATCCAGCCGCAGGTGCTGATGTTCGTCCTGCTGGCGGTCACCACGGTGGTCGGCGTCTGGAAGGACGTCAGCAACGGCTACCCGAGCCTCGCGCTCGCCTGGAACATCACCAACACGCTGATCCTCGGTGGCTTCCTCGTCACCGCCCTGCGCGAGGCGCGCCGCGCTCGTCGCGCCGCCCGGCTCGCCCGCCGCAGCGGTCGTCGTGCCGTCCGCGCCGCGCAGAACCCCGACCTCGTCCTCACCGGAGGTGCCGCATGACCTGGGCTTCCCGCCTGCGACTCCTGTTCGGCGTCGTGCTCGTCCTCGTCCTGGCCGCACTGGCCACCTACAAGCTGAACGAGAACCGTGGACGTGCCACCAGCACGTCGGCGCAGATCGTCGGTCAGGAGATCGCCGTCGGCGCTCCGTACGCCGGCATCGTGCTGGACCGACCCGTCAAGGTCGGCGACCAGGTGCACAAGGGCGACACGCTGTTCACGATCGACTCGGCCACGCTCACCCAGGCGCGGTCACAGGGTGCCGGACAGGTGCCCGACGCCACCGTCGTCGACAAGGCGGGCCACCTGGTGGTCCAGGCCGCCGAGGACGGCACGGTCACGCAGCTGCAGGCGCAGCCCGGCAGCTTCGTGCAGGCCGGCGGCCAGCTCGGCACCGTGCAGCGGGCGGGCAGCCTGACCGTGGAGGCGCAGTACACCCTCACGCCCAAGGAGTACGCCCGCGTCAGCAAGCAGGAGCCGGTGACCATCGTGCTGCCGGACCAGCGCACGGTCGTCGGTTCCGTGGACCAGATGCGCGTGACCACGGTCAACGGCAAGGCGCAGGCGGTGGTCGACGTGACCAGCCCGGGCCTGGCGTCCGGCGCCGGTGACGGGATGGTGACGGCCGGCACCCCGGTGGTCGCCCAGCTCCAGCTGCGCAACGACGGGGTGGTGACCACCGTCGCCGACAAGGTCCGCACCTACGTCCAGGGGTTGATCGGTTGAGCCGCCGCGTCGTCGTCATCAGCTCCCTCGCCGCCCTCGCGCTGGTCGCGGCCGTCGTGGTCGGGCTGTCGCCCTGGGGACGCGGGGGCCGGCACCTCGCGGCCGGGTCCTCCAGCGCGGGGACCGGCCCGGTCCAGGGTCCGGCCGACGCGCCCGTGCCACGGGTCGACACCGCGGCCCTGGTCAAGGGCGTGCCGCACGCGGGCGTGGCCCAGGGCGTGACGGCCCCGCGGCTCGCGCCGGGCATGGTGCCGCCCTCCAACCGGTGGTACTCCGGGCTCGTCTTCGGCGCCCAGCCGCAGCCGGTGTTCCCGCTTCCGCTGTCGTTCGCGCTCGTGGGTGGCGGCTTCCAGCTCGGCGCGCCCAAGCCGGTGGCCACCGCGAAGACGATCGCGGGTCCGCACGTCCCGGCCGTGACGGTCGACGTCGGCGCCGCGTCCTCGCAGGTGATCGCCGCCGACCCCGTGAGCGTCACCGTGGCGCTCCTCGACGGTGGCGGCGCACGGCTCGGCCACGTCGCGCTCGCCGAGGGCTCACCCTTCGCCTCGTTCACGGCAGACCGGCAGGTGACGTTCGGCTCCGGAGCCGGCTTCGCCGCCGGCAGCGGGCCGGCGCCCACGGTGACCGTCGGGGACACGACGTGGGCCCTCGCGGTCCCGTCGGGGGCTCTGAAGGGATCCTCCGTCACGCTCCAGGCGGGCCAGACGGCGACCTGGTACCCGCTGCCGCACGGCGCGTCCGACCAGGCGGCGCCCCAGCTCGCCCAGGCCGCCGCCGACCCCGTCACGGGCGTCGACGTGTCGTACGGCGTCGGCGACCAGGTGGCCCGCACGACGCTGACCTACCGGACCGCCAAGGGCGCGCCGTCGGCCTACGTCCTCATGCCGCACCAGCGCACCGGTGCACAGCCGACGCGGACCGGCTGCGACCTCGGCACCTACCCGAGCATCTACGGGGACCTGACGCTGTGCCGCGGCTCGGTGCTGACGGCGTACGCACCGCTGGCGACACCGTCCGGATCTCTCGACCTGTCGCACCTGACCGCCGACCAGAAGGCGGCCGTCGCCACGCAGGTGCGCGCCGACGTCGCGTCCACCGGGGCGTTCGCCTCGGACACCTACTTCGGTGGCAAGAACCTGTACCGCGCCGCCGTGCTCGTGGTCCTGGGTGAGCAGGTCGGCGAGAAGGACGCCGTGGCCGACCTGCGGGCGCGCACGGAGAAGGCGCTCCAGGAGTGGGCCGACCCGCAGGGCTGCGCGCAGCGCGACGCCCGGTGCTTCGTGTACGACGAGTCGGTCCGGTCGGTCATCGGCAAGACGCCGTCCTTCGGTTCCGACCAGCTGAACGACCACCACTTCCACTACGGCTACCTGCTCTCGGCCGCCGGGCTGCTCGCGAAGGGCGACCCGGGGCTCGCCGACAAGCTGCGGCCGGTGCTCGACCTGGTGGCGCAGGACATCGCCGCGGCGAAGCCCAGCGACCAGCTGCCGCAGCTGCGGGTGTTCGACCCCTACGCGGGCCACTCGTGGGCGTCCGGCACGTCGCCGTTCGCCGACGGGAACAACCAGGAGTCCGGCTCCGAGGCGGTGAACGCCTGGAACGGTCTGGGCCTGTGGGCGGCCGCGAGCGGGCAGGACGCGCTCGGCACGGAGGCCACCTGGCTGATGTCCACCGAGGCCGCCTCGGTGCGCGCCTACTGGACGGCACCGGACCTGTCGTCGTTCAGCGGGTTCCAGCACAAGGTGGTCGCCATGAACTGGGGCGGCAAGCGTGACTACGCCACCTGGTTCAGCCCCGAGCCCAGCGCGATGCTCGGCATCCAGCTGATCCCGATGAACCCGGGGTCCGGCTGGCTCGCGCAGGGTGTCGACCCGGCCCGCATCACGGCCGCCGTCGACGAGGCGGCGCCGAACGGGTACGGCGTGCAGTTCGGCGACTACCTGCTCATGTACCGGTCGATGGCCGGTCCGAAGGAGGCGGCCGCCGCGTGGACGGCTGCGCAGCAGCTCCCGGACACGGCGATCGACAACGGCGACTCCAAGGCGTACCTGCTGGCGTTCGTCGCGGCACACTCCCGGTGAGCGGAGGGCGCCGGGGTCGTACCGCAGGAGTGGGCTCCTGGAGTGGCTCCAGGAGTGGCTAGGGTCGGCGCGTGACCGACCTCGACCTCACGGCGGACCTCCTGACGCTGACGCGCGCCATCTGCGACGTCCCCTCCGTCAGCGGGGACGAAGGACCGCTGGCCGACCTCGTCGAGGGCGCGCTGCGCGCCCTGCCGCACCTCGAGGTGCTCCGCGACGGCGACACCGTCGTGGCCCGCACCCGGCTGGGCCGGCCCCGGCGTATCGCGATCGCCGGTCACCTCGACACGGTCCCGATCGCGGACAACGTGCCGAGCCACGTCGAGGGCAGCGGGTCGGACGCGGTGCTCTGGGGCCGCGGCACCGTCGACATGAAGGCGGGAGTCGCCGTGCAGCTGGCGCTCGCCGCCGAGCTGACGGCGCCGGTGCACGACGTCACGTGGGTGTTCTACGACCACGAGGAGGTAGCCGCGGACCTGAACGGGCTGGGCCGGGTGGCCGCCGCGCACCCGGACTGGTTGGCGGCGGACTTCGCGGTGCTGGGCGAGCCGACGGCAGGCGGTGTCGAGGGTGGCTGCAACGGCACGCTGCGGGCCGAGGTGGTCGTCCCGGGCGTGGCCGCCCACTCGGCCCGCTCGTGGATGGGCGTCAACGCCATCCACCGCACGGGCGAGCTGCTCCGTCGGCTCGAGGAGTACACGCCCGCCACCGTGACGGTGGACGGCCTGGAGTACCGGGAGGGCCTCAACGCCGTCCTCGTCTCCGGCGGCACCGCTGCGAACGTCATCCCGGACCGGTGCGTCGTCACCGTCAACTACAGGTTCGCTCCCACCCGTTCGCTCGCCGAGGCGGAGGCCCACGTCCGTGACGTGATGGCCGGCTACGACGTCACCGTCGTCGACGCGGCCGCCGGCGCGCTGCCCGGGCTCGACCAGCCGGCCGCCCAGGAGTTCATCGCCGCGGTGCTCGGGACCACCGGCCGCGCTCCGGTGGCCAAGCTGGGCTGGACGGACGTGGCGAGGTTCAGCGCCCTCGGGGTTCCTGCCGTCAACTTCGGCCCCGGTGACCCGCTGCTGGCGCACACCCGCGACGAGCGCTGCCCGCTCGCGCAGGTCGAGCAGGTGCACGCGGCACTGCGCGCCTGGCTGGTGCGCTGAGCGCACCGGCCGCACCTCGGTGCCGGCCCTAGAGTGCCCCCCATGGACGAGCAGCAGGACGACGACGGCGTCGAGCGCACCGCGGACGCGCCGCAGGGCGCCGGCGAGCGGGGCGGTTCCCGACGTGGTGACGGCCGCCGGCGCAAGGACACCGCCGAGTACCGCCGCGGCCCCGTCCTGCTGCGGGGCCCGCAGATCCCCACCACCACGTCGGACCAGCGCCTGCTGACCCGTGGCGACCGGGTCGCCTGGGTGCACGAGGACCCGTGGCGGGTGATGCGCATCCAGAGCGAGTTCGTGGAGGGCTTCGGCGCGCTCGCCGAGGTCGGTCCGGCCGTCAGCGTGTTCGGCTCGGCCCGCATCCGCAAGGGCCAGCCGGAGTACGACCTGGCCCGCCGCGTCGCCGAGCGGCTCGCCCGTGCCGGGTACGCGGTGATCACCGGCGGGGGACCCGGGGTGATGGAGGCGGCGAACCGCGGTGCGGCTCAGGCCGGTGGTCTGTCGGTCGGCCTCGGCATCGAGCTGCCCTTCGAGCAGGGCATGAACAAGTGGGTCGACCTCGGGGTCAACTTCCGGTACTTCTTCGCCCGCAAGACGATGTTCGTGAAGTACGCCGAGGGCTTCGTGGTGCTGCCCGGCGGGTTCGGGACGCTGGACGAGCTGTTCGAGGCGCTCACCCTGGTGCAGACGCACAAGGTGATCGGCTTCCCGATCGTGATGATGGGTTCGGACTACTGGGGCGGGCTGCTGGACTGGATCCGCGGCACCGTCGCGGACCGCGGCATGATCGGGCCGCTCGACGCCGACCTGCTCCGGTTGACGGACGACCCCGACGAGGCCGTCGAGATCGTGGTGCGGCGCAGCGCCGAGCTCCGCGCACAGGAGGAGGCGGTCGTCCGGGCCAACGCGGAGGCCGAGCAGGCCGCCGCCGAGAGCGCCGGCTGGTAGTCGCGTGGTCCTCGAGCCGATGCCGGGCGTGAGCCGCGCCCGGACCGACCCGCGCACGTGGCCCTGGTGGGGCCAGGTCCTGGCGCTGTACACGGTGACCAGGCTGTTCACCGCGGCGGTGTTCGTCTGGGTGGCGCGGTTGCAGCTGCCCAACCTCTGGACGCCGGGGCACCCGTCGTACTGGAAGTTCGTCGGCCTGATGTTCGACGGGTCCTGGTACCGGCAGATCGCCGAGCACGGCTACCCGGCCACGCTGCCGCACGGCGCCGACGGGCTGGTGCAGCAGAACGCCTGGGCCTTCTTCCCGCTGTACCCGGCACTCGTCCGCGCGGTGATGGCGGTCACCCGCCTGCCGTGGGAGGTGGCCGCCCCGGTGGTCGCCACGCTGCTCGGCGCCGGCGCCGTCCTGCTCGTCCACCGCTGCGTCGTCCTCGGCGCGCCCCGCGCCGTCGCCGCGTGGCCGGCGCTGCCGCTGGCGACCGTCGCCCTGGTCTGCGTCTTCCCGACGTCGCCGGTGCTCCAGGCGGGCTACACCGAGTCGCTCGCCCTGCTCCTGGTCGCAGGCTCGCTGTACCTGCTGATGCGACGGCGCTACGGCGCGGCGGCGCTGGTCGTGGTGGCGTTGGGCTTCGCCCGTGCCGTAGCCCTGCCGATGGCCGTCGTCGTGGCGGTGCACGCGCTCGTGCGGTGGCGCGACGCCCGCCGGGGGAGCGAGGCGTTCCCGCTGCGCGACGTGCTGCGCGTCGCGGTCCTCGGTGCGGTCGCGGTGGTGTCCGGCTTCGCGTGGCCGCTCATCTGCGGCTGGATGACCGGAGTGCCGAACGGGTACCTGCTCACCCAGGAGTCGTGGCGGGGCGTGCGCACCACCACGCCGTTCTACGGCTGGACCTATGTCCCGCAGTTCTGGTTCGGGCCGTGGGCGGCCCTCGTCGTGGTCGCCGGTTTCGGGCTGACGATCGCCCTGCTGGTCGCGCCGGCCGCCTGGCGGCTCGGGAACGAGCTGCACACCTGGGCCGCGGCCTACATCGGGTACATCGTCGCGGTGATCGAGCCGGGGAGCAGCCTGGCCCGCTTCCTCCTGCTGGCGTTCCCGATGGGTGCCGTCACCGCCGGGCTGGTCACCCGCCCGGAACGTGCCCGGCGGATCGCGTTCTGGGCCGTGCTGGCCCTCATGGTGGGGCTGCAGGTGCTGTGGATCCGCACGATGTGGCTGTTCAACCCGCACGGCGACTGGCCACCGTGACCGTGCGGGGGCCGGTCGGAAGGGGCGGGTGACCTAGGATGGGACCCGGACAACCGCCTCCCTGCGCAGGGAGGCCGGGTCACACCAGCCGAAGGAGAGGCCCCGCATGGCCGCGATGAAGCCGAGGACCGGCGACGGACCGCTGGAGGTCACCAAGGAGGGTCGTGGCATCGTCATGCGCGTCCCGCTCGAGGGCGGCGGCCGTCTGGTGGTCGAGCTCAACGCGACCGAGGCGGCGGAGCTGGGACAGGCTCTGACGTCGGTCGCCGGCTGAGGCCGGCCGGCGGGATGGCGCCGTCGGCACGTCACCGCACACCTCCGACCGTCACGCTGTCGGGCAGCGCGCTCGCGGACAGCCCTCTGCTGACGGACGGCTCTCTCGACGCCGTCGCCGTGCCGGTCGCACCGGGACGCGAGGGTGACGAGGGGTTGGCCGCAGGTTCCGGGACAGCGCAGGCCGCGGCCCGGTACGGCATCGACCTGGCGGAGCTGGCCGAGCGCTCCGGCCTGACGGGTGCGGCCGGGGAGTCCTCCGTCGTGCAGCTGCCACGGCCGGTCGGCTCGGCCGTGGCCCTGCCGTGGACGGACCTTCCCCCGCGGATCGTCCTCGTCGGGGTCGGGCAGGGCTCGGACACCGACCTGCGCCGGGCCGGTGCGGCGCTGGCTCGTGCGTCCCGGGGCTGGCGTGCGGTCGCGACCACCCTCGGCGACGACGACCACGCCGCGTCGTCGGACGTGGCGCGGTCGACCCGGGCGCTCGTCGAGGGCTACCTCCTGGCCGCGTACGCCCAGCCGAGCGGTGCGCACAAGGACGCCGTCAAGGCCGCCGCCGAGCTGGTGCTGCTGGGCCGCGACGGTGGTCGGGCGGGCGCCGCCGTCGTCGCCGCACGCACGGCCGCCTCGGCGACGTGGCTGGTGCGGGACCTGGCGAACACGCCGTCCGGCGTGAAGAACCCGGCGTGGGTCGCCGACCAGGCGCGTCGGCTGGCCACGCGCGCCGGCGTGAGCGTCGAGGTACTGGGTCCCCGCGAGCTGGCCGCCCAGGGGTTCGGCGGCATCCTCGCGGTCGGCAGCGGCTCCGCCTCGACGCCCCGGCTGGTGGTCGCCAGGTACACGCCACCGCAGCCGGCCGCGCACCACGTGGTGGTGGTCGGCAAGGGGATCACGTACGACACCGGTGGCCTGTCGATCAAGCCACGCGAGTCGATGGTGCCGATGAAGACGGACATGGCGGGTGCTGCCGTCGCGCTGGCCACGGTGCTCGGCGCCGCGCACAGCGGCTCTGTGCATCGCGTCACTGCGGTGCTCCCGCTCGCGGAGAACCAGGTCGGCGCCGCCTCCTACCGGCCGGACGACGTGGTGCGGGTGTACGGCGGCACGACGGTCGAGGTGCAGAACACCGACGCGGAGGGCCGCATGGTCCTCGCCGACGCCCTCGCGTACGCCGATGCGGTGCTCGACCCGGACGTGCTGATCGACGTCGCCACCCTGACCGGTGCGGCCACGCTCGGGCTCGGGCGCGGCCACGCCGCTCTCTACGGGACGGACGACGACCTCGTGCGGGCGCTGACCGCTGCCGGCCAGGCGACCGGTGAGCTGGCGTGGCCGATGCCCCTGTCGGCGGAGTACCAGGACTCGCTCCGCTCCGACGTCGCGGATGTGCGTCAGACCGCGCGGGACAAGCACATGGGCGGCGGCTCGGTGTTCGCGGCCCTGTTCCTGCAGCGCTTCGTCGGCACGCGCCGCTGGGCGCACCTGGACGTCGCGGGCACCGCACGGGCCACCGCCGATGCCCACGAGGTGACGGCCGGGGCGACGGGCTACGGCGCCCGCCTGCTGCTGCAGTACCTGGCCGACCTGAGCTGACCGGTCCTCGGACGCCGCTCAGCGGCGGACGGCCACCAGCAGCCCGTCACCGCTGGGCAGCAGCGTCGAGATCAGCCGGGCGTCGTCGCGGACGGTGCGGCCGACCTCGCGGACGATCGTCGTCGTCTCGTCGCGCCGTGCCGGGTCCGCCACCCGGTCGTGCCAGAGCGCGTTGTCCACGGCCAGCACGCCGCCGGAGCGCAGCAGGCGCACGGCCTGCTCGACGTAGGCGGGGTAGGACTCCTTGTCCGCGTCCACCAGCACGAGGTCGTACGCGCCGTCCGTCAGCCGGGGCAGCACGTCGAGCGCCCGCCCGGAGATCGTGCGCGTCCGGGTGGGTCGCACACCCTCCTCCGCGAACGCCTCCTTGGCGGCGCGCTGGTTCTCCACCTCGACGTCGATCGTGGTGAGCACGCCGTCCGCGGGCATGCCGCGCAGCAGGTAGAGGGCGCTGACGCCGGCACCCGTGCCGATCTCCACCACCGCACGGGCCCGGCTGGCGGCCGCGAGCACCTGGAGCGCAGCGCCGGTGCCGGGCAGCACCGGCGTGCAACCCAGCTGGTCGGCGCGCTCGCGGGCACGGCGCAGCACGTCGTCCTCGGGGACGAACTCCTCGCAGTAGACCCAGCTCTGGGCCTTGTCGGTGGGGATGGCGACCTCCTGATGGCGTTTCCGCGGGTCAGCGTATCGGTGCCGTGTCGAGGGCCGGTGGAGGCGGAACCGATCGACCCGTCAGGACGTTGCGCAGTGGTGGGAAGCCGCTCGGCCCTGGGAGGATCGGCGGACGACCCACGAGACGACCGCACCCGGCCGTCGACGTCGAACGGGCCACCCGCCCGGAGGAGGACCTGGACCAGATGACCACGCAGCCCGCCGAGTGGCAGGCCCCGACGTGGGAGGCGATCGTCCGGGACAACTCTGCTCGGGTGTACCGGCTCGCCTACCGGCTCACCGGCAACCGGCACGACGCCGAGGACCTGACGCAGGAGACCTTCGTCCGGGTGTTCCGCTCGCTCGACTCCTACGTGCCCGGCACGTTCGAGGGCTGGCTGCACCGGATCACCACCAACCTCTTCCTCGACCAGGCGCGTCGCCGCAAGCGCATCCGGATCGACGCGATGGGCGACGACACCGAGCGGTGGACCACGTCGGACGAGCTCGCCTCGCCCGAGCGCGCCTTCGAGCACGGCAACCTCGACCAGGACGTGCAGCGGGCGCTGGACGAGCTGCCCCCGGAGTACCGCGCGGCCGTGGTGCTCTGCGACATCGAGGGGCTCTCCTACGAGGAGATCGCCGTCACGCTCGGGATCAAGCTCGGCACGGTCCGCTCGCGCATCCACCGGGCGCGGGCACGGCTGCGGGTGTCGCTCGAGCACCGGCGGCCGCAGGCGGACGACGGCGGGCCGGTCGGGCTCGCGCTCGGCGGCGACGCCGTACCCGTCGCGGGGGCACGGGGATGACCCACCTCGGTTCGCGGATCAGCGCGCTGGTCGACCACCAGCTGTCCGTCGCGGAGACGGAGCGGGCGCTCGCCCACGTCGCGGGGTGCCCGCGTTGCGCCGGCGAGCTCGCAGCCGCCCGGCGTGCCCGGGACGTGCTGGCCTCCGCCGCCGACCCGGTCGACCCCGCACCCGATCTGACGGCCCGGCTCCTGTCCCTGGCCCCCGCTCCCGAGCGCCGTCCCGCGCCACGGGACCCGTTCGCCGGCCCGCGCTCCGAGGAGCTGGCCCGTGCGTTCACGCTCCGCCCGGCGGTCGGCGCCCTCGGTCTGCGTGGTCAGTCCCGCGCGCTGCGCGGCGAGGTGACCGCACGCCGGTCGCCGAGCCGCCTCGTGGTCGGAGCGGTCGCCGGACTGGGCCTGGCCGCGACGGGGCTCTTCGCGCTCGGGGCCCGACCCGCGGTCGTGCCCACGGACCACCCGGCCGTCGCCCTCGGGCTGCTCGGGCAGGCGGCGGCCCCGGCGCCGTCCGCGGGCGGCACCGTGCGGACCGCGTCGACGTCGACGGTGGATGCGCTCGCAGGCGGCGGCTGGACGGCTCCGCAGCTGCCCGCGGGATGGGCGGTGGCCGCGCTCCGCAGCGACTCGGCGGGGACGTCGGTGGAGCTCGACCTGACCGGTCCGACGGGCGCCACGGTCGTCGTGACCGAGAGGCAGGGGCGGCTGGACACCACCGCGCTGCACGGGGTCGCCGTGCACCAGGTGGGCGGCCGGGCCGTGTACGTGCTCTCCACGTCGCCGCGGCACCTCGTGTGGCAGTCCGACGGCAGCGTGGTCGAGATGGTGTCGGCCGCGCGCGACGACAGCGTCGAGGCCCTCGTGGCCGCGTTCCCGGCGACGCCGTTCGACGACGGCGTGCCGGCTCGGATCGGCCGCGGCTGGTCGACCGTCGCGCACGTGCTGGCCGGCCCCTGACCGCAGTCCGAGCGGGCAGCCGGCGTCCGGGGGCGCCGATCCCTGCGGGGTAGCCTTGCCCGGTGTTCGGTATCAACGGTGGCGAGCTGATCATCCTGCTCGTCGTCGTGGCCCTCGTCGTGGGGCCCGAACGCCTGCCGGCCTACGCCGAGCAGCTCGCCCGCTGGGCACGGGGCCTGCGCCAGCTGGCGTCGGACGCGCGCGCCCGGGTCGACTCCGAGCTCGGTGACACCGGCATCGACTGGGAAGCTCTCGACCCGCGTCGGTACGACCCGCGCCGCATCGTGCGCGAGGCGCTGCTGGACGACGGGTCCGGTTCCGGGCGGGTTCCCGCGGGGCCCGTGGCCCGCCCGGCAACCGGTGCCACGGGCTCGCCGGTACCGTCGTCCGACGTCGGTCTCGCGGGACCGGCTCCGTACGACGACGAGGCAACATGAGGAGAGACACGCAGATGCTGACCGCCGGCATGCCCCGGGTGTTCTCGGGGATGCAGCCGACCTCCGACTCGCTGCACCTGGGCAACTACCTCGGCGCCCTGACGCAGTGGGTGGCGCTCCAGGAGGACCACGACGCGATCTACTGCGTCGTCGACCTGCACGCCCTGACGGTCGGCCCGGACCCCGCGGTGCTGCGCGAGCGCACCCGTCGCACGGCGGCCCAGTACCTGGCGGCGGGGGTGGACCCGACGCGGTCGATGCTGTTCGTCCAGTCCCACGTGCCGGAGCACGCCGAGCTCGCCTGGCTCCTGTCCTGCCACACCGGGTTCGGCGAGGCGGGTCGCATGACCCAGTTCAAGGACAAGTCGACGCGTCACGGCACGGAGGGCACCAACGTCGGCCTGTTCACCTACCCGGTGCTGATGGCCGCCGACATCCTGCTGTACGACACGGCCCTCGTCCCGGTGGGCGAGGACCAGCGTCAGCACCTGGAGCTCAGCCGGACGCTCGCCCAGCGGCTGAACGCCCGGCTCGGAGCCGGGTCGGTGGTGGTGCCCGAGGCGTTCATCGTCAAGAGCACGGCGAAGATCTACGACCTGCAGGACCCGACGGCCAAGATGAGCAAGTCGGCGGCGAGCCCCAACGGGCTGATCGAGCTGCTCGACGACCCGAAGGTGGTGGCCAAGCGGATCCGCTCCGCGGTGACGGACACCGAGCGGGAGATCCGGTTCGACCCGGTCGCCAAGCCCGGCATCGCCAACCTGCTGACCATCTTCTCCGCGCTGACGGACCGGTCGGTGCCGCAGCTCGAGGCCGAGTACGAGGGCCGGGGCTACGGCGACCTGAAGAAGGACCTCGCCGAGGTCGTGGTCGACTTCCTCACCCCGTTCCAGGAGCGGGTGCAGCACTTCCTCGCCGACCCGGCTGCGCTCGACGAGGTGCTCGCGGAGGGCGCCGGCAAGGCCCGCGACATCGCGGCCGTCACCCTCGACCGGCTCTACGAGCGGTCCGGTCTGCTCGCCCGCCGAGGGCGCCGATGACCGTGCCGCCCGGTGTGGTGCGGATCGGCGTCGTCGTCGGCGTCCCCGAGCCGCACGGTCCCGTGCTGCGCGCCGAGCGCATCGCCACCGGGGACCCGGAGGCGCATGCGATCGCACCGCACATCACGCTGCTCGGTCCGACGGACCTGGTCGCCGGGGCGCTCGACGACGTGGACGCGCACCTGGCGGCGGTCGCGTCCGCGCACCGCCCGTTCGTCGTGCAGCTGCGGGGGACCGGCACGTTCCGGCCCGTGACCCCCGTGGTGTTCCTCCAGCTGAGCCGCGGCATCTCCGACTGCGAGCAGCTCGAGCGCGGGATCCGTCAGGGTCCGCTGTCCACACCGGTGCGGTTCCCGTACCACCCGCACGTCACGGTGGCGCACGGGGTGCCCGAGCCGGTGCTGGACGAGGTCTTCGACCGGCTCTCCGGCTTCGAGGCGACCTTCGTGGTGACGGGGTTCAGCCGCTACGAGCAGGACGACGACGGGACGTGGTGCGCCGTCCGCACGTTCCGCTTGCGCGGCGGCGCCGCTCGTGCGGGGGTTCCGCAGCCCGCGGCACCGGATGCCAGGGTGGTGCGGCCGACCTAGGGTCGGCCCGTGGACCATCAGACCGACCCGACCGTCGAGCCTCCGGCTGGCTCCGGCGCTGCACATGCGCGCGCCGCGGCAGCCGCACCGGATCCCGAGGGGCCTGGTGCCGGCGCCCGACGATCCGGGGCTGGTCCGTGGTCCGCGCTCGTGGAGCGGGTCAAGCGTCTGCTGGCGTGGTGGCAGCGCAGCCGTGCCGGCCGAGCGAACTCGCGGTTCAGCGCCGCGGGCGGCGGCCTGCTGACCGGGGGCATCGCCTACGCGGCCCTGTTCGCGGTCTTCTCGGCCCTGACTCTCGGCTGGTCTGTGTTCATGCTGGTGCTCGGCAAGAACAAGGCCGTGCACGACCGCGTCATCAGCACCGTGGCGAACACCCTGCCGGGCCTGATCGACACCGGCGACGGCAAGGGCGTGATCAAGCCCGACCAGCTGCGGCTCTCGGCCGGGCTCTCGGTGGCCGGGATCGTCGCGCTGGTCACGCTGGTGCTCAGCGCACTGTCCGCGGTCGGGGCCCTGCAGACCAGCGTCCGCGCGATGTTCGGCCGGATGCAGCAGGGCAGCACCCTGTCGAACAAGCTCCGGGAGCTCGGGGGGTTCGCGGCGATGAGCATCGCGGTGCTGGTGTCCGCCGCGCTCGGGCTCGCGCTGACGTCCGCGGCGGACTGGCTGCTCGGTGCGGTCGGGTGGGGGTCGATGGCCCGGTTCGCCGGCCGGGTGCTCGGCATCGCGGTCACGTTCGTCGTCGACGCGGTGACGTTCGTCGTCGTGGTCAAGGTCCTGGCCGGCGAGTCGCCGCCGCGCAAGGACCTGCTGGGCGGCGCCGCCATCGCCGGCGTCGGTCTGGGCGTCGTCCGGGTGCTGGGCACGTCGGTGGTGTCCGGCAGCGTGCGCCACAACCCGGTGCTGGCGTCGTTCGCCGTCATCGTCGTGCTGCTGCTGTGGATCAACCTCGTGTCGCGGATCGTCCTGCTCGCCGTCGCCTGGACCGCGAACCCGCCCCTGACACAGCCGGAGCCGACCCCCGCGCCGGAGGGCGCGAAGGTCGGCTCGCGAGGCTGAGCTGCAGGAGGCCGACGCTCAGAAGGCCCGGGTGATCATCGCCCGCTTGACCTCGGCGATCGCCTTGGTGACCTCGATGCCACGCGGGCACGCCTCGGTGCAGTTGAAGGTGGTGCGGCAGCGCCACACCCCTTCCTTGTCGTTGAGGATCTCCAGACGCTGCGAGCCGCCCTCGTCGCGGCTGTCGAAGATGAACCGGTGCGCGTTCACGATCGCGGCGGGGCCGAAGTACTGCCCGTCGTTCCAGAACACCGGGCAGCTCGACGTGCAGCAGGCGCACAGGATGCACTTGGTGGTGTCGTCGTAACGCGCCCGCTCGGTCGGCGACTGCAGGCGCTCGCGGGTCGGCTCGTTACCCGAGGTGATGAGGAACGGCATGATCTCGCGGTACGAGGCGAAGAACGGCTCCATGTCGACCACGAGGTCCTTGATCACGGCCAGGCCCTTGATCGGCTCGATGACGATCGGCTTGGTCGGGTCGAGGTCCTTGAGCAGCGTCTTGCACGCGAGCCGGTTGCGACCGTTGATCCGCATCGCGTCCGAGCCGCACACGCCGTGGGCGCACGAGCGGCGGAACGTGAGCGAGCCGTCCTGCTCCCACTTCACCTTGTGCAGGGCGTCGAGCACGCGGTCGGTGCCGTGCACCTGCACCACGAACTCCTGCCACGTCGAGGGTCCCTGCTCCACCACCTCGCCGTAGGGCGCCGGCTCGGCGTCCGCAGGCTGGTAGCGGCGGATCTTCAGCCGGACCTCGAACGTCGGCACCTCGCCCATGGGGGCGCCGGAGGCAGCGGGCTTGTCCATGGTTGCTGTCATCAGTACTTGCGCTCCATCGGCTGGTAGCGGGTGACGGTGACGGGCTTCGAGCCCAGGACCAGCTGGTAGTCGTCGAACTGGGTGACCCGGTGGAACGAGCCCTCCTGGTCGCCGTCGGTCTCCGCCGGGTCCACCGACAGCGGACGGCGGTAGGCGAGCGTGTGGCGCATGTAGCCGGCGTCGTCGCGCTTGGGGAAGTCCTCGCGGAAGTGGCCGCCGCGGGACTCGTTGCGGTTCAGGGCGCCGACCACCACGGTCTCCGCGATGTCGAGCAGGAAGCCGAGCTCCACCGCCTCGAGCAGGTCCGTGTTGAACGTGCGGCTCTTGTCCTGCACGGAGACGGCCTGGTACCGCTTCTGCAGGGCCTTGACGTCCTCCAGCGCCTGCGTCAGGGACTCCGCGGTGCGGAACACCTGGGCGTTGGTGTCCATCGTCTGCTGCAGGTCCCGGCGGATGTCCGCCACCCGCTCGCCGTCCGGCCGGGTGCGGATGCCCTCGAGCTCCGCCTCGACCGACTCGGCCGGGTTCTCCGGCAGCTCCACCCACTCGGCGTCCGCGGCGTACTCGGCGGCGGCGATGCCGGACCGCTTGCCGAACACGTTGATGTCCAGCAGCGAGTTGGTGCCGAGCCGGTTCGAGCCGTGCACCGAGACGCAGGCGCACTCGCCGGCGGCGTAGAGCCCCCGGATCACGTCGGTCTCGTTGCGCAGCACCTCGCCGCGGATGTTGGTCGGCACGCCGCCCATCAGGTAGTGGGCGGTGGGGTAGACCGGGATGGGCTCGGTGTACGGCTCGACGCCGAGGTATGTCCGGGCGAACTCGGTGATGTCCGGCAGCTTCGCGTCGATGTGCGCCGGCTCGAGGTGGGTCAGGTCGAGCAGGACGTAGTCCTTGTTCGGTCCTGCACCACGTCCCTCGCGCACCTCGTTGGCCATCGACCGCGCGACGATGTCGCGGGGCGCCAGGTCCTTGATGGTCGGGGCGTAGCGCTCCATGAAGCGCTCGCCCTCGCTGTTGCGCAGGATCGCGCCCTCGCCGCGGGCGGCCTCGGACAGCAGGATGCCGAGCCCGGCCAGGCCCGTCGGGTGGAACTGGAAGAACTCCATGTCCTCCAGCGGGATGCCGCGCCGGTAGGCGAGGGCGATGCCGTCACCGGTCAGGGTGTGCGCGTTCGACGTCGTCTTGAAGATCTTGCCGGCGCCACCCGTGGCCAGGATGACGGACTTGGCCTGGAACACGTGGATCTCGCCGCTGGCCAGGTCGTACGCGACGACGCCGGAGGCGTGCACCTCCTC
Organism: Cellulomonas sp. SG140; assembly: GCF_025770785.1. GTDB lineage: Bacteria > Actinomycetota > Actinomycetes > Actinomycetales > Cellulomonadaceae > Cellulomonas. The sequence goes on along the minus strand of NZ_JANZLA010000006.1, from coordinate 77,691 downwards.
GCCCTCCGGCACGTGGCCGGCCGCGAGGTCGTGGTCCACCAGCAGGTCGAGCACGTAGAACTCGTTGTAGAACTCGACGTTCTGCTTCACGCAGTTCTGGTACAGCGTCTGCAGGATCATGTGGCCGGTGCGGTCCGCCGCGTAGCAGGCCCGGCGCACCGGGGCCTCGCCGTGCTTGCGGGTGTGGCCGCCGAAGCGGCGCTGGTCGATCCGACCCTCGGGCGTGCGGTTGAACGGCAGGCCCATCTTCTCCAGGTCGAGCACCGCGTCGATGGCCTCCTTGGCCATCACCTCGGCGGCGTCCTGGTCGACCAGGTAGTCACCGCCCTTGACGGTGTCGAACGTGTGCCACTCCCAGTTGTCCTCCTCGACGTTGGCGAGCGCGGCGCACATGCCGCCCTGCGCAGCGCCCGTGTGGGACCGGGTCGGGTACAGCTTGGAGATGACCGCCGTGCGCGCGCGGGTGGACGACTCGAGCGCCGCCCGCATGCCGGCGCCGCCGGCGCCGACGATCACCACGTCGTACTGATGGGTCTGCATGGTTGTCCTCGGGTCTCGGGCGCGATCAGGCGTGGCAGAACGACGGCAGCAGGTTCGCGGGGGCACCCGCCGGGCACGGGTCGAAGGTGAAGATCACCAGGGTGCCCAGCACGACCACCACGACGAACGCGAGCGCCAGGACCGACTTGAGCACCAGCCGGGTGGTGTCCCGCTCGGCGTAGTCGTTGATCACGGTCCGGACGCCGTTCGTGCCGTGGATCATCGCCAGCCACAGCATGAGCAGGTCCCAGACCTGCCAGAACGGGGACGCCCACTTGCCGGCGACGAAGCCGAAGTCGATCGCGTGGATCCCCTTGCCCGCCCACAGGTTGACGAACAGGTGGCCGAAGATCAGCACGACGAGCAGCACGCCCGAGGCGCGCATGAAGATCCAGCCCCACAGCTCGGTGTTGCCGCGGGTGGTCCGCCGGTTGCGGCGGACGAACGGCGCCTTCGGATCGGCGATCGCGCTCATCAGTTCCCCCCTCCGAACACGTGCATCAGGTGTCGCGGCAGGAAGCCGGCCATGGTGAGCACCCACAGCCCGACGACGACCCACAGCATCACGCGCTGGTACCGGGCGCCCTTGGCCCAGAAGTCCACGAGGATGATCCGCAGGCCGTTGAAGGCGTGGAAGACGACCGCTGCGACCAGCCCCGCCTCGCCCAGGCCCATCACGGGGTTCTTGTACGTGCCGATCACCGAGTTGTAGGCCTCGGGCGACACCCGCACCAACGCGGTGTCGAGGATGTGCACGAGCAGGAAGAAGAAGATCGCGACGCCGGTGACGCGGTGCGCGACCCACGACCACATGCCTTCCCGCCCGCGGTAGAGCGTTCCGGCCGGCGCTGAGGGCGCTGTAGGCACTTGAGGGCCTTCCTGGCGAAGGTTCACGGGGGAGGACGTCGACGTCCTGGGGTCACTGTACTGACCGGGCCGCGGGGCTCCGGACCGATGGTCCCGGCGTGGCCGTCCCGACGACCCTGCCCGGCGCCGCCCGGCACGTGCGCCGCTACCCTGGCCGCCATGCCCGCCGACCTCGCCACGACGCCCGTCCCCGGCTTCCACGCCGTCGTCCCGGCGGGGGGTGCCGGCACCCGGCTGTGGCCGCTGTCTCGTGCCGGCCACCCGAAGTTCCTGCTCGACCTCACCGGCACCGGGCGCACGCTGCTGCAGGCGACGGTGGACCGGCTGACGCCGCTGACCGGTGCGGGGAACGTGCTCGTGGTGACCGGTGCGCGCCACGCCGCGGCCGTGGGCGGTCAGCTGCCCGAGCTGCTGGCCGACGGCACCGAGCGGGTGCTGGCGGAACCGTCACCGCGGGACTCGATGGCCGCGATCGGGCTGGCGGCCGCGGTGCTGGAGCACCGGCACGGTCCGGACGTGGTGCTCGGCTCGTTCGCCGCCGACCACGTGATCAGCGGTGCCGAGGAGTTCGGCCGGGCGGTCCGCGAGGGTGTCGCGGCCGCGCGCGCCGGCTACGTCGCGACCATCGGCATCGCGGCCACCGAACCGTCCACCGCGTTCGGCTACGTGCACGCCGGTGCGCCGCTCGGGGTGCCCGAGGCGCCGAGCGCCCGGCACGTCGTCGGTTTCACCGAGAAGCCGGACGCGCAGACGGCCGCGGAGTACCTGGCCACCGGGGAGTACCGCTGGAACGCGGGCATGTTCATCGTCAAGGCGCAGGTCCTGCTCGACCACCTCGCCACGCAGCTGCCGGCGCTGGCGGACGGCGTGCGCCAGCTCGCGCGGGCGTGGGACACCCCGGAGCGGGACGCTGCGCTGGCCCGGATCTGGCCGGGTCTGACCAAGATCGCGATCGACCACGCGATCGCCGAACCGGTCGCCGCCGCCGGCGGCGTCGCCGTGGTGCCCGGCGAGTTCGGCTGGGACGACATCGGCGACTTCGCCTCGCTCGGCGCGCTGCTGCAGGCGGCGGGCGGCACGACGCTCGGCGACGACGCCGCCGTGCTGCGGGTCGACGCCGCCGACGCGCTGGTGGTGACCGGCGGTCGGACCGTCTCGGTGGTCGGGGTGCCGGGAGCAGTGGTGGTGGACACCACCGACGCGGTCCTGGTCACCACCCGGGAGCACGCCCAGGCGGTGAAGGCCGCGGTGGACGGCTGGCGGGGCCGGGGCCGGGAGGACCTGCTCTGACGGCAGGGCGCAGCGGCTGGCGTCCGGCCGCTGGTCGCCCCCGGTGGGGCGTCGCGGGCCGCGACTAGGCTCGTCGTGTGTCGCAGCCCGAGCCGGATTCCGTGCTACCGCTCCAGCTGACCGCCTCGACCGACCCCGTGCCGCCGATCACGTCGTTGACGCCGGCGCCCGAGACTGCGCTCGCGGCACGCCTCCACGGCATCGTCGGTGCCCTCCGTCCGGAGCTCGTCGCGATCCGGCGCGACCTGCACGCCCACCCCGAGCTGGCCCGCACCGAGAAGCGCACCACGCGCGTGGTCGCCGACCGGCTCGCCGCCGCCGGGCTCCGCCCGCGACTCCTGCCGGGCGCGGGTCTGCTGTGCGACCTCGGCCCCACCGGGCCCAACGTCCGCCGCGTGGCGCTGCGCGCCGACATCGACGCGCTCCCGCTGGCCGACCGCTGCGAGCTTCCGTGGACCTCGACGGTGCGCAACGTCGCCCATGCGTGCGGCCACGACGTGCACACCACGGCCGTGCTCGGCGCCGGTCTCGCGCTGGCGCAGCTCGACGCGACGGGGGACCTGCGCACCGCGGTGCGGCTCGTGTTCCAGCCCGCGGAGGAGGTCCAGCCGGGCGGCTCGATCGACGTGATGAGCGCCGGCGGCCTGGACGGTGTCGCGCAGATCTTCGCGGTGCACTGCGACCCCAAGCTCGACGTCGGCCTGGTCGGCACCCGCATCGGCCCGATCACCTCGGCGTCCGACGAGGTGTACGTCACCCTGACCGGCCCCGGCGGTCACACCTCGCGTCCGCACCTGACGGCCGACGTCGTGTTCGCCCTCGCTCAGGTGATCACCCAGGTGCCTGCCGTGCTGGGACGGCGCCTCGACCCGCGCTCGGGCGTGAACCTGACGTGGGGAGCTGTGCGCGCCGGGGCCGCACCCAACGCGATCCCGCCGACCGGCTCGCTGTCCGGCACCCTCCGCTGCCTCGACGTCCGCGCGTGGGAGCACGCCTCGGAGGTGTTCGAGTCCGCCGTGCGCGAGGTCGTCCAGCCCTACGGCGTGGAGCTCGAGGTCCGCCACGAGCGCGGTGTGCCACCCGTGGAGAACGACGAGCGGAGCACCGCGGTGCTCGAGGCGGCTGCCCGGGACGTGCTGGGGCCCGACGCCGTCACGCTGACCGAGCAGTCGCTCGGCGGCGAGGACTTCGCGTGGTACCTGACCAAGGTGCCAGGGGCGCTGGCGCGGCTGGGCACCCGGACCCCCGGCGGCCACACGTACGACATCCATCAGGGCGACCTGCGGGTCGACGAGCGCGCGATCGAGGCGGGAGCGCTCCTGCTGGCCCGCGCTGCGATGCTCGGTGGCCGGCACGAGCCTGTCGAGACGGTGCGCTGAGCGCCGCACTGCCGACACCGTCACCCGTCCGGCCGCGTGCGCGACCGATCCAGGTACCAATGCGGTAACGGATGCTCGATCGATACCGCCAGGTAACGCGACGGACACGCCCCGCTCACTAGGGTCGCGTCTGATCGATGCCGGTCGGCTTCCGACCCGGCGGCGGCGCAACGGCGCGTCGTCGCCGGCTCGGACCCCTGGCCGCCGGCGCGGCGACGAGAACCCCAGGAGACCCAGTGAAGAACGTGATTCGAGCGGCGGCGCTGACCGGCGCGATCGCCCTCGCGCTCGCGGCGTGCGGCAGCGCCCCGACGACGACCGGTGGTTCGAGCTCGTCGGCAGCCGCCAGCGGTGCAGCCAACTCCAGCTTCAAGGGCTGCATCGTCTCCGACTCCGGCGGCTTCAACGACAAGTCCTTCAACGAGTCCGGCTTCCAGGGCCTGAAGGACGCCGCGGGCAAGCTGGGCATCCAGACGGCCAGCGCCGAGTCGAAGACGGACGACGCGTACACGCCGAACATCCAGAACATGCTCAGCCAGAACTGCAACATCATCGTGACGGTCGGCTTCAAGCTGTCCACGGCGACCGGTGACGCAGCCAAGGCCAACACCAACACCAAGTTCGCGCTCGTGGACGCCCAGCCCACCGACGCCCAGGGCAACGCCCTCACGCTGCCGAACGTCAAGCCGCTCGAGTTCGACACCGCGCAGGCCGCGTACCTCGCGGGCTACCTCGCCGCAGGCATGTCGAAGACCGGCAAGGTCGGCACCTACGGCGGCCTGAAGATCCCGACGGTCACCGTGTTCATGGACGGCTTCGCCGACGGCATCGCGAAGTACAACCAGGTCAAGGGCAAGAACGTCCAGCTGATCGGGTGGGACAAGGCCAAGCAGGACGGCCTGTTCGACGGCGGCAACAGCCCGTTCGACCCGGGCTCGGGCAAGGCCAACGCCGACTCGCTGGTCGCCGCGGGTGCGGACATCCTGCTGCCCGTCGCCGGCGGCGCGGCGCTCGACGCCCTCACGGCCGCCAAGGCCACCCCGGGCACCCTGGTGATCTGGGTCGACTCCGACGGTGCGCTGATCAACCCCGACTCCTCGTCGATCATCCTCACCTCGGTGATGAAGCTGATCGGTGCGGCCGTCGGCTCCGCCGTGACCGACGCCGCGCAGAACAAGTTCGACGCGACGCCGTACGTCGGCACGCTGAAGAACAACGGGGTCGGCATCGCGCCGTACCACGACCTCGACTCGAAGGTGCCGTCCGACCTGAAGTCGGAGGTCGACCAGCTGAAGGCCGACATCATCTCCGGCAAGATCACGGTCCAGTCGGCGAACTCGCCGAAGGCCTCCTGAGTCCGTCGACCGAGCCGGTCCGGGCACGTCCCGGGCCGGCTCGGTCGCGTCTGAGCCCGCGGCCGACCCTGGCCGCTACTGTCGTCGGTGCGGTCGGCGGGGCCGGCCAGCGTCGGCAGGCCCGAGGAGGGGCACGTGAAGCTGGAGCTGCGGGGGATCACCAAGCGGTTCGGGCCGTTGGTGGCCAACGACCGCATCGACCTGGTCGTCGAGCCGGGTCAGATCCACGCCCTGCTGGGCGAGAACGGCGCAGGCAAGTCGACGTTGATGAACGTCCTGTTCGGCCTGTACGAGCCGGACTCGGGGCAGATCCTCATCGACGACCAGCCGGCGAAGATCAAGGGTCCGGCGGACGCCCTGTCCGCGGGGATCGGCATGGTGCACCAGCACTTCATGCTCGTGCCGGTGTTCACCGTCGCCGAGAGCGTGATGCTCGGTCACGAGTCGACCCGCGGGGCCGGGCTGCTGGACCTGGATGCCGCACGCCGTCAGGTGCGCGAGCTGTCCGCACGGTTCGGGTTCGACGTCGAGCCCGACGCCGTGATCGAGGACCTGCCGGTCGGCGTGCAGCAGCGGGTCGAGATCATCAAGGCGATGGCCCGGGACGCGAAGGTGCTGATCCTGGACGAGCCGACCGCGGTGCTGACGCCGCAGGAGACCGACGAGCTGATCGAGATCATGCGGCAGCTGCGCGCGGCCGGGACGTCGATCGTCTTCATCACCCACAAGCTCCGCGAGGTCAAGGCGGTCGCGGACGTGATCACCGTCATCCGGCGGGGTCGCGTGGTCGGTCAGGCCGACCCGGGTGCCCCGGAGTCCGAGCTCGCGGCGATGATGGTCGGCCGTTCGGTGATGCTGCAGGTGGACAAGGCACCTGCGCAGCCCGGCGAGGTGGCCCTGTCCGTGCGGGACCTCGTCGTGACGGACCGCACCGGAGCCCGCGTGGTGGACCACGTCTCGTTCGACCTCGCGCGGGGCGAGATCCTGGCGATCGCCGGGGTGCAGGGCAACGGGCAGTCCGAGCTCGCCGAGGCGATCCTGGCGCTGGTGCCGGCCACCGGGTCGATGGTGCTCGAGGGCCGTGAGCTGGTCGGCAGCTCCGTCCGCGAGGTGCTGGACCACGGCGTCGGCTTCGTCCCCGAGGACCGCTCGCACGACGGGCTGGTGGGGGAGTTCACCGTCGCGGAGAACCTGGTCCTCGACCTGTTCGCAGACGCCCGGTTCCGCGGGGGGCTCGGCATGGACCTCCCGGCGATCAAGGCCAACGCCGAGGCGCGGATCGCCGAGTTCGACATCCGCACCCGTGGGCCGGAGCAGCCCGCGGAACGCCTCTCCGGCGGCAACCAGCAGAAGGTGGTCGTCGCCCGGGAGATGTCCCGGCCGCTGCGCCTGTTCGTGGCGAGCCAGCCCACGCGCGGCGTGGACGTCGGCTCGATCGAGTTCCTGCACCGGCGGATCGTCGCCGAGCGGGACAACGGCACCCCGGTGCTGATCGTCTCCACCGAGCTCGACGAGGTCAGCGCCCTGGCGGACCGCGTCGCCGTGATGTTCCGCGGTCGGATCGTCGGCATCGTCCCCGGCGACACCCCACGCGACGTGCTCGGCCTGATGATGGCCGGCGTGCCATACGAGGAGGCGCAGCGCCATGCCGCCGAGCACCCCACCACAGAGACGCTGATCGAGCAGGACCCGTCCGCGGCGGCTGCCGCCGGGCCCGAGGAGGGTGAGGTCCCGTGACCGACGAGCTGGTTCCCGACCGGGCTGCGGCACCGCCGGCCGCGCCGCCGGAGCCGTCGAGCGAGGAGCGGGCGTCGTCGTGGTTGCGACGCGTCTCGAGCGGCGAGGTGCTGACCACCGTCCTGGCGTTCGTCCTGGCGCTGGTGATCGGCGGCATCCTGATCGCGGCGGTCGACAAGAAGGTCACCGCCGCCGCCGGGTACTTCTTCGCCAGGCCCAGCGACCTGCTCTCCGCCGCGTGGCACTCGGTCAGCGGCGCCTACGCCGCGCTGTTCCGGGGAGCCGTCCTGGACTACCAGGCCACCACGGTGCTGAAGGCGGTCCGGCCGCTGACCGAGACGATCACCACCTCGACGCCGCTGATCATCGCCTCGCTCGCGGTGGCGGTGGCGTTCCGCGCCGGGCTGTTCAACATCGGCGCGCAGGGGCAGGTGATCATGGGCGCGGTGGTGTCGGGCTACGTCGGGTTCACGTTCCACCTGCCGCCGGTGGTGGCGGTGCTGGTCGCGCTGGTCGTCGGCGTCCTCGCCGGTGCGGTGTGGGGCGGCATCGCCGGCGTGCTCAAGGCGAGGACCGGCGCCCACGAGGTGATCGTCACGATCATGCTCAACTACGTCGCGTCGTTCCTGCTGGCGTGGTTGCTGACCACGACGGCCTTCCGCGTGCACGGCTCGCAGGAGCCCAAGTCGCAGACCGTGCTGACGAACGCGCAGCTGCCGCTGCTGTTCGGCTCGCAGTACCGGGCCACGTGGGGCTTCGTGCTGGCCCTCCTCGCCGCCCTGTTCGTGTGGTGGCTGATGTCCCGCTCCAGGCTGGGCTTCCAGTTCCGGGCGGTCGGCGCGAACCCCTACGCCTCCCGCACGGCGGGCATCAGCGTGGCTCGCATGACGACGTACGTGATGCTGGCCTCCGGTGCGCTGGCCGGCCTGGCGGGAGCGGTGCAGCTGCTGGGCACGAGCAAGTACCTGACCGACGGCATCGCCGGCACGATCGGCTTCGACGCGATCACCGTCGCGCTGCTCGGTCGTTCCAAGCCCGGTGGCATCGTCGCGGCCGGCCTGCTGTACGGCGGCCTGTCGGCCGGAGGTCGCTTCATGGAGGTGGTCACCGGCACGCCGATCGACATCGTGCTGGTCCTCCAGGCGCTCGTCGTGCTGTTCATCGCCGCACCTGGTCTGGTCCGCACGATCTTCCGTCTGCCGGCGCCCAGCGCCGACGTCGAGGGGGCCCTGGCATGAGCACCGTCACCGCAACCCCGCCGGCCCAGCCGCTGGCTGCCCCGGAACGCGACGCCGTCGCACCGAAGGTGTCGTGGCGGGTGCCCGGCATCGTCGCGGCGCTCGGCGTGCTGGCCCTGCTCGCGTTCGGCGTCGGAGCGCCGTCGGCCGCGCACAGCCGGTTCGACCTGTCGTTCCGGACCGACGCGGTGCAGCTGTCGCCGCTGGTCGTGCCGTCGCAGGCGACCAACATCGTCATCGGCGTGGTGTGCCTGCTGATCGCCGCCTTCACGGTCGCGCAGACGGCGCGGCGTCGCCGCACGCCGATGTGGCTGCTGGCCGGGTTCGGCGTGCTGTGGGTGTTCGCCTTCCTGGTGTGGGCGGTCGCCGGCAAGCAGACGTCGCTGGTCGACCTGCTGCAGGGCTCGCTGCTCCTGGCCGTGCCGCTGGCGTTCGGAGCGTTCGGTGGAGTGCTGTGCGAGCGTTCCGGGGTCGTCAACATCGCCATCGAGGGACAGCTGCTGGTGGGCGCCTTCGCGGCGGCGGTCGTGGCGTCGGTGACGCACAACGTCTACGCCGGTCTGCTCGCGGCGCCCGTCGCCGGCTACCTGCTCGGGCTGCTGCTCGCCCTGTTCACGGTGCGGTACGCGGTGAACCAGATCATCGTCGGCGTGGTGCTCAACGTGCTGGCGGTGGGCCTGACGAGCTTCCTGTTCTCCGCGGTGCTGAAGCCCAACTCGGCGCGGCTGAACACGCCGCCCCTGATGCAGCCGATCGCGATCCCGCTGCTGGAGAAGATCCCGGTGCTCGGTCCGGTGCTGTTCCGGCAGACGGTGATCGTCTACGCCCTCTACATCGCCGTCTTCATGCTGACGGTGGGCCTGTTCCGCACCCGCTGGGGCCTTCGGGTGCGCGCCGTCGGCGAGCACCCTGAGGCGGCCGACACCGTCGGCATCCCGGTGAACAAGGTGCGCTGGCGCAACGTCGTCATGGGGTCGGCGACCGCCGGGTTCGGCGGTGCGTTCCTCACCATCGGGTACATCGGGCAGTTCGGCCAGGAGATGTCCGGCGGCCGCGGGTACATCGCGCTCGCCGCGATGATCCTCGGCCGGTGGACGCCGTTCGGGTCGCTCGGCGCCGCCCTGCTGTTCGGGTTCGCCACCAAGCTGGCGTCCGTGCTGTCGGTCGTCGGCACCCCCGTGCCGAGCCAGTTCATGCTGATGCTGCCGTACGTGCTGACGGTGCTCGCGGTGGCCGGCTTCGTCGGCCGGGTGCGTGCGCCCGCCGCGGACGGTGTCCCGTACGTGAAGGGCTGACATGCCGATCGACTGGGACGGGCTGCGGACGGCAGCCCGCGAGGTGTCCCGACGGGCGTACGTGCCGTACTCGCACTTCCCGGTGGGAGCCGCCGCGCTGGTCGACGACGGGCGCGTGGTGACGGGGTGCAACGTGGAGAACGCGTCGTACGGCCTGACGTTGTGCGCCGAGTGCGCCCTGGTGTCAGGCCTGCACGTGTCCGGCGGCGGCCGGCTGGTCGCGTTCACCTGCGTGGCGGGTGACGGGCAGGTGCTCGCCCCGTGCGGTCGGTGCCGGCAGCTGCTGTTCGAGCATGGCGGCCCCGACCTGCTGGTGGAGACCGTGTCGGGCGTCCGGCCGATGAGCGAGGTGCTGCCGGACGCCTTCGGACCGACCGACCTCGGCACCCGAGCAGGGGAGCAGCGATGAGCACCGAAGCCTTCGACGCGGTCGACGTCATCGTCGCCAAGCGGGACGGCCGTCGGCTGTCGGACGCGCAGATCGACTGGGTGCTCGACGCCTACACGCGCGGCGTCGTCGCCGACGAGCAGATGTCCGCCCTGGCCATGGCCATCCTGCTGAACGGGATGGACCGTGCCGAGATCGCCCGCTGGACGGCGGCGATGATCGCCAGCGGCGAGCGGATGGACTTCTCCGGGCTGTCGCGGCCGACGTCCGACAAGCACTCGACGGGCGGCGTCGGCGACAAGATCACGCTGCCGCTCGCACCGCTCGTGGCCGTCTTCGGCGTGGCGGTGCCGCAGCTGTCCGGCCGCGGTCTGGGTCACACGGGCGGCACGCTCGACAAGCTCGAGTCGATCCCCGGCTGGCGGGCGTCGCTGTCCAACGACGAGATGCTGCGCCAGCTCGAGGACGTCGGTGCCGTGATCTGCGCTGCCGGCTCCGGCCTGGCGCCGGCCGACCGCAAGCTGTACGCGCTGCGCGACGTCACCGGCACGGTCGAGGCGATCCCCCTGATCGCCAGCTCGATCATGAGCAAGAAGATCGCCGAGGGCACCGGTTCGCTGGTCCTCGACGTGAAGGTCGGCTCCGGGGCGTTCATGAAGGACGTCGACCGGGCTCGCGAGCTCGCGCAGACGATGGTGGCGCTGGGCACCGACGCCGGGGTGCGCACGGTGGCGCTGCTGACGGACATGTCGACGCCGCTGGGCCTCACCGCGGGCAACGCCCTCGAGGTGCGCGAGTCGGTGGAGGTGCTGGCCGGCGGTGGACCGGCGGACGTCGTCGAGCTGACCGTCGCCCTGGCGCGGGAGATGCTGGCCGGCGCCGGACGGCCCGACGCCGATCCCGCCGCCGCGCTCGCCGACGGTCGTGCGATGGACGTGTGGCGGTCGATGATCGCCGCGCAGGGCGGCGACCCCGACGCGACGCTGCCGGTCGCACGCGAGACGGAGCAGGTGCTCGCGGAGGCCGACGGGGTGCTCACCGCCCTGGACGCCTACGCCGTCGGCATCGCCGCCTGGCGGCTCGGGGCAGGGCGTGCCCGCAAGGAGGACCCGGTGCAGGCCGGGGCGGGTGTGCAGCTGCACGCCAAGCCGGGCGACCGGGTCCGTGCCGGACAGCCTCTGATGACGCTGCACACCGACACCCCGGAACGGTTCGGCCGGGCACGCGAGGCGCTCGCCGGCGCCGTCAGCATCAGCGCGGACGCGGCTCCGGAGCGGGGCCCGCTGGTCCTCGAGCGCGTCGCCGACTGAGCCACGTCACGGGTGGTGGCGGTCCGGTCCGCGCCACCGCGGCCGACGCGCGACCGGCGCGCTCCGGTGCTGGCGCGCGGCCCGGCGTCGGACCAGGATGGGAGAGGGACAGCGTCGACCCCGGGAGGACCGATGAGCACCGTGCCCGGACAGGAGTCCTGGCGGGACGCCGGCCTCGAGCCGGTGGACCCGGAGGTCCCGCGCCGGCTGACCGACGAGGCCGAGCCGGAGCCCGATGCGGAGGAGTACGCCCCGGACTTCCCGCGGCCCGACCGTGACGACGCCGCCGCGGAGGCCGACGTCGTCGAGCAGGACATCGAGGTCGGTCCCGACGACGAGCCCGACGAGATCTGAGAGCACGTGCGCAGTGGTCCCGGGCACCGACCCGCCGACACTACGGTGAGCGCATGACGAGCCTGCCGGAGCCCTCCGTGGCACCGGACAACGCCCCCGACGGATCCTTGACGGTCCCGCCCGCACCGGCCGGTGGCGGACGGGACGGGACCCGAGCACCCGCGCCGGCGCAGCCCCTGACGGACCTGGTGGCCGGCCTGCCGAAGGTGCTGCTGCACGATCACCTGGACGGTGGTCTGCGACCCGCCACGGTGGTGGACCTCGCCGCCGCGGTCGGTCACCAGCTGCCGACGTCCGACCCGGACGAGCTCGGCGACTGGTTCGTGCGGGCGGCCGGGTCGGGGTCCCTGGAGCGGTACCTCGAGACGTTCGCCCACACCGTCGCGGTGCTCCAGACGGCCGAGGCGCTGCACCGCGTCGCACGCGAGGCGGTGCTGGACCTCGCCGCGGACGGCGTGGTGTACGCCGAGGAGCGGTTCGCCCCCGAGCAGCACCAGCTGGGCGGCCTGGGCCTCGAGCAGGTGCTCGACGCGGTGCTCGCCGGCTTCGCCGAGGGGGAGCAGGAGGCCGCTGCTCAGGGCCGGACGATCCGGGTCCGAACGCTCCTCTCCGCGATGCGGCAGGCGGACCGGGGCGACGAGGTGGCGGCTCTGGCGCTCGCGTACCGGGACCGTGGCGTCGTCGGGTTCGACATCGCGGGGCCGGAGGCCGGCTTCCCGCCCTCGCGCCTGACGTCCGCGTTCGGCGCGCTGCGCGCCGGGCTGCTCCCGGTAACCGTGCACGCCGGTGAGGCTGCGGGTCTGGACTCGATCGCGGAAGCCGTGCAGGTGGGTGCCTGCCGGCTGGGTCACGGCGTGCGGATCGCCGACGACGTCGCGGCGGACGGACAGCTCGGCACGCTGGCGCACTGGGTGCGGGACCGAGAGATAGCCCTCGAGCTGTGCCCGTCCTCGAACATCCAGACCGGTGCCGCCACCTCGGTGGCGGACCACCCGATCACCCGGCTGCTGCGTCTCGGGTTCGCCGTCACGGTGAGCACCGACAACCGGCTGCAGTCCGGCACCACCCTCGGTCGCGAGCTGCGGCAGCTGGTCGAGCAGGCCGGCTGGACCCTCGACGACCTGCGGCGCGTCACGCTGACCGCCGCACACCACGCGTTCGTCCACGAGGACGAGCGGACCCGACTCATCGACGAGGTCATCACCCCGGGCTTCGCCCGGGCTGCTGGCGGGAGGCACCGCGCATGAACCACCACATCACCCTCGAGGGCGCCCACCGGCCGCTGGACGCCGCCGGCCTGGCGACCTTCGTGGACCACACGCTGCTCAAGCCCGAGGCGACGCGGGCCGATGTGAACGCCCTGGTGGCCGAGGCCGTGCAGCTCGGGGTGTACGCCGTCTGCGTCTCGCCGTCCTTCCTCCCGCTGGAGATCCCGGTCGGTCTCGACGGTGCGCCGGACCTGAAGGTCGCGACCGTGGTCGGGTTCCCGTCCGGCAAGCACCACAGCGACGTCAAGGCCGCCGAGGCGGCCCGTGCGGTGCGGGACGGTGCCGACGAGGTCGACATGGTGATCGACATCGGCGCGGCCAAGGAGCGGCGGTTCGAGGACGTGCAGGCCGACATCGCGGCGGTCCGGGCGGCCGCGCCGCACCCGACGGTGCTGAAGGTGATCCTCGAGACGGCGGCGTTGTCCGACCACGAGATCATCGAGTCGTGCCGGGCGGCCGCGGCGGCCGGTGCCGACTTCGTCAAGACCTCCACGGGGTTCCACCCGGCGGGTGGTGCGACGGTGCGGGCGGTCGGGATCATGGCCGGCACGGTGGGCGGCCGGCTCGGCATCAAGGCGTCCGGCGGGATCAGGACGGCGGCGGATGCGATCGCGATGATCAACGCGGGTGCGACCCGGCTGGGCCTGTCCTCCACCGCCGCGGTGCTGGGCGGTCTGACGGCCGACGAGGGGTCGTACTGAGTCGGCAGACGGGTCGGTAGGTCGGCACGGGAGAGGGGCGGGTGCGCAGGCACCCGCCCCTCTCGCCGCACTGCGTCGTCGCCGCCGTCAGGACGGCCGACCAGGCTCGCGCCGCTACAGGCCGAGCGCGGAGCTGATCTCGCGAGCGAGCACGTCGAGGCGGGACCGTGCCGTGGTGCGTGCCGAGGTGACGTCCGCGTCCGAGGCGTCCGGTGCGACGGGGACGATCACCTCGAGGTAGCACTTCACCTTCGGCTCCGTGCCGCTCGGCCGCACGACGACGCGGGTGCCGTCCTCGGTCAGCAGGCGGAGGCCCTCGGTGGGCGGCAGGCCGCCGCGGTCGTCGTCCGTGCCCGCCGCGAGGTCGTCGATGCGCACCACCGGCGAGCCGCCGAGGCGTGACGGCGGTGCGGAGCGGAGCCGGTCGACGGCGGCCGCGATGCCCGCGACGTCCTCGAAGCGCGCCGCGACCTGCCCGGACAGGTACAGGCCGTAGCGCCGCGCCAGGTCGTCCAGCAGGTCCAGCAGCGTCCGGCCCTGGCCCTTGAGGCCGGCTGCGAGACGAGCCACCCGGAGCGCGGCGCTGATCCCGTCCTTGTCGTGGACGTGCTGCGGGTCGACGCAGTAGCCGAGCGCCTCCTCGTAGCCGAACACCAGCCCCTCGACGCGGGACAGCCACTTGAACCCGGTCAGGGTGGGGGTGAAGCCGAGACCGTGGTCGGTGGCGATGCACTCCAGCTGGCGTGACGACACGATCGACGAGGCCAGCACGGCACCGGGACGCCCGGACAGCTCCTCCGCCACCGACCAGCCGAGCAGCGCCCCCGTCTCGTCGCCGTGCAGCCCGCGCCAGCCCTCGGCGGCGGCCGTGTCCGGACCGTGGAAGGACCGGGCGCGGCGGTCCAGCACCCCGACGGCGCACCGGTCGGCATCCGGGTCGAGGGCGAGCACCAGGTCGGCGCCCTCGTCGCGCGCCAGCCCCAGCGCCAGGTCGAGAGCGCCGGGCTCCTCGGGGTTGGGGAACGCCACGGTGGGGAAGTCCGGGTCGGGCTCGGCCTGCTCCGGCACGAGGCTCACGTGCGTGAAGCCCGCCTCGGCGAGCACCCGGGTGGCGACCCGGGCGCCCACGCCGTGCATCGGAGTCAGGACGATGCGCAGGTCGGAGGCCAGCGCCAGGTCGGCGGGTGCCGAGGGTGCGGCGGACAGGGTTGCCGCGACGTACTCGTCCACAACGTCGGTGCCGAGCACCCGCCAGCCGGACTCGGCGCGTGGCACGGAGGCGACGGAGCGGACGTGGGCGATGTGCGCGGCGATCGCCGCGTCGACCGGAGGCACGATCTGCGAACCGCGAGCGGCGTCCTCCGTGACCCGACCCCCGAGGTAGACCTTGTACCCGTTGTCGGCCGCCGGGTTGTGCGAGGCGGTGACCATGATGCCGGCGTCCGCGCCCAGGTGCCGGACGCAGAAGGCCAGGACCGGTGTCGGGAGGGCCGCGGGGAGCAGCAGCGCCTCGATGCCCACCGCCGTCAGCACCGAGACGGAGTCGAGCGCGAAGTCGCGGGAACGGTGCCGGGCGTCGTAGCCGACGACGACCCGGGGCGGCGGCGTGAGCCCCTCGAGCTCACCGAGCAGGTACTGGCCCAGGCCGGCGGCAGCCCGGATCACCACCGCACGGTTCATCCGGTGGGGACCGCCACCCATCGCCCCGCGCAGACCGGCGGTGCCGAACTCGAGCAGCCCGGAGAACCGGTCCGCGAGCTCCGCCCGGGCGATCTCGGCGTCCTGCCGTGCGCGCTGGTGGGCCGGGTCGGTCCGGTGGCCCGCGGCCGGCCGCTCGGGAGTCTCGGCGCGGGCCAGCAGGGCCGTCAGCTCCGCGGCGGTGGTCGGGTCTGGGTCGTCGTCGATCCAGGCCCGGACCTGCGAGACGAGGTCGGACCAGGCGTCGTCGCTGCTCATGGGGCCACGGTAGGGCAGACCGGCACCGCCGGTCAGATCCGCCGGACCACCTGCGCCAGGAGCGCGCTGATCCGCGGGCCGGCCGCGGCGCCGGCGGCCAGCACCTCGGCGTGGGACAGCGGCTCCGGGCTGATCCCGGCCGCCGCGTTGGTCACCAGAGAGACACCGAGCACCTCGAGTCCGGCCTGGCGTGCGGCGATCGCCTCGAGCGTCGTGGACATGCCGACCAGGTGGCCACCGATCCGACCGGCCATCGCCACCTCCGCCGGCGTCTCGTAGTGGGGCCCGCGGAACTGCACGTACACGCCCTCGGCGAGCGTCGGGTCCACCTCGTGCGCCACCGCGCGCAGCCGCGCGGAGTAGAGGTCGGTCAGGTCGACGAAGGTGGCGCCCTCCAGCGGCGAGGTCGCCGTGAGGTTGATGTGGTCGCTGATCAGCACCGGCGTGCCGGGAGCCCAGGCCGGGTCGAGACCGCCGCAGCCGTTGGTCAGCACGATCGCACGGGCGCCGGTGGCGGCCGCCGTGCGGACCCCGTGCACCACGCGGCGCACGCCGCGACCCTCGTACAGGTGCGTGCGCGACCCGAGCACCAGGGCGAACCGGTCCGTCCCGTCGGGCGCGGCGTACCGAACCGACCGCAACGTGCCCGTGTGGCCGACGACGGCCGGCCGGCTGAACCCCGGCACCTCGTGGCTCGGCAGCTCGGCGACCGTCTCGCCCAGCAGGTCCGCCGCGCCGCCCCAGCCGGAGCCGAGCACCAGCGCCACGTCGTGGTGGGGCACCCCGGTTCGTGCCGCGATCACGGCGGCCGCGGCGTTCGCCACCTCCGCGGGGTCGGTGGCGGGGTCGTCCAGGTCGGGGACGGTGGCGAGCGTCTCGCCGGCGATGGGGTCGGGCACGGGTCCGGTCATGGCTCGAAGGCTAGCGGCGGACACTCCGTGCCCAGGTGAGCGGGTCCGGGCGAGCATCGGCACAATGCGGGGGTGAGCGCTCCTGCCGTCCCGACCGGTCGTGTCGTCGTCGTCGGCGGAGGGCCGGGTGGTTACGAAGCGGCGCTGGTCGCCCGGCGCCTCGGGGCCGACGTCACCGTGGTGGAGCGCACGGGGCTCGGCGGGGCCGCCGTGCTGACCGACGTGGTTCCGTCCAAGACGCTGATCGCCACGGCAGAGTGGATGACCACGGCATCGCTGGCGCCCGAGCTCGGGGTGGGTGTGCCGAAGGCGCAGCGGCCGACGATCGACCTGGCGGCGGTGAACACCCGGGTCAAGGCGCTCGCGGCCGCCCAGTCGGCGGACATCGGTGCGCGGCTGGAGCGGGAGGGCGTCCGGGTGCTCCTCGGCGAGGGGTCGCTGCAGGACGCCCAGCACGTGGCGGTCCGGACCCCGGCGGGTCGGGACGACCTGGTGGTCGAGGCCGACGTGGTGCTGCTGGCGACCGGTGCGACACCACGCGTGCTGCCCGAGGCGATGCCGGACGGTGAGCGCATCCTGACCTGGACGCAGCTGTACGACCTCGCGGAGCTGCCGAGCCGGCTGGTCGTGGTCGGGTCCGGCGTGACCGGTGCCGAGTTCGCCGGTGCCTACAGCGCGCTGGGCGTCGACGTGGTGCTGGTCTCCAGCCGGGACCGGGTGCTGCCGGGCGAGGACGCCGACGCCGCCGCGCTGCTCGAGCAGGTGTTCACCGCCGGCGGCATGACGGTGCTCGGCCGGACCCGGGCGGTCGCGGCCCGCCGCACGGCCGACGGTGTCGAGGTGGAGCTGTCCGACGGGCGGGTGGTGACCGGCTCCCACGTGCTGCTCGCGGTCGGTTCCGTCCCCAGCACCACCGGGCTCGGGCTCGAGGAGGCCGGCGTACGGCTGGGGCCGGGCGGGCACGTGCTGGTCGACCAGGTGTCCCGTACCTCCGCGCGCGGCGTCTACGCGGCCGGCGACTGCACCGGCGTGCTCCCGCTCGCCTCCGTCGCTGCCACCCAGGGCCGCATCGCGATGTCCCACGCGCTCGGCGACGCCGTCGCACCCCTGTCGCTGCGGGGTGTGGCCGCGAACGTCTTCACCACGCCCGAGATCGCCACCGTCGGCCTGTCCGAGGCGCGGCTGCGGGAGACCGGCACGCCCTACGAGGTCAGCAGCCTGCCCCTGGCGCGCAACCCGCGCGCCAAGATGCTGGGCGTGCACGAGGGCTTCGTGAAGCTGTTCGCGCACCCCTCGAGCGGGACCGTGCTGGGCGCCGTCGTCGTCGGACCGCGGGCCAGCGAGCAGGTGTTCCCGCTGACGCTCGCGGTGGCGCACCGGATGACGGCGGACCAGCTGGCCGACGCGATCACGGTGTACCCGTCGATGTCGGGCACCATCGCGGAGGTGGCGCGCATGCTGCACCACCGACCGGTGGACTGAACCTCCGCCGGACCGACCGCCCGGCGTCTCGACGCCTCGGCCCTCAGCCGGCTGCGACCGCCGCGGTCTCGGGGCGCCGCACGCGCCGCGGGACCGCGGTCCGCACGAAGGCGGTCAGCACGACGGCGACGTAGCCGACCCAGACGGCGGCCTGCAGCCACGTCGTCGCGGGCGAGAAGTTCAGGACGCCCTTGAGCAGCACGCCGTACCAGCTGCCGGGTGGTACGGCACCGGAGACGTCGAACGCCAGCGCGTCCTCGCCGGGCAGGATCCCGGCCTCCTGCAGGTCGTGGACGCCGTACGCCGCCACGCCTGCCGCGACGAGCACGAGGAACGCACCCGTCCAGGCGAAGAACACGCGCAGGTCCAGCTGCACGCTCCCGCGGTACAGCGCCCAGCCGAGCACCAAAGCGGTGGCCAGGCCGAGGGCGGCGCCGGCCAACGGTGCGGCGCTCGTCGTCCCGGCCGCCTGAGCGCCCGCCCACAGGAACAGGGCCGTCTCGAGGCCCTCGCGTCCGACCGCGAGCAGGGCGGTGACCAGGACCGCCGCGCGCCCGGCCGCCACGGCGCCGTCGAGCCGGTGCTGCAGGTCCGAGCGCATCGACCGGGCCGTGCGGGCCATCCAGAAGACCATCCAGGTGATCAGCGCGACCGCGGCGAGGGAGAGCGTGCCGCCGACCGCCTCCTGGGCGCGGAAGGCCAGTCCCGACGGTCCGAAGGTCAGCAGCGCGCCGAACGCCAGCGAGACGGCGACGGCCGCGGCGACGCCGGTCCACAGCGCCGGCAGCAGGTCCCGGCGGCCGAGCCGGACGAGGTAGGCGACCAGGATGCTGGCCACGAGCGCGGCCTCGAGGCCTTCGCGGAGGCCGATCAGGTAGTTGGCGAGCATGTGGTCTGCCTTCGACGCGGGCCCGGGAGGGGCGTGGAGCGGGCGGGGAGCTGGCATGGAGCGGGGCGGAACGAGAACGAATGCCAGTGAGGTAAGGCTAACCTAACGGCCGAGTCAGGTGAACAGGACCTCTCCGACGAACGGGCTGCGTCCCGTGGTGACCGGTGTGCCGTCGGCACCGAGCACGAGGGCGCCGTCGGGAACCCCAGCCGGCACCGCGAACAGCCCCGAACCCGTGTGCTGCACGTACTCACCCATGGCGTCCGACCTGGCCAGCGTCGTCTGCATCGGCACGTAGTGCGTGCGCGGGTCGCGGACGAACGCGAGGAACATCAGCCCGGCGTCGAGCCGGCCGAGGGCGTCGTTGCCGTCGGTGAAGGTGTACCCCCGCCGCAGCATCCGGACGCCGCCGTTGGAGCTGGGGTGCGCCAGTCGGACGTGCGACGTGCGCGGGACCAGCGGCGTCCCGCCCGCGCCGGTGGCCCCGAGGTCCGGTTCCGTGTGCTCGCTGCCGCCGGACAGCGGCGCCCCCTCGCCCTTGGTGCGCCCGACGACGGCCTCCTGCTCGCGCAGCGACGCGCGGTCCCACGTCTCGATGCTCATGCGGATGCGCCGCGCCACCAGGTACGTGCCGGCTGCGAGCCACCCGCCGGCCGGCGGCACCCAGACGTGCTCGGCCAGGGCGTCCGTCTCCTCCGCCATCACGTTCGCCGTGCCGTCCTTGAAGCCGAACAGGTTCCGCGGCGTCTGCTGGGCGGCGGACGTGGACGACGTGCGTCCGTAGCCCAGCTGCGTCCACCGGATCGACGCGGCTCCGAACGCCGCACGGGACAGGTTGCGCACGGCGTGCACCGCCACCTGCTGGTCGTCGGCGCACGCCTGCACCACCAGGTCGCCGCCGCTGCGCGCCGGGTCGAGGGCGTCGCCCGCGAAGTGCGGCAGCTCGACCAGCCCGTCCGGCAGCCGCGCCGCGAGGCCGAAGCGGTCGTGCGCCGCGGCGCGGTCCCCGACGAACAGCGAGCGGCCGAAGCCGAACGTCAGCGTCAGCCGTGCCGCCGGCAGGCCGAGCGCCTCACCGGTGTCGTCCGGCGGTGCGTCGTACACGCCCGACACCGGACCGAGCGGACCGGCCGGAAGGCCCTGCGTGAGCCGCGCGGCGATCGTCGTCCAGCGGCGCAGCAGCCCCACCAGCTCGTCGCGGGACGTCGTCGTCACGTCGAACGCGGCCAGGTACAGGCGGTCCTGAGCCGGTGTGACGATCCCTGCCTGGTGCGTCCCGGTGAACGGGTGGACGCCTGCGGAGGAGCCTGCGGGCCGGTCGACCACGGTGCGCCGACCGAGCCCGAAGCCGGCGACCCCGGCCGCTCCCGCGGCGACGACGCCGGACCCGAGGCCGAGGAACGCGCGGCGGGACAGGGCGTGGGGCGCCGTCGCGGTGGTGTCGCCGGGACGGCCGGGCGGCGGTCGTCGGGTCACGCGGCGACCACGGTCGCCGCGAGCCGGGACAGCGGCTCGGACAGCGCGTCCACCGCGCCGGACAGCTGCTTGACCTGGTCGGCGCCGAGGGAGTCGTAGGCGGCGAACCCGGCGTCGTAGGACCCGTGCGTCGCCATCAGCGCGGAGACGGCCCGGAAGCGCTCGTCGAGGTCGCTGGCCAGGTCGGGGTCGGTGGCGCGCACCAGGTCGGCGAGCACCTGGTACGCCACGTACGCGCCGTCCAGGTTCGCCTGCAGGTCCCACAGGTCGGTGTGGGACCACGCCTCCTCCTCGCCGGTGACCTTGCCGGTGGCCACCTCGTCGAGCAGCTCCTTGGCACCGTTCGCGATCTGGGACGCCTCGACCGTGAAGCCCGTCGCGGTCACCCGGTCGAGCAGCTGCTGCGTGGTGCCCACCAGCTGGTCGGTGGCCGACCGACGCTGCGCGGGGGTCAGTGGCACGTATGCCGCCCCGCCGTTCGCCTCGGCGCTCGGCGCCCACAGGTCCTTCTCCAGCAGGTGCCAGCCGGTCCACGTCTGCCCCGCGGCCAGGTCGGCCTGCCGCAGGTCGAGCAGCGGGTCGAGGTCGCCGAACGACTCTGCGACCGGTTCGACGCGCTCCCAGTGCACCCGGGTCGCGGCGTACAGGGTGCGGGCCGCCGCGTCGTCGCCGCTCGTGTACGCGTCCGCGAACCGGCGCGTGCCCGCCAGCAGCTGCTCTGTCTGGTCGCGGACGTAGGCGACGTACGACGTCTGCGCCGTCGACAGCACCTCCGCACGGCTCGCATCGACCGTCGCCGCCGAACCGACCACCGTGAAGGGGGCCTGGATCCCGTCCCCGACCATCCCGGGCTTGCACGCCGTGCGGTACGTGCCCGGCTCGAGCCGCACGACGAGGTCGCGGGACAGCCCCGGACCGATGTTCTCGGCCTCCGCCACCACGCGCAGGCCGTCCGAGCCGAGCAGGTAGAACTCGGTCACGTCCGCACCGTCGTTGCGCACGCGGAACGTGACGGGCCCCGCTGTCGCCTCGGTGGCGGAGATCCGGCACGCGTCGGAGGTGGACGTGACGGACACGGTGCTCGTCCCGGCGGTCGTCGGGCCGCCTGCGGCGACCTGGTGGGGCACGCAGGCGGTGAGCGTCAGCGCCGCGGCGGCGGTCAGGGCGAGCGGGGCCAGGTCACGGGGGCGGCGGGGCATGGTGCTCCTCGTCGAGGACGTGGCGAGGTCACGTCAGGTGGTTAGGTATGCCTACCCTAACCTGGAACCGCCTATGTGCTGACAAGCCTGGCGACCTGGCGGCGTGACCGCGAGAGGCCGTGCGGGCTCAGCCGCCGATGCGCCGCAGCAGCTCGGGCCACGCGTCCGCGAACGCCGTCAGCAGCGGCCGCTGCGTCACCCGGTCGACGGGTACCCACTCGACGGCCGTGCTCTCGGCGTCCGTCACCGCGGGCACCACGTGCCCCGCCTCGTCGGCCAACACCGTCGTGTACGACCAGTCCGGGTGCGCCAGCACGTGCTCACCTCGGACGGCCACAGCCGACGGGTCGATGCCGGCCTCCTCGTGCGCCTCCCGCAGGGCACCCGCCACGGCGGACTCCCCGGGTGCGACCGCTCCGCCCGGCAGCGCCCACGTCCCGCCCTGGTCGCTCCAGGTGGCGCGGTGCTGGAGCACGACGTGCGTCGGGCGCCCGTCGGCCCCGCGCCGCACCAGCAGCAGGCCGGCGGCACCGAACAGGCCCCAGTGCCGGCGCCCGCAGCGGCAGTCCACCCACCCGTCGCCGGGCTGGCGGTGCAGCCGGTCACGGGGCGGCACCGCGGCGTCCGTCACGCGGTCAGCCGACGATCTCGCAGATGGCGGTGCCGGCGGAGACGCTGGACCCCACCCCGGCGCTGAGCGCCGTCACGGTGCCCGCGCGGTGCGCCAGCAGGGGCTGCTCCATCTTCATCGCCTCGAGGACCACCACCAGGTCGCCCTCGGCCACCTGGGTGCCCTCCGCGACGGCGACCTTGACGATGGTTCCCTGCATCGGCGACGTCAGCGTGGTGCCGCCCGGCTTGGCCGCCGCAGCGCGACGCACCGGCCGGCGTGCCGTCGGCAGCGCCGCGCGGCCCCGGGTGCCGGTGCGGCCACCGGCCAGTGCGGCCGGGAGGACGACCTCGAGGCGCTTGCCGCCGACCTCGACCACCACGCGCTCCAGCGCGTCCGGCTCGTCGTCCTCGTCGTCGGCCGTCGTCCTCGGGGCCGCCGGTACGAGGGCCGCGAGGCGGTCCGCGAACTCGGTCTCGATCCAGCGGGTGTGCACCGTGAACGGCTGCGTCGGGTCGGTCGGCGCGAACTCCTCGGTCTGCAGCACGGCCCGGTGGAACGGCACCACCGTCGGGATGCCGACCACCTCGAGCTCGGACAGCGCGCGGCGCGCCCGCTCGATCGCCTGCCGGCGGTCGGCGCCGGTGACGATCAGCTTGGCGATCATCGAGTCGAAGGCGCCGGAGACGGTGTCGCCCTCGACCACTCCCGAGTCGACGCGCACCCCCGGGCCGGACGGGAACCGCAGCGTGCTGATCCGGCCCGGGGCGGGCAGGAAGCCGGCCGCCGGGTCCTCGCCGTTGAGGCGGAACTCGATCGAGTGTCCGCGGGTCGGGACCGAGTCGTAGCCGAGCGGTTCGCCGGCAGCGACCCGCAGCTGCTCGCGGACGAGGTCGATGCCGCTGACCTCCTCGCTGACCGGGTGCTCCACCTGCAGGCGGGTGTTCACCTCGAGGAAGGAGATGGTGCCGTCCGCCGCGAGCAGGAACTCGCAGGTGCCGGCGCCGACGTAGCCCGCCTCGCGCATGATGGCGATCGACGCGCGGACCAGCTCGTCGTGCTGCTCGGCCGTGACGAACGGTGCGGGTGCCTCCTCCACCAGCTTCTGGTGGCGACGCTGCAGCGAGCAGTCGCGGGTGGAGACGACGACGACCGTCCCGTGCTGGTCGGCCAGGCACTGCGTCTCCACGTGCCGGGGCCGGTCCAGGTACCGCTCGACGAAGCACTCGCCACGGCCGAAGGCGGCGACCGCCTCGCGCACCGCCGACTCGTAGAGCTCGTCGATCTCGTCGTCGGTCCGGGCGACCTTCAGGCCGCGCCCGCCGCCGCCGAACGCCGCCTTGATCGCCACCGGCAGCCCGTGCTCGGCGGCGAACGCGTGCACCTCGGCCGGACCGGACACGGGGTCCGGCGTGCCGGCCACCAGCGGGGCTCCGGCGCGCTGCGCGATGTGCCGCGCGCTCACCTTGTCGCCGAGCGACTCGATCGCCGCGGGCGGCGGACCGATCCACACCAGACCCGCGTCGATCACGGCCTGCGCGAACGCGGCGTTCTCGGAGAGGAACCCGTAGCCGGGGTGCACGGCGTCGGCGCCGGCGCGCCGGGCGACGTCGAGCAGCTTGGCGGAGTCGAGGTAGGTGTCCGCGGCACGGGCGCCGCCGAGCGAGAACGCCTCGTCGGCCAGCCGCACGTGCAGCGCCTCGCGGTCGGGCTCGGCGTAGACGGCGACCGAGGCGATACCGGCATCGCGGCAGGCACGTGCGATGCGCACGGCGATCTCGCCCCGGTTCGCGACCAGGACCTTGGTGATGGCGGGCACGGCTCACCGTAACGCCCGGTCCACGGCGGCGACGTGTGCGGCTGGGCGGTGCCGGACAGGTTTGGGCGAACCACCAAGGCGCGTGCCGTCCGGGTTGTGCAGGTCCCACACGTGGGGCGGGAGCAGCAGGGTCGGTCAGGCCCAGAGGTCGGTCAGCGGCACGTCGACCCGCGCCAGCAGGTGGCGCAGCAGCGGCAGCGAGAGGCCGACGACGTTGTGGTGGTCGCCCTCGATGCGCTCGACGAACGGCCCCCCGCGACCGTCGACGGTGAACGCGCCGGCGACCAGCAGCGGCTCGCCGGTGGCGACGTACGCCGCGACCTCGGCGTCCGACAGGTCGGCGAAGTGCACCACGGTCGACGCGGTCTCGCCGAACGCCCGGCCGGCGCCGCCGGCCGTCGTCGCCCGGGCGTCCACCAGCCAGTGACCGGTGTGCAGCACGCCGCTGCGGCCGCGCATCGCGTCCCAGCGGGACACCGCGTCGGCGGCGTCCGTCGGCTTGCCGAGCACCTGGCCGTCCAGCTCGAGCATCGAGTCGCAGCCGAGCAGCAGCAGGTCGTGCGTGCGCGGGTGCCGGTCCGGCAGGACGGTGTGCACGGCCTCAGCCTTGGCGCGGGCGAGCAGCAGCACCGCCTCGGCGGGCGGAACCGGACCGGCGGCGGTGAGCACGGCGTCCTCGTCCACCTCGGAGACGAGCACCAGCGGCTCGATCCCGGCCGCCCGCAGGGTGGCACGGCGGGCGGGGGAGGCGGAGGCCAGCAGCAGGCGCGTCACGCTGGGGAACAGTAGCCGCGCGGACTCGGGGCGGCCCGGCGGCCGTGCCGGCGGTTCGTCCCCGGTGCGGGGCCCAGGCGGGCCGTCGCGCCTGGGTTCGTCGGGCACAATGACGCACGACGAGACGGGGAGGGGCCGTGGCACACACGCGCGCAGGGTCCGGCGGCGACGCCGTCGAGGTGGACGACGTGCTCGACGACGAGGTCGGTCTCGACGGGACCGACGACCCGCAGCTCCTCGCTCCCGCCCCGACGCGGTGGGTGCGCCGCACCGCGATCGAGATGATCGTGTCCGGGCTGCTCGGGCTCTACACGTCCTTCGTGCTGTCCATCGAGGCCTGGCACCTGGCCGCGAACCCCAGCGCAGTGTTCTCGTGCGACATCAGCAGCGCGATCAGCTGCGGCACGGTCGCCCGGACCTGGCAGGCGCAGCTGCTCGGCTTCCCGAACGCGTTCCTCGGCATCCTGTTCGAGTCGGTGGTGCTGACCATCTCCGTCGCGCTGCTGGCCGGCGTCCGGTTCCCCCGGTGGTTCATGCTCGGCGCCCAGGCGCTCTACACGATCGGCCTGCTGTTCGCGCTGTGGCTGTTCACCCAGTCGTACTTCGTCATCCACGCGCTGTGCCCGTGGTGCCTGCTGATCACGTTCACCACGACGCTGGTGTGGGCAGGTCTGACCCGGTTCAACGTCCGCGAGGGCAACCTGGCGCTGCCGGGTTCGGCTGGTGCGGGTGCGCGCCGGTTCGTCGCGTCCGGCAACGACTGGTTCGTCACCGGCGCCTTCTGCGTGGTGCTGCTCGCGATGATCGTCATCCGGTACGGCGCCGGTCTGCTCGGCTGACGGGTACGCCGGCACCCGGGCTGCGGCGGGCGCCGCCGCGCAGCCCGGGTCAGCGGACGGCGGTCAGCGCCTGGTGAGCGCCGCCGGCAGCACCTGCAGGGGCAGCGAGCCGAGCGACAGCGCGTGGTCGTGGAACGCGCGCAGGTCGAACACCTCGCCGCGGGCTGTGGCCGCCAGCGCGGCGTGGTCCCGCGTCTGCTGCCACAGCCGCTGGCCCACCAGGTAGGACGGCGCCTGGCCCGGCCAGCCGAGGTAGCGCATCCACTCGAACCGGATGAACGACTCCGGCATGTGGATGTTGTCCCGCAGCAGCGCCCACCCCTTGTCGGCGTCCCACGTCCCGCCGCCGTACTGCTCCGGTGCCGGCAGGCCCAGGTGCACGCCGATGTCGAACACGACGCGGGCGGCGCGCATCCGCTGACCGTCGAGCATGCCGAGGCGGTCGCCGTCGTCCTCCAGGAAGCCCAGGTCGGCCATCAGCCGCTCGGCGTACAGCGCCCAGCCCTCGCCGTGCCCGGAGGTCCAGGCCATCAGCCGGCGCCAGCGGTTGAGCCGCTCGCGGTTCACCACCGAGACGCCGACCTGCAGGTGATGGCCCGGCACGCCCTCGTGGTAGACGGTGGTCCGCTCCCGCCACGTGTTGAACTCGGTGACGTCCGGCGGCACCGACCACCACATGCGACCCGGCCGGGACAGGTCGTCGGAGGGGCCGGTGTAGTAGATGCCGCCGGTCTGCGTCGGCGCGATGCGGCACTCGAGATGACGCAGCGGTGCCGGGATGTCGAAGTGCACGCCGTCGAGCGCCGCGATCGCGGCGTCGGCGGTGCGCTGCATCCACCCCTGCAGTGCCTCGGTGCCGTGCAGGGTCCGGGCAGGGTCCGTGTCGAGCGCGGCTACCGCGGCGTCGACGCTCGCGCCGGGTCCGGCGATCCGCGCGGCGACCTGCTCCTGCTCGGCGGTGATGGCCGCGAGCTGGTCCAGGCCCCACGCGTAGGTCTCGTCGAGGTCGACCGTCGCGCCCAGGAAGGCCCGGGAGAGCAGGCCGTAGCGGTCGCGGCCGACGGCGTCCTGGTCGCCGGCGAGCGGTGCCAGCTGGTCGCGGAGGAACTCGGCCAGGTCGGCGTAGGCCTGCCCGGCCAGAGCCGCCCCGCGCTCCAGCTCGATCCGCAGCGAGCCGGCCAGCCGGTCGGGCGCGGAGGCGACGAACCCGGGGAAGAACGACGACGACGGGTCGGCCTGCTCCTGCGCCTGCCGCACCGCCTCGGCCACCTGCCGCGCGGCGGCGACGTGTCCCTGGGCCGCGGCAGCGCGCAGCGACTCGGTGTAGCCGGCGACGGCGGCGGGGAGCTCGACGAGCCGCGCGGCGACGGCGGCCCAGTCGTCCGGGGTGTCGGTCGCCATCAGGTCGAACACGTCCCGCAGACCCTGGACGGGCGAGGCGATGTTGTTCAGCGTGGCCAGCGTCTCGCCGGCGGCGTCCAGCTCCAGGTCCGTGCCCAGCAGGTAGGACATCGCCTCGAGGGTGGTCACGTCCTCGGAGTCCACCGGGTCGACGCCGTCGAGCAGCTGCAGCGTCTCGCGGGTCAGGTCGGAGCGGGCGGCGTGCCCGGCGGGGGACAGGTCGGTCATCTCCGCGTCGTGCCCGGTGACACCGAGCTCGGTGGCGAGCAGCGGGTCCAGCGCGGCGTAGCGGTCGACGTAGGAGTCGGCCACCTCGTCGACGGGGGTGTGCGGGCGCGTGGGCTGCTCGGCGGTCACAGGCCGACCCTACCGACGGGCCCTGCGCGGGCACCCGCGGAATCCGTCGACCGGCAGGGCAGTCAGGGGTGCAGGCTCCAGCGCCAGGCGGCCGGTCCCGGGGTCGGCGCGGGAGTGGGACGCACCGTGCGCCGGCGGTCCGTCCACGCGGCCGGGTGCTCGCCCTCGTGGGCCGCGTCGTCGGACCGTGCGGTCGCGACGAGCCCGGCGACCAGCGCCGCCAGCTCGTCGTCGTCCGGCGTCCCGCGGACCACGTGGACGTGAGGCGTGTCGGTCACCCCTCGTCGTCCTCGTCGTCGTCCCCGAAGCTCATCGGCGCACCCCGGGACGCGCCCCACTCGATCACCTGGAAGCCCGCGTCCTGCAGCTTGTGCGCGAGCTCGGAGCCGCCCGCGTCGACCAGGTCGAGCACCGAGTCGAGCGTCAGGTCGCTGGCGCCGGTCGGCGGCCCGACGACGAAGCCGAGGTGGAACGTGTCGACGTCCTGGTCGGACGGCTCCTCGTCGTGCTCGTCGTCGTCCCACGTCATGCCGGTCAGGTCGGCGTGCACGCCGAGCGTCTCGTGCAGCAGGTCGTACAGCTGGGCGTTCAGCGTCCCGACCTGCGACTCGAGGGCGAGCACCCGCGGGTCCTCGTCGGCCTCGTGCGCGCCGAACTCCGCCCGCACGCCCACCGCCGTCTCGACGTAGGAGTGCAGGGCGGCGGCCATCTTGTCCACGACCGCGTGCAGCGCCGTCGGGTCGACGTCCCGCAGCGGGTCGCTGCCGTGGGACGCGGCGTCGTGGTCGTGCTCGTCGTGCTCGTGCTCGCTCATAGGGGGATGTTCCCGTGCTTCTTGGCCGGAAGGGTGGCTCGTTTGGTGCGCAGCAGACGCAGCGCCTTGGTGATCTCGGCGCGGGTGGCCGAGGGGTGGATCACGGCGTCGACGTAGCCGCGGTCGGCGGCGTCCCACGGGTTGACGATCGCCTCCTCGTACTCGGCGGTGAGGCGCCGGCGCTCGGCGTCGACGTCGCCGCCGGCCTGCTCGACGGCCTTGAGGGCCCCGCGCTGCAGGATGTTCACGGCCCCGCTGGCGCCCATCACGGCGATCTGCGCCGTGGGCCAGGCGAGGTTCACGTCGGCGCCCAGCTGCTTGGAGCCCATGACGATGTAGGCGCCGCCGTACGCCTTGCGGGTGATGACGGTGACCAGCGGGACCGTCGCCTCGGCGTAGGCGAAGATCAGCTTCGCGCCGCGGCGGATGATGCCGTTCCACTCCTGGTCGGTGCCCGGCAGGAAGCCCGGGACGTCGACGAACGTCAGCACCGGGACGTTGAACGCGTCGCACGTCCGCACGAACCGGGCGGCCTTCTCGGCGGCGTTGATGTCGAGGGTGCCCGCCATCGACATCGGCTGGTTGGCGACGATGCCGACCGGCTGACCCTCGACGTGCCCGAACCCGATCAGCACGTTGGGGGCGTACAGCGACTGGACCTCGAGCAGCTCGCCGGCGTCGAGCACCGCCTCGACGACCGTCCGCATGTCGTACGGCTGGGAGTCGGAGTCCGGGACCAGGGAGTCGAGGGCCAGGTCCTCGTCGGTCGGCTCGAGGTCGGCCTCGTGGGCGAACGACGGCGGGTCGGTCAGGTTGTTCGGCGGCAGGTAGGACAGCAGGGCGCGGACGTAGTCGATCGCGTCGTCCTCGTCGGAGGCGAGGTAGTGCGCCACGCCCGAGCGGGTGTTGTGCGTGGTCGCGCCACCCAGCTCCTCGAAGCCGACGTCCTCGCCGGTGACGGCGCGGATCACGTCCGGACCGGTGATGAACATGTTCGACGTGCCGTCCGCCATGACGATGAAGTCGGTCAGCGCGGGGGAGTACACCGCGCCGCCGGCCGACGGGCCGAGGATCAGGCTGATCTGCGGGATCACGCCGGAGGCCGCCACGTTGCGGCGGAAGATCTCGGCGAACTGGGTGAGGCCCGCGACGCCCTCCTGGATGCGGGCGCCGCCGCCGTCGAGGATGCCGACCAGCGGGACGCCGGTACGCAGGGCGAGGTCCATCACCTTGGTGATCTTCTGGCCGTGCACCTCGCCGAGGCTGCCGCCGAACACGGTGAAGTCCTGCGAGTAGACGCACACCTCGCGGCCGTCCACCGTGCCGTGCCCCACCACCACGCCGTCGCCCGGCACCCGCTTGCGGTCCAGGCCGAAGTTGGTGGACCGGTGCCGGACGAAGGCGTCGATCTCGGTGAACGTGCCCGGGTCGAGGAGCGCCTCGATGCGCTCGCGGGCGGTCTTCTTGCCGCGGGCATGCTGCTTCTCGGCGGCGGTGCGCTCGGCCTCGTCGATCGCGGTCTGCTGACGCGCGGCGAGGTCGGCGAGCTTCGCGGCGGTGCCGGAGGCCTCGGCGGCGGCATCGGGCGCGTCCGCCTGCGAGGACGGGTCGGCCGGTGGGGCGCCGGAGGGGTCGGTCTGAGTCACCCGACGAAGGCTAGTTGTCGCGTCCCCGCGGTGCCGTGCAGGCGCGTCACGGCGTTCGTCGCGGCACCTCGTGGGGACCCCACAACTGCACGATGATGGCCGGGTGACCGCCGACCGTCCCCCGCTGCGCCGGGGTGAGCTCCGTGAGCTGCTGCTCACGCCAGGGGGACCGCTGGCGAAGGTCGAGGTGGTGGACGCGGTCGGGTCGACCAGCAGCGCCGTGGCCGACGAGCTGCGGGTCGACCCCGAGTCGTGGCCGGACCGCTCGCTCCTGGTGGCGGACCAGCAGGTGGCCGGCCGCGGGCGAGCGGGACGCAGCTGGGTCACCCCCGCGCGGGCGGCGCTGACCGCCACCCTCGTGCTCCGGCCCGGGGTGCCGCCGGAGCGGTGGGGCTGGTTGCCGCTGCTGGCCGGGCTCGGTGCCGTGACGGCCCTCCGGGCGACCGCCGGCGTGCCGGCGGTGCTCAAGTGGCCCAACGACGTGCTGGTGGACCTGGACGGTCACGTCCCGGAGCTCGGCGGGTGGGGGACCGCCCGCAAGGTCGGCGGCATCCTCACGGAGGTGGTGGCGCTGCCCGGCGGCTCGACGGCCGGCGGGGCGACGGACGGTGCCGGTGCGGCCGTGCTGATCGGCATCGGCGTCAACGTCTCCCAGACGGTCCCGGAGCTGCCCGTGGAGAGTGCGACGTCGCTCGCCCTGGCGGGCGCCCAGCACACCGACCGGGAGACCGTGCTGACCGCGGTCGTCAGCGCGGTGCTCGAGGTGGTGGACCGGTGGGCGGCGGCGGACGGGGACGCCGCGCTCGCCGGTGTCGCGGCGGAGGTCGCGGCCGTGTGCGAGACGCTCGGCCGGCGCGTGCACGTGGAGCTTCCGGGCGGCGGCGTTCTCGACGGGGCGGCGCTGCGGCTGGACGCGACCGGCGCCCTGGTGGTCGGCGGGCCGGACGGCGAGCACGTGGTGGCAGCCGGCGACGTGCTGCACGTGCGCGGACAGGTGGGCCGGGTTGCCGCGAGCCCCGCCGCGACCGTCGCGGACGGGCCTGGCGACCGGACCGCCGGTGCGACCGGGGTGGCGGCCGAGCCCGCTCCTGCCGACTCGACGGTCGCCAAGCTGGACGAGGTGCTGCTCGGCGGTCCGCGCACGTTGACCGCCGGTGACCTCGCGCTGCGCGCCGGCGTGGACGAGGAGTCCGTCCGCACGTTCTGGCGCACCTTCGGGCTGGCGGCCGCCGAACCGGACGAGCGGGCGTACACCGAGCGCGACGCCGAGGCGGTGCGGGCCCTCGTCGACCTGGTGCGGCGCGAGGGTCTGCAGCTGTCGACCGTCCGCACCCTCGTGCGCGGCCTGGGGCATACCACCGACCGCCTCGCCCTGTGGCAGGTGGAGGCCCTGGTCGAGGACGCAGCGACCCGGTACCGGCTCGACGACGCGAGCGCACGCCTGCTGGTGCTCGACCGGCTCGCCGCCATCGCCCCCGTCCTCGAGCAGGAGCTGGTGCTGGCGTTCCGTCGCCAGCTGGCGACGATCGGCGGGCGCTTCGGGGCCGAGCTGGGGCAGGCGCGGCAGGTCGGCACGGGCCCGTCCGACCTGCCGCTGGCGCGCGCGGTCGGCTTTGCCGACATGGTGCAGTTCACGCGGCGCACCGCGGGGCTCGGGTCGACCGACCTGTCGGCCTTCGTGCAGCGCTTCGAGGCGGCCGCGCGGGACGTCGTCGCGGCGGCCGGCGGACGCGTGGTCAAGACGATCGGGGACGCCGTGCTGTTCGTCGCCGACGACGTCGTGACGGGTGCGGAGGTCGCGCTCGGCCTCGCGGCGCGGTTCGGCGACGGCGCGGGCGCCGTTCCCGACGACCTGACGCAGGGTGCGCGCGGCGTGACCCCGGTGCGCGTCGGGATGGTGTGGGGCCGGGTGCTGTCCCGGTTCGGCGACGTGTTCGGCGCCTCGGTCAACCTGGCCGCCCGGCTGACGGACATCACGGATCCGAGCAGCGTGTGGGTCGACGCGACCACGGCGGCGCTGCTGGCCGACGACCCCCGGTACGTCCTGACCGCGCTGCCGCCACGCGACGTCGAGGGGCTGGGGACGGTCGAACCGGTGGCGCTGGGGCGGGCCTGACGGCAGCGTCGGGGCGCAGTCAGGCGTCAGGCGGAGTCCCGCACCTGGCTGTCGTCGACGTCCCCGGCCGGGTCGGAGTCCGGGTCCACCGGCTGCACCAGCTCCGGCCCGTTGTTCTGGACCGCGTTGACCGCCGTCGACACCGGGGTGGCCACCAGCTCCGGCCCCGGGGCATCGAGCAGGGGGCGTGCCGCCTCACCGTCCACCGCGGGGTCGAGCCAGGCGTCCCAGTCCTCGGGTCGCAGCAGCAGCGGCTGCCGGTCGTGGATCGCCGCGAAGCGGGGGTCCGCGGGACGGGTGACGATCGTGACGCTGACGAGCCACCGGGACGGGTCGTCGTCGGCCTTGGACGGGTCCTTCCAGAACTCGTAGAGACCGGCGAGCGCCAGCACGCCGCCGTCGGCCGGGTGCAGGTAGAACGGCTGCTTGCGCCGGCGGGCCTTCGGCTGCCCCGGCACCGGCGGGAGCGCCTGCCACTCGAAGTAGCCGTCGGCCGGCAGGATGGCCCGGCGCAGCCCGAAGGGTCGCACGAACGCCGGCTTGTCGGCCAACGACTCGCGTCGGGCGTTGATCATCCGGTTGCCGATCGACGGGTCCTTGGCCCACGACGGCACGAGTCCCCAGTGCGCCACCCGGAGCTGGCGGGTCACCTCGCCGGTGTCGCGGTCGGCCCGCTCCACCACCACGCGGACGCCGTCGGTCGGTGCGACGTTCCACGACGGCGGGAGCAACCGTGCGTCGTCGGCCACCGTGGCGATGGCGAACTCGTCCTCGATCGCCTGGTCCTCCCGGAACGACGCATACCGTCCGCACACGCCGCCCACCCTGCCACCCGCCTCCCACACGGGCGCGCCGTGCCCCGGGACGCGCCGATCGAATCGATTCGCGGCGGCCGTCGGATGCGTGTGACGATGGGGGCCCATGAGCTCGACGCGCCCGAACCCCGCACGGCCGTCCGGGCCGCCGGCGCCGCGACCGGCGGACGCGCCGGCGGCGGAGGCGGACACCGGTGGCGGGACGGTCGCACCGCCCGAGCACGCTGTCACGCCCGCAGCGCCGGTCTACCGTCCGGACGCGCGCTACGTGCTGATGCTCGGCTTCATGACCGCGCTGCCGGCCATCTCGACGGACATGTACCTGCCGTCGTTGCCGGACGTCGCGCGCGATTTGCACACCACCGCCGCCGGCGCCCAGCTGACCATGACGGCGATGATGCTCGGCGGCGCCGTGGGGCAGCTGGTGATCGGCCCGCTGTCCGACCGGTTCGGGCGCCGCCGCCCGGCGCTGGTCGGTGTCGCGCTGCACGTGCTCACCTCGCTGACCTGCGCGGTCGCGCCGCTGATCGGCGTGCTCGTCGGTCTGCGCGCGGTCCAGGGCTTCTTCAACGCCGCGGCGACCGTGGTGGCCATGGCGTTCATCCGGGACAGGTTCGTCGGTGCCGACGCCTCCCGGCTGATCTCCCGCCTGATGCTGGTGATCGGCGTGGCCCCGCTGTTCGCGCCGTCGGTCGGCGGGTTCATCGCCGGGCAGTGGGGCTGGCGCTCGGTGTTCGTGGCGCTGGCCGTGTTCGGGGTGGTGCTCTGGGTGGCGGTGTGGTGGCGGCTGCCCGAGACGCTGCCGCCGAGCGTGCGGCGGTCCGGCGGCGTGCGGGTGGCGGTCGCCGGGTACGGCCGGCTGGTGCGGGACCGGGAGTTCGTCGGCCTGGCGCTGATCCCGGGGCTGACCTCAGCCGTGCTGATGAGCTACGTGGTGGCGTCGCCGTTCGTGTACCGGGTCGGGTTCGGGCTGAGCAACCAGCAGTTCGCGCTGATGTTCGCGGTCAACGGCCTGGGGCTCGTGGGCGGTGCGCAGGTGAACGCGGCCCTGGTGCGCCGGGTGGCGCCGATCCGGATCCTGCGGGTGGCCCAGCCGGTGCTCGCCGGCCTCACCCTGGTGCTGCTGGGGCTCGCGGTCACCGGGGCTGGTGGGCTCTGGGGCCTGCTCGTGGTGCAGGCTCTCGCGCTGTCGATGATCAACCTCGCCCCACCCAACGCCTCTGCTCTGGCGCTGACGCGTTACGGGCGCATGGCCGGCACGGCCGCGGCGGTGCTCGGTGCCGTGCAGGCCGCCGGGGGCGGCCTGGTCAGCCCCTTGTCCGGCCTGCTGGGAGGAGACGCCCGCGCGATGGCGCTGGTGATGGCGAGCGCCGCGGTGCTCGGGGTGCTGGTGCTGGCCATCGCGACGCCGGCGTACCGGCGCGGGTCGGCCTGGACCGTCGTCCCCGGCTGACCGTCAGCCCCGCGCGAGCCGTGCGAGCCGCCCGGCAGCCTGCTCGAGCACCTCGGTCCGTTTGACGTAGGTGAACCGCACCCAGGAGCGCAGCTGGCGCTCGGTGGCCGACCCGGCGTGGGTGAACGCGCCGACCGGCACGGCCACCACTCCCGTCAGGGCGGGCAGCTCCCGGCACAGCCTCGTGCCGTCGTCGTACCCGAGCGGTCCGGCATCCGCCAGCACGAAGTAGGTGCCGCGCGGCACCACCACGTCGAACCCGGCGGCGCGCAGGCCGTCGCAGAGCAGGTCCCGCCGCCGTGCCAGCGACGTCGCCAGCTCCCGCACCCACGCCTCGACGCCGGGGTCGGTCAGGGCGAACGCCACCGCCGGCTGGAAGGGTGCGCCGGACACGTACGTGAGGAACTGCTTGACGGTGCGCACGGCCGTCACCAGGTCCGCCGGACCCGTCACCCAGCCGATCTTCCAGCCGGTGAACGACAACGTCTTGCCGGCCGACGACACCGTGAGCGTGCGCTCGGCCATCCCCGGCAGCGTGGCGACGGGGACGTGCACGGCGCCGTCGTACACCAGGTGCTCGTACACCTCGTCGGTGAGGACCACCACGTCGTGCCGGACCGCCGCGTCGGCCACCGCCGTGAGCTCGTCACGCGTCAGCACCGTGCCGGTCGGGTTGTGCGGCGTGTTCAGCAGGATCAGCCGGGTGCGGTCGTTGACCGCCGCGCCCAGGGCCGCGACGTCGAGCCGGAAGCCGTCCGGACCCGGGACCAGCGGCACCGTCACGTGCGTGGCGCCGGCCAGGGCGATCGCTGCCGCGTACGAGTCGTAGAAGGGGTCGAGCGTCACCACCTCGTCGCCCGGTCCGGTCAGGGCGAGCACCGCCGCCGTCAACGCCTCCGTGGCGCCCGTGGTGACCAGCACCTCGGTGTCCACGTCCGGCAGCAGCCCGTAGTGCCGGCGCTGGTGGTCCACCACGGCGGCGCGCAGCTCCGGGATCCCGGTGCCGGGCGGGTACTGGTTGGCACCGGCCGCGATCGCCTCCGCGGCAGCCCGCGCCACGGAGGCCGGTCCGTCGACGTCCGGGAAGCCCTGACCCAGGTTGATCGCGCCGGTGCGTGCGGCCAGCGCCGACATCTCCGCGAACACCGTCGAGCGGACGGTCCCGGACGGGTCCAGCAGGCCGGTGGCGGCGGCGACGGAACGCCAGCGGGGCGGCAGCGGGTGCACGCCCGCGAGGATAGGCCGACGGACGGTCCGGACGGTCAGCGGACCCCGGCGGCCGCCATCAGACCGCCCGCGACCAGCAGGCCCAGCGAGCCCCACGCGGACACGACCCACCACGCCACGCGGCGGTGCGGGAGGCCGCTCGGGTCGGTGCGGATGGTCATACCTTCACCATCGGCAGGTGCCCGTGACACTTCCAGGGGCCACGCGGGTGAACGCGCGATTCCACCCGGGCGCGCCGAGCGGCACGGGGTCGAGCCGGGGCCCGGACGGGCACGGCGTCAGCCCTTGGTCGCCTGGTCGATCTTCGAGCTGAGCTCGTCGAGCGTGGTGCGGACCGCGTCGAGGGCCGCGCTGCCCTTGTCGCCCGCCTGCGCCGTGGCGGCGTCGAGCTGGGTCTTCGCGTCGGCCAGGTCGGTCTTCGCCTTGGCCAGCGCGTCCTTCGCGGACGCCGAGCCCTGCGTCCCGGCCTGCTGCAGCGCCGTGGTGGCCTCGTCGACGGCCTTCTGGGCTGCCGCCAGCGCCGTCTGGGCCTGGGTCCGTGCGGCCGAGTCGCTGGCCGACAGGCTGTCCTTCGCCTGCTGGATCTTCGCGGCCGCGTCGTCGGCGGCCTGCTTGGCGCTCGCGAGCGCCGACTTGGCCCCGGCGACGGCCGACGTCGCGGAGGCGGCTGCCTTGTTCAGGTCGCCCGTGCTGCAGGCGGCGGTGCCGAGCAGCAGGGTGCCGGCCAGCGCCAAACCCGTCAGGGCTTCTGCGCGGGTGCGGCGGTGGGCGGTGCCGACGGGTCTCACGGTCCCTCCAGGTGTGCGTGGTCAGCAGTCGGACCATCCAGTCTGCCCGCGCGGTGGCCGTCGCGCCCGCTGCGCGGGAAGGTCGCACCGGCCGGCAGACGGCCGACGCCCCGTCCGGACGGTGCCGGGCGGGGCGTCGGTGCGAGCGCGGTCAGGCGACCGTCGGGGAGTCGGTCAGGCGCTGGCCTGCTCGCGGCGGCCCCGGACGTCCTCCAGCGACGTGCCGTAGAAGGCCGCGGTCATCAGGTCCTTCATGTCCTCGATCATCGGCATGCGCGGGTTGGCCGGCGCGCACTGGTCCTCGTACGCACCCATCGCCACCTCGTCGAGCCGGGACATGAACTCCTGCTCGTCCACCCCCTGCGCCTGGAAGGACGCCGGGATGCCGACCTTGGCGCGGAGCGCCTCGACGGCCAGCGCGTAGGACTCGACACCCTCGGCGGGAGTCGAGGCCGGCAGGCCGAGCATCGCCGCGATCTGCTGGAACCGCTCCGGCGCGACGTAGCTCTCGTACTTCGGCCAGCTGGTCAGCTTGGTCGGGACGGTGCCGTTGTACCGGATGACGTGCGGCAGCAGCGTGGCGTTGGTCCGGCCGTGCACCAGGTGGTACGTCGAGCCGATGACGTGCGCCATCGCGTGCACGATGCCGAGGAATGCGTTGCCGAACGCCATGCCGGCGATGGTGCCCGCGTTGTGCATCTTCTCCCGGGCGTCCTTGGTCGCCGGGTCGGCCGGGTCGCCGTTCACCGACTGCGCCAGGTTGTCGAAGATCAGGCGGATCGCCTGCAGCGCCATGCCGTCGGTGAAGTCGTTGGCGTACACCGCGACGAACGCCTCGGTGGCGTGCGTCAGGGCGTCGAACCCGGAGTCGGCGGCCAGGGACCGGGGCATCCGCGAGGTCAGCACCGGGTCGATGATCGCGACCGTCGGGGTCAGCGCGTAGTCGGCGAGCGGGTACTTCTTCTTCGCCTCGGTGTCGGTGATCACCGCGAACGGCGTCACCTCGGCGCCCGTGCCGGAGGTGGTCGGGATGCAGACCAGCTTGGCCAGGTCGCCGAGCACCGGGAACTTGAACGCGCGCTTGCGGACGTCGAAGAACTTCTGCTTGAGGTCGGAGAAGACGATCTCCGGGTGCTCGTACAGCAGCCACATCACCTTGGCGGCGTCCATCGGCGAGCCACCGCCGAGGGCGATGATCGTGTCGGGGCGGAAGTGGCGCATCTGCGCGGCACCGGCCTGGACGGTCTTGACGGAGGGCTCCGGCTCGACCTGGTCGATGATCTGCAGCGCGACGTTGTTCGGCCGGCGGCGCAGCACGTCGATCACCTTGTCGACGAACCCGAGCTGGGTCATCGTCGAGTCGGTGACGATCGTCACGCGCTCGATGCCCGCCATGTCGCTCAGGTACCGGACGGCGTTCGGCTCGAAGTACGTCTTGGCGGGGACCTTGAACCACTGCAAGTTGTTGTTCCTCCGCCCGACGCGCTTGATGTTGACCAGGTTGATCGCCGAGACGTTGTTGGACACGGAGTTGTGCCCGTACGAGCCGCAGCCCAGGGTCAGCGACGGGATGAAGGCGTTGTAGATGTCACCGATGCCGCCGAGCGACGACGGCGCGTTGCAGATGACGCGGATCGCCTTGACGCGCGACCCGTAGGCGACGGTCAGCGCCTCGTCCTGCGTGTGGATGGCGGCGGAGTGGCCCAGGCCGTCGAACTCCACCATCTGCTCGGCGAGCTGGAAGCCCTGCTCGGTGGAGGTGGCGCGCAGCACCGCGAGGACCGGGGCGAGCTTCTCGCGGGTCAGCGGCTCGTGCGGGCCGACACCGGAGACCTCGGCCAGGATGATCGAGGTGTCCCGCGGCACGGAGAAGCCGGCCTGCTCGGCGATCCACTGCGGGGACTTGCCCACGACGGCGGGGTTCAGCTTCGCTCCGC
Source organism: Cellulomonas sp. SG140 (assembly GCF_025770785.1). Lineage (GTDB taxonomy): Bacteria > Actinomycetota > Actinomycetes > Actinomycetales > Cellulomonadaceae > Cellulomonas. Next base: position 39,460 of record NZ_JANZLA010000006.1, on the reverse strand, counting down.
CGCAGTTCTCGCCGCCGGCCTCGACGCCGAAGATGAACTGCTCGAGCTTGGCCTTCTCGGCCGGCGTCACCTTGTAGGCGTGCAGCACGGCGAACTCGGCCAGAGCGGCGTCGTAGATCTCGTCGTCCAGGATCACGGCCTGCTCGGAGGCGCAGATCATGCCGTTGTCGAACGCCTTGGACAGCACGACGTCGTTGACGGCCCGCTTGAGCTTGGCCGTCTTCTCGATGTAGGCCGGGACGTTGCCCGCACCGACGCCGAGGGCCGGCTTGCCGCACGAGTAGGCGGCGCGGACCATCGCGTTGCCGCCGGTCGCCAGGATGGTGGCCACCCCGGGGTGGTTCATCAGGGCGTTGGTCGCGGCCAGGGACGGCGTCTCGATCCACTGGATGCAGTGCTCGGGCGCGCCGGCGGCGATCGCGGCGTCGCGCACGATCTTGGCGGCGGCGACCGACGACTTCTGCGCGTTCGGGTGGAACGCGAAGATGATCGGGTTGCGCGTCTTCAGCGAGATGAGCGACTTGAAGATGGCCGTCGAGGTCGGGTTGGTCACCGGGGTCAGACCGGCGACGACGCCCACGGGCTCGGCGATCTCCGTGATGCCGCGGATCTCGTCCACGTTGACCACGCCGACCGTCTTCAGCGACGCCATCGAGTTGGTCACGTGCTCGCACGCGAAGATGTTCTTGACGGCCTTGTCCTCGAAGGTGCCGCGCCCGGTCTCCTCGACCGCGAGCTTGGCGAGCTGGCCGTGCTGGTCGAGCGCGGCGACCGCGCCCTTCTTCACCAGGCGGTCCACGTCCTCCTGGGTGAACGTGGCGTACTCGGCCAGCGCCTTGGTGGCGTTCGCGACGAGCTGGTCGACCGTCGCCACGATGGCGGAGTCGTCGGTGGCGGGCGCGACGGTGGCCGCGGCCTTGGGCGTCTCGACGACCTTCTTGTCCCGCGCGCTGGAGGTGCGCGGGGTCGGGCTGCTCTCGGTGGATGGCACCGGTGGTTCTCCCCTAGTCGTATCGATGGGTGTCGACCTGCGACGCTGGAGGTCTGTCTTGGCGACATCTCGACGCTAGGGGCGCCCGTCCGTCCGGCCGGCGGGGCAAAGGTCCTGACGGTCGTCCCAGGTGTTGTGACGAGGACCCGTCACGGCTCCGTTCCGGGACCTGGGTCCTGGGATGTATGCGGTGGAACGGCCCGGAACGGCCTGGAACGGCCCGTCAGGCCGGCCGCACCTCCTCGGCGGTGAGGTGCAGCACCAGCGCCTGGAACGGCCACAGGACCGGCAGCTGCAGGCCGACCTCGCTCAGCACCCGACCGGGCAGCCGAACCTGGCCGGCGGACAGCCACGGCGGGATGACCCAGCCGGCCTGAGCAGCACCGATCTCGTCGCGCACCCGCACGCGGTACAGGCGCTCGGGGTCGAGACCCGGCAGCCGTACGGGCTCGGGCAGCGACTCCTCGAGGGAGGCCACGGTGGCGACCGTGAACACCGCCGCGTCCCGGTCCGCCGCCACGACGCCGATGATCCGCAGCGCCGGGTCCACCGGGTCGGCGTGCACCACGGTGCCGGTGTGCAGCAGCGGCCGCAGCTCCGTGTACAGGGCGGCGAACCGCCGAAGGGCTGCCGTCTCCTCCTCGTCGCACCCCGCGATGTCCCACTCGAGGCCGGCCGAGCCCATCAGCGCGGTGGCCAACCGGTAGGGCAGGTCGATGGTGCGACCGGAGCTGTGCGCGGTCGGCGGTCCGACGTGGCCGCCTACCAGCTCCGGCGGCAGCAGCAGCTGCGTCCAGCGCTGGACGTCCTGCCGCTCGACGGGGTCGTTGGAGTCCGACGCCCACACCCGGTCGGTGACGGCGAGGACGCCCAGGTCGGTGCGGGCGCCGCCGGACGAGCACGACTCGATCTCGAGGCCGGGGTGGTCGGCCTTGAGCCGGGCGATCAGGGCGTACGTGGCGAGCGTCTGGGCGTGCGTGCCCGGCCGGCCGGCGTGCACGGGCTCGACGAGGTCCCGGTTGTGGTCCCACTTGATGAAGTCGATCCCGAGCCGGCTCACCAGCGCGTCGATCTGCCCGTGGACGTGCTCCCAGGCCGCCGGCTCGGCGAGGTCGAGCACGTGCTGGTTGCGCCACGAGACGCCGTCGGGCGCTGCGAGCGGCCGCGCGTGCAGCAGCCACTCCGGGTGCGCGCGCGCCAGGTCGGAGTCGAGGTTGACCATCTCGGGCTCGAACCACAGGCCCAGCTGCATGCCGAGGGAGTGCACCAGCTCGGCGAGCGGCTCCAGCCCGTGCGGCCAGACCGCCGGGTCCACCACCCAGTCGCCGAGGCCGCGGGTGTCGTCGCGACGGTCGTGGAACCACCCGTCGTCCAGCACGAACCGCTCGACGCCGACCTCCGCGGCCCGGCGGGCCAGCGCTGCCAGCCGCTCCGGGTCGTGGTCGAAGTACACCGCCTCCCAGGTGTTGAGCACGAGGGGGCGAGGTGTGCGGGGGTGCTGCGGGCGGGCCCGCAGCCAGGTGTGGAACCGGGACGAGACGCCGTCCAGACCCGTGGCCGACCAGGCGAAGTACGCGACCGGCGTGCGGTACTCCTCGCCGGGACCGAGACGGACCTCGCCGGGACGCAGCAGCTCGCCGGCGCCGAGCAGGGTGCTGTGGTCGGTCAGCCGGTCGAGCCGGTGCGTGACGTCGGCGCTCCAGCCGAGGTGCACCGCCCACACCTCGCCGTGGCGGTCGTGGGGTGCGCCGGTCGAGGCGAGCGTGGCCCACGGGGAGTCGTGACCGGCACGCCCGCGTCGCGAGGTGCGGGTGGTGCTGCCGCGCGGCATGGGCGTCGTCTGCGGCACCTTCTCGCGGGTCCACCGGCCGGAGAACGTGGTGACGTGGTCGGCTCGCCGCGGCACGGGCAGGGTCGCCTCGAGCCACGCGACCTCCACGGTGCCGGGTCCGTCGTTGGTCAGCGCGTGCTCGACCAGCACGAGGCCGCCCGCGCCCACCTCGATGCGCGTGCGCAGCAGCAGGCCCTCCGCGGCGGCGGTCACCTCGACGCCGGCGACGTCCTGGTCGACGGGGCGGTCGACGGTCCGGACGGTCCACCGCGGGAAGAGCGGTGCGCCGTCTCGGGTGAGCAGCACGCCGGGGCGGCCGGGCCAGCCGTCGCCCTCCTGCAGCAGGACGGTGAGGCCCCACGCGCCGTCGAGCGCACCGGGCGGAGTCTGGCGGGACGTGGCCGCGTCGATGCCGGCCAGGTCCTCGTCGGACAGCGCGCCGAGGTCCGCGCCCCAGTGCCGCACGGTGGGGAGCCCGGCCGCCTCGTGGGCGACCACGACGGAGACGCCGTCGCGGCGCAGCACCGTCCACGCCGGGGGAGCGGGATGCGAGGGAACGGTCACGGAGCACCTCTCGAGGGGACATCGGCGCGCGCGCACCGTCGCGCGGCCATCATGGCGGACGTCCGCCGCCCGGCGCACCGGTGCGCGGCCGGCCCGAGCGCGACCGAGCCCGGCCGGGACGGACCCGACCGGGCTCGGCTCCGCCGGTCATGCCTCTCAGGGGACGATGTACCCCGCCGCGGTGAACAGCTCGTACCACTGCGCACGGGTCAGCTGCAGGTCCGAGCCGGCGGCGGCGTCCGCCACCCGGTCCGGTCGGGTGGTGCCCAGCACCACCTGCATCTGCGCCGGGTGCCGGGTGATCCACGCGGTCGCGATCGCCGTGGGCGTCACGTCGTGCTCCGCCGCGAGGCGGTCGATCACCTCGTTGAGCTCGGGGTACTCCGCCGAACCGAGGAACGGACCCTTGAAGAAGCCCGCCTGGTAAGGGGACCACGCCTGCACGGTGATGTCGTGCAGGCGGCAGTAGTCCAGCACGCCGAGGCTGCGGTCCACGGACTGCTGCTCGTCCCGCATGTTCATCGCCACGCCCTGGGCGACGATGTCGGCGTGCGTCAGCGACAGCTGCAGCTGGTTGGCCACCAGCGGCTGGCCGACGTACCGGCGCAGCAGCTCGATCTGGCCCGGTGTGTGGTTGGACACCCCGAAGTGGCGCACCTTGCCCGCCGCCTCGAGGTCGTCGAACGCCCGCGCGACCTCCGCGGGCTCCACCAGCGCGTCCGGCCGGTGCAGCAGCAGGATGTCGATGCGGTCCGTGCCCAGCGCCGCCAGGGACCCGTCCACCGACTCCACGATGTGCTGGTACGAGAAGTCGAAACCGGCACCGCGGACGATGCCCGCCTTGGTCTGGATCACCAGCTCGTCCCGGTCGGCGGGGGTGAGCCGCATCGCCTGGGCGAACCGCTCCTCGCACTCGTGCAGGCGGGTGCCGTACACGTCGGCGTGGTCGAGAAACGTGATGCCGGCGTCGCGGGCGGCGGCCAGCAGCGCGCGGATCTCCTCGTCCGACTTGTCGGCGATCCGCATCAGGCCGAGCACGACGTTGGGCACGGTCAGGTCCGTGCCGGGCAGGGTGAACGTCTTCATGTCAGCGTCTCTCCCGTGGGTTCGGACCGGCTCAGGCGTCGGCGCCGGAGAGGAGCGCGACCTCGTCGGCCGAGAGCTGCAGCTCGGCGGCCTTGACGGAGTCCTGGATGCTCGTCGGGCGCGAGGCCCCCGGGATCGGGATGACGACGGGCGCGAGCGCGAGCTCCCAGGCGAGGGTGACCTGCTGCGGGCTGACGCCGTGCGCGTCCGCGACCTGCTGGAAGGCGCCGTGCCGGGAACCCACCTCGCCCGCGCGGGTGATCCCACCGAGCGGGCTCCACGGCAGGAACGCGATACCGAGCTCCGCACAGTGCTCCAGCTCGCCCTGCGACGAGCGGAACGCAGGGGAGAACTGGTTCTGCACCGAGACCAGCCGGCCGCCCAGGAGCTCGTTCGCCTGGTCGATCTGCTCGACGTTCGCGTTGGAGATCCCCGCGAGCTGGATCACGCCCTCGTCGAGCAGCTGCACGATCGCGCCGATCGAGTCGGCGTAGGGCACCTTCGGGTCGGGCCGGTGGAACTGGTACAGCCCGATCGCCTCGACGCCGAGCCGCTTGGCGGAGGCCTTGGCGGCCTCCAGCAGGTGCTCCGGACGGCCGTCCTGGGTCCACGAGCCGTCGCCCGGGCGCAGGTGACCGCCCTTCGTGGCGACCAGCACCTCCGAGGTGTCCCCGCCGTAGCTGCGCAGGGCCTTGGCGATCAGCTCCTCGTTGTGGCCGACCTCGCCCGCGTGCAGGTGGTACGCGTCGGCGGTGTCGATCAGGGTCACGCCCGCGTCGAGGGCGGCGTGGATCGTGGCGATCGACCGGGCCTCGTCCGGCCGGCCCTCGATGGACATCGGCATGCCGCCGAGGCCGATCGCGCTGACCGTGCGGGGGCCGAGGGTGCGCTGCTGCATGAGGGAGAACCCTTCGTCGTCGTCGGCCCGGCCGATGGTCCCGGACCGTCGTCCTCGACCCTAGGGAGGGCTAATCTAGAAGTCCAACGACTACGAGTGATGCCAGTTATGAGCATCACTCATGAAAGAGGCCACCGATGGACCTGCGGCAGATGGAGCACCTCGTCGCCCTCGCCGACGAGCAGCAGTTCACCCGCGCCGCCGCGATCTCCGGCGTCTCGCAGTCCGGGCTGTCCGCATCGATCAAGGCGCTCGAGGAGGAGCTCGGCACCTCGTTGTTCACCCGGACGACCAGGCGCGTCGAGCCGACCGACGCCGGCATGGCCCTGCTGCCGTACGCCCGCTCGATGCTCGAGCAGGCGGCCGCCGGCCGGGACGCCGTCGTGCGGTCGACGCGGGAGCTGGCCGGCTCGCTGCGGGTCGGCGCCGAGCAGTGCCTCGGCGTCGTCGACGTGCCCGCGGTCCTCGAGCGGTTCCACCGCCGGTACCCGTTGGTCGACATTCACTTCGCCCAGGCCGGCTCGCACGAGCTCGTGGGACAGGTGCGCGCCGGCGAGCTGGACCTGGCCTTCGTCGCGACGACGGAGCACGTGGCTACCGTCGCCCGCACCGTGATCGACCGGCGCCCGATCGTGCTGCTGGTGCCGCCCGAGCACCGGCTGGCGGGCAGCAGCCGAGTCGACTGGGGGCAGCTGGACGGCGAGGACTTCATCGACTTCCAGGACTCGTGGGGCGTGCGGTCGCTGAACGACGCGGCCTGCCACGCGCACGGCGTGCGACGGCGGGTGCGCTGCACGGTCAACGACATCCACACGCTGCTCGACCTGGCGCACCGCGGCCTCGGCATCGCCCTGGTGCCGCAGCACATCGCCGCCAAGCCGCAGGCCGCGGGGCTGGTCACGGTCCGCCTGCCGCAGGACACGACCCCGGAGTGGATCGTCTCGGTGGTGAGCAGCCCGACGCCGGCGGCCGCGTCGCTGGCGCCCCAGCTGCTGGAGCTGCTCGAGCCCTGCGCGGCGGATGTCGCCGCCAGCGCCGCTGCGACGGGACCGGCCGCCGACGAGCGGCTGGTGCGGGCCTGACGCCGGGCCCGCGGGCCTGACCCTCCGCCGCGTCAGGTCCTGAGGGAGGTCAGGTCGAACCGTCGGTTCCCTCCGACCCTCGGTTCGGTCGTGGCCTCGCGCCCGCTGACGTCGGCGGGGTGTTCGCCGGCGTCGCGGTGCCGCGCTCGGCACTCGGGCCGGACATGGCGCGGCCCCCGCCGGCAGGGGGTCCGGCGGGGACCGCAACGAATCTGGACGCTAGTCCTGTAGTGGCGCTCAAGGGGCCGGTTCGCGGACCGGGATCGACAGGATCACCCGGGCGAACGCACTCCCGGCGGTCCGGCGGCCATCCACCGACCGGACGACGAAGCCCCGGCCACCGCTGCGGTGACCAGGGCTTCAACGTGCCCGCGACTGGACTCGAACCAGCGGCCTTCTGCTCCGGAGGCAGACGCTCTATCCACTGAGCTACGCGGGCCTGTCGCCGTCAGCCAACCGGACGATCACTCCTCCGGCTGCGCCGCGACGCGGAGACCGAGACTACCAGCCGGCGCTCACTGCTCACGGACCAGGTCGGACAGGTACGTCGACGTCTCGTCGACCGCCCGCGCGTCGTTGCCGGCGACGATCGCGTCGATCAGCCCGTCGTGCGCGTCGTGCCCGTGGGCGTCCTCGCCGATGAAGTTGAACCGGATGTTGTCGCCGATCGCGTCGATCAGGTTCTCGTAGAGGGACAGCAGCACGGGGTTGGCGGCCGTCTCCACGATGGCGCGGTGCAGCGCGAGGTCCGTCTCCACCATCTGGTCGAGGTCGCCGGCCAGGTAGGCGGCGGAGCGGGCGTCGCGACGTGAGACGAGCGTGGCGGCGTCGGTGGCGGTGCGGCGACGCGCGGCGAGCCGGGCGGCCTCGACCTCGAGCGCCCGACGGACCTCGATCACGTCGCGCTGGCGCGCCTCGGCGATCTGGCGGCTCATGCTCACCGCCATCTCGGAGCTGGACAGCACGTACGTGCCCGAGCCCTGCCGCCGCTCCAGCAGCCCGGCGTGCACCAGGGACTGCACCGCCTCCCGCACGGTGTTGCGACCCACACCGAGCAGCTCCACCAGCGCGGGCTCGGGAGGGATCCGGGTCCCCACCCCCCACTCGCCCGAGACGATGCGGGAGCTCAGCTGTTCGACCGCGCTGTCGATCAGACCGGTACGTCGCGCCATGGGGACAGTGTGCCTGCATCGGACGCCTGCCCGGGACCGGTCGTCCGACGTCTCACCCCTCGTGCTGCCGACGCCTCACCTGCGCGGGCGCTGCTCGCGGGCCGCCCGGACGCCGACCGGGCGGCCACGTGCTGCTCGGTAGGCTGACGCGGTGACCCCCGATCAGCTCGCGCAGGCCGTGCGCGCCGCTCTCCTGGCCGCCGTGGACGACGGCAGCCTCGCCCTCGACCCGGCCGCGATCCCGGCCGAGGTGCACCTCGAGCGACCCCGTCAGCGCGAGCACGGCGACTGGTCGACCAACGTCGCGATGCAGCTGGCGAAGAAGGCCGGCGCGACGCCGCGCGCCCTGGCCGCCGACCTGGCGGGCCGCCTCGAGCAGACGCCGGGCGTCGCCTCTGTGGAGGTGGCCGGCCCGGGCTTCCTCAACATCCGGCTCGACGCGGCCGCCGCCGGCGAGCTGGCCCGCACGATCGTCGACCAGGGGCCCGGGTACGGCCGCAACACGTCGTTCGACGGCATCGCGGTCAACCTCGAGTTCGTGTCCGCCAACCCGACCGGTCCGCTGCACATCGGCGGGGTGCGGTGGGCGGCGGTCGGGGACAGCCTGGCGCGCGTGCTCGAGGCGTCGGGCGCCACGGTGACGCGCGAGTACTACTTCAACGACCACGGCGCCCAGATCGACCGGTTCGCCCGGTCGCTGGTAGCGCGGTCGCGGGGCGAGGAGGCCCCGGAGGACGGCTACGGCGGGCAGTACATCACCGACATCGCGGAGCAGGTGGTCGCCGACGCGCTCGCGGCCGGCGAGCCGGACCCGCGGACGCTGCCGGACCGCGAGGCGACCGAGGCGTTCCGCGTGCGGGGCGTCGAGCTGATGTTCGCCGAGATCAAGCAGTCGCTGCGCGACTTCGGCGTCGAGTTCGACGTCTACTTCCACGAGGACTCGCTGCACGAGTCGGGTGCGGTGGACCGGGCCGTGGAGCGGCTGCGCGAGGCCGGGCACATCTACGAGAAGGACGGCGCCGTCTGGCTGCGCACCACCACGTTCGGGGACGACAAGGACCGCGTGGTGATCAAGTCCGACGGCGAGGCGGCGTACATCGCCGGTGACATCGCCTACTACCTGGACAAGCGGGAGCGCGGCGCCGACCGCGTGGTGATCATGCTCGGCGCCGACCACCACGGCTACATCGGCCGGATGATGGCCGTCTGCGCCGCCTTCGGGGACACGCCGCACGTCAACCTCGAGCTGCTGATCGGCCAGCTGGTCAACCTGGTCAAGGACGGCGAGCCGGTGCGGATGAGCAAGCGCGCGGGCACGGTCGTCACCATCGACGACCTGGTCGACGCCGTCGGCGTCGACGCCGCCCGGTACGCCCTCGCCCGCTCGTCGACCGACTCGGCGATCGACCTCGACCTCGACCTGCTGGCGAAGGCGACCAACGAGAACCCCGTCTACTACGTGCAGTACGCCCACGCGCGCACGGTCAACGTCGGTCGCAACGCCGCCGACTCGGGGGTGCGCATCGAGGACGGTTTCGACGCCTCGCTCCTGGACCACGAGTCCGAGGCGGTGCTGCTCGGCCGGCTCGCGGAGCTGCCACGCGTCGTCGCCGCCGCCGCGGAGCTGCGCGAGCCGCACCGCGTCGCCCGCTACCTCGAGGACCTCGCCGGCGCCTACCACAAGTGGTACGACCAGCGCCGCGTCACGCCGTTCGGCGACGAGGACGTGTCCGACGTGCACCGCACGCGCCTGTGGCTGAACGACGCGACCCGCCAGGTGCTGGCCAACGGGCTGGCGCTGCTGGGTGTCAGCGCGCCGGAGCGGATGTGACCGGCCCGCTCGGGGAGCCGTGGTCGTCCGGCAGCACCAGGACGGCGGACGGGTCGCTGTCGGTCGCGGGCGTCGACGTGCACGAGCTCGCCGCGCGGTTCGGCACACCGGCCTACGTCCTGGACGAGGCGGACCTGCGCGCGCGGGCACGGGGCTTCCGCTCCGCGTTCGAGCGGGCCTTCGCCGCCCTCGGGTGCGAGGTGGACGTCTACTACGCCGGCAAGGCGTTCCTGTCCCGTGCCGTCGCGCGGTGGGTGCACGAGGAGGGTCTCCGCGTCGACGTCGCGACCGGCGGCGAGCTGGCCGTCGCGCTCGCGGCCGGCGTGCCGGGCGAGCACCTCGGCATGCACGGCAACAACAAATCCGACGAGGAGATCGCGGCGGCCCTCGACGCCGGCGTCGGCCGGCTGGTCGCCGACTCGCTGGTGGAGATCGACCGCCTCGCCGCGGCGGCCGCGGCGCGGGGACTGGTCGCACCGGTGATGGTGCGGGTGACCACCGGCGTCCACGCGGGTGGCCACGAGTACATCTCCACGGCGCACGAGGACCAGAAGTTCGGGCTGTCGATGGCGGCCGGCCCCGGCGGCGACAGCCCGGCGATGACCGCCCTGCTCGCGGTGCTGGACCGCCCGTCGCTGCGGCTGCTCGGCATCCACTCGCACATCGGCTCGCAGATCCTCGACCCGACGGGGTTCGAGGTCGCCGCGCGGCGGGTGCTCGAGCTGCGCGCCGAGCTCGCCGCGCGCGCCGGCGTGCTGGTCGAGGAGGTGGACCTCGGTGGCGGGTACGGCATCGCGTACCTGCCCGGCGAGGAGCCGATGGACACCGACGAGGTGGCGGACGGCGTCGCAGCCGCGGTGGCGGCCGCGGCGCGGGACACCCGGACGGCGCTGCCGCGGTTCTCGGTGGAGCCCGGCCGGGCGATCGTCGGGCCGGCGGGTCTGACGCTCTACACGGTCGGCACCGTGAAGCCGGTGCGCCTCGACGACGGCCGGGTGCGCACCTACGTGTCGGTGGACGGCGGGATGAGCGACAACATCCGTCCAGCTCTGTACGGCGCCCGGTACCACGCGGAGGTCGTCGGACGGTCGTCCGGGGCGGAGCCCGTGCTGGCGCGCGTGGTGGGCAAGCACTGCGAGAGCGGCGACATCGTGGTCCACGAGGTGCAGCTGCCGGGGGACGTGCACGCGGGCGACCTGCTCGCGGTGCCGGCGACGGGGGCCTACGGGAGGTCGATGGCCTCGACCTACAACCTCGTGCCCCGGCCCCCGGTGGTCGGTGTGCGCGACGGTGCGGCCCGCGTGCTGCTGCGCCGGGAGACGGTCGCGGACCTGCTGGCGCTCGACGAGGGCTGATCCGCGCGGTCTCGGGCGTCGCCGTGCGGCGCCGGGAGCGGTGTGCCCGACCCCTGATCGGCCCGGACACCGCCGCGACGGGGGCCCGTATCGTATGCGCCGACACCCCCACGAGGAGAGGTACCCGTGAGCGCTGCGCCCACCTCCGGACCGTTGCGCGTGGCCGTCCTCGGCTGCGGCGTGGTCGGCACCCAGGTGGTCCGGCTGCTCACCGAGCAGGCCGACGACCTGGCGGCACGCGTCGGGGCGCCGCTGACGATCGTCGGGGTCGCCGTCCGCAGCCTCGACGCCGAGCGCGACCCCGTCGTGGACCCCGCCCTCCTCACCACCGACGCGCAGTCCCTGGTCCGCCGGGCGGACGTGGTGGTCGAGCTGATGGGCGGCATCGAGCCCGCCCGCAGCCTGATCCTCGAGGCGATCGCCCACGGTGCCGCGGTGGTGACCGCGAACAAGGCGCTGCTCGCGCAGGACGGTCCGACGCTCTACGCGGCAGCGGAGGCCGCCGGTGTCGACCTGTACTTCGAGGCGGCCGTGGCCGGTGCCGTCCCGGTGGTGCGCGCGGTGCGCGAGTCCCTCGCGGGCGACGGGGTGCGGCGCGTGCTCGGCATCGTCAACGGCACCACCAACTACGTGCTCGACCGGATGGCCGCCGAGGGTCTCGACCTCGACATGGCCGTCAAGGAGGCGCAGGCGCTGGGCTACGCCGAGGCCGACCCGACGGCGGACGTCGAGGGGTACGACGCCGCGGCGAAGGCCGCGATCCTGGCCTCGCTCGCGTTCCACACCCGGGTCTCGCTGGACGACGTCGGTCGCGAGGGCATCACCGCCCTGACCGCGGACGACGTCGCGTGGGCGGCGCGCACCGGCCACGTGCTCAAGCTGCTCGCCATCGCCGAGCGGGTGCCCGACGAGGAGACCGGCCGGGACGGCGTCCTGGTGCAGGTGCACCCGTCGCTGGTGCCGGAGGGGCATCCGCTGGCCAAGGTCGGCGGCTCGTTCAACGCCGTGTTCGTCGAGTCCGACGCCGCCGGGGAGCTGATGTTCCTCGGCCGTGGCGCGGGCGGGGCCCCGACCGCCTCCGCGGTGCTCGGCGACGTCGTCTCGGTGGCGCGGCACCGCGTGCTCGGTGGCAAGGGTCCCGTCGAGTCGTCCTACGCGGACCTCCCGGTGCTGCCGGCCGGTGCCGGCCGGGCCCGGTACCAGGTGCGTCTGGACGTGGAGGACCGTCCGGGCGTGCTGGCCCAGGTGGCCGCCCTGCTCGCCGAGCACGAGGTGTCCATCGAGGCGGTGCGCCAGTCGCCCGCTGCCAGAGACGCCGCGCACCTGGTGATCACCACGCACGTCGCGTCCGAGGCGAACCTCCGCGCCACGGTCGCCGCGATCGCGGAGCTCGCCGTGGTGCGCGCCGTGCTGTCCGTCCTGCGAGTCGAGGGAGCCTGATGGCCCACCAGTGGCGCGGCGTGATCGCCGAGTACGCCGACCGCCTGCCCGCCCACGTCCAGCAGAAGGTGGTCACCCTCGCCGAGGGCGGTACGCCGCTGGTTCCGGCCCCCGTTCTGTCCACCCGGATCGGTGCGGAGGTGCACCTCAAGGTCGAGGGCATGAACCCGACCGGCTCGTTCAAGGACCGCGGCATGACCACCGCGATCTCGGCCGCGGCCGGACGCGGTGCGAAGGCCGTCGTCTGCGCGTCGACCGGCAACACCTCGGCCTCGGCCGCGGCCTACGCCGCGCGCGCGGGCATGGTCTGCGCCGTGCTGGTGCCGGACGGCAAGATCGCGATGGGCAAGCTGAGCCAGGCCGTCGCCCACGGGGCCCGGCTGCTGCAGGTGGACGGCAACTTCGACGACTGCCTGGTCGCCGCCCGCAAGCTGGCCGAGGCCTACCCGGTCGAGCTGGTGAACTCGGTCAACCCCGACCGCATCGAGGGCCAGAAGACGGCGGCGTTCGAGATCGTCGACTCGCTCGGCGACGCCCCGGACGTGCACGTGCTGCCGGTCGGCAACGCGGGGAACATCACCGCGTACTGGAAGGGCTACCGCGAGTACGCGGGCCTCGACGGCGGCTCGGGCCTGCCGGCCGTGGCGAGCCGCACGCCGGCGATGTGGGGCTTCCAGGCCGCCGGTGCCGCGCCGATCGTGCTGGGGCACCCGGTGGACGCCCCGGAGACGATCGCCACAGCCATCCGCATCGGCAACCCCGCGTCGTGGGCGCAGGCCGAGGACGCGCGCGACACCTCCGGCGGTCTCATCGAGTCCGTGACGGACGAGCAGATCCTGGCCGCGCACCGGTTCCTGTCGGCGCAGGAGGGGGTGTTCGTCGAGCCCGCGTCTGCCACCGGGGTCGCCGGCCTCCTGGCGCTGTCCGAGGCTGGCCGCATCCCGGCCGGCCTGCGGATCACCGTCACGGTGACCGGGCACGGCCTGAAGGACCCGCAGTGGGCGCTCCGCACCGCCGACGGCGGCGACGTGCAGCCCGTTCGCGTGTCGGCGGACGTCGTGTCCATCGCCGACGCCCTCGGCCTGGACTGAGCGATGCGCCTGGCCGCCGACCGGGTGCACGTCCGCGTGCCCGCGACGAGCGCGAACCTCGGTCCTGGCTTCGACGCGCTCGGCGTCGCGCTGTCCCTGCACGACGAGCTCGAGGTGCGCGCCGTCGGCTCCCCGGGTGCCACGGTCGAGGTCTCGGGGGAGGGTGCCGGCCAGGTGCCGGACGACGAGCAGCACCTGGTGGTCCGGGCGGTCCGTCTCGCGCTGGACCACGTGGGCGCCTCGCAGGTGGGCCTGCACCTGGTGTGCCACAACCGCATCCCGCACGGGCGGGGTCTGGGCTCGTCCGCGGCCGCGGTGGTCGCCGGCATCCTGGCCGCACGAGGCCTGATCGCCGACCCCGGTGCCCTGGACGACGACACCTGCCTCGCCCTGGCGACGCAGATGGAGGGACACCCGGACAACGCCGCCCCCGCGCTGCTCGGGGGCGCGACCGTCGCCTGGTCGGACGACTCGAGGGTGCGCGCCGCGCGGCTGCCGGTGCATCCCGACGTGCTCCCCGTGGCCGTGGTCCCGCCGCAGCACCTGTCGACGCGGACGGCCCGCAGCGTGCTGCCCGCCCAGGTGCCGCACGGGGACGCCGCGTTCGAGGCCGGCCGTGCCGCGCTGCTGGTCGAGGCGCTCGGCCGGCGGCCTGACCTGCTGCTGCCCGCCACCGAGGACCGGCTGCACCAGGAGTACCGCCGCGCCGTGATGCCGGACTCGCTCGCGCTGGTCGGAGCGCTCCGCCGGCAGGGGATCGCCGCCGTGGTGTCCGGTGCCGGACCCACGGTGCTGGTGCTGGCCCGCCGCACGGCGGACGGCGGCACGGATGCGGACGCGGCGATCGCGGCGGCGTTCGGCGGCGTGATGGCCGGCTGGCTGGTGCTGCCCCTGCCGGTGGACCCCCGCGGGGCGGTCGCCGAGCGGTCCCCCCTGAGCTGACCGGCACGGCCGCTGCCAGCACCGACGCGGGGCGTCCACAGCGCGCGACGCGCGCCGGTCGGGACGTCCGCCGGTGCTAGCATCGTGACGTTCCCCGGACCTCGTCCTCATCGCAGGAGCGACGGTTTCGCGGCCCCGGCACGGTCGGGACCGCCTGGACCGGTGCACCAGCACCCCGCACACGTTCGGCACGAGTCGACGAACGGGAACGCCCCGCCCACGTGAGCTGACGTCGTCGAACGTCTTCCGTGCGGCTCCACCACCGCCCGGTCCCGGACCGGGCGACGGCCGTCCCGACGAGCGTCGGGAGGCCCGACGAGGGGGAAGGGTCCTTCGTGACAGACACCATCGACACCGCCGTGACGAGTTCCGGCGGTACCGCCCGTTCCGGGGGGCTGTCCGCCCTCCGGCTCCCCGAGCTGCAGGCCATGGCGGCCCAGCTCGGCGTGAAGGGCACCTCGAAGATGCGCAAGGGCGAGCTGGTGCAGGCGATCGGCGCCGCACGCGGCACGGCGGGCCCGGCATCGCAGGAGAGCCGCCCGCGGGAGGCGCGGCGGGTGGCCGCCGAGCCGGTCGTCGCACCCCAGACCACGGCAGCGCTCGCGTTGCCCGAGCGCACCGACGAGCCCGCAGACCGGCCGGCCGAGCGGGCGGAGCGGCCGCCCCGGCGCGCGGCGCGGCCCGCGCGCGCACCACTGGGCTCCGGGGACGAGGAGGCTCGCCCGGTCCGTGGCGCGCAGGACGCACTTGCCGGCCTCGAGGCCGCGCTCGACGCGCGGACGACGGCGCACCAGGACGACCGCGAGGACCGCGCGGCCCGTGCGGTCGAGGCCGTCGTCGGCGTCAACGCCGAGCGCCGCAGCCGCCGCGCCGGTCGCGGCGCCGGTGCGCCCGTCCGTGCCGACGAGGCGGACCGCGCGCAGCTCCGCGCAGCCGAGCCCACGGGCGACACGGGAGCCGAGGGTCCGGACCGCCCCGACCAGGAGCGTCAGGGCGGCGAGCGTCCGGCGCAGGACCGCCTCCGCTACGAGCGCGAGGGCTTCGTCCGCGGCGACCGCCAGCAGCGCACCGAGCGCACCCAGGGCCCGGCCGGGCAGGCCGAGCGCACCGACGCGGGCGACGAGGGCGAGGGCAACGGCCGTCGTCGTCGGTCCCGGGACCGCTACCGCGACCGGGACCGCAAGCGCGGTCGCGGCCGGGGCCCCAACGGTCCGGACCTCCTCGGTCTGGACAACGAGGTCGAGCTGTCCGAGGACGACGTGCTGCTGCCCGTCGCGGGCATCCTCGACGTGCTCGAGTCCTACGCCTTCGTGCGGACCAGCGGCTACCTGCCGGGCCCGCACGACGTGTACGTCAGCCTCGGTCAGGTGAAGAAGGCCGGGCTGCGCCGCGGTGACGCGATCACCGGTGCCGTCCGCCAGCCCCGTGAGGGCGAGCTGCCGCCGGCGGGGAACCGGCCGAACAAATTCAACGCGCTGGTGCGGCTCGACACCGTCAACGGCCTGACGCCGGAGCAGGCGCGTCAGCGGCCCGAGTTCGGCAAGCTGACGCCGCTCTACCCCCAGGAGCGCCTGCGCCTGGAGACCGAGCCGACCCGGCTGACGCCCCGCGTGATCGACATCGTCGCGCCCATCGGCAAGGGCCAGCGCGGCCTCATCGTCGCGCCGCCCAAGGCCGGCAAGACGATCATCATGCAGCAGATCGCCAACTCGATCACCGCGAACAACCCCGAGGTCCACCTCATGGTCGTGCTCGTCGACGAGCGCCCCGAGGAGGTCACGGACATGGAGCGGACGGTGAAGGGAGAGGTGATCGCCTCGACCTTCGACCGGCCGGCGTCGGACCACACGATCGTCGCCGAGCTCGCGATCGAGCGGGCCAAGCGCCTGGTCGAGCTGGGTCAGGACGTCGTGGTGCTGCTCGACTCGATCACCCGCCTGTCGCGCGCGTACAACCTCGCGGCACCGGCCTCCGGGCGCATCCTGTCCGGCGGTGTCGACGCCGCGGCGCTGTACCCGCCGAAGAAGTTCTTCGGTGCCGCGCGCAACATCGAGAACGGCGGCTCGCTGACGATCGTCGCCTCGGCCCTCGTGGAGACGGGATCGAAGATGGACGACATCATCTTCGAGGAGTTCAAGGGCACCGGGAACATGGAGCTGCGGCTGTCCCGGTCGCTGGCGGACAAGCGGATCTTCCCGGCGGTGGACGTCAACGCGTCCGGCACCCGCCGCGAGGAGATCCTCATGTCCACCGACGAGCTGAAGATCGTCTACAAGCTGCGCCGGGTGCTCGGTGCGCTCGACCAGCAGCAGGCGATCGAGCTGCTGCTCGGCAAGCTGCGCGAGACGAAGTCGAACGTCGAGTTCCTGCTGCAGGTGCAGAAGACCACCCCGGGTGGCCCCTCCATCCTCGAGGACACCATCGGCCGCACGGTCTGAGGCCGTCCCGCCCGCACCGGACCGCCGGTGCGGGCGGCCCCCGCGTCAGCGACCGGCCGCCCGCACCGCCCGGCGGTACACCGCCTCGACCTGGTCCATGACCAGGTCGGCGTCGAACCGGTGCACGGCCGCGCGCTGACGCCGGACCGCGGCGGCGCGCTCCTCGTCGTCCGCGTCGACCCAGCGTGCCAGGGCGCGGGCGAGCGCACGGACGTCCCGCGCGTCCACCAGCTGCTCCTCGACGCCCGCCATCGTGGTGCGGTACCCGGCGTTGTCGCCGGCGAGCACCGGACCGCCGGCGCAGGCCAGCGCCTCGACCACCGAGATGCCAAAGCTCTCGCCGCCCGTCGAGGGCAGGACGACGAGCCCGGCACCGGCGAGCAGCTGCGCCTTCTCCTCCTCCGCCACGAACCCCGGCATGCGCACCTTCTCCGTCAGGCCACCGGTCCGCACCGCACGGTGCAGCTCGTCGACCAGCGGCCCCCCGCCGGCCAGGGTGAGGGTCCACGGCCGGCTCGTCATCCGCTCGCGCTCCATCAGCGCCAGCGCCGCGACCAGCTCCCGGGGCCCCTTGCGCTCCACGAGCCGCCCGAGGAAGACGATCTGGGTGGTCCGGCCGGCGGTGGGCTGCACGGGTCCCGCCGGGAAGGCCGACAGGTCCAGCGGCATGCCGATCGCGGTCGACGTCACGCCGAAGGCCCGGTGCGCGAACTGGCCGGCCGGCTCGGACAGGGCGATCACCTCGTGGAACCGCCGCAGCGTGCGCCGCTCCGCCAGCCCGAGCGCCCGCGTGGCCAGGGCCACGCGGCGGGAGTCCGGCAGGATCAGGAAGGTCCCGACCACGGCGACGTCGGCAGCGGCCCGCCGCACCACCCGCCCGGTGAGCAGGGGGGAGTGCGGCAGCTGCACGTGCAGCACGTCGAACGGCACCTGCGCGAGCAGTCGGCGCACCGAGGCGGCCGAGGCCGGCAGCGGCGTCCGCACCACGTTGCCGTTGACGCGCACGCCGAGGTGACGGCCCAGCACGTGGAGGTTCTCCAGGTCCGTGCGGCGGGTGGTCGAGGCGACCAGGTGGACGGTGTGCCCCCGGGCCGTCAGGTGCCGGGCGAGCGCCAGCACGTACTGCTGCACACCGTCCGGACGGTCGAGCCCGTCGTCCAGCAGCAGGCCGATGGTCAGCGGCCGCACCTCGTCGGACGGGGGCGAGGCGGACATCCGCCCAGGATAGGTGGGGCACGGAGGCGGGGTCGCCGGTGGCCGACGGCCGGTCCGGCGGGATGATTTCGGGCCGGTCCGTGGTTCTGGCATCATTGTCTGTCGGTCTGCCGGTTCACCGGCGCAGCACCTGCGTCCGGACCCGGAGACGTCCCCGAACAGGAGATCCCCGTGAAGTCTGGTATCCACCCGCAGTACGTGCCCACCACGGTGACGTGCACGTGCGGCAACACCTTCGTCACCCGGTCCACCGTGACCAAGGGTGAGATCCACGCCGACGTCTGCAGCGCCTGCCACCCGTTCTACACGGGCAAGCAGAAGATCCTCGACACCGGTGGCCGCGTGGCCCGGTTCGAGGCCCGCTACGGCAAGAAGCAGGGCTAGCACCTCGACAGCGCCGGCGCCTCGGCGCGGACCCGCCCCTCCCGGGGCCGTCCGCCCCGGGCGCCGGCGCTGTCGTGCTGTCCGGGGTCGTGCGCCGCGACCCCGCGTGAACGGTCGACCGGGAGGTCACGCATGAGCGCGTCGTTCGACGCCCTGCAGCCGGTGCTCGACGAGCACGCGGCCATCGAGGCCCGGCTGGCCGATCCGGCGGTGCACGGCGACCCGGCGGAGGCGCGGAGGCTCGGTCGCCGGTACGCCGAGCTGGGCCGCGTGGTCGGCGCCTACCGGGCGTGGCGGGCGGCCGACGACGACGCGCGGGCGGCCGCTGAGCTGGTGGAGCTCGCCGAGGGTGGCGAGGCGGCGGAGCTCGCGGCGGAGCTGCCGGCGCTGCAGGCCGCCGCGGAGGAGGCCGCCGAGCGTCTCCGGCGGGTGCTCGTGCCCCGCGATCCCGACGACGCACGCGACGTCATCCTGGAGATCAAGGCGGGGGAGGGCGGCGAGGAGTCGGCGCTGTTCGCCGCCGACCTGCTGCGGATGTACTCCCGGTACGCGGAGCGGCAGGGGTGGGCGACGCAGGTGCTCGACGCGACCGAGTCCGGCCTCGGCGGGTACAAGGACGTGCACCTCGCCGTGAAGGCGCGCGGCACCGTCGCACCGGAGGACGGCGTCTGGGCGCACCTGAAGTACGAGGGCGGCGTGCACCGCGTGCAGCGGGTGCCGGTGACCGAGTCGCAGGGCCGCATCCACACGTCGGCGGTGGGCGTGCTGGTGCTGCCGGAGGCCGACGACGAGTCCGAGGTCGACATCGACCCCGGCGACCTCCGCATCGACGTGTTCCGGTCCTCCGGTCCGGGCGGCCAGTCGGTGAACACGACCGACTCGGCGGTGCGGATCACGCACCTACCCACGGGCATCGTCGTCTCGATGCAGAACGAGAAGTCGCAGCTGCAGAACCGCGAGCAGGGGATGCGCGTGCTGCGCGCACGCCTGCTGGCGGCCCGTCAGGAGGAGGTCGCGGCGGCCGCGCAGGAGGCGCGGCGGTCCCAGGTCCGGACGGTCGACCGGTCGGAACGCATCCGCACCTACAACTTCCCCGAGAACCGGATCGCCGACCACCGCACGGGCTACAAGGCGTACAACCTCGACGCCGTGCTCGACGGCGACCTGGGGCCCGTCGTGCAGTCGGCGATCGACGCGGACGAGGCGGCCCGGCTCGCGGCCGCCACCTCGTGACGCGCGAGGGCGGTCCGGCCGGGGCAGCCGACGCCGGCCGCGCCGCCGGGCTGCGTCCCTTCGTCGACGCCGCGACGCAGCTGCTGCTCGAGGCGGGGGTCGCCTCCCCACGGCACGACGCGCTCGCGCTCGCGGCGCACGTGCTCGGCCGGGACCGCGTCGACCTCGTCCTGCCGCCCGAGCTGCCGGCCGACTTCGCGTCGCGGTTCGCCGAATTGGTGGAGCGTCGCAGGCGGCGCGAGCCGCTGCAGCACCTGGTCGGCAGCACCGGCTTCCGGTACCTGACGCTCGCGGTGGAGCCCGGGGTGTTCGTGCCGCGCCCGGAGACGGAGGTGGTCGCCGGCGTCGCGGTCGAGGAGGCCGCCCGGGTGGCGGCCGGCGGGACGGAGCCGGTCGTCGTCGACCTGTGCTGCGGATCGGGCGCGATCGCCGTCGCGGTGGCCACCGAGGTGCCGACCGCCCGCGTGACCGGCGTGGACCTCTCCGAGCAGGCCGTTGCACTGACCACCCGCAACGGCGCCGCAGCCCGCGCCGAGCACCTGGTCGCTCTGCACGGCGACGTGGCGGACCCCGCGCTGCTGTCCGGGCTGGCCGGCCGCGTGCACGTGCTGGTGGCCAACCCGCCGTACATCCCGCCGGACGCCGAGCCGGTGGACCCGGAGGTGCGCGACCACGACCCCGACCTGGCCCTGTACGGCGGCGGTGCGGACGGCCTGGACGTGCCGCGCGCCGTGCTGCGCGCGGGCGGCCGCCTGCTGGTCCCCGGTGGTCTGCTGGTGATGGAGCACGCCGAGGTCCAGGCGGAGGCCGCTCGGGACGCGGCGACGGCGACGGGGTGGTACCAGGACGTACGGACGCAGGACGACCTGACCGGCCGGCCGCGGATGCTCGTCGCGCGCCGCACCGGCCGGCCCGGGCCGCCCGGCGTGGCGGATCCCGACGAGCGGCGCCGGCCCGACGTGGGAGACTCGCGGCCGTGACCGGCGAGCAGATCCTGGACGCGACAGACCCCACGGCGTGGGGCCCGGCACTCGACGAGGCGGTCAACGCGCTGGCGCGCGGTGGTCTCGTGGTGCTGCCGACGGACACGGTGTACGGCGTGGGGGCGGACGCGTTCACACCGGCCGCCGTGCAGGCTCTGCTGGACGCCAAGGGCAGGGGCCGGCAGATGCCGCCGCCGGTCCTCATGCCGGACGTGCGCACGCTGGACGGTCTCGCCCGGGACGTGCCGGAGGCGGCCCGGGCACTGGCGGAGGCCTTCTGGCCCGGCGCGCTGACGGTCATCGTGCACGCGCAGCCGTCGCTCGCCTGGGACCTGGGGGAGACCCACGGGACCGTCGCCCTGCGCGTGCCGGACCACCCGCTGGCGCTCGCGCTGCTGCGGCGCACCGGCCCACTCGCCGTCTCGAGCGCCAACCTGACCGGGCAGCCGTCGGCGGTGACCGCGCAGGAGGCCGCCGAGCAGCTCGGGGACTCCGTGCCGGTGTTCCTGGACGGCGGCCCCACACCGGGCCCCGTGCCCTCCACCATCGTGGACGCGACGGGGGACCGCCTGCGGGTCGTCCGGCTCGGCTCGATCAGCCTCGAGCAGCTGCGTGAGGTGGCGGACGTCGACGAGCCCGCGCGGGAGGACCCCGCCCGGTGAGGGTCTACCTGCTCGTCCTCGTGCTGACGGCGGCAGTGACGTACCTGATGACGCCGCTGTCCCGGTGGCTGGCGCTGCGCTGGCACGCGATCACCGCGGTGCGCGACCGGGACGTGCACGCCGTCCCCACGCCCCGGCTGGGGGGGACGGCGATGTACCTCGGGCTGCTCGTCGCGGTGCTGGTCGCCAGCCGCCTGCCCTTCCTCGGCTCGGTGTACGCCAACCCCCGCCCGCTGATCGGCATCGTCGGCGGTGCGACGGTCGTGGTGCTGCTCGGGGCGGCCGACGACGTGTGGGACCTCGACTGGCTGACCAAGCTGATGGGCCAGGTGCTGGCGGCCGGCTTCATGGCGTGGCAGGGCGTGCTGCTCTACCAGATGCCGCTGTTCGGGGTCACGGCGTGGTCCACCCGCATCTCCATCTTCGTCACGGTGCTCTCGGTGGTCGTCGCGATGAATGCGGTCAACTTCGTCGACGGCCTCGACGGGCTGGCCGCGGGCGTCCTCGCGATCGGCGGCAGCGCGTTCCTGCTGTACAGCTACCTGCTGACGATGGGCTCCAACCCCGGCGACTACGCGAGCCTGGCGACGCTCGTGCTGGCCGTCCTGGTCGGCATGTGCGCCGGCTTCCTCCCGCACAACCTGTACCCGGCACGGATCTTCATGGGCGACTCCGGCTCGATGCTGCTCGGCTTCGTCATGGCGGCCGCCGCGATCATCGTCACGGGGCAGATCGACCCGCAGTCCGTCTCGCAGCGCGCGTCCTTCCCGGCCTACCTGCCGATGCTGCTGCCGCTCGCGGTGCTCGTGCTCCCGCTGCTGGACATGGCGCTCGCCGTGGTCCGCCGGGTGGGCGCGGGCAAGTCGCCGTTCCACCCGGACCGCCGCCACCTGCACCACCGGCTGCTCGCGCTCGGGCACTCGCACCGCCGCGCGGTCGCGATCATGTACCTCTGGACCGGTGTCTTCGCGTTCGGCGCCGCCGCCCTGGTGCGCTGGTCGACGACGACCGTCCTGATCGGCGTCGGCATCGCCGTGCTCGCCGCCGTCGCCCTCACCCTCGGCCCGCTGCGCGGCCGGTCGACCCCCCACCCGGAGGCACCCTGATGACCGCACCTGACGACGGCGCGCTGCCGGACCCCGGCCCGTCGGCCCCGACCGCGGAGCCGACGGCAGCGGACGCGGTCTTCCGCCGCGCGCTGCGCGACACCGTGCTGCTCCTCGTCGCGCTCACCGTGCTCGGTGTGCTGGTCGGCGCCCTCGTCTCCGGCCTGCCGGGCGTCTGGGGCGCGCTGATCGGCGTGGGTCTCGCTGCCGTGTTCTCCGGCACCACGGTCGTCGCGATGCTGCGCACCACGCACTCGGCGCCGCAGGTGATGGCCGGTGTGGTGATGGGCACGTGGCTGGCCAAGGTGCTCGTCGTCATCGTCGCGCTGGCGCTGCTCCGCGGTCTCGACTTCTACTCGGCACCGGTGCTCGCGGGCGTGCTGGCGCTCGGCGCCATCGGCTCCGCACTGCTCGACTACCGAGCCGTCTCGACGGGGCGGGTACCGTACGTCGAACCGGGTGACGGGGGCCGTCGGTGACCCCCCTCAACCGTGCGCAACGGACCTTCGACCATGGGTTAGGCTTGCCAACATCCATGACGGCCGGGGTGCCGATGGCCTGCCCGCACCGCTGCGGAAGGCGCCCGTTCGACCTCACGACCACCAGGAGCTTGCTCTGACCAGCCTCGCGACCATGCTGCCGTTCGCCGCCGATCAGAGCGGGACCGGCGGTTTCGAGCCGCCCTCGATCGCCGACTTCTTCCCGGCGCCCGTGCTGTTCCAGGGCACGTGGCTCGAGTTCAACCGCATCATGCTCGTGCGGCTCGTCGCCGCAGTGGTGCTGGTCACCTTCATGGTGGTCGTCGCCCGCCGCGCCCGGCTCGTGCCGGGGCGCACGCAGGCGGCGGTCGAGATGATCCTCGACTTCGTCCGGGTCAACGTCGTGAACGAGATCCTCGGCACCGAGCGCGGCAAGCGCTACGCGGCGATGCTGACGACCGTCTTCTTCGGCATCCTCGCCTTCAACATCACCGGCGCCATCCCGGGCCTGAACATCGCCGGCACGTCGCTGATCGGCCTGCCGGTGCTGCTGGCGGTCTGGGCGTACGTGACGTACCTCTCGGCGGGGGTGAAGGCCCAGGGCTTGGGCGGCTTCGTGAAGTCGAGCCTGTTCCCGCCCGGCGTGCCATGGTTCATGTACATCCTGCTGACGCCGATCGAGCTGCTGCAGGTCCTCGTCATCAGGCCCGCGACGCTGGCGATCCGGTTGATGGCGAACATGGTCTCCGGGCACCTGATGCTCGCGCTCTGCTTCGCCGCCACCCAGTACTTCGTCGTCGAGGCGGCCCCCGCCCTGAAGGCCTTCGGCGCCCTGACGCTGGTGGCCAGCCTCGCGCTGACGGCCTTCGAGGTCTTCGTCGCGGCGCTGCAGGCGTACATCTTCGTCGTGCTGACGGCGGTCTACATCAGCCTGTCGGTCGAGGCGGAGCACTGACGACGCACTGACCCACACGCACCACCCGGGGGCCTCGGCCCCGCCCACCCCGGTGCCGCCACCCGCGGCACCCACAGGAAGGAACGACCAACCGTGGACACCAGCACCATCCTGGCGGCGGCGGACACCGTCTCGGGCAACCTCGCCACGCTCGGCTACGGCCTCGCGGTGATCGGCCCGGGCATCGGCCTCGGCATCCTCATCGGCAAGACGATCGAGGGCATGGCCCGTCAGCCCGAGGTCTCCGGCCAGCTGCGCACCACCATGTTCATCGGCATCGGGTTCGTCGAGGTGCTCGGCCTCCTCGGCCTGATCACCGGGTTCCTCTTCAAGTGAGCACGGCCGCGCTCGCCGCGGCCGTCGCGACGGCCGCAACGCAGGAGCCTGACGGCGTCAACCTGCTGATCCCCCACACGTTCGACATCGTGTGGTCGCTGGTCGTCCTCATCATCATCGCCGTCCCCTTCCGCATCTGGGTGCTGCCGGCGTTCCAGCGGGTGCTGGACGAGCGGGCCGAGAAGATCGAGGGCGGCCTGGCCAAGGCGGAGTCCGCGCAGGAGGAGGCCGCGGCCGTCCTCGGCCAGTACCAGCAGCACCTGGCCGACGCCCGCGCCGAGGCGGCGCGCATCCGTGAGGACGCCCGCACCGAGGGCGCCCAGATCGTCGCCGACCTGCGCACCAAGGCGCAGGACGAGGCCGCCCGCATCCTCGAGACGGCGCAGCGCCAGGTCGAGGCGGAGCGGCAGCAGGCCGTGGTCGCCCTCCGGTCCGACGTCGGCGCGCTGGCCACCCAGCTCGCGGAGAAGATCGTCGGCGAGTCCCTGGCCGACGAGGTCCGCCGGTCCCGTGTCGTGGAGCGCTTCCTCGACGACCTCGAGGCCGACCAGGCCGCGGGTGTCGCGACGGGCCAGGGCAAGGGGGCCTGATGCGGGGAACGAGCCAGGCGTCCCTGGACGCGGTCGAGGGCCGGTGGGAGCCGGTCCTCGAGGCGGCCGGGGAGCAGGCGACCGTGCTGGGCGAGGAGCTCTACGCCCTGGTCGACGCGCTGGACGCGTCGGGGTCGCTGCGCCGCGTGCTGGCGGACCCGTCCGCGGCCGGGGAGGCCAAGGCCGCCCTCGTGGCACGGCTGCTGGCCGCCGCCGACGCCCGGACGGTCGCCGTCGCGCAGGACCTGGTCCGCTCGCGGTGGTCGGCTGACGCCGACCTGGCCGACGCCGCGCAGCGGCTCGGCACCTCGGCCGTGCTGGCGGCGGCGCAGTCGGCCGGCACGCTGGAGCAGGTGGAGCAGGAGCTGTTCGCGGTGATCGGTGCCCTGTCCGGGCAGCGGGACCTGCGGCGGGCGCTGTTCGACCCGTCGGTGCCGGGCGAGGCTCGTGCGGACCTGGCCGAGCGCGTGCTCGGGTCGCACGTCAGCGCCACGACGCTGCTGCTCGCCCGCCGTGCCGCGGCGGCCCCCCGGGGTCGGCGGTACGTCGCCTGGCTCGGTGACGTCGTCGACCTCATCGCGGAGCGCCGTCACCACCGCGTCGCGACCGTGACGGTCGCGGCCCCGCTGTCGGACGCCCAGCGCGGCCGGCTCGCCGGTCTGCTCGCGACGGCCCTCGGACGGCAGGTCGAGCTGGACGTGGTGGTGGACCCCCGCGTGATCGGCGGCCTGCGCGTCCAGTCCGGCCCGGACGTGATCGACTCGACCGTGCTCGCCCGCCTGGCCGACGCCCGCCGACAGCTCGCCGGATGACCCTTCGTCCCCGCCCGGCGGTCCCGGGCCCACGCACCCCGCGCGCGACGCGCGCGACCCACGAGGAGAACAGACACCATGGCTGAGCTGACGATCCGGCCGGAGGACATCCGCGCCGCGCTGGACAGCTTCGTGAAGTCGTACGAGCCGAAGCAGGCGGCGACCGAGGAGGTCGGGCGGGTCACGCTGACCGCCGACGGCATCGCGCAGGTCGAGGGCCTGCCCGGCGCGATGGCGAACGAGCTGCTGCGGTTCGAGGACGGCACGCTCGGGCTGGCGCTGAACCTCGACGTGCGCGAGATCGGCGTCGTCGTGCTCGGCGAGTTCGCCGGCATCGAGGAGGGCCAGGAGGTGCGGCGCACGGGCGAGGTGCTGTCCGTGCCCGTGGGCGACGGCTACCTCGGCCGCGTGGTCGACCCGCTCGGCAAGCCGATCGACGGCCTCGGTGACGTGGAGACGGAGACGCGTCGCGCCCTGGAGCTGCAGGCGCCCGGCGTCATGCAGCGCAAGAGCGTGCACGAGCCGCTGCAGACCGGTCTGAAGGCCATCGACTCGATGATCCCGATCGGCCGCGGCCAGCGTCAGCTGATCATCGGCGACCGTCAGACCGGCAAGACGGCGATCGCGATCGACACGATCATCAACCAGAAGTCCGCCTGGGCGACGGGCGACCCGAAGCAGCAGGTGCGCTGCATCTACGTCGCCATCGGCCAGAAGGGCTCGACGATCGCCTCGGTGCGCGCCGCGCTCGAGGAGGCCGGTGCCCTGGAGTACACGACGATCGTCGCGGCTCCGGCGTCCGACCCCGCGGGCTTCAAGTACCTCGCGCCGTACACCGGCTCGGCCATCGGCCAGCACTGGATGTACCAGGGCAAGCACGTGCTCATCGTCTTCGACGACCTGTCCAAGCAGGCCGAGGCCTACCGTGCCGTCTCCCTGCTGCTGCGCCGCCCGCCGGGCCGCGAGGCCTACCCGGGCGACGTCTTCTACCTGCACTCCCGCCTGCTGGAGCGTTGCGCGAAGCTGTCGGACGACCTGGGCGCCGGCTCGATGACCGGCCTGCCGGTGATCGAGACCAAGGCGAACGACGTGTCGGCGTACATCCCGACCAACGTCATCTCGATCACGGACGGGCAGATCTTCCTGCAGTCCGACCTGTTCAACGCGGACCAGCGGCCCGCCGTCGACGTCGGCATCTCGGTGTCCCGCGTCGGTGGTGCCGCCCAGGTCAAGGCGATGAAGCAGGTGTCCGGCACGCTGAAGCTCGACCTGGCCCAGTACCGCTCGCTCGAGGCGTTCGCGATGTTCGCGTCCGACCTCGACGCGGCGAGCCGGGCCCAGCTGACCCGTGGCGCCCGCCTGATGGAGCTGCTCAAGCAGGGGCAGTACAGCCCGTACCCGGTGGAGGACCAGGTCGCGTCGATCTGGGCCGGCACCAAGGGCAAGCTGGACGACGTGCCGCTGGAGGACGTGCGCCGCTTCGAGTCGGAGCTGCTGGACCACCTGCGCCGCAAGACGGACGTGCTCAGCACCATCGCCTCGACGGGCAAGCTGGAGGAGTCCACGGAGCAGGCGCTGGCCGCGGTGGTGGACGAGTTCCGTCAGGGCTTCATGCTCTTCGACGGCAGCCCGCTGGTGAAGTCCGAGGAGGACGAGCCGGTCCAGGTCGACCAGGAGCAGATCGTCCGGCAGAAGCGAGCCTGAGGATGGCGGGTTCGCAGCGGGTCTACCGGCAGCGCATCCGGTCCACGCAGTCGCTGAAGAAGATGTTCCGGGCGCAGGAGCTCATCGCCGCGTCCCGGATCGGCCGGGCGCGCGACCGGGTGAGCATGGCGACCCCGTACTCGCGTGCCATCACCCGCGCCGTGTCGGCCGTGGCCACCCACTCGACCCAGTCGCACCCGTTCCTCGTCGAGCGGACGGACACGAACCGGGCCGCCGTGCTCGTCGTCGCCTCGGACCGCGGCATGGCCGGCGCCTACTCGGCGTCGGTGATCCGCGAGGCGGAGCGGCTGATCACCCGGCTGACGGACGAGCGCAAGGAGGTGGCCCTGTACGTCACCGGCCGCCGGGCGCTGTCCTTCTACACGTTCCGGCAGCGTGAGGTCGTGAGCAGCTGGACCGGCAGCTCCGACGCGCCGACGGTGGAGGTCGCCGACGACATCGCCGGCACGCTGCTCGGGGCGTTCCGCGCCCCGGCGGACGAGGGCGGCGTCGCCGAGGTCCACATCGTCTACACGCAGTTCGTCAACATGGTCACCCAGCGCCCGCGGGTGCTGCGGCTGCTGCCGCTCGAGGTGGTGGAGGGCGTCGTCGAACCGGGCGAGGCCGAGGCGCTGCCCCTCTACGAGTTCGAGCCGAGCCCCGACGTGGTGCTCGACGCGCTGCTGCCGCGGTACGTCCGCAGCCGCGTCTACGCCAGCCTGCTGCAGGCGGCAGCCTCCGAGCTCGCGGCGCGGCAGCGTGCGATGAAGACGGCGACGGACAACGCGGAGGACCTGATCCGCATGTACACGCGGCTGGCGAACCAGGCTCGCCAGGCCGAGATCACGCAGGAGATCAGCGAGATCGTCTCGGGCGCGGACGCGCTCGCGTCGGCCTCCTGAGCCACCCGACCACACCGAAGCGAGGCAGCAACATGACCGCCACCACCGTCGACGCGACGGCGACCCCCACGGGCAGCTCGGGCGTGGGTCGTGTCGCGCGGGTGATCGGCCCCGTCGTGGACATCGAGTTCCCGCCGGACCAGATCCCCGAGCTCTACAACGCCCTGACCGTGCAGATCGAGCTCTCCCACCAGGGCGAGGGCGAGAGCACCCACAGCCTCACCCTCGAGGTGGCGCAGCACCTGGGCGACTCCCTGGTGCGCGCCATCGCGCTGAAGCCGACCGACGGTCTGGTCCGCGGCGCCGAGGTGACGGACACGGGTGCGCCGATCTCGGTCCCCGTCGGCGACGTCACGCTGGGTCACGTCTTCAACGTGACCGGCGACGTGCTCGACCTGGAGCCGGGGGAGAAGCTCGAGATCACCGAGCGCTGGCCCATCCACCGCCAGCCGCCGGCCTTCGACCAGCTCGAGTCGAAGACCACGATGTTCGAGACCGGCATCAAGGTCATCGACCTGCTCACCCCGTACGTCCAGGGCGGCAAGATCGGCCTCTTCGGCGGCGCCGGCGTCGGCAAGACGGTCCTGATCCAGGAGATGATCCAGCGCGTCGCCCAGGACCACGGCGGCGTCTCGGTGTTCGCCGGGGTCGGCGAGCGCACCCGTGAGGGCAACGACCTGATCGTCGAGATGGAAGAGGCCGGGGTCTTCGACAAGACCGCGCTCGTCTTCGGCCAGATGGACGAGCCGCCGGGCACGCGTCTGCGCGTCGCCCTGTCCGCCCTGACGATGGCGGAGTACTTCCGCGACGTGCAGCGTCAGGACGTGCTGCTGTTCATCGACAACATCTTCCGGTTCACGCAGGCCGGGTCCGAGGTGTCCACGCTGCTCGGCCGCATGCCGTCCGCCGTGGGGTACCAGCCCAACCTGGCCGACGAGATGGGCCTGCTCCAGGAGCGGATCACCTCGACCCGGGGCCACTCGATCACGTCGCTGCAGGCGATCTACGTGCCCGCCGACGACTACACCGACCCGGCGCCGGCCACGACGTTCGCCCACCTGGACGCGACCACCGAGCTGTCCCGCGAGATCGCCAGCCGCGGTCTGTACCCCGCCGTCGACCCGCTGGCCTCGACCAGCCGCATCCTCGACCCGCGGTACGTCGGCCAGGAGCACTACGCGGTGGCCACGCAGGTCAAGTCGATCCTGCAGCGCAACAAGGAGCTCCAGGACATCATCGCGATCCTCGGCGTCGACGAGCTGTCCGAGGAGGACAAGACCGTCGTGGCGCGTGCCCGGCGAATCCAGCAGTTCCTCTCCCAGAACACCTACATGGCGGAGAAGTTCACCGGCGTGGCGGGTTCGACGGTCCCGGTGGCGGAGACCGTCGAGGCGTTCAAGAAGATCGCCGAGGGCGAGTTCGACCACATCGCCGAGCAGGCCTTCTTCAACATCGGCGGCCTCGAGGACCTCGAGCGGAACTGGGCGCGGATCCAGAAGGACTACGGGGTCTGAGGGGAGGCACGGTGGCACAGCTCGAGGTCGACCTGGTCGACGCGGAGGGCAAGGTGTGGTCCGGACAGGCCCACCAGGTCACCGCGCCGGCGGCGGACGGCGAGATCGGCATCCTGCCGGGTCACACGCCCGTGCTGTCGCTGCTGCGCGCCGGTGAGGTGCGGGTGCGCGAGGAGCGTGGCGGCGCTGCGCTCGCGTGGCACGTCGACGGGGGCTTCCTGTCCGTCGACTCGGACCAGGTGACGCTCGTCGTCGACAACGCCGAGCCCACCACCGCCGGGAACTGAGGGCGAGCAGGGATGGGCGGGCTGGAGGCGGACACGCTCCTGGCGCTGGCCGCCCTCCTGCTGCTCGCCGTGCTGGTGTCCGGTCTCTGGCTGTCCCGGACACGGACGCTCTCGCACCGGCTCGGCTCCTTCTCCTGCTCCCTCGCGCGCCGGCCGGAGGGGCCGTGGGCGCGTGGCATCGCGCAGTACGGCGTGCACCGCCTGTACTGGTGGCGGCTCGCGTCGATCCTGCCCAGGGCTCGGCACGTCTGGAGCCGCCCCCGGATCGCGGTGCTCTCCCGGACGACGGTCCCGTCGCCTGACGGGCACACGCGCATCGTGGAGCTGCGCTGCCGTGTGGCCGGCGAGACCTCGTCGCCGATCGAGGTGTACCTGCAGATGTCGCCCGAGGCGTACGCCGGGCTGACGTCGTGGATCGAGGCGACGCCGACGCGCTCCGCCTCGGTCATCTAGAAGCCCCGGAGGTCCTGGTGCGGTTGGTGGTGGCCTCGTGCACGGCCACGTACAGCGGACGGCTCGACGCGCACCTGCCGCAGGCGACCCGCCTGCTGGTGGTGAAGGCGGACGGGTCGGTGCTGGTGCACGCCGACGGCGGGTCCTACAAGCCCCTGAACTGGATGAGCCCGCCGTGCACGCTGACGGTCTCCGTGCCCGACGACGAGCGCGCCGCGCTCGGCGTCCAGGAGGTGTGGACCGTCCAGCACGCGAAGTCCGACGACCGCCTGGTCGTGGAGCTGTTCGAGGTGCACCACGACTCGGCGCACGAGCTGGGTGTGGACCCGGGCCTGGTGAAGGACGGCGTCGAGGCGCACCTGCAGCAGCTGCTCGCGGAGCAGATCACGCTGCTCGGGCCGGGGCACCAGCTGGTGCGGCGCGAGTACCCGACCGCGATCGGACCGGTGGACATCCTGGCGCGGGACCCGGCCGGGGGGACCGTCGCCGTGGAGATCAAGCGTCGCGGCGACATCGACGGTGTCGAGCAGCTGACGCGGTACCTCGAGCTGCTCAACCGCGACCCGCTGCTCGCCCCCGTCCGCGGGGTGTTCGCGGCACAGGAGATCCGCCCCCAGGCGCGGGTGCTCGCCACCGACCGCGGCATCGGCTGCCTGGTGCTGGACTACGCGGCCCTGCGGGGCGTCGACGACGTGGACTCGCGGCTGTTCTGATGGCCGCACCCCTGGGCAGCGCGCCGAGCGGGGGCGTCGTCCCGCCCGGAACGGGCGCGCCGCGGGTGGTCGCCACCGATCTGGACGGCACGCTGCTCGGCCCCGACGGCGGCCTGTCGGCCAGGACCCGGGACGCCCTGTCCCGCAGCGACCGCGCCGGTGTCCGGGTGGTCGCCGTCACGGCGCGGCCGCCGCGGTGGCTGGCGGACCTGGCGCCCGCGCTCGGTGCGTGCGGCGTCGCCATCTGCGCCAACGGTGCCGCTGTCGTCGAGCTGGCGACGTTGGCGATCCGGAACGCCTACACGTTCGACGACCAGGTGGTGCGCGACGTGGTCGCCCGGGTGCGCCGTGCCGACCCGGCGGTGAGCTTCGCGCTGGAACGCACCACGGGCTTCGCCGCGGAGGTGGGGTTCCGCTCGAGCCATCCGGTGCCCGAGGGCAGTCCGCTGGTCACGGACATCACCGAGGCGCTGGACGGCCGGACGATCAAGGTGCTGGTGCGCGCGGCGCCGTCGGTCGACCTGGACGCCTTCGTCGGGTCGTTGTCCGCGGCGGTCGGCGAGGCGGGCGTGGTGTCCCACTCGGGTGCGACCGGTCTGGCCGAGGTGTCGCCGTCGGCCGTGACCAAGGCGAGCACGCTGGCCACCTGGGCGGCGGAGGAGGGGGTCGGGGCGAGCGACGTCTGGGCGGTGGGCGACGCTCCGAACGACCTGCCGATGCTGGCGTGGGCCGGTCGTTCCTTCGCGGTCGCGAACGCCCATCCGACCGTGCTGCGGAGCGTCGACGCGGTGCTGCCGTCCAACGCGGACGACGGCGTCGCGGTGCTGCTCGACACCGCCGTCGCGCTGCTGCCGCACGGCACCCCTCGCGGTCGGGAGGTCCCAGGGGTCGCGGCCTCCTGACTCTCGGTTGGAAGCGCTCCCGCAGCTCGCGGAGAGCGGTGTATCGTATCGATTCGACCCCGGTCGCCGACGACCGGCCCTTCCCCTCCCGCGATCGACCGAGGATTCCCATGGCGACCACGCGCCCGTCCGGCCGGCAGTTCCCCACCGACTTCCTCTGGGGGTCCGCGACGGCCTCGTACCAGATCGAGGGGGGCGTGCACGAGGGTGGGCGCGGCCCGTCGATCTGGGACACCTTCAGCCACACACCGGGTCGGGTGCTCAACGGCGACACCGGTGACGTCGCCGTGGACCACTTCCACCGGGTGCCGCAGGACGTGGCCATCATGCGCGAGCTCGGTCTCCAGGCGTACCGCTTCTCGATCGCGTGGTCCCGGGTGCAGCCGACCGGTTCCGGCGAGTTCAACCAGGCGGGCCTCGACTTCTACTCCGACCTGGTGGACCGGCTGGTCGAGGCGGGGATCCAGCCCGTCGCGACCCTGTACCACTGGGACCTGCCGCAGGCGCTGGAGGACGAGGGCGGCTGGGCGAACCGTCAGACCGCCTACCGGTTCGCCGACTACGCCCGCCGGATGGCCGAGGTGCTCGGGGACCGGGTGCGCCTGTGGACCACGTTGAACGAGCCGTGGTGCTCCGCCTTCCTCGGGTACGCGTCCGGCGCGCACGCCCCCGGGGTGACGGACGACGCCAAGGCGCTGGCCGCCGTCCACCACCTCAACCTCGGCCACGGTCTCGCGGCCCGTTCCGTGCGCGCCGTCCTCGGTGAGGACACGCCGGTCTCGGTGACGCTGAACCTGCACGTCACGCGGGCTGCCTCCCACGAGCCGGCGGACGTCGCGGCCAAGCGCCGCATCGACACGGTCGCCAACGAGGTGTTCCTGGGCCCGATGCTGCTCGGTGCGTACCCGCAGCAGGTGTTCGCCGACACCGCCTCGATCAGCGACTGGTCCTTCGTGCAGGACGGGGACCTGGACCTGATCCGTGTCCCGCTCACGCTGCTCGGCGTGAACTACTACGCCACCGGCCTCGTGCGTGCCGGGGCGCCGGCTGCCGTCACGCCGGGGGAGCCCGGACCGGACGGCCACCGCGCCGCCGAGCACAGCCCGTGGGTCGGTGCCGACCAGGTCGAGTGGCTGCCGGTGCCCGGGCCCTACACCGCGATGGGTTGGAACATCGACCCGCAGGGGCTGATCGACCTGCTGCTCGAGCTCCGTGACCGGTTCCCGGACCAGCCGCTGGCCATCACCGAGAACGGTGCGGCGTTCGTGGACGAGGTCTCGGCGGACGGCCGGGTGCACGACTCCGACCGGGTGGCGTACCTGCACGACCACATCGACGCGATGGGTGCCGCGATGGACGCCGGTGCCGACGTGCGCGGCTACTTCGTCTGGTCGCTGCTCGACAACTTCGAGTGGGCGTACGGCTTCGACCGCCGCTTCGGCGTGGTCCGCGTCGACTACGACACGCTCGAGCGCACGGTCAAGGACTCGGGACGCTGGTACGCCGAGCTGGTCCGCACCGGCACCGTGCCCCCGGCGGAGGCCGCCGCCGCGCTCTGAGGACCCGATCGCTGGGCGAGGAACCGCCGGCATCGGACAGGATGGGCGCATGCCGAGCAGCCGTCGATCGTCGAGACGGCCGTACGGGACCGCCCACCCGGAGCTGGACCTGATGCGCGCCACGGGCGGGCGCACGGCCGAGAGCGCGCCGGACGGTGAGTGGACGGTCCAGTCCGTGGCCGGCTCGCCCCGCGAGTACCGGTGCCCAGGCTGCGACCAGGTGGTCGCCCCGGGCACGCCGCACGTGGTCGCGTGGCGGACGGACGACCTGCTCGGAGACGGTGTGGAGGGCCGCCGGCACTGGCACACGGCGTGCTGGCAGGCGCGCGGTCGCCGTCGTCCCACCCGCCGGGCCTGACGGCGCCGCACCCGACGACGCCGAGGCCGACGGGTGCCTGCGTGCCCGCCGCGGCCGCCGGTTAGGCTCGAGACGATGTCCGAGACCTCCGCCGCCACCGCCCACGGCGCCCCGATCCGCTCCCTGACCGTCCTGCCCGCGCACCGGGAGGACGTCGAGCTGCACACGGCGGACGGCCTGACGCTGGTGGGCGAGCTCGCCCTGCCGGTGGACGCCGAGGGCCGTCCGACGACGCCTCGCGCCACCCTGGTCACGCTGCACCCGTTGCCGACGCACGGCGGCTACATGGACTCGCACGTGCTGCGCAAGGCGGCGTGGAGGCTGCCCGCCCTGGCCGGCTTCGCCGTGCTGCGGTTCAACACGCGCGGCACGTCGAGCCCCCGCGGCACCAGCCAGGGCGCGTTCGACGGGGGCGTGGCCGAACGCTTCGACGTCGCGGCTGCACTCGAGCTCGCCGAGTTCCGGGACCTGCCGCACGTCTGGCTGGTGGGGTGGTCGTTCGGCACCGAGCTGGCGCTGCGGTACGGGCGTGACCCCGTGGTGGAGGGAGCCGTCCTGCTGTCGCCACCCCTGAGCAGAGCGGGCGACCAGGACCTCGACGCCTGGGCGTCCTTCGGCCGGCCGCTCGTCGTGCTGGTGCCCGAGCACGACGACTACCTGCGCCCGCCGGAGGCGCGTGAGCGCTTCGCCCGGGTGCCGCAGGCCGATCTGGTGGCCGTCGACGGGGCGAAGCACCTGTGGGTGGGGGAGTCCCAGGTGCGCCGCGTGCTGGACGAGATCGTCGCGCACGTCGCGCCGGAGGTCCCTGTCCCGCTGCCGCGGACGTGGGCGGGGCCGAGCAGCCAGGCGGAGTCGGCCGTCGACCTGACGGGGGAGGACTCGTGACACCGATCGCAGGGCTGACCACAGTTCGGTCCGACGCCGGGGCGCTGCCCCTCGTCCTGCTGCACGGGATGCCGCTCGACTCGCGGATGTGGACCGCGGCCGCGCAGCTCGTCGCCGGCCCCGCGGCCGTGCACCTGGTCGACCTGCCGGGCACGCCGCGGTACGTCGCCGACCTGCCTGAGCCGTCGCTCGAGGCCTCCGCCGACGAGGTGGCCCGTCTGCTGTCGGCCGCGGGTGTCGGCCGCGCGGTCGTCGTGGGCCTGTCGATGGGCGGCTACGTCGCTCTGGCGATGGCCGAGCGGCACCCGGACCTGCTGGCCGGGCTCGGCCTCGTGGACACCAAGGCGGTCGCCGACACCC
Organism: Cellulomonas sp. SG140; assembly: GCF_025770785.1. Taxonomy (GTDB): domain Bacteria; phylum Actinomycetota; class Actinomycetes; order Actinomycetales; family Cellulomonadaceae; genus Cellulomonas. The sequence continues at coordinate 4,347 of NZ_JANZLA010000006.1, read as the reverse complement.
CGGAGGCCGCGGCCAAGCGCCTCGCGGCGGCCGACGAGCTCGAGTCCAGCCGGTCGCTCGACACCGTGCTGCCCACGGTCGACGGGTTGCTGGGCGAGACGACCCGGACCGCGCGGCCGCAGGTTCGCGAGCAGGTGCTCGGCTGGGTGCGTGAGCAGGCGCCGAGCGGGCTGGCCTGGTCGCAGCGGGCGATGGCGGTACGGCCCGATCGGACCGAGGTGCTGCGGACGTTCTCCGGGCCCGTCACGGTGGTGGTGGGCGACGAGGACACGGTGTCGCCTGTGGAGCAGGCGCGTGCCATGGCGGTGGTCGGCGACGCGGCGCTCGTCGTCGTGCCGCGCGTCGGGCACCTGTCTGCCGTCGAGGACCCGGCCGCCGTCGCAACGGCCCTGGGGGAGCTGGTGGCACGGGCGCAGCGCGGCTGAGCCGGCCCGGTCAGGCGTTCGGTCAGGCGCCGCCGAGCACGCGGGAGATCGCCACGTCGAGGTCCAGCGACTCACCGTCCTTGCCGCCGGCGCCGAGCACCAGCGGGGGGTCCTGCGGCGTCAGCTCGACGCCCCGCCACAGGGACGCGAGGCTCACCGGCGCGCGCAGGACGTAGAAGTCACCTGCGGTGGAGACCGCGAGCGACTCGTCCTGCCGCAGGTACCAGCCCGCCAGCCGGGTCCGGTACCGGTGCCGTCCGTCGAAGCTGCGCGCCCGCAGCGGCACCGGCGCCGGACCGTGCGCGGTCGCGCGTGCCACGAGGTCGGCGAGCATCGCCCGCGCGCGGTCGGACTCCGCCTTCTGACGTCGGTGCAGCGCGTCGGCGTGGGCGGCGGCCGCGGCCCGACGCTCCGCCCGCCACGCCGATGCCTCGGAGGTCCGACCGGCGCCGTCGCCCCGCGGCTGGTCGTCGCTCCCGGCGTGCCGAGCGTCGCGCGACCGGCCCTGCGCGTTCACGGCGCTCAGCCGCGAGCGGATGCGGCGTCGGTCGACTCCACCGACGCCTCCGACTCGTCGCGCACCGCCTCGTCACCCACGGACTCGGCACCGGCCGCCTCGGAGGTCGGCTCGGGCTGCCCCTCGGCCTCGGCCTCGCGGGCCGGCGTCGCGCCCTCCGGGATGCCGTCGGCAGCCGCCTCGGCAGCCACCGGGGCCTCGTCGTCGGCCGCCGGGCTCGCCGGCGCCGTCGCAGCCGCGGACACCGGTGCCGGTCGTCCCTTGGCGCCCCGTGCCGCCGGCCGGCTGCTCCGAGCCGGACGCTCCACCGCGGCCTGACGGTTCTTCTCGAACTCCGCCTCCACGCGACCGGCCTTCTCCAACGCCGACCGGTCCGGGTTGCTCCCGAGGAGGTTGCGCAGCTCGTCGAGGTAGCCGGTGATCGACTCCCGCTGCCGGTTCAGGTCCTCCACCTGGCGCTGGGCGGACGTGCGCTCGCGCTCGGACTCGATCATCGCGTCCGAGATCTGCTTCTCCGCGTGCTCCCGGGCCTCGGAGACGACGCGGTCGGCGTTCTTGCGAGCGTTCGAGACGAGATCCCGGGCGTGCGCCTCCGCGTCGGTCCGCACCTTCTCGGCCTGCGCCAGAGCCTTGGCCACCCGCTGCTCGGCCTCGGCGGCGTGCGCCTCCGCGTCCGCGACCAGGCGCTCCGTCTCGGCACGAGCGCGCTCGTGGCGCTCGGAGTCCGCACGCTCCGCCGCCTCCCGCTTCGAGGCGATCTCCAGCTCGGCGTCCGCCAGCCGCTGCTCGGCGTCCCGCACCAGCGTGTCCGCGTGCGCCTTGGCGTTCGCGGTCAGGTCGGCGATCGACCGCCGCGCCTCGGTCTGCAGCCGCTCGACCTCCAGGCGCGTGGTCTCGCGCAGCTCCGCGGTCTCGCGTGCGGCGGTCGCCCGCAGCTCGGCGGCCTCCCTCTCGGTGGTCTCCCGCAGCTGGGTGGTCTCCCGCTCGGTGACCTGGGTGAGGTGCGCCGTCTCGACCTGCGTCCGCTCCCGCAGCTCCGTCGTCTCTCGCTCGGCGCGGGCCCGCAGGTCCGCCGCGTACTGCGCCGCCTCCGCACGGAGCGCCGCGACGGCCTGCTCCGCCTCGGTGCGGGCGGCCGCCAGCTCGTCCGCCGTCGTCGCCCGCAGCTCCCCGGTCTCCCGCTCCGCGCTGGCCCGCACGAAGGACGCGTACTGCTCGGCCTCGGTCCGCAGCGCCGCCACCTCGGCGGCGACCCGCTGCTGCAGCGCCGCCGCGTCCCGCTCCGCCGCGGAACGCACCTGGTCGGCGTACTCCTGGGCCGACGCGCGCAGGGTCGTGACCTCGTCCGCCACGTGCTGGCGCAGGGCGGCGGCCTCGTCGTCCGCCTCGGCGCGCACCCGTGCCGCGTACCGGTCCACCTCGGAGGTCCGGGCGGCCAGCTCGGACTCCACGCGCTGACGCAGCTCCGTCGTCTCGACGTCGGCCGCGCGGCGCAGGTCCTGGTCGTAGCGCTCGGCCTCGGCCCGCAGCGCCTCGGTCTCCGCTTCCGTGCGTGCCCGCAGCTCGCTCGCGGTGCGCTCCGTCGCGACCCGAAGCTGGGTCGCCTCGTGCTCGACCGTCGCCCGCAGCGTGCCGAGCTCGCGCTCGAGGGTGGTGCGCCGCTCGCTCTCCTCGGTGGCGATCGCACTGGCGATCCGAGCCGCCTCGCGCTCGGCGGAGCCGACCAGCTCCTCGGCCCTCCGCTGCGCGGCGGTCAGCTGGCTCTCCGCCTCCGTGGCCGCCGACGTCCGGACCTCCTCGGCCTCGCGGCGCGCGGTCGCCAGCAGCTCCGCGACCTCGTTCTCCGCGCGCGCGCGGAGCTGGCCGGCTGCGAGCTTGGCCCGCGCGAGCGAGTCCGCCGCCTGGGCGTTGGCCTGGGTCACGACGTCGGACGACTGCTCCTCGGCGGAGCGCAGCAGCTGCTCGATCCGCGAGCCGAGGCCGGAGTACGTGGGCCGCTCCGCCTCCCGCAGCTGCCGGTGCGCCTCGGAGAGCTCACCGGCGACCTGGAGCGCCTTGGCGTCCGCAGCCTGGACCTGCGAACGGGCGTCGTCCACGGCCTTCTCGAGAGCGGCGATCCGCGCGTCGACGGCGTCGCGGTCGTACCCGCGGAAGTTGACGACGGGGAAGGTGGGCCGGGCATCGGACACGGGCGTGATCCTCCAGGGGGCATGGGCGCGCGACGGCGCGGTCGACCACGTGTCGAGGCCGGCGACCCGGCGCCAGGATACGCGGAACGGGTGAAGCAGCCCATGGGCCGAACGGGCTGCGGACACCCCGTTCAGCGGGCCGTCCCGGGCGGCCCGCCTATCCTGGGTGTCCCGTCCGAGAGGATCTGTGTGTGCGCAAGCGACTGATCGAGTCCGGCATCGGCCTGCTGGGGCTCGTCGTCATCGCCCTGGCAGTCGCCTCCGCGACGCTCTGGCGCGCGGACGACGTGCTGGTCGCGCGGGCCACGGCGACCACCGGTCTCGTCGTCACGGATCCCGGTGTGCTCGAGCTCGGCGGAGACCCGGTCACGGTGCGGGCGCAGGTTCCGGCGGGGGCCCACGTCGTGCTCGCCGTCGGTCGGGACACCGACGTCGCCGGCTGGGTGGGCAGCGACCCCCACCAGCGGGTGTCGGGGTTGTCCGGCTGGCGGACGCTGCGGCTCGCCGCCCCGGCGTCGTCCGCTGCGCCGTCGCCTGCGGGCTCGACGTCGCCGTCCGCCTTGCCGTCGGGGAGCGCCGCTGGCTCGAGCCCGTCGGCGACGGCGGCCGACGCGTCGGCGGCCCCGAGCGCGAGCGCCTCCGCCGCACCGGGCACGGCCGCGAGGCCGGCTGCGGACCCGTCAGGTTCGGACATGTGGGTGGCGCAGGCGACGGGGACGGGGTCGGCACAGCTCACGTGGCACGCCCAGGACGGACGATGGAGCCTCCTCGTCGCCGGCATCGGCGCCGACGGCTCCGCCGTGAACCCCACGCTGGAGATGTCGTGGCCGCGGGTCGTCTCGTCGCCGTGGCTCGTTCCCGGCCTGGTGCTCGGGGGCCTGCTCGTGCTCGCCGGCGCCGGTCTGCTGGCTCGGGACTGGTGGCGGACCCGCTCCGGGCACGACGGCTGGACCTCGGTGGAGACGGGCGCGGTTCCGGAGGTGGTGCCCGTCGCGGCCGGCGCCGTCCTGACGCGTCGACAGCTCCGGGAGCTCCAGAGCCGCAGCGGACGACCGCCCACCGGCGCCGTCCGGGCCGTGGCAGCGGCCGACGTGCGTGCAGCCGCTCGGGGCGAGCAGGGCGCTGCCACCGTGCCGCCGACCAGCAGCACGCCGACCGGGACGCCACCCGTGGTGCCGGGCGAGCGGCCGGGCGCCCGGCCGCAGCCCCTTCCGCT
>NZ_JANZLA010000005.1:128678-316145 GCF_025770785.1 Cellulomonas sp. SG140 | reverse complement strand
GCTGAGCCCGTGGTGGGCGGCCGCAGGGCTCGCGGCCGCCCACCACGTCATCACGGCGAGCCGACGGCTCGATCGCACGTCCGGCGGGCGTCGCGTACCCGTCGGACGGCGTCGGGCGTCAGTTGAACTTCACCGCGCCGTACAGCCAGCCACCGTCGATCGCGCCGCCGACCGCCATGCTCGAGACGTCGGTGCGCAGCATCTGCGCGTTGTGCGACGGCGACCGGGACCAGGCACCGACCAGGCCGGACGCGCTGCCGTTGCTGATGCAGCCGACGATGTTGTCGAAGCCCGAGTGCCAGATGCCGCCGGCGTCCGCCATGTCCAGCGCGTGCCCGACGAGCGTCCCGGACCGGGACACCGACAGCGTCGGCAGCCCGTTGCTCGCGCGGTAGGCGTTGATCGCCGCACCGATCGCTCCGACGGACGACTCAGCACCGGGCGTCCCGACCGGGGCGCCCGGGCACACCAGACCGCCCGCCGGGATGGCCATCGGACCGGCCGACGGCGCCTGCGGAGCGGTCGCCGCCGGCGCCGAGCTGCGGACCGTCCTCGTGCTGCGCGTCGACTGCTGGGCCGCCTGCTGCGCCGCGGCCTGTGCCGCCGCCTGCGCCGCTGCGGCCTGCTCGGCGGCCACCCGCGCGGCGTCCGCAGCCTGCCAGGCCTGCTCGGCATCCGCGACGGCCTTGTCCTGACCGGCCAACCCGTCGGCCCCGGCACGGAGCGCGGCGAGGCTGACCGGGCGCCCGCCCAGGATCGCCGCGACGGAGACGATGCCGCTCTGCAGCGGTGCCCGCAGGTCGTCGCCGACGTGCGGTGCGGCCGCCAGCGTGCCGTTGGCGTGCGCGAGGGCCGTGGTGGTCGCCGCCACGGCCGCCGCTCGTGCCGCAGCCAGCTCTGCCGATCCCGCGGTGGAGACGTCGTCACGGGCGGCCGTGTCCCCGGCGAGGGCCGTCAGCGCCTGCGCCGTGCGGACCTGTGCCGCGTGCTGCTGCTCGGCCGCATCGGCCCGCTGCTGCTGCACGATCGTGCCGGCCACCACCAGGACGGCGACGGCGCCGAACCCGACCAGCATCGTCGCGGTCCGCCGGCGGGGCGCCCCGACGGGTCCCTCCGGACCGCTGCGCTGGGTGGGGACCCGGTCGAGCGTGCCGGGAGCGGCGTACCGCTGCGGGACGCCCGCGGCGCGCACCGTCGTCCCGGCCGCCCCCTCGGAACGCTGCGTGTCCACCGCGTCCACCGTGCACCTCCCGCTCGCGAGTCAATAGCCGCCAAGAACGGCCTCATCGCCGATTGTGCTGGTTATCGGCGCATTCGCTACGGGACCAAAGGAATTCCATCGGTGTAGTTCGTGTGATTTCGACCGCTTTTCCGGATCTGTAATCGGACATTCTTCACATGTCGGCAGAAATGGTGTCGGCCCGATCGGCGGGTCGTGGGGCGGTCGGCGAGGATCATGGGGCCGTGCACGACGACCGGCCACACCCCATGGACGCCCTCGACGCCGCGATCGTGCGGGAGCTGGCGCTCGACGCCCGCGCCACCTACGCCCAGGTCGGCCACGCCGTCGCGCTGTCTGCCCCTGCCGTCAAACGGAGGGTGGACCGGCTCCGGGACGAGGGGGTGATCCGGGGCTACACCGTCCGGCTCGACCCCGCCGCGCTCGGCTGGCAGACGGAGGCCTTCGTCGAGCTGTTCTGCCACGGCAGCACCAGCCCGGCGACCATGCAGGCCGCGATCGAGCAGTACCCGGAGGTGATGGCGGCCAGCACCGTCACCGGTGACGTCGACGTGGTGCTCCAGGTGCGCGCGCGCGACATGCGGCACCTCGAACGGGTCGTCGAGCGGCTCGCCGCCGAGCCCTTCGTCGCGCGCACGCGCTCCACGATCGTGCTGTCGGCTCTCGTGCGCCGGCCGGAGGTACCGCCCGCCGCGACGGAGTGACGCAGCCCGAGGCCGGCTGGTGCAGGCTCAGGCCGGCCGACGACGCACCGGGCCGGCTCGCGCAGGCTCAGGCCGCGGCCTGCTCGGCGTCCGCTCCCTTGGTCACCACCAGCACGGGGCACTGCGCGTGGTGCAGCACCGCCTGGCTGGTGGAGCCGAGCAGCAGCCCGGTGAAGCCACCCCGCCCCCGCGAGCCGACCACCAGGAGGTCCGCCTCGTCGGACATCCCGGTCAGCACCGCGGCGCCCGTGCCGTCCAGCACGCGGCGCTCGATCGTCAGACCCTGTGCCTCGTCCGCCACCCGCTCGAGCACCAGCGCCAAGGACTCCTCGATGTCCGCCAGCACCGCACGGTGGTCGACCGGCTCGGGCAGCCAGGCCAGCACCCCGGTGACCGTGTTCACCGGCACGGCGGACACCACCACCACCGTCGCCTGCCACCGGCGTGCCTCGCGCAGCGCGCAGCGCAGCGCCAGCTCGGACTGCGGGGAGCCGTCGACACCGACCATCACGCGACGAATGGGCTCCACCGCGGGGATCGGCGCGTCGGCAGCCTCCTTCGCCGCCCGGGCGCGCAGCGGGACGACCACCGTCGGGCACTTGGCGTGAGCCGGCAACGCCGACGACACCGTGCCGAGCAGCCGCTCGGCGAACCCTCCGCCACCTCGGGTGCCGACCACCACCAGGCCGACCTCACGGGACTCGTCCACGAGCACCGCGGTGGCGTCGCCCACCGCCACGTGGCTGGTGACAGGCAGGCCGGAACCGGCGACCCGGGCGAGCGCCTCGGTCAGCACCGCCTCCGCACCGGCGCGGATCGCCGAGTCGTCCAGAGCGGCGTACCCGCCGTCCAACGAGGCCGCCGCGAACGAGGGCAGCGCATAGCTGCACACCAGCCGCAGCCCCCACTGCCGCACCCGTGCCTCCTGCGTCGCCCAGTCCAGGGCGTGCAACGCAGCGTCCGACCCGTCCAGGCCCACCAGGACCACGTTCTCGTGCGACATGATCGGTACCTCCTTCAGCCCATCGTGGCACGCCCTTGACGCAACGATGGGATGAAGCGGGGGAACCGCTCAGGCTGCGAGGTAACGGCTCCACACCGGCTCGGCCCGGACGGCGGCCGCCCCGAAGGCGACCGACCACCGCGGCGCCCGGGGGGTGAACCGCAGCTCCCAGCCCAGCTCGTGCAGCAGGTGGTCGGCCTTGCGGTGGTTGCAGCGGACGCAGGCCGCGACCACGTTCCCCCACTCGTGCCGGCCGCCGCGCGACCGCGGCAGCACGTGGTCCACGGTGTCCGCTCCCCCGCCGCAGTACGCGCAGCGGTGGTCGTCACGCTGCAGCACCGTGCGCCGGGTCGGCGGAACCGGACGGCGGGTCGGCACGTGGACGTACCGCGTCAGCGAGAGGACCACCGGCAGGGGGATCGCCGCCCGCTCCGAGTGCAGCAGCCGGCCCTCGGACTCCAGCACGGTCGCCTTGCCGGTCATCACCAGCACGACCGCCCGGTGCAGGCTCACCACGCACAGCGGCTCCCCGCTGGCGTTCAGCAGCAGCGCTCGCGGGAGCGAGGCTCCGGTGCCGTGGGCGCCCGCGGGCTGCGGGGCTCCTGCGGGCACCTCGTCAAGGGGTCCGGTCGTCAGCACGGCGTTCTCCTGACCTTCGCGGTCGGACCGGCTGGCTGCCGGCCCGTGACTTCAGGCAACTCGCGTGGTGCGGACCCAGGGTAACCGTCGCGGTCCAGCCGAATGTGCGACGAGGCCCCGACCGTGTCGGTCGGGGCCTCGTCGTGAAGCAGTGCCGGCGTGCCGGCGGGGGTGGTCAGGACACCCGGATGAACACCGGGGCGCTCTGCCAGATCGAGCGGAACTGGACCGAGCCGCCCGGGCGGGGCGCGTCGATCTCCATGTCGCCGCCCGCGTAGATCGCGATGTGGCCGGGCGAGTAGATCAGGTCACCGGGCTGTGCGTCGGCCCGCGAGACGACCGTGCCGGCGCTCCGCTGCGCCTCGGCGGTGCGCGGGAGGCTGATGCCGAGCTGCGCGTAGACGTACTGGGTGAAGCCCGAGCAGTCGAAGCCCGACGGCGTGGTGCCGCCGTACACGTAGGGGACGCCCACGTAACGAGCGGCGATCTGCAGCACCGCGCTGCCGGCGACGCTGGGCGGCGCGGCGACCGTCGCAGCAGCGCGGACCGTGGACCGCGAGGTGGTCGCCGTGCGGCTGGTCGTGGTGGTCTTCGCCTTGACGACCGGCGCCGGCTTCACTGCCGTGACGTCGTCGACGTCGAGCGTCCAGGTGGCCTGGTCAGGGGCGGTCACCACGGGCGCGGCGTCGAGAGCGGCGCGAGCGGCCCCCGTCAGCGTCGAGGTGTCCACCGAGGCGAGACCCGAGGCGTCGTTCGGCTCGGCCATCGCCGGGGCTGCCCCCAGGACCGACACGACGAGGCCCGAAGACGCAGCGACCACCGCGGTGCGACGGCCGACGACGGCCATCTGCGCGGTGGCGGTGGAGGCGAGCTGGGTGAGGGGGGTGGACGGACGGCGTGCGGCCCGGTGCCGGGCGCGAACAGTGCTCTGGGACAACAGGTGTGCCTCTCCGTGCGCCTGCGAGGTCAGCTGTCGGGTTCGGGTGGGAGAACACCCGGCCGTGCGCACGATCCGAGGACCGTCCGCCCGGCTTCACCCCAAGGACACCGTCACCGGTGCCCACGATTTGGGTCCCCCGCCCCTGCCGGCGAGTAGTACGGAACCTCGATCGGCGGCAGGGTTCGGCGTTCCGCTCGAGGGCTTCTCGGAGGAGGGTTCCGTGAAGCAGGACGAACGTACCCGACGGTTCCGGCGATTGTCACGCTCCGGTCACGACGATCTCGTGAAGAAGTCGGACGGGTGACCGGGACGCGGACGACGCCCGGGACGAAGGTCATGCCCTCACCCGTTCGGCCCAGCGCATCGCCGCAGGTCAGGGGCGCCCCACAGCGGAGGCCGAGCGGGCACACAGGGCGCCCGGCACGCAGCCCGGACGCGACGGTGTGGTTCAGGACACGGACACGAAGATGTGTCGGGCCACGTCGTCCGGCAGGTCCAGCACCACACCCGAACCCGGCACGCCCACCGTCACCACGCCCTCGCCGCGCTCCACGTCCACCCATGCACCGGGTGTCACACCGGCGTCGGAGAGCCGCGCGAGCAGCTCGGTGTCCACCTGCAGGGGCTCCGCGATCCGCGCGACGACCACCTGGGCGGCCGCCGTGGGGACACCCTCGCCGGCGAGAGGTGCGACGTCGTCCAGGAAACCCACGCCGTTGGGCCGCTCGCCGATCTCGTCCAGCCCGGGGATCGGGTTGCCGTAGGGGTCGAACCGTGGGTGCTCCAGCAGCGCGGCCAGCCGCCGCTCCACCTGCTCGCTCATCACGTGCTCCCAGCGGCACGCCTCCTCGTGGACGTGCGGCCAGTCCAACCCGATCACGTCCGTCAGCAGCCGCTCGGCGAGCCGGTGCTTGCGCATCACGCGGGTGGCCCGGGCCATGCCCTGCGGGGTGAGCTCGAGGTGCCGGTCCCCGCTGAGCACCACCAGACCGTCCCGCTCCATCCGCGCCACGGTCTGCGAGACGGTGGGACCGGAGTGCCCGAGCCGCTCGGCGATCCGGGCGCGCAACGGCGGGATGCCCTCCTCGACCAGCTCGTAGATGGTCTTGAGGTACATCTCGGTGGTGTCGATCAGGTCGGTCACGGCACGCCTCCCCATGCGTCGTCGGGCCGCGCGCCCGCGTGACCAGGGTAGTTGGTCGCGCCGACGGGCTGCGGGGCGGACCGCCTATCCTCGGCGTCGTGGCCACGGCTCCCGACCTGCGCATCCCTGCCGACCTGCTGCCCCGGGACGGACGGTTCGGCTGCGGCCCGTCCAAGGTGCGCCCCGAGCAGGTGGCCGCGCTCGCCGCGGTGGGCGGCTCGCTGCTGGGCACGTCGCACCGGCAGAAGCCGGTCCGCGCGCTCGTCGGGCGGGTCCGCGCCGGGCTGACCGCGCTGTTCGACGCGCCCGACGGGTACGAGGTGGTGCTCGGCAACGGCGGCACCAACGCGTTCTGGGCGATGGCGACGGCCTGCCTGGTGGACCACCGCGCCGCGCACGCCTCGTTCGGCGAGTTCGGCGCCAAGTTCGTCACCTCGACGTCCCGCGCCCCGTTCCTGGCCGAACCCCACGTGGTGACGGCCGAGCCCGGCTCGATGGTGGTGCCGGAGCACGTGGACGGCGTCGACGTCTACGCGTGGCCGCACAACGAGACCTCCACGGGTGCGATGGCCCCGGTGCGCCGGGTGGCCGGCTCGCGCGAGCAGGGTGCCCTGGTCCTCGTCGACGCGACGTCCGGCGCCGGTGCGCTGCCGGTGCACGTGGGGCAGACGGACGTCTACTACTTCGCGCCGCAGAAGGTGTTCGCGTCCGACGGTGGCCTGTGGCTGGCCGTCGTCTCGCCGGCCGCCGTCGAGCGGGCCGCCCGGATCGAGACCGGCGACCGGTGGATCCCCGAGTTCCTCTCGTTCAGCGCCGCGGTGACCAACTCCCGGCTGGACCAGACCCTGAACACCCCCGCCGTGGCGACGCTGGTGCTGCTGGCGGAGCAGCTGGACTGGATGCTCGAGCAGGGCGGTCTGGAGTGGGCCGCGGCACGCAGCGCGACGTCCGCCGGGCACCTGTACTCGTGGGCGGAGTCGCGCGACTGGGCGAGCCCCTTCGTCGCCGACGCAGCCGCGAGGTCCACCGTGGTCGGCACGGTGGACCTCGCGGCGGACGTGCAGGCGGACACGGTGGCGGCGGTGCTCCGTGCCCACGGCATCGTGGACACCGAGCCCTACCGCCGCCTGGGTCGCAACCAGCTGCGGATCGGCATGTTCCCGGCGGTGGAGCCCGACGACGTGCTGGCCCTCACCGCCTGCATCGACTACGTGGTCGAGCGCCTCGTCTGACGCGCCTGGCGGTGCATCGCCGCCCGGATCACCAGCAGCAGCGTGCCGAGCAGCACCAGCCCGGCACCGCCGAAGGCGTACGGGGCCACGTCGGACCCGGTGGCGGCCAGCACGGCCGACCGCACGGACGAGGTCGGTGTGACGTCGTCCGCCGCGAGGACCGCCGAGTTCACCGGGTCGCACGCGCCGGCGACGGCCGGGTAGCTCACCGTCGCGACGGTGGACGGGTTGACCTCGAAACGCACCTCGACGGGCTGCCGGGCCCAGTCGAAGGCGTCACCGCGGGTCCAGCTGCCGTCGGACTGCTGCGTCCAGCCGGGCCAGTCGATGATCGTGCCCTTGTTGTCCAGGACGGCGCCCGGCCACAGGAGCGTGCCGTTGAGCGGCTGGTCGGTGAGCACCACGTCCGTGCCGCCGGGGTGCACCCAGGTGATGGTCGCCGTGGTGAGGGTGGTGCCCATCTCCTCGAGCGAGTACTTCAGCAGCGGCACGTCGTTCACGCAGACCGGGTTGACGTGCGCGGTGAGCTGGCAGACGCCGGGAGCGGCGTAGCCGGGACGATCGGTGGGGCACGGCGTCCCCGACGGCCCCGGATCGGTGGGCAGGGTGCTCGCTCCTGCCGGTCCGGCGACGAACAGACCGACGAGGAGCGCCATGATGACGATCAGTCCGCGTCGCGCGTGCGTGGTCATGGTGTGCCGCCCTGGCTCGACAATGGGTATCAACCGGACAATCTTCGCGCAACGGACACGATCCGTGCGGGTGCAATCCGGCCCTTGACCGGGTGATTTGTGCTAGGCGGGCCGCTCAGGACGGGCAGGTGGCGGTGACCAGGCCACCCGACGCCACCGTCGGGGTCGCCCAGACCTGCACCACGCCGTGCCGCACCGGCACCTGGACCCGGTAGGTCGCGCTCTGCCCGGGTGCGAGGACGCTCGAGACGACCTGCACCTGCCGGCCCGCCTGCTGCGCGGCGAGGCCCGACACCACGGCGTCCTCGCCCAGTCGCAGCGACGGCAGCGCCGCACCCTGGGCGGCGTACACCGTCAGGTCCGTGACCAGCGACCCCGGGGCGAACCCGGTGGCCCGGCCGGCGGTCTCCCGTGGCCACGACGCCACGTCCGCCGGCGGGCTGTAGGTCAGGTCCAGGCGCACGTCCGCGGTCGGCGTGGGGCCGGTGCAGCGCAGGTTCTCCACCGTGACGGCCGTGCGGAGGTAGTAATCGAGCTTCCCGCCGGTGCCGTCGTCCAGGAACACGCCCGTCGCGTCGGCGTACGGCCCGCTGAGGAACGCGCCGCCGAGCGTGCGCACCGACAGCCGCTGCTCCTCCTCCGGGTGCGCGGACCACACGCGGACGCGGCCGTCCGACGCCGCCTTCGCCATCGCGTCGACCAGCCGGCTGGGGTCGCCCTTGCCGCTGACGACCGCGCCGAAGATGGCCGTCGCCGCCTGGGCGAAGTACTGGTCCGCCGCCTTGGCCGCGAGGCCGCCGACATACGGGTCGCGCAGCAGGGACGGCACCGCCGACTGCTGGTCGAGCGTGCCGGCGGAGGTCTGGACACCGCCCACGGCACCGAGCAGGTAGGACACCGCGATGGGGTCGGTGGCGATCACGCCGTCGACGGTGCCGCCGACGTCCTTGGCCCAGTGCGCGGCAATCAGCTGCGCCGAGCGCGGGAAGTCCGGTGTGAGCACGGAGTCCTGCACCCAGCGGCCGAGGCGGTCGGTGTCGATCGCCAGCTCGGCGTCGGTGAGGGGCAGCACAGGCTGGGCGAGCTCGGTGAAGTCGGCCGTGGAGCGGTGGTCGACGAGGCGGACCACGCCGTGGTCCACCTGGACGGCCGCCACGGCGCCGACGATGCCGCCGGCGCTGCGCAGCTCGGCCGAGTTCAGCGCGACGACGAGGTACGTCCGCGGTCCGTCGGCACCGAGCATCGGCGGCACCAGGGCGGCGAGCTGCGAACCGGTGTCCAGCGCCGACGCCAGCTTGGGCAGCAGCTGCTGCACGGTGCCCACCGGCCCCGCCAGGCGGTGCACGAGGCGGCGGGTGTCGATCGCCTGGACCCGCGCGGCGGCTGCGGTGGACACCTGGGCGGCCCGCGTCAGCTCCGGCTCGACGTCGGTGAACGGCGCCAGGTTGACGCGGCCGTTGCTCAGCAGCGTGTCCCGCGCCGCGAGGACGCCCTGCGCCCGGTCGAGCACCGGACCGGCCGAGCCCACCACGTCGTCGAGCGCGACGGTGACGACGCGGACGGCGTGCAGCTGCGCACCCGCCCAGGGCAGGTGCTCGGCGACGCGCCACACCGGGTCCGAGGCGGCCGACCGCGCCCTGGTCAGATCGCTGCGGACGTGGGGCAGCGCCGTGCTGACCGCCGAGACGTCGGTGGCACTGAGGCTCGATGCGCCGGAGGGCAGCGCACGCTGCGCCTCCGCGAGCGCCGTGCCGGCCTGGTAGACGCGCAGCGCGAGCCAGCCGGCGGCGAGGACCAGCACGACGGCGACGCCGAGGCCGGTGAGCAGCAGACGGCGTGGCCACGGCGAGCGGGCTGCCGTCGGCTGGTCGTCCTGCATCCCGTGATCGTGACATATCGGACACCGGGGACCGTCGGACGGTCGTCGAGTTCACCCCGGCGGGGCGGGCGGTTCACCCGTCTGCCACGTCGTCGTTCTCGCGGCCGGCCCGTGGCTACGCCGCGGTGCGGACCACCTCGGCCGCGGCCTCCGTCGGCGCCTCGAGGTGGCGCACCACCAGGTGCGGCCGACCGCGGGTCCGCAGCCGCACCTGCACCCGCCACGCCCGGGCCGCCCAGATCGCCGCACCCGTCGAGACGAGGAGCGCCGTGATGGAGCCGATGCCGATGGACCAGCGGGCGCCGAACTGCTGGCCGATCCAGCCGACCACCGGCGAGCCGATGGGCGTCGCGCCCATGAACACCATCATGTACAGGGACATCACGCGGCCGCGGACCGCCGGGTCGGTGCTCATCTGGATGGTGGCGTTGGCCGCCGTCATCATCGTGAGCGACGCGAGGCCGACGGGGATGCAGGCGATCGCGAACGACGGGTAGGTCGGCATCAGGGCCAGCACGCCGGCAGCCACCCCGAAGCCGAACGCCGCGCCGATCACCAGTCGCACGCGGGGCCGCTCCCGACGAGCCGCCAACAGGGCACCGGCAAGGGAGCCGATCGCGAGGATCGAGCCGAGGATCCCGTACTGGCCGGCACCCTTGTGGAACACGGTGCGGGCCATCATGGCGCTGGTCAGCTGGAAGTTCAGACCGAACGTCGAGACGACGCTCATCACCACCATGATCAGCACGATGTCCGTGCGGTGCCGGACGTAGGCGAGGCCCTCGCGGATCTGGCCCTTGGCGCGCGGCGCCAGCGGCATGCGGTGAAGCTCGCCGGAGTGCATCCAGACGAGCGCCAGGATGGTGCCCGCGAACGAGATCGCGTTGATCAGGAACACCCAGCCGGTGCCGACGGCCGCGATCAGCAGGCCGGCGAGGCCCGGGCCGATCAGGCGGGCGGCGTTGAACGACGCGCTGTTCAGGCCGACGGCGTTGGACAACTTGTCCGGCGGCACCAGCTCGGCGACGAACGTCTGCCGGACCGGCGCGTCCACCGCGGAGACGCCGCCGAGCGCCAGCGCGAACAGGTAGACGTGCCACAGCTGGGCGTGCCCGCTCAGCACCAGCGCACCGAGGCCGGCCGCCAGGACACCCATCAGCCCCTGGGTCAGCATCAGCAGCTTGCGACGGTCCACGCGGTCCGCCAGCACGCCGGCCCACGCCGACAGCGCCAGGATCGGCGCGAACTGCAGCGCGGTGACCACGCCGACGGCCACGCCGGAGTCGTGGGACAGCTGGGTGAGCACCAGCCAGTCCTGCGCGACGCGCTGCATCCAGGTGCCGATGTTGGCGACCAGGGCGCCGCCGAACCACAGCCGGTAGTTGCGGAAGCGGAGGGAGGAGAACGTGGCGCTCACTGCTCGGCGATCCCCCTCAGCAGCTCGGCGGCCCGGGACAGCACGGCGCGCTCCTCGGCGGTCAGGCCCGCCAGGCGCTGAGCGAGCCACGCGTTGCGCCTCCGGCGCGTCTCCCGCACCTCGGCGACACCCTGCTCCGTGAGGGAGACGACCACCTGGCGGCCGTCCGCGGGGTTCTCCCCCTTGCTGACCAGACCCAGGTCGACCAGGCAGTTCACGGTGCGCGTCATGGTGGGCGGCTGGACGCGGTCGGCATCGGCCAGCTGACCGGGCGTCATGGGCCCGTTCTTGGTCAGCAGGGCCAGCACGGAGAACTGCGGGTCGGACAGGCCGGCGGAGCCGCGCTCGGCGCGCACCCGGCGGTTGGCCCGGCTCAGCGCCACGCGCAGGTCCGCCGCGAGGCTCGGGGCGGTCACGGCGGGAGGCATGGTCGTTAGTCTATCTCATTACCTGGGCGAACGACTTTTCGCTCACGCCACACCTCGTGACGCGCTGCGTACGCTGACCGCGTGGCCGCCCCTCCCCCGGCGCTGCGTCGCGTCCGCGGAGCGACGACGCTGACCATCGCCCTGGCGGTGGCCGGCGCGCTCGTGCTGGTCGGCTGGGTGCTGGCGCACCCGGCCGGGGACGCCGCGCTGCCGTGGACCCGGACGCCGCTGTCCCAGGCGAGCACCGACCCCGACGCCTACGCCGCGCAGCTGCGCGCCGCGGTGGACGAGCAGCGCCGGCACGCCGGCATGGCGCCGCTCGCCGACGCCACGTGCGCACGCGCGGCCGCCGCGCAGCGCGCCGACCTGCTCATCGGGCAGCGGCTGGAGCACGCCCCGCTCGACGACGTGCGGCAGTCCTGCCCGCAGGCGGTCGTCATGCGGGAGAACCTCAGCCGCGCCGCCGAGCGCCCGGTCGCCGTGGTGACGACCTGGATGGCGTCGACGCGGCAGCGTGCGGACATCCTCGACCGGACGATCACGGAGACCGCCGTGGCCTGCACGCACGACGGCGACCAGATGCTCTGCGTCCAGCTGCTGCTGGGCGGGAGCTGAGCGGCAGCTGGTCAGCTCCCGCTGAGCAGCGCTCGGTCAGGGCCTGCCGAGCGCCCGGTAGGTCCAGCCCGCCGCGCGCCACCGCGCCGGATCGAGCACGTTGCGGCCGTCGAGGATCCGCTTGTGCGCCACCACGGCACCGAGCTCGTCCGGGTCGAGGTCGCGGTACTCCGGCCACTCCGTCGCCAGCAGCACCACGTCGGCCTCGGCGGCCGCCTCGAGCGGGTCGACGGCGAACCGCAGGTCCGGCCACTTGGCCCGGGCGTTCTCGATGGCCTGCGGGTCGGTCACGGTGACGTGCGCACCCTGCAGCTGCATCTGCGCCGCGACGCTCAGTGCCGGCGAGTCCCGCACGTCGTCGGAGTCGGGCTTGAAGGCGGCGCCCAGCACGGCCACGGTCCGGCCGACGATCGAGCCGTGGCAGACCTCCCGCGCCAGGTCCACCACGCGCACCCGGCGGCGCATGTTGATCGAGTCGATCTCGCGGAGGAAGCCCAGCGCGTCGGACACGCCCAGCTCACCGGCCCGCGCCATGAAGGCGCGGATGTCCTTGGGCAGGCAGCCACCGCCGAAGCCGAGGCCGGCGTTGAGGAACTTCCGGCCGATCCGGGGGTCGTAGCCGATCGCGTCGGCCAGCCGGGTGACGTCGGCACCGGTCGCCTCGCACAGCTCCGCCATCGCGTTGATGAAGCTGATCTTGGTGGCGAGGAACGAGTTGGCCGCCACCTTGACCAGCTGGGCGGTGGCCAGGTCGGTCACCACCAGCGGGGTGCCGTCCGCCAGGGGCTTCGCGTAGACCTCGTCGAGCACCCCGCGGGCCTTCTCCCCCGCGGCGGTGGCGACGCCCTCGTCGTCCGTCGGCAGGCCGTAGACCAGGCGGTCCGGGTGCAGCGTGTCCTGGACCGCGAAGCCCTCCCGCAGGAACTCCGGGTTCCAGACGAGCACGGCGCCGGACGGCGCCAGCACGCGGGCCACCCTTTCCGCGGTCCCGACCGGGACCGTCGACTTGCCGGCCACCACGTCGCCCGCCCGCAGGTAGGGGGCCAGCGCGGTGACCGCGGCGTCGACGTAGGTGAGGTCGGCGCGGAACTCGCCGTGCATCTGCGGGGTCCCCACGCAGATGAAGTGCACGTCCGCGCCGGACGCGTCCGACATCGACGTGCTGAACGTCAGCCTGCCGGTGGCCTCCGCCTGCGCGAGCAGCTCGGGCAGGCCCGGCTCGAAGAAGGGCGCACGGCCGGCCCGCAGCGCCTCGATCTTCGCCTCGTCGACGTCGATGCCCACCACCTCGTGGCCGAGGACGGTCATGCACGCGGCGTGCACCGCGCCGAGGTAGCCGCAGCCGATGACACTGATGCGCACGCCGGTCTCCTTGCTCGTCAGGGGCTCCTCACCCTAACCAGCGGGCTGTCGGCCGCATCGCGGGAAAGCGGGCGAAACGCCCCGGGCGCGGTGGTCACGACGGGGTGGCACGACGGCACCCGGACGGCGAGACGCCACGGGCCGGACCCCTCGAGGGAGTCCGGCCCGTGGGCGGAGCGGGAAGCGTTCAGCCGACCCAGGACTGGAGCGGCCCGCGGATGAAGTACAGGACGAACAGCGCCGTGATCAGCCACATCAGCGGGTGGATCTTGCGGGCCTTGCCCACCACCGCCTGCAGGATCACGTACATGATCACGCCCGCGCCGATGCCCGCGGTGATCGAGTAGGTGAACGGCATCAGGATCATCGTGAAGAACGCCGGGATGGCGACCTCGAAGGACTTCCAGTCGATGTCGAGCACCTGCGTGACCATGAGGAAGCCGACGACGACGAGCGCCGGGGCCGCGGCCTCCGACGGGATCACGGCGACCAGGGGCGCGAGGAAGGTCGACAGCAGGAAGGCGATGCCGGTGACGATCGCCGCCAGTCCGGTGCGTGCACCGTCACCGACGCCGGACGCCGACTCGATGTAGGCCGTGTTGCTCGAGACGCCGCCCATGCCACCGGCGACGGCGGCGAGGGAGTCGACGATCAGGATCTCGCGGGTCTTCGGCGGGTTGCCGTTCTCGTCGTTCAGGCCGGCCTCGGAGCCGATGGCGACCATCGTGCCCATCGTGTCGAAGAAGTCCGACAGCAGCAGCGAGAACACCAGGACGATCGCCGTGATCGCGCCGATCTTGGAGAACGCGCCGAACAGGGAGAAGTGGCCCAGCAGCGAGAAGTTCGGCGCGTCGACGATCGTCTTGGGGAACGACGGGACGGTCGACTTCCAGCCGCCCGGGTTCTTGTCGGTGGCGAAGCCGAGCTTGCCGACCGCCTCGACCACGATGCCCAGGACCGTGGTGCTGAGGATCGAGATGAGGATCGCCCCGCGGACCTTCTTCACCAGCAGGACCACCATCAGCACCAGGCCGATGACGAACACCAGGACGGGCCACGTCGACAGCGAGCCGAACTGGCCGAGCTCCACCGGGGTGGCCGCGCCCGGCGGCACGCGGACGAAGCCGGAGTCCACGACGCCGATGAAGGCGATGAACAGGCCGATGCCCACGCTGATGGCCGTCTTCAGCCACGTCGGCACCGCGTTGAACACGGCCTGCCGGAACCCGGTGAGCACCAGGACCGTGATGATGATGCCCTCGAGGACGACGATGCCCATCGCGTCCTGCCACGCCATCTTCGGCAGCACGGCGATGGAGAAGGCCACCACCGCGTTGATGCCGAGGCCGGTGGCCAGGGCCAGCGGGAAGTTGGCCCACACGCCCATGAGGATGGTCATGACGCCGGCGACCAGCGCCGTCGTCGCCGCGATGGTGGCCGGAGCGGCCAGTGCCTGACCCGTGGCGTCCTTGCCACCGAGGATGATCGGGTTGAGCACGATGATGTAGGCCATCGTGAAGAAGGTCACCAGACCGCCGCGGATCTCGGTGCCGATGGTCGAGCCGCGCTCCGTGATGTGGAAGTAGCGGTCGAGGGGGTTGAGGGGCTTCTCGCTACGCGTCGGCGCCTCGTCGGTGGTACGGGGGGATGCCATGGGCGAAGTGTGGCAGAAGTGTGCGCACCGTCCCGTGGGTGTCCGAGAGGGTTCACGCAGCCGTAACACGAGCGCGGCGGCATAGGGTCGGACGGTGCCGACCGAGCAGCCCGCGCAGCCCGTGGACCCGTCGGCGCCGACCCGGCCGCTCGAGGTGGACCTCGCCCGGGTGGCGCTCGGCGGGATGGTGCTGTGGGCGGTCGGGCTGCTGGTCACCGTCGTGCTGGCCGCCCTCGGGCGCACCGGGTGGACGCCGGTCGCGGTGTGCGTCACGGGGCTCGTGCTGGGCGTGGCGGGGCGGGCATGGGCCGGACGGCACGACGCGCTGGGCCGCCGGATGCGGCGCGACCAGGGCTGATCCGCCCGGGCGGGTCGACACGGCCGGCCGTCAGGCCGGGCCCGACTCCGACGCCTCGCCGAGGCGCACCTCGGCCGCCCGACCCGGCTCGGTCAGCACCGTCTCCAGCGCCCATCGCCTCGACCACCGCCCGCTGACCTGCGCCAGCGCGGCGGCCAGCCCGGCCAGCGTGGTCGCGTGCAGACCGCCGTCGGCGTCCACCCACCAGTCCACCGCCGCACCGTCGACGCGCAGGTCCTCGTGCTCCCACCAGGTGCTGGGTCCGTCCACCAGCGCCCGTGCGGCGACGGGGACCGGCTGCTCGACCGCGTCGTCCTCGTCCACCTCGCCCGCTGTCAGGTCGGAGGCGAGCGGCAGGTCCAGCAGACCGGCCAGCGCCAGCGCCTGCGTCGGCGGGGCCGGGACCATCGCGGCGACGTCCACCCTCTGCAGCCACTGCGGCGAGTCCGCCACGGCGGCGTCCTCGACGTGGACGGCGGCCACCCGGTCGGCCGCCACGAGTGCCGGCACCCGCTCCGGCGCCACCGGCGGCCCGTCGGCGCCCGCGAGTGCGGCGAGGGCGCGCCACACGGTCACAGCGACAGCCGGGTCGACGCCACGACCGCTCGGCAGGCCGTCGAGCACCGGCACCCAGCCGTCGGCGTCGAGCTCGGCGAGGGTGGCCACCCCGCCGAGCACGCGCAGCACGGCGGTGTCCACCTCGGCCAGCGCCTCCGGGACGGGTGGCAGCAGCGTGCGCACCGCGTCGTCGACCGGGGTGCGCGACGGCGCCGACGGTCCCGTGCCGTCGGGCTCGAGGCTCGTCGCGGTCGCGCCCTCGTCCGCGCCCGACGGCAACGCGAACGGGCCGCCGGTCACCAGTCCGCTGCGCGTGCGCAGCCACCAGGCGGTGTAGGGCTCTGCGCGGCGGCCGTGCTCGTCCCGCACCGGGTCGAGCAGCGCCGCACGCAGCGCCGGTTCGCCGGCGAGGCGGTCCAGCACCGCCGGCCAGGAGTCGTCGGCGACCGCGTCGAGATCGGCCACGGCCACCAGGTCGCCCACGTACGCACCGGGACCGAGGTGCTCGCCGAGGTCCGCGAGGTAGTCGGGCCAGGCGTCCAGCGACTGCGCGGCGAGGGTCGCGGCGTCCGTCGCCTCGGGGTCCAGCGCGGCGGGATCGGCCAGCACGCCGTCGACCGGGACCAGCACCAGGTCGGCACGGACGCCGACCGCGGTGAGGGCCTCCGCACCCCAGCGCTCGACCGTCGCCACGTCGACCGGGGCCAGCACGCGGTCGTCGAGCAGGTGCGAGGCCGCCGAGCCGGGGAGCACCAGGCCGTGGGCGGGGGTCGGCTCACCGTCGGCGGCGGGGAGCGTCAGCAGGCCGAGCCAGGGTGCCGTCGGCGGCCGGCCGCCGTCGGCCAGCACCGCGCCGACCAGGTCGAGCACGGCGTCGGTCACCTCGTCCGCGACGTCGAGGTCGTCGTCGTCGGCCTGCGCCAGCACCGCCAGCCGCACGGCGTCGTGCGCCAGGAGAGCAGCCAGGTCCGGCGCGGTGGCGCCGAGACGCTCGAGGAGCGGGTGTGCGGCGCCGGGATCCACCACGCGCAGGCCCCAGCGCGCCAGCGACTCCAGCGTGGTCGGCTCCAGCCGGTCGGCCGCCCCGGCGGGCAGCAGCACCGCACCGCGCGGCCCCCGCACGACTCGTCCGTCGGCCAGCGGCACCGGCAGCCCCGCGAGCGCCTCTCGGGTCCGGCCGTCCGACGCCACGGCGTCCAGCCCCGCGTACACCGCCGCCCAGTCGGCGTCGCGCACCGCCGGCAGGCCCTCGACCAGGTCGGACAGCGGCACGAGGTCGACGCCGAGGGTCCGGGCCTGGGCCGCCAGCCCGACCGGCACGGTCACCAGGCCCGGCACCAGCCGCCCGAGCGCCGTCTCCACGCCCTGCGGCCCGTCCACCGCGACCGCGGAGTCCGGTGCCACCAGTCGCGCACCGCCCGCCGACCGCAGCAGAGGGGTTCCGGCCAGCCGGGTCACCAGGTGCTGGTGCAGGCGGGAGTCGAGCGCACCGGCGGGCAGGCCGACCGGGACCAGGGCCAGCGGCTCGTGACCGTCCTGCGCGAGCAGCTCGGCGAGCCGGGCGTAGGCCTCGGCGGCGTGCTCGAGGACCGCGTCGGCGAGCGGCCCCAGCGCGACGTGCCGACGTGTCGGGTCCAGCGGCAGGGTGGCGACCAGCAGCGCGGGGACCGTGATCGGGTCGTCCGTGGCCGTCGGTGCGTGCACGACGTGCCGCCACGTCACCGGCCGCTGCGGACCGCCCGATCCGGCCGCGCGCGGCACACCCCACGTCACCCGCCACGACCGCGCCGACCGCTCCTCGACAGGCCGGCCGGCCACGAGCGCGAGCGGTACCTCACCCTCGGCGCTCGACAGCACCCAGCGCTCCGTCACGTCCGCGATGCGGCGCGGCGCGGCGTCCGGGACCTCGACGAGGATCTCGACGAGCCCCGGCAGCGCGATCAGCAGGGCGTCGTCCACCTCGTCCAGCAGGCCGCGCACCTCGTCGGCCGCCACCTCGTCGCGCAGGTGCAGCACCACCGCGGTGTCGTAGCCCAGCGGCGGCCGGCCCTCCGCCGGCCACGGCAGCCGCAGGGCAGGCAACGACCCGTCCCGACGACGGACCTCCTGCTCGAGCTCGGGCAGCGCCTGTGCCGCGGCGGTCAGCGCCGAGCGGGTGTCGGCCAGCGAGAACCGCACCCCGCCGCTGGTGGACAGCACGTCCACCTCGTCGGACACCGCCCGCACAGCCGCGAAGCCCACGCCGAACCGTCCGACCACCCCCGTGTGCGCGAGACCGGCCTCCGGACGCTTGGCCGACGCCCGCATCGAGGAGAGGGACGCGACGCCGACGGCGTCGAGCGGCGCGCCCGTGTTGGCCGCGACCAGCACCGCCGTGCCGTCGTCCGCGTGGTCGAGCCGCAGCAGCAGCCGGCCGGGCACCCCCGCGCGCGTCGCGGCGTCCGCGGCGTTCTGCGCCAGCTCGACGACGACGCGGTCGCGGTAGTAGCCGCGGGCGTGGTCCTCCTCGGTGTTGGCGTCCTCCCGCAGGCGTGCCGGTGAGGAGCGCCAGGCGGTGAGCACCGCCGCCCGCAGGCGTGCGGTGTCGAAGGCGTCGACGGTCATGACGAGGACGCCGGGGCGGTCAGGACTCGGGCTCGGTCACCGGTTCCGGGTCCGTGACGGGCTCGGGCGGCGTGGCCGGCTCAGGCTCGGTCTGCGGCTCGGGCTGCGTCTCCGGTTCCGGCTCGGTCACGGGTGCGACCTCAGGCTCAGGCTCCGGCTCCAGGTCGGGCTCCGTCGAGACGACGGCCTCTGGCTCCGTCGGGAGGACGGCTTCCTGCTCCGGCTCGGGCGCCTGCTCCGGCCCGGCCGCCGACTCCGGCGCGGAGACGTGCGTGCGCGCCAGCTCCACGACCTCGAGCGCCGACTCGTCGATCAGCGGGTCCGGGGCCGGCCACTCGCTCGGCGGCTGCTCCACGTCCGTCTCCGAGTGGGCACCGCAGCCGTGGTCGAGGCTGACGACGCGCCCGTCGTCCGGCGACCACTCGTTGGCGCACACGGCGAACACCTGACCGAGCGCACCCTGCACAGGCACCATGAACCCGCAGGTCGCACAGGCTGCCGCCGAGGCGAGCGCACCCGGTGACGTCGGTCCACGGCTGCCGCGGTACCACCGCTCGGCGGCCTCCTCCCGGCCCACCGGCGAGAGGACCCGCACGCGGGCCAGCGCCAGCTCGTCGATCGCGACGCCGTCCTGCTCGTCGTCACCCGTGGGGGTCCACCCGGGCTCGAGGCGCGGGTCGTCCGGCCGGAACGGCAGCACGTCACCCGGGCCGACGTCGCCGGGACGCAGCCGCTGCGACCACGGCACCCACGCCTTGGCCAGGATCGCGTCGGCACCGGGCAGCAGCTCCGCCTCGCACACCGTCGCCACCCGGCCGCGCGGCACGCGTGCGACCGTGACCGTCCACTCCCAGCCGCGGTAGCCGCGCGCCAGGCTGGCGAACCGGTGCGCGACCAGGCGCTCCGCCTCCTGCACCGCGCCGAGGTACTCGCCGACGTCCGCCGGGTCCTCCGCGAGCTCGACCGCCACCTCGCGAGCGAGGTCGACCGCGCGCTCGAGGACGGCGTCCTTGGTGGCCGCCACGTCAGGCCTCGAGGTCGTCGGCGACCGCCCGGAGCAGCTGCGCGTACTTCGTGGCGCGCTCCTTCTCGGGATAGCGGCCGCGGCGCAGGTCGTTGCCGACCTTGTCGAGCACCTTGATCAGGTCCTCGACCACCACGGCCATCTCGTCGGCCGGCCGACGCCGCGCCTTGACCACGGAGGGGACCGGGTCGAGCAGCGTCACGGACAGGGCCTGCGGGCCACGTCGCCCGTCGGCCACGCCGAAGTCCACCTTGGTGCCGGGCTTGGGTGCGGTGACACCCGCGGGCAGCGCGGAGGCGTGCAGGAACACCTCACCGCCGTCATCGCTGGCGATGAAACCGAAACCACGCTCGGCGTCGAACCACTTGACCTTGCCGGTGGGCACGGAACACCCCTCGCCTCGTAAGAACACAGACGAGCCCAGGCTACCGGCCGCGCCCCAGCGTTTTCGCCCCGGACCGCGCTGGTCACCTGCACGGGGCCGCAGTGAGGACGACGACGCAGCGGCGCAGTCGGCCCGGGCGTGCTGTGCTGGGCTGCGTGAGGCCGGCCGGCGACGAGGGTGACGACGAGGCGCGCCGGCGTCTGCTGCGCCTGCGCGCGGCGGTCGAGGCACGGCTGGCCGGGGTGACGACGAGCCGGTCGGACGTGGTGGACGCGGCGCGGGGCGCGAACGTCGACGACGAGCACGATCCCGAGGGCGCGACGATCGCGTTCGAGCGCGCCCAGCTGGAGGCGCTGGCCGACGACGCGCGCGTCGCCCTGGCCGAGGTCGATGCCGCACTGGCGCGGCTGGCCGACGGCACCTACGGCGTCTGCGCGGTCGGCGGTGAGCCGATCCCGGCCGAGCGGCTGGCCGTGCGACCCACCGCCACGACGTGCGTCCGGCACGCCGGCCGCTGAGCGGACCTACCCGTCACCCCTGCGCCAGGCGGTCCATCGCCAGCGCGGCCAGGATCGCCGGACCGATGGCGAGCGCCCGGTCGTCGAAGCGCGCCTGCGGCGAGTGGTTGTACGGAGCCGTCGCCGGGTCGGTGCCGGCGGGGGTGGCGCCGAGGCCGAGGAACGCCCCCGGCACCTGCTCCAGCACGTAGGAGAAGTCCTCCGAGCCCGGGATCGGCTGCGGTGCGACCGCGAACCCGTCGTCGCCGACCAGCCCCCGTGCGAGCTCGGAGGCCCGGTCGAACTCGAGCGGGTCGTTGATCGTCACCGGGTAGCCGGCCAGCCACTCGACGCGCGCCGCCATGCCGTGCGCGGCCGCGGTGTGCTCGCACAGCCGCCGGATCGACTCCTCGGCACGCGCGCGGCTGACGGTGGAGAAGGAGCGCACGGTCGCCGCGATGGTCGCCGTGTCGGGGATGACGTTGTTCACCGTGCCGGCCTCGAGCCGGCCCACGCTGAGCACCACGGGGTCGAACACGTCGAACTGGCGGGTGACCATCGCCTGCAGGCCCAGCACCAGCTCGGCCGCGACCGGCACCGGGTCGGCCGCCAGGTGCGGCATCGAGCCGTGGCCGCCGCGACCGAGCACGGTGATCCGCACCTCGTCGGCGGCCGCCAGGATGGGCCCCGGCCTGCTGACCAGCCCGCCGGCCGGCACCAGCGACGCCATCACGTGCAGCCCGTAGGCGGCCACCACCCGGGAGCCGGCGGCGTCGAGCACGCCCTCCTCGATCATGATCCGGGCGCCGCCGTCGCCCTCCTCCCCCGGCTGGAACATCAGCACCACGGAACCGGCCAGGTCCCCGCGGCGGGCGGCCAGCAGGCGGGCCGCCCCCACGAGCCCGGCGACGTGCAGGTCGTGGCCGCAGGCGTGCATCACGCCGGGGTGCTGCGACGTGAACTCCTCGCCGGTGTCCTCGGTGACCGGCAACGCGTCCATGTCGCCGCGCAGCAGCACAGCCGGGCCCCGACGGCCGCCGCGCAGCACCGCCACCACGGAGTCGAGGGCCGTGCCGGTCGTGACCTCCAGGTCCAGGCCGTCGAGCGCGTCGAGCACCAGCTGCTGGGTCTTCGGCAGGCGCAGCCCGAGCTCCGGCACGCGGTGCAGGGCGTGCCGCAGCGCGACGACGTCCGGCAGCTGCGCGGCCGCCTCGGTGCGCAGGGTGGTGAGGGTGGTCCGGTCGAGGGTCATGCCAGCTCCTCCGTCGTCGTCACCGGTGCCGTCGTCGGGCGCTGCGCCGCGCGCTCCCCCGCGAGCGTGCCCGCCAACGTGTCCACCGGGTACATCAGCCGCTCGTGCACCAGCCAGGAGCCGACCGCCGAGACGGTCAGCCCGATCCCGGCATACACCGGAACCCAGCCCAACGCGCCGTGGTCGATCAACCACTCGGCCACGTAGAGGAACGTGCCGCCGAACAGGGCGATCGCGGTACCGGCCGGCACGCCGAGCGCGACCGCCCGGATAGGCACCGGGAACAGCCGCGCGCCTGCCACCGGCGTGACCCCCAGCTGCAGCCCGACCCCGGCGGTGAACAGCGGTCCGGCGACGGCGTAGGGGAGCCAGCCGTGCGCCAGCCCCAGCATCAGCGGGACGACGAGCACCGCGGCGGCCGTGAACCCGGCGCGGATCACGGGCAGCGGCCCGAACCGGTCGGCGAGGAACCCGGACGCGATCATCGCCAGCACCAGCGCCACGAGGGCGATCGGCTGCACGGCCGTCGCCTGGTCCGCCGTGTACCGGCCCGTGTGCTGGGCGAACTCCGGCAGGTACACCGAACCGAAGTAGACGCCCATGGTGGAGCCGATGGTGAGCATGAACGCCAGCAGCATCCGCCCGCGGTGCGCCCGCAGCAGGGGCCGCACCGGCACCGGTCCGGCGGCACGGGCCTGCTCGAACACCGGCGTCTCCGGCACGCCGGTGCGGATCCACAGCGCCAGCAGCCCGCACGCTGCGGCCACCCCGAAGGCGATGCGCCAGCCACCGGACTGCACGCCGGAGACGCCCAGCGCCCCGACCAGCACCGCCAGCACGATGGTGCCGGCGAGCGTGCCGAACGCGTCGCCGGAGTAGGCGAAGGCGCCGTAGCGGTGTCGCCGCTCGGGCGGCGCGGACTCGACGACGAAGGTCGCGGCGGTGGCCACCTCACCGCCCATCGCGATGCCCTGCAGCAACCGGGCGGCGACCACGACCACCGCGGACCACGCGCCGATCGCGGCATGGGTGGGCACGAGCGCGATGATCGCCGAGCCGAGGGCGATCAGCGAGACCGACGCGAGCAGACCCGCGCGCCGGCCCCGGGTGTCCGTGATCCGCCCCATGAGGAAGGACCCGAGCGGGCGGGCGACGAACCCGGCCGCGAAGACGAGATAGGCCCCGAGCACCTGCGTCACGCGGTCGGCGCCCGGGAACACCTGGCCGGCGAAGTACGGCGCCAGCAACCCGTAGATCGTCCAGTCCAGCGACTCGACGAAGATCCCGGCGGTGCTGGCCACCACCACCCGTGTGCGGCTCGCCGCCATGACGCCCTCCCGTGCCGGCCGTGCGGCGGAGCGGACGTCCACCCGCCGCCGATCATGCTCGACGGCGGCCTCCGGCGGCAGGGGGCAGCGCCGTCGCGGGCGGGCCGCCGCGCCTCCCGCGGCGACGGCCGCCCGAGGGGTGACCACCAGCACGTGCGTATCGTGGTGCGGATGTCCACGTTCACCGACCAGCTGCGCGCGCGCACCGACGACGACCTCGTCACGCTGCTGCGCCTGCGGCCGGACCTGGGCAGCCCGTCACCCGCGACGCTCGCGTCGCTGGCCGTGCGGGCGACCTCGCGGATGAGCCTGGAACGGGCGCTCGCCGCCGTCGACGCCGCGGTGCTGCAGGCGCTCGAGGCGGTCGTCGCGCTCGCGGCCGAGGAGCCACCGACCAGGGACGACGTGCTGAGCGCGGTCGCGGGCACGGCGGTCGAGGACCGCGCGCTCGTCGGGCGGGCCCTGGACGACGCCGTCGCGCGCGCGCTCGTCTGGACCGACGACTCGGGTCGCCTGCACCCCAGCCCCGGGCTCGCCGAGGTGCTCGGCCCCTACCCTGCCGGCCTCGCCGCCCCCACGGCGACGCCCGCCCGTCCCGGCGTGCCCCCGCCACCGGCGGACGTGCACGCGCTGCTCGCCGAGGCACCGGCCGGGGCCCGCGCCGTCCTCGAGGCACTGGCGTGGGGACCACCGGTCGGGATCGCCCCCGAACCGTCGACGGCGGCCGGCCGCACGGTCGCGTGGCTGGTGCGGCGGGGCGCCCTGCGGGCGACGGACGCCCGGCACGTCGTCCTGCCGCGCACCGTCGCCCTCGCCCTGCGCGGTGGTCGGACCCACCCGGAGGTCGCCCGGGAGCCGGTGCCGGGCGTCGGTCGACGCTGGCCGGCGTCGCTGGTCGGCGCGGAGTCGGCAGCAGCCGCGGAGCGCATCGTGCGCCTGGTCGGCGTGCTGGTCGACGCGTGGGGACGCACGCCGCCGACGGTGCTGCGCGCCGGCGGCCTCGGCGTGCGCGACCTGCGCCGGCTGGCGCAGCGGCTGGAGGTGGACGAGGACGAGGCGGCGTTCGTCGCCGAGCTGGCGGCCGCGGCCGGCCTGGTGGTGGACGACGGCGGCGACCCGCCGGCGTTCGTGCCGACCGACCTGGTCGACGGCTGGGCGGCGCGCAGCCTGCCCGAGCGGTGGGCGGCGCTCGCCACGGCCTGGCGGGACACGATGCGCACGCCGTGGCTCGTCGGGACCCGCGACGACCGTGGCACCGCCCGTTCCGCCCTGGACCCCGAGCTGCACCGCCGGTGGGCGCCGCGCGTGCGGCGAACGGTGCTCGAGGTGCTGGCGTCCGCCCCGGAGGGCCTCGGCCCGGGCGCCGGCGGCGTGCTGGACGTGCTGCGCTGGCGGGCGCCACGGTCCGTGCCCCCCGAGGCGGTGGTCCGCGGGCTGCTGACCGAGGCGGCGCGCCTCGGGGTCAGCGGTGCCGGTGCGCTGTCCCCGGCGGGGCGGGCGCTGCTGACCGACGACCCCGCGGCGCCGGCCGCCGCCCTCGCCGCCGACCTGCCGGAGACGGTGGACGAGCTGGTGCTCCAGGCGGACCTGACCGGCATCGTGCCGGGACGGCCGTCGCCGCGCCTCGAGGCCCTGCTGGCCCGGACGGCGACGGTGGAGTCCCGCGGGGGCGCATTGACCGTGCGTTTCACCCCGGAGTCGCTGCGCGCGGGTCTGGACGCCGGCGCGACGGCCGACGACCTGCTCGGCGAGCTGGCCGCGGTGTCCCGCGGGCACGTGCCACAGCCGCTGGAGTACCTGGTGCGGGACGCGGCCCGCCGGCACGGCCGCCTGCGGGCGGGCGCGGCGATGGCCTACCTGCGCGCCGACGACCCCGCGCTGCTGGCCGGCCTGCCCGACGACCCCCGGTTCGCCTCGCTCGGCCTGGTCCTGCTGGCGCCGACGGTGCTCGCGGCAGCCGTGCCGCCAGCCGAGCTGGTGGAGGCGCTGCGCGAGCGTGGGCTGGCGCCGGTGCTCGAGGGGCCGGACGGCTCCGTGGTGCACGCGCAGGCGGCGCCGCTGCGGGTGCGCGTGCGGCCGTCGCGCGCGCAGGCGCAGCCGGCGTCCGACGACGAGCGCTCGGCGCTGGCCCGCGCGACCGCCCTGGTCCCACGCCTGCGGAGGGCCGAGGAGGCCGTCCCGCAGCTCGTCGCCGACCCGCCGGCGCTCGAGCCGGCGAGCCCGGCGGCCGGCGCGACGCCCACGCCGGCGGCGGCTGCACCGACAACGGCCGACCCCGGGACCGGGACCGCAGCACCGGTGCACGTGCGGGCTCCCGCACCGGCGCCGGACCGTGCGGACGTCCCGGACGGAACAGCCGACCCGGCGCTGGCGTTGCTGCTGCTGCGCGAGGCGGCCGACGAGCGCACCCCCGTGTGGGTGGAGCTGGTCGGTGCCCGTGGCGAGCTGGACCGCCGGCTGCTGGTCCCGGTCCGGGTCGACGGCGGACGCCTGCGCGCCGTGGACCCCGCCCGTGAGGCCGAGCTGACCGTGGCGGTGCACCGGATCGCCTCGGTGCACCGGGCCCAGCCGGCCAGCACGCAGGCACCCGAGGCAGCACCCGAAGGAGCGCAGTGACCGACGGCCCCCTGATCGTGCAGAGCGACAAGACGCTGCTGCTCGAGGTCGACCACGACCTCGCCGACGCCTGCCGTCGGGCCATCGCCCCGTTCGCGGAGCTCGAGCGCGCCCCCGAGCACGTCCACACCTACCGGCTGACACCGCTCGGCCTGTGGAACGCACGTGCCGCGGGCCACGACGCCGAGCAGGTGATCGACACCCTGCTGCTGTACAGCCGCTACCCGGTGCCGCACGCCCTGCTGGTCGACGTCGCCGAGACGATGTCCCGCTACGGGCGGCTGCAGCTGGTGTCCGACCCGGTGCACGGCCTGGTGCTGCACGCCCTGGACAAGGCGGTGCTGGCCGAGGTGATGCGGTCCAAGCGGACCGCCGGCCTGCTCGGCGCCCGGCTCGACGAGACCGACGTGGTGGTGCACCCGTCCGAGCGCGGGCACCTCAAGCAGGTGCTGGTGAAGCTCGGCTGGCCGGCGGAGGACCTGGCCGGGTACGTCGACGGTGAGCACCACGACATCGCGCTCGAGACGAACGGCTGGTCGTTGCGGCCGTACCAGCAGCAGGCGATCGACGGGTTCTTCCACGGCGGCTCCGGCGTGGTGGTGCTGCCGTGCGGCGCCGGCAAGACGCTGGTCGGCGCGGGCGCGATGGCCCGATCGTCGACGACGACGCTGATCCTGGTGACCAACACCGTCAGCGCCCGGCAGTGGCGCGACGAGCTGGTGGCCCGCACCACGCTGACCGAGGACGAGATCGGCGAGTACTCCGGTTCCCGCAAGGAGATCCGGCCCGTCACCATCGCCACGTACCAGGTGCTCACCACCAAGCGGAAGGGCGTGTACAGCCACCTCGAGCTGCTCGACGCCCGCGACTGGGGCCTGATCGTCTACGACGAGGTGCACCTGCTCCCCGCGCCGGTGTTCCGCATGACGGCGGACCTGCAGGCGCGTCGTCGGCTGGGCCTCACCGCGACGCTGGTCCGCGAGGACGGCCGTGAGGACGAGGTGTTCTCCCTGATCGGCCCCAAGCGGTTCGACGCACCGTGGAAGGACATCGAGTCCCAGGGCTACATCGCCCCGGCCCTCTGCACGGAGGTCCGGCTGACCCTCCCCGACCACGAGCGGATGACGTACGCCACCGCCGAGCCGGAGGACAAGTACCGCCTCGCGGCGACCGCCGGCGGCAAGAACGCCGTCGTCGACCGCATCGTGCGCCGGCACGCCGGCGAGCAGACCCTGGTGATCGGCCAGTACCTGGACCAGCTGCACGAGCTGGCCGAGCACCTGGACGCCCCGCTGATCACCGGCGAGACCACCGTCCGCGAGCGCCAGCGGCTGTTCGGCGCCTTCCGCACGGGCGAGCTCACCACCCTCGTCGTCAGCAAGGTGGCCAACTTCTCCATCGACCTGCCGGAGGCGTCCGTCGCCATCCAGGTGTCCGGGTCGTTCGGCTCCCGCCAGGAGGAGGCCCAGCGCCTCGGCCGCATCATGCGGCCCAAGGGCGACGGGCGCACCGCGCACTTCTACGCGGTGGTCGCGCGGGACACCGTCGACCAGGAGTTCGCCGCGCACCGGCAGCGGTTCCTCGCCGAGCAGGGCTACTCGTACACGATCGTCGACGCCGAGGACCTGGACCAGGCGCCGGACCCGGCCTGACCCACCGGCCGACCACCCGGTACGCAGCGCCGCCCGCCGGCGTTCGCGACGGGTGGAACCGTCCGCACCGTGAACTCGTTGCGGCGGTCGGACCGGTGAGAAAGGATCGTGTGGTGCGCAGGGTGGCGGCAGTGCTGGCGCGGGCAGGTGCGGCGATCGCCCTGGTGGGCGGGGTGATCCTGGCCGGTGGGCTGCCGGCGAGCGCCGAGGCGCCCCCGACCCTGTCCGGCGAGATCACCGACCACTCCGGCGTGCTCGGCAACGACACGGCGACGGTGCAGGCGGCGCTCGACCGCCTCGCGAAGGACACCCCGTACCAGCTGTACGTCGTTTTCGTCCCCGACTTCTCCGGCACCGACCCGCTCACCTGGACGCAGCAGGCCGCCAAGCAGTCCGGCCTCGGTTCGCAGGACTTCGTCCTCGCCGTCGCCACCAGCGCCCGGCGCTACATGCTCGCGCCGTCGTCGTCCGGCTCCATCACCAGCGCCGAGGTCCAGCAGGTCGCCTCGAAGGTCGAGGACCAGCTGCGCACGGACAGCTGGGCGCAGGCGGCGGTCACCGCCGCCGACGGCCTGCGGGCGGCAGCGTCCGGGAGCGGCACCGGTGCGACGGTCACCAGCAACGCCGCCGGCACGTTCGGGGCTCTCCTGGTGGTCGGGCTGATCGTCATCGTCGTGATCGCGATCATCGCCGGCGTCGTGAGCCGCAACCGCCGCCGTGCCCTCGCGGGTCCGATGGCCGACACGGCCGGCTCGACGCGCGTGGCCACGGCCGCCGACGAGTACGCCCAGCTGCCCACGGCCGAGCTCGACCGCCGGTCCGCCTCCGCGCTGGTGGGGCTCGACGACGCCCTGCGGTCCTCCGAGCAGGAGCTCGGCTTCGCCCAGGCGGAGTTCGGCCCGGACGCGACGCGGGAGTTCGAGAAGGTCCTCGCGGACGGCAAGCAGCAGATCACCGAGGCGTTCCGGCTGCGCCAGACGCTGGACGACGACGTCCCGGACACCGAGGCGCAGGTGCGTGCCACCTCGGCCCAGATCCTGCGGCTGTGCGCGCAGGTGTCCGCCGCGCTGAACGCCCAGAAGGACGACTTCGACCGCCTCCGCGACCTCGAGGCGCACGTCGGCGACGCCCTGGACGGCCACGAGCGCGCCGTCGCCACGTTGCGGTCGCGCATCGACCCGACGCGCACCACCCTCGCCGCCCTGGCCTCGCGGTACCCGGAGTCCGCCCTGGCGTCCGTCGCGGCCAACCCGGACCAGGCGTCCCACCTGCTCGACGACGTCACGGGGACGCTCGCGACGGGCCGCCAGGCCCTCGCCTCGGGCGACCGCGGCGCAGCCGTCGGCTACGCCCGCGCCGCCCAGACGGCCCTCGACCAGGCGACCACGCTGCTGGACGCCGTCGACTCGGCAGGCAACGACCTGGCCGCGGCGGGGTCCCGCCTGGACGCAGCGATCTCCTCCATCACGGGCGACCTGTCCGACGCCGCCCGGCTCGCGCCCGGCGACCCCCGCGTCGCGCCCGCCGCCACCGAGGCGAGCGCCGCCGTCGCCGCAGCCCAGGCTGCGCGGGCGGGTGACGGTGACCCGTTGGCCGCGCTGCGCCGCATCGCGGCCGCCGAGGCGACGCTGGACGCCGCGCTCGCCCCGTCCCGGGAGCAGGACGAGGCGAACCGCCGTGCGCTCGGCCTGCTGGACCAGACTCTCGGCCGCCTCGACTCCGCGCTGCGGGCCACCACCGACTACGTCGACACGCGCCGCGGTGCCGTCGGCCCCGAGGCCCGGACCCGCCTCGCAGAGGGTCAGCGGCTGCGTGACCAGGCCGTCGCCCAGCGCCAGACCGACGTGCAGGGGGCGCTGGCCACCGCCCAGCGCGCCGAGCAGCTGGTCGCGGAGGCCGGCCGGATCGCCCAGGACGACGTCGAGCGGTCCGACGACCAGCGCGGCGGCCCCTGGGGCGGCGGCCGCGGCGGTGGCGGGAACCTCGGCGGCATGATCCTCGGCGGCATCCTGATCGACTCGATCCTGCGCGGCGGCGGCGGCTGGGGCCACGGTGGCGGCGGCTGGGGCGGTGGCGGCGGCTTCGGCGGCGGCGGGGACGGCGGCGGCTTCGGCGGTGGTGGCTTCGGCGGCGGCTTCGGCGGCGGCGGGGACGGTGGGGGCTTCTGATCCTCGGCAGGTGGTGGCGACGACGTGACCGGCACATCGGCAGCACGAGCGGGACTCGACAGGAAGGCACGC
This sequence comes from Cellulomonas sp. SG140, assembly GCF_025770785.1. Lineage (GTDB taxonomy): Bacteria > Actinomycetota > Actinomycetes > Actinomycetales > Cellulomonadaceae > Cellulomonas. The sequence continues at coordinate 286,682 of NZ_JANZLA010000005.1, read as the reverse complement.
GCATGACGGAGAAGCAGTCCATCTTCGGGCGGATCGCCCAGCTGGCGAAGGCGAACATCAACGCCCTGATCGACCAGGCGGAGGACCCCCAGAAGATGCTGGACCAGCTGGTCCGGGACTACACCAACGAGATTGCGGAGGCGGAGAAGGCGATCGCCCAGACGATCGGCAACCTCCGTCTGGCGGAGCAGGACTACAACGCGGACGTGGCTGCGGCCACCGACTGGGGCCGCAAGGCGGTCGCGGCCTCGAGCCGCGCCGACCAGTACCGCGCCAGCGGTGACACGGCCAACGCCGACAAGTTCGACGCGCTCGCCAAGGTCGCCATCGGTCGGCAGATCACCGCCGAGAACGAGATCAAGGAGGCCGAGCCGCTGCTCGCCTCCCAGCGCGACGCGGTCGAGAAGCTGAAGGCCGGCCTCGCGATGATGAAGGACAAGCTGGGCCAGCTGAAGTCCCGCCGCGACACGCTCGTCGCGCGGCAGAAGTCGGCGCAGGCGCAGCGTCAGGTGCAGGAGGCGATCGGCTCGATCAACGTCCTGGACCCGACCAGCGAGCTCGCCCGGTTCGAGGACCGGGTGCGGCACGAGGAGGCCTACGCGCAGGGCCAGGCGGAGCTCGCCGCCAGCTCGCTGGACGCGCAGTTCGCCGAGCTCGAGTCCTCGGACGCGCAGATCGAGGTCGAGGCCCGGCTCGCCGCGCTGAAGGCCGGCGCCGAGCCCGCTCAGCTGCCGGCGACGCAGGTCACGCCGCAGATCGCCGCAGGGCCGCAGTCCTGACCGGACCTCGCAGCGACGACGAAGGGGCCCCCGGCGCGATGCCGGGGGCCCCTTCGCGTAGCAGAGGAGCGGATCAGGCCGGGACGAAGGAGCCCTCGTCGGCCCGGGCCTGCACCAGCGTCACCAGCTGCGCCGCGATGCCGCGGCTGAACTCGGTGAGCGCCTCGTCCTGACCGCCCCACCCGGCGAGGACCGTGTCGGCGTCGTGCCCGGCGGCCTCCGCCCACTGACGCAGGGTCTCCTGCGAGGTCTCCGGGTGGAACTGCAGACCCCAGGCGGACCCGATCCGGAAGGCGTGGTACGGGTACATCGCCGACGAGCCGAGCCACACGCCGCCGCGCGGCAGCTCGACCACCGCGTCGTCGTGCATCGCCGGCTGCGGGGTCAGCCGCCGTGCCTGCCAGGGCTGCAGCAGCGGGCCGACGAGCGCGTCGGACTCCGCCTCCGGACGCCACCGGACGTTGACCACGCCGGCCTCGGACCCGGGAGGGGCGGCCACCTGCACGCGGCCGCCGCGGGCGACGGCCAGCAGCTGGGCGCCGAGGCAGATCGCCAGCGTGGGGATACCCGTCGCGCTGGTCTCGGCCAGCAGGTCGCGGACGGCGGGGAGCCACGGCGCCCGCTCGTCGTCGTACACCGACAGCTCGGCGCCCAGCACCAGGAGGCCGTGCCCCACCTCGGCGGCGGTCGGCACCGGCTCACCGAGGTCCGCACGGACCAGCTGCACGTCGACGTCGCCGAGCCACTCGGCGAACCGGTCGAGACCGCAGCTCGGGGAGCTCTGCAGCACGGTCAGGCGCGCGCGGGGCGCGCCGATCGGGTCGAGGCGGTCGCCGGCCTCGATCTGGACAGTCGTCATGGAGCAGAAAGGTACAGGGCGTCGCCGGGCGCCACGCCGCGCGAGCGCGGATCGATGTTATCGCTCACACGCTCCGGGCAGAGACGCCGCCCCGCCGCGACACCGACCGGGCCTCCCGCACGCGCAGGTGACGTCCAGCGCACTCCCAGACTCCCGTCGCACACTGGGTCGATGAACGCTGCGTCCGGTGCGCCCGAGGCTCGGCTGCTCGTCGTCGACGACGAGCCCAACATCCGCGAGCTGCTCGCCACCTCGCTGCGCTTCGCCGGTTTCGAGGTGAGCTCCGCCGCGGACGGCAGCTCCGCGCTGCGCCTGGCCAAGGAGGTGCAGCCGGACCTGGTGGTGCTCGACGTGATGCTGCCGGACATGGACGGCTTCACCGTCACCCGCCGGCTGCGGGAGAAGGGTCAGCACGTGCCGGTGCTGTTCCTCACGGCACGTGACGACACGGCCGACAAGGTGCAGGGCCTGACGGTGGGCGGCGACGACTACGTCACCAAGCCGTTCAGCCTCGAGGAGGTCGTCGCCCGCATCCGCGCGGTGCTGCGCCGCACCCAGCGGGTGGACGACGACTCGCAGGTGCTCCGCTACGCCGACCTCGAGCTGGACGACGACTCGCACGAGGTCCGCCGCGCCGGTCAGCTGATCGACCTGTCCCCCACCGAGTTCAAGCTGCTGCGCTACCTGATGCTCAACGCCGGCCGCGTGCTGTCCAAGGCGCAGATCCTCGACCACGTGTGGCAGTACGACTGGGGCGGCGACGCCAACATCGTCGAGTCCTACATCTCCTACCTGCGGCGCAAGGTCGACCAGCTGGACGACGAGCAGGGCCGGCGGCTGCCGCCGCTGATCCACACCAAGCGCGGGGTCGGCTACCTGCTGCGCGAGCAGACGTGAACCGGGTGCGGCTGCCGCGGCGGTGGACGGCCGCGTGGGACCGGGTACCGCTGCGCGGCCGGCTGGTCGCCGTCGCCACCGTGCTGATCGCCGTCGGACTGGTGCTGGCCGGGATCACCAGCACCGCCCTGCTGCAGCGCTCGCTGGTCGCGCAGATCGACGACAAGCTGCGCACCGAGGGGAAGGCGCTGGCCAGCCAGCGGATCACGGCCCTCGTCAACGGGCTGCACCAGGCCTCCGGGCCCTCGGACTACTACGTACGCCTGCAGGTGGAGGGCGCGCAGTCCTTCGTCTGGGGGTCGCAGAGCGTGGCCGACGCCTACGGCGAGCCGAACGTGCCGGACCTGACCGTGGACCAGGCGGCGGCGCTGGACGCCCGTCCCTTCACCGTCAAGTCGTCCGTCCCCGGCTCGCACTGGCGAGTGGTGGCCTTCACCACCAGCGACGGCACCGGGACGGTCCTGGTCGCACTGCCGCTCGGCGAGGCACGGGACACCACCAGCACGATGGTCTCGGTGCTGCTGCTGTCCGGCGTCGGCATCGTGCTGCTCGGCGGCCTCGCCGCCGGCTGGGCCGTGCGACGCTCGCTCGCGCCGCTGGGCCGCATCGAGGAGACCGCCGCGGCGATCGCCGCCGGCGACCTGTCCCGCCGCGTGCGCACCGCGCCGGAGAGCACCGAGGTGGGTCGCCTCGGCGTCGCGCTGAACGGGATGCTGACGCAGATCGAGGCGGCGTTCGACGCCCGCACCGCCTCCGAGACCCGGATGCGCCGGTTCGTCGCCGACGCCTCGCACGAGCTGCGCACCCCGCTGGCGACCATCCGCGGCTACGCCGAGCTGTACCGGATGGGCGCCCTGACCGGCGCCGACCAGGTGGACGACACGATGCGCCGCATCGAGGGCTCCGCCACCCGGATGGGCACGCTGGTGGAGGACCTGCTCGCCCTGGCCAGGCTCGACGAGGGACGGCCGATCGCCCACCAGCCGGTGGACCTGACGGTGCTGGCGGCCGATGCGATCAGCGACCTGCGCGCCCTGGACCCCGACCGGCCGGCCCGCCTCGCACCGCTCGACCCGAGCGGCACGGCCCGCGCCACGGTGGTGCTCGGCGACGACGCCCGCCTGCGGCAGGTGGTCGCCAACCTGGTCGGCAACGTCGTGCAGCACACACCGGCCGGCACACCCGTCGAGATCGCCGTCGGCACCGCGCCCGGCGTCGGCATCATCGAGGTGCGGGACCACGGGCCCGGCATCGACCCGGAGCACGCCGCCCGGGTGTTCGAGCGGTTCTACCGGGTGGACGCCTCGCGCACGAGGGAGTCCGGCGGAGCGGGTCTGGGGATGGCGATCGTCGCGGCCATCGTCTCGGCGCACTCCGGCCAGGTGACGCTCGCGCAGACGCCCGGCGGCGGCACGACGGTGCGCGTGGTGCTGCCCGCGGCACCCGCCGGTCCGGTCCCGCACGAGGTCGAGGTCGAGGTCGAGGAGCAGGACGACACCGACGTCCCGCACGTGCCCGCGGTCGCCGAGCGGACTGGCCGCACCGCCGTGACCAGGGACGATGCGCCGGCGCCGGACCCTGCACCCGAGGGCGACCCGTCCGACCGCCCTCGAGAGGCCGCAGACAGGGCCTGAGGCTACGATGGCTCGTCCTAGTCGCCAGCCGTGAGGTCGATCCATGGGCGTCCATGACGCGCCACAGTGGTTGTTGTCCGCGTTCGTCCGCAGTGTCCAGGCAGTCGGCGGTACCGCCGACGCCGACGAGATCCGCAGGACCGGTGAGGCCCTCCTGGCCAGGTGGACCGCTCCGGAGCGGCACTTCCACAACCTCCGCCACCTGGTGGACGTCATCGCCCGGGTGGACGAGCTGACGGAGGAGACCTACGACCCCGAGGTGGTGCGGCTCGCCGCCTGGTACCACGGGGCGATCTTCGACTCGGCCGAGCGAGCGGCGTACGCCAACCGCGGGGGCGAGGACGAGGTGGCCAGCGCGCGCCTGGCGTACGACGAGCTGACCGCGCTCGGCGTCTCCGCCGAGAAGGCACAGCGCGTGCACGACCTGGTGGTCCGCCTGGCGCGGCACAACCCGGACCCGGCCGACCCCGACAGCGCCGTCCTGTGCGACGCCGACCTGGCGATGCTGGCCACCGAGCCGCAGAAGTACCGCGCCTACCTCGAGGACCTGCGCGCCGAGTACGCCCACGTCCCGGTGGACAAGTTCCTCGCGGCCCGCGAGCACATCCTGCGCAAGCTGCTGGGCCGTCCACGCCTGTTCGTCAGCCCGCTGTCCGAGCGCTGGGAGGAGCCGGCCCGGCAGAACCTGACCGCCGAGCTCGCGCGCGTGGAGAAGGAGCTGGCGAAGCTCGCTGCCGCGTCCACGGAGAACGGCACGAGCGGTGCGACGGTTGCGGACGACGCCGCCGGGGCCTCCGGGAGCCCGACGCCGTCGACCACGAGCACGCCCGCCTGAGTCGGACCTCATCCGCCCCCAGCCCGGCACCCGTCCGTGCGACCGGGTGCCGGCGCCCTTCGACACCCGTGCGTCCCGGTGAGATCCCTAGCGTCGGCCGCGCCCCGTCGTCGAGAGCTGCCCGTCCGGCGGCCCGGTGGGGTACAGGAGGTCCGATGAGTCGTTACGAGGTCGATGCAGCCGAGCTGGCCCGCGCTGCCGGCGGTGTCCAGGCGCGGGTCGCCTCCATCCAGGCGGAGGTCGCGGCGATGCACCGCCAGCTGACCGAGCTGCAGACCGGGTGGCGCGGTGCCGCAGCCGGCGCCTTCGCCGGGCTCGTCGCCGACTGGTCGTCGACGCAGACCAAGGTGGAGGAGTCGCTCTCCCAGATCAGCGCGGCGATGACCACCGCCTCGCGCACCTACGCCGAGGCCGAGGCCGCCGCGTCCCGGCTGTTCGCAGCGGGCTGACCAGGCCGTCCGTGCGGCCGCGGCGCCGTGGCGGGGTCCGGCTGACGAGGCGGTTACCCTCGGCGGGATGACCGTCCTCGTCGACCCGCCCGCCTGGCCGCGGCACGGGACCGTGTGGAGCCACCTGGTCAGCGACGAGTCGTACGACGAGCTGCACGACTTCGCGCAACGCGCGGGACTTCCCGCCCGGGCGTTCGACCTGGACCACTACGACGTGCCGCAGCACCGGTACGACGAGCTGGTGGCGCTCGGCGCCCAGCCGGTCGACGGGCACCAGCTGATCCGCCGGCTGATCGCCTCCGGTCTCCGGGTACCCGCCCGGGACCGGAGGCGATCAGCGCACCGGCACGGCTGACGCCGCGCGGCGCACCGGGTGCGGTCGGTCCGTCAGCCGCGGGACCAGGACCACAGCCACGACCACGGCTCGCCCCACGACCACGGCTGAGACCACGGCCCACCCGACGACCAGGGGGCGCCCGACCACCAGGGAGCACCCCACGGTCCGGTCCACGGCGCACCGTGCTGCTTCTGCTCCAGCACCGCCACCGTGCGCGGCGGCACGGTGACCGTGCCGGTCGCACTGTCCCAGCGCGTCGTCTTCACCACGGGGTCGGACCCGTGCGCCTGGGCCTTCGACAGGGTCAGCGCGTGGCCGGTGAGCCCGGCGAGGTGCTCGCTGACCGGCGCGGTGCTCGCGTTGAAGACGACCAGCACACCGTCGCGGGCCTTGTCGACGTCGGCACCGCGGGTGTCGTCGATCCACATCGCGATCACACCGGGGTCCGTCGTCGGGAAGCTGACCTTCTGCTCGATCGCGGCGGCGTCGTCCAGCCGGAACAGCGGGCTGGACGCCTTGATCGTCAGCAGCGTCTGCGCCTGGGCGGTGGCGGCCGCCATGTCCGCCGCGGACGGCTTCAGCGCCGGGTCGGCGAGCAGCGGCGCCATCACCGGCCACTGACCGGAGTTCTTCGCCGCCGGCGGCAGGCCGGAACCCCACGTCGAGCTGGTCCCGGTCCAGTCGACGCGGTTGAACCAGTCGCCCGAGTCGTAGCTGTCGTTGTCCATCGACTTGCTGCGCAGCAGGTCCGTGCCGGCCAGCCACATCACGCGGCTCTGCGAGAGGGTGGCCGCCGCGAGCGAGAGCGTCTGCATCCGCACCCGGTCGGCCATCGTCGTCGCCTTCGGCAGCTTGAGCGCCAGCGCGTCGTACAGCGTCTGGTTGTCGTGGGCGTCGACGTAGTTGACCACCTCGTCCGGCTGGTCCGCGTAGCCGGCCGGCTGACCGTTGTAGTCGATCTGGTCGCCCCGCTTCACGGTGCCGTCCGACGCGGTGAACGTGAACGCCCGCAGGTTGCCGGCGAGGCCGACCTTGATCAGGTCCTCCGCATGGGCCAGCGCCGCCGCCTGCTGGGCCGGCGTGCCGTTGACCGCGACGCCGTTCGGGTCGGTGCCCAGCCCGCTGCCGTAGCCCTGGGCCTGCACGGAGGACGAGTCGACCGGGCTGCCGCCGCGCACGGCGTCCCGCAGCCGGTCGTTGAACGTGCCGATCCCGGTCCCGCCGAGCTGACCCTGGGACGCCTGCGTGAACAGGGCGTTGTTGGCCACCTCGCCGAAGTTCCAGCCCTCGCCGTAGAGGGCCACCTTCGACCCGTCCACGCCGTCGCGCTTCAGCGTCAGCTTGTCGAGGGCTGCCCGGACGTCCTTCATGTTCTGCACCGAGTGGAAGCCCATCAGGTCGAACCGGAACCCGTCGACCTTGTACTGCTGGGCCCACAGCACCACGCCGTCCACCATCAGCTTGCCGGCCATGGCGTGCTCGGTGGCGACGTTGGAGCAGCACGTGGAGGTCTGCACCGCCCCCTTGGCATCGAGCCGCTGGTAGTAGCCGGGCACCACGCGGTCGAGCACGGACGCGTCCGACTGACCGCTGGCGGAGGTGTGGTTGTACACCTGGTCGAGCACCACCTGCAGACCGGCCCGGTGCAGGGAGCCGACCATCGACCGGACCTCGGCGGTGCGCGCCGGTCCGTCGGTCTGCACGGCGTAGGACCCCTCCGGGGCTAGCCAGTGCAGCGGGTCGTAGCCCCAGTTGAAGCCGTCCTTCGCCGCGACGGCCGACGTGCAGGCCTGCTGCTGGTCGGACGCCGGCGGCAGCGAGGCCAGGTCGCACGCCGGCTGCTGCCAGGTGGACTTGTCCTCGTTCACGGTGGCGAAGTCGAAGACGGGCTGCAGCTGCACGGTGTTCAGCCCGGCCTTGGCCAGGTCCTTCAGGTGCGTCATCCCCGCGCTGTCCGCCACGGTGAACGCGTCGTAGGTGCCGCGCAGGCCCGCCGGGACGGTGGTGTCCGTCGCCGAGAAGTCGCGCACGTGCAGCTCGTAGGCGGTGCGGGCCGACTCGTTGGGGATCGTCGGCGCCTTCGCGGTGCGCCACACGTCCGGCTGCAAGGTCGGGTCGGACAGGTCGGCCACCACCGAGCGGGTCGCGTTGGTGGTCAGCGCCACGGAGTAGGGGTCGGTGACGTCGTTGGTCACCACCCCGTCGGCCGTCGGCACCGTGAGGCGGTAGAGGTAGCCCCGGTTCTTCCAGCTGCGGTCACCGGTCACCGTCCAGGTGCCGTCGGGCTGGCGCGTCGCGGGGACGACGGTCGCAGCGCCGGCCGACGAGGCCGGGTCCAGCACCACCGCGACGTGCTGGGCGGTCGGAGCCCAGACGGACAGGCTCGGCACCCCGCGGGCCCACGTCACACCGAGCTGCCGGGCATGCGCCGAGGCCGCGTCCAGGTCGTCCAGGACTCCCGGGACCTGGACCCCGGTGAACGCCGTCAGCGCGCCGGTGCCGTCCTGCTGCACCAGCCGCAGCTGGCCGGTCAGGGCCGCGGCGGCCGCCGCACGGTCCGCACCGACGTGCAGTGCGAGGTACCCGGTGAGGGCCGGGAACCGGTGCAGCTGGTCGGCGGTGAGGCCACCGGAGACCACCGACAACGGCAGCGTGATGCCCGTGCCGGACAGCTTCCCGTCGGTGACGGCCAGGTCACCGGCCTGCGACGAGCGTAGCGTCCACGTCAGCGCGGCCAGATCGGTCCCGGACGGCACCAGCGCCGGTGGCACCGCCACGGTGCCGGCGTCCACCCACTGCGCCAGCTCCTGCCCGGTGCCGGGCAGCGGCGGACTGCTGTTCACGATCGTCAGCACGTGCGTCGCCGCCGTGTAGGAGAACGTCACCTGCTTGCCGGTGGTCGCGGTGAAGTCGATGTTCGGGCCGCCCGGCACGCCGCCGGCGCCGTAGTTCTCGTTCCAGCTGAGGCCGACCGCGGCCTTGGCCTGGTAGGAGCCGGACGGGATCGCCGACGTGGTGAACGTGTAGACGCCGTCGCCCTTGAGGTCCTCCAGCCACGAGCCCATGCAGTCCGGCGCCCAGTCACCGGGGCAGCCGATCGCCGACTGGTACGAGCCGGGTGCGGTGACGATCGGCCCCTGCGCGGTGTTCTGCGCGTAGTGCGTCGTCGCGTCGTAGTAGAAGGTCACCGGCCCGCCGGTGGTGGTGAACGCGATGTTCGCACCGCCCGGCACGCCGCCGGCGCCGTAGTTCTCGTTCCAGCTGCCGCCGATGGCGATCTTGTACTCGTAGGAGCCGGCCGGCAGCGTGAACGTGCCGGCGTACACGCCGTCGGGCCGCTTGGTCAGGGCGATCGAGGCGCAGTCCGGCGCCCAGTCGGACGTGCACCCCACGGCCGAGTTGAAGCTGCCGGGGACGCTGACCTGCAGCGTCGTCCCGGTGCCGCCGCCGGCCACCACCCCGTCGACCCGGTTGCCCACCGAGGCGTACGTCGAGGCGGCCACGTGGTTGCCGGCCGCGTCGACGGACACGGCCCGGTACTCCACCAGCGTGCCGGGAGCGAGCCCGGACACGTCGGCGAACACCCGCGGCGCCCCGCTCTCCGCCGTGCCGAGCCCGGTCCACGTCCCGGACCCGACCACCCGGTACGCGAAGCTCGTCTCGCCCCAGCCGTCCGTCGCGTCGGCCGCCACGGGCGTCAGACCGGACACCCCGGCACCGGCGCTGGGCACGGACACCGCCAGCGTCCGAGACGGCACGGCGGCCACCTGCCGGTCGGCCCGCAGCACCACGGCCGACAGCGCCGGCACGGTCAGCGTCACCTTGCCGGACCCGTCGGCCGTCACACCGGAACCGCCGCCGTACAGCACGGCGTAGCTCGCACCCGGCGTCAGGGTGGTGAACGTGACGGTCTGCGCCGCTGCGGCGTTGTTCACCGCGACCAGGTTCTCCACCTTCTCGGTGCGGTCCACCCGGGAGAAGGCGTAGACGCCGGCACCGTCCTGCGCGTACCGCTCGATCTGGGCGCCGCGGGCGAGCGCCGGGTTGCCGGAGCGCAGCGCCGACAGCGCGGCGATGTGCTGGTACAGGGTCGAGGTGGTGTCGTACCGGTCCTTGGACCCGGCCGTCGTCCCGTCGACCAACGGCTGGTTCGCGTACGACGCGGTCTGCGTCGCGAACATGTCCTGGCGCGCGTCCTTGTCACCGCCGGAGCCGGCAAAGCCCTGCTCGTCGCCGTAGTAGACGATCGGCTGGCCCCGGGAGAAGAACATCAGGTCGTTGGCCAGCTCGTCGCGCGCCATCGGGTCGCTCTGCCCGGCGAGGAAGTAGCCGATGCGGCCCATGTCGTGGTTGCCGAGGAAGGTCGGCAGCGCATCGGCCGACGAGTGCGTGGTGGTGTACCGGTCGTCGGACGCGTACAGCGCCTGCAGCGACTTGGCGGACCCGCCCTTGGCGTAGCTGGTCGCCGCCGACTGGAAGGAGAAGTCGAGCGTGCTGGACATCGCCGTGTCCCGCACGTACGGCGCCGTCTTCGCCGAGTCGGCGTCGTACACCTCCCCGAACATGAAGAAGTCCGGCTTGCCGTGCGTGTGGGCGTAGTCGAGCACCGGCTGCGTCCAGGCCTTCCAGAACTCGAAGTTGACGTGCTTCGCGGTGTCGATGCGGAAGCCGTCGATGCCCAGGTCGATCCACGACTCGTAGATCTGCTCCATGCCGCTGACGACCTTCGGGTTCTCGGTCATCAGGTCGTCGAGGCCCGAGAAGTCGCCGAGCGTCGTGGACTCACCGGTGTAGGTCGAGTCGCCGCGGTTGTGGTAGAGCGTCACGTCGTTCAGCCAGGACGGGACCTTCACGTACGCATCCGCCGGGGCGACGACTGGCGTGTACGGGAACGACGTCGCCGCGTCGAAGGTGGGGAAGCTCGGGGAGTTCGCCAGGGCGCCGATGTCCGGGATCACCGTGCCGTCGGCCGCCTTGTAGGGCTTGTCGGCCTGGCTGACGTACGTGTACTGGTTCTGGGCGTAGCTGATCACGTCGGCGGTGTGGTTGGTGATGATGTCGAAGTAGACCTTCATCCCCTTGGCGTGCGCGTCGGCGATCAGGGTCTTCATCTCGTCGTTCGTGCCCAGGTGCGGGTCGATCTGCGTGAAGTCCGTCGTCCAGTAGCCGTGGTACCCGGCGGACGCGTCGGCGCCCGTGCCCTGCACCGGCTTGTTCTTGAACGACGGCGTCAGCCAGATCGCGGTCGTCCCGAGCCCGTGGACGTAGTCCAGCTTCGAGGTCAGGCCGGCCAGGTCACCGCCGTGGTAGAAGCCCTTGTCGGTCGGGTCGAACCCGGACACCATCCGGTCCGTCCCCAGCCCCGCCGTGTCGTTCGCCGTGCTGCCGTTGGCGAACCGGTCCGTCATCACGAAGTAGTACTGGTTGCCGCTGCCCGCCTCCCGCACCGGGCTCCCGACGAGCGCGTCGTCGGCCGCCGTGTACCCGGCCGCCAGGCCGAGCGGCGTCACGGTGACGCGCTGCGTGCTCACGTCGTAGGAGAACCGCAGCTGCTCCGTCCCGCCGGTGACCAGCGGGATGTTCGCCGCTCCCCCGTCGAGCCCGACGGCGCCGTCCCAGCCGCGGTCGAAGGCGATCTTGTACTCGTACGAGCCGCCCGGCAGCGTCAGGTCCGCCGCATACACGCCCGCCGTGCTGGTCACCGCGAGGTCCGTCGCCGCGCAGCTCGGGTCCCAGTCGTTCGCGCACCCTGCCTTGCTCTGCAGGCTGCCGACCAGGGTCACCACCCCGGGGGCCGCGGCGGCCGGTGCACCGGGCGTCGCGACCAGCCCGGTGACGGTCAGGGCGGCGGCCGCCAGGAGGGCCAGCAGCGATCGGGACGTGCGGGAGCGTGCGCGAGCAGCAGTCATCGTCGACCTTCTGGTCCAGCACACGTCGGTGTGCGCAGATTCGGACGGACCGCACGCTATCCGCCAGAAACGCCTTGCAGCAAGAGTCAGCAACGATTTCAGCGAGCACAGCGCTTCCACAGCGGACACCTGGACAAACGCCCAGGACCAGGGCGAACGCACGAGAGGCCGGCCACCCGCAGGTGACCGGCCTCTCGGTGCTCAGCGGCGCACGCGCCGCCTGGTGCTGCTCAGCGAACCCTCAGCGGATCAGAACCCGCCGCCGAAGTCCTCGCCACCGCCCGGAGCGGCCGGCGCGGCCTTCTCCGGCTTGTCGGCGACGACGGCCTCCGTGGTGAGGAACAGCGCCGCGATGGACGCCGCGTTCTGCAGCGCGGAGCGCGTGACCTTCACCGGGTCGTTGACGCCCGCAGCCAGCAGGTCCTCGTACTGGTTGGTCGCCGCGTTCAGGCCGTGGCCGGTGGGCAGGTTGCGCACCTTCTCGGCCACGACGCCGCCCTCGAGACCGGCGTTGATCGCGATCTGCTTCAGCGGGGCCTCGATCGCCAGCTTCACGATCGCGGCACCGGTCGCCTCGTCACCCTCGACCTCGAGCTTCTCGAAGGCGAGCTTGCCGGCCTGGATGAGCGCGACGCCACCACCGGCGACGATGCCCTCCTCCACGGCGGCCTTGGCGTTGCGGACGGCGTCCTCGATGCGGTGCTTGCGCTCCTTGAGCTCCACCTCGGTGGCCGCACCCGCCTTGATGACGGCCACGCCGCCGGCGAGCTTGGCGAGGCGCTCCTGCAGCTTCTCGCGGTCGTAGTCGGAGTCCGAGTTCTCGATCTCGGCACGGATCTGGGTCACGCGACCCTGGATCTGGGCCGCGTCGCCGGCGCCCTCGACGATCGTCGTCTCGTCCTTCGTCACGACGATCTTGCGGGCCTGGCCCAGCACCTCGAGGCCGACCGTGTCGAGCTTGAGACCGACGGTCTCGGACACGACCTGGCCACCGGTGAGGATCGCCATGTCCTGCAGCATCGCCTTGCGGCGGTCGCCGAAGCCCGGGGCCTTGACGGCGACGGACTTGAACGTGCCGCGGATCTTGTTGACGACGAGCGTGGCCAGGGCCTCACCCTCGACGTCCTCGGCGACGATGAACAGCGGCTTGCCGGCCTGGATGACCTTCTCCAGCAGCGGCAGCAGGTCCTTGACGTTCGAGATCTTCGACTCGACGAGCAGGACGTACGCGTCCTCGAGGACGGCCTCCTGGCGCTCCGGGTCGGTGACGAAGTACGCCGACAGGAAGCCCTTGTCGAACCGCATGCCCTCGGTGAGCTCGAGCTCGAGACCGAGCGCGTTGGACTCCTCGACGGTGATGACGCCTTCCTTGCCCACCTTGTCCAGCGCCTCGGCGATCAGGTCGCCGATCGCCTGGTCGCCGGCGGAGATGGCGGCCGTGGCGGCGATCTCCTCCTTGGTCTCCACCTCCTTGGCCTGGGCCAGGAGCTGGGTGGTGACGGCCTCGACGGCCTTCTCGATGCCGCGCTTCAGGGCGATCGGGTTGGCGCCGGCCGCGACGTTGCGCAGACCCTCGCGCACGAGCGCCTGGGCGAGCACGGTGGCGGTGGTGGTGCCGTCACCCGCGACGTCGTCGGTCTTCTTGGCGACCTCCTTGACGAGCTCCGCACCGATCTTCTCGTACGGGTCGTCGAGGTCGATCTCCTTGGCGATGGAGACGCCGTCGTTGGTGATGGTCGGCGCGCCCCACTTCTTGTCGAGCACGACGTTGCGGCCCTTGGGGCCGAGGGTGACCTTGACGGTGTCGGCGAGGATGTTCAGGCCGCGCTCCATGGAGCGACGGGCCTCCTCGTCGAAGGCGATGATCTTGGCCATGGGGCTATCGATCCTTCTGCTGGGTTCTGGGGGTGGCCGTCCGATGCCCGCGACGGACGGGCCCGCCGTCCGCAGTCACGTCCCGCGGCTGACGGCCCTCATCTGACGGCCGGTACTTCTGTCACTCTCACCAGGAGAGTGCTAGCCCAATGGTTAGCACTCGACCCTGGAGAGTGCAAGCCGCTGGCACCCGTCAGCGGCACTGCGACGATCCCGTCGAGAGCCGCAGCGGCAGCTAGCCGAGCACCACCGTGATGCCGGTGCCGGCCTGCGCCGGCGACAGCGTGACGGTGCTGATGCCGAGCGTCGACGCCGCGAGCGCGGCGGTCTGCTGCTGACCGGCGGTGGCGTAGTAGACGACGCTCTGCTTGGTGCTGCTGGGGCTGTTGCCCGTGGTGACGGAGGTGAAGCCGGCCTTGGTCAGCTTGGTGGCGGCGGTCGCGGCGGCACCCGAGAGGCCCGACGCGTTCAGCACCTTCACGGGGGTGGCCTTGTCGACCGTGCCGGACGACGACGCCGGGGGGGTGGCCGGTGCGCTGCTCGGCGTCGTGGACGCGGGTGCGCTGGCGGTGGCGGCGCCGGACTCGGCGGCCGAGGGGGACTCGGCGGGGGTCTCGGTCACGGCCGGGACGGCGAGGTTGGGCAGACCGCCGTGGTTGGACATCCACGTGACGGCACCCCAGGCGATCAGCGGTACCAGCACGATCACCAGGAGAAAGGGCCACCAGCGGCTCCAGGCCGAGCGGGGGGCGCGGTGCACGCCGCGGGGGGCACCCGCGTCCGGCTGCGCGTCGAACTCGTCGGCGGGGTACGGGTAGGCGGCCTTGCTCACGGCGAGAAGGCTAACGGCTCAGCCCGTGAACCCGGTGCGCCCCGCGCTCACGCGTCGGCGCTGAGCCGACGGGCGGTGCGGGCCCGCTGGCGGGAGGAGCGCAGCCGACGCAGCCGCTTGACCAGCATCGGGTCGAACGCGAGCGCCGCCGGGTCGTCCAGCAGCCCGTTGAGCACCTGGTAGTACCGCGTCGCCGACATGTCGAACAGCTCGCGGACCGCCTGCTCCTTGGCACCGGCGTACTTCCACCACTGCCGCTCGAACGTGAGGATCTGCTGGTCCCGCTCGCTCAGGCCGGTCGACCCCTCGGCCGGCTCCGACAGCTCCACGGTGAGGCTGCGCGCTGCTGCGACGTCCATGCCGGTCCCCTCTCGTCGTACCGGCGCCCAGCGTACGGCCCGAACGACACCGGTGTCATTCGCCCCGCGGCCGCCGGTCACGCGCGTGGGTGCGTGCGGCACTCGGTACCGTGCCGACCGTGGCACCCGCACCGCTCGACCAGCTGATCGACCCCGGATGGGCGGCGGCCCTCGCACCCGTCGAGCCGCAGATCCGTGCGGCCGGGGACTTCCTGCGCGCCGAGCTCGCGGCGGGCCGCACCTACCTGCCGGCCGGCGACGCCGTGCTGCGGGCGTTCACGCGACCGCTCGACCAGGTGCGGGTGCTCGTCGTCGGGCAGGACCCCTATCCCACGCCGGGCCACCCGATGGGCCTGTCGTTCTCGGTGCAGCCCGACGTCCGGCCGCTGCCCCGCTCGCTCGACAACATCTTCCGCGAGCTGGTCGACGACCTGGGCGTGCCGAGGCCCAGCTGCGGGGACCTGAGCCCCTGGGCCGACCGCGGCGTGATGCTGCTCAACAGGGTGCTCACCGTGCGGGCGGGCGCGCCGGCCTCGCACCGGGGCAAGGGCTGGGAGGCGGTGACCGACCGGGCGATCGCGGCCCTCGTCGAACGCGGCGGGCCGCTGGTCGCCGTGCTGTGGGGTCGCGACGCGCAGACCCTGGCACCGGCTCTCGGCGACGTGCCGATCGTCCGCAGCGCGCACCCCAGCCCGCTGTCGGCGCACGGCGGGTTCTTCGGCTCGCGTCCGTTCTCCCGGGTCAACGAGCTGCTGGTGGCCCAGGGGGCCGATCCGGTGGACTGGCAGCTTCCCTGAGCCGAGGGCGCCGACAGGCCTGCGCGGCGTCGGTGCCCGTGTGCAAGATGTCGGGGTGCGCGACCACCTTCCCCCCTGGACCCGGTACGTCGCCATGGGCGACTCGTTCACCGAGGGCCTGTGGGACAGCCCGGCAGGTCCCGACGCCCCGCAGCGCGGCTGGGCCGACGTGCTGGCGTCCCGGCTGTCCGAGCGGCGCACGGCCGCGGGCGAGCAGCCGCTGGAGTACGCGAACCTCGCGGTGCGGGGACGGCTGCTGCGCCCGATCCTGCGGGAGCAGGTGCCGATGGCGCTCGACCTGAAGCCGGACCTGGTCAGCCTGGTCGGCGGCGGCAACGACCTGCTGCGGCCCACCGGTGACCCGGACCGGCTCGCTCGCGACCTCGAGTCCGCCGTGCGCAGGCTGCGGTCCGCCGGCATCGACGTGCTGCTGGGCACCGGGTACGACACCAAGGAGAGCCCGCTGGTGCGCCGCATCCGACCGCGGGTGGGCGTCTACAACACGCATATCTGGTCGATCGCGCGCCGGCACGGCGCCCACGTGGTGGACCTGTGGGGCATGCGATCGCTGGCGGACTGGCGGATGTGGGCCGAGGACCGCATCCACCTGACGACCGACGGGCACGCGCGCGTGGCGCAGGCGGCGCTCGTGGCCCTCGGGCTGCCGCCGGACCGGGACGACTGGGACGACCCGCTGGCCCCGCTGCCGCCCGTGCCGCGCGTCGACCAGCTGCGCGCCGACGCGCACTGGCTGCGGGTGCACGCCTACCCGTGGGCGACGCGGCGGCTGCGGCGGTCGTCGAGCGGGGACGCCCGCAGGCCGAAGCGTCCGCAGCCCGCGCCGATCGTCCCGGCGGAGCACGTCGCGGAGGACTGACGCCCCGGCCGAAGGCGCCCGGCTGGACACCGCCGCCCCGGCGGTGGACCCTCCCCCGGTGACCACGCCTGTCCCCGGCCGCCCGACGCTCGACGCCGAACGACGGGCGGTGCTGCACCGTCGGGTCCGCCGGATCGTCGCGACGACGATCAGCTACAACGTGCTCGAGGCGGCGGTGGCGATCGGCGCCGGGGCGGCCGCGTCGTCGGCGGCACTGCTCGGGTTCGGGCTGGACTCCGTGGTCGAGGTGCTGTCCGCCGTCGCCGTCGCCTGGCAGTTCAGCAGGCGCGACCCCGAACGCTGGGACGCGCTGACCGCCCGGCTGGTCGCGGTGGCGTTCTTCCTGCTCGCGGCCTACGTGACGGTCGAGTCGGTGCTGACGCTCACGGGCGTGCAGCGCGTGGAGCAGAGCGCCGTCGGCATCGGCATCGCAGTGCTGAGCCTGGTGACCATGCCGGCGCTGGCGTGGGTGGAGCGGCGCACCGGGCGGGAGCTGGGCTCGGCGAGCGTCGTCGCCGACTCCCGGCAGCTGCTGGTGTGCATGCAGCTGTCCGGCACCGTGCTGGTGGGCCTGCTGGCGAACAGCCTGCTGCACTGGCAGTGGGCAGACTCGGTGGCGGCGCTGGTGGTCGCCGCCCTGGCGGTGCGGGAGGGCCACGAGGCCTGGCGGGGCGAGGTGGAGTCGCCGTTCGAGGTCCTCGAGGAGCTCGAGGAGGACGACGAGCACGACGACGACGCGCGTGCCGGTTCAGCGGACGGCGCGCCCGTCCAGTAGTCCGCCGGGGGACGGTCAGTCCGAGGACGGGGCGCCGAAGCGGAGGCCGTCGACGACGAGGTCGAGCAGCTTGCGCACCTGCGGCGCCCAGCTGTCGCCGTCCGGCACCATCCAGACGGCGGACATCGCACACATCACGTCCTCCGCGGTGACGTCCGGGCGGACGGAACCGTCGGCCTGACCGGCCGCGAGCAGCACGCCGATCGCGTCGACGATCCGGCCACGCGTCTCGCCGAACAGCGGCGAGTCGGAGCCGACCGCCGCGCGCAGCGCCGCGCCCATGCCGCGCTTGGCGGCCGCGTAGCGGACGAAGCGCCCCATCCACTCACGCAGTGCGTCGACCCCGGACCGGTCCGGTCCCAGCAGCGCCGGCGCCGCGTCGCACAGCTGCTGCACCTCCTGCCGGTAGGCCGCCTCGACCAGGGCGTTCCGGTTGGGGAAGTGCCGGTAGAGGGTCCCGATGCCGACCCCGGCCTGCTCGGCGATGGACTCGAGCGGGACGTCACCGTCGCGCGAGAGCGCCGTGGCGGCGCACACCAGCAGCTTCTCGCGGTTGCGCTGCGCGTCCGCGCGCTGCGGCCGGGCTGCTGCGGTGGTCACGGGTGCTGCTCCTTCGCCGTCGTCCTGCGAGTCGTCGTCTTGCGTGCTCAGCGGGCAATTCCCCTTGCGTACCGGAGGAACCTCCGCTTATGGTGATGCCCACAAACGATAGTCGCCTCCGTTACAGGGTACGCGTACCCGGTCGGAGCGTCGACCGCCGGTCCCCGCTCGGCCACCGGCACCCCGTCGCAGCCCGCAGCCCGCACCCCGTGCCCACCGGCGCAGCGTCGGCATCCTTCGAAGGGAACCACCATGAAGACCTGGTTCATCACCGGCACGTCCCGCGGCTTCGGCCGCGAGTGGGCGATCGCCGCCCTGCAGCGCGGCGACCGCGTCGCCGCCACCGCCCGTGACGTCTCCACCCTCGACGACCTGGTCGAGCGCTTCGGCGACGCGGTGCTGCCGATCCAGCTCGACGTGACGGACCGAGACGCCGACCTCGCCGCCGTCGCGCAGGCTCACCAGCACCTCGGCCGGCTCGACGTCGTGGTGAACAACGCCGGCTACGGGCAGTTCGGCTTCATCGAGGAGCTGTCCGAGGCCGAGCTGCGCGACCAGCTGGAGACCAACCTCTTCGGCGCCTTCTGGGTCACCCAGGCGGCGCTGCCGTACCTGCGGGAGCAGGGTGGCGGGCACATCGTGCAGGTGTCCTCGATCGGCGGGATCGTCGCTGCCCCCGGCATCGGGGCGTACCACGCCTCCAAGTGGGCGCTCGAGGGGTTCAGCGAGTCGCTGGCCCGGGAGGTCGCCGGGTTCGGCATCCACGTGACTCTGGTCGAGCCGGGCGGGTTCGCCACGGACTTCGCCGGCCCGTCGGCCCGGCAGGCCGCACCCCTGCCGGCCTACGAGGAGGCTCACGCCCAGGCGGCGGCCTGGCGCGCGACCCGGGTGGCCGACCGAGGCAACCCGAGGGACACGGCCGAGGCGCTGCTCCGGGTGGTCGACGCCGAGAAGCCGCCGCTGCGCGTCTTCTTCGGCGCGGCGCCGCTCGGCATGGCCACGGCCGACTACGAGGACCGCGTGGCTACCTGGCGCGACTGGCAGCCGGTGTCGCTGCTCGCGCAGTACGGGGCGGGCGCCTGACCCGTCCCGGTGGCCGCCCGGCACGTTCCCGCCGACCGCCCTCCCCCACCACCCTTCCCACCGTGAGGAGATCCCCATGGCCACCTTCCGTGGACTGACCTTCGACGCCTACGACGCGCAGTCGACCGCCCTGTTCTGGGCCGCCGCACTGGGCCGCGACGTCGCCCCCGGCGCCTCGCCGGCGCACGCCGAGCTGCTCGACGACGCGGCGCAGGGACTGCCGCGCATCGTCTTCGAGCAGGTCACCGAGGGCCGGCCGGCCCGCAACGCCCTGCACCTCGACCTGGTCACGGCCGACCTGCTCCGCGAGTCCGAGCGGCTGGTGCGGCTCGGCGCCCGCCGCCTCGGCGGCGTCAGCGCCGGCAGCGGGTGGGTCACGCTGACCGACCCCGAGGGGAACGCGTTCGACCTGATCGCGGCCTGATCGCGGCCGGAGCAGCACCCGGGCCTCGTTCGTCCGTCCGGTCGCGAGCTCCGCGCCGCTCCGACCAGGGCGCGGATACCGTCTGCGCCATGCAACAGGCGGTCGCGAGCACGGGAGGCACCGACCGCGCGCTGGCCTGGGCGACGGACCGGCTGCTCGAGCTCGGCACGCGGCCTACCGGTCCGGCGGAGCTGGTGAAACGACGGCCCTGGTCCGCGGTGCACCGGCTCCCGGTGGACCACAAAGTCGTGTGGGTCAAGGCGTGCGGTGGCCGGACGGGCTACGAGGCACCGCTGAACCAGGCCCTCGCGGCGTGGGTCCCGGACCTGGTGCTGACCCCGCTGGCGACGGACGACGACGAGGGCTGGCTGCTGCTGCCGGACGGTGGGACGCCGCTGCGCGAACGGGCCGACGGGGCGCAACCGGCGGGCTGGACCCGCTTCGTGCGGGAGTACGCCGGGCTGCAGCGGGCGGTGGCGCCGCACACCGCGGAGCTGCTCGCGCTCGGCGTCCCCGACCAGCGACCCACGGCACTGCCCGCGCTGCTCGACGAGCTGCTGGACGACCCGCTGCTGCCGCTGGACGGCGCTGTGCGGGCCGCCCTGCTGCGCCTGCGGCCGGCGTTCGCGGACGCCTGTGCCGAGCTCGCGGCCGGTGGCGGCACGCTCGGGTCCGAGCCGGCGAGCGTGCAGCACGACGACCTCCACGCCGGCAACGTGCTGCCCGCTGACCGATCCGGCCGCCCCGACCGGTTCTTCGACTGGGGCGACGCCTGCGTCGCGCACCCCTTCAGCACCCTCCTGGTCACGCTGCGCAGCATGGCTGCCACGTCGGGGCTGCCCGCCGAGCACCCCGCGCTGCGCGCGACCCGCGACGCCTACCTGTCCGGGTGGGAGGTCGAGGGACCCGAGGGGGTGCGGCTGGCCCGGCTCGCGGCGTGGACAGGGTGCGTCGGGCGGGCGCTGGCGTGGCGCCGGGCGCTGCACGGCGCACCGCCGCAGGAGGCGTCCGAGTGGTCCGACGCCGTGCCCGGGTGGCTCGCCGAGCTGCTCGAACCGACATCCGCGTGGTTCGAGGACGGTGCCGCCGGCGGCTGAGGTGCTGTGTCGGTGGTCGGCGCGATGCTGACCCGACGGCGCACCCGTCGGGCGCGCGACGACATCGGGGAGTGGTCGAGATGGCGGACGACGAGCTGACCGAGCTGCTGAGCTCGCTGGAGCACCGGTTCTGGGACGCGATGGTGGAGCGGGACGCGGCGGCAGCGACCGCCCTGTCCGACGAGCCGACCGTGGTGGCGGGTGCCAGCGGCGCCGCGAAGATCGACCGCGCGACGCTCGGCGCGATGATGAGCTCGGGCGGCTGGACCCTGCGGTCGTACGCGATCACCGACCTGCTGGTGCACCGGGTGACCGACGACGTGGTCGTCGTGGCGTACCGGGTGCACGAAGACCTCGAGGTGGACGGTGCGGACGTCGCCTTCGATGCCGCGGACGCCTCGACGTGGGTCCGGCGGGACGGGACGTGGGTGTGCGCGCTGCACACCGAGTCGATCCTGGGCGACGCCTACGGACGGGATCGCGCGACGAGCTGACCGCACCGCGGGACACGGTGTCCCGAGCCGCGAGATTCGCGTCCGACCAGGCAGGTCATGAGTCATAGGCCTTAACGCCCATGACATGATGGTGGGGTCCCGGGACCATGGGACACGTCGGCAACCCCGGCACCCGCCTCACGCACCCACAAGGAGCGCACCACCATGACCACGCTGTCCCTGGCGCGCGTCGAGCCCCAGCTCGCCCGCCGTGCCGCCGCCCGGATCCGCGACCTCGGCGAGCAGATCTACTTCGGTCGCACCCCCAGCTACGGCCCGGACCGGGCCGGCAAGCTCGCCTTCGTCGGCTACGTCGTCGGCAGCGTGGTGGCGTGGTCGCTCGCCACCCTCCTCGTCACCGGGGTGCTGGCCGCCGTCCTGCGCTGACGCAGGGCCGGCCACTCACTGACGACACGCCCCGGACCGTGGACGGTCCGGGGCGTCTCTGCGTCCGCCCGGGGGTCCGCGGTCCGGGGGCGTGGCTGTACCTCTCCGCCGCGCCCTGGTGAACGCAGGTCAGGCCGCCGCACCCAGCGGGCGGTCGCCGGCCACGCTCGCCTCGACGAAGGCGCGGACCGACCGTGGCGCGATGCCTGCGTCCCGCAGAGGCTGGTCGTCCCACGTCGCCGCGTGCAGGTCACCGTTCAGCGCGAGGCCCATCAGAGACGACAGCCCGGGCCGGAGCCGCGCCGTCGCGCGCCGCCCGACGGACAGGGCGAACCGCGGCACGTGCCGCACGCGCACCCGCACGCGCGCGGCCTGCTCGTAGAGGTGCACCACGTCGAGGACGGTGTGCGCATCCGGACCGCCGAACTCGACCAGCCGGGGCGGCTCGTCCATCGTCGCGAGCCGCACGCACAGCGTTGCGACGTCGGCCATCGCCACGTACCGGTGCGGCGTCCGGCCCCGGCCGTAGACGAGCATCCGTCCCGCACCGGGGACGAAGCCCGCCGACCGGCCCAGCCAGGCCTCCTGGAACATGTCGGGGCGGACGACGACCCGTCGCATCGACGTCGTGGCCAGCAACTTCTCGGCCTCCCACTTGCCCGCCATCATCGGCGACAGCCGCGCCATCTCGTCGCCCATGCCCGCCGCCGACACGAAGACGAACCGGCGGACCCCCGCCCGGTCGGCCGCCCGGATCAGGTTCAGGTTCCCGTCGCCGTCCACCCCGGCGATCGTCAGGTCGGTCGGTCCCGTCATGATCCGCGTGATCGCCGTGACCGTGGTGACCACCGTGCCGACGCCCGCCAGCGCGTCCGACAGGCTGCCCAGGTCCCGCAGGTCCCCGCGGACCACCTGCGCACCGGCCGCGACCAGAGCGGTGGCGTCGGTGACCGGTCGCACCAGGGCACGGACCTGCCGGCCCTCGGCCAGCAACCCCCGGACGATCAGACCGCCGAGCTCGCCGGTGGCCCCGGCGACCAGGACGACGTCACCGTCCATCGCGGCACCCCCTGCCGGCCCGGCCGTCAGCGACTGTTGACCAGCAGCCCCAGGTCGCTGCCCCAGCGCTCGGCGCGCTCCAGCTCACCGTCCTTGAGCGGGCCGGTGCTGTCCTTCACCCAGAACGTCTCGGGGTCGGACACCTCGGGGAAGGCCAGGCGCTGCAGCGCCTTGGCGACCTTGTGGGCGGCGGACCCTGGCAGCGGCGTCCGGACGCGCGTGTCGAAGGCGGCGACCATCGTGCCGACGCCGCCCGGGTGCACCGTCTCCAGCCACTCGCGCACGCCCCGGCCGGTCGAGACGATCGTGCCGCCGGGCGCCTGCTTCACGGCATCGGCGCGGGTGCTGGCGCGGCTCATGCCGAACGCGTGGGTCGGCGCGCCGACCACGAGCAGGTCCAGCTCGGCGGAGATCTCGTCGGGCGCCAGGCCCACCTCGGTCACCTCGACCTCGACGTGCTTGCCGAGACCGGCCGCCACCGCCTGCGCGATCTGCTGGGTGTTGCCGAACATCGACTCGTACACCACGAGTGCCTTCATCGCCCGTCCTCCGAACGCTCCGTTGCGGTCTGGTGACCCCTCCAGCGTTTCTCGCTGGTCAGGGGCGCGCCAGGGCCGAAGGGCCCGGCCTGGCGCGCCCCGGCGACCCCCTTCGGCGCGCGCGCCGTTCACCCGTGCGGGACGGTGGCAGTGCTTGTCGGCGCCCCGCGGCGCTCCTAGCGTCGGCACCGAGGGCGGGCGACCGGCCGGGTCGTCCGGACCCGCGTCGAGAGGGACGACGATGTCTCCTGAAGCTGCACTGGTACCCGGTCGGTTCGACGGCCGGACGGTGATCGTCACCGGGGCGGGCTCCGGCATCGGCAAGGCGACGGCGCTCCGACTGGCCCGCGAGGGGGCCACGGTGGTGGCGACCGACGTCGTGGAGAGCCGGCTGGCCGAGCTGGTCGAGGAGAACCCGGGACTGACGTTCGTCACCGTGCCGGGCGACATCTCCGCGCAGGAGGTGGTGGACCGCGTGGTCGCCGCGGCAGGTGGGCGCGTGGACGGCCTGGCCAACGTCGCCGGGATCATGGACGCGTTCCTGCCGCCCGCCGAGGTGGACGACGAGACGTGGGAGCGCGTGCTGCGGATCAACCTGACCGCGCCCATGCGCACCACCCGGGCGGTGCTGCCGCTGATGCTCGCGGCGGGAAAGGGCGCGATCGTGAACGTCTCGTCGGAGGCCAGCCTGCGGGCGTCTGCGTCCGGCGTGGCGTACACCGCCTCGAAGCACGCGGTGAACGGGCTGACCAAGGCCACGGCGGTCTTCTACAAGGGCGACGGGGTGCGGTGCAACGCCGTGGCGCCGGGCGCGGTGGCGACCAACATCGAGGCCCCGTTCCACTCGGCGCACGCGGGTGCGGTGCTCGGCCCCTTCATGCAGGCGATGGTCACGTCGGTGGCGCAGCCGGACCAGCTCGCGGCGCTGATCACGTGGCTGCTGTCCGACGACGCGAGCAACGTCAACGGTGCAGTGATCCCGTGCGACGGCGGGTGGTCGGCGATCTGATCGCACCGACGGGGCGTCGTCCAGGCGGGACGGCGCCCCGTCGTGGTTCCGGGGCGTCGACGGCTCGGCCGGCCTCCGCGGCGAACCGGTTCTCCGCGAGCGAGCGCCGGAGGCGATCTGCGCGGATGACTTCGCGAGCACGAGGATGTCGGCGCTCGCACGCCCTGTCGGTACATCGTCGCAGGTCAGACCGCATGCAGCCGTCTGCTGGCCCTTCAGGGCGCTCGCGTCCGGCGTGACGGGCGCCACATCGGTGCTTGCCTGACGCGCTCACGTGTGCGTAATCTGCGAACCGGTTCGCTGCCGCACCGTGAGGATGGACGATGACGACGATCGGGGACGTGGCCCGCCTCGCGGGTGTCTCCCGCAGCACGGCCTCGAACGTGCTGTCGGGGAAGAAGTCGACGTCGCCGGAGATCCAGGAGCGCGTCCGCCGCGCCGTCGAGGAGCTGGGCTACACGCCCAACGCCGGCGCACGTGCGCTGGCGACGGCGCAGACCCAGGTGATCGGCCTGCTCGCGCAGTTCTTCGAGGACGAGTTCGCCCCGGCGATGCTGCAGTACATCCTCGGCGTCTCCAACACCGCCCGGGAGCTGGGCTACGACATCCTGCTGGTGTCCGAGCCGGACGGCGCCCGGGCGCTGAAGCGCATCACGGACTCGCGGATGGTCGACGGCGTGGTGCTGCTCAACGTCGCCGACCGGGACGACCGGCTCGAGGTGCTGCGGGCCGCCGAGCAGCCGGGCGCCCTCGTCGGGCTCCCCGCCGACCCCCGCCACCTCGACGTGTTCGACCTCGACTTCGCCGAGGCCGGTCGTCTCATGGTCGAGCACCTCGCCCGGCTCGGCCACCGCGAGCTGCTGCTGGTCTCGCAGCCGGAGCACGTCGTCGAGCGTGGCGGCGCCTACGTCTGGCGGCTGGCGGACGCAGCAGCGGAGGAGGCCGAGCTGCGCGACGTGAGGCTGCACGCCATCTTCGGCTCCTCGCACCAGCCGGACGTCGGCCGGGACCTGCACGCGGCGCTGGACGCCCACCCCGGCGTCACCGGCCTGCTGGTGAACAACGAGGCCGCCGCGGCCGCGCTGCCCGCCGTGCTGCGCGAGCGGGGCCTGACCTCCCCGCAGGACATGTCCGTCATCGGGCGCTACTCCGACGAGTTCGCCCGCACCTTCTCGCTGCCGTTCTCCTCGATCGAGAGCGCACCCGACCGCCTGGGGCAGATGGCCGTGCGCCAGCTGGTCCGGCGGATCGAGTCGGCGGCGGGCCGCACAGAGCCGCACGTGGTCCGGTTCATCTCGCCGGAGCTCGTGGACAGGGGGAGCACAGCGGCGCCGCCCACCGGCGCCCGCTGACCGTCATGCGCCGGCGGCCCACCCACCGGCGCAGCTGCACTCATCACTGATTCAAGGAGGAACACCGTGATGCGCATCTCCACCCACCGGCGCGCCCTCGGCGCGCTGGGCATCGCCGTGACGGTCGCCAGCCTGGCGGCCTGCTCGTCGAGCGCCGGGGCCGGCGCTGGGAGCACCGCGAGCGCCGCCGGCGGCGGCAGCAAGACCTACACCTGGTGGGACCCGTACCCCCAGCACGACGCCTCGTCCAGCTGGGCCAAGCGCGTCCAGTCCTGCGGCGACGCCGCGGGCGTGACCGTGCAGCGCACGGCGTACGACACCACCGCCCTGACCAACCAGGCGCTGCTGGCCGCGCAGGAGGGCACCGCACCGGACGTGATCCTGCTGGACAACCCGGCGGTCTCCACGCTGGCGGACACCGGCATGCTCACCACCACCGACGAGTTCGGCCTCGACACCTCGAAGATCGACCCGAACCTGCTCGCCGCCGGTCAGATGAACGGCAAGACGTACGGCATCCCGATCGGCGCCAACACCCTCGCGCTCTACTACAACAAGTCGATCCTCGACGCCGCCGGCATCGACCCCACGTCCATCAAGGACTGGGACAGCCTGACCGCCGCGCTGCAGAAGGTGAAGGCCGCCGGCCACAAGGGCATCACCTTCGCGGGCATCGGCACCGAGGAGGGCTCGTTCCAGTTCCTGCCCTGGTTCTGGGGCGCCGGCGCCAACCTCACGCAGCTGGACTCCCCGGAGGCGACCTCGGCGCTGCAGCTGTGGACCGACTGGGTCAAGCAGGGCCTGGCGCCCAACTCGGTGATCCAGAACTCGCAGAACACCACGTGGGAGGAGTTCCTCACCGGCGACTTCGCCTTCGGTGAGAACGGCACCTGGCAGGTGGACGCCGCCAAGAAGGCGAAGTTCCCCACCGGCGTCATCACCATCCCGGCGAAGACCGGCGGTGCCGCGCCGGCCCCGACCGGTGGCGAGTTCATCGAGATGCCCGTGCAGAAGGACACCAAGCGCTACGCGACCACCAAGAAGATCGTCGACTGCATGACCAGCACCGACGGCATGGTGCAGACGGCCACCACCTTCGCGTACTACATCCCGCCGACGGCCGACGGGCAGACCGCCCTGCTGGCCAAGGACTCCTCGCTGCAGCCGTGGGTCGACGCGGTCAAGGCCGCCAAGGGCCGCACCAGCGACAACCTGGGCACCAAGTACCCGAAGATCTCCGAGCAGCTGTGGACCGCGGTGCAGAGCGCGCTGTCCGGCTCGGCCTCTCCGGCCGACGCCCTGAAGACGGCCCAGACGAAGGCCGCTGCGGCCACCAAGTGACGCCCGGTCGCGGCTGACCAGGCACGACGCAAGGACTGTCCTCATGGAATCCCTGACCACCACGGTCGGGACGACGGCACGGACGGCAGGTGCGACCCGCACGGGCGCACCTGCCGTCCGGCCGGACCGTCGGCCCGCCGCCAGCACCCGGTGGGCGGCGTTCGCGTTCATCGCCCCGCTGATCGTGTACCTCGTCGTGTTCTACGCGTACCCGCTGTACCGGAACATCGACCTGAGCCTGCACGACTACACGCCGCGGGCCTTCGTCCAGGGCAACGCCGCCTGGGTGGGCCTGAAGAACTACTCGGACATCGTCGCCTCCAGCACGTTCGCGAAGGCGGCCGTGAACACGGCTCTCTTCGTGCTGCTGTCGATCCTGTTCCAGTACACGATCGGGTTGGCGCTGGCGGTGTTCTTCCGTACCAGCTTCCGGCTCAACGGCGTGCTGCGCGGCATGTTCCTGGTGCCGTGGCTGCTGCCGCTGATCGTCTCCGGCTCGTCGTGGGCATGGATGCTCAACAGCGACAACGGCATCGTCAACTCGGTGATCAAGGCGTTCGGCGGCAGCCAGATCAACTGGCTCACCTCGCCGCAGTGGGTGCTGTGGTCGGTGATCATCGCCAACATCTGGCTCGGGATCCCGTTCAACCTGGTGATCCTGTACTCGGGCCTGCAGAACATCCCCGGGGAGCTGTACGAGGCCGCGTCCTTGGACGGTGCCAACGGCTGGCAGCAGTTCCGGCGGATCACGTTCCCCCTGCTGCGCCCCGTGTCCGCGGTGACGATCCTCCTCGGCCTGATCTACACGCTGAAGGTCGTCGACATCATCTGGATCATGACCAAGGGGGGTCCGGCGGACGCCTCGACCACCTTCGCCACCTGGTCCTACCGGCAGGCGTTCGGCACCGGCCAGCCCGCGTTCTCACCGGCCGCATCCATCGGCAACGTCCTCATCGTCATCGCGCTGGTGTTCGGGTTCGTGTACCTCTACCTCCAGCGCCGGCAGGAGAAGCAGTCATGAGCAGGCGCAGCGGCTGGCGGACGGCGGTCGGCGTGGTCCTGACCGCGGTCATGCTGTTCCCCGTCTACTGGATGCTGAACGTCTCGTTCACCAAGACGTCGGACATGCGGGCGACACCGCCGCACTGGTTCCCCTGGGACCCGACGGTCGAGGGGTACCAGGCAGTGTTCCGGCAGCAGCTGCCCGCGCTCGGCACCAGCCTCCTGGTGGGCCTCGGCTGCGTGGTGCTGACCGTGGCCATCGCGGCACCGGCGGGGTACTCGCTGGCCAAGCTGCGGCCGCGCGGCGCCGGCGCGCTGAACTTCGTGCTGCTGGTGGTGCAGATGATCCCCGCCGTGGTGATGTCGATGGGGTTCTACGTCATCTACCTCAAGGCCGGGATGCTCAACACCGTCTGGGGCCTGATCGTCGCCGACTCGACGGTGGCGGTGCCGTTCGGCGTGCTGCTGTTCACCGCCTTCATGAGCGGGATCCCGAACGAGCTGATGCAGGCCGCCCGCATCGACGGCGCCGGGACGTGGCGGATGTTCCAGTCGATCGTCATGCCGATCAGCCGGAACTCGGCGATCACGGTGTCGTTGTTCGCCTTCCTGTGGGCGTGGTCCGACTTCATCTTCGCGTCGACCATCGACCGGAACGGCCGGCTGATCCCGATCACGCTCGGCATCTACAAGTACATCGGCAACAACACCACCGAGTGGAACTCGATCATGGCCACCGCGGTGATCGCCTCGATCCCGGCCGCGATCCTCCTGGTGGTCGCCCAGCGGTACGTCGCCGCGGGCGTGGTCGCCGGCGCCATCAAGGACTGACCGGCTCAGGTGGGCGCCCGGCCGCGCCGGGGCGTGCCCGCTCGTGCCCTCACCGTGCCCTCATCTCGACAACGGAGCTCTGCACCCATGACCTCGGACCTCGTCGACGCCGACCGCGCCGGCCTCAGCGGGCGGCTCGACCCCACGGGCGGCCGACCGGTGGTGCCCGCCCGTGGGGCGCTGCGTCCGCTCGGCCTGCACGAGGTGGCCCTGACCGACGGCTTCTGGGCCGGGCTGCAGCGCACCAACGCCGATGCGACGCTCGAGCACTGCGAGCGCTGGATGGGCCGACTGGGCTGGCTGGCCAACTTCGACCGGGTCGCCGAGGGAAGCACCGCCGGGGCGGAGCGGCCGGGCTGGCAGTTCTCCGACTCGGAGGTCTACAAGCTGCTCGAAGCACTGGCGTGGGAGTCCGGGCGCACCGGGGACGTCCGGGCGGAGGCGGCCTTCCAGCGGCTGACCGCGCGGGTGGTGCGGGCGCAGGACGACGACGGGTACCTCAACACCTGCTACGGCCACGCCGGCCAGGCACCGCGGTACTCCGACCTGGAGATGGGTCACGAGCTGTACTGCACCGGCCACCTGCTGCAGGCGGCGGTCGCCCGGCTGCGGACCCACGGTGCGGACGCCCTGGTCGCGGCGGCGCGGCGGGCTGCCGACCACGTGTGCGCGACGTTCGGCACCGATGGCCTGCAGGGCATCTGCGGCCACCCGGAGATCGAGGTCGGCCTCGCCGAGCTGGGTCGGGCGCTGGACGAGCCCCGGTACACCGAGCAGGCACGGCTGTTCCTCGAGCGCCGGGGCCACGGCACCCTCGCCGACATCCCGCTGGGCCGGGCGTACTTCCAGGACGACGTGCCGATCCGCGAGGCCGACGTGTGGCGCGGGCACGCGGTCCGGGCGCTGTACCTCGCGGCAGCCGCCGTCGACGTCGGTGTCGACACCGCGGACGACGAGCTGGTCGACGCCGTCGTCCGGCAGTGGGAGCGCTCCGTGGCCCGGCGGACCTACCTGACCGGCGGCATGGGCAGCCGGCACCAGGACGAGGGGTTCGGTGAGGACTGGGAGCTGTCACCGGACCGCGCGTACTGCGAGACCTGTGCGGGGATCGCGTCGACGATGGTGTCCTGGCGGCTGTTCCTGGCCAGCGGTGACATGCGGTACGCCGACCTGATCGAGCGCACGTCGTACAACGTCGTCGCCACCTCCCCGCGATCGGACGGGCGCGCCTTCTTCTACGCCAACCCCCTGCACCTGCGGGCGGCGGGTCAGCCGTCCGACGACGACCAGGTGAGTCCGCGTGCCGAGGGCGGCAGCCGCGCGGCGTGGTTCGACGTCTCGTGCTGCCCCACCAACGTCGCCCGGACGCTCGCCAGCTGGCACACCTACGCCGCAGCCGTCCGCGGCCAGGAGCTGGTGCTGCTGCAGTACGCGAGCGGCCGCATCCGCACCGTGCTCGAGGACGGGACCGTGCTGGCGCTGGACGTCGAGACGGCCTACCCGGACGACGGTGCCGTGGTGGTGCGTGTCGTCGAGGCGCCCGCCACGCCGGTCACGCTGACGTTCCGGGTGCCGGCCTGGAGCCCGGACGCGGTCCTCACCACGCCGGAGGGGCCACTGGGTGCCGAGGGGCGGCGGTCGGTCTCGGTCGTGCGCGTGCTGCGGCCCGGTGACGAGCTGACGCTCCGGCTCGACGTCTCCCCCCGGCTGACCTGGCCCGACCGGCGGATCGACGCGGTCCGCGGCTGCGTCGCGGTCGAGGCAGGGCCGCTGGTGCTGTGCGCCGAGCAGACCGACGTGCCGGCCGGGATCGACCTGGCCGACCTGGTCGTCGACGCCTCCGTGGCGCCGACCCGTCGGGACGAGCGGGTCACCGTCGCCGCAACCGTGGTGCCGCCGGCCGACCGCACCTGGCCCTACGACGGCACGCAGGCCGGTGACCAGGGTGGACGCCTCGAGCTGCCCCTGATCGCCTACCACCGGTGGGCCGAACGCGAACCCGGTGAGATGCGCGTCTGGCTGCCGGTCCGATGAGCGCCGCGACGAGTCCCGCGGTCGCGGGGGTGTCCGCCGGCCCGCTGTTCGACGTGCGGGAGGTGCCGTTCAGCCGGCGCGGCTCCTGGCTCGACCTGTCCCCGGTGATCGGGTTGCACCAGCGGGCCGACGACGTGCACCTGGTGTCCCACCAGACCGGTATGCACCCCGTGCTGCGGCTGGTGCCGACGATCGCCGGCGAGCGGGTCGCGACGGCGCTGACCGCGACGCCGGGGGTGCTGACGTGGACGGCGGACGGTGCTGGTGCGGGGGACGCGGCCACCGCCGCCACGGGCGGCGCGGCGGGCACCGTCGAGGCGGCCTTCGAGTCGGTCGACACGGTGCGGCTGCGGGGTCGGGGGCTCGGGCTGGTGCTCGCCGACCCCAGCTCGTCACTGACCTCGTTCACCGGCCTGTACCTGTTCCGCGACCCGATCGACGGCTCGGCCGTGCTGACGTCGTACGAGACGGGGCGCCGCTACCGCATCACCGCGCTGAGCGGCGAGCTGGACGTGCTCGGTGCCGAGGCGCTGGGCGAGGCCACCCGCACCGTGACCGTGGCCGGCGACGAGTGGGAGCTCGTCGTCGAGGAGCTGGAGACGGCCCGACCCCCCTACCGGCGGCGGCGGACGTTCGACGACGTCGTCACGACGAGCGCCCACGACTTCGCCACCTACCTCGACCAGGTGGCGCCGTGGCGCGACGGCTCGACGCCCGCCGCCGCCCTCGCGGCGTACGTGATGTGGTCCGCCACCGTGCGGCCCGCCGGGTTCCTGGGCCGCGAGGCCGTGCTGATGTCCAAGCACTGGATGGACAAGGTGTGGAGCTGGGACCACTGCTTCAACGCGCTGGCCCTCGCGCCGGGCCGACCGGCGGAGGCGCTCGACCAGCTGCTGCTGCCGTTCGACCACCAGGACGCCTCCGGCGCGCTGCCGGACTCGGTGACGCACTCCGAGGTGCTGCACAACTTCGTCAAGCCGCCGATCCACGGCTGGGCCGTCGCCCGGCTGCGCGCCGCGCTCGCCGAACCGCTGGACGCCGCGACGCTCCGGCAGCTGTACGACGCGCTGGTCCGGTGGACGGACTTCTGGCTGACGTCCCGGCGGGTGCCGGGGCACGTGCTGCCGCACTACCAGCACGGCAACGACAGCGGCTGGGACAACGCGACGATGTTCGACGCGGACCGGGTGGTGGAGGCGCCGGACCTCGCGGCGTTCCTGGTGGTGCAGCTCGACGTGCTGGCGGGGTTGGCCGACGAGCTGAGGTCGGCGTCGCAGCCCGGTGCGACGCAGACCGGCGACGGCGCGCAGTGGGCGGCCCTGCGCGACCGGCTCGCCGCAGCGCTGGTGGACCAGCTGTGGACCGGCTCGGCCCTGGTGGCCCGGAACCCCGGATCGGGCCGCGCCAGCAGCAGCACCAGCCTGCTCCCCCACCTCGCGCTGCTGGCCGCCGACCACCTGCCGACGGACGTCGTCGACGCCGTGGTCGAGCAGCTCGACGCGTTCCTCACACCGTGGGGACCGGCCACCGAGCGGCCCGACTCGCCGCAGTACGAGGCGGACGGCTACTGGCGCGGTCCCATCTGGGCGCCGTCGACGATGCTCCTGGTCGACGGCCTGCGCCGGGCCGGCCGGGACGAGCTGGCCGACGAGGTGAGCACGCGGTTCCGACGGCTGTGCGAGGCGCACGGGTTCGCGGAGAACTTCGACGCGCTGACCGGCGAGGGGCTGCGCGACCGGGCGTACACATGGACGGCCAGCTGCTACCTGGTGCTGGCGCGCGAGGCGGTCCGCTGAGCCTGCGTCAGCCGCGGTGGTCGATGGCGTACTGCAGCGACTGCTTGTACCCGGCGGACGTGTAGGACGCCCCGGACACCGCCGCGATGTTCGCCGAGCCGGCCGCGACCGCCTCGCGGGACAGCACCGGGACGGAGAACGAGCTGACCTGGCTGCTGTAGCCACCGGACGGTGCCTGCAGCGCCTGCGCCGCGGTGATCGCGGTGCCGGTGAACGTCACCTGCACCTGCACGGGGCCGTACGGGGTCTGGACGGTGGAGCCGACCACCACGGTGGTCACCGGTGCGGGCGGCGGTGGTGCGGGAGCCGGGGCGGCGGGCTTCGGCGCGGGCACGGGCGCGGTGGTGCGGGTCGCCGTCGGGGTCGCGGTCGGGGACGGTCGCTGGGTAGGGACGGTCGGCGTGCGCGACGGGGTCGGCGACGGCGTGGCCGACGGGTGCGGCCCGCGGCCCCAGCTGAGGCTGCTGCCGGTCGCCGTCGGCGTGGACGACGGTGTGGCGACGGCCGCCGCCGTGACCGGTGCGCCCGTGGCGGCGCCGTGCGCGGCGGTCGCGCGCAGGTCCGGCGTCGTGGTGAAGAACCGCACGCCGGCCGCCGCACCGATGGTGACCAGCGTCGCGGCGTACAGGGCGGAGCCGCGCGACGGCGGCGTCATCGGACGGTCGCCGGGCGTGCTGCGCCGGTCGGGGTCGGCGCGCTCGTCGTCATGGGGCCCCACGGCACCAGCCGATTCTCAGAGGATTCTGAGAACGAGCGTGGCGCCGTCGCCGGCGTGTCGCGACGACGGCGCCGTGCGGTCGGCCCCCGGCGGGCGTCCCGGGCGGGCCTCCCGGCCCGCGGCTCAGGTCAGCGACGCGTCGTAGATCGCCTGGATGGAGCCGTCGAGCACCGCGTCGAACTCGTCGTCGGACTGCTGCGCCGTCAGGCCCTCGGTCAGCGCCCGCGAGAAGCTGGCGATCACCCCCGGCTGCCGCGCCAGCCGCTGCACCGCCTCCGCACGGGTGTAGCCGCCGGACAGCGCCGCGACGCGCAGCACGTGCGGGTGCTCGACGAGCGGCGTCCACCAGCCGTCCTGGTCGGGCAGCGTCAGCTTGAGCATCACCTTGGCGTCCGTCGGCAGCCGGTCGAGCCCGTCGTGCAGCGCCGAGCGGAGCACGTCCTCCGCCTGACCCTTCGTCGGGCTGTGGATGTCCACCTCCGGCTCGACGATCGGCATCAGCCCCGCCGCGAGGATGCGCTGCGCCAGCTCGAGCTGCTGGTCGACGATCGCCGCGACGCCGCCCTTGTCGGCCTGCACGACGAGCGAGCGCATCTTGGTGCCGAACACCCCGTGCCCGTTCGCCCTGCTCAGCGCGTCGTCGAGGTCCGGGATCGGCTTCATCAGCCGCACGCCGTCGGCCTCGTCCACCAGCCCCTTGTCCACCTTGAGGAACGGTGCGACGTGCTTGACCTGCCACAGGTACTCGGCGGCGCCCATGCCGCCGATCTGGCTCTCCATCGTGCGGTCGAACAGGATCGCGCCGACGATGCGGTCGCCGCCGAACACCCGGCTGGTGATGATCCGCGAGCGCATCGCGTGCACCAGCTCGAACATCTGCGCGTCGTCGGCCCACGTCTCGATGCCGTACCGCTTGAGCGCACCGGGGGTGGAGCCGCCGCTCTGGTCCAGGGCGGCGATGAAGCCGCGGCCCGTGGCCATCTGCTGGAGCTGTTCCGTGCTCATGACCCCTCCATCGCGGCGCTGCCCGACGACGGCCCGGCGACTCGCTCACCGGTGAGGCGGCGCCTGCTGCCAGTCTTCTCCGCCCGCCGGGCGGGGGCCAGTGCCGGCCGGCGGAACCCGTGCCGACGCCGGCCCGTCCTCCATCGACCGCTCGCGCCAGGAATCCGTTCGGGGTTCACGCCGGCCCTGCCGGACAATCCTCGGCATGAGCGCGACCGTGCAGGCCAAGGGGGTGGCCGCCGGCTTCGGCGATCGCGAGCTGTTCTCGGGGGTCGACCTCGTCGTCGCGCCAGGTGACGTCGTCGGGCTCGTCGGGCCCAACGGCGCCGGCAAGTCCACGCTGCTGCGCATCCTCGCCGGCGAGCGTCGGCCCGACGCAGGGACCGTGTCGGTGTCGCCCACCCACGCCCAGCTGGGCTTCCTCGCGCAGGAGATCGAGCGG
The DNA here is from genome assembly GCF_025770785.1 of Cellulomonas sp. SG140. Classification (GTDB taxonomy): domain Bacteria; phylum Actinomycetota; class Actinomycetes; order Actinomycetales; family Cellulomonadaceae; genus Cellulomonas. The sequence goes on along the minus strand of NZ_JANZLA010000005.1, from coordinate 252,255 downwards.
CGACCGGACGAGTCGGTGCACGCGCACCTGGAGCGGCGGACCGGCGTCGGCGCCACGCAGGTGGCCATGGACGCCGCGGCGGAGCGGCTGGCCGCCGGGGTCGACGGTGCGGACGACGAGTTCGCCGAGGCGCTCGAACGCTGGATGGCCCTCGGCGGTGCGGACCTGGAGGCCCGCACCGGCTCGGTGCTGGCCGACCTGGGCCTCGGTGTGGACCCCGGGCTGCCGATGACGGCCCTGTCCGGTGGCGAGGCGGCCCGCGTCGGGCTCGCCGCGCTGCTGCTGTCCCGGTACGACCTCTACCTGCTGGACGAGCCGACCAACGACCTGGACCTGGAGGGGCTGGCGCTGCTCGAGGACTTCGTCGCTCGCTCGTCGGCGCCCGTCGTCGTCGTCAGCCACGACCGCGAGTTCCTGTCCCGCACCGTGACGTCGGTCGTGGAGATCGACCGCAGCCTGCAGCGGGTGGCCGTCTACGGCGGCTCGTACGACGCCTACCTGGACGAGCGCTCGACCGCTCGGCGGCAGGCGCGGGAGGCGTACGAGGAGTACGCGGCCCGTCGGGACGCGCTCCAGGCGCGGGCGCGGATGCAGCGCGCCTGGATGGAGAAGGGCGTCCGCAACGCCCGGCGCAAGGCGACGGACAACGACAAGTTCGTGCGGAAGTTCCGCGGTGAGACGTCGGAGAAGCAGGCCGCCAAGGCCCGGCAGACGGACCGGATGATCGCTCGGCTCACCGAGGTGGCCGAACCGCGCAAGGAGTGGCAGCTGCAGATGACCATCGCGGGCGCACCGCGGTCCGGCAGCGTGGTCAGCGTCGCGCGGCACGCGGTGGTGCGGCGCGGCGACTTCCGGCTCGGCCCGGTGGACCTGGAGCTCGACTGGCAGGACCGGGTGGCGGTCACCGGCCCGAACGGCGCCGGCAAGACCACGCTGCTCGGCCTGCTGCTCGGCCGGCTGACCCCCGACGAGGGCCGCGTCGACGTCGGGTCCGGTGTGCTGGTCGGCGAGGTGGACCAGGCGCGAGCCGCCTTCGAGGGTGACGACGCCCTGGTCACGGCTTTCTCGCGCGAGGTGCCGGACTGGCCGACGGCCGACGTGCGCACGCTGCTGGCGAAGTTCGGGCTAGGTGGCCACCACATCCCGCGGCCCGCCACGTCCCTGTCGCCCGGGGAGCGGACCCGGGCCGCGCTCGCCCTGCTGCAGGCGCGCGGGGTGAACCTGCTGGTGCTGGACGAGCCGACCAACCACCTGGACCTGCCCGCGATCGAGCAGCTGGAGCAGGCGCTCGAGGCGTTCGACGGCACGGTGCTGCTGGTGACCCACGACCGCCGGATGCTCGACACGGTGCGGCTGACCCGCCGGTGGCACGTCGAGGACGGTCAGGTCACCGAGGTCGTGCCCGACTGATCCACCCGCGCCGGGGCCCCTGGTGTCGGCGGGCGGCCGGGTGCGGAGGGGCGCCCCGCGCGGGGGCGCCCCTCGCCTCGGGCCGCTGGTCAGTCGAAGACGCGGCCGAGCAGGCCCTTGGACACCTGGTTGGGCCGCTGCATCTCGCCCTGCTGCGCGCCGAGCACGATGATCGTGCCGACCAGCGCCGGGGTGACCCACTGCAGGATGCGCTCCTGGCGCTGCGCCGCGGCCACCTCGTCGGACGTGCTGGACGACGGCGTGACGCCGCTGTACGCCGGCTCGGACGAGCCCTTCGCGATCTTGGTGCCGAGCATCCCGCTCCAGGCGGTGGTGCCGAGGGCCGCGATCGTCAGCGCCGTCTTCACGACGGTGTTGGCCGTGACGCCCTCCTGGGCCTGGACGCGGCCCCGGTTGGCCAGCAGCAGGCCGGCACCGCCGACCAGGTGCGCGCCGATGGCCAGGGCGTTCACCGGTGCCCACTTCGCCCAGCCCATGGACGCGGTGTGCACGCGCTGACGCGGGTCCTCGACCTCCTCGGACGCGCCGTTGAGGCCGATGGCGCCCATCAGGCCGCCGCCGAACCAGGCCGCGGCACCGAGGTCGTGCAGGGATCGGACGAAGGTGTTGGAGCTCATGGGGTGGGTCCCTCCGGTCGCTGTCGGGACCACCACCATCCGTCGATCCGGCCGCGAGCGCCCGTCGAGAGCGCGCCCCGCGGCCCGTTCCGGGGCCGTCAGCCCTTGCCGACGCTCGACAGCTGGCTGGTGCTGTGCTGCCACACCGCGCGGGCCCCGGAGTCGCCGACGCGGTACACCTGCCACCCCGTGGCCAGGCTCGCGACCACGGACAGGACCGCGAGCGTCAGCGCGAGCGGACGGGCCAACGCCGGGCCGGAGCGGGCCCGACGGGTCACCCACCACAGGGTCACGGCGAGCGCCGCGACGGGGAAGACGAAGAACTTCAGCTGGTCGCCCAGCTCCGCGTGCTCGCCCACCGGGCCGATCTGGGCCTGCAACGACTCACCCGTCTCCGAGGCGACCGGCGTCAGCACCAGCGCGACCAGGGCGATCAGCGCACCGAGCCCGGCGTACCGGTCCCGCCACCGCGGCACGAACGTCAGCACGAGCAGCCAGACGACCGCGAGCGGCACCAGCACCACCACGGCGTGCACCACCAGGGGGTGCAGGGGCAGACCGTTGAACGAGCTGGGCATCGTGGGCCTCTCGGACGGGCGCCGCCGGTCGGCGCGACGGGTGCGGGTGCTGACGGCGTGCGGCGCACGGTGACCGCCGCCGACGTCGCGGGCGCCCGCGGCCTGCCCAGTATCCGCGCCGGCACGCGTAGCCCGGTCGACGCGTCCGTCCGCAACCAGGAATCAGCTGGCCTCGCAGGGGGGTCGGCACGTTACGGTCCCGCCCATGTTCGCGACCCTGCGCACGCACCGACAGGCGGTGCGACCGTGACCTCCACGCCCACCGACTGGATCGAGCACCGTCGGGCGGGCGACCGCGAGCTGCTCGGCTGGCTGCGTCTGGAGGACGACGGCGCCGTCGCGATCGACCGGCTCGGCCGGACGGCGTCCGGCGTGCTGCCGTGGGACGAGGCCGAGGCGGTGCTCGACGAGCGCGGCATCGGCTGGCTGGCCGACCTGTGGGAGCTGGAGCTCGACGGGCGGCCGGTGCGGGTGCGGCTGCGCGAGGTGTCCACCGAGCGGGTCGTCGTGACCTACGACGACCACGGGGACGTGCACACCAAGGTCGACGCCATCGAGCTGCCGTTCCCGGCGCCCGAGGCGCTGCGGCCCTTCAGCGGCGACCGGCACGTGCTCGACCCGCACGCCTGAGGCCGTCGGCGCGGGACGTCACCGTCTCGTAAGCACCGGAACCCTTGTCCGGCGGGTGAGGCGGTCCGCACAGTGGACGCATCCGGTTCACCGGCGAACGCCCTGGTCAGGGGCGCGCGGTGGGCCTTCGTCCGCTCCCTGGAGGTTCCGATGTCCCCTCTGCACGCCCTCGTCCGCCGGCGCACCGTCCTTGCTGCCGTCGGCGCCGCCGCCGCGCTGGCCCTCGTGCCCCTCGGGGCGTCCGGGGCGCTCGCCTCGGACGGCGCCGACGGCGGCCCCGACGGCCACGGTGCACCCGGCGCCGTCTTCGTCCAGCTCAACGGCACCACCGGCAACACGATCGCGGCCTACACCCGGCACGCCGACGGCACGCTGACCGCGGCCGGGCGGTACGCCACCGGCGGGCTGGGCGGCACGCAGGTGGGCGCACCGCTCGACGCGCTGGCCTCCCAGGGCTCGCTGGTGCTGGACGAGCGTGACGACGTGCTGCTCGCGGTGAACGCCGGCAGCGACTCCGTGACGGCGTTCGGCGTGCACGGCGCCGCGCTCGGCACGCCGCGGACGGCGCCCTCGGGCGGCCACTTCCCCACCAGCATCGCGGTGCACGGCGACCTGGTGTACGTGCTCGACGCCGGTGGTGACGGCGCCGTCTCCGGGTTCCGGCTGGTGCACGGCGCGCTGGTGCCGATCCCGGGGTCCACCCGCTCGCTGGGCCTGGGCGGCAGCAACCCGCCGGTGTTCATCGCCTCGCCGGGGCAGATCGGGTTCGCCGCCGACGGGCACGCGCTGGTGGTGACCACCAAGAACCACGACGAGCTGCTCAGCTTCCCGATCGACGACGCGGGCCTGCCCGCCGCCACCCCGGTGGCCACGCCGTCCGCCGGACCGGTGCCGTTCTCCTTCGTCGTCGACCGGCACGGCGGGCTGCAGGTGACCGAGGCCGGCACGGGCCGGACCAGCACGTACACCGCCGCACGTGACGGGTCGCTGCACCTGGTCGGCTCCTCCGCACCGGACGGTGGCGCGGCGCTGTGCTGGAACGTCCTGGCGGGACGCACGCTGCTCGGCGCCAACGCCGGTTCGGCGACGTTGTCGGCCTGGGCCGCACCGTGGTTCGGCCCCGCGGTGCTGACGGCGCCGGTCGCGGCCTCCACCGGCGCCGGGCCCATCGACCTCGCCGCGTCCCACGACGGTCGCTTCGTGTACGTGCAGGAGTCCGTCGCCGGCACGGTCGGCGCCTACGCCGTCTCGCCGCACGGCACCCTGACCCGGATCCAGACGGTGTCCGGCCTGCCGGCCTTCAGCGGCACCGGCATGGAGGGCATCGCGGCCCGGTGACGCCGCGCTGACCCAGGGGTGATCATCAGGACGGCCCGGCACCGCGGTGCCGGGCCGTCCCCAACGTTCGGGAAGGGACCGACGTGACGCACGTCCTCGTCGTCGACGACGACGCCACCGTCCGCGAGGTGGTCGCGTCGTACCTGCGCGCGAGCGGGCACGACGTGGTCGACGTGCCGGACGGCGAGCAGGCGCTGGACGCGATGCGCCGCACGCGCGCCGACCTGGTGGTGCTCGACCTGATGCTCCCCGGGATCGACGGCCTCGAGGTGTGCCGGCGCCTGCGGGAGGACGGCGACGTGCCGGTGATCATGCTCACCGCGCTGGGCGCCGAGACCGACCGCGTGATGGGGCTGGCGCTCGGCGCCGACGACTACGTGACCAAGCCCTTCAGCCCGCGCGAGCTGGTGCTGCGCGTGGACGCCGTGCTGCGGCGGGCCGGTCAGCAGGCGTCGCCGCAGGACGAGACGCTGACCGACGGCGACCTCGTCGTCGAGCCCGCCAAGCGTTCGGCGAGCCTGGCCGGACGCCCGCTGTCCCTCACCGCGCGGGAGCTGGACCTGCTGCGCTTCCTCGTCTCCCACCCCGGCCGGGTGTGGTCTCGTGAGGAGCTGCTGCAGGAGGTGTGGGGCTGGTCGTTCGGCGACCGGTCCACCGTCACGGTCCACGTGCGGCGGCTGCGCGAGAAGGTGGAGACCGACCCGACCAACCCGGTGCGGCTGCTCACCGTCTGGGGCACCGGCTACCGCTGGGAGCCGGCTGCATGAACGTCGCCCAGGTGGTGCTGGTCGCGGTCGGCTGGTCCGCCGGCGTCGTGGCGCTCGGGGTCGTCGCCGCGTGGCTGCTGCGCCGGGCGTCGCTGCGCTGGTCGGCGGCCGTGGTCGCGCTCGTCTCGGTGGGCGGGGTCGCCGTCGGCGTGCTCGGGACGGCCCAGGCGATGTTCCTCTCGCAGCACGACCTGCACGTGGTGATCACCGTGTGCGTCGTCTCCGGCCTGCTGTCCGTGGCCGTCGCGCTGTGGCTCGGCGAACGCCTGGTCAGGTCCACGCGCCGGCTGCGCGACGCCGCGACCCGGTTCGGCGACGGCGGTCCGTTCGAGGGACCGGCGTCGGGCCCGCGGGAGCTGACGGACATCGCGGCAGAGCTCGCGCGCAGCAGCGACCGGCTGCGGGAGGCCGCGGAGCGGGAGCGCCGTCTCGAGCAGTCGCGGCGGGAGCTGGTCGCCTGGGTGTCGCACGACCTGCGCTCGCCGCTCGCGGGGATCCGCGCGATGTCCGAGGCACTCGACGACGGTCTCGCACCGGACCCCGCCCGGTACCGGGCCCAGATGCGCACCGAGGTCGACCGGATGGTCCGGATGGTCGACGACCTGTTCGAGCTGTCCCGCATCCACGCCGGCGCGCTCCACCTGACCCCGCAGACGCTCCAGCTCGCCGACGTGGTCAGCGAGGCGATCGCCGCCGCCGACCCGGTCGCGCGCGCCAAGGGCGTGCAGGTGGGCGGCGCCGTCGCCGGGGACGTGCTGGTGCGCGCGGACCCGGACGCGCTGGCGCGGGTGGTGGCGAACCTGGTGATGAACGCCGTGCGGCACACCCCGTCCGACGGCTCGGTGGTGATCACGGGCCGGGCCGACGGGCCCACGGTGACCGTCGCCGTGGCGGACGCCTGCGGCGGCATCCCGCCGGACGACCTCGGTCGCGTGTTCGACGTCGGCTGGCGCGGCGGCAGCGCTCGCACCCCGGACCCCGACGCGGGAGCCGGGCTCGGGCTGGCGATCGTGCGCGGGCTGGTCGAGGCGCACCACGGCGAGGTGGCCGTGCACAACGCCGCGCCGGGCTGCCGGTTCGTGGTGACCATCCCGGCGTGAGCCCTGGTCAGTCCCCGCCGTCCCCGCCGCCCTTGCCCTTGTCCTTGGGCTGGTGGGCCGGAGCCGGTGCCCGAGCGGGCGGCGGTGCGGACGCCGGCACGGACGAGGTCGTCGGGGCGGGCGCCTGGACCGCCGCGGTGACGTCGGCGAGCACCGCCGTCGCCGCGCTCTCGATGGTCGCCGCGCGCGCCGCGTCGAGCGTGCCCGCCTGACGTGCGGCGACCACGTCCGCGTTCAGCCGACCGATCGCCGCGCTGGTCGCCGCCAGGTCGCGGGCGGCGGCGGCCTGGGAGACGGCGAGGACGTCGGTCTGGAGGACCGTCGGGCGCGGTGGCGTCGCGGAGCACGCGGCGAGGGACGGCCCGACGACGAGGAGCGCGACCGCCGCAGCCGCGGCCCTCCGGCTGATCCGGCCGGTCACGGCCGCACCGCCTGCTGGAGCCGGTTCAGGTCCTGCCCGAGCTGACCGCTGACCGAGGGGTAGGTTATGGTGCCGGTGGGCGCGTGGTGGCGCGTCGTGGCGGCCAGCGCCGCGATGCCGATCAGCACCAGCGCGACGATCACCGCGACCAGCAGCACCGGTCGCCGCCCGCCCAGCAGCGACCGGGCCCCCACGGACCGCCGCACCGTCTGACGGTCCGCCGTAGGCGCCGGGCGCACCGCCGTGCGGTCGGCGTCGCGACCGTCGCCCCCGAGCTCGAACCGGCGGGTCGGGGCGAGCTCCTCCGCCGACGTCACGAGCAGGACCGCGGTGCTCGCGGCAGGCGGATCCGCCTGCGCATCCGTCGCGTCCACCGGGAACGGGAGCCGGACGGTCGCCGCGGACGCTGCCGCGTGGTCGCTCCCCAGCGCCGCCGCCACCTGCGCTGCGGTCGGCCGGTCGTCGGGCTCGAGCGCGGTCATCCGCTCCAGGACTCCCCCGATCGGCCCCGCCGCACCGGGCAGCTGCGGCTGCCGGTGCAGCCGCGCCACCGCCGACTCCACCGCGCGACCGGGGAACACCAGCTGTCCGCTGAGGGCCTCGATCAGCACCAGGCCCAAGGCGTAGACGTCCGTGGCCGGACCCACCGACCCGCCGCGCACCTGCTCGGGGCTCAGGTACGCGGCCGTGCCGACCAGCTGCCCGGTGGCGGTCAACCGGGTTCCGTCCTCGAGCCGCGCGATGCCGAAGTCGGCCAGCCGTGCGTCCACGGCCCCGCTCGGGTCGGCGCCCAGCAGGATGTTGCCGGGCTTGACATCGCGATGCACAAGACCGCGCCCGTGCACGTAGGCCAGCGCGTCGGCCACCTGCGTGCCGACCCGACGGACGTCGTCGGTGGACAGCGGCCCCTCCTGCAGCCGCCGGTCCAGGCTCTGCCCGGCAACCAGCTCCATCACGAAGAACGGCTCGTCACCGTCGAGGTGCGCGTCGTAGACCGTCACCAGGTGCGGGTGACTGAGGGAGGCCAGCAGCCGCGCCTCCGCCTGCTCGCGGTGACCGTTCAGCCCCGTCCCCGTCCGGCGGAGCAGCTTCACGGCCACCTCGCGGCCCAGGCGCTCGTCCCGGGCCAGCCGCACGTCGGACGTCGCACCGTTCCCCAGCAGCGGCCCCAACCGGTACCGGCCGGCCAGCAGGGTGCCCTGCAGGGCGCCGGTGCCGAGGTCGGGGCCGGCGCCCGGGCCGGAGCCGACGTCGAAGCCGCCCGGCGACTCGGTCGATCGCGTCGCACTCACCGTTCGAGTATCGGCGAGGCCCTGCAGCCCGGCATCACGGCACGGTCCACGCCCCGTCCCCTCCGACCACGCGACCCTCCGCCGGCTCAGCCGCCGAGCGCCGCCCCGTGCCACTCGGGCGCCGTGAGCAGGTGGCTGTGCACGAGGTGCACGTCCGGTGGCGGTTTGACCCGAGCCGATCGCTCAATCATCATTGACTCAATGAGTGACGAGCAGAACTGGGGCGTGGTGCGTCGCGCCGCCGTGCACGCGGCGCTGGCCGATCCCGCCCGGCTGCAGGTGGTCGACACCCTCGCCCTCGGCGACGCCTCGCCGTCCGAGCTGGCGCACCTGCTGGCCATGCCGTCCAACCTGGTGGCGCACCACCTCGGCGTGCTCGAGCAGGCAGGGCTGGTGAGCCGCCACCGCTCCGAGGGTGACGGGCGCCGCACCTACGTCCGGCTCGTGCCGAGGGCGCTGGAGGGCCTGGTGCCCGGAGCGACCCGTGCCGCCCCTCGCGTGCTGTTCGTCTGCACCGCCAACTCCGCCCGATCGCACCTCGCTGCCGCGCTGTGGCGGCAGGCGTCGGACGTCCCCGCCGCCTCGGCCGGCACGCATCCCGCCGACCGCCTCGCCGCCGGTGCCGTCGCCGCAGCCGCCCGTCACCACCTCCCGATGCGCCGCCTGCGACCGCGCGCGCTGGTCGACGTGCAGCGCGACGGCGACCTCGTGGTCACGGTGTGCGACCGAGCCCACGAGGAGCTTCCCGTGCCGGCCGACGTGCACTGGTCCGTCCCGGACCCCGTCCGCACCGGCACCGCCGAGGCCTTCGACGCCGCGCTGGCGGAGCTGACCGGCCGCGTGGAGCACCTGGCCCCGCTCGTCGTCCCTGCCTGACCCCGACCCCTGGAGAGACCGATGCCCTCGACCACCACCCACCGCCCGTCCGTCATGTTCGTCTGCGTGCACAACGCCGGTCGTTCCCAGATGGCCGCCGGCTTCATGTCCGCCCTGTCCGGCGGCCGGGTCGAGGTCCGCTCCGCGGGGTCGATGCCCGCCGACCAGGTGAACCCCGTCGCGGTCGAGGCGATGGCCGAGGTCGGCATCGACATCACCGCCGAGCGCCCCAAGATCCTCACCGGGGACGCCGTGCAGGCGTCCGACGTCGTGGTGACCATGGGCTGCGGCGACACCTGTCCCTTCTTCCCCGGCGTCCGCTACGAGGACTGGGAGCTGGAGGACCCCGCCGGCAAGGACCTGGACACGGTCCGGCGCGTGCGCGACGAGATCCGTGGTCGTGTCGACGCGCTGCTGGCCGAGCTGCTGCCCGCCTGAGCCTGCGCTCGAGCGGTCGCCGCCGCGCTGTCCCGACCCGCCGCCTACGTCACCCAGGCGTGGCAGGCGCCGCGCACCTGAGGTCTCGACGGCCGGGGCTCACCGCCGCCACACCACGCCGGTGCGCGTCCCCGCGGCCGTCCGGACCGTGACGGTGGCCCAGGTGCCGACCAGCAGCAGGTACAGCGCGGCACCCAGCGCCTCGAGCACCGGCGTCTGCCAGGCCCGTGCGAGCGTCAGGGTCGCCACGGTGAAGGCGCCGAGCGGGAAGGTGAACGCCCACCAGCCGAGGTGGAAGCCGAACCCACCTGCCCTCAGGTAGCGCACCAGCAGCGCCACGGCGATGCCGAGCCACCACAACCCGAACCCCCACAGGGCCGAGGCGAAGAGCAGCGACACGGTGCCGACCGCGCCGGCGGTCGCGGCGCTCGCCACCGGCATCTGCCGCGCCAGGCCCAGGGCGGCCAGCGCGCCGACCCCGACCGGGCCGAGCGCGATCCACACCGTGGGCGCGAGCGCGGCGGGCGGCAGCGGGTGCAGCACGAGCCGGGCGAACAGCAGACCCAGGGTCAGCAGGAACAGCACGAACCCCATGCCGAACGTCGCGTAGCCGAGCACCAGCAGCAGCCGCGCGTCGCGCGCACCGACGTGCGGGACGAGCGCCGCGGTGGCGACGGGGACGATGATCGTGACCACGGGCGGGATGAACCAGCCGCCGTTCACCGACCCTGCGGCCACCTCGCCCGTGAACAGCGTGTACGCGAAGGCCACGCCCAGCACGAGCCCGACCACCGCGCCGACCGCCAGCAGCGCGCCGGCCAGCGGCACGGTCACTGCCGACGGCAAGAAGCGCGGGCCGACGGCCGTGGTCATCACCGACAGCACCAGCAGCCCCGCCGGCAGGGTGGCGTGCATCGCGCCGAGCACGGGATGCCGCAGGTCGGCCCGGCACGCGTCCGTGTGGCGCACCCAGCGCACCACGTAGGCCACCAGCAGCACCGCGCCGAGGACGTAGGTGAGCACGGCGAACGCCACACCGAGGGCGTGCGCTGCGGGCGCCAGCGCGGTCAGACCGCCGGGGTTGCCGTCGCTGGCCACCGCGACGATGCCCGTGCCCATCACGGCGGCGAACCAGCCGGGGTGCAGGTCACGCATCCGCGACGCACGGTCGGTGGGCGTGGCCGGCGACGACGGTGCCGAGCTGGCCTCCCGGGTCACCTCGACCGCCGGCACGTCCGGACCGGCCGGGCTCTGGGTCGTCATGACGGCGCGCCGTTCCTGCGCCGGTCGATCAGGAGGCGAGGGGCGCGAGGAGCTCGCGCACCTGCGCTGCCGTGGGGACCCGGCCGGACATGACCACCTGCTCGTCCACCACGAGCCCGGGCGTGCGCATGACGCCGTAGCCGGCGATCTCCCCGTAGTCGGTGACCTTCTCGAACACGGCGTCCAGGCCCAGGTCGGCGGCGGCCTCCCGCGTGACGCGCTCGAGGTTGACGCAGTTGGCGCAGCCGGAGCCGAGGATCTTGATGATCATGGTCTGTCTCTCCTGTGGTGAGCGGTGCCGGCGTCAGGCCGGCAGGACGGCGTTGAACAGGTAGCCGACGGCGATGATGCCGAGGGCGGTCACCGCGACGAACGCGGCGATGAGCGGCGGCTTGAGCACGCGGCGCAGCAGGATCATCTCGGGCAGGCTGAGCGCGACGACGGCCATCATGAAGGCGAGCAGGGTGCCCATCGGCAGGCCCTTGTCGTGCAGGGCCTGCACCAGCGGCATCACGCCGGCGGCGTTGGAGTACAGCGGCACGCCGAGGGCGACGGCGACCAGCACCGCGAACGGGTTGCCCGCACCGGCGTACCGGGCGAACAGGTCCGCCGGCGCCCAGCCGTGGATCGCCGCACCGAGACCGATGCCCACCAGCAGGTACGGCCAGATGCGCCGCAGGATGGTGCGGACCTCCTCCAGGCCCATCTGGATCCGGTCGTCCCAGCTGAGCCCGATGCTCGGGTCCACCACCTGGCCGCGCAGGCGCGTCTCGAAGACGAACGGCTCCACCCACCGCTCCACGTGCAGCCGGCCCAGCGTGAAGCCGGCGACGACGGCGATCAGCAGGCCGGCGACGATGTAGAGCGCCGTCGGGCCGATGCCGAACATGCCGAACAGCATCGCGATCGCCACCTCGTTCACCAGCGGGCTGGCGATGAGGAAGCTGAGGGTCACGCCGATCGGCACGCCCGCCGCGACGAACCCGATGAAGGCCGGCACCGCGGAGCACGAGCAGAACGGGGTGACCACACCGAGCCCGGCCGCCATCACGTTGCCGACGCCCTCGCGGCGCCCCCCGAGCAGCGCCCGGGTCCGTTCCACGCTCATGAACGACCGCAGGACGGTGACCACGAAGATGATCCCGACCAGCAGCAGGACGATCTTCACCGAGTCGGTGACGAAGAACAGGACACCGGAGCCCAGCCGGCTGGTCAGGTCCAGGCCGAAGACGTGACCGACCAGCCACGTCCAGAACCGCCCGTTGACGGCGTACAGCGCGAACCAGACCACCGCGGCACCCGCGAGCCCGGTCCACCGGCGCACCGAGCTCCCGGCGCGGACCCGCTCCGTGACGCTCATGCCCGCGCCGCCGCCCGAGCGCCGGGCAGCGCGGCCGCCATCCGGGACCGCGCGTCGTCCGCGAGCGCGTAGTCGATCCACCGGCCGCGCCGGCTGGACGTGACCAGGCCCGCGTCACGCAGCACCTTGAGGTGATAGCTGAGCAGGTTGCCCGGCACCTGGACGTGCTCCTGCAGGTTGCACACGCACGACGGGCCCGCCGACAGCTGCTCGAGCACCGTCCACCGCACCGGGTCGGCGACCGCCTGGAGGACACCGAGCGCACCCTCGACCGCGGACGGAGAGAGCGTCAGTTCAAGAGCGATTGAATCAGGCACGGTTGAAGTATGTGCGCTCCCGGCGCGGACGCCGTCGGGACGTTGGTCCCTGCCTGCGCAAACGCGACACATACCCGTAGGGGTACAGGACGTTCGACCCTCACGACGCGACGTGACCAGGTCGAACCTTGGTCCGTGGCGACGTCGTCCGGCCCGATGGTGGGTCCCCGTCCGCGGGTCCTTCCGCGCGCAGACGCACGTCACCGCTGCTGCCGGGCGGTGCGCCCCGGCGGCCTGCCGTGTCCGGCGTCGTCGCCGGCGGACCGGCGCCCACCCGTCCCGGAGGAGGACTGACATGTCGGTAGCGATCGAAGAGCTCAAGGCCCTGGAGGGCACGACCACCGTCGTCGACGCCCGCGGCACGTCGTGCCCCGGCCCGATCCTCGCGGCCAAGAAGGCGATCGGCGGCGTGCCGGTCGGTGGCGTGATGGAGGTGCTGGCGACGGACTCCGGCACCCTCAAGGACCTGCCGGCGTGGTCGAAGAAGATGGGCCACGAGTTCCTGGGGAACTTCGAGGACTCGGGCTACCTGCACCTGTTCCTCAAGAAGATGAAGTGACCCGCTGATGGACCACAGCGACGCCGCCGGGTCGCTGCCGCGGATCCTCGTCTTCTCGACGAACAACATCTCGGATCCCGGCATCGACCTGGCGGGCAGCCGTCACCTGCACTACCCCGCCACCGTCTCGGTGCTGGCGGTCCCGTGCAGCAGCGGCATCAAGCCGTCGTGGATCGTGCACGCCCTCGAGTCCGGCCAGGACGGCGTGTTCATCGCCTCCGACGGCGAGGAGTGCGCGTACCTGCCGGACTGCGCCGAGCGCACGGCGCGGATCGCCACCCAGGCGCAGGAGCTGATGAAGGCCAAGGGCATCGCGCCGCAGCGGCTGAAGATGGCGGCCGTCTGCTCGGTCTGCGCCGAACCGTTCGCCAAGTACATGCGTGAGTTCGCAGCCGCGCTCGACGAGCTGCGGCCCCAGCCGGCCACCGTCGGCTGACCGCCCCGCCACGGGGCGAGGCGCAGGACCCGGACAAGGACCAGGAGAGGGACAGTGGAGTCCACGAAGAAGACGATCATCGTGTTCAGCGGTGATTTCGACAAGGTGATGGCCGCATTCATCATCGCCAACGGCGCGGCGGCGATGGACGACGAGGTCACCATGTTCTTCACGTTCTGGGGCCTGAACGCGCTGCGCAAGGACCAGCACGTCCCCACCACGGGGAAGACGCCGCTGCAGAAGATGTTCGGCGCGATGATGCCGCGCGGCCCCAAGAAGCTGCAGCTGTCGAAGATGAACTTCGCCGGCGCCGGTCCCAAGATGATGCAGCGCGTGATGAAGCAGCAGAACGTGATGCTGCTGCCCGAGCTGATCGCCACCGCCCGCGAGCAGGGCATCAAGCTCGTCGCCTGCACCATGTCGATGGACGTCATGGGTCTGCGCAAGGAAGAGCTGCTCGACGACATCGAGTACGCCGGCGTCGCGTCCTACCTCGGTGACGCGGACGAGTCGAACGTCAACCTCTTCATCTGACCAGGCGCGGGCCGCGGGCCTGACCGGAAGCAGGAGCCATCGATGGACTACGACGTCCTGGTGATCGGCAGCGGGATCGGCGGCATGGAGTCGTCGATCAAGCTCGGCGACATGGGCTACAAGGTGCTGCTCGTCGAGAAGGAGGCGAGCGTCGGCGGCCGGATGATCCTGCTGTCGAAGGTGTTCCCCACGCTCGACTGCGCGAGCTGCATCTCCGGTCCCAAGATGTCGTCGACGATCAACCACCCGAACATCACCACCAAGACGTACTCGGAGGTGACCGGGATCCGCCGGGACGCCGACGGGCGGTTCCACGCCACGGTCAAGGAGAAGCCGACCTTCGTCGACTGGGCGGCGTGCACCGGGTGCAGCGACTGCCAGACGGCCTGCACCGTGGCGGTCCCGGACGAGTTCAACTCCGGCCTGGTCGCCCGCCGCGCCGCGTACATCGCGTTCCCGCAGGCGGTGCCGAAGAAGGCCGTGCTGACCCGGGAGGGCACGTCGCCGTGCATCGGGGCGTGCCCGGCCGGCATCAAGGCGCACGGCTACGTCTCGCTGGTGCGCAACGGCAAGGACGAGGAGGCGTTCCAGCTGGTGCTGGACGCCACTCCCCTGGTCGGCACCCTCGGCCGCGCCTGCTACGCGCCGTGCGAGTCGGAGTGCACCCGCACCAAGCTCGAGGGGACCGTGCCGATCCGCCTGATCAAGCGGTACGCGGCCGACCAGCACTACGCCGCCCAGGGTGCGACGCCCAGCGGGCCCGCGGTCGAGGTCGAGGCGCCCAACCGGCACCGCGTCGCCGTGGTCGGTTCCGGCCCCGCCGGCCTGACGGCAGCCTGGCAGCTGGCCCGCAAGGGCTACGAGGTGACGATCTTCGAGAAGCGGTCGCAGCCCGGTGGCTACCTGCGGCACGCCATCCCGGCCTACCGGCTCCCGCACGACGTGGTCGACGCCGACATCGCCAACCTCACGTCGCTCGGCGTGCGGATCGTCTGCGACGCCCAGGTCGACGACCTCGCCGCGCTGAAGGAACGCGAGGGGGTCGACGCGGTGATCGTCGCCACCGGGACGCAGGCCGCCACCCCGATGAACATCCCCAACGAGGACGTGCGCGGGTCCGTCAACGGCCTGGACTTCCTCGCCGACGTGGCCAACGGCGCGGCGCCCGACCTGACCGGCAAGCGCGTGGTGATCGTCGGCGGCGGCAACGTCGCGATGGACGCGGCGCGCGTCAGCCTGCGGCTCGGTGCCGCGGAGGCCAAGGTCGTCTACCGCCGGACGCGCGCGGAGATGCCCGCGCACCACGTGGAGTCGGAGGACGCCGAGGCCGAGGGCGCCGTCTTCGAGCTCCTGGTCAGCCCGCTCGAGGTGCTCGCGACCGACGGCGCCGTCACGGGCCTGCGGCTGCAGAAGATGCAGCTCGGCGAGCCGGACGCCTCCGGGCGCCGCAGCCCCGAGCCGATCCCCGGCGCCGAGACCACCGTGCCGTGCGACCTGGTCATCTCGACGATCGGCATGAGCCCGGACTCCTCGCTGTACGAGGAGCTGGTCGGCGTCAGCCGGTCCCGCCGGATCAAGGTGAACCCCCGCACGCTGCAGAGCAACGTTCCCTACGTGTTCGCCGCGGGCGACGTCACCACCGGCGCCACGGACATCACCACGGCGATCGGCGCCGGCCGGCGCGCGGCGCACATGGTGGACCGCTGGGTCACCGGGCAGCCGATGGACGGGTTCACGGCGCTGGACGACCGGCTCCCCACCGTGGGCTCCGACCAGGTGCTGTCCCGCCAGTCCGCCTACGGCCACCGCAACCCGATCAAGCCCGACGTCGACCTGGTCCCCCGCCCCCGCGACTTCCACGAGGTCGAGGCGCCGTTGACCGAGGCGCAGGCGCGGTCCGGTGCGGGCAGCTGCCTGGACTGCGGCGTCTGCTCCGAGTGCCAGGAGTGCGTGCACGCCTGCCCGGCGGACGCGATCCGGATGGACCAGCGCGAGAAGGTCAGCGACGTCACGGTCGGCGCGGTGGTCGTGTCCACCGGCTACAAGCTGTTCGCCGCCGACGCCAAGCCCGAGTACGGCTGGGGCCGGTACGCCAACGTGATCACCGGCATGCAGATGGACCGCCTGCTGGCGCCGACCCGCCCGTACAACACGGTGCTGCGGCCCGGCGACGGGAAGGTGCCCGAGCGGATCGCGTACATCTCGTGCACCGGGTCCCGGGACAAGCAGGTGGGCAACCCGCTGTGCTCGAAGGTCTGCTGCATGTACTCGATCAAGCAGAACCAGCTGATCATGGGCGCCCTGCCGCTGGCCGACGTGACCATGCACTACATGGACATGCGGGCCGCGGGGAAGCGGTACGACGAGTTCTACGAGCAGGCCAAGGACATGGGCGCGCAGTACATCCGCGGCCGGGTCTCGAAGATCACCGAGAAGCCCAACGGCGACCTGGTGCTGCGCTACGAGGACACGGAGGGCACCGGCGAGATCGTCGAGGCCGAGTACGACCTCGTCGTCCTGGCCGTGGGCATCCAGCCCAACCGCGACGTCGAGCGCCTGTTCACCGACCAGCCGCTCGGGCTCGACGAGTACTTCTACGTCGCCGAGCCGAGCGACGAGCTGGACCCCGGCCAGACCGACATCCCGGGGGTCTTCGTCGCCGGCACCGCGTCCGGCGCGAAGGACATCGTCGACTCGATCGTGCACGCCGGCGCGGCCGTCGCCCAGGTGGCGGCCCATCTCGAGCACGTCAAGGCCGCGGAGGTGCTGGCATGACGCAGACCCTGGACCCGGCGGCCGACGGCGGGACGGCGCCCGAGGCGACCGGCACAGCCGCCGCGCAGGAGCCCGCCACCGCCCGGCGCCGCATCGGCGTGTACATCTGCCACTGCGGCGGCAACATCTCCGACTACGTCGACGTCGCCAAGGTGCGGGACGCCCTGGCGGACGACCCGGACGTGGTGGTGGCGGAGACGACGCTGTTCGCCTGCGCGGACGGCCAGCAGCACGAGATGGTGCACGACATCGAGACGGAGCACCTCGACGGCCTGGTCGTCGCGTCCTGCTCGCCCAAGCTGCACCAGGTGACGTTCCGCGGGGTGTCCAAGCGCGCCAACCTCAACCCGTACGCGTACACCCAGGTGAACATCCGCGAGCAGGACTCGTGGGCGCACACCGACGACCACGAGGGCGCGACGGCCAAGGCGATCGGCCTGGTCAAGGCGGGGATCGCCAAGACCCGGCTGTCCGTCCCGCTGGAGCCGCTGCGCGTCGACACCGTGCCGGCGACCATGGTGGTCGGCGGGGGCGTCACCGGGCTGCGGGCGGCGATCGGGCTGGCGGACATCGGCATCGCGGTCACCGTGGTGGAGCGCGAGTCGCAGGTCGGCGGCTGGCTGGGCCGGCTGGGCCCGATGTTCCCGCACGACCGCAGCGGCCGGGAGCAGATCGCCCAGCTGCTGAGCGAGATCGAGAAGCGGCCGACCATCACCGTGCTGACCGACGCCGAGCTGGTGGGCAAGTCCGGCACGTTCGGCAACTACACGGCCAAGGTCCACATCCGCAGCGGTGGCGCCGACGAGCTGCGCACCCTGCAGGTCGGCACCTTCGTGATCGCCACCGGGGCGGACGTCTACTCCCCCGAGGTCGGCGAGCTCGGCTACGGGATCGAGGGCGTGCTCACGCTCGCCGAGTTCGGCACGCTGGTCGACGCCGCCAAGGGCGGCGGCGTGCTGACCTGGTCCGGCCGGCCGGTCCGGTCCATCGCCTACGTCTACTGCGTCGGCAACCGGCAGGCGGACGGCAACGCGTACTGCTCCAAGTTCTGCTGCACGGCGACGATCCACGCCTCGATCAAGGTCGCGGACATCGACCCGACCGTGAAGCAGTACCACCTGCACCGCGACGTGCGGGCCTACGGCAAGTTCGAGCTGCTGTACACCGAGTCCCGCGAGCGGGGTTCGGTGTACCTGCGCTACCCGGACGACGAGCTCCCGAGCGTGGAACGGACCGCGGACCAGCGGCTGGCGGTGACGGTCACCGACAAGCTGACCGCCGGTGCACGGCTGACCATCCCGGCCGACCTGGTGGTGCTGGTCACCGGCATGGTGCCCGCGCAGAACACCGAGCTGTCGACGCTGCTGAAGCTGCCGGTGGGCGACGACGGCTTCTACAACGAGATCCACCCCAAGCTGCGCCCGGTGGAGACCGTGGTGGACGGCGTGATGATCGCCGGCGCCTGCCAGGGCCCGAAGACCGCGACCGAGGCGGTCAGCGGCGGGCTCGCGGCCGTCACCCAGAGCGCCGGCATCCTCAAGAAGGGGTTCGCCGAGCTCGACCCGCTGGTCGCGACCGTCGACGAGGCGGCCTGCACAGGCTGCGACGCCTGCCTGACCACCTGCCCCTACGACGCGATCAGCAGCTACGTGTGCGACTCCGGCACCAAGGCGACCATCTCGGCCGCGACGTGCAAGGGCTGCGGCGGCTGCGTGCCGTTCTGCCCGGAGGACGCGATCGACCTGCTCGGGTACACCAGCGCCCAGATGCTGGCCGCGATCGACGGGCTGTCGGTGAAGGAGCCGGTGGGATGAGCCAGACGTTGAGGGACCCGCGGGAGATCATCCGCGAGGAGATGACGATGCACGGCGTGATCACGGCCGCCCTGGCGGACGGGCCGCTGACCGTGCCGCAGATCGCCGAGGCGATCGGCCGCCCGGCGGACGAGGTCGTCTTCTGGGTGATGGGGATGCGCCGCTACGGCCACCTCGTCGAGCTCGCCGACGAGGACGACGGCTACTTCCCGTACGCGCTCGCGAAGGAGGCGTCGAAGTGACGACGACCGTCGACACCGGTCTGCTGGCGGACCTGCAGAAGTTCGGCGCCGCCGACGTGACCGCCTGCTTCAGCTGCGGCAACTGCACGGCGATCTGCCCGCTGGCGGACAACGACGCGACGTTCCCGCGCCGCGTGATCCGGTACGCGCAGGTCGGCATGAAGGACGACCTGCTGGGCTCCAAGGAGCTGTGGACCTGCTACCACTGCGGCCTCTGCTCCGAGTCGTGCCCCACCGAGGCGGACCCGGGCGAGTTCATGGCGACGGCTCGGCGGTACGCGGTCGCCTCGTACGACCCGACGGGGCTCGCGCGCATCCTCTACACCCGGCCCGTGCTCGGCACGGCGATCGCGGTGCTGGTCGCGGCGTTCTTCGGGACGTTCATGCTGACGGCCGGCGGCCTGGGGAACCAGGACACCACCCAGCTGGCGCTGTTCGACTTCGTCCCCGAGGGCCTGATCCACTGGACCGGCATCGGCGTCATGGTGCTGCTCGCCCTCGCGGGCGTGATCGGCATCGGGCGCATGATGCGGCAGGTCGCCCGGCGGGACGGGGAGAGCCTGGCCACCACGGTGCACGGCCGCGAGGCCTGGGGCCGCACGCTGCGCGCCGCGTGGGACTCGATCGGCGTGGAGTCCCTGGGCCAGAAGCGGTTCCGCGACGACTGCCACGACGACCAGCCGGTGGAACCGCTGTACCGGCGCCGCTGGGTGCTGCACGCGCTCAGCATCTGGGGGTTCCTCGGCCTGTTCGTCGCGACGATCAGCGACTGGGGCCTGGCCCTGCTGCACGTCAAGGCGACCGGTACGCCGGTGCCGATCTGGTACCCGACCCGGCTGCTCGGCACCGTGGCCGGCCTGGCGCTGATGTACGGCGTCACCATGTTCATGGTGGGTCGGCGGCGGCGCTGGAGCGCGTCGGCGGCCACCTCCACCGGCTCGGACTGGATGCTGCTGGCCCTGCTGTGGATCACTGGCGCCACCGGGTTCCTCATCGAGGTGGCGCTGTACCTGCCGCCCGCACCGGCCTGGGGCTACTGGGTGTTCCTGCTGCACGTGTCGGTGGCGATGGAGCTGATGCTGCTGCTGCCGTTCACCAAGTTCGCGCACGTGATGTACCGGCCGGTGGCGCTGTTCTTCTACTCCCTGGCGAAGCAGAAGCGCGCCGCGTCCGCCTGACGTCCACCGCTGACATGACGGGGCTCCCCGCACCGAGCCGGTGCGGGGAGCCCCGTCTGCCTCTGCGGCCGTCAGCCGCCGAAGGCGGTCAGGTGACGCTCGGACGCGGTGAGCAGGTGGCTGTAGACCAGCTGCACGTCCGGCGCCGTGACCGACGCCTTGGCGTCCGTCAGCGCGGTGATGTCGGCCTGCTCGACGCTGCGCGCCGCGGCGTACGCGGCATCCGTCGAGGCGGAGCCCTCGGCGAGCAGCCGGTCGTAGGTGGCCTGGACGTCGGTCGCGGAGAACCGGCCGGTCGTGTGGTCCGCGCTCGGGTCGGTCACGCCGTAGCGCTCGAGCAGGATGCGGATCTGGATCAGGTGCTGGCTCTCGGCGTCGGCGACGTGCTCGAACACCGGGGTGGTCGCATCCGCTGCGAACGCCGTGTACAGGTCGTGCGCCAGCAACTCCTCCTCGGCCATGGAGGCCAGCTCGGCCTTCTGCGCGTCGGTGAGCGTGCCGCTCTCGACGCCGGTCAGGCCGGTGCCGGTGCCCTGTCCGGGCCCCTGGCGCATGCCCTGCCCCGCTCCGGGCCCCATGCCCTGTCCCGCACCGCGTCCGGCGCCGTTGCCGTAGCCGTTGGCGGCGCCGAGCCCGGCGCCCGCACCGGGGGTGCCCTGGCCGCCCCGGGCGCGCATGCCGGCGCCCGTGCCGTCGCAGACGCCCGTGCCGGGGCCGGCGGTGCTCCCCGTGGTCGGGGTCGGGGTGGGCGCGTCGCCGCGCGACGCGGCGAGCGACGGGGCCGCGATCAACGCCGTGGCGACGACACCCGTCGTCGCGGCGATCGTCAGCCGGGTCCTGGTTCGCATGATGTGCTCCTTCGTCGAGGTCGTGGTCCTTGCGTGCACCTCGAGGTTCGGCCGCCCGGGTGGAGCCCCGCTGCCGCCGGTGTGGAGACGGGATGGAGTTCTGGCCCCCGGGGACGGCTGATCCCCCCGGTAGCCGCCCCGCCCGGCGGCGGACGGGAAGGATGAGCCCATGCCCACCGTGCTGGTCGTCGAGGACGAGTCGGACATCCGCGAGGTGCTGCGTCGCTACCTCGAGCGCGCCGGCTACGCCGTGCTGACCACGGGGTCGGGCGCCGAGGCGCTGCGGCTGGTGGAGACGTCGGCCGCCGACCTCGTCGTGCTCGATCTCGGCCTGCCGGACGTCGACGGTGCGGACGTGCTGCGCGAGGTGCGGTCCGGTGGCCGGACGCCCGTGCTGGTGCTCACCGCGCGCAGCGCCGTCGAGGACCGCATCCGCGGCCTGCGGCTGGGCGCCGACGACTACGTCACCAAGCCGTTCAGCCCGGCCGAGGTGGTGCTGCGGGTGGCCGCGATCCTGCAGCGGAGCGGAGGGAGCGCCGAGGCTGCGTCGGCGCCGACGTTCGGCGGCGGCCGGCTGCGGATCGACGAGGCCCGGCACGTGGCCCGCTTCGACGACCGCGAGCTGGACCTGACGCCCACCGAGTGGGGCATCCTCGCGGCGCTGGCCGGCGCGCCCGGCCGGGTGTTCTCCCGCTACGAGCTGGTGAACCGGGTGCGCGGCTACGAGTACGCGGGCTACGAGCGCACCATCGACTCCCACGTGAAGAACCTGCGGCACAAGCTGGGCTCGGACGGCGGTGCGGTCGTCGAGACCGTGCTCGGCGTCGGCTACCGGCTCGGGCTGCACCGGGACGAGCGATGAGCCGCCGCGGCCGGCTGGGCCCGGTCGGCCACCGGCTGCTGCTCGCGTTCGTCCTGGTGACGGCGTTCTCCGTGGTCGTCGTCACCGGGGCCGCGCTGATCGGGGTGGGCCGCGGGCTGTCGTCGTCGCAGGACGTCACGCGACAGGACGCCGCCACCGCGGCCGCGGCCGCGGCCGCTCGCGCCTACGCCGCGACGGGCACGTGGTCGGGCGCGGACCTGTCCCAGGCGTCGGCAGTGGCGGACGCCGCCGGGGCACGGCTGTTCGTCGTCTCGGCCACCGGTGAGGCGGTCGGCCTGGGCGGCGCGGGCGGCAACCCGGGGATGGGTCAGAACGGGGCCGGTGGCCCGGGCGGCGCGGACAGCCCGGGCGGTCAGGGACGTGGGGCCGTCGGCCCTGTGGGCGGGACCGGCGTGTACAGCGCGACCGTGACCGTGGACGGCGCGGACGTCGGCACGGTGCGCCTCGTGTTCCCCGTCTCGACGCTCACCCGGGCCCGGGACGTCGCATGGACGTGGGTGGGCCTCGCGGCCGCCGCAGCCCTGGTGCTCGCGCTCGTCGCCGGCTGGGTGGTCACGCGCCTGCTGACCGGCCCGATCGCGCGGACCACGCAGGCCGCGAGGTCGTTCGCGGCCGGGGACCGGACGGCCCGGACGGAGGTGACGGGCCCCGGCGAGCTCGCTGAGCTGGCGCAGGCGTTCAATGCGATGGCGGACGCCGTCACCCGCTCCGAGCGGGACCGGCGCAACCTGACCGCCGACGTCGCGCACGAGCTGCGCACCCCGCTCGCCGCGCTCCAGGCCGGGCTCGAGGAGCTGCGCGACGGGCTGGTCGAGCCGGACCCGGCCCGGCTCGGGGCGCTGCACGACCAGACGCTGCGGCTCGGGCGCATCGTCGCCGACCTCGCCGAGCTGTCCGCCGCCGAGGCCGAGACGGGCGTCTCCGTGCAGCGCGTCCCGGTCGACCTCGCGCGGCTGGCGGCCGACGAGGTGGCCGCCCGCGACCCGCAGCTGCGCGCGGCGGGCCTCGACGTCGACCTGACGGCCGACGGTCCGGTCGACGTGCTCGCCGATGCCGATCGGCTGCACCAGGCGCTCGGCAACGTGCTGGCCAACGCCGCGCGGTACTGCGCGGCGGGCGACCGGGTGAGCGTGCGGGTGGGGGCTGCGGACGGGCACGCCGTGCTCGAGGTCGCCGACACCGGCCCCGGCATACCCGCCGACGAGCTTCCGCACGTGTTCGACCGGCTGTGGCGCGGTCGGGCCGCGGCGCGCGTGGCGGGCTCCGGGATCGGGCTGGCGGTCGCGCGCGAGATCGTCGTCGCCCACGGCGGGACCATCGAGGTGGCGTCCGACGAGGGAGCCGGGACCGCCGTGACGATCCGCCTGCCGCTGGCGCCGAGCGGTCGGGCGGGCGGTCAGGGCCTCAGGTAGGCCCAGCCCTCGAACTGTCGCGCCACCAGGTGGGCGACGCCGGACGTCACCACGACCGCACCGGCCACCAGGTCCTCGTCGGACACCTGCGCCGACCGCATCGAGTTGCGGCACACCGCCAGCCCGATCCCGGCCTGCATCGCCTCGGCGAGCGCGTCCGCCGCCGGGGCCGTCGGCAGGGCGAGCGCCATCGCCTCGCCGTGGACCACCACCTCGACCGGGGTGCCCGCCTCGATCACCGGCAGCAGGTTGAGGGCGTTGCGCAGCACGGCGCGGTGCTTGTCCGGTGCGCCCTCGCTGAGGTGCACCACGACTCCACGGGTCATCAGGTCACTCCGTTCCGGTCACCGCCGGCACCGGGCCGACGGGGTGGGTGGTCACGCGGCACAGCACCTGGCCGCGCAGCCGCACGACGAGGGCACCGGCCGTCATCGCGACGGCCGCCATGGCCAGCACCGGCTGGGCCGGGGCGAACCACCGCATGGTGCCGGCGTAGCCGAGGGCCAGCAGGGCGATCTTGTTGCACACGGGACAGCCGACGGCGAACCAGGTGAGCACGCCACCGGCCATGCCCCACCGGCTCGGCCGGTCCGCGGTGGCCGCTGCTTGCATCGCCACGACTGCACTCTCCGGCACTTCAGGAGAGGCCTGGGCCGCGCGACCGCCGCCGCGCCGGGGGGCTGACGGCCGCACGTAGGTCGCGCCGAGCAGCCCCGCCAGGACGGAGGACAGCACCCACGTGATGTAGCTCCACGTCTGCGGCGGCACCTCCCGGCCGAACACCGGGTTGGGGATCAGCACCGTGGGGACGCCGAGCAGCACGGCGAAGGCCAGCGTGAGCAGCACCGCGGCACCGGACTGCCGGGGCGTCCACCCGCGGAGTGCGAGCGCGGCGGCGCGCAGCGTGCGGCGCGGCTCCGTCGTGGCGAGAACGCTGGGGATCATCGGCCCTCCGGGTGGGCGTCGGGCCGACCTGGCTCGACCGACCCGGTGAGGATACCCGAGGGGGTATCCGAACGGCACGTGGCTCAGCGGACCGTCCCCGGCGGCGCGACCGTCCCCGGCTCCTACCATCGGCGGGTGCCGCCCCCTTCGCCCCTGCCGCCCCGCCACGGGCTGGCCGCGGCCTGGCTGCGCACCGCGGA
The DNA here is from genome assembly GCF_025770785.1 of Cellulomonas sp. SG140. Classification (GTDB taxonomy): domain Bacteria; phylum Actinomycetota; class Actinomycetes; order Actinomycetales; family Cellulomonadaceae; genus Cellulomonas. The sequence goes on along the minus strand of NZ_JANZLA010000005.1, from coordinate 228,001 downwards.
CCGCGTCCCCGCCAGCCGGCAGCCGTGGGCGACCATGGGCGACTGGCTGCACGACAAGCTCCCAGAGCACGTCGACGTCGGCCGGATGCTCGCGTCGGGTCGGTTCGTGGACCAGACGGGCCGCCCGGTGCGCGACGAGGACCCGTACACGCCGCACACCTTCGTCTGGTTCCACCGCGACCTGCGGGACGAGCCGGAGGTGCCCGGCACCGTCCACGTGGTGCACCGCGACGAGCGGCTGGTCGTCATCGACAAGCCCCCGTTCCTGTCGTCGATCCCGCGCGGCCGGCACGTGACGCAGAGCGTCGTCGTGCGCCTGCGCGCCGAGCTGGGCCTGCCGGAGCTGTCCCCCGTGCACCGCCTCGACCGCGTGACGTCGGGCCTGCTGATGCTCGCCACCGAACGTCGCTGGCGAGCGCCCTACCAGGGCGTCTTCGAGCACCGCGGCATGCACAAGACGTACTGGGCGCTCGCCCCGCTGAACCCGGGGCTGCAGCTCCCCACGGTGGTGCGCAACCACATCCGCAAGGAGCGCGGCCAGTGGCGTGCCGAGGTGGTGCCGGACGCACCGGTGAACGCCGAGACGCTCGTCGAGCTCGAGCGACGCGTCGGCGAGCACGGCGTGTACCGCCTGACCCCGCGCACCGGGCGCACCCACCAGCTGCGCCTGCACCTGGCCGGCCTCGGCATCCCGATCGTCGACGACCCGCTCTACCCGCGGGTGCGCGCGGTGGCCGTGGACGACTTCAGCCGGCCGCTGCAGCTGCTCGCCGGCGAGCTGGCGTTCATCGACCCGGTCGACGGGCACGACCGTCGGTTCACCAGCGTGCGGCGGCTGCCGCTGGTCGCGGGCGACTGACCGGCCGGCGGCCTGGCCTTCTCAGCATCCGTCACGGATCGCCGATGGTGCGGACAGGTGCACCCTGCACCCCCTCCAGAAAGGCGCGAAAGTGTCCGGGTTCCGTTGTCGACTCGTCACGTGCTCCGTGCTCCTGCTGCTCCTGCTGGTCGGCGTCGCGGTGATCGGCACGGTCGGGGTGCACTCGGTGGCCACCGCCACGTCAGGTGCGTCCGCAGCCGCCGAGCAGGCCACCCGGAACCTCACCCTGGGGGTCGTCGTCGCGGGCGTGGTCGTCGCCGTCGGAGCCTGGTGGCTGGTCCGCCTGGTGACCACGGGCGTGCGGGAGCTGCACGAGCTGCTCGAGGCCGGCGCCGGCGGCGACCTGACGAAGCGTGGCCGCGACACGCGCCGCGACGAGTTCGGTGCGCTGGTGGGCCGCTACGGCGTCATGGCGGACTCGTTGTCGACCACCGTCGGGACCGTCGCGGTGGGCTCGAGCGGGCTGGCGGCCGGCGCGGAGGAGCTGACCGTCGCGGCAGCGGAGATCCACTCGAGCGCGACGGAGACCGCCGAGCGTTCCGAGGTGCTGGCCGCGGCGGCCGAGCAGGTCTCGAGCAACGTGCGGACCGTGGCGGCGGCCACCGAGGAGATGAGCGCGTCCATCCGGGAGATCGCGCAGAGCACGAGCACCGCGGTCGGCATCGCGGCCGGCGCGGTCAGCACCGCCCGCACCGCGAACTCGACGGTCGCGCGGCTCGGCTCGTCGTCCACGGAGATCGGCAACGTGGTGAAGCTGATCACCTCGATCGCCGAGCAGACGAACCTCCTGGCGCTCAACGCGACCATCGAGGCCGCTCGTGCCGGGGAGGCGGGCAAGGGCTTCGCCGTGGTCGCGGGCGAGGTGAAAGACCTCGCGCGGGAGACGGCCCAGGCGACGGAGGACATCGGACGGCGCATCGAGGCCATCCAGGCGGACTCGCAGGCCGCCGCCGACGCGATCGCCGAGGTCACCGGGGTGATCGAGCGGATCAACGAGACGCAGCAGACCATCGCCACGGCGGTCGAGGAGCAGACGGCGACCACCAACGAGATCAGCCGCAACATCTCCGAGGCCGCGCAGGGTGCGGACGGCATCGCGGAGAGCATCAGCGCCGTGGCGAAGGCCGCGGCGGCCGCCCGCGAAGGGGTCGGGCAGACGCTCGCACTGAGCGACGACCTCAGCAGGACGTCGATGGACCTGGTCCGGACCGCCGCACGCTTCACGGTGTCGGCCGAGGCCGGAGCGGCAACGGCGTCGGTCCGTGGCCAGATCACCAAGGCGATCGGCGCCCACGGCGACTGGAAGCGTCGGCTCGCGTCGGCCGTCGCCCGGCGTTCCCACAGCGAGGACGTCGCGACGGTGGGCAGGTCCGACGCCTGCGCGTTCGGCCGCTGGCTGCGCGACCTGCAGCCGGGGGCGGCCGACGAGCACGCCCACCGAGAGGCCGGTTCGCTGCACGCTCAGTTCCACCGCGAGGCCGCCCGCGTCCTCACGCTGATCTCCAGCGGGGACGTCGCGGCCGCGGCTACCGCGATCGAGCCCGGCGGCTCCTTCGCCGAGGCGTCACGCCGGCTGACCAAGGTCATGCTCGACTGGCGGCACAGCCAACCCGCCACGGCGGCCTGACCCCGGGCCCGACGTCAGGGGACTCCGTCCATCCCGGTGCGGTGGGCGCCGGACCGGTCAGCCGACGGCGTCCGTCAGCAGCGAGCGGACCACGCGTGCCGGGTTGCCGGCGACGACGACGTCCGGCGGCACGTCCTTGGTCACCACGGACCCCGCGCCGACGACGGATCGCGCCCCGATGGTCACCCCCGGGCACACCACCACGCTGCCGCCCAGCCACACGCCGTCCTCGATGGTGATCGGCGAGACCCGCTCCCAACCCTGCGGCCGCAGCTCGGGGTCCAGCACGTGGGTGGGCGTGTACAGGCGCACGCTCGGGCCGATCAGCACGTCGGCGCCGATGCGGATCTCCCCGCCGCCGAGCGTCAGGAAGTCGGCGTTGACGAAGGTCCGGTCGCCGAGGTGCAGGCGGTGGCCGTAGTCGAGGTAGAACGGCGGGCGGAAGTCGACCCCGTCGCCGACGGTGCCGAGCAGCTCGCGGAACATCGCGGCGGCCGCCTCACGGTCCTCGTCGTACAGCGCCGTGATGCGGCGGCACGCACGCTGCGTGGCGGTGGTCAGGTCGCCGAGCTCGGGACCGAAGCGGTAGCGGTACCAGTCGCCGGCCACCATCTTCTCGTACTCGGTGCGACCGTCCGCGAGAGCGGCCGCGAGATCGAGCTCCACCACATTCCCCTTCGTCGACGAGGCCCCAGTCTCCCAGCCGGTCAGCGCCCCGCCTCTGGGACCGTCCGCGGCTCCAGGGCCGCGAGGTGGAGCGACTCGTCGTCACCCGTGACACCGCGGCCACGCCGCTTCCCCGCCGCCGTCGGCGCGCCGCGTCTCACGAGCAGGACCCCCGCGATCACGACCAGGCCTCCGAGCAGCTCGAACAGACGCGGCCGCTCCCCGAGCCAGACGAACGCGATCAGCACGGTCACCGGCGGGACCAGGTAGAGCAGGGACGTCGAGCTGGCGACCGGCAGCCGGGCGACGGCGTAGCCCCACAGCGCGAAGCCGACGGCCGAGGGCAGCAGGCCCAGGTAGAACGCCGCCACCCACGCTCCACCCGACGCCGCGGTGAGCTGGTGCCATCCCAGGGGGAGCAGCGGCAGGGTCATCACCGTCCCGGCGACCTGCCCGTAGGTCGCCACCTCGAGTCCCGACCTGGTGCGCAGCAGAGGTTTGGTCAGGGGGTGGTAGATGCCCTGCACGACGGCGGCGCCGACCACCACCCACAGCGCCGCGCTCACGGTCGCGCCGCTCCGGACTAGGCACACCAGCGCCACCCCGGCGATCGCGACGGCGCTGCCGGCCAGCTGCATGGCGGTGAGCCGCTCGCCGAGCGTCAGCGTCGCGGTGCCGACGCTCACCAGGGGTGCGGCCGCGACGATGATGCTCGCGGCACCCGCAGGCACGTGCAGCTCGCCCCAGTTCAGCAGCAGCTGGTACGCGGTCATCCCGGCGAAGGCCGCCGCGAGCACCAGCGGCACCTGCCCGCGCTCCGGCAGCCGCACGTGCGCGAACGGCGCCACCAGCAGCAGTGCGATCGCCGCGGTGGCCAGCCGGACCAGCGACAGCCCCACCACTCCGAGGGCCGGAGCTGCCACCCGGATGGCCGGGAAGGCGCTCGCCCACAGCAGCACGACGACCAGACCCGCGACCCACGCTCGTCCCGTTCTCACCGCCCCACGGTCGCCTGCAGCAACCATTTCCGTCTATTGACGATTCTTGCGGACTCGACTAAGGATGGCTGACGTGTTGGACGTCCGCCGGCTCCAGATGCTCGCCGCCCTGCGCCGCCTCGGCACGATCGCCGCGGTGGCCGCCGAGATGCACCTGACGCCACCCGCCGTGTCGATGCAGCTGGCGGCGCTCGAGCGGGAGGTGGGCCTGCCGCTCACCGAGCGGCAGGGACGTCGCGTGGTGCTGACGCCGGCGGGTCAGGTGCTGGCGCAGCACGGCCGCGACATCGTCGACCTGGTCAGCGTCGCCGAGCTGGAGGTGGAGGGCCTGCGCCACGGCGCGTCGGGCACCTACCGCCTCGCCGCGTTCCCGACCGCCGCCCGCTCCTACGTCACCGACACCTGGCGAGAGCTGCAGGCCGACCGCACGACGGGGCTGGAGCTGCGGCTGACCGAGCTCGAGCCGGACGACGCCGCCGCCGCGCTGGCGGTGGGCGAGGTCGAGGTGGCGGTGACGCACGCCTACTCGAACGTGCCACCGGTCGACCGGCCGTCGCTCACCGCCCGGCCGCTGACCACGGAGGACGTCCTGCTCGCCGTCCCGGCGTCCTGGGAGGTCGCGCGGGCCTCGGGCGGCCGCGCGGACCTCGCGGACCAGGCCGGCGCACCGTGGGTGGTGCCGCACGCCGACCTGGCGTGTGCGCGCATGGTGCGGCATGCCTGCGCCGCGGCCGGCTTCCGCCCGACGGTGGTGGCCGAGGCGACGGACTTCACCGTGCAGCTGGCTCTGGTGGCCGCGGGCGTCGCGGTCGCCCTCGTCCCCCGCCTGGCGGCGAGCCATGTCCCGGACGGCGTGCGGCTCCTGGACCTCCGGGCGCCGGTCACCCGGCACCACTTCGCGCTGGTCCGCCGCTCGTCGCGCAACGACGCGGGCATCCGTCGCATCGTCGACGCCCTGGTCGGCAACGCCTCGCGCACCGTTGCGGCGATCACCCCGGACGACGCCGGGGCCGTCCTCAGATAGTGCAGATCTGGGGCTTGCGCCGGCTATCTCTACGGCTTAGCCTAAGTCGTGTAATAAGCCTCTCGGCGACGGTGACGACGCCGCGACGCCCGCCCGACACAGCAGTCGGCGCGGCGACGCGCGACGCGGCCCGCGTCGGGCTGCTGACCGGTCCCACCCCACCCTCGGCGTGCGCTGCACCCACTGAAAGGGATCCTTCGATGGCGAACTCCTCCGTCCGGCGCGCACTGGTGCCCGCCGGGCTCGCTGCGGTACTGGCCCTCGCGGCCTGCTCGTCCGGCGGCGCGACGTCGCCGCGGGCCACCTCCGGCGGCACCGGCTCCTCCTCCGCCGCGCCGACCGGCCCGCTGACCGTGTGGGTGATGGGCGACGCGACCACCAAGTTCGACACCCTGGTCGCGCCGTTCACGCAGTCCACCGGGATCAAGGTCAAGACGGTCGCGATCCCGTGGGACAGCGTCGACCAGAAGATGACGACGGCGGTCGCCTCCGGTGACGGTCCGGACGTGGTGCAGGTCGGCCTGTCCAAGCTGCGCACCTACGCCGACACCGGCGCGCTGCTGACCCTCGACGACGCGACGCTGACCGGCCACGCGAACCTGGCGAGCTCGAACTTCCTCGACGGGGTGGCCGGCAAGGCGACCGCCGTGGGCGGCAAGGTCGTCAGCGTCCCGTGGATCGCCGACACCCGGGTGCTGTTCTACCGGTCGGACATCCTGTCCGCGGCGGGCATCAGCACGCCGCCGGCGACGTGGGACGAGCTGCGTGCCGACGCGAAGAAGCTGGCCGCCCGCGGTGCCGGCAAGTACGGCTACTACATCCCCCAGTGGGACAGCCCGCTGCCGGTGGAGATGACCTGGGACTTCGGCGGCGACATCATCGGCGCCGACGGCAAGGTCAACTTCGACACCCCGGAGTTCCGCAAGGCGGTCGACCTGTACACCGGCCTGTACGCCGACAAGAGCGTGCCGACCGCGGGCGACTTCGACCAGACGCAGGGCTTCGTCTCAGGTGCCGCGCCGATGCTCGTCTCCGGCCCGTACCTCGCCGCCGCGATCAAGGACGCCGCACCGGACCTGGCCGGCAAGTGGTCCGTCGCGCAGCTGCCGAAGGGCACCACCAACACGTCCCTGCTCGCGGGTTCCAACATGGCCGTCTGGGCCAAGACCGCCCACAAGGACGCCGCACTGGCGCTGCTGGACTACCTGTCCACCCCGGCCACCCAGGTGAAGTGGTTCCAGCTGAACGGCGACCTGCCGACCGCCAAGGCGGCGCTGGCCGACAACGCCCTCACCTCCGACCCGCTCGTGTCGGTCTACGCCGCGCAGCTGGCCAACGCCAAGATCGTGCCGCTGGTCCCCAACTGGGACGGCGCCACGGGCAAGGCGCTCCTCGACGCCCTCAACTCGATCGCCCTCAAGGGCACCGACAAGGAGACCGCGCTCACGGCTCTGTTCGCGGCCACCAAGGGTCAGTCGATCGGCTGAGGACGCCGCGGTGGCCCGGTGGTGGGCGCCTCCTCCACCACCGGGCCGCCGTCCGTCCCCCGACCGACGCACCACCGAAGGGAAGTGACCCCGTGCGACCCCGTGCGACGCCCTACGTCCTGGTCGGCCCGGCGACCCTGCTGCTGCTGGCGTTCGGCGTGCTGCCGATCCTGGTGGCGGGCGCCGTCAGCCTCACCGACCTGGACGCCTCCGGTCTCGGTGACGTGTCCCGGGTGCGCGGCGTCGGCCTGGCGAACTACGCGGAGCTGTTCGGCGACGCGGCGTTCTGGCAGGCGATGCGCAACACGGCGTTCTACGTGGTGGTCGGCGTGCCGTCGGTCGTCGTGATCTCGCTGGTGATCGCCCTGCTGCTGAACCGGTCGCAGAGCCGGTTCTTCCGGTTCCTGCGGTCCCTGTACTTCATGCCCGCGATCACCGGCATCGTCGCGATCGCGCTGGTGTGGGGGTACCTCTACAACACCCAGTTCGGCCTGGTGAACTACCTGCTGTCGCTCGTCGGCCTCGGCCCCGTGCCGTGGCTGTCCAGCCCGGGGCTGGTCAAGGTGTCGGTCGCGCTGGTCGCGATCTGGCGGGGCACCGGGCTGAACACCGTGATCTTCCTGGCGGCACTGCAGGGGGTGCCCAAGGAGTACCTCGAGGCGGCCGCCCTCGACGGCGCGTCACGGCTGCGCACCACCTGGTCGGTGGTGCTGCCGCTGCTGCGGTTCGCCATCCTCTTCGTCACCGTCACCACGGTGATCGCGTGGCTGCAGTTCTTCGACGAGGCGTTCGTGCTGACCAAGGGCGGTCCGCTGGGCGCGTCGACGTCGATCTCCCTGTTCCTGTTCCAGCAGGGCTTCGCCGGGGCGCGGTTCGGCTACGCCAGCGCCGGCTCGGTGGTCCTCTTCGTCGTCATCGCCGTGATCACGGTGCTGCAGCTGCGCGGGAGGAGGAGCGATGTCGAGTACTGACACCCTGGCCCGGCCGGTGGTCGCCCCGACTGCGACTGCGAGCCGGCCGAGGCGGCGGCGGCACCCGTGGCTGACGGGCCTGGTCCTCTCCGTCGGCGCCCTGGCCACCGCGTTCCCGTTCGCCTGGATGATCGTCTCGGCCGTCAAGCCGCGCCGGGAGTCGATGGCGTACCCGCCGCACCTGCTCCCGCAGCAGCTGACGCTGCAGTACTTCACGCAGCTGGTGCGCCAGCTCGACTTCGGCCGTTACCTCGTGAACACGCTGGCCGTGGTGCTGATCAGCATGGTCGGCCTGCTGCTGATGGCGATGGCCGGGTACGGCTTCGCCAAGTTCACGTTCCGCGGCAAGGAGCCGATCTTCTTCCTGGTCCTGACCACGATGATGATCCCGGTCCAGGTGACGATGATCCCCACCTACCTGATCCTCAACGGGCTGGGCCTGACCAACACCCTGGTCGGCATCGCGCTGCCGACGCTGGTCAGCGCGTTCGGGGTGTTCCTGTTCCGGCAGTTCATGACGACCATCCCGACGGAGGTCATCGAGGCGGCCCGGATCGACGGCGCCGGCGAGGGGCGGATCTTCGCCCGCATCGTGCTGCCGATGTCCCGCCCGATCCTGGCCGTGCAGGTGGTGCTGACCTTCATCACCGGCTGGAACAGCTTCCTGTGGCCGCTGGTGATCGCCTCCGACCAGAACCTCTACACGCTGTCCGTCGGCATCGCGCTGCTGAACCAGCAGGTGGCCACCAACCCGTCGCTGCAGATGGCCGCCGCGTCGCTGATGGTGGTGCCGGTGCTCGTCGTGTTCGTCGTCTTCCAGCGCCACATCGTCCAGGGCTTCGCCCTGTCGGGCCTCAAATGAGCCGCACCAGAGCAGGAGCGCACGCGTGAGCACCATCGCAGCAGGGGGCGTCTCGACGACGACGGGGTTCGTCCACGTCGAGGACGGGCAGATCGTCGACGGCGCCGGGCGGCCGCTGCTGCTGCGCGGCGTGGCGCTGGGCGGCTGGCTGCTGCCCGAGGGGTACATGTGGCGGCTCGGCGACGGGGCGCAGTCCCCGCGGGAGATCGAGGCGCTGGTGGAGCGGCTCGTCGGGCGTGGCCCGGCCGACGAGTTCTGGCGGTCCTACCGGGACGCCTTCGTCACCGAGGCCGACATCGCGCGGATCGCCGCGAGCGGGCTGAACCACGTGCGGGTGCCGATCAACTCCCGCGTGGTGCAGGACGAGTCCGGCGGGCCGCTCGAGGAGGGGTACGCGCTGCTGGACCGGGTGATCGGCTGGTGCCGCACGCACGGCCTGCGGGTGCTGCTCGACCTGCACGGCGCCCCCGGCGGGCAGACGGGCACCAACATCGACGACTCCCCCCGTGGTCTGCCGGAGCTGTTCCTCGAGCCGCGCTACCGCGAGCTGACGCTGCGGCTGTGGCACGACCTGGCCTCGCGGTACGCCGACGAGCCGACGGTGCTGGGCTACGACCTGCTGAACGAGCCGCTGCCCAACGAGTGGCAGCACCGGCTGGCGGACCAGCTGGTGGCGCTGTACCGGGACCTGACGGCGACCGTGCGCGAGGTGGACCAGGTGCACCTGATCCAGTACGAGGGCACCCACTGGGCCACCAACTTCACCGCGTTCACGCAGCGCTGGGACGACAACGCGGTGCTGCACTTCCACAAGTACTGGTCGGCGCCCGACGTCGCCAGCATCGAGCCGTACCTGCGGGTGCGTGACCGGCTGGGTCTGCCGCTGTACATGGGCGAGGGGGGCGAGAACCACCTCGACTGGCTGTACACCGCGTTCCGCCTGTACGAGACGTTCGGCATCGGCTGGAACCTCTGGACGTGGAAGAAGCTGGACACCGCGACCTCCCCGGTCAGCGTGCGTCCCCCCGCGGGCTGGGACCGGTTCGTCGCGAGCGCGCAGGGGCCGGCGCAGCTGACGGCCACCGAGGCCGGCGGGGTGCTCGACGAGCTGGTGCGCAACGTGCGCTTCGAGGCGGCGGACTGGCAGCCGGACGTGCTGGCGGCCGTCACCGGCGAGCGGCCCACGGTGATGCCCGCGTGGGGGTACGGGTTCCGGGGCGCGGGCGCGTCGTACTCCGTCGCTCGACCGAGCCGGTTCGACGTCGCGCGCGCGGACGATGCCTCAGCGCTCACCTGGACCGGCACCGGGCCGCTGCCGGAGAACCCGTTCACGCACGACCTGGACCCCGCGGTGCGCCCCGACCGCGACCTGGGCGTACGGCTCGCGGCCGGCGACTGGCTCGAGTTCGAGCTGACCGGGCCCGCCGCCGGCACGTCGTACCGGCCCGTGCTGCTCGACGGCGGCGACGTGACCCTGGAGCCCGCACCGCGAGGGCTGCGCGCGATCGCCCGCACCGACGCGACCCTGCTGCGTATCGTCCGCACGGACGACCACACCGACGACGAGGCCCGATGACCACCGACCTGACGGGACGGCCGCGGAACGGTGGCGACCAGGCCACCGTCACCACGCTGCGCCTGCGCAACCGCTCCGCCGTGCTGCAGCACGTGATCCTGAACCGCCGCACCACCCGCGCCGACATCGCCCGCGACTGCGGCCTGTCCCCCGCGAGCGCCGCCAACCTGGTGTCCGACCTGGTCGCCGAGGGTCTGGTGCACGAGACCGGCACGGTCGCCTCTGGCGGCGGCCGCCCGATCGCGCTGATCGAGCCGCGCCCCGACGGCGCGTACAGCATCGGCGCGGACATCGGCGAGCGCGGGGTGGCCGTCGAGCTGTTCGACCTGACGATGACCCCCGTCGACCAGGAGTTCCGCGGCGGCCACGCCGAGGAGGACCCGGTGGCGATCGGCCGGGACCTGCGCGAGGCGGTGGCGGCGCTGCAGCAGCGGCACGCCGAGGAGTGGCCGCGGGTGCTCGGCGTCGGGCTGGCGATGCCGGGCATCGTGGAGACGGACGACGGCGTGCAGACGCTCTACGCCCAGAGCCTGGGCTGGCCGCCCGTGGTGATCGACGAGCTGCTGCCGCTGGACGTGCCCGTGTTCGCCGACAACGGCGGCAAGACGCAGGCCAAGGCCGAGCAGTGGTTCGGTGCCGCCCGCGGCATCGACCACGCCGTGGTGGCGCTGCTGGGCCGCGGCGTCGGCGTCGGGCTGATCCAGGAGGGGCGGCTGCAGGCGGGGTCGCACTCCAGCGCCGGCGAGTGGGGCCACACCAAGGTGCAGCGGGGTGGCCGGCTGTGCCGGTGCGGCGGTCGTGGCTGCATCGAGGCGTACGTCGGCGCGCAGGCGATGCTCGATGCCTGGGCGCAGGCCGGCGGCGCTTTCGAGGGCACCGGCTGGCGTGCCGTCGGGCAGCTGCTGGACGCATCGGCCGCCGGTGACACGGCCGCAGTGGCGGTGGTGGACGACGCGATCGAGGCGCTCGCCTACGGCCTGGCCAACCTGGTCAACCTGACCAACCCCGCGCGGATCGTGGTGGGCGGCTGGGTGGGCATCCGGCTCATGGACGCGATGGCCGCCCGCATCGAGACGGCCGTCCGGGCCAGCTCGCTCGAGCGTCCGGGCTCGCAGTTCGAGCTGCTGCCGTCGACGTTCGGCGGCGACACGGTGGCGGTGGGTGCGGCGATCCTGCCGCTCGAGGAGCTGATCCGCGAACCGCGCCGGTAGCCCACCGCCGTCCCCGCCCGGCCGGCTCGTCGGGCGCGGCCGTGCAGCCGGTCAGGCAGCCGGGTCAGCGGGCCGCCAGCCACCCGTCGATCTCGTCGTCCAACGCCCGCTTGCGCTCCGGCGGCAGGAAGCTGGCCTGCACGGCGTTACGCGCCAGCCCGGCCAGGTCGTCGTCGGTCAGCCCCAGCTGCGTCGCGACCGCCGCGTAGTTGTCCTCGGCGTACCCGCCGAAGTACGCCGGGTCGTCGGAGCTGATCGTCGCCACCACGCCCGCGGCCATCAGGCGCGGGAGCGGGTGCGCGGCCAGCTCCGGGACGGCGTGCAGGCGGACGTTCGACAGCGGGCACACGGTCAGGGGCACCCGCTCGGCGGCCAGACGGCGCAGCAGGTCGGCGTCCTCGACGGACCGGATGCCGTGATCGACGCGCTCGACGCCCAGCAGGTCCAGCGCCTCCCGCACGTACTCCGGTCCGCCCTCCTCCCCGGCGTGCGCGACGCGGTGCAGGCCGAGCTCGCGCGCACGGTCGAAGACGGGGGCGAACCGCGACGGCGGGTTGCCCACCTCCGCCGAGTCCAGGCCGATCCCGATGATCGGCGCCCCCAGGGCGACCAGCTGCTCGAGCACGTCGAGAGCCTCCTCGACGCTCCGGTCGCGCAGGAAGCAGGCGATCAGGGCGCTCGTCGTCCCCGTCTCGACCGCCCCCGCCCGGCAGCCCTCCACGAGTCCGTCGACCACGTCGCTCAGCGCAACGCCACGGCTGACGTGCGCTTGCGGGTCGAAGAAGATCTCCGCGTGCCGCACCCCACCGGCCGCCGCGCGCCGCAGGTAGGCGCGGGCGAGCTCGGCGAAGTCGTCGGGCGTGCGCAGCACCACCAGGTTCGCGTAGTACAGGTCGAGAAAGTCCTGCAGGTCCTCGAACCGGTAGCGGGAGCGCAGTGCGGCCAGCGAGCCGAACGGCAGGTCGATGCCGTGCCGGGCGGCCAGATCGGCGATCAGCTCCGGCTCGAGCGTGCCCTCGATGTGCAGGTGCAGCTCCACCTTGGGCAGCGCCGCGATGCGGTCCATGCGTCCTCCTGTCCGTGGCGGTGGGTCAGAGGCTGCCACGCGCGCACGCGCCTCGGCGTGACCGGCGTCTCCCGCTGCCATACTCGCGGCGAGCACCGGCCCGACGCCCGCAGGGAGCGCCCATGACCTCGCAGGACGACTGGACGTCGGCCCGTCCCGGCGACCCCGACCCCTTCGCGCCTCCGCAGGCTGGTTCCCAGGGCGGCGGGCAGGCCGGGCCGCCGCCCTACCCGCCTGCCCAGCCCTATCCGCCTGCGCAGCCCTACCCGGCCGCGCCGCCCTATCCGTCGGCGCCGGTCTACGGCACTCCGTACGGCTACCCGCCGGCGACCTACCCGTTCGTGCCGCTACCCCCGCTGGCCACGTGGCCCTACCGCGTCGCGGCCTTCCTCGTGGACCAGGCGGTCCCGGGCCTGCTCAGCCTGGTCGGGCTCGCCATCTGGTTGCCGGGATACATCGCGTTCGTCCGGACGATGGCCGCCTCCGCCGAGCAGGGCAGGGCGACGATGCAGGCGGTGCCGATCTTCGGGACGGCCTACCTCGTGATGACGTTGCTCAGCCTCGCGGGCCTGGCGTTCTCCATCTGGAACCGCGCCTTCCGGCAGGGCCGCACCGGGCAGTCGCTGGGCAAGCAGCTGGTCGGTCTGCGCCTGCTCAACGAGCAGACGATGGCGCCGATGGGCGCCGGCATGGCGTTCGTCCGGGACCTGGCGCACTACGTCGACGGGGCCGCGATGTACGTCGGCTACCTCTGGCCGCTGTGGGACCCGAAGCGGCAGACGTTCGCCGACAAGATGTGCCGCACCGTCGTGGTGATGGAGGGCCGGCGCGGCTGACCGTCCACACCGCGCTGCGTCGACCGAAGCGGTCACCGGGCCGCGGATAGGCTCGGACCGCGTCATCGCAGCCGCGGGCGTCCGACCCGCGGGACTGCAGACGACGTACCCGGGCCTCTAGCTCAATTGGCAGAGCAGCGGACTTTTAATCCGCGGGTTGTGGGTTCGATCCCCACGGGGCCCACCAGACCAACGGATTGACCCGCTACACGGACCGCTCGGCGAGCAGCACCTGCGTGCCGCGCTCGTCGGACGCGCTCAGCGTGAAGGACGCGTCCCGCACGTCGAACGACAGCGCCACCCGGTCGGCCCCGCGCTGCCACGTCATCTCGGCGGCCGTCCCGTCCAGCGTCCACGCGAAGTCCCCGCCGAACGCCGGATGCCTGTTCCGCAGCCGCAGCACGGCCAGCTGCGCCTGCACCACCGGCCTGGCGAGCTCCCGCTCCACCTCGTCGGCCGTGTAGTGGTGCCGGTTCACGTCGCGCCCCACACCGGTGCGTCGCAGCAGGTCCAGGTCGTTGGAGCCGGCCAGCAGCCCGACGTAGTACACCTGCGGGATGCCGGGCAGCAGCACCTGCATCAGGCGGGCCAGCAGGTACCGGCGGTCGTCGGCCGCGAGCGCGTCATAGAACGTGCAGTTGACCTGGTAGAGGTCGAGGTTCGACGCGGCCGCGCCGGTCGCCTGGCGGCTGCCGCCTCGGCTGTTCGCGTGGATGGCGTCGACCAGGGCGCTGATCTGGTCGGGCTCCATGAGGCCGGGAACACCCGGCACCAGGTCGCTCGCGCCGACGTCGACCACGCCGATGCCGTCGTGCGTGTCCAGCACGGTGACGCAGTTGGCCGGCCGCACCGCCAGCCACCGGTCCAGCGGTCCCAGGTCGGCCGCCGTCAGGGCGTGCAGCACCAACGGCGGCAGCGCGAAGTCGTAGACCAGGTCCACCTGCCGGGCGATCTCCAGCTGCTGGCGGTAGTGGCCGTGGACCTCGACCAGCACCTGGGCGCCGTGCTCGTGGGCGTAGGCGGTGATGCGGTCGGTCAGCGCGTGCGCGGACGGCGTCATGAAGCAGTCGGTGCCCGGCTCCTTGCCGGTGTACCCGACGGCGTCGAGCCGCAGCATCCGCACGCCGGCGCCGGTCAGGGCGTCGATCACGGACGTGAGGTACTCCCAGGCGAGCGGGTCACGCACGTCCAGGTCCACCTGCTCGGCCGTGAACGTGGTCCACACCAGGCGACGGCGGCCGCCGAGCGTCATCGGCGTGAACGGCAGCCCGGGACGCGGCCGGTAGATGCCGGCGAGCTCCTCCTCGGTGACGCCGTCGGGGTACACGGAGGACAGGGTGAGGAACATGCCGGCCCACGGTGACCGGTCGCCCCGGGTCACCACGTCGAGGAACTGGGCCGACTGCGCGGACATGTGGTTGACGATCACGTCGGCCATCACCGTGTGCGTGGCGCTGATCGCCCGCACGTCGTCCCAGCCGCCCAGGCGGGGGTCGACGGCGGTGTGGTCGCGCGGGTCGAAGCCCGCGTCGGCACCGTCGAACGGCGTGTAGAAGGGCAGCACGTGCACGCCGTCGAACGCACCGGCCAGCGGGCCGGTCAGCAGCGCGTCGAGCGCGCGCAGGTCGCCCCCGAGCCGGTCGGCGTACGTGATCAGCTGCGGTCCGGTGGCGGACGGCTGGGTGGTGGTCATCTGCGATCCTTCGTCGCTGCGACACCCTGGGCGACCAGGGCGGTCATGGGGTCTGCTCGTCGTCCAGCGTGCTCGCTGCGGCGCGCGCGAGCACCCCGTCGCGGGCCCTGCGCGCCAGCGTGCGGGTCAGCCAGCTCACGCGCGCCGCGCGCGCGGCACGGGACAGGTCCGCCTCCGGCACCAGGAAGTCGAAGCCGTGGCAGCCGCCCGGCCACACGTGCAGCTCGGCGTCGCCGCCCGCCGCCCACAGCCGGGCGGCGTAGGCGACGATCTCGTCCCGGAACGTCTCGGCCGAGGCGACCTCGAGGTACGTCGGCGGCAGCCCGCCGAGGTCCTCCGCACGCGCCGACGCGGCATAGGCCGGCACGTCCGGACCGCCGACGAGGTCCCCCAGGTAGGCCCCCCAGCCGGTGGCGTTCGCCTCCCGGTCCCAAGCGCCGACCCCGGCCATCTGGTGGCCCGACGCGCTCTCGTTGCGGTCGTCGAGCATCGGGTACACCAGCAGCTGCCCCGCCAGGCGCGGACCGCTGCGGTCGCGGGCCGCCAGCGCGGTGGCCGCAGCCAGCCCCGCCCCCGCGCTGACGCCGGAGACCACCACCAGCCCGGGGTCGAGGCCCAGCTCCGCCGCGTGGTCCACCAGCCACACGAGGCCCGCGTAGCTGTCGTCGAGCGCCGCCGGGTAGCGCCACTCGGGCGCGAGCCGGTACTCCACGGCAGCGACCGCCGCGCCGAGCTGCGCCGCGACACCCACCAGCCAGGGCAGCTCCTCGTGCGCCGCCCCGGTCACCATGCCACCGCCGTGCAGGTGGTAGAGCACCGGCAGCGGGTGGTCCGCGACGACGGGCCGCACCAGGGTCAGCGTCACGTCCGGAGCCGTCCCGGTGCCGGGCACCCGGTGCGACGTCATGCGGTACGTGCCGCCACGGGTGATCGCCGCGACGTCGGGGGCAGCCACCCGACGGCGCAGCGCCGGGATGTCGGCCGCCGCGAGCGAGGTCACCACGTCACCGTCGGCGGCGAGTGCGGCGGCGATCTGCGGGTCGAACGGGGGTCGGGGCGTCGAGGCGCTCATCCCTTCAGCGAGCCCTGCAGCAGCGCGGACACGAAGCGCCGCTGGAACACCAGGAAGATCACCAACGTCGGGGTCAGGATCAGCAGCGATCCCGCGCACAGCAGCGGGATGTCGGTGCCCCACTGACCCTGGAACGCACCCAGCGCACCGGCCATGGTGCGCTGCAGCGGGTCGGACACCAGCACCACGGCGAGCAGGAACTGGTTCCAGCTCCACAGGAACAGCAGGATCGCCAACGACGACAGCGCGGGCATCGACAGCGGCACGTGGATCCGCCAGAACAGCTGCCACAGGTTGGCGCCGTCGATGCGGGCGGCCTCCGAGATGTCGTCCGGCATGGTGATGAAGTGCGCGCGCATCCAGAACACCGCGAACGGCATGTAGAGGCCGATCAGCGGCAGGATGATCGCCCACCTGGTGTTCAGCAGGCCCAGGTCACGCATCTGGTAGTAGAGCGGGATGATGATGCCCTCGAAGGGCAGCGTCAGCCCCAGCAGGAACCCGATGAACAGCGCCCGGCCGCCGGGCGGCCTCAGGTGGCCCAGCGCGAACCCGGCCATCGTGGAGATCAGCAGGGAGACGGGCACGACGCCCACCTCGATCAGCACGCTGGACCAGAGCAGCCGGCCCATGTCGGCGGCCTTGAACGCCTCGACGAAGTTGGACCAGTGCGGGGTGGCGGGCCACGAGAGCCCGGCCGGGTACGTGCCCGACGGGTGCAGGGCGGTGACGAAGAGGCTGACGAACGGCAGCACCGTCACGGCCATGAGGATGACGAGCAGGACGCGGCCGAGCCACTGCTCGCGACGAGAGACGATCACGACTTGCCTTCCCGGCTGAGCGACTGCAGCGGCAGGACCACGGCGAGCACGAGGAGCATGAGCACCACGGCCAGCGCGGACGCGCTGCCGACCTGTCGCTGGAAGAACGCGAGGTAGTAGATCTCCAGGCCCGGCACGAGCGTCCGGTTGCCGGGTCCGCCCTGCGTGGCGATGTAGACGATGTCGAAGCTGGCGAGCGCCGCGATGATCGTCACGGTGAGGCAGACGACCACCTCCTGCCGAAGGCTCGGCAGCGTGATCGAGAAGAACTCGCGCACCGGACCGGCGCCGTCGACGCGGGCCGCCTCGTAGAGCGAGGGGTCGATCTTGGTCATGCCGGCGAGCAGCAGCAGCATGCACAGGCCGAACAGCACCCACGCGCCGATCACGCCGACCGCGGGCAGCGCCGTGCCGAAGTCGCCGAGCCACGGGCGCGCCAGCCGGCCGAGCCCGAGCAGCCGGAAGACCTGGTTCACCACGCCGTCCGTGGACAGCTGCCAGCTCCACATGATGCCGGCGGCCACCAGCGGGATGATCTGCGGCAGGAACAGCACGGTGCGGGCGACGACGGCCAGCCGGCTGGTGGCGAACCCGCGGATCGCGTTGGCGGTGAACAGGCCGAGCGCCACCGGGACGAAGCTGAAGAACAGGATCAGCGTGAACGCGTTGACGATCGAGCCGGACAGCTCGGGGTTGTGCAGGATCGCGACGTAGTTCGACAGTCCTGCCCAGGTCGACGGCGTGATCCCGTCCCACTTGTAGAACGAGTACTGCACCGTCATGACGATGGGCCGGATCACGAAGATCACGTAGGCGAGGACTGCCGGTGCCGTGAGCGCCAGGGCCAGCCCGCCGCGCCGCAGGCGCCGCGCGCGAAGTGCGCGACGCCTGCGGTCCGTCGTGAAGCGAGCTGCGGCCTCGTCCTCGCGGTGACGCCGGATGGTCGTCGACCGCTTCTGCATGGTGGTTCCCTCAGCTGCCGATCTGGGTCTTGTAGTCCGCCTGGACGGCCGTCAGCAGCCCCTTGGCGTCGATCTGGCCCGCCACCAGCTTCTGCAGGTTGGGCGTCCAGCTCTTGGCGTAGATCGCACCGGTCGCGTTGGCGATGAAGTCCATCGCACCGTTGTCCGCGCCGATCTGCGCGCCGGCGGCCAGCGTCTGGCCGGTGACGGTGTTCTTGTCGACGGCCGGCATGAAGGCGTCCGCCGGGCCCATCGGGTGCGAGCCGCCCACCTGGACGTCGATGGTCCGGGCCTGCTGGTTGGTCGCCACCCAGTTGAGGAAGAAGGCCGCGCAGTCGGCGTGCTTGGCCTTGGCGGAGATGCCGTAGGTCAGCGGGGCGGACATGGCCCCGAACTTGCCGCCGGCCTGGGCCGGGGGCATGAGGAAGAAGCCGACCTTGCCCGGCATCTTCTGGTCGAGGTTCCCGGACTCCCAGTCGCCGTCGAAGATGAACGCGCTCTTGCCGTCGATGAACCGGCTCATCATGGTCGCGTAGTCGATCGAGTTGACGTCGCTGGCGAAGTAGCCCGACGAGATCCACTGCTGCAGGTGCTGCGCGGCCTGGAGGTTGGTCGGCGTGTCGATCGTCGCGCCCGACTTCTGGTAGATCCACGCGTTGATCGCCGACGCGTCGCCGTAGGACGCCATCAGGCCCTGCAGCGGGAACGCGAGGCCGCCGGTGGCGCCGCCGTTGAACTGCACGATCGGCGTGATGCCGGCGTCCTTGGCCTTCTTCAGCGCGGCGTCCAGGTCGTCGAGCGTCTTGGGGGCCTCGGTCATCCCGAACTTCGCGGCGAGGTCCTTGTTGTAGAAGACGCCGGTCATCGAGAAGTTCAGGCCCATGGCGTAGAGCGGACCGTCACCGCGGCGGCCGTCGGCGTCCACCCGCATCTGCTCCAGCTGCGAGGCGGGCCACTTGTCCCAGCCGAACGCCTTGGCGTAGGGGTCGAGGTTCAGCAGCAGCCCGTCCTTCACCAGACCGGAGACCTGCGGGAGCCGCATGAGGTCCGGCGGGTCGTCGACGAGCACGCGCGGTGCGTTCTGGGTGATCACCGCGAACTGGTCCTCGCGGATCTTGAAGGTGACGTTCGGGTACTGCTTGGTGAACTCGTCGGTGAGGTTCTTCGGCAGCGGGAACCCGGTCTCGATGTAGGTGCTCAGCGTCACGGGCGAGGTGCCGCACGTGGGCGAGCCGCCGGCGAACGTCGCCGAACCGGTGGACGCAGCCGTGGAGGCGGTTGCCGTGCCCCCGGGGGCGCTGCACGCCGCCAGGGCGAGCGCGGTTCCCAAGATCACGCTGGTGGTGAGGGCCGTTCGTCGAGCTGATCCAGGTCGAGACACCGGTGTCTCCCTTCGTGGAGCGGGCCATGGTCGTCGGCCAGCACGGGCCCGACGGGTGCTAAATCGGCTTAGCCCGGCTAAGGTCCCGTATGGGCGCCGCCCTGTCAAGCGCCGCAGCCACCGCCGGCTCCGCGCCGTCGGTGCGCTCCCGGCTGCTCACGGGGCGCCCCCGTGGCGACCGTGCGGGCGGCGTCCGGGCGCCCTGCGGGCCCCACGGTGCCCACTACGATCCGCGTGAGCCGAGGAGCTGAGTTGGGCCGAAAGAGAGTGACCCTCGCGGACGTCGCGAGCGCAGCCGGGGTCTCCGGCACCACCGCCTCGCTGGTGCTCTCGGGCCGTGGGGACGAGCTGCGCATCTCCCCGACGGTGCAGCAACGGGTCCGTGAGGCGTCGGCCGCCCTCGGCTACCGGCCCAACATCGTCTCGATCGGCCTTCGCAACGGCTCGAGCCGCACGCTGGGGTTCGTCTCCGACACGGTCGCCACCTCCCAGCTCGCCGGGGACATGATCAAGGGCGCGCTGGAGACCGCACGGGCGCACGGCTTCATGCTGTTCATCGCCGAGACCGAGGGCGACCCGGAGCTGGAGCGCCGGCTGCTCGACGCGATGCTCGACCGGCAGGTCGACGGGATCGTTCTCGCCTCGATGTTCACCCGCACCCGACCCCTGCCCTCGGGGCTGGACCAGGTGCCGGCGATCCTGCTCAACGCCCTGCCCGAGCAGCGCACCAGCTCCATCCCGGCCGTCATCCCGGACGAACTGACGGCGGGACGCGCGGCGGCGCGGCTACTGCTCGACGCCGGTCACCGCTCGATCCACCTGGTCGGAGCGGGCCCCGGCGAGCACGACGTGCCACCCGGCACCGTGGCGGGCGTCGAACGTCTGGCCGGCATCCGGGAGACGCTGCACGCCGCGGGCCTCGAGCTGGCCAGCGGTCACCTGGTGTCCGAGTGGGAGCCCCGCGTCGGCTGGGAGGCGACGCACCGGCTGCTCGAGGAGTGGGGTCCCGGGCAGGCGATCATCACCCTGAACGACCGCCTGGCCTTCGGTGCCTACCAGGCGATCCAGGAGGCGGGTCTGACCGTCCCCGGCGACGTCTCGGTGGTCTCCTTCGACGACGCACCCCTCGCCCAGTGGCTGCGCCCGGGCCTGACGACGTTCGCCATCCCGCACCACGACCTGGGACGACGGGCCGTCGAGCTGCTCGTCGAGCAGATCGGCGCGGACGGTACGACCACCGACACGTCCACCGAACCGGTGCACCGCGTGAGCATGCCGCTGCGCGAGCGCGGATCGGTCGCGCGGCGCAGCTGACCGCAGCCGATGCGGCAGCGACCGGGCCGCTCCGGGACGGCCGGCGGGAGAGGCCGCAGTGGGGATCGGCTACGCGGGCCGCACGCCGGAGACGAGCACGTCGAGCAGCAGCTCGCGGTCGGCGGGCGACCCGAGCCGGACGGCCGCCTCGATGCCGCACACCAGGTTCTGCAGGTGCCCGACGGTCAGCTCCGGCCTGACGGCGCCGGTGGCACGGGCGCGGTCGAACACAGCGCCGAAGGAGTCGAGGATCTCCCGCTTCACCGCCGTGACCTCGGGGTCCTCGTCGGCAGGCGAGACGAGGACCGTCTTGAGGCCGCCGTCCTCCAGCTGCAGGGTCAGCGCCCACCCGAGGAACGCCGCGAGCGCCTCCCCCGCGTCCGGGATGCCGGCGGCCCGGCGGGCGAGGTCGCGCAGCCGCAGCAGCGTCTGCTCCGACAGCGCCTCCTGAAGCGCGTGCACGGTCGGGAAGTGTCGGTAGACGGTGCCGACCCCGACGCCCGCCTCGTGGGCGACCTCGTTGAGCCGGAGGGACGAGCCGTCGAGACCCCGGGCGGCGCCGAGGATCTTCTCCCGGTTGCGCTCCGCATCGGATCTCCGGCCGGCCACCGCACCAGCCTAGGCCAAACCGGATCGTTCATCCACTTACCGTGCTACCGTGATTCGGATAGTTCATCCGAATACCGCCATCCGCCCGGAGGAACACCCATGACCTGGGACCCCGCCCACCTGCCCGACCAGACGGGACGCACCCTCGCGGTCACCGGCGCGACCGCCGGCATCGGCTACTTCGCCGCCGAGCAGCTCGCCGCCGCGGGAGCGCACGTGGTGCTCGTGTCACGGTCGGCCACCAAGCTGGACCGCGCCCGCACCACGCTGCTGCAGCACGTGCCCTCCGCGACCGTGAGCACCACGGTCGTCGACCTCGCCTCGCTCGCGTCGGTGCGCGAGGCGGCCGACGAGCTGTCCCGGCTCCCCCGGCTCGACGGGATCTTCCTCAACGGCGGCGTCATGAGCCCCCGCCGGGGCGAGCTGACGGCCGACGGCCTGCCGGTGGCCATCGGTACGCACGTGGTGGCCAACGTCGCCCTGGTGGCGGGCGTCCTGGACCGGCTGGCCTCCACCGCCACCGAGCACGGGTCCACCGGCCGGATCGTGCACGCCTCGACCGGGTTCGTCCGCAGGTTCGCCCTGGCGCCGGACGACGCCCTGGCCACCCCTCGCCTGCTGATCGCGGCCTACGTCAAGGCCAAGACGTTCACCGAGATCTTCGCCTTCGAGCTGGACCGCCGGCTCCGGGCCGCCGACGTCCCCGTCGCCTCGGTCGTCAGCCGCCCCGGGGTGGGGGTGGACGCCAACACGCCGCAGCGGGCCGGTGTCCGCGACGCGACGACGCCCTACCGGCGCAACCCGTACACGCCGTGGGCCCAGGGCAAGGACTCGGCGGCCTGGTCGGCCGTGCGGGCGCTGACCGACCCGGACGCCACCGGCGGGCAGTACTACGCACCGACCGGCGCGCTGCGCGGGCTCCCGGTGCGCGTCGAGCCGCTCGCCCGCACCGCAACACCGGATGCCGCGACGGCGCGCCGCGTCTGGGACCAGCTCCAGCAGCTCGCCGGCGTGCACCTGCCGGTGTAGACGCGGCGACACCCGGCTCGCCGCACCGGACATTTCCGCTCAAGGTGACCCGCGTGCGCGCCGATGACAGTCCCCGACTGCATCATCACGAAGGGGGCACCGTGTCGAGCAACGATTCCTACCCACCGTCGGGCCAGGCGGGACCGGACGGCGAGGCGGTGGGCCTGACGTCGTGGCAGCCGGCACCGTCGGACCCGTACGCCTCCCCTGCCCCCGCGCCGCAGTGGGCCGCGCCGGCGCAGCCGTGGTCGGCCGCGGCACCGGTTCCGGCCCCTGCCCCGCCCACGCCGGACCACCAGGTGCCGAACCCGTACGGCACACCGAGCTACGGAACGCCGACCTACGGCACCGCGACCTACGGCAGCCCGACGTTCGGTGCCGCCACCGGTGCACCTGCCTACGGAACGCCCACCGGTGCACCTGCCTACGGCTCGCCGACCGGCGCCCCGGCTTACGGCTCGCCGACTGGTGCCCCGTCGTACGGCACCCCGTCGTACGGGGCCCCCGGCTACCCCGCAGGCCCCGTCTACCCGGCACCGCCGATCGGCGCCCCGAGGTACGCCCCGACCCCGGTCGTGGAACCGAAGAACGGCATGGCGGTGGCGTCCTTCGTCGTGTCCCTGGTGATGCTGGCCGCCGGCCTCTTCACGGGGTTCTACATCGGGTCGTTCGTCGTCGTCTGGCTGGGCGTCGCCGGCCTGCGCAAGGCGAACGCCCTGGACGCCGCCGGGTACGGCCCCCGTGGCCGCGTCCTCGCGTGGATCGGCATCGCGATCGGCGTGGTGAACCTGGTCATCGTGTGGGGGCTGCGCTTCGGGGCCTTCTGACCGGCACGCCGGGCGGCCGGCGGCATCCCCGGCTTACCGTGAGAGCTCCTGCCCGGACGTGAGGGAGCGCACGATGGCTGATGCCCCGCTGACCACCACGCAGGTGCGCGATGCCGGTCTGGCCGACTGGCGGCAGCTGCTGGGACGGCTCAAGGCACGGTTCCGCACCGGCGACTTCGCCACCGGGCTGGCGCTGGTGAACCGGATCGGCGAGCTGGCCGAGGCGGCGAACCACCACCCCGACGTCCAGCTGACCTACCCGGACGTGATCGTCACGCTGACCAGCCACGATGCCGGCGGGATCACGGACCGGGACGTCGACCTGGCGCGCCGGATCAGCGAGGTGACGGCGCAGCAGGGCATCGCGTCGGACGTCGTCGGGCTCACGCAGCTCGAGCTGGGGCTCGACACGGCCGCGGGGTCGCGCCTGGCGCCGTACTACGCCGCGCTGCTCGGCGGCACGGTCGCGGACGGCGAGGCGGTGGACCCGTCCGGCCAGGTCCCGACGCTGTGGTGGCAGGAACCCGGAGACGCGGACGACCCGCTGGCGCTGCCGGCGCAGCCGTTCGAGCAGCGATGGCACCTCGACGTGTGGGTGGGCGTCGACGAGGGTGAGCGGCGACTCGCGGCGGTGCTCGACGCGGGCGGCCGCCTGGTCAGCGACCGCGCGGCTCCGCGGTACTGGGTGGTCGAGGACGCCGACGGCAACCGCTCCTGCATCTGCACCGCCGCGGATCGCTGAGCGATCAGCCGTCGGACAGATCGGCGGCCTTGCGCTCCAGCAGCTCCCGCTCGCGGCGGTTGGTGGTGAGCCCGGCGGCGCGCAGCAG
This sequence comes from Cellulomonas sp. SG140, assembly GCF_025770785.1. Lineage (GTDB taxonomy): Bacteria > Actinomycetota > Actinomycetes > Actinomycetales > Cellulomonadaceae > Cellulomonas. The sequence continues at coordinate 204,259 of NZ_JANZLA010000005.1, read as the reverse complement.
CTCCGCTCGGGCCTCCGTCGGACGCCCGAGCCGGGCCAGCAGCTCCCCGCGGACGCTCGGCAGCAGGTGCGAGGCCGCGAGGCGCCCACCCGCCGCCAGCTCGTCCACGATCGCGAGCGCGGTCAGCGGGCCGTGCAGCATGGCGACGGCGACGGCCCGGTTCAGCTCCACCACCGGCGACGGCGCGACCCGCCCGAGCGCCTCGTACAGCAGCACGATCCGTTCCCAGTCGGTCGCATCGACCGTCGGGGCGGCAGCGTGGCAGGAGGCGATCGCGGCCTGCAGGCCGTACGGACCGAGGCCCCGCCCCACCTGCGCCGCGCGCGCCAGCGCGGCCTGCCCGCGTGCGACGGCGGCGCGGTCCCACAGCCGGCGGTCCTGGTCCTGCAGGCCGACCGCCGCACCGTCCGGTCCGGTGCGGGCGGGGAAGCGCGCGGCCGTCAGCTCCATCAGCGCCAGCAGACCGTGCACCTCGGGTTCGTCGGGCAGCAGGCGGGACAGCACGCGGGCCAGCCGCAGCGCCTCACGGGCCAGGTCGACGCGGAGCAGGTCGTCGCCCGCGGTGGCGGTGGAGCCCTCGGTGAAGACGACGTACAGCACGCTCAGCACGCCGCCGAGCCGCTGGTGCCGCTCGTCGGCCGCCGGCAGCTCGAAGGGCACCTTCGCGGCCGCCAGGGTCTTCTTCGCACGGCTGATCCGCGCCTGGACCGTCGCCCTCGGCACCAGGAAGGCCCGCGCGATCTCGTCCGTGGTCAGTCCCGCCACCACCCGCAGGGTCAGCGCGACGCGCGCCTCGGCGGAGAGCACCGGGTGGCACGCGATGAACACCAGGGCGAGCACGTCGTCGTCGATCTCCTCGGGGTCCGGCAGCAGGTCGTCGAGGCCGTCCTGCACCTGCGGGCCGCCCGACGACGACGCCAGCTCCCCCTCGCGCAGCCCGTGCGCCAGCGCCGCGTACCGCTCGTCGAGCGCCGCCCGCCGCCGGAAGCCGTCGATCCCCCGCCGCCGCCCGACGGTCAGCAGCCACCCGGCCGGGTTCGCGGGGACACCGTCCCGCGGCCAGCTCTCCAGCGCCTCGGCCAGCGCCTGCTGCGCCAGGTCCTCCGCCAGCGGGAAGTCGCCGGTCCACCGGGCCAGCGTGCCGACGATCCGCGCCGACTCGATCCGCCAGACCGCCTCCACCGCGGCCCGGGACGCCTCGTGCGGGTCACGAGGCGTCCCGGCGACGGCGGGTCGGACCGCGGCGGCGTCCGCGTCGGGCGTCAGAGCTGACCCGTCTGCTCCCGCCACGCCCGCTCCTTGACGATCCACTCGTTGTCCTGCGGGAACTCGTCGATCTGGGTGACGCGGCGGATCTCCGTCTTCGCGCCCGGGAACGGCGGCATGCGCTTGGCCCACTCGACCGCCTCCTCGAGGCTCGCGACGTCGAGCACGTAGTAGCCGCCGAACAGCTCCTTGGTCTCGCCGTACGGCCCGTCCGTGACCAGCGGCGGCTCGCTCGAGTAGTCGACGACGACGCTGACCTCCGGGTCCAGCCCCTCCGCCGCGAGCAGCACGCCGGCCCTGATCAGCTCGTCGTTGAGCCGCCCGATCGTCTCGAGCATCTCCTCGAACGGCCGGGACATCATCGCGGCGAACGTCTCGTCCGACGGACGCATGATCAGCATGTACTTCGCCATCGTCTCCACCTCTCGGTCGCGGGTCGGTCGTCGACCCTCTCATCTGGGAGTCGAACGGGGTAGACGCGGATCGACACCGCAGCGCGACGAGCCGGTCGTGGGCGTCGTCCCGGGATCGGCACGCCCCTCCCGCGTGCGAGCAAAAGGCATTCTTCGGACAACACAGACGATTTTCCTGGCAATTCATCCGGCATTTCTCCGTGGCTTCCGGGGAGCGCGATTAGCGTCGGCGCCGTGTCCGGTCCCGTCCCACCCGTCCCAGCCGTTCCCCCCACCGACCGACGGGCCGTCCGCAGCCCGTGGAGCCGCCCCGCGGTGCTCATGCCGCTGATCGGGAACGGCCTGGCGCTCCTGGTCGGGTTCGCGGCCGCCGGCGTGGGCGGCGCACTGCTGATGCTCGGCGGCACGGTGCTGCTCGGGGCCGTCTGGCACCTGGTGACCGGGCGCCCGGTGCTCGGCGTGCCGGGCCGACGCGCTGGCGCGGTGCTGGTCGCCCTGTCCCTGGTCGGCATGGGCGTCGGCGGTGCCACGGCGGCACCGCCCACCGGGCCGACCACGACGGCCTCGGCGTCGGCTCCCGCGTCGGCGGCGACGCGACCCAGCCGCACCCCCACCGCGGCACCGACCGCCGACGACCTGGCCGACCCCGACGACCCCGCGCTGAACCAGGCGCAGGCCGCCATGCTGGCGCGCCCCGCCGTGCCACCGACCGGCGACACCTCGACCACCCTGGCCGCCGCCCAGGGCCAGGACGCCCTGGTCGCGCTCGCCGCCCTGGTCGTGGACGACTCCCCGACCACCACCGGGTACCAGCGGGACCTGTTCGGCTACCGCGCGGTCGACCTCGACCGCAACGGCTGCGACACCCGCAACGACATCCTGCGCCGGGACCTGCACGACGTGGTGCTCAAGCCCGGCACCAACGACTGCGTGGTGCTCTCCGGCACGCTGGCCGACCCGTACTCCGGCGAGACGATCACCTTCACGCGCGGCACCAGCACGTCGAACGACGTGCAGATCGACCACGTCGTCGCCCTCGCCGACGCCTGGGCCAGCGGTGCGTCCGCCTGGGACCAGACCACGCGGTACCGGCTGGGCAACGACCCGCTGAACCTGCTGGCCGTCTCGGGTCCGCTGAACACGCAGAAGTCCGACGGCAACGCAGCCGAGTGGCTCCCGCCGAGCACCGCCTACCGGTGCGCGTACGTCGCCCGGCAGATCGGGGTGAAGTACACCTACCGCCTGACGGTCACCACGCCCGAGCGGGCTGCGATGGCCGCCGTGCTGGCCACCTGCCCCGACGAGCCCCTGCCGGCCGGCTCGACGCTGCCGGCGCCCGTGGTCCCGGCACCGGCCCCCGCCGCTCCGGAACCTGCCGCCCCCGCTCTGGCGGCACCGGCCCCCGCGGCCCCGGGCCCCGCGCCGGCACCCGCCGCGCCCGCGCCGCAGCCGGCCGCACCCGCGACCGTCTACTACGAGAACTGCACCGCAGCCCGCGCCGCCGGTGCGGCGCCGATCCTCGAGGGCCAGCCGGGCTACCGCCCGGCACTCGACCGCGACAAGGACGGCATCGCCTGCGAGTGACCTGCTGACGACCGGCAGCCGAACACCCGCTGGGCGTCCGGCCTCCGGCCTCGCACACTGTGCCCATGCTGAGCCACCTGCTGGTCGCCACCGGCGTGCTGGCGCTGCTGACCGTCCTGCCCGGACCGGACATGGCCGTGATCACCCGCGCCGCCCTGGCCGGCGGCCGCCCGGCCGCCACCCGGGCGGCGGCCGGCATCGTCACCGGCCTGCTGGTCTGGGGCTCGCTGGCCGTGCTCGGGCTGACGGCGCTGCTGACCGCGTCGCCCCGGGCGTACCTCGTCGTCAAGGTGCTCGCGGTGCTGTACCTGCTCTACCTCGGTGTGCAGGCATTCCGGACGCAGCACGCCCCGGCCGCGGGCGGCGACCTCGAGCTGACCCCACCCACCAGCCCGACCGCTCGGGCACCATTCCTCACCGGGCTGACCACCGACCTGCTCAACCCGAAGATCGCGGTGTTCTACACGGCGATGCTGCCCACCCTGGCGCCCCCGTCGCTGCCGGGAGCCCCTGGCCTGGCGCTGCTCGTGGTGATCCACGTGGTGCTGACCTTCGCCTGGCAGGTCGGCTACGCCCAGCTGCTGACGCGTGCCCGGCACGTCGTCGGCCGGCCTGCCGTACGCCGCGCGCTCGACCGGGTCACGGGCGTCGCCCTCATCGGGTTCGCCGTCCGGCTCGTCACCGAGCACGCCTGAGCCGAAGAGCTGCCGAACCGGCGCACCCCTGAGCCGGTGGAGGGCTGACCGCGCGATCAGACCGCTCGTCCCCTGACGCAAGAACGCCGCCCGGTGGCAGGGGGTCCACCGGGCGGCGTTCGTGCTGGGCGGCCTACGCGGGCCGTCCCGTGCTGCCGCCCGGCGGCAGGGGGTCCGCCGGGCGACTGCGGGTGAGCGACCTCGAGGGTCGCCCGGATCAGTGGTGCGAGTCGACGGCCGCGGTCGGGACCGCGGTCGGCAGCACGCGAGGCGCGTGCACGTCCGCCGACTCCGTGGCGTCCGCCGTCTCGGTCGGCTCCGGCGTCGCCCCGTCCTTGCGCAGGTCGTTGCGCTCGTGCGCACGGAGCGCGATCTGCGGGCCGTCGACGCCGCCGTCGCGCGCGTCCGCGGCGACGCTCTGACCGAACGCCGCGGCGGACGGCAGGTCCGTCGGCAGCGGACGGGCGGTCTCGCTCGCCTCGGGAGTCTCGCTCGCCTCGGGGGTCTCGGTCGCCTCGGGCTTCTCCGTCTCCACGGCCTCGGCGGACTCGCTCGCGTCCGCGGAGCTGGTCACGCCGGGCACCGGCGCGGTGGCCGAGCCGGTGAACTGGTCCGCGATGGCGGGGGCACTGGCGGCGACACCGACCACGCCCGCGGCGATGACGACGCCGACGGTGGCCTTGCCCGCGACGCTGAGCCCGGCGATCTTGGCCAGGACGGCCGCAGCTGTCGAAGTGCTCACGTGATTCCTCCGGTTCGCAGGAGCGTGGTCCGTCGGGACCGCGCCGTCTGTCCGGCGGCTCGTGCCGCCCTCACCCCCGCAATCGCAGGTGCCCCGCGGAGGGTTACGGGGTCCGTCGAGATTTCTCCGGCCGGATCCGCGCGACGCGCTCGAGGCGGCTCAGTGCTCGGACGGCGACGGGCTGGCGTCGGGCTTCGGCGAGGGGGACGACGACGGCTCGGGCGACGGCGCAGGAGCGACGTCCTGCTTGCGCGTCATCCAGTCGTTCGAGCTGGTCGCGGGCGCCTGGTCGCTCGACGAGCGGTCGCCCGACGACCCGGACGACGTGCGGTCGCCGGACGAGCCGCGCTCGGTGGACGTCCCCTGCCCGGCCACCGCGGGCGACCCCGTCCCGGCGACGGCCGGCGAGCGACCCTGCTCCGGACGTGAGCCGTCCCGGCCGTCCTTCGCGTCGGCGCTTCCCGCGGACGTCGCAGGCTCGGCACCCGCGTCGCCGACCGAACCGGTGGTCTCCCCGGCGACGTCGTCGGGCAGTCCCGTCCGGTGCGTGCCGTCGCGGTGCGGGGCGATGGCGGAGCTGCTGGGCGCCGGTGCGGGCTCGACACCACCGCCGAAGACGCGGCCGACGTCGACCAGCACCGTGTGGGCCGGCTGCTGCACCACGTCGGGCACCGCCGGGATGGTCGCGGCACCGGTCACGGCCGCCATCGCGACCCCCGCGCCGAGCACCACCTTGCCGGTCAGCCCGAGGCCACCGATCCACCGGCCGGCGGTGCTGGCGCGCCGCCGCACGGCACGTCCCACCAGCACGGCGAACGGCACGGGCGCGACGCGCGGCGGCAGTCCGGCCTCGAGCAGCGCGGCCAGCTCGGCCGTCGGTGCGGGCGCGGGCTCGTGCGCCATGGCGCGCAGGGAGTCCAGGAGGTCCACGAGGGCGCCGTCGCCGGGCACGGCGTGCCCGGTGAGCAGCAGCTCGTCGTCCTGAGACCTCATGCCCTCGTAATCGTCGAAACCGGTCATAGGGGCACGGTCTCCGTCTCGATCATCTTGCGCAGCGTCGCCAGGCCCCGCCGCTGCAGCGCCTTGACCGCGCCCTCCGACCGTCCGACCACCTCCGCGACCTGCTCGACGGTGAGGTCCGCCACCACCCGCAGCACCAGCACCTCCTGCTGCTCCCCCGTCAGCCGGCCCAGCAGCGCGAGCACCCGCTGGTGCCCCAGCACGTCCATCGCCTCCGCCTCGGCGCTGCCCACGGCCCGGTCGTCCTCGGCGGGCTCGTACGGCACCTGCGGGACGGTGCGGGCGCTGCGGCGCCAGTGGTCCATCACCCGACGGTGCGCGATGGTGAACACCCAGGACCGGAAGTGCGCCTGGTCCCCGGTGAAGCCGCTCAGCCCGGTGAAGACGGCGAGGAACACCTCGCTCGTCACGTCCTCCACCTCGCGCACACCCTGCGCGCGGACGTAGGCGGCGACGGGCTTCGAGAGGTCGCCGTACAGGAGGGTGAACGCCTCGCCCGCTCCGCTGCGGGCGCGTGCCAGCACCCCGTCGAAGTCGTCGAGCACGGACCCAGCATGCCCGATGCCGGGAGGCTCGCCGACGCCCACCCGGCCGGGCGCGGAACGGTCCTGTCCGCCCCTTGACACGCCCACGTTCGAGTGGTTCGCGGGTGAGATGTCCACAACTCGACCAAACGCGGGCCACCTTCCGGGCACTATAGGCCGGTGACCAGCGACGAGACCGGGGACGACCTCTGCGTGACGGTGACGGACGACGACGTGCACGCCGCGCGGCGGGCGTGGCTGGCCGCTGTCGAGGAGTGCGCAGGGTCACCGCGCGAGCAGCTGCTGCACGACTCGTTCCGCCGCATCGTCCACACGCAGGCGCAGCAGACCGCGCTGGAGTTCCGCCGGTCGCACCGACCGTCCTGAACCCCACCACCCGCACCGCGATGTCGGATTCTCGCTAGCCCCGGCCGACGCACAGGGCGCACCATCGACGCGTGCCCGCCCCGATCCCTCCCGCGGCCGCCGCGCCGCGTGCGCTGCGACCGGCCGCCACCACCGCACCACGCCCCGGCATCCCCGACGCCGACGCCTGCCTCGCGGCCGTCCGCAGCCGCGACCCCCGCTTCGATGGCTGGTTCTACACGGCGGTGCTCTCCACCGGCATCTACTGCCGTCCCAGCTGCCCGGCCCGCACCCCGCGGGACGACCGCATGCGGTTCTACCCCTCCGCGGCGGCCGCCCAGCAGGCCGGCTTCCGCGCCTGCAAGCGCTGCCGCCCCGACGCCAGCCCCGGCTCACCCGCGTGGGACGTGCGCTCGGACGTGGTGGCCCGGGCGATGCGGCTGATCGAGGACGGGTTGGTGGACCGCGGCGGCGTGCCGGCGCTGGCCGCCGCGGTCGGCTACAGCACCCGCCAGCTGGAGCGGCTGCTGCAGGGCGAGCTCGGAGCCGGGCCGCTGGCCCTCGCGGCGGCCCGCCGCGCACAGACCGCCCGCACCCTGGTCGAGTCGACCCAGCTGCCGATGACCGACGTCGCCTTCGCCGCCGGCTACGCCTCCGTGCGGGCGTTCAACGACGCCGTCCGGGCGACGTACGCGCTGACGCCCACCGAGCTGCGCGCGGCGGCCTCCCGTCGTGCACCGAGCCGTCCGGGGGCGCTGTCGTTGCGGCTCGCCTACCGGCTGCCCCTGGACCCGTCGAACCTGCTCGGCCACCTGGTGGCGACCGCGGTCCCGGGCGTGGAGGAGTACCGCGGCGGCGCCTACCGCTCCACCGTGCCGCTGCCGCACGGCCCTGGGGTGGTCGCCGTGCACCCGCCGCGGGAGGGCGCCTTCCCGGTGACCGTGCGCCTGACCGACCTGCGGGACCTGCCGGCAGCGGTGGCCCGCACACGCCGGCTGCTGGACCTCGACGCCGACCCCGTGGCGATCGACGAGGCGCTGTCCGCGGACCGCCGGCTGCGGCCGCTCGTCCGCGCGTCCCGGGGGCGACGGGTGCCGCGCACCCTCGACCCCGAGGCGATGGCGCTGCGCGCGGTGATCGGTCAGCAGGTGTCCACGTCGGCGGCGCGCACGCACGCCGGCCGGCTCGTGGCGGCGCTCGGGACCCCGGTCGCGGACCCCGACGGCGGCCTGACCCACCTGTTCCCGCGCCCGGCCCAGCTGCTCGCCGACGAGGCGGTCACCGCGGGGCTTCTCGCCATGCCGGCGTCGCGTCGGGACACGCTGCTCGGACTGGCCCGCGCGCTCGCCGACGGCGACGTGGTGCTCGACGCCGGCGCCGGCCGCCCGGCCGCCCGCGCGGCGCTGGCGGCGCTGCCCGGCATCGGGCCGTGGACCGTCGAGACCGTCGCCATGCGGGCGCTCGGCGACCCCGACGCCTTCCTGCCCGGCGACCTCGGTGTGCGGCAGGCCGCCCGGCGCCTCGGGCTGCCCACCTCACCGGCCGCCCTCGAGCAGGAGTCGCGCGCGTGGTCACCGTGGCGCGCCTATGCCGTGCAGCACCTGTGGGCCACCGGCACCCACGCCGTCAACCAGCTCCCGGACACCGATCTGCCCGACCGGCCCCGGAACCCGCACCACGCATCGGAGGTCCTGTGATGATCCACACCGTCGTCGACTCCCCGCTCGGCCCGCTCACCCTGGTGGCGGACGACGAGGGTCGCCTGGCCGGCCTGTACATGCAGGACCAGCGCTACCGTCCCGCCGACGAGCGGTTCGGCCCCGCCGTCAAGGTCCCCGCCGGCCCGGACGCGGATCGCGCCGAGGCGGTCCTCACCGAGACGGCCGACCAGCTCGAGCAGTACTTCGCCGGCACGCGGCGCTCCCTGGACGTGCCGCGGTCACCCGTCGGCACCGCCTTCCAGCGCCAGGTGTGGGACGCGCTCGCCCGCATCCCGTACGGCGAGACGCGCACCTACGCCGAGGTGGCCCGCGAGCTGGGCCGGCCGACGGCGGTCCGGGCGGTCGGCGCCGCCATCGGCCGCAACCCGCTGTGCGTCGTGGTGCCGTGCCACCGGGTGGTCGGCACCGGCGGGGCGCTCACCGGGTACGCCGGCGGACTGGTGCGCAAGCAGCGACTGCTCGACCTGGAGAACGCGCCCGTGGCGGCCACGGCGTCCAGATCCTGAGATTTCTCCCCTCGGATCGCGGACCGAGACCCGTTCGTGATCATCGGGTTACCGGTCGGTAAACGTCCCGTGCTCTCCTGAGGCGGTGCGCGCCCGCTCGGGGCGCGTGGGGACGCCGTCGCGCGGGGCGCGAGGCGATCGAGCAACGACGAAAGAGGTGGCGGATGACATCCGCGACGACACGTCGCCGTGTGTGGGCGATCACGGCTGGGCTTGCGGCGACCACGCTCCTGCTCGCCGCGTGCAGCAACGGCAAGAGCGGCGCGAACGCGACCACGGGTTCCACCGGCGGCTCCAGCACCGCGCTGACCATCGGGACCACGGACAAGATCACGACGATCGACCCGGCCGGCGAGTACGACAACGGCTCCTTCGCCGTGATCAACCAGGTGTTCCCCTTCCTGATGAACACCCCGTACGGCAGCCCGGACGTCAAGCCCGACATCGCGCAGTCCGCCTCGTTCACCAGCCCCACCGAGTACACGGTCAAGCTGAAGCCGAACCTGAAGTTCGCCAACGGTGACCCGCTCACCGCCACATCGGTGAAGTTCTCGTTCGACCGCGTGCTGAAGATCAACGACCAGAACGGCCCGTCCTCGCTGCTGTTCAACCTCGACAGCACCGAGGTGAAGGACCCCACCACGGTCGTCTTCCACCTGAAGTCCCCCAACGACCAGACGTTCCCGCAGGTCCTGTCCAGCCCCGCCGGCCCGATCGTCGACGAGAAGGTGTTCTCCCCGACGGCGCTGACCCCGGACGCGGACATCGTCAAGGCGAACGCCTTCGCCGGCCCGTACGTGATCACCAGCTACACGCTCAACGAGCTGATCTCCTACAAGGCCAACCCGGACTACCAGGGCATCTACGGCGCCCCGAAGACGGCCAACGTCAACGTCCAGTACTACGCGGACTCGTCCAACCTGAAGCTGGACGTCCAGCAGGGCAACATCGACGTCGCGTTCCGCAGCCTGTCCGCCACGGACATCGACTCGCTGCGCTCGGACAGCAAGGTGCAGGTGGTCGACGGTCCCGGCGGCGAGATCCGCTACGTCGTCTTCAACTTCAACACGCAGCCGTACGGCGCGAAGACTCCCGAGGCCGACCCCGCCAAGGCGCTCGCGGTCCGTCAGGCCGTCGCCGACGTCGTCGACCGCAAGGCGATCGCCGACCAGGTCTACAAGGGCACCTACACGCCGCTGTACTCCTACGTCGCCCAGGGCCTGACCGGTGCCACCGAGTCGCTCAAGGGTCTGTACGGCGACGGCAAGGGCGGTCCCGACAAGGACAAGGCGACCAAGACGCTGTCCGACGCGGGCGTCACCACCCCGGTCACGCTGAACCTGCAGTACACGCCGGCGCACTACGGCCCGTCGTCCGCGGACGAGTACGCCCTGCTCAAGGACCAGCTGGAGAGCTCGGGCCTGTTCAAGGTGAACCTGCAGAGCACCGAGTGGCAGCAGTACTCCAAGGACCGCACCTCGGACGTCTACCCCGAGTACCAGCTCGGCTGGTTCCCGGACTACTCGGACGCCGACAACTACCTGACGCCGTTCTTCCTGCAGGGCGGCTTCCTGAAGAACCACTACGACAACCCGACGGTGGACCAGCTGATCCAGCAGCAGGCCACCACGACGGACGCGTCGGCCCGCACGGCCCTGATCCAGCAGATCCAGGACGCCGTCGCCAAGGACCTGTCCACCGTGCCGCTGCTGCAGGGTGCCCAGGTCGCGGTGGTCGGCAAGAACGTGCAGGGTGCGAAGGACACGCTCGACGCGTCCTTCAAGTTCCGCTACGGCGCCCTGTCCAAGAGCTGACGGACGACTCCCGGCTGACGGGGGCGGTCTCCTCGCACGTCGAGGGGGCCGCCCCCCTGCCCGTCCTCCAGCACGTCCGCGCGGCATCGCGCCGCCTGCTTCCTCGAGGTCCTCGTGTCCACAACCGACGTGGCGACGGCTGAGCCCGCCGCCGACCCTGCCCCGGCCACCGGGGCGTCCCGCCAGCGCGGCGGCGGGCTGGGCCGCTACCTGCTGGTGCGGTTCCTGCTGATCTTCCCCACGGTGCTGATCCTGGTCACCGTCGTCTTCGTGCTGATGCGGTCGACGGGTGACCCGATCACCGCGGCCCTCGGCGGCCGGCTCGGGCCCGAGCAGCTCAAGGAACGCATCCACGCCGCCGGGTACGACAAGCCGATCCTGGTGCAGTACTGGCACTACGTGTCCGGCATCGCCCACGGCGACTTCGGCACCACGATCACGGACCACCGTCCGGTGACGCAGGTGCTCACCACGTTCGGGTCGGCGACGCTGGAGCTCGCCGTGTACGCCCTGGTGGTGGCGTTCCTCATCGGCATCCCGCTCGGCCGCATCGCTGCGGCTCGGCGGGACAAGGGCCCCGACGCCGTGCTGCGCGTCTCGGCGATCCTCGCCTACGCCACCCCCGTCTTCTTCGCCGGCATGGTGCTCAAGCTCGTGTTCGCCGTGTGGCTCAACGTGCTGCCGGTGGCGGGTCGCGCGACGACGCGCTCGATCCTCACCATGAAGACGCAGGGCGCGGGCACCGGCATCTACCTGATCGACGCGATCTCCACCGGCGACCCCGCGGTGGTCGGCGACGTGCTGCAGCACGCGGTGCTGCCCGCCGTGGCGCTCGGCCTGCTGACCGCCGGCGTGTTCCTGCGGCTGGTCCGCACCAACGTGATCGGCACGCTGCAGACCGGCTACGTGGAGGCGGCGCGCTCCCGCGGCGTCTCGGAGCGGCGGCTGCTGCGCACGCACGCCTGGCGGCCCGCGCTGGTGCCGATCATCACGGTGATCGGTCTGCAGGTGGCCATGCTGCTGGGCGGTGCGGTGCTGACCGAGACGACGTTCGAGTGGAAGGGCCTGGGCTTCCAGCTGGTGCAGTACCTGCTGGCCCGGGACTTCGTGGCGGTGCAGGGCATGGTGGCCCTGCTCGCCGTCATCGTGGCGGTGACCAACTTCGTGGTCGACGTCATCGCCGCCCTGGTCGACCCGAGGATCCGTTACTGATGACCGCCGACGTCTCCGTCCCGAACGACACCCCCGCCGACCCGGCAGACATCCCCGTCGACGCCCTTCCCACCCGTGGACCGCTCTGGAAGCGGCTGCCCGTGGTGCGCCAGCTGCGCACCAGCGTCGGACTGCAGCGCGGCATGCTGGTCGCCGGCGTGGTGATCACCGGGATCTTCCTGGTCACGGCGGTCTTCGCCCCGCTGATCGCCCCGTACGGCGGCTCGCAGCTGCGCAGCGGCTCCGTGGCGTTCGGCGCACAGAAGCCGCCCTCCGCCGAGCACCTGCTCGGCACCACCGTGGGCGGGTACGACGTGCTGTCGCGCGTGGTGTGGGGCTCCCGCACCGCCCTGCTGGTGATGCTCGTCGCCGTGGTGCTGTCGATCTTCGCCGGCATCGCCCTCGGGCTGGTGTCCGGGTACTTCGGCGGGTGGATCGACCGGGTGCTCGTCGTGGTCGCGGATGCGATCTACGCGTTCCCGACGCTGCTGCTCGCGATCGTCGCGGCCATCGTGATCAGCCGGGGGCAGTCGTCGATGTGGGGCGGCATCCTCGCCGCGGCCATCTCCATCACCGTCGTCTTCGTGCCGCAGTACTTCCGCGTGGTGCGGTCCGAGGTGGTGCGGGTCAAGGCGGAGGCCTTCGTCGAGGCGGCCAAGGTGATCGGCACGCCGCCGGCCCGGATCATGGTGCGCCACGTGCTGCGCAACTCGGTGCGGACGCTGCCGCTGATCGTCACGCTCAACTGCTCCGAGGCGATCCTCACGCTGGCCGGCCTCGGCTTCCTCGGGTTCGGCATCGAGCCGTCCGCGGCTGCCGAGTGGGGCTACGACCTGAACAAGGCCCTGTCCGACGTGACCAGCGGCATCTGGTGGACCTCGGTGTTCCCCGGCGTCGCCATCGTGCTCACGGTGCTCGGCGTCACGCTGGTCGGCGAGTCGCTCAACGACCTGGCCGACCCGCGGCTGCGCACCCGCCGGGCGGCCGGTCGGCGCGGCGTACGGGCGGCGGTGCAGTCCGAGGCGGACGTGGTCGAGGTCGATCCGCTGGATGCGCCGCCGGTGGCCGACGAGGCCCGGTCCGGCGGCCGGATCGGTTCGGCCGGCCAGGCCGGTTCGCACGACGAGACGACGGGAGGTGCCCGATGAGCGCGCAGGAGCCCGTGATCGACGTCCGGGACCTGAAGGTCACGTTCGCCACCGACGCGGGTGACGTCGCGGCGGTCCGCGGGGTCAGCCTGCGGGTCGAGCCCGGCCAGGTGCTCGCCATCGTCGGCGAGTCCGGGTCGGGCAAGACGGTGACGGCGCGGTCGATCCTGGGGCTGCTGCCCGAGACGGCGCTGGCGTCGGGCGCCGTCGTGCTGCGCCGCAACGACGACGCGGCCTCCTCCGACGTCCTCGCCCTCAGCCCGGCACGGCTGCGCGAGGTGCGTGGGCGCGACGCCGCGATGGTGTTCCAGGAGCCGTCCACCGCGCTGAACCCGGTGTTCCCCGTCGGCTGGCAGATCGCCGAGGGGCTGCGCGCCCACCGCCGGCTCACGCGCGCGGAGGCCCACCGCGAGGCCGTCGACGTGCTGCGCCGGGTCGGCATCCCGGACCCGGAGGAGCGCGCCAAGCACTACCCGCACCAGTTCTCCGGCGGCCAGAAGCAGCGCATCGTCATCGCGCAGGCCCTGGTGCTCAACCCGGGCCTGGTGATCGCCGACGAGCCGACCACAGCCCTGGACGTCACGGTGCAGGCCGAGATCCTGGACCTGCTGCGGCGGCTGCCCGAGGAGTTCGGCACCGCGATCGTGCTGATCACCCACAACATGGGCGTGGTGGCGGACCTGGCCGACCAGGTGGCGGTGATGTACCACGGCCGGATCGTCGAGCAGGCGGACGTCCGCACGCTGTTCTCGGCGCCGCAGCACCCGTACACGCGGGCCCTGCTCGACGCGGTGCCGCGGGTGGGCGGGCCCCGGCTGCGACCGGCGCTCGCATCGGCAGTCGGACGGGCACGGACGGCGCCCGCCGGCGAGACGGCGCTGACGGCGGCCCCGTCGAGCGCGGCGCCGGTGGTCGAGGCGAGGTCGCTCACCGTCACCTACCCGGGCCGGTTCCGCCGTCCGGGGTTCACCGCGGTCGACGGTGTCGACCTGACGATCCACGCCGGCGAGGTGCTCGGCCTGGTCGGCGAGTCCGGCAGCGGCAAGACGACCATCGGCCGGGCCATCGCCGGCCTCACGCCGGTCACCGGCGGCGAGCTCACGGTGCTCGGCACCCAGGTGCGCGGCATCCACGAGCGGGAGTTCCGGGCGGTCCGACGCCGCATCGGCTTCGTGTTCCAGGACCCGGCCACGAGCTTCAACCCGCTGCTGACCATCGCGGCCTGCGTGGCCGAGCCGCTGCTGGTGCACGGCGTCGCCAAGGACCTGGACGCGGCCCGTCCACGGGTGGACGAGCTGCTCGAGGCCGTCCAGCTGCCCAAGGCGTACGGCGACCGCTTCCCGCACGAGCTGTCCGGCGGCCAGCGCCAGCGGGCCTCGCTGGCGCGTGCCCTCGCACTCGACCCCGAGCTGCTGATCGCCGACGAGCCGACGTCCGCCCTGGACGTGTCGGTGCAGGCCCGCGTTCTCGACCTGTTCGCGCGGCTGCAGGAGGAGCTCGGCTTCGCCTGCCTGTTCATCAGCCACGACCTGGCGGTGGTGGACCTGCTCGCCGACCGCATCGCGGTGCTGCACCACGGCAGGCTGGTGGAGCAGGGCACCGGGGCGCAGGTGCTCGGCGCGCCGCGGGACCCCTACACCCAGCGCCTGCTGGCCTCCCTGCCGGTGCCGGACCCGGTCGAGCAGGCCGAGCGGCGCGAGGCGTGGCGGGCGCTCGTCACGCGCTGACGCCCCGGTCCGACAACCCGGGCAGACGACGGCCCCTGTCGCACCGGCACACGGCGCGACAGGGGCCGTCCTGCGTCCGGGGGCCTCCTCGACCGCCGTCCGCACCGGAGCGGCCGTCAGCGCCGCGGTGCGGCTTCCACGCGCTGCAGCTCGGGCAGCCGCTCGGCGAACGCCCGGTACGTCTCCAGCGAGCCGGCGTAGATGCCGTCGGCCCGCGGCCGGTGCAGCACCACGTCCGTGAACCCGAGCTCGGCCGCCCGGTGCACGCCCTCGACGGCGGTGTCCACGGACTCCAGCGAGAACACCGGTGCCCCGTCGATGCTCAGGTACCGGCGCGCCGGCTCGCTGCGTCCCGCGGCCGCCTCGATCTCGTCGTACTGCGCCGCCAGCTCCGCCAGACCGGCCCACCACTGCTCCTGCGCGCCCGCGCCCGTCCCGTCCGGCACCACCGGGCCGTACGTCGCCCACCCCTGCCCGAACCGTGCCGCGAGCGCCATGGTGCGCGGGCCGTTCGCCGCCACCACGAACGGCGGCCGCGGCCGGGCGATGGTCCCGGGCACCATCCGCGCGTCGTTCGCGGTGTACCAGCGCCCGGTCTGGTCCGTCACCGGCTGGGTGAGCAGCGTGTCCAGCAGCTCGACGAACTCCTCGAACCGCGACGTCCGCTCACCCCGGGTCGGCGCCGGCCCCAGCACGCGCGCGTCGAACCCCTCGCCACCGGCCCCGAGGCCCAGCAGCAGCCGGCCGCCCGTCACGTCGTCCAGGCCCATCACGTCCTTGGCGAACGGCACGGGGTGCCGGAAGTTCGGTGACGCGACCCACGTGCCGAGCGCGATGCGGCTGGTCACGGCACCGGCCGCCGCCAGCAGCGGCACGGTGGCGAACCACGGCTGGTCGGCCAGCGACCGCCACGCCAGGTGGTCGTACGTCCACGCGTGGTCGAACCCCAGCTGCTCCGCCTCGAGCCAGTGCTGCCGGGACACCGACCACCGCTCCTGCGGCAGGATCACCACTCCGATGCGCATGGCCGGAGCCTAGGCGTGGGTCACGGGCTCGGCCGGGCCGCCGGACGCGGGCTCCAGCTGGAACGTGCAGTGCTCGACGTCGAAGTGGCCGGTGAGGCAGCCCCGCAGCTGGTCGAGCACGCGACCGGTGCCACCGGCCGCGAGGACGTCGTCGTCCACCACCACGTGCGCGGACAGCACCGGGACGCCCGAGGTGATCGTCCACGCGTGCAGGTCGTGCACGCCGCGCACACCCGGCAGCCCGCCGATGTGGGTCCGCACGGTCTCCAGGTCGACCCCCTCGGGCGTCGCCTCGAGCAGCACGTCGGCCACCTGCCGCAGCAGCGCCGCGGCGCGCGGCAGGATCAGCAGGCCGATCAGCATGGACGCGGCGCCGTCCGCGCGCGTCCAGCCGGTGCCGAGCACGACGAGCGCCGCGACCACGGCAGCGGCAGAGCCGAGCAGGTCGCCCAGCACCTCGAGGTAGGCCGCGCGCACGTTCAGCGACCGTCCCTGCCCCTGGTGCAGCAGGGCGAGCCCCACGCCGTTGGCAACCAGCCCGACGGCGGCCACGGCCAGCATCAGCCCCGCCCGGACCGGTCCCGGGTGCACCAGCCGCTGCACGCCCTCGACCAGCACCACCACGCCGACGACGGCCACCAGCATCCCGTTGACCAGGGCTGCGAGCACCTCCGCCCGCTGCCAGCCGTAGGTCCGCGCTGCGGTCGCCGGTCGCGCGGCCAGCCCGGTGGCGACCAGCGCGAGCGCCAGCCCGCCGGCGTCCGTCAGCATGTGCCCGGCGTCGGCCACCAGGGCGAACGACCCGGACAGCACCCCGCCGACCACCTCGGTCACCATGACGGCCAGGGTGACGACGAGCACGGCGACCAGCCGGCCCCGGTGCGCACCCGCAGCCGTCGCTCCGTGGGAGTGTCCGTGCCCGGCGTGCGCGTGCCCCTCGGCGGCCGTCATCGACCACTCCCCACGCACGGCCGACCGGCCCCGACGCGCCGCCTCAGCCCCACCCCAGCTCCTCCAGCCGCTCGTCGTCGATGCCGAAGTGGTGCGCCACCTCGTGGACCACGGTGACCGCCACCTCCTCGACCACCTCGGCACGGTCGTGGCACACGGCCAGCGTCGGGTTGCGGAAGACGGTGATCCGGTCCGGCAGCGACCCGAACCACGCATCGGTCCGCTCGGTGAGGGGCGTGCCCTCGTACAGGCCGAGCAGCGCGGGCTCGTCCTCCGGACCGTCGTCCTCCACCAGCACGACGACGTTGTCCATCAGCTCGCCGAGCTCCGGCGGGATGCTGTCGAGGGCGTCGCGGACCGCGTCCTCGAAGTCCTCCCGGCTCATCTCGACCACGGACCCATCCTCCCGTCCCGCGCCGACGTGTCGCGCCCCACAGGATCCCGCTTTGGTGGTTCGGCGCCTGACCCGTATGATCGTCACCGGTCTTCCGACGCCTCGACGTTGGGGCGTGAGCCCCCATCGTCTAGCGGCCTAGGACCCCGCCCTTTCACGGCGGTAGCACGGGTTCGAATCCCGTTGGGGGTACGGAGCAGTGCAAAGGCCTTACACCAAGGCCCCGTAGCGCAGTTGGTTAGCGCGCCGCCCTGTCACGGCGGAGGTCGCGGGTTCAAGTCCCGTCGGGGTCGCTCGAGGCGCCGGTCTTCGGACCGGCGTCGTCGTATCGAGGCTCTGTAGCTCAGTTGGTAGAGCGCACGACTGAAAATCGTGAGGTCACCGGATCGACGCCGGTCGGAGCCACTCCCTCGAGAACCCCCTGGTTGACCAGGGGGTTCTTCTGTTCCCCCGACCGCGTCGCGCCCTCTGCGTCATGCCCGGGCCCCGCCGGTTCTTCGCGACGTCTCACTCCGGGCCGACGTCGAGGCCCGCGTCGTGCACCAGCAGCGCGATCTGCGTCCGGTTCTCGAGACCCAGCTTGAGCAGGATCGCCGACACATGGGCCTTCACCGTCGGCACGGACAGGTACAGCCGGTGCCCGACGTCCGCGTTCGACCCCCCTCGCCCGATCGCCAGCACCACGTCACGCTCGCGCGGGGTCAGGGCCGCCAGCAGAGCCCGGGCGTCCTCGCGGACGGACCCCGTGCGTGCCGTGGTGTCCATCAGCCGACGGGCGACGGTCGGCGACAGCACCGGCTCCCCCGCAGCGGCCGCGTGGACCGCGGCGACGAGGCGCGGTGGGGGCGTGTCCTTGAGCAGGTAGCCGCTGGCGCCCGCTGCCATCGCACCGTCGATCTCGGGGCCGGTGTCGAAGGTCGTGAGCACCACGAGGGCCGGCGGGTCCCGGCGCGCCCGCACGGCGCGGGTGGCTGTGACGCCGTCGACCCCGGGCATGCGGAGGTCCATGAGCACGACGTCGACCGGGTGCGCCTCCAGAGCGGCGGCGACACCGGCGCCGTCCGCGACCTCGCCCGCCACCACGATGCCGTCGGCACCGTCGAGCATCAGCGTCAGGCCAGACCGCACGAGCGGGTCGTCGTCCACCACGAGCACCCGGACCGGGGCTGTCACCGGGTCACCGGGATCTCGACGTCGAGCACGAACCCACCCGCGGCGGGACGGGCCTCCACGCGTCCCCCGAGCAGCTCGACCCGTTCGCGGAGCCCGACCAGCCCGGTGCCCGTCCCCTCGGTGGGGACGTCTGCGCGACCCCGTGGTCCGTCGTCCTGCACCCGCACGTGCACGGCGTCGTCCGACTGCACGACCTCCACCTGCACCGCGCTCCCGGGCGCGTGCCGGCGGGCGTTGGTCAGCCCCTCCTGGCAGGTACGGAACACAGCGAGCCCGACGGCGGCGGGCAGGTCGAGGTCGTCGGGCGCCTGCAGGTCGACGTGCGCCCCGGCGGCCTGCTGCTGCTCGACGAGCGCGGCGAGGTCGGCCGGACCCGGCAGCGGGTGCAGCTCCTCGGGGCCGGACCGCAGCAGGCCGACGACCGTGCGCAGGTCGTCGAGCGCCGCACCGGCCTGCTCCCGCACCACCCCCGCGGCGGCGGCGACCTGCTCGGCCGGCAGGTCCGGGCGGTACTCGAGGGCGCCGGCCGTGGTGGCCAGCAGGGACAACCGGTGGGCCAGCGAGTCGTGCATCTCCCGGGCGATCCGCGTCCGCTCCGCAAGCCGTGCCTCGTCGACCCGTCTGGCCTGCTCGCGCTCCGCGCGAACCGCACGCTCGCGCCACACGTCGAGCAGCGACGCACGGGTACGCAGGTACGCACCCCACCCGAGCAGGGCGGCGTGCACGGCGACGTCGCACAGCAACCACCAGCCCCACCGCAGGCCCGTCGGCCGCCAGAGCACGAGGACGGCGTGCCCCGCCGCGCTCGCGGCAGCCACCCGCCACGACACCCGCACGGGATGCAGCCGCGCGGCGACGAACGTCCCCGCTGTCGCGGCGGGGGTCGCGGCCGGGCTCAGCGCCGCCAGCACACCGAGCAGCACACCCGCCAGGGTCGGCCGCCGAAGCAGCAGCGGGACGGTGGCCAGCGCGGCGACGCCGACGGCGACGTCGACGAGCAGCGGTGCCGGTGGGACCCCACCGGACGCATGCGGCCAGGCGGCGAGCACGGTGAGCGCCGCGAGCCCGACCAGCGCGGGCACGAGAGCGCCGCGGTGGGCCCGCAGCACCGCCTCGGGCGGGCAGTCGACGAGCTCGGAGGTCATGCGCCGAGCCTAGGAACGCGCACCACCACGGTCGACCGACCTCGGTAGGGGGTGCCCCGTCCCCCAGTCTCCGCGGGTACCGACCGTCGCACGGTCCGCCACCGGCCGCCGTGCAGCAGCGTCGGAGGCGTCCCACCC
This sequence comes from Cellulomonas sp. SG140, assembly GCF_025770785.1. Lineage (GTDB taxonomy): Bacteria > Actinomycetota > Actinomycetes > Actinomycetales > Cellulomonadaceae > Cellulomonas. The sequence continues at coordinate 184,695 of NZ_JANZLA010000005.1, read as the reverse complement.
GGGACCCCGTCCGAAGGAGACCGTGACATGCACCCGTCCCGCCCGTTCCCCGTCTGGTCCGTCGCCGTCAGTGCGGCGCTCGCCGCGTCCGCCGTCTGGGTGCTCGCCGTCCCGCTCGGTGGCGTCCGCCTGGCGGTGGGCCAGCCGCCTGCCACGGTCAGCCCGCTGTCCGTCGTCGTCGCGGCGGTGCTCGCCACGCTCGCGGCCTGGGGCGTGCGGACCGTGCTGCTGCGGGCCGTCCGTCCCACGGGCTGGGTGGTGTGGTGGCGCGTGATCTGCCTGGTGACGTTCGCGGTCTCGCTCCTCGGCCCCCTCGGGGCGGCCTCGCTGCCCGCGCTCGGCACGCTCCTCGCCATGCACGTCTCGGTGGGAGCGGCGATCCTCGTCGGCCTCGACCCGCGGCGCGCTGCCCGCCGTGCGGTCGCCCTCCCGAGCACTCCCACCGAGGACAGCCGCCGCGCAGGTAGGTGAGCCGGGGGTGCTCACGGTGCGCGAAGCGCGTCAGCCGGAGCCAGCCGCGCGGCGCGGATCGCCGGGTAGAGCCCCGCGAGCGCACCGACGACCATCGCGGCGGCGAACCCGCCCAGCGGCACGTCCGCCGGCATCGTCGCCGTCGTGCCCCTGATCCTCGCGACGACCACGGTCGCGAGGACACCGAGGCCGACGCCGAGGAGCCCGCCGACCGCCGACAGCAGCGCCGACTCGGTGCAGAACTGCAGCACGATGTGCCGGCCCCGAGCCCCCAGCGCCCGGCGCAGGCCGATCTCGCCGCGGCGCTCGAGCACGGAGATCACCATGGTGTTCGCGATCCCCACGCCGCCGACCAGCAGGCCGATCGCGCCGAGCGCGAGGAAGAGCCCCACGAACGCCGTCTTCGCGGCGATCCGGGCCACCAGGACGTCCGACGGTCGGCGGACCTGGACGCCCTCGGGCTGTGCCGGCGACGCCGTGAACGGCAGGACGGCGGCCACCGCCCCGACGTTGTCCGGGTCGACCCGTACGTAGATGCGCGTGGGCCGGCCGTCGAGGCCGAGCAACGAGTCGGCCACGGGGAAGCTGACGAGGGCGGCGGTGTCCAGCTCGGGTGCCACGGACGTGGGCGCCATGATGCCGACGACCGCGAAGTACGTCCCGTCGAGGTACACCTGCGTGGCGGGGGTCAGCACGTCGATGCCGAGGCTGCGCGCAGCAGCGAAGCCGAGGACCGTCTCCGGGTAGCGGTCGCTCACCGCATCGAGGAAGTGCCCGTGCAGCATGGTCGTGCCGAGACCCGACGGGAGCGACGGCTCGGCGGCGAGCACGCTGATCCCACCGGTGTCGAGGGGCGGGATCGCGGCGGTCCGCCGCACCGTCGCGCCGGGGACCGCGCCGACGGCCGTCGTCATGAGGACCGGCGGGATGGCCCTGATCATCGGTTCGGCTGTGCCGGGCAGCGGCGACGGGCTGCCGTTGAAGGTCTGGCCGGAGGCGACGGTCAGCAGGTTGCCCTCGGCCCCGAGCTGCGCGAGCAGGTCGGCGCGCGACGACGCAGCGATGCCGAGCACGGCGACCAGCGCTGAGATCGAGATCGCGATGCCGAGCGCCGAGAGTGCCGAGCGCAGCAGCCGCGCTCTCAGCCCGGCGGCGCCGACCCCCAGCGCGTCGGCGGCGCGGACGCGCGAACGCGGTGGCGCGGTGGTGGTCCGGGCGGCCCTCATCACGCCGCCGCCGTGTCGTCGACGATGCGCCCGTCACGCAGACGGACGTGCCGGTCCATCGCGGCTGCGACGTCGGCGTCGTGCGTGATGACGACGATCGTGGTGCGCTCGTCCGCCAGACCGGCGAGGAGCGCGACGATCGCGGCGCCGGTCGCCGAGTCGAGGTTGCCCGTCGGCTCGTCGGCCAGCAGGAGGGTCGGGCGGCCGACGACGGCCCGGGCGATCGCCACGCGCTGCCGCTCTCCCCCGGACAGCTCCTGGGGCCGGTGGCTCAGCCGCTCGGCCAGCCCCACCCGTGCGAGGGCCGCCTCGGCGGCCGCGCGGCGGTCCCGGCTGCCGAGCCCCCGGTACAGCAGACCCTGCGCGACGTTGTCCAGCACCGACAGGTGGTCGAGCAGGAAGAACTGCTGGAACACGAACCCGATGTGCCAGGCCCGCAGGCCCGAGAGCTCACCGTCCGACAGGCTCGAGGTCGACGCACCCGCGATCCGCACCACCCCGCTCGTCGGCCGCTCGAGCGTGCCGAGGACGTTGAGCGCGGTCGACTTGCCGGAGCCCGACGGGCCCGTGATCGCCACGGTCTCACCCGTGCCGAGCTGGAGGGTCACCCGGTCGAGCGCGGTGACGGCGTTCGGGGTCGGGTAGGTCTTGGTGACGTCGCACAGCTCGACGGCGGCGCTCATCCGACCGGTACCTCGACCTTGTCCCCCTCGTGCAGGTCCGCGCTGGTGACCTGCACGAGCGTGGTCGCGAACAGCCCCGGCACCACCCCGACCAGGCGCCGGCCCTGCGCGTCGTCGAGGTACACGCCGTACCCGCCGCCCGCGAGCGCGACCAGCGCCGAGATCGGCACCGCCAGCACACCCGTGACCGCCTGGCTGGTGATGTTCACCGTGACGGGCGTCTGGTCGAGCCCGGCCACCGCCTGCGGGTCCGCGAGCGTGACCGTGGCGGGAACGGTCACCGGTGCCTCCCGCGACGAGCCGCCGCCGGGCGAAGCCGACCCGTTCGAGTCGGCCGTCGCGCTGGCCGCGGTCGAGACGGCGTCGACCCGACCGTTCGTCAGCGCCCCGGACGGCAGCGTGACGGTGACCGCGTCGCCGACGTGGACGAGGTACGACTGGACCGTCGGGACGGGCACCAGGACCTGCGACGTCGTCGAGGTGGCGGTCAGCACCGCGCTGCCCGCCCGGACGTCCCCGCCGAGCGCGGCCTGCACCGCAGCGACCCGGATGGGACCCGCCTCGTAGGCCACCGCGCCGACGGCGACGCGTCCGTCGACGGTGTGTCCGGTCGCACGCTGCCAGCGCTCGACTGCGGCCGCGGTCGCCGTCGTGAAGTGCTGGTCGACGGTCAGGTTCGCCGCCCCGGCATAGCCGAGCGCGGTGAGGTTCTCCTCGAGCTGCTGGACGTCGGGCCCGTCCGGCACGCCGACGGCGAGGTCACGCCATGCGGGTCGTGCGCCGTAGAACAGGGGGACCGCGTGCCCGTCGACCTCGTACACACCTTGGCCGCGTGCGATGACGTCGCCGGGCGACGGCAGACCCGTCACCGTCCCGCCGACGCCCTGCCCGATCACCGCGTAGTGCCCGGCGTACCCGAGCGTGCCGCTGACCTGGGTGGTCGTCGCCAGGTCGGTCCGGGTCACGGTGGCCGTCGCGGTGGGGACCACCGTGGCCGCGGCCGCCGGCGGGCGCCCGACGCGGCCGAGGGACCAGGTCCCGGCACCTACCAGCACGGCCACCGCCAGGATCGCGGCGACCCACCTCGCACGCCTAGCCATGCGCGAGGGCGGTGAGGGTCGACTGGGCGACCTCCGCATCGAGCTTGTCGCGGCACGCGGCGAACGCCCGTTGCACGGTGGGGTCGGCCTTGCCGGCTCCGGTCTGCGGCAGCTCGTCGCTCGTGAGGCCGAACCCGTGGCCCGGCGTGAAGGGAGTCGCCGACGTCGGGTCGGTGACGTTCGGCAGACCGTTGGCACGCAGGCACTGGGCTGCCGCCACGCCCGCCTGGACCAGCGCCGGCGGAGCGGGCGGCTGGTCCGCCGGCTGGAGTCCCGCGGCCGTGATGAGCGATCCGCACGCATCCCTCAGCCGGGCCTCGAGGCCCGACTGGTTCCCCGCTGCCTCAGAGGCGTCCGCCAGGCTGCGGCTGTCGGTGTACACGTGACCCTCGGCATCGAGCACGGGGTCCTGGTACGCGGGCACCCCGTGCTCGCGGATGCACTGGGCCGCGGCATGCAGCGCCGCTGCACGATCAGCTCCTGAGCCGCCCGCACCGCTCGAGCCGGCCGCCGACCCGCTCACGGCCAGGGTCGGCACGCCAGGGCCTGCGGGCGACGCAGAGCACGCGGCGAGCAGACCGGTGCTCACCAGCGCGAGGGCCAGCAGTCGGGTCTTCATCGGGACCTCCTTGGACCGGGCGGGCCGGCGCGCCCCCTGTCGCGGCGGGCCGTGCACCCAGGTCTACGGGGACGGCGGTGACACCGCCGCTACCTGCGATGTCGCACGGATGTCATCCGTCCCGGCGCACCATGGGGCGCATGCGGGTCCTGGTGGCGGAAGACCACGTGACGTTGGCCGGACGCATCGCCGAGGGCTTGCGGGACTCCGGCATGGCCGTGGACGTGGTGCACGACGGCGGGGCCGCACTCGACGCCGCCGGGATGGTGCCCTACGACGTGATCGTGCTGGACCGGGACCTTCCGGTGGTCCATGGCGACGTGGTGTGCCGCACGCTCGCCTCCGGCGGACTGCCGACGAGGATCCTCATGCTCACTGCCGCCTCCGGCGTGGACGACCGGGTCGCCGGCCTGGAGCTCGGCGCCGACGACTACCTCGGCAAGCCGTTCGCGTTCCACGAGCTGGTCGCGCGGATCCGCGCCCTGGGCCGACGCGAACCGTCGAGCCCGCCGATCGCGCACGTCGGCGACCTGACGGTGGACCGCGCCCGGCACCGCGCGACGCGCGGCGACCAGCCGCTCTTCCTCACGCGCAAGGAGTTCGGCGTCCTGGAGGTCCTTGCCTCCTCCGACGGTCGCGTGATCAGCGCCGAGGAGCTGCTCGAGCGAGTCTGGGACTCGACCACGGACCCGTTCAGCAACATCGTCTCGGTGACCATGACGCGACTGCGTCGCAAGCTCGGTGACCCGCCGTTGATCGTGACCGTCACCGGCAAGGGCTACCGGATATGAGGCGCCCGCACCTGACGATCCGGGCCCGGCTCACGCTCCTGGCCACGGCACTGTCAGCGGCGGCGGGCACCGTGGTCGTCGCGTCGACGTACGCCCTGGTCGCGAGCACCCTTCCTGCGAGCAAGACCGTCACAGCAGTCAACAGCTCACAGGCGTTCGCCGCCGCATGCAGGACGGCGCTGGCCGACGGGACCGCCGACGCCAACCTTCGCGAGAAGTGTCAGGCGGCCTTCAAGGCCGGAGTCAAGGTCGGTGCTCAGGTCCAGAGCGACACCACCCTCAGCCACCTGCTGACGTTCTCGCTGGTCACCCTCGTGACCGCGACGTTCCTGACGGCGCTGGCGAGCTGGTTCGTCGTCGGCCGGGTGCTGCGCCGCATCCAGCGCATCACGGACGCCGCGCGCGCCGCCTCGGACACCAACCTGTCCGAGCGGGTCGCGCTCCAGGGTCCGCACGACGAGGTCTACGAGCTCGGCGACACCTTCAACGAGATGCTCGCTCGGCTGGATGCCTCCTTCACCGGCCAGCGCTGCTTCATCGCGAACGCGAGCCACGAGCTCCGCACGCCGCTGACGGTCATCAGCACCTCGGTCGACGTCGCGCTCGCCAAGCCATCACCCACGGCTGCCGCCCTCGGCGCGATGGCGCTCGACGTCCGCGAGGCGGCCAACCGGGCGACGGCGCTGATCGACGCCCTGCTCACGCTCGCCAGGACCGACCGCGCCCTCACCGACCGGGAGCCCGTCGACCTGGCCACGGTGGTCGAGGACGTCGTGGACTCGATCCCGCACCCAGGTGTCGACGTCGACGCGTCCCTCGAGCCGGCGCGGACCACCGGCGACCCTGTGCTGCTCGAGCGGCTCGTGGCGAACCTCGTCGACAACGCAGTCCGCTACAACCGGCCCGACGGCCGCGTCGCGATCAGCACCCGGACGGACGAGGTGAGCGGGCGGGTCGTCGTGGAGGTGGCGAACACCGGACCGGTGGTGCCAGCCACCCAGGTCGACGGCCTGTTCGAGCCGTTCCGGCGGCTCAGCGATCGCACGGGACCTGACGGCTTCGGGCTCGGCCTGGCCATCGTCGCCTCGATCACCTCGGCCCACTCGGGGACGCTGACGGCGACGGCGCCCGACACCGGAGGCCTCGTCGTCACGGTCACGCTCCCGTGAGGTCCCCGGATCCACGTCAGCTGCGGCGGCTGCCGTCCGGCGCGGTGTCCGCCCGGAACAGGACGTTGCGGCCGACGATGCCCGGCCGCCAGGCGCCGTCCGCCCAGTGCGACGGGGTGTAGCCGAGTGTCTCGAGCTGGCCGACGACGGTGCGCGCCGAGGTGTCGAACCGCACCAGGTGCCGGTCCTCGAGCTCGAGCAGCAGGTGCGGGCGGAAGATGGCGAGCGTCGTGCTGCCGCCGGCGAGCAGCCGCTCCTCGGCGCCTTCGACGTCCGCCTTGACCAGGTCGAGCCGCGCCAGCGCGAGGCGTGCGGCGACGGCGTCGAGGGTGTCGACCTCCACGGGAAGGCTGCGGTGCCGGCTGAACTCCGCGTTGGAGCCGAGCCCGTGCGTGCCGTCGGACAGGAACGCGCGGCCGTGGACCCGCATCCCGCGGCGGCTCGGCAGGGACAGGTGCCCGCGTCCCGGTTCGGCACCGAGGGCGAGCTGGTGGACCGTGACGTGGGACGCGCCGACCAGGCGCCTGGCCAGCCTGAGCACGCGGGTCAGGTCGGGTTGGGGCTCGATGGCGTGCACGGCGCCCGCGGGGCCGACGAGGTGGGCCAGGGTCCAGGTGTACAGGCCGAACTCCGCGCCGACGTCCACGCAGACGGCTCCGGGGGCGACCAGCTGGGCCAGGCCGAGCACCTCGTCCTCCACGAACGGCGCCCGCCGGGCCCCGGCGCCGAGTGCGGCCGCCACGGCGGCGAGCCGTCTCGGCCGGCGCGGCGCCCGGCTGCCTTCCGGCGGCTCAGGCTCAGCACCTGCGTCGGGTGCGGTGGAGGTGGCGCCCGCAGGCTGGTCGGGGGCGGGGCTCGGAGTCGGCATGGCTCGATCCTGCGAGCCATGCGGCGGTGCGGGCATCAGGCATCGACCCTGAGTGGACCCTGGTTGCGCCCTGGAAACCCCTGAGCCGGGGGCACCCGGGGCCCGACTGCACCTCCGTGCACCACGTCACCCCTCGTCAGCGCCGTGTCGGGGCCGATCGTCCCGGTGACAAGGTGGCGCTCCTCCTACGCTGGACCAAGCCACCGCCGCCTATCCACCGAGGACGTCATCGTGACCTCCGCCCCGCAGCCCGAGCACCACGGCCTGTTCGACCGCCTCGCCCACCGGCTCGCCGGCCGGACCACCGAGCCGATCGCCGACCGGGCCAAGGAGCGGATCGGTCGGATGGAGGACCGGGTCCGCTCGTCCGTGATGGCGGAGCTCGACGCGGTGAGCCGCTCGGTCCGGGCCCGCGCGGTGCAGGTGCGGCCGTCCGCGATCGCCTTCGCCGTGGCGGCCGTCCTGACGGTCCTCGCGCTGGCGCTCATGGTCGGCGCGGCGGTCGTCGGCCTGGCGCACGTGCTGCCGCTGTGGCTCGCGCTGCTGATCGTCGGCGTCGCCCTGCTGCTGCTGGCGGCCGGTGCGGCCGCCTGGGGTCGCAACCACCTCCCGCCGGGGCCCGTGCTGGGCGTCCCCCCGGCACCCATGCCGACGCACCCGGCGGAGGAGCTGGTGCACCCCTGGGCGGACTGACACCTCGCCGAAGGACTCGCGTGCCGGGCCGCTGACCAGCAGACTGAGGTCGCAGGACGCGGACGGACGAAGGGTCGGGCCATGGTCACGCAGACGTCGGTACCGGGCGACACGAGGTCGCTCGGTCAGCTGGTGAGCGATCTGTCGGAGCAGGCCGGTCGCCTGGTCCGCGCGGAGATCGACCTGGCGAAGGCCGAGCTCGCCGAGAAGGCGAAGCAGGCGGGTATCGGCGGCGGTCTGCTGATCGCCGCGGGGTTCCTGGCGTTCTACGGAGTCGGCGCCGCGATCGCGACCGCGATCATCGGCCTGTCCAACGCCGTGGCACCGTGGCTCGCGGCGCTGATCATCACCGTGGCGATCTTCCTGCTGGTCGGCATCCTGGCGCTGGTCGGCGTCCGACGGCTGAAGCGAGGGATGCCGCCGACGCCGGAGCACGCGATGGAGAACGTCCAGCAGGACGTGGCGGCCGTCAAGGAGGGCCTGCACTGATGAGCGACTCGAGCGCAACACCGAAGCTGGGCACGTCCGAGCGCATGAGGGCCCTGGAGGCGGAGCTGGAGCTCACCCGCGGGGAGCTTGCGGTGACGGTGGACGAGCTGGCCGACCGGCTGAACCCCAAGACGCAGGCGGAACGTGCCGTCGCGGAGGGCAAGCGCCTGGTGGCCGATGCGACGGATCCCACGGCCGCTCCCGAGGCGCGCAAGCGGGCGCGGGTGGTGCTGGGGGTCGCCGGCGCGGTGGCGGTGCTGCTGGTGACCGGAGTGGTGCGGCGGATCGCTCGGCACTGAGGTCACTGAGGTCACCTCGGCTCTGAGGCCGCCCGGTGGCGGTGCGGTCGGCCCGACCTGCTCCTGCCGGCCCTGGCCGGAGCAGTGGTAGCGCGCACCCCGATGGACGCCGGACCTCGTCCGGCGTCCCGCAGACGCCCTAGTCGACCTGGCGCTGCTGCGGCAGGCCGTCCAGCAGACCACGCACCTCGGACTCCCGGTAGCGGCGGTGGCCGCCCAGGGTCCGGATGGACGAGAGCTTGCCGGCCTTCGCCCACCGCGTCACGGTCTTGGGGTCGACCCGGAACAGGCTCGCGACCTCCGACGGCGTGAGCAGTGTCTCGGGGTCGACGTGGTTGGACGACATCCTGGACGTACCTCCTGACGGACCTGGGACTGAGCCTGCAGGTCGCTCCCCCTCTTGCCTCACACGTCCAGCATGGACGTATGCCTCAGATGCCGCACTTCGTGCGGGGCCAGTTTGCCACCCGTTTGGGTGACGAGGCTGTGACATCAGTCACCGCCATGCTGACCGGCGCGCGGAAGTCCTTGTCAGAGTGCTAGAGAGGGACGAACTACCCGACTCGCCGCCAACGGTACATCCGGCGATCGGCCGCCTATACCGCACCATGCCGGACTTGTGGCGCAGTTCACCACAACTCGTGTGCGACCTTCGTCACACTCGGGGACCGAGGTCCTGGCGGCCTGCGGCTCCGGTCCAGCTCCGGTCCGGGGCGCCGGGGCTCGGTGGTCGGAATGCTCACGGACCATGTAGCGTTGCCCTGCGAACAGACGAAACAGCACCCCGGGGCCGCACGTGTGAGCACGGAGCCGCCCCGCTTCCACGTTAGAGGGGGTCGATGCCATGGGGCGCGGCCGTCAGAAGGCTAAGCAGACGAAGGTGGCCCGGGAGCTGAAGTACTTCAGCCCGGACACCAACTACAGGGCTCTCGAGCAGGAGCTCTCGTCGCGTGGCCACAACGATCTCGTCACCGAGACCCGTCCCCCGGTGAGCGAGGAGACCAACCCTTCGTGGAAGAGCTGGTCCTCGGACGACGAGGACGACGACGACCGCTGAGCGGTCGTCGTTCGGTGTCCGGCTCGCACCACCCGAGTAGCGGGCGACCTGCCGGTACCGCTCCCCGCTGAGGACGCGAGCCCGCGGTCACGCCGTGACCCGTCGGCGACGCGATCCTCAGACGCGGTAGCTGCCCGACATCAGGACGGCGCCGCCCTGCACACCCTTGGTGCCGCTGACCAGGTCCGGCGTCCCCGGCACGTCGCGCTCCGGGTCGAACGCCCGGATGGTGCCCAGCTCCCAGGCCGGCAGCCCCAGCTCAGCGGCGTGCGACAGCACACCGGCGGCGGCCTCCGGCGCGACGACGGCGACCATGCCGACCCCCAGGTTCAGGGTCGACTCCAGGTCGTTCCACGGCACCCCGCCGAGGCGCTGCACCAGGGAGAACACCGGCGGCAGCTGCCAGCCGGCGCGAGAGACCTCCGCCACCGAGCCGGTGGGCAGCACGCGGGCCAGGTTGGCGGCCAGCCCTCCGCCGGTGACGTGGCTGAACGCGTGCACGCCACCCGCGGCACGCTCCGTCAGCGCCAGGCAGTCGGCTGCGTAGACCCGGGTGGGCTCGAGGAGCTCCTCACCGATGGTGCGGCCGAGCTCGTCGACGTACCGGTCGAACCGCCAGCCGGACACCTCGATGACGCGGCGCACCAGCGAGTACCCGTTGGAGTGCAGCCCGCTGGACCCGAGGGCGATCAGCACGTCGCCCGCCTCGACCCGGTGCGGGCCGAGCAGCTCGTCCGCCTCGACAACACCCGTCGCGGCACCGGCCACGTCGTACTCGTCGGGCGCCAGCAGGCCCGGGTGCTCGGCGGTCTCACCGCCCACCAGGGCGGTGCCGGCGACCTGGCACGCGGCGGCGATGCCGCGGACGATGTCGGCGATCCGCTCCGGGACCACCTTGCCGCACGCGATGTAGTCGGTCATGAACAGGGGCTTGGCACCGACCACGGCGATGTCGTCGACCACCATGCCGACCAGGTCGAACCCGATGGTGTCGTGCCGGTCGAGCGCCTGGGCGACGGCCACCTTGGTACCGACGCCGTCGGTCGACGTGGCCAGCAGCGGCCGGCGGTAGCCGATCAGCGCCGAGGCGTCGAACAGGCCCGCGAAGCCACCGACCCCGCCGACCACCTCGGCACCCTGCGTGGCGCGCACCGCCTCGCGCATCAGCTCGACGGCCTTGTCACCGGCGTGCACGTCGACGCCGGCCTCCGCGTAGGTGACCTTGTGCCCGGTCACGGGTGCTCCAGCGCGCCCGCAGCGCCGGCGCTGGGGATGAGGGTGACCAGCCCGTCCTCGGGTGAGCCGAGGGGCAGCTGCTGCTGGTCGACCAGGTTCTTGGCCAGCCGGTCGTCCGGCGGCAGCGGGATCGGGTACTTGCCGGTGAAGCAGGCGGTGCACAGCTGGCCCACCGGCTGCTCGGTCGCCTCGACGAGACCCTCGATGGAGATGTAGCCCAGGGAGTCGGCACCCAGGGACGCGGCGATCTCCTCGACGGCCAGGCCGTTGGCGATCAGCTCGGCGCGCGACGCGAAGTCGATGCCGTAGAAGCACGGCCACTTCACCGGTGGGGAGCTGATCCGCACGTGCACCTCGGCGGCGCCGGCCTCCCGGAGCATGCGGACCAGGGCGCGCTGGGTGTTGCCGCGGACGATCGAGTCGTCGACGACGACGAGCCGCTTGCCGCGGATCACCTCGCGCAGCGGGTTGAGCTTGAGCCGGATGCCGAGCTGGCGCAGCGTCTGCGACGGCTGGATGAACGTGCGGCCGACGTAGGCGTTCTTGGTCAGCCCCTGGCCGAACGGGATGCCGGACTGCTGCGCGTAGCCAACGGCCGCGGGGGTGCCCGACTCGGGCACGGGGATCACCAGGTCCGCCTCGACGGGGTGCTCGACGGCCAGCCGGCGACCCATGTCCACGCGGGAGGCGTGCACCGACCGGCCGGCGATCGTCGTGTCCGGACGCGCGAGGTACACGTACTCGAAGATGCAGCCCGCCCGGTCGACCGGGGCGAACCGGCTGCTGCGCAGCCCGTCGGCGTCGATCGCCAGGAACTCGCCCGGTTCGACCTCGCGGACGTACGACGCACCGACGATGTCGAGCGCCGGCGTCTCCGAGGCGACCACCCAGCCGCGCTCGAGGCGGCCCAGCACCAGCGGGCGGACGCCCTGCGGGTCACGGGCGGCGTAGAGGGTGGTCTCGTCCATGAAGACGAGGCTGAACGCGCCTCGCAGGCGGGGCAGCACCTCGAGTGCCGTCGCCTCGAGGGTGTGGTCCGGGTCGCCGGCGAGCAGCGCCGTGACCAGGGCGGTGTCCGTGGTGTTGCCGCGGGCGAGCTCGCCACGGCGCTTGCTGCCGTACCGCTCGGCGACCAGCTCGATCAGCTCGGCGGTGTTGGTCAGGTTGCCGTTGTGGCCCAGGGCGACGGTGCCGCCGGCGGTGGCGCCGAGCGTGGGCTGCGCGTTCTCCCAGGTGGAGGCGCCCGTCGTCGAGTAGCGGGTGTGGCCGATGGCGATGTGCCCGGTCAGCGCGTTGAGCGCCGTCTCGTCGAACACCTGGGAGACCAGGCCCATGTCCTTGTAGACCAGCAGGTGCCGCCCGTCGCTGGTCGCGATGCCCGCCGACTCCTGGCCGCGGTGCTGCAACGCGTACAGGCCGAAGTAGGTGAGCTTGGCGACCTCCTCGCCGGGAGCCCAGACACCGAAGACCCCGCAGGCGTCCTGCGGGCCCTTCTCGTTCGGCAGCAGGTCGTGGGACAAGCGTCCGTCCGCGCGGGGGGCCACGCGACCATGGTCGCACAGGGGCGAGCGCGGATCCGACCTCAGCGGCGCAGCGAGCGGCGGTCGGCCCACAGGGCGAGACCGGCGCCGATGCCCAGACCGAGCACGGCACCGGTCAGCGCCGAGAGCAGGCGGACGCCGCTGGAGCCGCCGAGGAACGGCAGCACACCGCCGGCGCTGCTGACCGAGCCGTCGCCGAGCAGCACGGCGACGAGGAGGCCGACGACGAGGCCGACCAGGGTGCCCGCGGTGAGGAAGGCGCTGTAACGCGGGGCGTGGCGGACGGTGGCCGGCACGGCGGTGCGGAGCAGCTCGTCCTCCGTGGGAACAGGTGCGTCGGCGGCTAGGTCGCCGCTGTCGGGGGGCGCGAGGGTGTCGGCGGGTTCGGCGGGTGCGCCGGAGTCGGTGGGTTCGGCGGTCTCGACGGGGGGCTCGGCGTTGTCGGCGGGGGGTGTGGCTGTGTCGGGGGGCGTCGCGGCGACGTCCGGCACGGCCGCGTCGTCGGGCTCGGGGGTCGGCTGGGGATCCGGCACGCGGCGATCCTAGGCGGGACTCAGGGGCGGGACTCAGGCGCGGGGGCGGGCGGCCTGGAGCGGCAGCCAGTCCGCGAGGTCGGCGCGGGCGCCCGACGCGTGCACCTTGCCCTGGGCGACGGCGTCGGTCCACGTCAGCGCACCCGTCGCGAGCCGGAGCCAGGTGTCGGGGTCGGTCTCGACCACGTTCGGCGGGGTGCCGCGGGTGTGCCGCGGGCCGGCGACGGCCTGCACGGCACCGTCCGGCGGGACGCGCACCTCGACCGAGTTGCCGGGGGCCACGTCGGCCAGCTCCTCGAGGGTGAACCGGACCGCGGTGCGCCGGGTGCCCACCGGTACCTCGTCGGGCGCGGCACGCCACACGGCGAGTGCCGCACGCCCGTCAGCCGGATCCGTCCTGCGTCGTACCGCCACCCGGACATCCTGCCGTGGTCGGGGACGCGCGACCGCCCGGGGCGAGACCGGCCGGACTTCCTGGCCCGACTTCCTGGCCCGACTTCCTGGCCTGACGTCCAGGCCCGACCTCCTGGCCCGACCCGTGCCCCGACCACCGACGGCGCGGGCTCAGCGGCGACCGGTGCCGCGCCCCTCGACCCGGTCTCGCTCGCGCAGCGACCGGTGCACGTCTCGGCTCCACTGCCGGACGCGGGCGCGCTCCTGCGCCGCGAGGCGCGCGTCCGCCCGGCGCGCCTGGTGAGCGGCCTCGCGGGCGAGGCGACGCCACGACTCGAGGCGGCGCTCCGGCAGCTCGCCGTCCTCCACCGCCGCGAGCACGGCGCACCCGGGTTCCGACAGGTGCGCGCAGTCCGCGAACCGGCAGTCGGCCGCGAGCGCGGTCACGTCGGCGAAGGTCTCGTCGAGCGCCTCGGCATCGGCCACCAGGCCGATCCCCCGCACGCCCGGGGTGTCGATCAGCAGCACGCCGTCGCCGAGCGGCACCAGCTCGCGGTGGGTGGTGGTGTGCCGCCCGCGTCCGTCGGCACGCCGCTCACCGGTCTCCATCACCTGATGCCCCGCCAGGGCGTTGACCAGGGACGACTTGCCGGCACCCGACGGCCCGACCATGACGAGGGTCGTCCCGGGACGCAGCAGCGCCCGCAGCCCGTCGAGGCCGGACCCGTCGACCACGCTGACGGCGTGCACCGGCGCGCCCGGGGCGACCGAGGCGACCTCGGCCGCCATCGACGGCGCGTCGGGCACCAGGTCGGACTTGGTCAGCACCACGACCGGCTGGGCGCCGGACCGCCACGCGAGCGTCAGCAGGCGCTCGACGCGGCCGAGGGACGGATCGGGGTCGAGGTGCTCGACGACGAGCACCACGTCGACGTTGGCCGCGAGCACCTGCTCCCGCGAGGTGGCACCTGCCGTGTCGCGCACCAGCGCGGTGCGCCGAGGCACGAGGTGGTGCACGTGCGGCTGGTCGCCGGGGGCTGACGCGTCGAGGACCAGCACGTCACCGACCGTCGGCGGCAGGCGGAGGCCGTCCGGGTCGGGGACGAGTCCGTCGTGGTCGAGCGGGACGCGCACCGGCGCGGCTGCGTCCACCGTGTCGAGGGCCTGGTCGGCGCCCCGGTGGCCCTGGTCCGTCGGCCGCTGCGGCACGTCCGCGGGCACGACGAGGACGGCGCCGCGGTCGGCGCGCACCACCCGGACGGTGTCCATGCGTCGACCGTAGGAGTGTGCCGACGGCGCGGGCGAGCGGATTTCGCCCGGCTCGAAGGCCGGTCAGGGGAGCCGGAACAGCACGGTGCGCCGGGGCACCGACGCCTCGGCCAGCCGTGCACGGACCGGCACGCCGAGCGGGAGGTCGGCACCGTCGCCGGCCTCGATCCGAGCCCGCACCGCCGGGTGCCGCACCACCAGCTCGCCCCGCGTCGGCTCGGCGTCCCGCCGGTCGACCACCACGCCGTCGAAGGTGCCTCCGACCCGCGGCGCCAGCACCGCCGCCTCCACCACGTCGGTCCCCTCGCGGTCGTAGGCGGCGGCCCGCTGACCGGTGCGGCCCATCACCGACGGCAGACCGGGCAGGGCCGCGCGGACCCACTCCGGCACCGCCGACCCCGCGCACGCCGCGATCGCGATCTCCGAGGCGTACCGGTCCGCGAGGCGGCGCAACGGTGCGGTGACGTGGGCGTAGGGCGCCGCGATCGCCGCGTGCCGGGCGGCGGACCCCGTCGGGGGTGCCGCACCGTCCGACCCGCCGAACGCGACGTAGCCGGCGCCGCGGAACAGGGAGGTCGCGGCGTCGAGGAACGCGGCCTCCGCGGGGTGCGCCGAGTCCAGGCGCCGCAGCAGGTGCGGGTAGGGCTCGTCGGCGGGCCAGTCGACGTCGAGGGCGGCGGCCGTGCGGTGCAGCCGCGCGACGTCCCGGTCGTCCGCCGGCGGCATGGTGCGCAGCAGGCCGACGCCCGAGTCGAGCATCAGCCGGGCCGCGGCCATCCCGGTCAGCAACGAGAGCTGCGAGTTCCAGCGCTCCATCGGCAGGACCGCCCGGAAGCTGGTGATCCAGCCGCCGTGCCCGTCGGCCGCCACCTGCTGCTCCGGCACCGACAGGGACACCCCACCGCGCTCCCGTTCCGCCCGCTCGCGCAGCCGGCCCACCGCGCGCACCCCGACCAGCACCTCGGTCGGCGCCCCGGGCTCGTGCTCGTCGAGCATGCGCTGGGCCTGCGGGTACGCCAGCTGTGCACGGCTGCGGACCGTGGCCGGGCCGACGTGCACCGCCGCCGGCTCGCCGTCGGCTCCCAGGTCGAACCGCCACAGCACCGCCGGGCGGTCCTGGTCCGGCAGCAGGCTCGCGGCACCCTCCGACAGGGACGTCGGGTGCAGCGGCACGGTGCCGTCCGGGCCGTAGCAGGTGGTGCCGCGCGCGTGGGTCTCGGTGTCCAGGGCGCCGCCGGGGACGACGAACGCGCCGACGTCCGCGATGGCGTAGTGCACGGTCCAGCCGTCGCCCGCGGCCGCGACGTGCAGGGCCTGGTCGAGGTCCATCGAGCCGGGCGGGTCGATGGTGAGCAGCGGCAGGTCGGTCGCGTCCACCCGTGCGACCGACCGCCCGGGGACGTCCCGCGGCCCCGTGCGCGCTGCCGTCGCCGCCTCGTCGGCCGCCGCGGCGGCGAACTCCGTGGGGATGCCCAGCTCGGCACGGACCTGCGCCAGCGCGGCCGCGACCTGGGCGTCCGCAAGGCGGGCGACGCGGGACCGGGGCACGGTCAGCCCCTCGTCGCGGGACGGGAGGGACCGGCCGTGGTCATGCCGCGACTCTAGGTGGCGCGGCGGGACGGTGCCGCGCCAGGCAGGCTGCGTCCGCCGAGCCGGCTCAGCCGGGTGTCAGCCGAAGTGGCGCGGCAGCGTCCCCTCGGACGCCGTCCGCAGCTCGGTGAGCGGGATGGTGAACAGGCCCTGCACCTCGACCGACGGCGCGTGCACGTGGTCCGACGGGTCCACCGGCCGGCCGGCACCCGGGCTGCACGTTTCGGCGGTCTCGCCCAGCCGCAGCACCGGCACGCCCCGCGAGGTGCAGAGGTCGATCAGCCGGACCTCCTCCGAGCGCGGCACGGCGACCAGCACCCGGGCGGTGGACTCGGAGAACAGCGCCTCGAACGGCGTCAGCCCGTCCCGCGTGCACAGCGGGTCCAGGTCCACCTGCACACCGACCCCGAACCGGAGCGACGCCTCGACCAGACCCTGCGCGAGCCCACCCTCCGACAGGTCGTGCGCGGCATCCACGAGGTCGTCGCGAGCGGCCTGGGCCAGCACCAGGGCCAGCCGGTGCTCGGCCTCCAGGTCCACCTTCGGCGGGGTGCCGCCGAGCTGGTGGTGCACCACGTCCGCCCACGCGGAGCCGTCGAGCTCCGGCCGGGTGGTGCCCAGCAGGTAGACGGCGTCACCGGGGTTGGTCCAGCCGGAGCGGACCGCGTCGGCCACGTCGTCCAGCACGCCGAGCACGCCGACCACCGGCGTGGGGTGGATCGCCTGGTCGCCCGTGGTGTTGTAGAGCGAGACGTTGCCGCCGGTCACCGGCACCTCGAGCGCGACGCAGGCGTCCGCGAGGCCGTGGATCACCTGCACCAGCTGCCACATCGAGTCGGTGCGCTCGGGGCTGCCGATGTTCAGGCAGTCGGTGACAGCGAGCGGCTTGGCACCCGTCGTCGCGACGTTGCGGTAGGCCTCCGCCAGCGCGAGCTGGGCGCCGACGTACGGGTCGAGCTGGGCGTAGCGGCCGTTGGCGTCGGTGGCCAGCGCCACGCCGAGGCCGGTCGTCTCGTCGACGCGGACCACGCCGGAGTCGTCGGGCTGGGCGAGGGCCGTGTTGCCCTGCACGAACCGGTCGTACTGGTCGGTGACCCATGCCTTCGAGGCGAGGTTCGGCGAGGCGACGAGAGCCAGGACGGTCTCCCGCAGGTCGTCGGGCGTGTCCGGACGCGGGTAGCGCGCCTGGCCGTCGGGCGTGCTGACGGAGTCCGCGACCAGGGCGTCCTGCCAGTCCGGCCGGGCGTAGGGGCGGTCGTACACCGGGCCCTCGTGCGCCACCGTCTTCGGGTCGACGTCGACGATGCGGGCGCCGAAGTGGTCGATGGTCAGCCGGCCGTCACCGGTGACCTCGCCGATCACCGCCGTCTCCACGTCCCACTTGCGCGTGATGGCGAGGAACTCGTCCAGCTGGTCGGGGCGGACGACGGCCATCATCCGCTCCTGCGACTCCGACATGAGGATCTCGCCCGCGGTGAGCGTGGGGTCGCGCAGCAGCACCTTCTCCAGGTCGACGTGCATGCCGGACCCGCCGTTGGACGCCAGCTCGCTGGTGGCGCAGCTGATGCCGGCGGCGCCGAGGTCCTGGATGCCCTCGACGACGTGCGCCGCGAACAGCTCCAGGCAGCACTCGATGAGCACCTTCTCCATGAAGGGGTCACCCACCTGCACGGACGGCCGCTTGGAGGGCTTCGAGTCGTCGAACGTCTCGCTGGCCAGGATCGACGCGCCGCCGATGCCGTCGCCGCCGGTGCGGGCGCCGAACAGCACCACCTGGTTGCCCACGCCCTCGGCGTTGGCCAGGTGGATGTCCTCGTGCCGGAGCACGCCCAGGCAGAGGGCGTTGACCAGCGGGTTGCCCTGGTAGGACGGGTCGAAGACCAGCTCGCCGCCGATGTTCGGCAGGCCCAGGCAGTTGCCGTAGCCGCCGACGCCCGACACGACGCCGTGCACCACGCGGGCGGTGTCCGGGTGGTCGACGGCGCCGAACCGCAGCTGGTCCATCACGGCGACGGGGCGGGCGCCCATCGAGATGATGTCCCGGACGATGCCGCCGACGCCGGTGGCCGCACCCTGGTACGGCTCGACGTAGCTGGGGTGGTTGTGGGACTCGACCTTGAACGTCACCGCCCACCCGTCGCCGATGTCCACGACCCCGGCGTTCTGCCCGATGCCGACCAGCAGGTGCTCGCGCATCGCGGGCGTGTGGTTCTCGCCGAACGTCGACAGGTGCAGCTTCGACGACTTGTACGAGCAGTGCTCCGACCACATCACCGAGTACATGGCGAGCTCGGCGGCGGTGGGCCGGCGGCCCAGCAGGTCACGGATGCGCGCGTACTCGTCGGGCTTGAGGCCCAGCTCGGCGTACGGCTGCTCGAGGTCCGGGGTGGCGAGCGCGTGCTCCACCGTGTCGGACGTGGCGGCGGGTCGGGGGGCCGGCGACTGCACGTGGCTGGTCATCGATCCCCGAGGATACCGGGGCCGCGCTGGACACCGGTTGCTAGCGTCGAGGAGTGGTCATCCCCATCGCGGACGACAACAGCAGGCGCCGGACGACGCCCGGCATCACCTACCTGCTGCTCGCGGTGAACGTGCTGGTGTTCCTCGCGATGGTGCGGGCGACGCCCGCCGAGCAGGCCCGGCTGATGGCCACGTACGCGGCGGTCCCCCGCGCGATCCTGCACGACGGGCCGACGGCCTGGCTCACGCTGCTGACCAGCATGTTCATGCACGCCGGCTGGTTGCACCTGGCGGGGAACATGCTGTTCCTGTGGATCTTCGGCGACAACGTCGAGGACGCGATGGGGCACCTGCGGTACCTCGGCTTCTACCTGCTGTGCGGGGTGGTCGCCGGGCTGACGCAGGTGGCCGTCGACCCCGGTGGGACCACCCCGCTGGTCGGCGCGAGCGGCGCCATCGCCGGCGTGCTGGCGGCGTACGTGGTGCTGTTCCCGCGCGGCATGGTCCGCACGATCGTGGTGCTGATCCCGCCGCTGTTCGTCTGGCCGCTGCTGCCGGCGTGGCTGCTGATCGGCGGCTGGTTCGTCCTGCAGTTCTGGTCCGGGCTCAGCTCGCTCGGCGCGCTGGCCACGGGTGGCGTCGCCTACTGGGCGCACGTCGGCGGGTTCGTGCTCGGGGCGGTGCTGGCCCGGCCGTTCGCGCGGGCCGGCGGGGTGGACCACCGGCTCGCGGTCACCCGGCGGTACCCGCAGGACCTGTACCGGAACGACCCGTACGGGCGGCGGCCACCGCGCTGGTGAGGGTCCGACGGGCCCGTCGCGCGCCCGGAGACAGGTCCGGGTGCGGCGGGAGCCTCCCCACCGCACCCGGACCCGACGTCGGGACGCCTCAGGACCGCACGAGCCCCTGCGCCACCGCGGTGGCCAGCGACGGCGCGAGCGGCAGCCGCGGGATCAGCGTGCACTGAGCGGCGTGGTACAGGTCCGCCTTGCCGGGCCAGACGGTGCCGGCCGGCTGGTTGTGCACGTCGAGCTGGTGGAACCACGAGCCGTTGACATGGTCGATCACGTAGCGGTCGACGTAGTCCCACCACTGCGCGTAGCGCTGCGCGTACTGCTCGTCACCGGTGCGCTGGTGCAGCGCCGCCGCGGCGCCGATCGCCTCGGCCGCCACCCAGTGCATCCGGTCGGCCACCACGGGGACGCCGGACCAGTCGGTGGTGTAGACGAAGCCGTCGGCACCGTCGGCCGCCCAGCCGTCCGCCACGGCCCGGTCGAACAGGGCGCGCGCCGCCTCGAGCCAGTCGGCGCCGGTGGCCCCGGCGGCCTCGAGGTGCAGCAGCAGCCGCGCCCACTCCAGACCGTGGCCCACGGTGGCGCCGTAGGGCTTGAACTTGTCGTCCCGCTGGTCGTCGTTGAACTCCGGCTGGGCGGTCCACGCCTCGTCGAAGTGCTCCGGCAGCCGCCAGCCGTTGGCGGCGGCGGCCGAGGCGGCGAAGGCGCCGATCCGCGCGGCGCGGTCCAGCCAGACACGGTCGCCGGTGACGTCCGCCGCGGCGAGGAACGCCTCGACGGTGTGCATGTTCGCGTTGATGCCGCGGTACGGGTCGAGCGTGGAGAACGTCGTGTCCCACGTGTCGACGGCCTTGCCGGCGGCCTCGTCCCAGAACCAGCGCTCGTAGGTGGCCAGCGCGTCGGTCAGCAGCTCACGCGCACCGGCCAGGCCGGCGACGGTGGCCGACGACGCGGCGAGCACGACGAAGGCGTGGGCGTAGGCGGTCTTGTCCGGGTCGGGGGTGCCGTCGGCGCCGACGCCGGGGTACCACCCACCGTTCTCGGTGTCGCGCAGCGGACCGGTCAGCCCCGCCAGCGCCGCCTCGGCGATCGGCCGGCTGCCCGGGATGCCCAGCAGGGTGCCGAGCGAGTACACGTGCACGGTGCGGCACGTGATCCAGGTCTGCACCCCCTGCGCCGGCAGGGGCGTGCCGTCGTCGTCCAGCCAGTAGGCGCCACCGCCGGGGGCGGGGGTGCTCCGGCCGAAGGCCAGCAGGGAGTTCAGGTGGCGGTCCAGCCATGCCAGGTGGCTCGGGACCGTGGGCCAGGCCCGCATCGTCAGCTCACTCCAGAGGTGTGTCGGGGCAGGGGTGCGGCGGTGGTGCCGCGCGGCGTCGGCCCGGGCGGCTCGGCGGGGCCGACGTCGGCCGCCACGGCGCGCCCGGCGGCCGCCTCCCCGCATTCTCGTCCACCGACGCCGCGGGGCGTGGGACCAGGGTGCCGCCGTCGGACCGCCCGGGCGCGCGTCCGCCCGGTTAGGGTGCCTGCGTGTCCAGCCACCGCGGGCCGAGCACGGACGGTCGCCGGCGGGTGCGCGCCGGCCGCGCGTTCGCCCTGGTGTGCGTCCTGGTCGGCGTCGCGTCGGCGTGCACGGCCGGCGACACGTCCAGGCCGGCCGCTGCCAGGCCGACGGCGAGCACGGCTGCGCCCGCGCCCACCGACCCCTCGGCGGCGGACGTCCGCACGAGGGGCCTGGCCGTGACCGCCAACGGAGTCAGCGCCGCCGCGGTCCCGGACGCCTCCGTCACCGCCGACGCGAGCGCCGACCCGGACGGCTCCGCCCACCTGCACCTCGTCGTCAGGGGCGGCGGTGAGAGCGGAGCACCGACCTCCACGCCCGCCAGCCCCGCGGCCTCCGCACCGCCCGCCGTGCCGCTGGCGTGGCTCACCGGTCCGGCCGGCTCCACCGCCGCCGTCCTCGAGGACGGCTCGGCGGTGGTCTCCGCCTCCGACGGGTCCTTCCTGCTCGGGCTCAGCGCACCGACGCCGAGCGCGCGGTTCACCGTGGTCGGCACGCCGGCGGCGGTGCTGCGGATCGACCGCGTCACCGGCAGCGGGCTCGGGGTCACGGCCCCCGACGGGCCCGTGACCACCTGGCTGTCCGGCACCGCGGTGCTGGCGGCGAGCTGGGGCGAGGCGGAGGGCGGCCGCTCGCTCGAGATCACCCCGAGCGAGTGGGCCCGCAGCGGCACGCTCGCCGCTCAGCAGGCGCTGTGGAGCCAGCTCGTCGCGCAGCACCCCGACGCGAACAGCCCGACGATGCACGAGCAGCTGCTGTGCCACGTGCTCGGTGCGGCCGGCAAGTCCACGTGGCACATCGAGCCGTGGCGGCCTCAGGTCGACGCGCTGACGATGCTGCGCACGCGGTGCAACCCGACGGCTGCCGACGTCGTGACCCCGCCTGCCCCCACCGCTGCCGGCTGACGGCGCGCGGCCGCTGCGGACGACCCGCAGGTCAGCACCGCGCAGGTTCAAGCGCGCGCAGGCTCAGCCCCGCGCAGGCTCAGCCCCGCACGTGCCGCTCCGGCACCGCCGCCTCGCCGGACGCCCGCTGCGCCCGGTTCCACGCCCGCGCCTCGTCCTGCCGCACCTGCTCGGCACCCGAGGCGATCGCGGCGCGCAGGTGCTCCGGTCCGTAGCCGAACGCGTCCACCAGGTCCTGCGCGTGCGGACGCAGCCGCACCAGCAGCCGGTCGATGTACGACGACACCGTGCGGGCCCGGCCCGCGGACAACCGCCCGTGGATCAGGTACCAGGCGAGGTGCCGCTCGACGAGCGTGAGCCCGAACAGGTCCCGCAGCCGGGTGAGCACCCGGCGGGTGCCGGGGTCGTCGACCGTGGCGAGGGCCCGCGTGAACGCCTCCCACTGCACGCGCTCGGCATGAGCGCGAGCCGCCTCGATCAGCTCGTGCTGATGAGCCTCGAACAGCGCTGCTGCCGCAGCGGGCGGCAGGCTGCGCGCCGGCGCGAGGGCGGCGGCAGCCTCGGCGACCATCGTCTCCACCCGGTCGGTCAGCAGCTGGCGCTGGGTGGACTCGTCGCGCAGCTGGCCCACCGAGCGGCGCGCGTCGCCGACGTCGGCGATCGTCTGGGCCGCGCGCACCAGCGGCGTGCGGTGCAGGGCGGCGTCCGCGGCCCGCTCGGCGACCAGTCGTGCCATGTCACCGGCGGAGTGCAGCTTCAGGCCCTTGGCGTAGTCGCCGAGCAGCCGCTTGGCCACCAGCTGGTACAGCACCGTGTTGTCGCCCTCGAACGTCACGTACACGTCCAGGTCCTGGTGCAGGCCGACCAGGCGGTTCTCGGCGAGGAAGCCGGCGCCGCCGCAGGCCTCGCGGCACGTCTGGATGGTGCGCATGGCCGCCCACGTCGACGTCGGCTTCAGCGTGGCGGCCAGCGTCTCGAGGTCGGCACGGGTGGCCGGGGTGTCCGCCCGGCCGGAGAACACGTCGTCGAACGCCGCGAGCAGCTCCTCGTGGGCGTAGGTCGCGGCGTAGGCCTCCGCGACCAGCGGGAGCAGCCGGCGCTGGTGCTCGCCGTGGTCCAGCAGCACCACCTCGTCGTCGTCCGCACCCGCGAACTGGCGGCGCTGGTTGGCGTAGGTGACCGCGATGGCGAGCGCGAGCTTGGCGGCGTTGGTGGCCGCGCCGTCCAGGGAGACGCGGCCCTGCACGAGCGTGCCGAGCATGGTGAAGAAGCGGCGTCCCGGGTTCTCGATCGGCGAGCTGTAGGTGCCGTCGGCGGCGACGTCGCCGTACCGGTTGAGCAGGTCACGACGAGGCACGCGGACGTGGTCGAACCACAGGCGGCCGTTGTCGATGCCGTTGAGCCCGCCCTTGAACCCGTCGTCCTCACCGCCGACGCCAGGCAGGAACTCGCCGGTGACCGCGTCGCGGATCGGCACGTAGAACGCGTGCACGCCGTGGTTGACCCGCTCGCCGCCGGGCGCCGCCGTGATCAGCTGGGCGAACACCACCGCGGCGGTGCCGTGCGTGGCGGCGTTGCCGAGGTAGTCCTTCCAGGCGCCGCGGAACGGCGTGTGGATGACGAACTCCTGCGTGGCGGCGTCGTACTCGGCGGTGGTGCCGATCGAGGCGACGTCCGAGCCATGGCCGGTCTCCGTCATCGCGAAGGCGCCCGGCACCTGCAGGAACATCGCGTCCCGCAGCAGCCGCTCGTGGTGGTCGGCCGTGCCGAGGTGCAGGATCGCCGAGGCGAACAGCCCCCACTGCACGCCGGCCTTGATCTGCAGGCTCGGGTCGCCGGCCACCAGCTCCTCGAACCGGGCCAGGCTGCCGCCGTGGTCGTCGGCACCGCCGAGCGCCGTGGGGAAGGCGCGCAGCACGTCGTGCTCCGCCACCAGGCGGCGCAGCTGGGACAGCACGCGCTCGCGGTGCTCGGCGTACGGCTGGCCCTCGATCTTCTGGAAGGCCGGGTCGGCGGCGACGGCACGGGCGCTGCGGCGCAGGTCCGCGTAGCGGCCCAGCAGGTGCTGCTCCAGCGTCGGGACGTCGACGGTCGCGTCCGCGGTGCGGGCGGTGGCCGGACGTTCGGCGGTGGTGGTCATGAGGTCTCCTTCATCGTCGAAGTGCCTGCTGTGGGATGGGCGGTGGTGCCGGGGCGCACGACGAGGCCGACGGGGCCGGCCCACAACCAGGTGGAGACGCGGCCGGCGAGCTCGCCCCGGCTCGGTGCGGCGGGTTCGTGGCGGTGCAGCAACCACCACTCCCCGGCGCCACGGACGAAGCCGACGGCGCCGGCAGCCCAGGCGGCGGCCAGTGCGGCCGCGCTGCCCGGTGAGTCGACGGACCGCGCGGCAACCTCGCGGGCGAAGGGGCCCGCCACCAGGGCGGTCACCTGGTCCAGGAAGTGCTCCACGGACCCGTCGCGGGTGACGAACGCGTACACCGAGGGCGACGACTCGATCATCTCCAGGTACACGTCCACCATCGCGCGGAGCCCCTCGCGGGGCGTGCCGTGCGCCGCGAGCGCGTCCGCGAGCGCGTCGCGGATGTCCCGCACGACGAGCTCGGCGACCGCCACCTGCAGCGCCGTCTTGTCGGCGAAGTACCGGTAGACGATCGACTTGGAGGTGCCGGCCGCCGCGGCGATCTCGTCCATGGAGATGTCCGGGCCGTCGTGGTGCACCGTGCGCCGGGCCGTCTGCACCAGCACCGCCCGCCGGGCCTCACGGTGGTCCGCCCACCGGGTGGCGCGACCGTCCGCCGGTGGGGCGTCCTCGCCCACCGCCCGAAGGCCCGTCGTCGTCGACTGGGTCGGTTCACGACCACTCACGAAACCGACGGTATCAGGTACCATCGGTTCCGGACAGATCCAAGGGACGAAGGTCCTCCTCCCGTCCCACCACAGCAGGCCCATCAGTGACGATGCGAGAGGACTTCTCCCATGGCCCGCACCCCCGCCCGGTCGTCCAGCCCCGCCCCGTCGACCGGCCCGCGCCCCGCCTACGTGCTCGGCGGCAACCGCGTCCCGTTCGCCCGCGCCGGCGGCCCCTACGCCCACGCGAGCAACCAGGACCTGCTGACCGCCGCGCTCGACGGGCTCGTCGCCCGGTACGGGCTGCAGGACGAGGTGATCGGTCAGGTCGCCGCCGGTGCGGTGCTCAAGCACTCCCGCGACTTCAACCTCACCCGCGAGGTGGTGCTCGGCTCCGCGCTCTCCTCCCGCACTCCCGCGGTCGACCTGCAGGAGGCGTGCGCCACGGGCGTGGAGGCCGTGCTGCTGCTGGCCAACAAGATTCGCCTCGGCCAGCTCGAGTCCGGCATCGCCGGCGGCGTCGACTCCGCGTCGGACGCGCCGATCGCCGTCAGCGAGGGCCTGCGCCGCGTCCTGCTCGACCTCTCCCGGGCGCGCACCGTCGGGCAGCGGGCCGCCGTGCTCGCCCGCCTGCGGCCCAAGGACCTGACGCCCAACCCGCCGCGGGTGGACGAGCCACGCACCGGCCTGTCGATGGGCGAGCACCAGGCGCTGACGACCGTCGAGTGGGGCATCACGCGCGAGGCGCAGGACGAGCTGGCGCTGGCCAGCCACCGCAACCTCGCCGCCGCCTGGGACGGCGGGTTCTTCGACGACCTGGTCACGGGCTACCGCGGGCTCACGCGGGACGCGAACCTGCGCACGGACACCTCGCTGGAGAAGCTCGCCGGCCTGCGGACCACGTTCGGCAACCACCTGACCGCCCCCGCGACGATGACGGCCGGCAACTCGACCCCGCTGACCGACGGCGCATCGACGGTGCTGCTGGGGTCGGCGCAGTGGGCGGCCGACCACGGCCTGACGCCGCTCGCCGCGGTGGTGGACGCCGAGGTCGCCGCCGTCGACTTCGTGCACGGCGAGGACGGGCTGCTGATGGCCCCGGCCTACGCCGCGCCTCGGCTGCTGGCCCGGCACGGCCTGACGCTCGACGACCTCGACTACGTGGAGATCCACGAGGCGTTCGCCGCCACGGTGCTGACCATCCTGGCGGCGTGGGAGTCGGAGCAGTTCGGCCGCGAGCGGCTGGGGCTGCCGGGCGCCTTCGGGTCGGTGAAGCGGGAGCGGCTGAACGTGCACGGCTCGTCGCTGGCGGCCGGGCACCCGTTCGCCGCGACCGGGGGACGGATCGTGGCGAGCACCGCCAAGGAGCTGCACGCCCGGCACGTGGCGCAGGTCGCCGCGGGCGACGACTCCCCGGTGCGGGCGCTCGTGACGGTGTGCGCCGCCGGGGGCCTCGGTGTCGCCGTGCTGCTCGAGGCGGCGTGACATGCCGGACACCTACCTGCAGCTGGTGAACAGCGGGCCGACGGCCACGCTGGCCAAGCGGTTGGGGCTGCCGCGGCCCGCCGTCCTGCGGCGGTACACGCCCGGCGCCCCGCTGGTCGAGGGGCCGGTGCTGGTGCTGGGGCGCGGCGACGACGCCGATGCGCTGGCACGGCTGCTGTCCGGGCCGGCGGGCGGCGCGGCACCAGGGGCCGGCGTCGAGATGCGCCCGACCGCCGGCGAGGTGCCGACCCTGCTCGACGGCTGGGACCTGGAGGTGCACCGGCACGCGGCGCCGGACGCCCGGTACGGCGCCGTCGTGCTGGTGCTCACGACCGTCGAGCGCCCGGACCAGCTGACCGAGCCGGTGCTCGCGGCCGCGGGCCCGATCAAGGGGCTGCGCAGCGGCGGCCGGGTGGTCACGGTGTCCCGGGCGGCCACCGCGGACGACGCCCCGGCGGTCGCCGCCGCCCGGCAGGGGGTGGACGGCCTGCTGCGGTCGCTGGCCAAGGAGCTGCGCGGCGGGTCCACCGGCAACGGCGTGGTGCTGACGGGCGAGGTACCGGTGACGGCACCGTCGGCGGTCGCCTCGCTCCGGTTCTTCCTGTCCCGGCGGTCGGCCTTCGTGGACGGTCAGCTGCTCGCCGTGGACTCGACCGCCGGCACGCTGCCGGCCGATTGGGAGCGGCCGCTGGACGGCCGGGTGGCCGTGGTGACCGGGGCGGCGCGCGGCATCGGCGCGGCGATCGCCCGGACGTTGGCGCGCGACGGCGCACACGTCGTCGCGGTGGACGTACCGGCCGCCGGTGAGCAGCTGACGGCGGTGGCCAACGAGGTACGCGGCACCGCGCTGCAGCTCGACGTGACGGCCGCCGACGCCGGGGAGCGGATCCTCGAGCACGTGCGTGCCCGGCACGGCCGGCTCGACGTGATGGTGCACAACGCCGGCATCACGCGCGACAAGCTGCTGGTGAACATGACACCCGACCGCTGGTCGTCGGTGCTCGCCGTCAACCTCGAGTCCCAGCTGCGGATCAACGAGGCGCTGCTGACCAGCGGAGACTTCACCGACGAGCCGCGCATCGTCGCCACCGCCTCGACGTCGGGCATCGCCGGCAACCGCGGCCAGACCAACTACGCCACCTCCAAGGCCGGCGTGATCGGCATGGTGCGCGCCACCGCTCCCCTGCTGGTGCCGTTCGGCGGGACGGCCAACGCCGTGGCCCCCGGGTTCATCGAGACGGAGATGACGGCGCGGATCCCCGCGCTGACCAGGCAGGTCGCGCGACGGCTCAACTCGTTGCAGCAGGGCGGCCTGCCGCAGGACGTGGCGGAGGCCGTCGCGTTCCTCGCCTCGCCGGCCGCCGGCGGCATCGTCGGACGGACGCTGCGCGTGTGCGGGCAGAACCTGGTGGGCCGGTGACCGGGGCGCTGCGGACCGTCGAGCTGCCGACGGTGCCACCGCTCGGCGACTCGTACCGGCACGCGCTGACCGCGGCCGCGGCCGGCGCGGTGGCGCGTCGCGCCGGGCGAGCCGGCCGGGGTGGCGCGACGACGGGGCTGCCCCACGTCTCGCTCAGCGCCCACGGCGTGCGGGCCGACGCCGACCGGCTCACCGCGTACCAGCACCTGGTGGGCGAGCCCGGCACAGACGTGCTGCCCGCCGGGTTCGTGCACGTGCTGGTGTTCCCGGTCGCGACCGCCCTGATGGTCCGCGACGACTTCCCGCTGCCGCTGCTCGGGCTGGTGCACCTCGCCAACCGCGTCGAGCAGCGACGGCCGCTGCGGCTCGGGCAGGAGCTGGACGTGCGGTCGTGGGCCACCGGGCTGCGCGCGCACCGGTCCGGGACGCAGGTGGACCTGGTCAGCGAGGTGGCGGCGGACGGCGTCACCGCGTGGCGTGGGGTGTCGACCTACCTGGCCAAGGGGGTGCGCCTGGCCGGGTCGGCCGGTCCCGCGCCGGAGCCGGGTTCAGCCCCGGCCCCCGCCGACGGCACCGGCTCGGGCTCCGGCACGGACGAGGCCACCGACCGCCGGCCGTTCGAGCCGCCCGTCCCCACCGCCTCCTGGCGGCTGCCCGCCGACACCGGCCGCCGCTACGCGGCCGTCTCCGGCGACGTGAACCCGATCCACCTGTGGGCACCGGCCGCCCGGGCGTTCGGCTTCCGCGGCGCCATCGCGCACGGCATGTTCACCGCCGCCCGGGCGCTGGCCGCCGTCGGTGCCGTCCGCGGCGAGTCGTTCACCTGGTCGGTCGACTTCGCCGCACCCGTGGTGCTGCCGACCACCGTCGCGGTGCGTGTCGCCCGCAGCGACCCGGCCACCGGCACGTCCGTCGCCGCCTCCACCGGCACATCCACCGGGACCGGTTACGACCTCATCGTGTGGGACCCGCGCCGACGCCGTCCCCACCTGACCGGCTCGGTCTCCCCGCTGCCGACCGCCTGACCCGCACCGCGACCGCCCGCACCGCGGACCCGACCGCCAGCAGCCCGACGCCGGCCGCCACCGCCCAGCCGGGCAGCGCCGTCGCGAGCGCCAGGCACCCGACCAGACCCATCACCGGCACCCATCGCGGTGCGATCCGGTCCGCCGCCGGCTGCGTCCAGGCCGCCGCGTGGCCGATGCCGTAGTAGAGCAGCACGCCGAACGACGAGACCACCAGCACGCCCGTCAGGTCGACCGTCAGCGTGAGCACCACCACCGTCACGCCGACCAGCAGCTCGGCCAGCCACGGCGCCCGCGAGCGCCCGCCGACGGCGGCCCACCGGCGCGGCAGGTCACCCTCGCGCGCCATGGCGAACGCCGTGCGGCTCACCCCGGCGAGCAGGGCGAGCAGCGCACCACCCGCTGCCGCGACGGCGGCCACCCGCACGGCCGGCACCAGCCAGCCGGCGGTCGCCGTGGCCGTGTCGAGCACCGGCGCGCGCGACCCCGCCGCACCGTCGACGCCGAGGACGTGCAGCACCGCGACCGCCACGGCGAGGTACCCGACCGCGACCAGGGCGAGCGCGATGCGGATGGCCCGCGGGATCGTCGTGCGAGGCTCACCCACCTCCTCGCCGAGCGTGGCGACGCGCGCGTACCCGGCGAAGGCGAAGAACAGCAGGGCCGCGCCCTGCAGCGTGCCGCGCACCCCGCCGGGCAGACCGTGGGGAAGCACGTCGCCCGGCAGCGCGTCGGCGTGCCGGCGCAGGGCGACGACGACGACCGTGACCAGCACCACCACCGCGACGGCGAGCAGCAGCCGCGCCGCCGCCGCCGTCCGCGAGACGCCCGCGAGGTTGACGGCGACGAGCACCACGACGATCAGCGCGGCCACCGGCCGGTGCCACGCCGCCGGAACCAGGTAGGCCGCGACCGTCCCCGCCATCACCGCGCACGACGCCGTCTTGCCCAGCACGAACGCCAGCCCCGCGAGGAACCCGGGCCACGGGCCGAGCCGCTCCCGTCCGTACGCGTAGACCCCTCCGGCGCGCGGCAGCACCGCCGCCAGCTGGGCGGTCGACGTCGCGTTGGCCCACGCGACCAGGGCCGCCACCACCAGGGAGACCAGCACCCCGCCGCGCGCGGCGGCCGTCGCGGGCCCCAGCACCACGAACACCCCGGCGCCGAGCATCGACGACAGCCCGATCACCACCGCGTCGGTGGTGCCGAGCCGTCGGTCGAGCGTCGGCACCTACGTCAGCCCCACGCGCTGCTCCAGGCCGGCCCGCACCGCCGGCCACTCGTCCGCCAGCACCGAGAAGTACGCGGTGTCCCCGCGGCTGCCGTCGGGCCGCACGCGGTGGCTGCGCAGCACGCCCTCGGCCGTCGCGCCGAGCCGCAGGATCGCCCCGATCGACCGGGAGTTGGCCGTGTCGGCGCGCAGGGCGACGCGCGCGAGGCCCCAGTCGTCGAACCCTTGGCTGAACAGGGCGAGCTTGCTGGCGGGGTTCACCGTGGTGCCCCACACCCGGCGCGCGTAGTAGGTGAACCCGATCTCGGCGCGGCCGGCGGCGAGCGTCACGTCGTACAACGAGGTGCTGCCGACCACCGCGCCGCTGGACTCCTCGACCACGGCGAACGCGTACCGGCCCGGATCGGCGTCCGCGGCGGCGATCAGGTCCAGCACGTCGTCCGGCGTGCGCGGGACGGGGCTGCTCATCCCGCGCCACATCGGCTCGTCCACCAGGGCGGCGAGCGCCGGGGCGTGCACGTCGGCGAGCGGGACCAGCAGGACACCGGGCGCGGTGAGGACCAGGGAGTGGCGCACATCGCGATGCTGCCATCCGGCACCCACAGCCCGCACCGGGGTTCCGACCCCCTGGCCCCTCGACGTCGGCGGGTCCCGGGCGGTCACGTCCCGCGGGCGTGGCACGGTGGTCGCGTGAGGCCCCAGCCGCTCTCCCCCGGTGCCGACCTGGACGGCGTGGACCTGGCGGACGTCGACCTGTCCGGCGCCGACGGGCACGACGCCCGCGTCCTGGAGTGCACGTTCACCGCCTGCCGGCTGGACGGCGTCCGCCTCGACGGCGCCCGGCTGGTCGACACGTCCTGGTCACGCGTGCGGGCCGACGAGCTGAGCCTCGCCCGCACCACCTGGTGGGACGGGACGCTGACCGACTGCCGGCTCGGCGCGGTGCAGGCCTACGGCTCCTCGTGGACGCGGGTGACCGTCCACGGCGGGAAGGTGGACTACCTGAACCTGCGCGAGTCCGAGCTGGTGGACGTGGTGCTCGACGGGTGCGTCGTCGACGAGCTCGCCCTGGGCGGCGCGACCGTCCGTCGGCTCGAGCTGCGCGGCTGCACGGTGCGCCGGCTCGACGTGACGGCGGCCCGGCTGGTCGACGTCGACCTGCGCGGCCTGCGCGGGCTGGAGCACATCGAGGGGGTCGCCGGGCTGGCGGGGTCGACGATCACCGGCGACCTGCTGCTGGAGCTCGCCCCGGCGCTCGCCGAGCAGCTGGGCATCCGGGTCGACTGAGCGCTCCGGGGTCCCGCGGCTCCGGACGAGCGGGTCCCGACGAGCGGGTCCCGACGAGCCCGCGTCAGACGGCCGGACCGCAGGCCGCCGCCGCGGTGGCCGCCAGGTGGTCCAGCCCCGGCACGTCGAGCAGCGGCCGCGGGTCGTCCGCCACCGTCCAGCAGCCGTCCACGACCGTGTACTCCGCGGCCGGCCCGTCCACCAGCAGCCGGTCCAGGGCCGTGACCAGGCGATCCACCGCCTCGCTCGTCGTCCCGACGCCGACCGACGCCCGCACCGCGCCGTCTGACGCGGACAGGTGCGCCAGCAGCGGGTGCGCGCAGAACCGCCCGTCCCGCACGCCGATCCCGTGCTCGGCGGACAGCACCGCCGCGACCAGCCCCGGGTCCAGGTCCGCGACCGTGAAGCTGACCACGCCGACCGGGTCCACCGAGTCCGGCCACACCCACAGCACCCGCACCCCGGGCAGCGCCTCGAGCCCGGCCACCAGCCGGGACCGCAGCTGCTCCTCGTGCGCCGTCAGTGCCCCGGCCGGCAGGGCGACCAGCGTCTGGCACGCCTCCGCCAGCGCCACCGCGCCCAGCACGTTCGGCGAACCGGCCTCGTGCCGCGCCGGTGCCGGCTGCCACAACGTCCGGTCCGGACGCACGTCGCGCACCGCACCGCCACCGGCCAGGTACGGCGTGCCCGCGTCGAGCCAGTCCCGCCGGCCGACCAGCGCGCCCGCGCCGAACGGTGCATACGTCTTGTGCCCCGAGAAGGCGACGTAGTCCGCGCCGCTGGCCGCCAGCGAGAAGCCGCGGTGCGGCACCAGCTGGGCTCCGTCGACGGCCACCCGCGCACCGGCCTCGTGCGCGGCCGCCACGACGGCGTCCAGCGGCAGCGACTCCCCGGTCACGTTCGACGCCCCCGTGACCGTGACCAGGGCGTACTCGTTGGCGGCGAGCTCGGCACGCAGCGCGGCCAGGGTCCCCGCGACGGTGGCCGCCACCGGCAGGATCGTGGTCCGGTGGCGGGCGCGGGCGGCATGCACCCACGGCAGCAGGTTGGCGTGGTGCTCCACGTCGAGCACCAGCACCGCGCCGGGCACCACGCCGGCCAGCAGGTTCAGGGAGTCCGTGGTGTTGCGCGTGATGATCGCGACGTCGTCGGCCCGCGCCCCGACGAACGCTGCGACCGTCGACCGCGCGGACTCGTACAGGGCGGTGGACACCTGGGAGAGGTACCCCGCCCCGCGGTGCACCGAGGCGTACAGGGGCAGTACCTCGGCGATCCGGTCCGCCACCGACTGCAGCGCGGGGGCGCTCGCGGCGCAGTCGAGGTTGGCGTAGACGACGCTGCTGCCGTCCACCAGCGGCACCAGGGTGTCGGCCCCGACGACGGGCAGCAGGGCGGGGATGTCGGTGCAGACGGGCGACGTCTCGAGCACGCTGGTCATGGCAGTCCTCCGGCGGGAGGGACCTCGGCGAGGTCCGCGCTTGCCCTCCGCCGGACGGCGGACGGCCCGGTCGTCACCCGGGGCACCCCGCCGCGGAGGGAGGGTTGCCGGCCAGCGAGCCGGGGCTTGCACGCCGCCTGCGGACCCGTGCGGGACCCCAGCCGGCGCTCGCTGGCGCTCATGACCGAGACGAGGTTCGGCGGCGCCCGGGCCCGCTGTCAACCGCCCACGCCCTTGTATCTCGTCATGCAAGACACTTCGTCCGCGCACTGGGACGGCGCTCCGCCCCGGGCATAGCATCTCGCCACCATCCAGAGCGGCCGAGAGACCCGGATCGACGACGCCGCAGCAACCCGCGGACCACGCCCCACGGCGCGGACCGGACACGGGTGCTACCGCCGGGACCGATGGAGGAGCACATGAGCGACATCGACGACCTGACCCCGCGCGAGGCCTGGGACCTGCTCGCGTCCGACGAGCATGCCGTGCTGGTCGACGTCCGCACGGCCGGCGAGTGGCAGCAGATCGGCGTGCCGGACACCGCGGACCTGGGCCGCGAGCCCGTCTTCGTCGAGTGGCTGTCCGGGACCACCCACGCGGTGAACCCGCAGTTCCTCGACCAGCTGGCGCTGGCCGGTGTGCAGCCCGGCGACGGCCGGGACCTCGTGTTCCTGTGCCGGTCGGGCGTGCGGTCCGTCGCCGCCGGTCTCGCGGCGCAAGCGGCTGGTTTCGGTCCGGTGCACAACGTGCTCCAGGGCTTCGAGGGGGACGTCGGCCCGGACGGGCAGCGCGGCCACACCGGCTGGCGCGCCGACGGCCTGCCGTGGCGGCAGGCGTGAGCCGCCGGGTCCCGGGACCCGCCGACTGGGACGACCGCCGGGTGGACCGCGCCGGGCTGCGGCCCGACACGCTCGCCGTGCGCGGCGGCCTGGTCCGCTCGGGCTTCGACGAGACGTCCGAGGCGCTGTTCCTCACCCAGGGCTACGTGTACGAGCGGTCCGCGGACGCCGAGGCGGCCTTCGCCGGTGAGGCCGACCGGTTCCAGTACTCCCGCTACGGCAACCCGACCGTGTCCACGTTCGAGGAGCGCCTGCGCCTGCTCGAGGGCGCCGAGGCGGCCGTGGCCACGGCCAGCGGGATGTCCGCCGTGTTCACGACGCTCGCCGCGCTCGTCTCGTCGGGCTCCCGGATCGTCGCCGCCCGCGCGCTGTTCGGCTCGTCGATCGTGATCTTCGACGAGATCCTCACCCGCTGGGGCGTGCGCACCGACTACGTCGACGGCCACGTCCCGGAGCAGTGGCAGGCCGCGCTGGCCACCCCGGCCGACGTCGTCTTCTTCGAGACGCCGTCCAACCCGATGCAGGACCTGGTCGACATCGCCGCGGTGTCCGCCCTGGCCCACGCCGCCGGCGCCGTCGTGGTGGTCGACAACGTCTTCGCCACGCCCGTCTTCTCCCGCCCGCTCGAGCACGGCGCCGACGTGGTGGTCTACTCCGCCACCAAGCACATCGACGGGCAGGGCCGGGTGCTCGGCGGGGCGATCCTCGGGTCGACGGAGCTGCTGCACGGGCCCGTCCGCACGCTGATCCGCAACACCGGTCCGTCGCTGTCGCCGTTCAACGCCTGGGTGCTGCTCAAGGGGCTCGAGACGATGTCCCTGCGGGTGCGCCACCAGGCCGCCTCGGCGCTGCACCTCGCGGGCTGGCTCGAGCAGCACCCGGCCGTCGCCGGCGTCCGCTACCCGTTCCTGCCGTCGCACCCCCAGCACCAGCTCGCGCTGGCGCAGCAGACGGGCGGCGGCACCGTGGTGACGTTCGAGCTGGCCGTGCCGGAGGGCGCCGGTGCGGACGAGGCCAAGCGCCGCACGTTCGCGGTGCTCGACGCCCTGCGGGTGATCGACGTGTCCAACAACCTGGGCGACGCCAAGTCGATGGTCACGCACCCGGCGACGACGACCCACCGCAAGCTCGGTGCCGCCGGCCGCGCGGCGGTCGGCATCGCCGAGTCGACGGTCCGGTTGTCCGTCGGCCTGGAGGACGTGGACGACCTGGTCGACGACCTGTCCCAGGCGCTGGACGCCGCCGGGTCCGCCGGCTGACCGGCCGGGCGGCTGACAGACCACCCGGCCGGGGGCCCGGGCGGCCCGCCGAGCGGGTCAGGCGACCGTCGTCCCGAAGATCTTGCCGACGGCGTAGGTGATCGCCATGGTCAGGATGCCCATGCCGACGTTGCGCAGGATCGCCCGGCCCTCCGGCGCCTTGCCCAGGCGAGCGCTGAGGAACCCGGTGAGCACCAGGCCCACGACGACGGCCACCACGGTGGCCCACACCCGCGCGCCGTCGATCGGCAGCAGGATCACCACCAGCGGGATGAGCGCGCCGACCGCGAACGAGATGAACGACGAGCCTGCGGCGTGCCACGGGTTGGTCAGCTCGTCCGGGTCCAGCCCGAGCTCGGTCTCGGCGTGCGCGCGCAGGGCGTCGTTCTTCGTGAGGTCCCGAGCCACCTCCTCCGCGACCCGCCGGGAGATGCCCTTCGCCTGGTAGAGCCGGGTGAGCTCCTCGAGCTCCTCGTCCGGCATGTTCTCCAGCTCCCAGCGCTCCTTGGTCAGCAGCGCCTTCTCGGTGTCCCGCTGGGTGCTGACGGACACGTACTCACCGCCGGCCATGGACAGCGAGCCGGCCACCATGCCCGCGATGCCCGCGGTGGCGATGGCCGTGACCGAGGTGGTGGCACCGGCGACGCCGATGACGATGCCGGCGGTGGAGACGATGCCGTCGTTGGCGCCGAGCACGCCCGCACGCAGCCAGTTCAGCCTCGATCCGACCTTCGCGTCGTGCGGCTCCTCGTGCAGCTCGGCCGGGTCCTGGCCGCCCGGTGCTGGCTGGGTCGGCTGCGGGGCGGACGTCGACTCGGGCGCATCGGTCATGGCGACTCCCGGAAAACGAAGGGGTGGTGGCCACCGGCGTGGCGGCCCTGGTCACGACTCTAGGCCGGTCGCCGCGCACGTACCCGGCCGGTGGCGGGCACTGCCGGCTCGCAGGCGGTTGACTCCTCCCATGGCCGATCACCACTCCACCGACCCCGCCGAGAGCCATCGCCTGCGACGGCTCAGCGGGTGGCTCGACGTACGCCCCGGCATCCGCATCGCGGTGTCCGCCGCCGCGGGCGTCGCCGTGGGACTGGTGCTGACGTGGGACTCCGCGGTGGCGGCCGCGATGGGCGCCTGGGCCACCGCGGGTCTGCTGTCGACCCTGTGGACGTGGCTGGTGATCGTGCCGATGAACGCCACCGAGACCGCCGTGCACGCCACCCGTGAGGAGCCGGAGCGGTTCGCGGCGCACCTCATCGTCATCACCGCGGCGCTGGCGAGCCTGTCCGGCGTAGTCCTCGTCTGGACCGGGGCCGAGAAGAAGGCGGGCGCTCTGGGCATGGCCACAGTGCTCGCGGCGATCTTCGCGTCGTGGGCGGCGATCCACACGATGTTCGCGCTGCGCTACGCGCGCATGTACTACACCGGGCCCGACGGCGGCGTGGACTTCCACCAGCAGGAGCCGCCGCAGTACACCGACTTCACCTACATGGCCGTGACGGTCGGGATGAGCTTCGCCATCTCCGACACCGACCTCAAGGCGTCGTCGTTCCGGCGGACCGCACAGGTGCACGCCCTGCTGTCCTACCTGTTCGGCACCGTGATCCTGGCGCTGCTGGTGAACCTGGTCGCGGGGCTGTCGAAGTAGCGCGTCGGCCGGCCCGCATGCGCGCGCCGCGCGGGGTCAGCCGACGAGCGTGTGCAGCACCGAGGTGAAGAAGCGCATCCCGTCGGTGCCGGTCCGCGGCCCACGCGGACCGTCCGGCCCGAACCCCGGTTCGACCGCGTGCTCGGGGTGCGGCATCAGCCCGACGACGTTGCCCGCCGCGTTGCAGATGCCGGCGATGTCCCGGCGGGAGCCGTTGGGGTTCCAGCCGCGGTAGCGGAACACCACGCGACCCTCCCCCTCCAGCTCGTCGAGCGTGTGCTCGTCGGCGACGTACTGCCCGTCCTGGTTCTTCAGCGGCACGGTGATCACCTCGCCGCGCGTGTACTCGCGGGTCCACGGCGTGTCGACGTTCTCCACCTCCAGCTGCTGCTCGCGGCAGACGAAGTGCAGGTGGTCGTTCTTCACCATCGACCCCGGCAGCAGGTGCGCCTCGGTGAGCACCTGGAACCCGTTGCAGATGCCGAGCACCGGCATCCCCTTGCCGGCGGCCTCGACGATCGACGTCATCACCGGCGCGAACCGGCTGATCGCGCCCGCGCGCAGGTAGTCGCCGTAGGAGAAGCCGCCCGGCAGCACCACGGCGTCGACGCCGTGCAGGTCCTCGTCGGCGTGCCACAGGGACACCGCCTCGGCGCCGGACAGGCGGACCGCCCGTGCCGCGTCCCGGTCGTCGAGCGTGCCGGGGAACGTCACCACGCCGATGCGGGTCATCAGGCGTCGGCCCCAGCGGCTGCACCCTCGGCGTCGGCCACGTTCACCACGTCCTCGATCACCGGGTTGCTCAGCACCTGCCGCGCGGCCTCGGCCGCCGCCGCCAGCACCTCGGGCGTGACCGGCCCGTCCACCTCGAGCTCGAACCGCTTGCCCTGCCGCACCGATACGAACTGGGCGAACCCGAGCCGCGGCAGCGCGCCGGCGACGGCCTTGCCCTGCGGGTCGAGGATCTCGGGCTTCGGCATGACGTCGACGACGACGAGTCCCACAGCAGCTCCAGACGGCGTGGCGAACGGGGGTCGGCGCCCATCCTAGAGCGGGCCCCTCCACGGCCGGATCGACCGTCCGCCCGCCGAACCACTCGCCCCGCCGGCACCGACAACCGTTCGGGCCACCGGCACCGTGACCGCTCAGACCTCGGGCACGGCCAGCGGCGACCCGGTGATCCGCTCGTACGCCTCGAGGTACCGGTCCCGCGTCCGCTGCACGACGTCTGCCGGCAGCTGCGGCGGCTCGGCGTCGCCGGCACGGTCCCACCCGGAGGCGTCCGAGGTCAGCCAGTCCCGCACGTACTGCTTGTCGAAGCTCGGCTGCGCGTGCCCCGGCTCCCACTCGTCCGCCGGCCAGAACCGCGAGGAGTCGGGGGTGAGCACCTCGTCGCCGAGGGTGATCTGCCCGGTCACCGGGTCGGTGCCGAACTCCAGCTTGGTGTCCGCGAGGATGACGCCGCGCTCGCGCGCGATCTGCTCCGCGCGGGCGTAGACCGCCAGCGTCAGGTCGCGCAGCGTTGCGGCGGCGTCCCGACCGACCAGGTCCGCGACGGCGGCGAACGGCACGTTCTCGTCGTGCTCGCCGTACTCCGCCTTGGTGGCCGGCGTGAAGATCGGCTCCGGCAGCCGCGAGCCGTCCACCAGGCCGGGAGGGAGCGGGATGCCGGTCACCTGGCCGTTCACGCGGTACTCGGCCAGCCCCGACCCGGTGAGGTACCCGCGGACGACGCACTCCACCGGGAACATGGTCAGCCGCCGGCAGAGCATCGCCCGGCCCGCCACCGCCGCCGGCACGTCGGTGGAGACGACGTGGTTCGGCACGATCTCCGCGAGCTGCTCGAACCACCACAGGCTCAGCTGGGTCAGCACCACGCCCTTGCCGGGGATTCCGGGGCTCAGCACGTGGTCGTACGCCGAGATGCGGTCGCTGGCCACCACCAGCACCACGTCGCCGTAGCGCTCGAAGATCGCGGCACCGGACGGGTCCTCCGCCGGCACGTAGAGGTCGCGCACCTTGCCCGAGTACGCGTGCGTCCAGCCGGTCAGGTCCACCGCATCCGCCATGGCGGCATCCTCCCCCAGCGGCTGCGGGCGTCGCACGACCGTCCGCCGACGTGCCTGTTCAGGGCAGCATCAGGTCCCGCACGTCGCGCAGCCCCGGTAGCGGCGCCACGCCCAGCGGCCGCTTCCAGTAGACCCACGGGAACCACATCGTCCCGATGCGCTGCCAGCCGTCGCCGGGCCGCAGCGGGCCGGCGCCGACGTAGGAGCGGTGGTGCTCCCACTGCTGGTCGGACTCCTCGACCTCGAAGAACAGGGGGCCGTAGGCCACCGCGTGCCAGCCGTACCGGCCCGCGCGCTCCAGCACCCGCATCTCGTTGAAGGCCGTCAGAGGCGTCAGCAGCTGCCGCCGGTGCGGCACCGACTCCCCCGCAGGCTCCGGCTCCGGCAGCTCGTCGCGGCGGCCGTACCGCTGCTGCGCCGCCTGCCGCGTCATGCCGAGCACGTCGCCGATCTGCTCCCAGGTGCAGCCCGCCGACCGCGCCGAGCCGACGGCGGCGACCAGCAGCTGACCGGTCTCGTCGTACGCCGCCCGGGCCAGGCGGACCAGGTCCAGGTGCGAGCCGGGCTCGTGCTCGAGGCGGGCGGCGAGGTCCGGCTCGGCCGCGTCGAGGGCGGCGGCGAGGTGCTCGCGGAGGGTGGGACGGGTCGGGTCGGACGTCGTCATGCGTCAATCATTGCTTGACGTCATCGCCCCCGTCAACCATTCCTTGACGCCCGAGCGTCCGGCTCAGGCGCCCTGGGCCGCCGCCAGCGCGATGTCCGACCGGTGGTGCGACCCCGGCAGGTCGATCGCCTC
Source organism: Cellulomonas sp. SG140 (assembly GCF_025770785.1). GTDB lineage: Bacteria > Actinomycetota > Actinomycetes > Actinomycetales > Cellulomonadaceae > Cellulomonas. Next base: position 145,610 of record NZ_JANZLA010000005.1, on the reverse strand, counting down.
AACCCCCGCGTAGGCGGCCTCGCGCGCTGCGGTCAACGTCGCCCCCGTGCCGACCACCGACAGCACCCGGCCGCCCGCCGACACCAGGTGCCCGTCGGCGTCCAGCGCCGTCCCGGCGTGCAGGACGTGCACGTGCGGCAGCTGCTCGGCATCCGCGATGCCCGTGATCGGGTCGCCGCTGCGGGCCTGCACCGGGTACCCGTGCGAGGCGACCACCACGGTGACGGCCGCACCGTCGTCCCAGGTCAGCGGCTCGGTCTCGCCGAGGGAGCCGGTCGCGGACGCCAGCAGCACCCCCGCCAGCGGTGTGCGCAGCCGGGCCAGCACCACCTGCGTCTCCGGGTCGCCGAACCGGGCGTTGAACTCCACGACGCGCACCCCGCGGGACGTCAGCGCGAGGCCGCAGTACAGGACCCCCGCGAACGGTGTCCCCCGCCGCGTCATCTCGGCGATGGTCGGCTTCGCCACCGTCTCGACGACCTCGTCCACCAGCCCGGCGGGCGCCCACGGCAGCGGTGAGTACGCGCCCATCCCGCCCGTGTTGGGTCCGGCGTCCCCGTCACCGACCCGCTTGAAGTCCTGCGCCGGCACCAGCGGCACCACGTCCACGCCGTCGCTCAGCACGAACAGCGACACCTCGGGTCCGTCCAGGTACTCCTCCACCACCACCCGGCCGCCCGGCTTGGCCAGGCACTCGGCGGCGTGCGCCAGTGCGGCGTCGCGGTCGGACGTGACCACCACGCCCTTGCCGGCGGCCAACCCGTCGTCCTTCACGACGTGCGGGGCGCCGAACTCGTCGAGCGCCGCCGCCACCTCGTCGACCGTCGTCGCGACGCGCGCCGCCGCCGTCGGGACGCCTGCCGCCGCCATCACGTCCTTGGCGAACGCCTTCGACCCCTCGAGCATCGCCGCCGCGCCGGACGGCCCGAACACCGGGATGCCCGCCGCGCGCACGGCGTCCGCCACGCCGGCGACCAGGGGCGCCTCCGGGCCGACGACGACGAGGTCCGCACCGAGCTCGGTCGCCAGCGCCGCCACCGCCGCGCCGTCGAGCGCGTCCACCGGGTGCAGCTGCGCCAGTGCGCCGATGCCGGGGTTGCCGGGCGCCGCGTGCAGGGCGGTCACCGCCGGGTCGAGCGACAGCGCACGCACGATCGCGTGCTCTCGGGCACCGGTGCCGACGACGAGGATCTCCACGACGGCCGAGCGTAACGGCCGGGTCGAGCGCCGCTGGGAGCCGTCCAGCGTCGGGCCGACCCGCTCCGGCCGGAAGCGTCAGTCCAGCAGCTCGTGCCGCACGACGGTCGCCTCGCGGCCCGGGCCGACGCCGATGGACGACACCCGCACGCCGCTGATCTCCTCCAGGTGCAGCACGTACCGCTGCGCCGCCGGCGGCAGGTCATCGAACGTCCGCGCGCCGGTGATGTCCTCGCTCCACCCGTCCAGGTACTCGTACACGGGCTTGGCGTGGTGGAAGTCCGACTGGTCCGCCGGCATCTCGTCCACCCGGCGGCCGTCCACGTCGTACGCCACCGCGACCGGGATCTTCTCCTTGCCGGTCAGCACGTCGAGCTTGGTCAGCACCAGGTCGGTCAGCCCGTTGACGCGGGCGGCGTACCGGACCACCACCGCGTCGTACCACCCCGTGCGCCGCGGCCGGCCCGTGGTGGTGCCGTACTCGCCGCCGGTGGTGCGCAGCCACTCACCGTCCGCGTCGAGCAGCTCGGTGGGGAACGGCCCCTCGCCGACGCGCGTCGTGTAGGCCTTCGCGACGGCCACCACGCGGTCGATGCGCGTCGGCCCGACGCCCGACCCGGTGCAGGCCCCACCGGCCGTCGCGGACGACGACGTGACGAACGGGTAGGTGCCGTGGTCGACGTCGAGCATCGTCGCCTGGCCCGCCTCGAACACCAGCGTCTTGCCCTCGTCGAGCGCCCGGTTGAGCACCAGGGGCGTGTCCGCGACGTGCGGGCGCAGCCGCTCGGCGTACTGCAGCAGGTCCTCGACGGTCTCCTCGACCGTCACCGCGCGGCGGTTGTAGACCTTCACCAGCAGCTGGTTCTTGCCGTCGAGGGCGCCCTCGACCTTCTGCGTGAGGATGTGCTCGTCGAACAGGTCCTGCACACGGATGCCGATGCGGTTGATCTTGTCCGAGTACGTCGGGCCGATGCCGCGGCCGGTGGTGCCGATCCGCCGCTTGCCCAGGAACCGCTCGGTGACCTTGTCCAGCGTGCGGTTGTACGGCGGGATCACGTGCGCGGCGGTGGAGACGAGCAGCGCCGACGTGTCGACGCCGCGCTGCTCGAGCGCGTCGATCTCCTGGAACAGCACCTCGAGGTCGACCACGACGCCGTTGCCGATCACCGGCACGACGCCGGGCGTGAGGATGCCGGACGGCAGCAGGTGCAGCGCGTACTTCTCGCCCCCGACCACCACCGTGTGACCGGCGTTGTTGCCGCCGTTGAACTTCACGACGTAGTCGGTGCGCGCGGCGAGCTGGTCGGTCGCCTTGCCCTTGCCCTCGTCGCCCCACTGGGCCCCGAGCACCACGACGGCAGGCATGCTTGTCCCCGTTCCGCGCTGCCTCGCAGGTAGGTGGACCGCAGGGTCACGGGCGGCAGCGGGCCCGTCTCCCGCACGAGGCTATCGCCCGGCGCCCTGGGACCCCGACCCGGGCGCCCCCGCTCGCGTCCGACGGGGGCTCGACCTACAGTCGCACCGAGCACCGCCCGTCGCACCGGGCCGCCGCCCGAACCGGAGGAAACCCGTCGTGATCGAGATCTCCACGTCCGCGGCGACGACGACGCTCACGATCGCCGGCGACCTGGACCTCGCGGAGCGCGACCAGTTCCCGGAGATCACCGCGCGCGTGGTGGGTCTGCGCCGGCAGCTGCTGGTGATCGACATGTGCCGCGTCACCTTCATGGACTCCACCGGAGCGGCGTTCCTCATCTCGCTGGCGGACTCCGGCCGCAAGCGTGGTGGTGCGACGGTGCTGCGTGGTCCCGACCCCCGGGACCTGTTCGTCCTCGAGGTGTGCGGCGCCCTGGACATGTTCCGCATCGACACCGAGCACGACTGCGGCGACTCGGTGCCGACGTCGGCGTTCCAGCACCCGAACGCCTGACCGTCCGAGACCGCCCGGTCAGCCGGCTCCTCAGTCGGCCCTCAGTCGGCGGCGTGGCTCGTCGTCGAGCTCGCCGCCTCCGGCAGGGACCCCGGCCGCAGCTTCGCCCACACCACCTTGCCGCCCCGCGCCGGGCGCCAGCCCCAGTCGGCCAGCCGCTCGACGATCTGCATGCCGAACCCGCCGACGCGTCCCGGGTGCCCGTCGGTCGCCACCGGCGGAGTCGGGTTGGCGTCCTCGACCTCGATCCGCAGACCGTCGCCCGTGTCGTACAGCTGCAGGGCCACCCGGCCCCAGCCGTGCAGCACCGCGTTGGCCACCAGCTCGGACACCACCAGCTCGGCGTTCGCCGCGTCGTCGATGTCCCAGGCCTGACAGGTGCGCACCACCGCGTGCCGGGCCCGGCCGATGGACGCGGCCTCGTTGGGGAGCGCCCACCGCCGACGACGAGGGCTGGGGCGCGAGTCCGTCACCTCGGCCTCGTCGGGCACGCGGACCACCACGACCGCGACGTCGTCCTCCGGCTGGTCGGCCAGCCGCAGCAGCAGGTCCTCTCCGATGCCGGCGGCGTCCGTGGCCGTGACGGCCGCCGCGGCGTCGACCAGTGCCGCCAGTCCCTCGCGCAGGCCGCGGTCCCGTCGCTCGATCAACCCGTCGGTGAAGTACACCAGGGCGTCGCCGGGCTCCAGCTCCACGGTCGCGGTGGGCCGCTCGCCACCGCCGAAGCCGACCAGCGGCCCGGCCGCGTCGGAGAGCGGACGGGCGTGACCCTGCCGCACCAGCAGCATCGGCAGGTGGCCGGCGCGGCAGTAGGCCAGCCGCCACCGGTCGTCCGCCCTGGTCAACGTGGAGAACACCAACGCCGCCGACCGCGGCGTCCGCAGGCCGGCGACCAGCTGGTCGACCCGCTCGAGCACCGGCCCCGGCACCGTCACGTCGAACCCGTACGAGCGCACCACCGACCGCAGCTGGCCCATGGTGGCCGCGGCCTCCACGTCGTGGCCCACCACGTCGCCGATCACCACGCCCACCACGTCCGGCGCGATCTGCAGCACGTCGTACCAGTCGCCACCCACCTGCACGTTGGCCGAGTTGGGCGCGTAGTACGTCCAGACGTCGAGGCCCTCGACCTCGGCCTGCTCCGGCAGCATGGCCCGCTGCAGCGCCTCGGCCACCCGGTGCTCGCGCTCGTAGAGCCGCACGTTGTCCACCGACAGGCCCACGCGGCGCGCCGTCAGCTCCAGCACCGTTCGCGTGGAGCCGTCCAGGCCCGCGAGCCCGGAGCCGCAGCGGCCGCGGACCGCCAGCAGCCCCATCACCCGGCGGCGGCCCGCCACGGGGTAGACGACGACGTACGGCTCGCCGTCGGACGGCCGCCCGTGCCGCGCGAGCCAGTCGCTGGCGCTCCCCGGCACGTGCCCGGCACCCTCCGACACGTCGAGCTCGACCGGCCGCTCGCTGTGGCCGTCCAGCAGCTGCTGCACCGGGTCGGCGGCCAGCTCGGCGGCGGGTGCCGCGCGATCTGCCGGCACGTCGGGGGCCAGGTGCCGCCGGCCGACGCCCGTCGGCGGGCGGTCCGGCTCGATGCCGTCGGCAGCACGAAGGCCGCCGTCGTTCAGGTAGAACGCCGCCCAGTCGACGGTCGTGGACCGCAGCAGCGCCACGATCTCGCCCAGTGCGTGGGGGTCGTCGACGTCGACCAGCAGGTCGGACACCTGGGCGACGACGGACAGCGCCTGCCGCTCCCGCCGCTCCTCGGCCACCTCCTCGGCACGCCGTGCCTCGCGCGAGAGCTCGCCACCGATGTCTCGCAGCACCGCTACCCACACGTCGGCGCGAGGTCCGCCACGCACGGGGGCGAGCCGGGCGGAGCACAGCAGCACGCTCCCGTCAGGACGGCGCACCTCCACGGACAGCTCCACGGGCCGTCGGCCGCGCAGCGCCTCGTCGAGGTGGCCCTCGGCGCCGTCGAGCAGCCGGACCCGCGGGCTCCCCAGCACGCCGTGCGGCGCCGACCGCATGGCGTCGAGCGCGTACCCGGTCCGCATCGACGCGGCCGGGTTCGCCCACAGGACGGCCAGACCGTCGACCGAGGCGTCCAGCACCAGCATCGACATGTCGCTCGCCGCGACCGCCTGCGCCACCAGCTCCTGGGTGCTCTCACCCGAGCCGGGGACCGCCGGGTGCGAGGTGGCCGGTAGATTGACCACCATCACCTCCGATCGTCTAGCGTTCGCGACAGGAGCACGTGCCGCGGGACCCAGCGACAGCCGCCCCAGCACGGCCGGCCGGAAGGAGCATCGTGCGAGACGGTAACAGCCCCACGCCGGACGAGCAGGCCCAGGCCCAGGAGGTCGTCGGGGAGCCCGGCGCCGTCCAGGTGATCGTCGGCGCGGACCGTACGCGCATCGTGCTCTCGGGCGAGGTCGACGCCGATCTCGGTGCCGAGCTGGCCGAGGCGACGTCCGAGGCCGAGCAGCGCGGGCTGCCGATCGAGGTGGACGCGCACCACGTGACGTTCATGGACTCGTCGGGCGTGGCGTTCCTCGCGCGGCTGTCGATCCGTAGCCAGCACCGCGTGCGCCTGCTGCGCGTGCCGCCCACGGTGCGCTTCCTGCTCGAGGTGACGCGGATCGGCGAGCTGCTGGACATCGTCGACGACGACCAGGGCGCGCCGTTCGAGCCGCTGGGCGACGGCACGCCCACGTCCTGACCCCGTCTCGCGGCGGCGCGCAGACCGGCTCGCGAGACACCACCGACGCACGAAGGCCCGGGACCATCAGGTCCCGGGCCTTCGTCGTCGTCAGACCGACCTCAGAGCTTGTGCCCCGCGGAGCCGAGCTGCTGGGCGGCCTCGACCAGGCGCGCGGCCATGCCGCCCTCGGCGAGCTTGCCCCAGGCGCGCGGGTCGTACGCCTTCTTGTTGCCGACCTCGCCGTCCACCTTCAGCACGCCGTCGTAGTTGCTGAACATGTGGCCGACCACCGGGCGGGTGAACGCGTACTGGGTGTCGGTGTCGATGTTCATCTTCACGACGCCGAAGCTGACGGCCGCCGCGATCTCCTCGGCCGTGGAGCCGGAGCCGCCGTGGAACACCAGGTCGAACGGCTTGTCCTTGCCGACCTTGGCGCCGACGACCTTCTGGATCTCCTCCAGGATGGCCGGGCGCAGCTTGACGGCACCGGGCTTGTAGACGCCGTGCACGTTGCCGAAGGTCAGGGCCGTCAGGTAGCGGCCCTTCTCGCCGAAGCCGAGCGCCTCGACGGTCTTCAGGCCGTCCTCGGGGGTCGTGTACAGCTTGTCGTTGATCTCGGCCGCGTGGCCGTCCTCCTCGCCACCGACCACGCCGACCTCGATCTCGAGGATGGTGCGGGCCTTCTGCGACAGCTCGAGCAGCTCGGCCGCGATGACCAGGTTCTCGTCCAGCGGGATGTTGGAGCCGTCGAACATGTGCGACTGGAAGGTCGGCTCCTGGCCGTTCTTCACCTGCTCCGCCTCGAGGGCCAGCAGCGGGCGGACCCAGGACTCGAGGTTCTGCTTGGTGCAGTGGTCGGTGTGCAGGGCGACCGTGATCGGGTAGTTCTTGGCGACCTCACGGGCGTACGCGGCGAGCGCCAGCGAACCGGCGACGCGGTCCTTGATGGTCGAGCCGGAGGCGTACTCGGCGCCACCGACCGAGACCTGGATGATGCCGTCGCTCTCGGCCTCCGCGAAGCCCTGCAGGGCCGCGGTGACGGTCTGGGACGACGTGACGTTCACGGCGGGGTACGCGAAACCGCCGGCCTTGGCGCGGTTGATCAGCTCGGCGTAGACCTCGGTGGTCGCGATGGGCATCGCTGTTTCTCCTGCTTCGTCGGGTCCTGAAGTCGTTCCCCCGAAGTCTTCCACGCCACGGAAGGGCCGGAACCAGGACCCGAGGCCCGGCGGCCGCACAGGACCGCCACACGGGCGCCACGGCTCGCCACCACCCCGGGCCGTACCCTGGGGGCCATGCGCCCCACGACCTCTCGTCCCAGCCGCGGCACGTCGTGCTGACCGCGTCCGCCCTGGCAACCGGAGCGGTGCACACGCTCGGCCCCAGCTTCCTGGACCCCGAGCACATCATCAGCTCGTTGGGCACGGCCGCACTGATCGGCGTGATGGCGATCGTCTTCATCGAGGTCGGGCTGCTGTTCCCGATCCTGCCGGGCGACTCCCTGCTGTTCACCGCAGGCGCCCTGGTGGCGCACGGCGGGTCGCACCTGCCGTCCATCTGGTGGCTGTCGCTGATCATGGTGCTGACGGCGTACGCCGGCACCCAGTGCGGCTACTGGATCGGCCGGACGCTGGGCCCGCGGGTGTTCAGCCGCCCGGACTCGAAGATCTTCAAGCAAGAGCACATCGACCAGACGTACGCGTACTTCGAGAAGTACGGCGGCCGCACGCTGGTTATCGCGCAGTTCATCCCCTTCGTGCGCACGTACGCGTCGGTCGCGGCCGGCGTGGGCCGGATGCGGTACTCGCACTTCGCCCTCTACAACGGGATCGGCGTGGTGCTCTGGGCCGGCGGCGTGACGTGGCTCGGCTACGGGCTGGGCAACATCACCTTCATCAAGAAGAACATCGAGGTGCTGCTGGTCCTCATCGTGCTGATCTCGGTGGCCCCGGTGCTCGTCGAGGCGTGGCGGGCTCGGCGCCGGTCGCGCCTGGCCCGGCCGGCGGCCGCCGAGGTGGCGGTCGACGGGGCACCGGCGCTGGACGGCGACGAGGCCTGACGTGCAGGCACCGCGCGAGATCGCCTCGTGGCTGTGCGACATGGACGGCGTGCTGGTCCACGAGGACCGCGCGCTGGCCGGTGCCGCGGAGTTCGTCGGCGCCCTGCAGCAGAAGGGCCGGCCGTTCCTCATCCTGACGAACAACTCCATCTTCACCACCCGTGACCTGCGCGCCCGGCTCGCGGCGAGCGGGATCGAGGTGCCGGAGGAGGCGATCTGGACGTCGGCGCTGGCGACCGCGCAGTTCCTGGTGGACCAGGCGCCCGACGGCGGCAGCGCGTACGTGATCGGCGAGGCCGGCCTCACCACGGCGCTGTACCAGGCGGGCTTCACGCTGACGGCCAGCCGGCCGGACTTCGTCGTGCTCGGTGAGACCCGGACGTACTCGTTCGAGGCGATCACGCAGGCGATCCGGCTGATCCAGGGCGGTGCCCGGTTCATCGCCACCAACCCCGACGTGACGGGCCCGTCCGCGGACGGCGACCTGCCGGCCACCGGCGCGGTGGCGGCGATGATCTCGGCGGCGACCGGCCGCAAGCCGTACTTCGTCGGCAAGCCCAACCCGATGATGATCCGGTCGGCCCTCAACCGGATCGACGCGCACTCCGAGACCACCGTGATGGTGGGCGACCGGATGGACACCGACATGGTGGCCGGCATCGAGGCGGGACTGCGCACCTTCCTGGTGCTCACCGGGTCGACGCGTGCCGAGGACGTGCAGCGGTACCCGTACCGGCCCACCGAGGTCGTGGACTCCGTCGCCGACCTCGTCGGCCGCGTCTGACGCTCCCGGCCGGGACCCCGGTTCGGCCCTGCACGCCCTGGTCGGCGGCCCGAACGGGCCCTTCGTCCTCGCCGATCGCTACTCCCGGGTAGCACCCTCAGGAGGATGCGACACAGCGAGCTGGCACAGGTGCTCCGCGCCGCCAACCCGTGGTGGTCCCGCCGCACGCGGGTCTCCTGGGCCGTCGACGACGTGCACCTCGCCCAGCGCGCACGGCACGAGTGGCTGACCGGCACGCTCGCCGGCCGGGCCGCGCTGTCCGACGTCGCGCACGCCCCCGCCGGGACGGTCACCGTGCTGGTGGGTCCCCGCGGTGTGGGGAAGACGACGGCGGCGAAGGATGCGGTGGTCCAGGCGCTCGCCGAGCCGGACCTGGACGCCCGTGCGGTGCTGTGGGTTCCGGTCGAGGCGACGCCCGATGACCCGTTCCCCGACCGCCCCCCGCTGGACGCCCAGGACCTGGACAACGCGCTGCGGCGGCCGACGCGGGTGGGTGCACCGGCGTGCGACCAGCCCCGGCTGGTGGTCCTGGACGAGGCGTCGGCGTGCGGTGACTGGGCCGACGTGCTGGCGACGCCGGTGCCGGGCGTCCGGGTGCTGGTGACGGCGTCCCTCGCGGGTGCCGCGGTGGAGCGGGTGCAGGCCGGCTGGGAGGGTGCCGCCACCGTGCGGTCGCTGCGCCCGTCGACCCTGGCGGAGCTGCTCGGCGCCCAGCCGGGCGCTGACGCCCGCGTGGTGCGCGAGGAGTACCTGCGGTACGGCGGCTTCGCGCGGGCCGTGGCCGAGCGGCGCGACCTCGGGGACGTCAGCACGGCGTTCGTCGACCTGCTGGCCGAGGGCCTGCGGCGGGACGTGTGCACCGGTGACCGGTCCGCACCGTGCCCGGTCGAGCGGTTGTTCGTCGCGGTGTGCAGCACCACCGGCCGGTTCGTCGAGCCGGCGGAGATCGCCGTCGAGCTGGGCATCCCCGCCGAGCAGGTCGGCCACCTGCTCGACCGGTTGGCGGACGCCGGCGTGCTGGACCCGCGGCGGGGGTTCGTCGACCCGCTCCTGCACCTGCTGCCGTCGCTGCGCGACCCGTCGCTGCCGCACCCGTCGCAGGAGCACGTCGCGACGTACTCCTTCTAGGGCACGACTCGACGACCGACGGCAGCGGCCGCGCGTCAGAAGCTGACGGTCGGCGCCTGGCGGACCTGCGGGTCGTCCACCTCGAAGTACTCCGCCCGCGTGAACCCGAACATGCCGGCGATCACGTTCGACGGGAACGTCTCGACCTTGGTGTTCAGCGCCCGCACGTTGGCGTTGTAGAACCGGCGGCCGGCCGCGATCCGGTCCTCCGTGTTGGACAGCTCGGCCTGCAGCTGCTGGAAGTTCTCGCTGGCGCGCAGCACCGGGTAGGCCTCGGCCACCGCGAACAGCCGTCCGAGCGCGGCGGTCAGGGCGTTCTCCTGCTCGGCCTGCTGGGCCGGGCCGGCGGCCGGGCCGGAGGCGGCGGCGCGGGCGCGCGCCACCTCGTCGAACACCGCGCGCTCGTGCGCGGCGTAGCCCTTCACGGTCTCGACGAGGTTGGGGATCAGGTCGTGCCGGCGGTGCAGCTCGACGTCGATCTGCCGCCAGGCCTCCTGCACCAGGTTCCGCAGCCGGACCAGGCCGTTGTACTGCGCCACCGCCCACAGCAGGAGCAGGACGACGATCGCCGCGATCACGATCAGGACGACGGACACGGGGTTCACAGGACGGCCTCTCCAGGGGTGCTGTCGGTGAGCGGATCGTAGCCGTGGTCCTGCCACACGTGGCGGGGAACGGCGCGGACGACGGCGGCCAGCACGCCGAGGCGGGCCGCGAGCGAGTCGAGGTCCCAGCCACCGGCCTGCCAGGACAGGATCCAGACGCCGTCGATCCGCCACGACACCCCGCGCGCGTCGCCGCGCAGCAGCCGCTCCATCAGCCGGGGGTTGATCACGTCGGTGGCGGTGCGCAGGTCTCCGGTGGTGACGCGGTAGGCGCGGTTGAAGTCCTCGGACTCGAACTGCATGTCCTGCGCGCCGACCAGGTGCGCCAGCACCGTGCCCAGCCCCTCGGGGGTCACCTGGACGGTGGGCAGGTACGCCGGCAGCCGCAGTGCGACGACGTGCGCGTGGTGCACCTGCCGGTTCTTGCCGTTGCCGGTGGTCCAGCGGTAGTCGAAGGCGACCGAGGGGTGCGCCTCGAAGGACCCCTGGACGACGTCGCACGCCCGGCGGTCGCGCCCCTGGCCGAAGGGGTGGGACGAGGAGATCGTCGTCCACTCGTCGTACCGCTCCGCGTACTGCCAGCCGGTGGCCTGCGCCCACACCTTCAGGCGCCGCCGGTTCTGCACGCGCAGCCACGCCTGCCCGGCCGCCGCGGCGAGGCTCAGCAGCACCACCAGCCAGAAGACCCAGTTGCCGGTCACGGTCGCCACCCTTCCGGACCCAGGCGGTACATCTGCCGCGGCTGACGGCGCGTCGCGCCGCCGGGCAGCGGCGGGTTGTCGTCCAGCACGTAGCCCGGGACCAGCTCCGCGAGGTCCACGACGAGCTCGGCCATGGGCGAGACCCGGCTCAGCGCGGTGAGTCCCGGCCTGTGCACGACCACGTCGCCCGCTTCGAACAGCACCTGCAGCGTCGGGTCGTCGACCGCCATCAGTCGCTCCATCACGCGCGGATGGACCATCGCCAGGGCGTGCCTCGGGTCGGCGGAGAGGACTGACCAGCGGGAGTTGAACTCGGCCCACTCGGTGGAGATCTCCTGGGCGCCGACCGCCTCGGCCGCCGCGCGCACCAGCGTCCGCGGGACCAGCCGCACGGGCGGCCCGTGGAAAGGCCGCGTCGTCGTCACGACGTGCCGGGGCACGTCGTCGATCACGTAGGTCATCGAGTACACGGTGCCGCGCTCATCGGTGCGGCTGATCAGGTTCAGCACCTGCGACCGGGTGGTGGCGAACGGCGGTGACTCCCAGCGGTCCTCGAACAGCTGCGGGACGGCTCCGGTGGACCAGCCGCGCGACTCGGCCCAGCTGCGCATGGTTCGGCGGCCGACAGCGACGCCCTCGAGGTTCGTCCGGAACGCCAGCCAGGCGAGCGGCAGGAACAGGACCACCGCCAGGACCCAGGCGAGGCCGCCCACGGTGCGGCCGCTGGCGTCACCGCCCAGCGCCCCGGCGAGAGCGCCCAGGATCACGTCGCTGACCACCCACAGCACGGGCAGCCCCATCGACAGCAGCCCGAAGAGCGCCAGCACCCGCACGGCGCTGACCTGCCAACGTCGGGGACCGCCACCGTCACGTCTCACGACCGGGGCATCGACACGCGAGGCACCGGACGTGAGGCGGCCGGGTCAGGCGAGGCCGAGGTCGGACAGGCCGTACAGGTAGTGGTAGGGCACGCCGAGGGCCTCGATCTTCTCGCGCGCGCCGGTGTCCCGGTCGACCAGGACGGCAACACCGCGCACCTCGGCACCGGCCTCGCGCACCGCCTCGACGGCCGTGGCCACCGAGCCGCCGGTGGTGGACGTGTCCTCGACCACCACCACGCGGCGGCCGGCGATGTCCGGGCCCTCGATACGGCGCTGCATGCCGTGCGCCTTGGCCTCCTTGCGGACGACGAAGGCGTCGAGGTCCAGGCCGCGGCTCGCGGCGGCGTGCAGGAGGGACGTCGCCACAGGGTCGGCGCCGAGCGTCAGGCCGCCGGTGGCGTCGATCTCGCCGGGGCCCAGACCGACCTCCTCGAGGCGGTCCAGCAGCACGTGGCCGATCAGCGGGGCGGCACGGTGGTGCAGCGTCACGCGGCGCAGGTCGACGTAGTAGTCGGCCTCACGGCCGGACGCGAGCGTGACGCGGCCGTGCACGACGGCGAGGTCGCGGATCAGGTCGCGCAGCTGGTCGCGGGTGGAGGCGGGGCCGGTCGGGGCGTCGGGGCTCACGGGTCGCCAGGGTAACGAGTCGGGCCGACAGCGGTCAGGACCGCTCCGGTGGTGGTCAGGACCGCTCGGGCGCCACGTCGGGTGCGGGCTCCTGGTCCTGCAGCTGCTTGCGGTAGCGGCCGAAGGCGCGGATCGCCGACCGCGGCGCGATGCGGGCGACGGCGGCCGCGGCGCGGTAGCGCAGGCTCGGCGTGGAGAGGACCACACCGCGACGGACGTCGGCCAGGGCGGCCGCGACGACGTCCTCCGGGTTGAGGAAGGTGACGTCCGGGAACATCGAGACGTCGATCCCGCCGCGCTGGTGGAACTCGGTGTGCACGAAGCCCGGCTGGACGACGGTGGCGGTCACGCCCGTCCCCTGCAGCTCCACCGCGAGGCCCTCGGTGAACGAGCGGACCCACGCCTTGTGCGCCGAGTACGTGCCGGAGGCGAGCAGCCCCGCCACCGACCCGACGTTGAGGATCGCCCCGCGGCCACGCCGGACCATCGCCTCGGCCGCCGCGTGGGACAGCACCATGACGGCACGCACCATCACGTCGAGCGCGTACTCCTCGCGGGCGACGTCGCCGCCGACGAACTCCTGCGCCAGGCCGAAGCCGGCGTTGTTCACCAGCAGTCCGACGGGACGCTCGTCGTCCCGCAGCCGGTCAGCGACACGGTCGAGGTCGGCCCGGACGGACAGGTCCGCCACGAGCACCTCCGCGCGCACGCCGGCGGCCGCCTCGAGCTGGGCGGCGAGGCGGCGCAGCCGCTCCTCGTCACGGGCCACGAGCACCACGTCGTGCCGCGCGGTGGCCAGCTGCCAGGCGAACTCGAGACCGAGGCCGGCGCTCGCGCCGGTGACCAGTGCAGTACCCATGCGGGCCACCCTACGGACCGTCGGGCGTGCTCGGGGAGGCGTCGGGCCGCACGACGGCCGACGGGTCCGCCCGCCCGGCGGCCAGGCCTGTGGGTGGCCGGGCGTCTTGGTGTCGGGGGTCGCTCGTAGGGTGGGCGGGTGCAGCTGACGTCGCAGACCCCGCTCGACGTGCTGCGCACCGTCTGGGGGTATGACGAGTTCCGCGGCGCCCAGGCCGAGGTGATCGACCACGTGGTGGCTGGCGGCGACGCGATCGTGCTGATGCCGACCGGCGGCGGCAAGTCGCTCTGCTACCAGGTCCCGTCCCTGGTCAGGGAGGGCACCGGCGTGGTCGTCTCCCCGCTGATCGCCCTGATGCAGGACCAGGTGGACGCCCTCTCGGCACTGGGCGTGCGGGCCGGGTTCCTCAACTCGACGCAGGACCCCACGGCTCGTCGAGACACGGAACGGGCGTTCCTCGCCGGTGAGCTCGACCTGCTCTACCTCGCACCGGAGCGGCTGACCGCACCGGACACCCTCGACCTGCTGGACCGGGGACGGGTGGCCCTGTTCGCGATCGACGAGGCGCACTGCGTGTCGCAGTGGGGCCACGACTTCCGGCCGGACTACCTGCAGCTGTCGTTGCTGCACGAGCGGTGGCCGGACGTGCCGCGGATCGCCCTGACGGCCACGGCGACGGCCGCGACGCACGCCGAGATCCGGCAGCGGCTGTCCCTGGGCGACGCGCGGGACTTCGTCGCGAGCTTCGACCGGCCCAACATCCGGTACCGGATCGTGCCGAAGGACAACCCGCGGGCCCAGCTGCTGCAGCTGCTGCGCACCGAGCACGCCGGGGACGCGGGCATCGTCTACTGCCTGACCAGGGCGTCCGTGGAGCAGACGGCGGAGTTCCTCGTCGGGCAGGGCATCGCCGCGCTGCCGTACCACGCGGGGCTGGACCGGGCCGTGCGGGCACGCAACCAGGCGCGGTTCCTGCGCGAGGACGGCGTGGTGATGGTGGCGACCATCGCGTTCGGCATGGGGATCGACAAGCCGGACGTGCGGTTCGTGGCGCACCTGGACCTGCCGAAGTCCGTCGAGGGGTACTACCAGGAGACCGGGCGGGCCGGACGCGACGGGCTGCCGTCCACCGCGTGGCTGGCGTACGGGCTGGCCGACGTGGTGCAGCAGCGGCGGTTGATCGACGGGTCCGAGGGGGATGCCGCGCACCGGCGACGGCTGACCCAGCACCTCGACGCGATGCTGGCGCTGTGCGAGACGGCCGACTGCCGCCGCGTGCAGCTGCTCTCGTACTTCGGGCAGGCGTCGGAGCCGTGCGGCAACTGCGACACGTGCCTGGCCCCGCCCGAGACCTGGGACGGGACGGTTCCGGCGCAGAAGCTGCTGTCCACCGTGGTCCGGCTGGAGCAGCGGGGGCAGCGGTACGGGGTCGGGCACGTGGTGGACATCCTGCGCGGCAAGGAGACCGAGCGGGTGCGCAGCCTGGGCCACGGCGAGCTGTCGACGTTCGGCATCGGCACGGACCTGTCGGACGTCGAGTGGCGCGGGGTGGTGCGGCAGCTGCTGGCCGCGGAGCTGCTGTCCGTGGACACCGACGGGTACGGGACGCTGCGACTCACCGAGGGCAGCGCGGACGTGCTGCGTGGTGAGCGGGAGGTACGGCTGCGGCGGGAGGCGCCGCGGACGGGTCGGTCGCGGACGCGGGGCGGTGCCGCGGGCGGCCGGGCCGGCGGTGCCGGCGCGCCGGACCTGGACGACGAGGCGCAGGCCGTGTTCGAGCGGCTGCGCGCGTGGCGCGCCGGGGTGGCCAAGGAGCAGGGTGTGCCGGCGTACGTCGTGTTCCACGACGCGACGCTGCGGGACGTGGTGACGCGGCGGCCGGCGGACCTGGACGAGCTGGCCGGGATCGGCGGGGTCGGGGCGGCGAAGCTCGAGCGGTACGGCGCGGGGCTGCTCGCGGCGCTGGAGGGCTGAGTGGACCGCGAGGTGGCGAGCGGCGCCGTGCCGTCGGCGGGCGGCGGCGACACAGTCGCGGCGGGGCGGTTGCCCGGGCCGGCGTGGGCGCGGCACGCCATCTGGTGGCACGTGTACCCGCTCGGCTTCACGGGGGCGGCGACGGACGGGTCGTCGGCCGAGCCGGGAAGGGGCCTGCGGCACCTGGTCGGGTGGCTGGACCACCTGGTGGGCTTCGGGGCGAACGGGCTGCTGCTGGGGCCGGTGTTCCACTCCGCGACGCACGGGTACGACACCCTCGACCACCTGCGGGTGGACGCGCGGCTGGGCGGTGACGAGCAGCTGGACGAGCTGATCGCGGCGGCACATGCGCGCGGCGTGCGGGTGCTGCTGGACGGGGTGTTCAACCACGTGTCGGCGGAGCACCCGTGGGTGCGGGACGCCGTGGCCGGCGGGCCGACGAGCGAGGCCGGACGGCTGGTCCGGTGGGACGGCGACCGCCCGGCGACGTTCGAGGGGCACGGCGCGCTGGTGGCGCTCAACCACGACGACGAACGCGTGCGCGCGTACGTCGCTGAGGTGATGACGCACTGGCTGGACCGGGGGGTGGACGGCTGGCGGATCGATGCCGCGTACGCGGTGCCGGCGTCGTTCTGGGCGGCGGTGCTGCCGGGCGTCCGCGCGCGACACCCGGAGGCGTGGTTCCTCGGCGAGATGATCCACGGCGACTACGCCGGATACGTCGCGGAGTCCGGGCTCGACTCGGTCACGCAGTACGAGCTGTGGAAGGCGATCTGGAGCTCGCTGGTCGACCGGAACCTGTGGGAGCTGGCCTGGTCGCTGGGCCGGCACGACGAGCTGGTCGCACGGTTCCTGCCCCAGACGTTCGTCGGCAACCACGACGTCACTCGGATCGCCTCCACGGTGCCACCCGAGCTGCTGACCCACACCGTCGCGCTGCTGGCCCTGCTGCCCGGCATCCCGTCGGTGTACTCCGGCGACGAGCACGGCTTCCGCGGGGTCAAGGAGGAGCGGGTCGGCGGGGACGACGAGATCCGGCCGGCCTTCCCGCCGTCACCGGACGAGCTGTCGCCGATCGGGCTGCCGGTCTACCGCGTGCACCAGGAGCTGTTCGGGCTGCGGCGGCGGCACCCGTGGCTGGTGGACGGGACGGTCGGCGTGTCCGAGCTGTCGAACACGGCGGCGCGGATCACCGTCACGTCTCGCGGCGGCGGCGAGGCGCTGACGCTGGCGCTCAACCTCGGCACCGAGCCGGTGGCGGCGCCCGGCGGGGCACGGCTGGCGGTCAGCGACCCGGTGTGGGGGGACGGGGCGTCCGTACCGCCGAACGGCTGGGCCGTCCACACCGGCTGAGCCCCAGCTGCGGCCCGGCAGCGGAGTGGGTCAGCTGGGCGGTCGACGGCACCGGAGCGGCTCAGCTGCGGCCGGTGGCGGCGTGGGTCAAAAGAGGCCCGAGACGAAGACCGCCCCCAGGGCGAGCGTGGCGTTATCC
>NZ_JANZLA010000005.1:0-128668 GCF_025770785.1 Cellulomonas sp. SG140 | reverse complement strand
GGGGGGAAGACGGCCCGGGCGGGGCCCCGGGGGGGCGGGGGGGGGGGTGGGGCGGGGGGGGGGGGGGGCGCCCCCCCCCCACTGGTCGAGCGTGGCGATCTCCTGGTCCGTCAGCGGCGGGGCGCTCAGCGCGGCGACGTTCGAGCGCAGCTGCTCGGCCGAGCTGGCGCCGACCAGGGCGGACGTGATCCGCTGGTCGCGCAGCACCCACGACACGGCGAGCTGCGCGAGCGTCTGGTCGCGGCCCTGCGCGAACTCGTTGAGGACCCGCGCGCGCTGCAGGTAGGTGTCGGTGATGTTCGACGCCGAGAGGAACCGGCCGGTGGCGGCGCGGGAGTCGGCGGGCACCTCGCCCGACAGGTACCGGTCGGTGAGCAGGCCCTGCGCGAGCGGCGAGAACACGATGGTGCCGATGCCGAGGTCGCCCACCACGTCCAGCAGCGACTCCGTCTCCCCCGGTGCCACGTTCTCGACGTGCCGGTTGAACATCGAGTAGCTGGGCTGGTGGATCAGCAGCCGCACGCCCATGTCCGCGAGCAGGGCGTGCGCGGCACGGGTCTGCGACGGCGAGTAGTTGGAGACACCGACGTAGAGCGCCTTTCCGCTGTTCACAGCGCTGGCCAGGGCACCCATCGTCTCCTCCAGCGGCGTGCTGGGGTCCGGACGGTGGTGGTAGAAGACGTCGACGTAGTCGAGCCCGAGCCGCCGCAGCGAGGCGTCCAGCGACGACAGCAGGTACTTGCGGGAGCCGCCGTCCTGGTACGGCCCCGTCCACATCGGGTAGCCGGCCTTCGTCGAGATCACGAGCTCGTCGCGGTACGCCGCCAGGTCGGCCGCGAGCGCGCGGCCGAGGTTCGTCTCCGCCGAGCCGGGGCCGGGGCCGTAGTTGTTCGCCGCGTCCAGGTGCGTGATGCCGAGGTCGAACGCGGTGTGCAGCACCTCCAGCTGCCGCCCGTACGGGCTGGCGTCGCCGAAGTTGTGCCACAGGCCCAGCGAGATGGCCGGCAGGTCGAGCCCGCTGCGGCCGGTGCGCCGGTAGGTCATCGAGTCGTACCGGTTCTCGGCGGCGGCGTACGGCGTGGGCATCGACGGCGATCCTCTCGGGTGGCGCACCGACGGCCGTCGGCGGCCGCCGCGGCAGGGGTGCGCGACCAGGCTAGCCACCGGAACCGACACCGGCCCGTGGCAGCATCGGCCCGTGCTGCACGTCGTCTTCCACGAGCCCCGCATCGCCGGGAACACCGGCAACGCGATCCGCATGGTGTCCGGCACCGGTGCCGTGCTGCACCTCGTGGAACCGCTGGGTTTCGAGCTGGACGAGCCGCGGTTGCGACGCGCCGGGCTGGACTACCACGACCTCGCCCAGGTGGTGGTGCACCCCGACCTGGACCATGCCCTGGCCGGCCTGACCAGGGTTTTCGCCTTCACCACCGGTGCCAGCCGCTGGTACACGGACGTGGACTGGCAGGACGGCGACGCGCTGCTGTTCGGCGCCGAGCCGACCGGCCTGCCGCCGGAGGTGCAGGCCGATCCGCGCGTCACCGACCGGGTGCGCATCCCGATGCTGCCCGGGCGGCGGTCGATGAACCTGTCCAACGCGGCGGCGGTGGCGACCTACGAGGCGTGGCGGCAGATCGGCTTCCCGGGCGGCGCCTGAGGAGCCTGCGCCTGGACCGGCGGGCCGCGTCGCTGTCGTCCCGCTGCCTGCCGAGGCCTGACGCCGGCCCGGCCGGGCGCACCACCCGAGCCCTCCCCCCCGACCCGTCCGTCGCCGTCCGGACGTGTCGTCGCAACCTGCCCGTCACCCCCCTGCCGTAACCTCCGCCGATCAGGCACGATGCGGCCAACGAGAGGGGTGAGCACGTGTTCGAGCACGTCGACCCGTTCATCGGCACGGAGGCCACCCAGCTCCCGCAGCCGCAGGGCCTGGCCGCCACGTGGTGGTGGCCCAAGCCGCAGGTGGGCAACACGCACCCCGGCGCCACGTACCCGCTCGGCATGGTGTCGGCGTGCGCGTACTCCGGGGCCTACCCCACCGGATACGGCCGGTACGACCTGGGCACCGAGGGACTGCCGGTACCGCTGTACGACCGGCAGGTGGCCAGCGGCTTCACGCACTTCCAGCAGTCCGGGACCGGCGCGATCCGCAAGTACTACAACTACTTCCGCGTCACGCCCATGCTGCAGCCGCTGGACGACCTGGGGTCGCTGTGGGACGTGGTCGACGAGCAGGCGGAGCCCGGCTACTACTCCGCGACGCTCGGGTCCGGCATCCACTGCGAGCTGACCGTCGGGCCCAAGAGCGCGGTGCACCGGTACACGTTCCCGGCGCACCGCGACGCGCGCGTGGTGATCGACTTCTCGATGGGCGGCCTGATCATCCCCTACGGCCGCACGGTGCCGCTGCGGGCTCGGCTGGCGTCCCTGGCGCCCGGGGTGGCGCAGGGCGAGATCGTCGTCGAGGGCGCGCCGCTGGCCGTGCACGTCGAGTGCGATGCACCCGGGGCCTGGCGGCAGATGCTCTGGTACGACCGCCGGCTGATGCCCGGGGGCACGCGGCTCGACTTCGACCGGATCCGGCCGACGACGCTGCGGCCGTTCGGGCTGATGTGGGCCGGGCGGGCGGAGCCCGGCCAGGTGGTGGAGGTGCGGTTCGGCTTCTCCTTGCGCGGGGTGGAGCAGGCGAAGGAGAACCTCGAGCACGACTGCGGTCCGGGGCCGCGCAGCTTCACCGTGCGACGTGCCGCGACGGCCGCCGACTGGCGCGAGCACCTGGACGGAGTCCAGGTGGACACCCCGTCGCGCGTGCGGCAGACGGTGCTGTCCACCGCCGTCTACCACTCGCTGATCAAGCCGTGCCTGGCGATGGACGAGTCCCCGTTCTGGCCGATGGACGGCCCGTTCGTGTTCGACATCGCGACGATGTGGGACATCTACCGCACGCAGCTGCCGCTGATCACGGCGCTGCGGCCGCACAAGGCGGTCGAGCTGGCCAACGCGCTGATCCAGATCGCCGAGGAGGAGGGCAACCTGCCGATCGGGTACCGGATGGCGCGCGGTGCCGACCAGTTCTCCCGGCAGGGCTCGGCGCTCGCGCACACCTTCCTGGCCGACGTGTGCCAGCTGGGCCTGCCCGGCGTCGACTGGGACTGGGCGCTGGTGCACATGCACAACGACCTGCGGCGCACGTACGGCGAGGAGTTCCTGCTGCGCGGCCTGGCGCAGCCGGTCAGCCACACGCTGGACCTGGCGTTCGGGTACTGGTGCACGGCCTACGTCGCGGCCCACGTCGGCGACCGCGCGCTCGTCGAGCAGTTCGCCCCGCTGGCCGACCGGTGGGCCAACGCCTTCGACCCGGCGACCGGCCTGCTGCACGACTCGACGTACTACGAGGGCGGCAAGTGGAACTACTCGTTCCGGCTGCTGCACGACATGGCGGGGCGGATCGCGCTGGCCGGCGGTGACGACGCCTTCGTCGGGCTGCTCGACCGGTTCTTCGGGTTCGGCGCACCGCCCGTGGTGCAGCCCGGGCTGCAGCCCGAGCTGGCGGAGATGGCGGCCGGCTATCGGCTGGACCGGTTCGAGGGGCTGAACAACGAGCCGGACATGGAGGCGCCGTACGCGTACCACTGGGCCGGTCGGCCCGACCGCACGGCGCAGGTGGTGCACGACGTGGTGACCAACCAGTTCGGCACCGGCCGCGGCGGGCTGCCCGGCAACGACGACTCCGGCGGCCTCTCGTCCTGGTACGTGTGGGCCAGCCTGGGGCTGTTCCCGGTGGCCGGGCAGAACCGGTTCCTGGTGAACGCACCGTCGTGGCGGGCGGCGGCCCTGGAGGTCGGGGGGCGCTCCCTGACCATCGAGACGGAGGGGTTCCGGGAGCCGGAGCCCGGCGGTCCCGCCCAGTACGTGCAGGGCATCACGTTCAACGGACGGCCGCTGGACCGGTCGTGGCTCAGCGGGCACGAGGTGCACCGCGGCGGGCACCTGCAGGTGCGGCTCGGCGTCGAGCCCAACAGCTGGGGCACGGACCTGGCGAGCCGACCGCCGTCGTCCCGCTCGCCCGTGCCGCTGACGACCAGCTCCGGACCGCCGACGCTGTCGACGCCGGTGGTGCGACCAGGGGGAGCAGCATGAGCACGGTTCCGGACGGTGCGGGCCCCGGTCGCGCGCCGACGCGACGGCTGGTGCTGGTCGTGCGGGCGGACCCGGTGATCTGCGGCCACTCCGGCGAGGCGCGCAACCTCGCCGAGGCGGCCCTGCGGCGCGGGTTCGACGACGTGCGGATCGTCACCTGGCCGCTGGACGTGCTGCAGCGTGCCGGCCTGCCGCTCAAGCCCCTCGACGGGGTGCTGCCGTACAGCGACGGCATCACCGTGGAGCGGCCCGGTCCGGTGGGCGACTACAAGGTGCCCGACGGACGGTGGCTCGCGGGGCTGACCGGCCGGCTGGTGGAGCTGTTCACCGACGGCGTGCCGACCGTGGCGATGTCCCTGTACCTGTCGCCGCACGCCACCGCGGTGGCCGATGCCGTGCGGATCGCCCGGTCAACCGGCCTGCCGGTCGACGTGGTGACCGTCGCGGAGGCGGTCGGCTCGGACGTGACCAACGTCGTGCGCGCGTGCGTCGAGGAGGACCGGTTCGGGGCCGCCGCGCAGGTGCTGGCCAGCTACCTGGACCACGACGTGTGCCTGGCGGTGTCCCGGTACACCCGCGACATGATCGTCGGCGAGGCGCGCGCCATCGACGCCAAGCACGGCACCCGGTTCGCCGCGCAGTGCGAGGAGCGGGTGCAGGTCAGCTACCCCGCGATCGACGTCGGTGCGTACCTGGCGCGGGACGACGACCTCACCGACGCGGTGCTCGCCGCGCGGGGGCTGACCCGCGGCGGCTACGTCCTCTACCTGTCCCGGCTGGCGCACGCCAAGGGGGTGGACGACCTGATCGAGGCGTACGCCGCCAGCCGCGCGGCCGGGTCGGTGGAGCTGGTGGTGGCCGGCAACGGACCGCAGGCCGAGGCGCTGCACGCGCTCGCGGCGACGACCGCGGTGGCGGGGCGGATCCGGTTCCTGCACGACGTGGACGACGAGGAGAAGGCGCACCTGATGGCCGGCGCGCGGGCGTTCGCCCTGCCGAGCAAGTCGATGCCGGAGTTCACCGAGACGTTCGGCATCGCACTGGTCGAGTCGATGCTGTCCGGCGGCGGGCCGGTGATCACCACGGACGTCGGCGGGATCGGCGAGGCGGTCGGTGACACGGCGCTGATCGTGCCGCCGGCGGACCCGCCGGCGCTGGCGGCGGCCCTGGACCGGGCGGTGCTGGGCATGTCCGACGTGGAGCGGGAGTCGATGGCCGAGCAGGCGCTGGCGCACGCGCGGCAGTTCGACCGCATGCCGGTGCTGGACGCGATCCTCGAGCGGGTGGCGGAGGTGCACGCGGCGCGGGCGTCGCTGGTCTGAGTCGGCCGGGTGCGGCGGTTCGTCGCGCGGAGCGGTGCCGACCGGGCCACGATCGAGTGGATGGACGACGAGCTGCTCGACCTGGTCCCCGACGTCGAGGCGCTGGTGCGCCGCTGGCTCGACGAGGCTGCCGACGTGCCGCCCGACCGGGGCGCGTCCCTGCTGGCGGGGCTGCTGCGAGATCCCGCCGGGCTGCGGTTCGCGGTCGGGTTCATCGACCGGGTGGTGCGTCCCGAGGACCCGGCGGCGGCCGCCCGGGCGCTGGCGACGCTGTCCCGCGACGTGCCGGGCTTCCTGCCGGCGCCGCTGCGCTGGGCCGTGCGGACCGGCGGCCTCGCGGGACCCGTCGCACCGGGCGTCGTCGTCCCCATGGCCCGCCGGGTGCTGCGCGAGCTGGTCGGCCACCTCGTCGTCGACGCGTCCGACGCCCACCTCGGTGCCGCCCTCGCCCATCTGCGCCGCGATGGCGTCGCCCTCAACCTCAACCTCCTGGGCGAGGCCGTGCTCGGGCGCCGCGAGGCGGACCGCCGGCTGGAGGGCACCGCCAGGCTGCTCGAGCGCACCGACGTCGACCACGTGTCCATCAAGGTGTCGTCGGTCAGCGGTCCGCACGCGCCCTGGGCGTTCGACGCGACCGTCGACGAGGTGGTGGCCCACCTGCTCCCCCTGTACCGACGCGCCGCGGCGACGGGCACCGTCGTCACCCTCGACATGGAGGAGTACCGCGACCTCGACCTGACCCTCGAGGTGTTCATGCGGCTGCTCGACCGGCCGGAGCTGCGCGACCTGCACGCGGGCGTGGTGCTGCAGGCGTACCTGCCGGACGCGCTGGGCGCGATGCAGCGGCTGCAGGACTGGGCGGCCACGCGGCGAACCGGCGGCGGTGCGCCGGTCAAGGTGCGCCTGGTCAAGGGCGCGAACCTGTCGATGGAGCACGTCGACGCGCAGCTGCACGACTGGCCGCCGGCCACCTGGGACACCAAGCAGGAGACGGACACCGCGTACAAGCGGGTGCTGGACTGGGCGCTGACGCCGGAGCGGACGGCGAAGGTGCACCTCGGCGTGGCCGGCCACAACCTGTTCGACCTGGCCTTCGCCTGGCTGCTGGCCGGCCGGCGTGGGGTCCAGGACGCGGTGGAGACGGAGATGCTGCTCGGCATGGCCACCGGGCAGGCCGAGGCGGTCCGCCGGTCGACGGGGCGGCTGCTGCTGTACACGCCCGTGGTGCACCCTGAGCACTTCGACGTGGCGATCGCCTACCTGGTGCGGCGGCTCGAGGAGGCCGCCAGCCCGGAGAACGTGATGTCGTCGCTGTTCACGATGGCCGACGACGAGGTCGCGTTCACCCGCGAGCGAGACCGGTTCCTCGCCTCGCTCCAGGCGCTGGTGGACACGCGCGACGAGGTGCCGGCACCGCGGCGCACGCGGGACCGGCGCCGTGCCGCCGCGGCCTCGTCCGACGCCCGGCCCTTCGCCTCGGCCCCCGACACCGACCCGTCGCTCGCCGCGAACCAGGAGTGGGCACGCGAGCTGCTCGCCCGCGTCCCGTCGTCACGGCTGGGCGCGCAGACGCGCGACGAGCACACGGTGACCGACCCGGCGGAGCTCGACCGCGTCCTCGCCGCCACCGCCGCGGCCGGCGCCGAGTGGGGCGCCCTGTCCGCCCGCGAGCGCGCCACGGTGCTGCGCCGGGCGGCCGACGAGCTGGAGCGGCGCCGTGGCGACCTGTGCGAGGTGATGGCGGCCGAGACCGGCAAGACCCTCGACCAGGCCGACCCCGAGGTCAGCGAGGCGGTCGACTTCGCCCGCTGGTACGCGGGGCTCGCGGAGGAGCTCGAAGGGATCGACGGCGCCGTCGCGCACCCGGTCCGGCTCAGCCTGGCGACGCCGCCGTGGAACTTCCCGGTCTCGATCGCCGCCGGTTCGGTGCTGGCCCCGCTCGCGGCCGGCTCGGCGGTGGTGCTCAAGCCGGCGCCGCAGGCGGCCCGGTGCGGTTCGGTGCTGGCCGAGGCGCTGTGGGCGGCCGGTGTGCCGCGCGAGGTCCTGGCGCTGGTGCACGTCGCCGAGGACGGTCTCGGCAAGGCCCTCGTCTCCGACGCGCGCGTCGACCGGCTGCTGCTCACCGGCTCGTTCGAGACGGCGCGGCTGTTCGCCGGCTTCCGGCCCGGGCTGCACCTGCTGGCGGAGACGAGCGGGAAGAACGCGATCGTCGTGACCCCGAGCGCCGACCTCGACCTGGCTGTGCGCGACGTCGTCGCCTCCGCCTTCGGGCACGCGGGCCAGAAGTGCTCGGCTGCGTCGCTGGTGATCCTGGTGGGGTCGGTCGGCACGTCCCGGCGGTTCCACGACCAGCTGCTCGACGCGGTGACCAGCCTGCGCGTCGGCTTCCCGGCCGACCCGGCGACGCAGATGGGGCCGGTGATCGAGCCCGCGGAGGGCAAGCTGCTCGACGGCCTGACCCGCCTGGCGCCGGGCGAGAGCTGGGCCGTGCGGCCGCGCCGCCTGGACGACTCCGGCCGCCTGTGGACGCCGGGCGTGCGCGCCGGGGTACGGGCGGGATCGGCGTTCCACCGCACCGAGTACTTCGGGCCGGTGCTCGGCGTGATGACGGCCGAGACGCTCGACGAGGCGATCGACCTGCAGAACGGTGTCGACTACGGGCTGACCGCGGGCCTGCACAGCCAGGACGTGGACGAGGTGGCGCACTGGCTGGCCCGTGTCGAGGCGGGCAACCTCTACGTCAACCGCGGCATCACCGGGGCGATCGTGCGGCGGCAGCCGTTCGGCGGCTGGAAGCGGTCCGCGGTGGGCCCCGGCGCCAAGGCCGGCGGTCCGAACACCCTGGTGCCGCTGGTCGACTGGGCCTCCGCGCCCGCCCGGCACGGCGCACCGTTGGGTCCGGCGGCCACCCGGCTGCTCGAGGCGGCCCGCGCCGCAGGTGTGGCCGATGCACCGTTCGCGCACGACGAGGCGGACTTCCGGCCGGTCGGTCCGGCACAGACCTCGTCGTCCTCCTCCGACAGCCCGTCGGTCGCGCCGACCGGTGCCGCGACGCCCGCCGCCGGTCCGCTCGAGCGGGCCCTCGCATCGGACGCCCTCGCCTGGCGCGACGTCTTCTCGATGTCCGACGACGTCACCGGCCTGGCCGCGGAGCGCAACGTCCTGCGCTACCGGCCGGTGCCGGTGCTGGTGCGGCTCGGCCGGCGCGGGTCGGTCGCCGCCCTGCTGCGCGTGGTCGGCGCCGGGCTGGTGGCCGGTGCCGAGGTCACCGTCTCCACGTCGCACCTGCTGCCAGCCCCGCTCGGCGCCGTGCTGCACGACCTCGGCGTGACCGTCCGCGCCGAGGACGACACCACGTGGCTCGCCGCTGTCCGCAGCCTGCCGTCCGGCCGCATCCGGCTGGTGGACGGCGACCCCGACGCGCTCGCGCACGCCACCGGACCGCGACCCGAGCTGGCGGTCTACGGTCAGCCCGTCACCGAGTCCGGCCGGGTGGAGCTGCTCACGTTCCTGCGTGAGCAGTCCGTCACCGTCACCGCCCACCGGTTCGGCACCCCGGACACGCTCGCCGACCGGGCGCTGGAGCGTTCGGCGCAGGCCGCGGTCGACTGAGCCGCCTCCCAGCGTTCAGGGCGTCGGCGCGACTCCAGGGGTCGACGGCGTCGGGCCGCCTCCGTGGATGCCGGCGACCCCGTCATCACGCCCCGGCGTACCGCCCGTGGTGTCCTGCGCCGGGTGCGTCCGACCCAACGGACCCTTGGCCGCCTCGGTCAGCAACCTCTGGGTCACCTGCCGCACCACCTGGTACGTCGCCGCGTCGCCCCACCCGGCTTCGCACGCCGTGTCGTCGAGTGCGCACACCCACTTGCTGGTGCCCGCGTCGAACACGCCCGCGCCGCTGGTCGTCGTGTAGTAGGTGACGTCCGCGGCGTCCTGGACGGTCCGGCCCATGAGCTTGCACGTGACGGGCGAGTGGAACAGGACCTGGAGGGGATGGGGCGTGGGCACCGAGAGGTCGACCCGGTCGTACTCCGGCCCGACGAGCGTCCCGAGCGTCTGCCCGGGCTGCAGGCCCTCGGTGAGCCACGACAGCCGGTGCGCCACGACGAGCGGCGCCTTGACCGGGTTGCACTGGTAGAAGCCGCCGACCAGGTCGCTCTCCGGACGTGGCACGGGAGCGGAGCGCCACTGCGTCGTCGACTCGGAGGGGTCGGTCGCGGTGATCGGGTCCGCGGTGCTCTTGTAGTCGATCTCCAGCCGGTCCGGTCCCACGGGCGTGGACCCGAACCGGATGTGCCGGTAGACGGCGTTGGCGCCGAGGAACGCCACGTTGGTCCCGGCGTCGCGGGCCCGGGTCACCGCCTGCCGCATCGAGGTCGACCAGTACTCGTCGTGCCCCGGGGACACCACGGCGCGGGCGCCGTCGAGCAGGTGCGGGTCCTCCTGCAGGTCGACGTCCGTCGCGTAGGCGAGGGGAAGCCCGAGGTGCTCGGCGAACGTCACGAGAGGCAGCTCGTTGCCGAGGAAGTCGCCGCTGCCGGAGGCCTCGGCGTAGGGCCGGTCGAACGTCACGGCGAACGACCGGCTCGCCGGCATCCCGTCCTTGCCGTGGTAGAGGCTCAGGCCGCCGTAGTCGTTGTAGGCCTGCCAGGTGGTGACCGCCTGGACCAGCACCACCTTCCCGGCCGTGCTGTCCGAGCGCACGGTCAGCGGGACGTAGCCCTCAGCACCGTCGTCCCCCTCGAGGCGCAGCAGGTACGCGCCCGGCGGCCACCCCGTCGCGGTGAGGGTGGCGGTCGGGGTCCAGGACGTGGTGACCGTCCGGGTCTCGGGCACGACGGTCGACGGCGGCTGCGCCACCACACGGAACGGCCCGGCCTGCGCCAGTCGGGCCGCGACCGACGAGCCGTACGACCCCATCCGGAGCACCGTCACGCCGAACGACCTGCCCGTGGCCGACACGCGCAGCTGCACCTGGCCGTCGGTGCGGACGCTGGTGCGGTCCGCATAGCCCTCGATGTGGGTCCCGGGCGGCGAGGCGACGTGCCAGTCGTCCGTCGGGGTCAGCGGCGCGACCGACGAGGTCGGGCCGGCGGTCGGGCCGGCGGTGCCGGCATCCGGGACGCGCCCCGGGGACGACGACCCGGCCGCCTGGACCGGTCGACCGCGCGCCGCGAGCACCACGGCCCCTGCGCCGAGGAGGAGGACGAGGACGGCCACGCCCGCCAGCACCGCCGCCCGGCGGCCGGACCGCCGCGAGCGTCGGGCTCCCGATCCGTCCTCGGCCGACATCACGTCAGTGTCACCGGGAGCCGCTCACCCCGCCTCCCGGCCCGCGCCGACGGCCGCCGGGCCGGTGCGCACCTCCTGTGACGAGCCCCTCACGCCGCAGTGGGATCCTTCCTGGGGCGTCGGTCGTTGGACGCCACCGGGACCGCGGCGGTCCGGACGGCGACGAAGGACGGTCATGGGCAACGGGACGGGCCTGCTGCAGGCGAGGGACGTGTGGGCCGGCTACGGCGGTGCCGCGGTGCTGGCCGGGGTGGACGTCGACGTCTCCCCTGGTGACGCCCTCGGGCTGCTCGGCCTGTCCGGCGTCGGCAAGTCCACGCTGGTGCAGGTCCTCGCGGGCGCGCTGGTGCCGAGCCGAGGTTCGGTGACCTTCGACGGCCGCCGCGTGGCGAAGCCGGCGCGGCGCGACCGCAAGGCGCTGCGCGCCCGGCTGCGGACGGTGCACCAGAACGGCTTGGCCAACGCCGACCCCGAGCACACCGCCGAGCGCGTGCTCCGCCTCGCGCTCGACGAGGCGCGCGCCGCCGGCCGGTCCACGGGTGGCGACGCCGAGGGTGCCCTGGCCGTCGTGGAGCTGCCCGCGCACGTGCTCCGCCGCAAGGTGGGCACCCTGTCCGGCGGTGAGCGTCAGCGGCTGGCGATCGCGAGCGCCCTCGCCGCCCGGCCGGACGTGCTGCTGCTCGACGAGCCGCTCACGGCGCTCGACCCCGCCATGCGCCACCACATCGCGGAGCGGATCTCCGCCCTGGTCGGTCCTGCCGGCATCGGGCTGCTGCTCGCCTCGCACGACGTGCGGCTGCTCGAGCAGCTGACCACCCGGGTGCACGTGCTGGCCGAGGGGCAGCTGGTGCAGACCGGCAGCCTGCGCGACGTGCTGGCCGACCCGGTGCACCCGGACACCCGCGAGTTCGTCGAGGCGTTGCCCGAGGCGACCCTGCGCTGGTCCTGAGCCCAGCCGTCGGTCGCCGTCCGCCAGCCACCACCCGACACCCGTCAGGCGGCCCCCGCCGACCGCGCCAGGCCGTCACCACCGCGCTTGGCCAGCCGCATCGCCCGCTGCGCGTCCTGCATCAGCAGGTCCAGGTCCGCCCAGCCGGGGGTCGACGCCGCCGCGACCACGCGCAGCGGCGGCAGCTGCCCCTCCGTCCCATCCTCCGGCGAACCGGCGAGCCCCGCGGCCACCTGCACCCGCAGCTCCTCGCGCTGCGCCGGCGCCCGCTGCTCGACAGCCGCGGGCAGCAGCCCCAGCACCATGAACTCGTCACCGCCCGTGCGGCCCACCAGGAATCCGCTCGGCACCACCTGCGTCAGCCGCTCGGCGATCGCGCGGAGCACCAGGTCGCCGACGGCCTCGCCGTGCGCCGCGTTGATCGCGCCGAACTCGACGACGTCCACCAGCAGCACCACCATGCGGCGCTGCGTGCCGCGCAGCAGCTTCGCCCAGTCCCGCATCGTGTGCCGGACCAGCTCACGGGACGGCAGGCCGGTCAGCGGGTCGTGCAGCGACCGCCCGGTCAGCGCCGCGACCAGGGCGCCGATCAGGTCGCCGGTGCCGACCATCTGCCACGCGTCCGCCCGCACCAGCACCTCGTCGAACCGCGACTCGACGGGCCGCTCGATCGCCCGGACCGCCGTCTCCACCACCGCGGTCTGCTCGTCCACCACCAGCGGGTTCCAGTCGGCGACCTGCGCCACCGGCTGCCGGGTCAGCACCGCCCGCCCGAACCCGAGCCGCCCGGTCATCGCCTCGGCGAACCGCGTGCGGGTCAGCAGACCCAGCCGCGAGGGGTCCTCCGGGTCCTGCACGCCGATGCACGGCAGGTGCGGCGAGCGGAACAGCACCTCGAGCTCGTTCATCGGGGTGGTCCCGTCGGTCACGGTCAGGGGTCGGACCAGGTCTCGCATCACGGCCGGCCGGGTCGCGCCCGTCGCGCGCGCGGCCCGGACCAGGAGGTTCACGTCGTTCGGCACGCGGAGCATGGTCCATCCCGCACGGCGATCGGCATACGGCCGGACGGGTGGGTGCGCGCAGTGTTCGTCCAACGTTCACCGCCCGGACGACCCTCGGACGACGGGGGCTGCGGCGGGACCACGACGGGCAGACGACGCCGGGCCGACGACGGCCTGCCCGCCCCCGGCCGTCAGAGCAGCGAGTCCTCCTCGCGCGCCTGCACCACCTCGCCACGACCCAGCCGGCTGTGCCGGTAGGAGTACGTCGCGTACACCACGGCGCCCACCGCCAGCCACACCGCGAACCGCAGCCAGGTCAGCGTCGTCAGGTTGAGCATCAGCCACAGGCAGGCGACGCCGGAGATCCACGGCAGCACCGGCGACCACGGCACCCGGAAGCCGCGCGGCAGGTCGGGGCGGGCCTTGCGCAGCACCGGCACCCCGAAGCTGACCAGCACGAACGCGGACAGCGTGCCGATGTTGATCATCTCCTCCAGCAGGTGCACCTGCGAGAGGCCGGCGATCAGCGCGACCACCACACCGGCACCGACCTGAAGCCGCGCCGGCGTGCCGAACCGCGGCGACGTGCGGGACAGGCCGCGCGGCAGCAGCCCGTCGCGGCTCATCGCGAACACGATGCGGGTCAGGCCCAGCAGCAGCACCATCACCACCGACGTCAGGCCCAGCACGATGCCGACGGAGATCACCTTCCCCGCCCACGTCGCACCGACCAGCACGAACGCCGTGGTCAGCGACGGGCTCGCCGACTTGGCCAGCTCCGTGTACGGCACCATGCCGGTCACCACGACGCTGACCAGGATGTACAGTACCGTCACCACCGCGAGGCCGCCGAGCATGCCGCGCGGCATGGTGCGCTGCGGGTCCTTGGTCTCCTCGGCGGTGGTCGCGACGACGTCGAACCCGATGAACGCGAAGAACACCAGCGCGGCGCCGGAGAGGATGCCTGCGGCGCCGTAGGTGGCCGGGGCCCAGCCGAGCAGCCAGCCGAACAGCGACTGGTGCAGCGCCGAGGTGCCGGCGGTGGAGGGCTGCGACGGCGGCACGAACGGGTGGTAGTTCGCGGCCTTGACGTAGGCGAAGCCGGCGACGACGACGAACAGCGTGATGCCCACCTTCAGCGCCGTGAACACCGCGTTCACGCGGGTGGACAGGCGGGTGCCGATCGCCAGCAGCGTGGTGAAGATGCCGACCACCAGCACCGGCCCCCACTCGACGCTCACGCCGCCGACGTGGAACTGCATCGGCACGTGCAGCCCGAACAGCGCCAGCGCGTCCCCCACGTACACGCCCCAGAACTTGGCGATCACCGCGCCGGCCAGCAGCATCTCGAGGATCAGGTCCCACCCGATCACCCAGGCGACGCCCTCCCCCATCGTCGCGTAGGAGAACGTGTACGCCGATCCCGCGATCGGCAGCGAGGACGCGAACTCGGCGTAGCACATGATCGCCAGCCCGCAGACGATGGCAGCGACGACGAACGACACGATGACGGCCGGTCCCGCGTAGTTCGCCGCGGCCGTCGCGCCGACCGAGAAGATGCCCGCGCCGACCGCCACCGCGACGCCCATCACGGCCAGGTCCCAGGGGGTCAGGGTGCGCCGCAGCTGCCGGTGCGGGTCGTGCGTCGCGGCGAGCGCGTCCTCCGGAGAGGTGCGCCGGAAGATGCTCCTGGGGGCGGACTGACCGCGACTGTGCTCCACGAGCGGGCGATCCTGGCACGTCACAGGCCTCCGGCACGACCTCCGGTCACCATCCGGTCGGCCGATCGCCCCACCTGCGCCGATGTCCCGAGGCCCTCCGGGACCATCGTCCTACGCCGCATGCAAGAGGGCCCCGCCCCCGGCGAACCGGGAACGAGGCCCTCTCGGAACCGCTGTGGTGCGTCAGGCCGGCATCAGGCCCGTGCCCGCGTCACCGAGCGACGACGCCGGCGGGGCCGGCGGCACGTCGATGCCGGAGTTGGGCGTCCCGACCGAGGCACCCACGGCCACCGGCTGCTTGCCCCGGTCGCCGATCGGCACGCCGCGGAAGGTGAACTCCCCGAGCAGTCCCTCGCCCTCGGCGTCCACGATCACCAGCTGACCGGACTTCAGCTCGCCGAACAGGATCTTCTCGGACAGCGCGTCCTCGACGTCCCGCTGGATGGCGCGGCGCAGCGGCCGGGCCCCGAGCACCGGGTCGTAGCCCTTCTCCGACAGCAGCTTCTTGGCCGCCGGGGTGAGCTCGATACCCATGTCCTTGTCGCGCAGGCGGGCGTCCAGCTTGGCCGCCATCAGGTCGACGATCGCGAAGATCTCCGGCTGCGACAGCTGCGGGAACACCACCACGTCGTCGACGCGGTTGAGGAACTCCGGACGGAAGTGCGTCTTGAGCTCGTCGTTGACCTTGGTCTTCATCCGCTCGTAGGACGTCGACAGGTCGCCGCCGGCCTGGAAGCCGGTCAGCATGCCCTTGGCGATGTCCCGCGTGCCGAGGTTGGTAGTCATGATGATCACGGTGTTCTTGAAGTCGACCACCCGGCCCTGCGAGTCGGTCAGGCGACCGTCCTCGAGGATCTGCAGCAGCGAGTTGAAGATGTCCGCGTGGGCCTTCTCCACCTCGTCGAACAGGACGACGGAGAACGGACGACGCCGCACCTTCTCGGTGAGCTGACCGCCCTCGTCGTACCCGACGTAGCCGGGGGGCGAGCCGAACAGCCGCGAGACCGTGTGCTTCTCGGAGAACTCGCTCATGTCGAGCTGGATCAGCGCGTCCTCGTCCCCGAACAGGAACTCGGCGAGCGCCTTGGCCAGCTCCGTCTTCCCGACGCCCGTGGGGCCGGCGAAGATGAACGACCCACCGGGCCGCTTCGGGTCCTTCAGGCCGGCGCGGGTGCGGCGGATCGCCTGCGACAGCGCGTGGATCGCCTGGTCCTGCCCGACGACGCGCTTGTGCAGCTCCTCCTCCATGCGCAGGAGCCGGCTGGACTCCTCCTCGGTGAGCTTGAACACCGGGATGCCCGTGGCGTTGGCCAGCACCTCGGCGATCAGCTCCTCGTCCACCTCGGCGACGGCGTCCAGGTCGCCGTTCTTCCAGGCCTTCTCCTTCTCGGAGCGGCGCAGGCCGAGCTGCTTCTCGGTGTCGCGCAGGCGCGCGGCCTTCTCGAAGTCCTGCTCGTCGATCGCCGA
This sequence comes from Cellulomonas sp. SG140, assembly GCF_025770785.1. Classification (GTDB taxonomy): domain Bacteria; phylum Actinomycetota; class Actinomycetes; order Actinomycetales; family Cellulomonadaceae; genus Cellulomonas. The sequence continues at coordinate 112,779 of NZ_JANZLA010000005.1, read as the reverse complement.
CTCCTTGTCGCGGCGCGTCTTGGCGATCTCCTCGTCCAGCTCGCGCAGCTCCGGCGGGGCCGTCATGCGGCGGATGCGCAGGCGCGCGCCCGCCTCGTCGACCAGGTCGATCGCCTTGTCCGGGAGGAACCGGTCGTTGACGTACCGGTCCGCCAGCGTGGCGGCGGCGACCAGCGCGGAGTCGGTGATGGAGACGCGGTGGTGCGCCTCGTACCGGTCCCGCAGGCCCTTGAGGATCTCGATCGTGTGCGCCAGCGTCGGCTCGGCCACCTGGATCGGCTGGAAGCGCCGCTCCAGGGCCGGGTCCTTCTCGACGTACTTGCGGTACTCGTCGAGCGTCGTGGCACCGATGGTCTGCAGCTCGCCGCGGGCCAGCATCGGCTTGAGGATGCTGGCGGCGTCGATGGCGCCCTCGGCGGCGCCCGCCCCGACGAGGGTGTGGATCTCGTCGATGAACAGGATGATGTCGCCGCGCGTGCGGATCTCCTTGAGCACCTTCTTCAGGCGCTCCTCGAAGTCGCCGCGGTACCGGGAGCCGGCCACCAGCGCGCCGAGGTCCAGCGTGTACAGCTGCTTGTCCTTCAGCGTCTCCGGCACGTCCCCGCGCACGATGTCCTGCGCGAGGCCCTCGACGACGGCCGTCTTGCCGACGCCGGGCTCCCCGATCAGCACCGGGTTGTTCTTGGTGCGGCGGGACAGCACCTGCATGACCCGCTCGATCTCCTTCTCGCGCCCGATGACCGGGTCGAGCTTGCCGTCGCGGGCGGCCTGCGTCAGGTTGCGGCCGAACTGGTCCAGCACGGCGCTGCCGGAGGGCTGACCCTCGGCCGGGCCGCCGGACGCCACGGGCTCCTTGCCCTGGTAGCCGGAGACCAGCTGGATCACCTGCTGGCGGACCCGGTTCAGGTCGGCGCCGAGCTTGCCCAGCACCTGGGCGGCGACGCCCTCACCCTCGCGGATGAGGCCGAGCAGGATGTGCTCGGTGCCGATGTAGTTGTGGCCGAGCTGCAGCGCCTCGCGCAGCGACAGCTCCAGCACCTTCTTGGCGCGCGGCGTGAACGGGATGTGACCGGAGGGGGCCTGCTGGCCCTCGCCGATGATCTCGATGACCTGGGCGCGGACCGCCTCGAGCGAGATGCCGAGGGACTCCAGCGCCTTGGCCGCGACACCCTCACCCTCGTGGATCAGGCCCAGGAGGATGTGCTCGGTGCCGATGTAGTTGTGGTTGAGCATCCGCGCCTCTTCCTGGGCGAGGACGACCACGCGACGGGCTCGGTCGGTGAATCTCTCGAACATGTGCACTCCTCACGAGCAGCGAGCTTCGGGACCCGCGCGCGTGGGCTGCACGGAGCCGACGAAGCGGCGTTGTTCGATGCTAACGGCGGGGTTGTGCCCGGTCGTCCCGTGTTCGCCGCAGGCGTGACGACGGCTGTCGGGCGTCCTCGTCGGGCTTCCACGGCCGAGGTCGGTCGACCGTCAGTCGAGCGGCGCCGACCAGCGCAGCAGCGCGCCGCGCCCCGACGGCGGGCGCAGCAGGGAGAACGAGCCGCCGGCCTCCTGGGCGCGCAGCGCCAGGTTCTTGGTGCCCGACGAGCGCTCGGGGGCGGCCGGCACGCCGACCCCGTCGTCCTCGACCTCGACGACAACCGAGCCGCCCGGTCCGGAGGTGACCCGCAGCCGCACGTCGACCCGTCGCGACCGCGCGTGCCGCGCGACGTTGGCCAGCCCCTCCCGGACCACCGCCACCACGTTGTTGGCCCGGCCGGGTGCGACGAGGGCGTCGACCGGTCCGGCCGGCTCCCCCTCGTCCTCGACGTCGAGCTCGGCGCCGTCCACCTGCACGGACAGCGTCGGGGTGAACCCGAGGGCCCCGCGGGCGATCTCCACCTCGGCGCGGATGCGCGCCACCAGCGGCACGCTGGCGTCCGGGTCGTCCAGCGCCCGCACGATGACGCGGATCTGCCGGATGCCGGCGTCGATGTGCTCGGTGACCTCGTCCAGGGCGCGGGCGACACCGGCGCCCACGGGTTCCGACGGGTTGCTGGAGACCGCCTCGACCTGCATGCCGGCGGCGAACAGCTGCTGGATCGCCAGGTCGTGCAGGTCCCGCGCGATCCGTGCACGTTCGCCGCGCAGCGCCGCCTGACCGCGCAGGTGCTGCGCCTCGGCCAGCACGAACGCGAGCGCGGCCTGCTGCGCAAAGGACGTGGCGAGCTCGACGTCGTCCGGCTCGAACGGCAGCGCACCCGGGCGTCGCAGCACCGCCAGCACGCCGACGCCCTGCCCCTCGGTGCGCAACGGCGCCAGCAGAATCGGTCCGTACCGGCCCAGCGGGGAGCCCGGCGTCACGGCGGACGCCGAGCCGACGTGCCCGTCCTGGCCGCCGAACACCTGGCGGACCAGCGGCTCGTCGGACACGTCCAGGCCGAGCAGGTCGTCCGCGTCGCCGGACACGATCTCGGTGATCAGCGCCTCGTCCGGGGTGGGGAGGATCAGCACCGTCCCGTCGGCGCCGTCCACCTGGCGCGCGGCGTCCGCGACGGCCTGCAGCACGTCCTCCGCGTCGGCGCCCTCGAGCAGCATCGTCGAGATCTGCGCAGCGGCCTGCGCCCACCGCTGCCGGCGCACCTGCAGCTGGTACAGCGCCGCGTTCTGCACCGCGACGGCAGCCGCCGCGGCGAGGGTGAGCACCACGCCCTCGTCCTGCTGGCCGAACCCGCCCGGCTTGTCGGCCAGGTAGAGCGTCCCGTACCGCTGGCCCCGCACCCGGACCGCGGCGCCGAGGAACGGGCCCATCGGCGGGTGCGCGGCGGGCAGCCCGTGGAAGTTCGGGTGGTCGGTCAGGTCGTCGAGCCGCAGCACGCCCTGGTCGGGGATCGAGCCGAGCACGCCCCACGCGTGCGGCGGGTGGCCGAGGGCGGCGACCGTCGCCGGGTCCACGCCCGTCTGGACGAAGGTGATCGACGTGCCCGTGTCGTCGACGATGTTGATCGCGCCGTACCGGGCGCCGGTCAGCTCGGCGCTCGCCGCGACGAAGCGCTCGAGCAGGCTCGCCACGTCCAGGTCCCCGGCCATGCCGAGGATCGCCGACAGCAGCACGCCGCCCTCACCGTCTCCGAGGTCGCCGGAACCACCCGTCCGACCGGGGCGATCCGTCTCGCGCCCGTCCGTCTCGCGCTCCCCCTCGTGCTCCCCCACCGCACCGTCCTGCACTGCCACGCGCACACCGTAGAACGACCTAGGACCTAGGTCCTAGTGCCTGCCGGTACGACGCACCGCACCCGCCCCGCACCGGCGTACGGTCGACGGCGCGATGAACGACCACCACGACCACCACCACGGCCCGCAGCCGACCGTCACCGTCCTCACCGGTGCGGGCATCTCCACCGGATCCGGCATCCCCGACTTCCGTGGACCGCAGGGCGTCTGGACGCAGGACCCCGCCGCCGCCGAGCTCCTGGAGATCGGCCGGTACATGGCCGCCGCCGAGCTCCGGGCGCGTGGCTGGGCGATGTGGCGGGACCACCCGGCGTGGGCGGCGCAGCCGACGGCCGCGCACCGGGCGCTGGTGGAGCTCGAGCGTGCGGGCCTGCTGATCGCGGCGCTGACGCAGAACTTCGACGGCCTGCACCAGCGCGCCGGGTCCGACCCGCGGCTCGTCGTCGAGCTGCACGGCACGCTGACCACGACGTCGTGCATGCGCTGCGGCGCGCGCTGGCCCACCGAGCAGGTGCTGGCGCGCCTGACCGACGAGCCCGACCCGGGGTGCACCGAGTGCGGTGCAGGCGTGCTCAAGCCGGACATCGTCTACTTCGGTGAGCGGCTTCCCGACGAGGCGCTGGAGCGGGCCGTGAACGCGGCGACGGACGCCGAGGTGTTCGTCGCGATCGGCACCACGCTGACCGTGCAGCCCGTGGCGAGCCTGGCCGGGCTGGCGGTGGACCGGGGCGCCCGGCTCGTCGTGGTCAACGCGCAGCCGACGCCGTACGACCACCTCGCGGCCGAGGTGATCCGCGAACCGATCGACCAGGCGGTCCCGGCCCTCGTCGCGCGCCTGCTGGACGAGGTCGGCTCCGCGGCCGGCTGAACCGCCTCAGCCCTGCCGGCCCGGTCCCGTCGGGCACGCCTCGCCGGCGCCGCGGACCCGCTGCATCAGCCCGGCACCGCCGATGGCGAGCGCCAGCATCGCCTGCCCCAGGTCGCCGGGCGCCGAGGCGACCACCACCAGTGCGACCAGCGAGGCGGCACCGGCCGCACCGGCACAGGGCGTGCAGCCGAGGCGCGACGACCAGGGTCGGCCGGGGTCGGGGACGTAGGTCGCGGCGGTGGCCCCGACGAGCACGGCGACCACCAGCGCGCCGGCGGTCCAGCCGGGCCCTGCGGGGCCGCCCGAGACGACCAGCAGCACCGCGGCGACCAGGGGCGCCACGACGACGGCGACCAGCCGACGGCGCTGCACCCCGGCGCGCTCAGGCGCCGGCGTGCCGAGCACGGGCGGGGGCGTCGGAGCGGACGACGGCGCGAACGGGTGCTGGGGCACGGGACCTCCGGTCGGGTTCAGGTCTCGACGATATACCCCCATGGGTATCCGGTTCGGAATCGGAAGCCGATCCGGCTCACCAGCCGTGCAGCAGCGGCTCCGGCCCCGTGTACGTCTCGAAGGCCGCACGCTCCTGGTCGGTGAACGGCCGAGGCAGGTGCGTCGCCGCGTCCAGCTGCACCATCCGGGTGCGTGCCCGCAGGCACACGGCGCCGTCCTCCGGTGCGTCCCGGATCTCGTAGGCGATGTCCACCGACGACCGGCCGGTCCGCGGCACCCACACCTCGACGACGAACGGCACGGGACGGAAGGTCAGCGGCGCCAGGTAGTCGATCTCGTGCTTGGCCACCACCAGCAGCGAGGCCGTCAGCGCCCCCGACTCGTCGACGCCCATCTGCGGGAACAGGGTGAACCTCGCATCGTCCAGGTACCGCAGGAACGCCGCGTTGTTCACGTGCCCGAACAGGTCGACGTCGGACCAGCGGACCGGCATCACCACGCGCCCGCGAGCACCGACCTGCGCACCGACCTGCGCACCGACCTGCGCACCGTTCGACTCACCGTTCGGCTGACCGTTCACACGTCGGACCGTAGCCCCGAGGCCTACGCTCGGCCCGTGCCAGCCGCTCCCGCCCCGTCCTCGGCACGCTCGCGCCGACCGTGGTGGTGGGTGCTGGCCGGCGCCCTCGTCGTCGGGCTCGGTCCGGTGCTGGTGGTCCAGGCGGTCGGCCAGACGGCGGTGCAGCCGGACGTCGCCTCGGTCGCCCCGAAGCCCGTGGCGCTGGTGCTCGGCGCCGGCCTGGAGCCGGACGGCACCCCGTCGGTGTACCTCGCCCGTCGTCTGGAGGCCGCGCGGCAGCTGTTCGCGGCGGGCACGGTGCAGGTGATCCTGGTCAGCGGCGACAACTCGACGCCGTACCACGACGAGCCGGGGGCGATGCGGACCTGGCTGCTGCAGCACGGCGTCCCCGACGCGAGGATCGTCCGCGACGCCGCCGGGTTCGACACCCACGACAGCTGCGTGCGCGCCCGGCAGATCTTCGGCGTGACCTCGGCCGTGGTGGTGACGCAGGACTACCACCTGCGTCGGGCGCTGTTCTCCTGCCGTGCGGCGGGCATCGACTCCACGGGCGTCGGCGTGTCGGCCGCCTCGGTGACGCCGCGGCAGGCGGTGCTGTGGCGGCTGCGCGAGGTGCCGGCGTCGTGGAAGGGCGCGTGGGACGCGCTCACGCACCGCCGGCCGGTGTTCCTCGGACAGCCGGAGGACAGCGTGCGCACGGCCCTGACCACGCCCTCCGCCCCCGCGTCGTGACCCCCGCCGGCCTGCTGCTCGCACCGGGGGCGGGCGCCACCCGCGACCACCGCACGCTCGTCACCCTCGAGCGCGCTCTCGCCCCGTTCCCGGTGCGCCGCGTGGACCTGCCGCGGTCGGCCGTCGCCGCCGTCACGGCCGTCGGACGCCTGGCCGCCACGTTCGCCGCGGACCTCGGGGTCGGCACCGCGCAGCTCCTGGTCGGCGGCCGCTCGTTCGGTGGCCGGATGTGCTCGATGGCCGTCGCCCACGGGCTGGCTGTCGCCGGGCTCGTGCTGCTGTCCTACCCGCTGCACCCGCCGGGCCGCCCGGAGAAGCTGCGCGTGGAGCACCTGCCGCGGATCACCGTCCCCGTGCTCGCCGTCAGCGGCGACCGGGACCCGTTCGGCACGCCCGACGAGCTGCGCACGCACCTGGCCACGGTCGCCGGCCCGCTGACGCTCACGCTCGTCCCGGGTGCGCACGCCCCTGCCGACGGGCCGGTGGCCGCCGCTGTCCAGGCCTGGCTCCGGTCCGTCCCGGGGGCCTCGTCGGCGACAATCGACGGGTGACCCCAGCCGACCAGCCCGTCCTCGACCCGCCCGCGCTCGGCACCGTCCCGGACGTCCGGCTGATCGCGGTGGACATGGACGGCTCGCTGCTGGACGACGAGAAGCGGATCGACCCGAGCTTCTGGCCGCTGCTCGACGCCCTGCACGAGCGGGGCGTGGTGCTGTGCCCCGCATCCGGCCGCCAGTACGCGACGCTGCGCCGGCAGTTCGGCCGCGACGACCTCGTGTACATCGCGGAGAACGGCGCCTACGTGGTGCGCGACGAGCAGGAGCTCAGCTCGGACGGCGTGAGCCGGGACGCCGCCCTGCCGGTGGTCGACGCGGTGCGGCAGCTGGCCGCCTCCGGCGCGGACGTCGGCACCGTGCTGTGCGGCAAGCGGTCGGCGTACGTCGAGCGGACCGACCGGGCGTTCCTCGAGCAGGCCGAGCCGTACTACGCGCGGCTGGAGCTGGTCGACGACCTGCGGGCGGTGGACGACGAGGTGCTCAAGCTGGCGGTCTACGACTTCGACTCCGCCGAGCGGGGTGCCGCGCCCGTCCTCGCGACGTTCGACGGCCCCGTCCGCGTGGTCGTCTCCGGCGAGCACTGGGTGGACGTGATGAGCCCGAGCGCCGACAAGGGGCACGCCCTGCAGGCCGCGCAGCGGGCGCTCGGCGTGACGCGCGAGCAGACGATGGCGTTCGGCGACTACCTCAACGACCTCGGGCTGCTGAGGGCGTCCGCGTGGTCGTTCGCCATGGACAACGCGCACCCGCAGGTGCGGGCCGAGGCCCGCTACGTCGCACCGGGCAACAACGCCAACGGGGTGGTGCGCACCATCGCCTCGGCCCTGCAGCTGGACGGCGTGCTCAGCCGCTGACTGCTGCGGCCGGGGCGGCGGCCGCGAGCGCGTCGAGGGTCGCGGCGACCGCCGGGACACGGATCAGGTCCGGCGTGGTCACGGCGTAGACCCGGCGGGCGGACGTGCCGGCGGCCGGCCGCAGCACGACGCCCGGGTGCCGCTGCCCCGTCTGGCGCACCAGCCGCGGCAGCAGCGCGACGCCGAGCCCGGCGGCGACCAGGGACAGCACGGCGACGTAGTCGTCCGTCGCGTACGCGATCTCGGGAGCGAACCCGCACGCGGCGGCGGAGTGCAGCAGGTGTCCCCGGCACTGGGGGCAGCCGGCGATCCAGGTCTCGTCCGCCAGGTCGGACAGCTGCAGGTGCGGGTCGTCGGCGCGCGGGTGGTCCGCGGGGAGCACGGCGAGCGTCGGGTCGTCGAGCAGGTGCCGCGCGACGAGCCCGGACAGCTCCGCGTCCCGGGCGGCGTCCGCCCCGGCGTGCCCCACGAGACCCGGGGTGGCCGTCGAGCCGCTCTCCGCGTACGCGAACGTGACCGCGACGTCGCACGTGCCGGCACGCAGCCGGGCGAGCGCCTCGGGCGGTTCGGCCTCGTCCAGCGTCACCGTCAGCCCGGGATGCTCGCGGCGCAGCCGGGCGAGCGCGAGCGGCACCAGCGTGGCCGACGACGACGGGAACGCGACCACCCGCACCACCCCGGCACGCAACCCGGTCAGCGCCGTGACCTGCGCGGCCGCCGCGCGGACCGCCGCGTTCACGGTCCGACCGTGCGCCGCCAGCACCGCTCCGGCCTCGGTGAGCCGCACGCGCCTGCCGGACCGGTCGAGCAGCGCCGTGCCGAGGCGGCGCTCCAGGCGCCGGACGTGCTGGGACACCGCCGGCTGGCTGGTCCCCAGCACCGCCGCCGCCGCGGTCAGGGTGCCGTGCTCGGCGATCGCCTGCAGCAGCCGCAGACCGCCGACGTCGAGCCCGGCGAGGGCGCCGACCGTCTCCCCCTCGTCGCCGGCCACCGCGGCGGCACCACGCCCTTCCAGTCTCCCCATGGCGCGGAAGCATAACGAGAATGGATGGCCTCGGGGCCGAATTCGCCGTTGTGTGATGCCACGGTGCCCGGGACGCTCGTCGTCATGACGCTCGACACCCTCCGCACGCGCTTCGCGCCGACCCGCGGGTACCTGAACGCCGCCACGTGCGGGCTGCCCGTCGCCGGCACGGTCTCCGCGCTGGTCGACGGTGTCGAGCGCTGGAGCCGTGCCGAGCACGACCTCGCCGACTACGACGCCGCGGTCGCCGCCAGCCGCGCGGCGTTCGCCCGGATCGTCGGGGTCCCCACGGCCGATGTCGCGGTGGCGGCGCAGACCGCCGCCCTGGTCGGCATGGTCGCCACCAGCCTGCCCGCGGGGGCGGAGGTGCTGACGGTCGAGGGCGACTTCACGTCCGTCACCTACCCGTTCCTCGTCCGCACGGACCTGCGGGTGCGCGCCGTGCCGCTCGCCGAGCTGGCCGACCGGATCGGCACCGGGACCGACGTCGTGGCGTTCTCCCTGGTCCAATCGCACGACGGCGCGGTCGCCGACACCGACGCCGTGATGGAGGCCGCCCACCGGGTCGGCGCGCTGACCGTCGTCGACCTGACCCAGGCGGCCGGCTGGCTGCCGGTGGACGCCGGTCGCTTCGACGTCACGGTGACCAGCGCCTACAAGTGGCTCTGCGCGCCGCGCGGCGTGACGTTCCTCACCGCCGGCCCGCGGGCCCGCGACCGGCTGCAGCCCGTGCACGCCAACTGGTACGCCGGTGCCGACGTCTGGTCCTCCGTCTACGGCCACGACCTGCGCCTGGCGGACGACTCCCGGCGCTTCGACCTGTCCCCGGCGTGGCTGTGCTGGCTCGGTGCGACCCCCGCCCTCGAGGCGTTCGCCGACGAGCTGGCCGGACCGGCGCCCGACGCCGTCCGCCGCCACGACGTCGCGCTCGCGGACGGGCTGCGCGCCGGCCTGGACCTCGACCCGGCCGGCAGCGCCATCGTCTCCCTGCCGGACCCGGACGGGTCCGCGGGCGCCCGGCTGGTACGGGCGGGACTACGAGCGGCGGCGCGAGGGGGTTGCGCCCGCCTGTCCTTCCACGTCTGGAACGACGACGACGACGTCGCGGCCGCCGTGGAGGCGCTCCGGGGCTGACCGCGGGACGGCGACGGCTGCCGAGCTCAGCCCTCCAGCGCGGCGGCGAACGCGCGGAACGCCGCGTCGTTCCACAGCACGAACCGCACCGTCTCCGGACCGCCCTGGTGCGTCCGGCCCCACTCCCGCACGGTCGCCACCGCCACCCGGGCCACCTGCGTCACGTCCCAGCCGTACACCCCGGCGCTCACCGCCGGGAACGCGACGCTGCGCGCCCCGACCTCCGCCGCGACGTCGAGCGAGCGGCGGAAGCACGACGCCAGCAGCTCCGGGTCGTCCTGACCGGCGTGCCGGTTGGGACCGACGGTGTGCACCACCCACCGCGCCGGCAGGTCGAAGCCTGGTGTGGCGACGGCGTCACCCACCGGCAGGCCCTTCGGCAGGGTGGTGGCCCGCAGCTCGCGGCACGCGGCGAGCAGCCGCGGACCCGCCGCGGCGTGGATCGCACCGTCGACACCGCCGCCGCCCAGCAGCGACGAGTTCGCCGCGTTCACGATCGCGTCGACGTGCTCGGTGGTGATGTCGCCGCGGACCGCTTCGAGCTGCACCCGCCCATCGTCGCCCGTCCGGCGCCGTCGGTCATCCGCACCGCCCGCCGCCGGCACCGGCCGACCCGCTCCGGGGGTCCGCCCCCTGAGACGGGGGGCGGAGGATCCGGGGTGCGATCGGGGGACACCCCGATTCCGCCGTCGTCGGCTGCAGGTGAGGGTGGACGACGTGCCCCGCACCGCCGCCCCGCTCGGACCCGACGTCGCCCCGTCGGCCGTCCGGCGCACCGGGGCCCTGCTCGTCATGGGGGCCGCCGCCCTCTCCGCGTGGGCGTGCTGGTTGGGCAGCTCGCTCCCGCCGTCCGCTCTGCGGCAGTCCTGGTCGGCGGCGTGGACCGGGCTGGGCAGCTGGCAGCTGACCTGGGTGATGGTCGACTCGCTGGAGGTGCTGGGGCTGCTGGTGACCGGTGTCGCGCTGCGCCGTGGCCACTGGGTGTCGGCGTTCAGCGCCGCGGTGAGCGTCCCGCTCTTCGTGCTCGACGCGTGGTTCGACGTGATGACGTCCACCACGCGGGTGGAGCTGTGGCAGGCGGTCGCGATGGCCGTGCTGGTCGAGCTGCCCACGGCGGCCGTGCTGGCACGCGTGGCGTGGTGGGGAGCAAGGACGATGCGGGCGGCGACGGTGCCCGGACATGGCGAGGCCCCTCGGACGCTTACTCCGAGGGGCCTGTACCGGGACCAAGGCTAGGGACGGCCTGCCGCCGACCGGGTGAACGACACGCGAACTGTCCACAAATTCCGTCCACAGGCCTGTGCCTGACCAGCGTTGTCGCAGGTCGTCCTGTGCACAGAGCTGTGAGGTCAACTGTGCACAAAGTTGCTCTCCAGAACCCCTTGTGGGCCCGTCAAGGCGCGACTAGAAATCACTCATCGGCCTCGGCACCGAGAACCGACGGAGAGAGACTCCCCCCGGGGAGATCCCACCGACGGGGACAGGTCGTCGAGGATCGGACCGACCGGAGAACGGACGGCCAGATCGGCGGGGAAACCCGACGACTCGCGGCGACGACGCGAGGGCCATCACGGACCGGGCGGTCGATCGCAGTCGTCCCGTTCGCGGTGGACCGGTTCGCCGGATCCCGTCGCAGCGGGACGGAGCCGCAGCGTCGCAGCGGCGTCCCCATCGGGTGACCGATGAGCCAAGGGACCTGCGATCAGAGGGAGGCCCCCCGGACGCTTACTCCGAGGGGCCTTTCCTCATGTCCGGACTCATGACGGCCTCGTCGGCTCGGACTCCAGCAGGATCGTCACGGGCCCGTCGTTCACCAGCTCCACGGCCATGTCCGCACCGAACACCCCGGTGCCCACCCGCAGCCCGCGCTCTCGCAGCGCCGCGACCAGCGAGTCCACCACCGGCTCGGCCACCGGCCCCGGCGCCGCGGCGTTCCACGTCGGCCGTCGGCCCTTGCGGGTGTCGGCGTACAGCGTGAACTGGCTGACCACCAGCACCGGCGCCCCCACCTCGGCTGCCGACCGCTCGTCGCGCAGGATGCGCAGGTCCGCCACCTTCCGGGCGATCAGGTCCACCTGCGCGGGGCCGTCACCGGGCGTGACGCCGGCCAGCACCACCAGCCCCGGCTCGTCGATCGCGGCGACCACCTCGCCGCCCACCGTCACGCGGGCGCGCGTCACCCGCTGCACCACCGCGCGCACGCGTCACCAGCCCCCGCGGGACGGGCCGCCGCGCGGCCCGCGACCGGAGTACGGCCGCACCGCGGGCCGGACGTCCACCAGGTACACGACGGCCGCCACGGCGGCGAGCAGCGCGAGGAACTGGAAGAAGCTGCTCGGTGCGAACCCGAGGGGCACCGCGAGGAAGGCCACCACGACGGCGGCCGTCAGGATGCCTGCCCAGAACGGCCGGGTCCGCTTGTCCGCGGCGGGGAAGGCCCGGGCCGGACGGGTCAGGCAGTCGACCAGCGCCCAGACGGTCAGCGCGAGGATCGCCACGAAGAAGACGAGGAAGAGGCCGGCCTGCACGGTGCCGATGGCTGTCACGGGCCGAGCCTACGGTGCCGGTCGACACCACCCCGTGCCGCCCTACAGCTCCGGCAGGACGGCCCGCGCCTCGGCCGGGTCGGTCCCGGCGGCCTCCAGCAGGTCGACGACGAGCGACCGGGCCAGCAGCACCAGGCTCTGCGCCTGCCAGTCGTCCGAGCCCATGGCGTACGGGTCCAGCCGCTCGGCCACCGCGCGGAGCGCCGCACGGGCGCGGGCCGGGTCACGGCCGGCGCCGAACGCCTCGGCCAGCGCGTCGGCCGCACGCGCCACCTCCTCGAGCAGCTCGGCGGCGAGCTCGGTGCGCTGCCCGTCCTCGACGGCGGTGACCGCCCGGCGGATCAGCACCCGCGCGTTGCGCACCGCCCGGTCCAGCAGCACCGCGGCGGACACGGACCGGGTCAGCTCGTCCCGGTGCCGCCAGGCGGCCGGGGACACGCGGGCCAGGTCACGGGCGGTCCCGGCGGACTCGCGCCACTCGTCGAGCGCCGGCTGCGACGTGCGACCGCGCAGCAGCGCGTCCTCCACGTCGGCCACCGTGCCGGTGCGCAGGCCTCTGGCCAGGGTGTGCAGCATCCCGGCGAGCTCCTCGGTGGCCGCACGGGCCTGCCGGTGCAGGTGCCGGCGGGGGTCCGTCGGGGTGAGCACCACGACGACCAGGCCGATCACGCCGCCGACCACCGCGTCCACCCACCGGCCGAAAGGTCCGCCCGTCAGCGCCGGCAGGGTCATGATGACGATCGCCTGCACCCCGGCCTGCGTGGTGATCAGCGGCGCCCGGTCGACGAACCGTCCCACCAGGGCGGACACCGCCAGCACCACGCCCATCTGCCAGATGCCGGAGCCGATCAGCCGCACCATCAGCTCGCCGAACCCGACCCCGAGCGCCACGCCGACCGCCAGCTCGGCCACCCGCCGCGTCGACCGGTCCCGCGAGAAGCCCAGGGCCACCCACGTACTGACGGGGGCGAAGAAGGGGTGCGTGTGGCCGAAGGCGTAGAAGGCCACGGCGTACGCGATGGTGCCGGCGACGGCGGCCTGCAGGATCCAGAACCAGGACGCGTGCACCCGGGCCCAGCCCTGGCGGGCGCGCACCTCGGCCGTCACCCGCAGGTCCCGCAGTCCCGCCCGCCGCCCGGTCCGGGCCGGCCGCGCCGGTCCCGCGGCCGCCTCGGTCACAGCGAGACGTGCGGGCCGAGACCTCGGGCCACCGGCCCGCGCGGGGCCGGACGGTCCACCGAGACACCGTCGCCGGGCACCACCTGCTCCTGCGCGGCGGCCACGGGCTCGGCCGGGCCGTCCACCCGCAGCTCGTCGTCCGCGGGCACGGACCGCTTCACCACCGCGAGCGCCACGGGCCCCAGCTCCTGGTGCCGGGCCACGGTGGTGATGGTCCCCACCTCACGGCCGTCCACGGTGCGGACCACGGCACCGGCCTCCGGCAGCAGGTGGCCGGACCCGTCGAGGTGCAGCATCACCAGCCGCCGCGGCGGACGGCCGAGGTTGTGCACCCGGGCCACGGTCTCCTGGCCCCGGTAGCAGCCCTTGTGCAGGTGCACCGCCGTGCGCAGCCAGTCGAGCTCGTGCGGGATGGTGCGGTGGTCCACCTCGTGCGAGAACCGCGGCCGCCAGGCCGCCACCCGCACCGCCTCGGTGGCCCACGTACCGGCCAGCACCGCGCCGGCGGCCTCGCGGACCGCCACCTCGTCGGCCAGCCGCTCCCGCGGCACGAGCACCAGCCGCCAGGGCCGCTCGGCACCGGGGTGCTCGTCGTCGGGCGGTCCGTACCGGGTGCCGCCCGCCGCGACGTGCGGCCACGGGTCCCGCCACGTCAGCGGCTCGTCCGCGTGGCCCTCCGCGTCGACCGGTTCACCGATCACCACCCACTCGTCGGTCACGTCGGCGACCTCGACGCGGAGCATGAAGCGCATCCGGTCCAGCCACGCGGCCAGCTCGACGGGCGTCTCGGTGATCAGCCAGGTGGCCTCGCCGTCGTCCACCACGCCGGCGGCGTGCTCCACGTGCCCCTGGGGGTCCAGCACCAGCAGCTCGGTCGAGGTGCGCGGTGCGAGGTGCTCCACGTCCTGCGAGGTGATGGAGTGCAACCAGCTCAGCCGGTCCGGCCCCGCGACCCGCAGCACGCCCACGTGCGACATGTCCACCACGGCACCGCCGCGCTCGAGCGCACGCTGCTCGGCGACCGGGTCGCCGTAGTGCCACGCGACCCCGGCGTCCGCACCGGCCGCCGGGACGGCACCGTGGCGGTCGAGCAGCGGGCTGCGGTGCCGGGGCGCCGCGGCCGTCGTCCGGTCGGGGGCACCGCCCGGGGTCTGCACCGCGGGCAGCTGGTCCGTCATCGCTCAGTCCTCCACGCGGGTCAGCCGGCCGGAGGAGTACGACTGCAGCGGCTGGCCGAACGCCGCAAGGTCGTGCGCCCACATCAGCTCGCCGTGCACCAGGCCGTACAGCCGCCGTCCGGCGGACACCTCGGCACCGGTCGCCGTACGCGCCACCAGGTCGCTGACCAGGTCGATCCGCCCGTTGCCGACAGCACCCACGTACACGGCCACGTGCCCGGACGGGTCGGCCACCAGCTGCTCCACCGGGTGCTGCCCCTCGGCCAGCTCGACCGACGGCTCCGGCGGCACGCGCCAGTACCCGACCTCCGACGACCACACCGGCCCGGTGTGCTCCGCCGGCGTGCTGGGCGGCGCGTCCGGGGCTGCGGTCGGCTCGTCCCCTGCGGGCTCCGGCGTCGTCTCCAGCGCCGTCAGGTCGTCAGGTGCCACCACCAGCCGGATGCTCGACCGGTAGGCCAGGTACGGCCCGCCGTCGCTGGTGACCTCGAGCTCCTGCGTGAACGCCGCCTCCTCGACACCGGGGTAGGCGAGCACGCCCTCACCGCGCCAGCGGCCCACCAGCCACGCGAGCGGGTAGACCTCGGGTGCCAGACCCTCAGGCAGCACGAAGGGCATGGTGCCTCCCTGACGGACGGCGGTCGGTGCGGACGTGGGACGCGGGCGTCCCGGTCAGGGCCTGGTCAGCGCTGGCCCTGGTACAGCTTGTAGACGGACAGCGCCGCGAACCACCCGATCGCCAGCGTGGTGACGGCGAGCAGGCTGACGAAGAAGATCTCGAGCCCGGACATGGGCCCATCGTAACGACGGCCGGTCCCTTCCCCCGTCCCCGCCACCGCACCGCGCTCAGTCCTCGGCGACGTCGATCAGCACCTTGCCGACGATGCCGCCCTCGACCGCGTCGTGCGCCGCGGCCGTCTGCTCCAGCGGGTAGTGGTGCAGCGGCAGGCCGTGCTCCTCACCGACGCCGAAGGCACCGTCCGCCACGGCGGCAGTGACGTCCGCGGCGGCCGCCGCGAGCGCCGCGGCCCCGACGGTGTAGAGCAGCACCCCCTGCAGCCGCACGTTGGTGGAGAACATGCCCCGCACCGGGAAGCTCAGCTGGTCGCCGCCGTTGTTCGCGTAGATCGAGACGGTGCCGCGCGGCCGGATCACCGCCAGGTCGGTCTCGAGGTTCTGCGCCGGCGCCACCTCGACGACGACGTCGACGCCGTCCGGCGCGATCGCGCGCACCGCCCGCACCACGTCCTCGTGCCGGTAGTCCACGGTGTGCTGCGCTCCGGCGGCCGTCGCGAGCGCCGCCTTCTGAGGGCTGCTCACCGTGGTGACCACCGTCGCACCCGCCCACCGCGCGAGCTGGATCGCCGCGTTGCCGACGGCTCCGGCACCCCCGGCGACCAGGACCGTCCGACCCGTCAGCGCTCCCGGCGACAGCCGGCTGGGGCCGTCCTCCAGGGTGGTCAGCGCGCGGTGCGCCGTCACCGCCGGCACGCCGAGGTCCGCGCCGAGGTCGAAGCTCGCCCCCTCGGGCAGCCGGTGCACGCGGTCGACCGGCAGCACGGTCAGCTCCTGCGCCGTCCCGGTGGGGCGCCGGTGCTGGGCGAGCATCAGCCAGACGCGGTCGCCGACCGCCAGGCCGTCGACTCCCTCGCCGACCGCGTCGACCACGCCGGCGCCGTCCTGGTTGGGCACCACCTCGTCGAACGCCAGGCGCGAGCCGGTCGACCCGCTGCGCGACTTCCAGTCCGTCGGGTTCACTGCCGACCGCACCACCCGCACCCGCACCTCGCCGGCACCGGGCGCGGCCACCTCCCGGTCGACGAGCTGCAGCACGTCGCTGGCGCCGGGACGGGTGAAGACGATCGCTCGCACGGTTCGGACCTTTCGTCGGGGACGGCGCCGTGAGGTGGCTCCGTCGGGGGCCAACGGACGGCGGGGTACGGATATGCCCGCGACCGCGGCGCGACCCGGCACGGCCGAGCCCGCGGTCGCCTGGCTAGCCTGTGCCGGTGACGCGCTCCCTGGTGATCAAGTCCACCTCCGGCACCGACCGCCCCGAGGCCGCGAACCAGGCGTTCACGGTCGCGGCCGCAGCCGTCGCGGCGGGTGCCGACGTCAGCCTGTGGCTCACCGGCGAGGCGGCCTGGTTCGCCGTCCCGGGCCGGGCCGCGGAGCTGGAGCTGGCGCACGCCACACCGCTGCCGGAGCTGCTCGAGCTGCTGCTGGCCGACGGCCGCGTCACGGTGTGCACGCAGTGCGCCGTCCGGCGCGGCATCACCGCGGACGACGTGCTGCCGGGCGTCCGGATCGCCGGGGCGCCCGTGTTCGTGGAGGAGGTCCTCGCCGAGGGTGCCCAGGCGCTGGTCTACTGACCGTCCGGGCTAGGCCGAGCGCACCGACCGCAGCCGCTGGCCCAGCAGGTACAGCTCGCACCCGAGGCACAGCCCGAACGCCGCGTTGAGGAACGCCGCGACCAGGGCGAGCGCCGCGCCGACCGTCACGCCGAGCGGCGCACCGAGCAGGGCGACGACGAGCCCGAGGCCGGTGACCACAAGACCCACCAGCTGGGCGAACCGCGGGGGTCGGGGGTCCTCCCGCTCGGTGGGCGGTGCGAGCCGCGGCGCGACCAGCCGGCGGTAGACGGCGCCCTGCCACGTGCCGCCGACGCCGCGAGTCACGCCGAGGGCGAACCCGGCGGCGACGACGGCGAGGACGACGGTGGCCGCCGTGCCGGTGCCGAGCAGCAGGACGACGACGAGCAGCGCGGCGGTGAGCGCCGCGCCGAACCTGGGGCCGCGGGGGTCGATCCCGGCGGGTGCCTGCACGGGGATGGTGGACGTGCTCATGGGGTTCTCCGGGGGCTGGTGCGGGGCGCGGGTGCGCCAGGGCGCGGGGCCGGGACCATCCGATGCCGGGGTGGTGGACGTGCAGCGCACGTGCACCGGGACCGCGGCGGGGCCGGACGCCTCCGCCGCAGCGGGGCTCAGCCGGCGGTGGTCCCGCGCGGACAGCCGTCGGCCGGAGGCGGGCACGCCTCGAGGGCAGCGAGCGCCTGACGCCGGTCGGTCGCCCCGGACATCCGCCCGACGACGACCCCGGCGCCGTCGATCAGCAGGACGGTCGGGGTACGCATCACGTCGAAGCGTCGCACGAGGTCCAGGTGCTGCGCGACGTCCAGGTCCACATGCCGGACACCGTCTTCTTGAGCAGCGAGATCCGCGAGCACGGCGTGGGTGCGCCGGCAGGGCGTGCACACCTCGCTGGACAGCTGGACGAAGGTCGCCCGCGTCCCGGGCTCCACGCCGATCTCCGCGCTCGTCAGGCGCTCCACGCCGGGCGCGTGGACGTGCGGCCCGTCCGTCAGGTCGGCGGCCGCCAGCACCGCCGTCGGCACCGCGGTGAACCGGCCGTTGCGCCGCTGCCAGGCCAGGCCCACCAGGACCGCCGCCGCCAGCACCGCCACGACCAGCACCACGCGGGTCACGGTCACCGGACCAGCACCCGTCCGACCACGTACAGCACCATGCCGGTCACGCACACGGGCAGGGCGATCGCGGCCAGCGCCGGCATCCGCCGCCGCAGCTCCGGCATCCCGTCGAACAGCGCGTCCATCGCGGCGACCAGCACGCCCACGGCTCCGCCCAGCAGCGCGCCGACGGCGGGGCTGAACGAGGCGAGCGGGATGCTGACCAGCGCACCGACCCCGGCGGCGGACAGGACGGTGGTCACCGCGCTCACCCACCGCGCGACGGCCAGGGCGGACACCGCGGAGCCGACCGCGAGCGCCACCGCGCCGGTGACCACCAGCGTCGGTCCGCCGGACAGCGCGTCGGCCGCCGCCCACCCGGAGGCGGTCAGCGCGATCACGGCACCGGCCGCCGTGCCGGACACCGACTCGACCATCCGCACGCGCCCGTCCCGGCGCAGCAGCTCGTTGACGAACGCCAGCAGCAGCGCCGCGGCCATCGCGATGGACAGCGCGGACAGGTCCGACGACGCCGTGACGAACGCGACGGCGTACAGCGCACCGGCGCCGGCGAGGCCGATCACCGCCGACGAGCCGGGCGGGAAGGGCAGCCGAGCGAGCCACGGCCAGCCGAGCGCCAGCAGCACGACGAGCACGAAACCAGCCCCCACCAGGGCCGTCGGGTGCAGGTAGCCGGCCAGCGCGACCGCTGCGGCGAGGGCGGCCGTGGCCACCGACCGGGTGGCGACGGTCATCGGGCCACCACCTGCCCAGGGCCGCCGAGCGCAGGCAGCGGCACGGGGGCGGGGGTCAGCACGCTGGGATTCTCGCAGATGCCGTGCCGCGGACGGCTCGGCGTGCGGCCGCGCAGTGCGCGGTACCGTGTGCTCACTCGCGCGCCTGGAGGTCCTGGTGGCAGACCTGCTGCTCCTCACTCCGGCGTCCGGGGGGTCCGCGCAGGTGCTGCCCGCACTCGGCCTGCTGTCGCACCGGGTCCGGGTCCTACCGGTGGAGCCGTCCGCTCTCGTGGACGCCCCGGACGCAGACATCGTCGTGCTCGACGCGCGCCGTGACCTGGTGACGGCGCGCACCACGTGCCGGCTCCTGCGCGCCACCGGCCTGACGGTCCCGCTGATCCTGGTGCTGACCGAGGGCGGCCTCACCGTGGTGACCGCCGAGTGGGGCGCCGACGACATCGTGCTGGAGAACGCGACCCCGGCCGAGGTGGAGACCCGCTTCCGCCTGGTGATGGAGCGTGCTGCGACCGCCGCCTACGAGGACGCACCGCTGGAGATCAGCGCCGGCGAGCTGACCATCGACGCCGGCGGGTACACCGCCCGGCTTCGCGGGC
Source organism: Cellulomonas sp. SG140 (assembly GCF_025770785.1). Classification (GTDB taxonomy): domain Bacteria; phylum Actinomycetota; class Actinomycetes; order Actinomycetales; family Cellulomonadaceae; genus Cellulomonas. Next base: position 93,638 of record NZ_JANZLA010000005.1, on the reverse strand, counting down.
AGCCGCTCGACCTGACGTACAAGGAGTTCGAGCTGCTCAAGTACCTGGTGCAGCACCCCGGCCGGGTGTTCACCCGGGCGCAGCTGCTGCAGGAGGTCTGGGGCTACGACTACTACGGCGGCACCCGCACGGTGGACGTCCACGTGCGGCGCCTGCGCGCCAAGCTCGGTCCCGAGCACGAGCAGCTGATCGGCACGGTGCGCAACGTCGGGTACCGGTTCGACCCGCCGAAGGAGACGCGGCGCGGGGCGGACGACCGCTCCGGCCTGACCGAGACCGCGGGCCTGTGACCACCCTCGACCGGTAGCCTGGCTGGCGGTGTGCCGGGAAGCCTGGTCGGCGTCCTGCTGCCGACCCCGGAGGTCCCCGTGCCGCCCCGCCGCGACAACCACCGTCCGACACCGCAGGGCGTACCCACCGGACCTGTCGCCGCCGGGCGCCCGCCGCGCGAGCACCGCCGCCTCTTCGCCGCCCTCACCCCCGGTGGCGAGCGGAACCTGCTCGACACGCTGCGCGACGAGCGGACCGGCGCCGTGCTGCTGCTCGTCGCGACGGCCCTCGCCCTCGGGTGGGCGCAGCTGTGGCCGGCCGCGTACCGCTCGGCGTGGGCGACCGCCGTCGGCCCCGCGGCGGTGCACCTGCACCTGACGCTCGGTCAGTGGGCGACCGACGGGCTGCTGGCGGTGTTCTTCTTCGTCGTCGGGCTGGAGCTCAAGCGCGAGCTGGTGACCGGCGAGCTGCGCCGACCCGCGACCGCGGTGGTGCCCGCCGTGGCCGCCGTCGGCGGCATGGCCGTGCCCGCGCTCGTCTACCTGGCCGTCAACCTGACGTCCGCGGACGGCCGCCCGGTCGGCTGGGCGGTGCCGACGGCCACGGACATCGCCTTCGCCGTCGGGGTGCTCTCCCTGGTGGGACGGTCGCTGCCCGCCTCCCTGCGCGCCTTCCTGCTGACGCTGGCGGTGGTGGACGACCTGCTGGCGATCGTCGTCATCGCGGTGTTCTACGCCCGCTCGCTGTCCGTGCTCCCGCTGCTGGGCGCCCTCGGTACGGTCGCCCTGTTCGCGGTGCTGGCGCGCCGCACGCGCCCCCCGGTGTGGCTGCTGCTGCCGCTCGCCCTGACGGCGTGGGCCCTGCTGCACGCGTCCGGCGTGCACGCCACCATCGCGGGCGTGCTGCTCGGCCTCAGCGCACCGACCAGCACTCCCGTGGGCGCGGCACCCGGCACGGCCTCGACCGCGGAGCGGTGGGAGCACCGCTGGCGTCCCCTGTCGGCCGGCGTCGCGGTGCCGGTGTTCGCGCTCGCGGCGGCGGGGGTGACCGTCTCGGGCGACGTGCTGCGCGCCGCGTCGCACGATCCGGTCGCGCTCGGCGTGGCGGCGGGCCTGGTGCTCGGCAAGCCGCTAGGCATCCTCGCCGCCACCTGGGCCGTTGCCCGGTTCACGCGCGCCAGCCTCGCACCGGCGCTCGGCTGGGCCGACGTGCTGGGGGTCGGGCTGGTGGGCGGGATCGGCTTCACCGTCTCGCTCCTGGTGGGTGGCCTGGCGTTCGGCTCCGGGAGCCCGCAGGACGAGCACGTGGTGGTCGCGGTGCTCGCGGCCTCGGCCGTGGCGGCCCTGCTGGGCGGCAGCACCCTGGCGTGGCGGGACCGGGTGCACCGAGGGCGCCGCCGGTCGGTCAGCGGGTAGGTTTCGTGCCGATGAGCACCGTCGACTCCGCCGAGCTCGCCGTCGACGGCCCGTGGGAGCACCGCTTCGTGCCGGCCAACGGCGCGCGGTTCCACGTGGCGCTGGCGGGCCCGGACGAGCGGGACGCCCCGCTGGTGGTGCTGCTGCACGACGTGCTCACCTACTGGTGGGCCTGGCGGCACCAGCTGCCGGCGCTGGCCGAGGCCGGCTACCGGGTCGCCGCGATGGACGTGCGCGGCACCGGCGGGTCGGACAAGCCGCCGCACGGGTACGACGCACCGACTCTGGCCACCGACGTCGCAGGGGTGATCCGGTCGCTCGGTGCCGGTCAGGCCGTGCTGGTCGGGGCCGGCACGGGAGGTCAGCTCGCGTGGGCGACGGCGGCCCTGCACGGCGACGCGGTTCGCGCCGTCGCGGCGTTGTCGTGCCCGCACCCCCTGGACGTCGGTCCGGCAACCGTGCGCCCCGCAGCCGCGCGCCGCCTCGCCTACGTGCAGCTGCCGTCCCTCCCGGAGCGGGCGCTCACGGAGGGCGATCTGGCCGAGCGCCTGATCACCGGCCTCAGCGGCGGCCGCGGACGGCCCGACGCGGAGGCGGTCGAGGCGTACAGCCGCGCGCTGCGGGTGCCGTTCGCCGCCCACAGCCAGCTGGAGCAGGTCCGGTGGCTGCTGCGGTCCCGCCCCCGGCTCGACGGCCGCCGGTACCTCGCCGCGTTCGAACGCGCACGACCGCTGCCGACGCTGCAGGTGCACGGCGACCGCGACGGGGTGTGCACCCCGGCGGCTGCCGCGCTGCACAGGTCGACGGCCGCGGCGCTCGCCCGCCCCTACCGCTACGAGCTGCTGCGGGGCGTCGGCCACTACGTGTCCGACGAGGCACCCGAGCGCCTGACCGCCCTGCTCCTGGACTGGCTGGCCGAGACCCTCGTCTGACCCCACGCCGAGACCTTCGTCCGAGGCGCACCGAGGCCCTCGTCCGACCCCACGGCATTCCCGTCGAGCCGCCCCCGGCCTCGCGCCCCGGCGTCGCGTCCCCGGGGCTCAGCCCTTCACCATCGCGGCCGCCTTCACCGGGTCGTTCTCCCCCATCCCCGCCGACGGGCACAGCGCGAACACCGGGCACGCCCCGCACGCGGGCTTGCGCGCGAAGCAGATCCGACGGCCGTGGAAGATCAGGTGGTGCGAGGCCATCGTCCAGTCCTTGCGCGGCAGCAGGGCGCACAGGTCCTGCTCCACCTGCACGGGGTCGTCGCTCCCGGTGAGGCCGAGCCGGCCGGACAGCCGGAGCACGTGCGTGTCCACCGGCAGACCGGGCACGCCGAACGCGTTGCCGAGCACGACGTTCGCCGTCTTGCGCCCCACCCCCGGCAGCGTCACCAGGTCCTTCATCCGGCCGGGCACCTCGCCGCCGAACCGCTCGACCAGCGCCTGGCCGATGCCCATCACGGCGCGCGTCTTGGCCCGGAAGAACCCGGTGGGTCGCAGGATCTCCTCGAGCTCCGTCGGGTCCGCCGACGCCATCGCGGCAGCGTCCGGGAACCGGGCGAACAGCGCCGGGGTGGTGAGGTTGACGCGCACGTCCGTGGTCTGCGCCGACAGGACGGTGGCGACCAGCAGCTCGAACGGCGTACGGAAGTCCAGCTCGATGTGCGCGTCGGGGAAGCGGACCGCCAGCGCGCGGTCGATGCGACGTGCTCGTCGGGTGCGGGCGAGCGCGGACTCGTCGGGAACCAGGGTCACCGTCGCAGGTTACGCGGCGGCTCCGACACGGCCGCCGGGCCGCCGCGCCCCCGTTCGGCTCGCACGTTCGGCCGTCCGGGCGAACCGGCCCTGCACAGGGAGTCGGCGGTACGTCCGCGCGAGTGAATCTGGACGCGCGTCCGGGTGGTGGCGCTCAAGTCGGGGGCCCGACGTCCCGAATCAGACACCAGGAGACCGGCGGACGGAGGTGCGGTGACCACGCAGCACGTGCTCGACGTCCACGCCCTCCGGCTGGACCACCGCGCGTTGCGCGCCGAGCGGTCCCGGGTCGGCTGGTGGCGGCGGCTGGTCCGCGCGCGCCTCGACCTCCTCGTCGCCCGTGCCGTCGGTCCGCAGCCGCTGGGTGAGGAGCTCGCCTTCCAGCTGCCCCTCGACGTGGGGCTGGACGTGCCTCGACCGGACGAGCTCGAGGCGGTGCTGGGCGGCCCCCGCTCCGGCACCCACCTCGACCAGCTCACCGCCCTCCGGGCGCTGGACAGCCGGCTGGTGCGGTACCAGGACGGTGTCGACGCCGCCCTGGCGGCCGCCACGGAGCGGCTGATCGGGCACCTGGCCGGGCAGCCGGACGCCGTGCTGGGACCCGTCCCGGAGCACGAGTCGCGCAACTGACCTGCGCGACCGCCATGGGGCAGACTGAGCGCTGACGCCGTCCCTTCGGCGCCTGCGGGAAGGTGGACTGATCGTGGCTGACGACGTGGTGCTGACCGCCCCGCTCTTCGCGGGCCTCGAGCCGGACTCCGCGCGCACGCTGATCGCGTCGATGAAGAGCATCGACGTCGGCCGCGGGGACGTGCTGTTCCACGAGGGCGAGCCGGGCGACCGGCTCTACGTGATCCGCGAGGGCAAGATCAAGCTGGGCACCCGCTCCAGCGACGGCCGCGAGAACCTGCTCGCCGTGCTGGGCCCGGGCGAGATGATCGGCGAGCTCTCGCTGTTCGACCCCGGCACGCGCACGGCGACCGCCACCGCGATCTCCGACGCCGTGGTGCTGGAGATGGGCCACCACGACCTGCAGACCTGGTTGGCGTCCACCCCGGCGGTCGCCGAGCACCTGCTGCAGGCGCTCGCCCGCCGCTTGCGCCGCACCAACGAGGCGCTGGCGGACCTGGTGTTCTCCGACGTGCCGGGCCGCGTGGCCAAGGCGCTGCTGGACCTGTCGAGCCGGTTCGGCCGACCGGTGGAGGACGGCATCCGCGTGGCGCACGACCTGACGCAGGAGGAGTTGGCCCAGCTGGTCGGCGCGTCCCGCGAGACGGTGAACAAGGCGCTGGCCGACTTCGCCGCGCGCGGCTGGGTCCGCCGCGAGGGCCGTGCCGTGGTGCTGCTCGACGTCGACCGCCTGGAGCGGCGCGCCCGCTGAGCGGCGCCGCTCAGGCCGCCTCGACTCAGGCGACCTCGACGACCAGCTCCACCTCGACCGGCGCCCCGAGCGGCAGCGCCGCGACGCCGACCGCCGAGCGCGCGTGCACGCCTGCGTCGCCGAGCAGCGCGTGCAGCAGCTCGCTCGCCCCGTTCAGCACGGCCGGCTGACCGGTGAACGTCGGGTCGCTCGCGACGAACCCGACCACCTTGACCACCCGCACCACCCGGTCCAGGGCCGCGACGGCGTCCCCGCCGGGACCGGCCAGCAGGCTCCCGACCGCGGCGAGCGCGTTCAGCGCCGCGATGCGCGCCTGCTCGGTGGCGGCCGGCGGCGTGACCTGACCGGGCGTCAACCCGACGATCCCCGTGACGGTCAGCCCGCCCGCGACGAACGGCAGCTGGCCGGACGTCCACACGTACGAGCCGGTGCGCACCGCGGGCACGTAGGCGCCGACGGGCGCGGCGGAGGACGGCAGCTGCAGGCCCAGCTCGACCAGACGGTCGGCGACGGACATCAGGCCTCCCGCGGGCGCTTGAGGTAGGCGACGAGGTTGCCGTCCTGGCCCTGCAGGACCGTGACCAGCTCCCAGCCGTCCACCCCCCACTGGTCGAGGATCGCCTTGGTGGCGTGGACGATCAGCGGGACGGTCGCGTACTCCCAGGCAGTGGCCATGCACCCACCCTAGGCGACGGCCCGACGCCGGTCCGGTGCGCGCCCGCCGCTGTCCGCCTGCGGTGCGGCACCGGACCTCGGCTGCGCCGTCAGCGCACGTCGCCGGCGGTGGCGAGCTCGCTGCGCCACGACCGGACCTCGGGGCGACGACGCAGCAGCGCGCGCCGCTCCCGCTCGGTCATGCCGCCCCACACCCCGAAGTCCATCCGGCTGTCGAGCGCGTCGGCCAGGCACTCCAGCCGTACCGGGCACGTGCCGCACACCGACCGGGCGTCCCGTTGCGCCGATCCCTCGACGAACAGGGCGTCCGGCGCCAGCTTCCCCTTGCCGCAGGCTGCCGACGCGGTCCAGTGGCCCTCCCGCGATGTCCAGGCCATCGCGCACCTCCTTGTCACGCGGGCACCCCCCCGAGTGCCCCCTGGTGGGGGACCGTACCGGGGAGTAGTACCGCTTGACGAGCCGCCGTTCGGGTCATCCTGCCTGGTGAGAAGCGTGGAAGCGCTACCAGGCAAGCGTCCAGCTGTGTCCGTGATGCCACGAACGTCCGGATCTTGCTGTCCAGCACAGGCAACCAGGACGAACGTCCCCGCCGTGGACGGGCCGGTCAGCGGTGTGCACATACCGTGCAGACCCGGCTCGCACGAGGAGGTCCACGGGAACGGGTCAGGTGTCGCCGTTACCCTGACGGGCATGGCGTCCCCTGCCCGCTCGCCCCGTACGCACGGCCGGTTCATCCGGCCCGGCCAGGCGTTGGCCCTCTTCCTCGCGCTCGTGCTGGTCGCCGGTGTCGGGGGCGTGCTCGCCGCGGGGCTCGCGCTGCCCGCCGTCGCGGTCGCGGACGGCACCACCAGCATGACGGTCAAGGCCTTCGACGGGCTGCCCACCGAGCTGGAGCAGAAGCCCCTGCCGCAGAAGTCGACCATCCTCGCCGCGGACGGGAAGGTGCTGGCCACCTTCTATGACCAGAACCGGGTGGTGGTCCCCCTCGACCAGATCGCCCCGATCATGCAGAAGGCCGTGATCTCGGTGGAGGACAAGCGGTTCTACGAGCACGCCGGGGTCGACATGCAGGGGATGGCTCGAGCGGCGATCAACACGCTCGTCGGCCAGAAGGAGGGCGCCTCGACGCTGACGCAGCAGTACGTCAAGAACGTGCTGATCGAGGCGGCGCTGGCCATCCCGGACCCCGCGCAGCGGGCGCAGGCGCTCGCCGACGCACGCGACAACTCGGGCTCCTCCGGCATGGCGCGCAAGCTGCGCGAGGCGAAGCTGGCGATCACGCTCGAGAAGACGATGACCAAGGACCAGATCCTGGAGAAGTACCTGAACATCGCCCAGTTCGGCGCCTCCTCGATCTACGGGGTGGAGTCGGCGGCGGAGTACTTCTTCGGCAAGCATGCCAAGGACCTGACGTACCTCGAGGCGGCCACCATCGCCGGCATCACGCAGAGCCCGACGAAGTGGGACCCGGTGCTCAACCCGGCCGACTCGCAGAACCGTCGCGACACCGTGCTGGACCTGATGTACCAGCAGGGCTACATCACCCAGGCGGAGCACGACAAGGGCGTCGCAACCCCCCTGAAGGACACGCTGCACGTCACGCCGATCAAGCAGGGCTGCATGACGGCGAACGACACGGTGGCCGGTTCCGGCTTCTTCTGCGACTACGTCACCAAGGTGATCCTCAACGACCCCGCCTTCGGCAAGACGCAGTCCGACCGGCAGGCCCTGCTGTACCGCGGCGGCCTGACGATCACCACCACGCTGATCCCGGGTGAGCAGACGGCGGCCGACGAGGAGGTCAAGGCCGGCGTGCCGGTGAACGACCCGTCGGGCATCGGCAGCGCGCTGGTCTCCGTCGAGCCCGGCACCGGCAAGATCACGTCGATGGCGGAGAACCGCGTCTACAACCCGATGCAGAACGCCGGCCCGGGTGAGACGGCGCTGAACTTCAACACGAGCTTCGAGTACGGCGGGTCGAGCGGGTTCTCGCCCGGTTCGAGCTACAAGGCGTTCACGCTGCTGGAGTGGCTGCGGCAGGGCCACTCGCTCAACGAGAAGGTCAACGCGACGCCGCTGCAGTACAACATGTCGCAGTTCACCTCCTGCAAGGGCCGGCTTTCCGGTACCTACAAGTTCAGCAACTCCGAGAGCAACCAGAACTACCCGCAGACCGTGCTGAGCGCGACGGCGAACTCGGTGAACTCCGCGTTCATCGCGATGGGCCTCCAGCTCAACCTGTGCAACATCGTCGACGGTGCCGCCGACCTGGGGGTCCTCCGCGCCGGTGACCCGAACCTGAAGGACAACTCCGGGCAGCCGTGGGGCGGCGTGCCGTTCGGCCCCTACCCCGGCAACATCCTCGGTTCGGAGCAGACCTCACCGCTGATGATGGCCGGCGCCTACGCAGCGTTCGCCTCCGGCGGCGTGTTCTGCAAGCCGATCGCCATCACGAGCGTGACCGATGCGACGGGCGCCAAGCTCAACGTGCCGAGCGCCGACTGCCAGCAGAAGGTCGAGCCGCAGTACGCCGCCGCGATGGACTACGCGATGAGCAACGTGTGGAACGGCACGGCCAAGGCCGTCGGCGCACCGCCGTTCCCCGCCGCCGGCAAGACCGGTACGACGACGTTCAACGAGGAGCTGTGGTTCGTCGGCTTCACGCCGCTGCGGGCCACCGCGGTGTGGTCCGGCCAGATCACGGAGCAGCAGAAGACGCTGCACGGCGAGACGATCAACGGCAAGACGTATTACCAGGGACCGTTCGGCTCGGACATCTCGGCACCGACCTGGAAGCGGTTCATGATGCGGATCATGGCCGGCCAGAACGTGCCGAACTTCCCGGCGATCGGCAGCGACCAGCTGTACGGCAAGCAGGTGAGCGTGCCGTACGTCGTCGGCCAGCCGCAGGACCAGGCGACGTCCACGCTGCAGAACGCCGGGTTCACCGTCCAGGTGTCACCGAACCAGGTGTCGTCCTCCGTGGCGGCCGGGTCGGTGGCGAGCCAGTCGCCCACGGGCACCGCGACACCGGGGTCGACCGTCACGCTGGTGATCTCGAGCGGGCAGCCGGCAGCCCCGCCGCCGCAGCCGACCCAACCCGCACAGCCTGGGCCCGGTGGTGGCAACCCCGGTAACGGTGGCGGGAACCCGCACGGCTGATGGGCACCCTGAGCCGGACGACCGGCGCCCTGGCACTGGCCGGCGCCGGCGCGCTCGCGTGGGGCGCCCTCGTCGAGGTCCACTGGTACGCGCTGCGTGAGGCGACCGTCCCGGTGCTGGCCCCCGGGCAGGCGCCGCTGCGGGTCCTGCACGTGTCCGACCTGCACCTGACGCCCGGTCAGCGGCGCAAGGTCGACTGGGTCCGCGACCTGGCGACCACGCGGCCGCACGTCGTCGTGAACACCGGCGACAACTGGGCGCACCTGGACGCGATGCCTGCCCTGCTCGAGGCGCTCGAGCCGCTGCTGGAGGTGCCGGGCGCCTTCGCCCTCGGCTCCAACGACTACGTCGCGCCGCAGCCCAAGAACCCGGCGCGCTACCTGCAGCGCGACGCCCGCACCGCGCAGGTGCAGCCGGTGGCGCTGCCGTGGCGTGAGCTGGTGCGCCGGTTCACGTCGGCGGGATGGGTGGACCTCGACAACCACCGGGGGGTGCTGGACGTCGACGGTCGGCGCATCTCGCTGGTCGGCACGGACGACGCGCACCTCGACCGCGACCGCTTCCCCGCCGCGGGCGGACCGGACGACGTCCGCAGCACTGACGTGCCGGTGGACCTGCACATGGGCGTCACCCACGCGCCGTACCGGCGGGTGCTCGACGCGATGCTCGACGACGGCGTCGACCTGGCCATCGCCGGGCACACCCACGGCGGACAGCTGGGCCTGCCGTTCTGGGGCGCGCTGGTGACCAACTCCGACCTGGACACGCGGCGGGCCAAGGGTCTGCACGGCTGGCCCGGTCCACGTCCGGACCGCCCGGGTGGCGGCGACTCGATGTGGTTGCACGTGTCGGCCGGGCTCGGGACCTCGCCGTACGCGCCCGTGCGCTTCGCGGTGCGGCCCGAGGCGACCCTGCTGACACTCGTCCCCCGCTGAGTCCCGGGCGGCCCCTGCGTCGTGCCGTAAGGGCGCTGCCTCCGCCACCTCCGAGGCGATTTCCTCGCCCGTGTCGGCGTCGGCTATCCTTGCCAGGTTCCTCCGGGGTGTGGCGCAGCTTGGTAGCGCGCTTCGTTCGGGACGAAGAGGTCGTGGGTTCGAATCCCGCCACCCCGACCCGGAGACGACGACGGCCCTTGACCGGCAGAAGTGCTGGTCAAGGGCCGTCGTCATGTGCGCTGAACGGTCCCGGACCGTGCGGGTGGTGGACCGCTCGCCCACCGGTGGGACGTCGAGGCTCGGCGCGCCGCCGCCCGGCAGACTGGTCCCGTGAGCCCCGTGATCGAGCCCGCTGACGACGTGCTGGCGGGGCTGGCGGCCCTCCCCGGCGTCCCCGCCGCCGTGACCAGGGCCCGGGACGCCTGCACCGAGCTGCGCCGGCATCCCGCGATGCGGCGACGCTGGTCGGAGGTCCGGGTGCGCGCCGGCCTCGAGGCAGCGTGGGCGAGCGCGGCGCTGGACGGCGTGCGGGTGCCGGTCGAGAACGTGCGGGCGCTGGCCGCCGGCGCACCCGCGCAGGGGCCGACGGACGACGTCGTCCGCGGTGCGGTGCGGGCGCACGCAGCCGTCGAGCGCCTGATGCCGGACCTCGGCGCGCCGGGTCGGGTCGGCGACGGCAGGGGCACCCTCGGCCCGCTCCCGCTGGGCCAGCTGCTCGCGCGGCTGCACACCCTCGCGGCGACCGGCAGGGTTCCCGACGAGGAGCTGGGCCGCCCCCGCGGCGACCGCCCGACCGCCGACCTCGCCGGCCTGGGAGCCGCGCCGGCCGGTGCGGACGTCGGCCATCGGCTGGCCGCGCTGACCGAGGCGGTCCACCGCACCGCCGCTCCCGCCGCGGTGGTCGCCGCCGTGCTGCACGGCGAGCTGCTGGCGCTGCGGCCGTTCACCGCCGCCAACGGCGTGGTCGCCCGTGCCGTCGCCCGGCTCGCCGTCACCGCTGGCGGCCTCGACCCGACGGGGTGCGCCGTCGCGGAGCCCGTCTGGGCGGATGCGCCGCTGGTGTACCAGGCCACCGCCGCGGGCTTCGCCACCGGTGAACCGGACCGGGTGGCCGCCTGGCTGGTGCTCTGCGCCGATGCCGTCACGGAGGGCGCCGCCCGGGCGGCGCGGCTGGCGGACGAGGTGCTCTCGCACTGACGGGTGACGGCGCTCAAGGCCGCGCCGGCACCTGACGATGCGTGCCTCATGAGTGCGCCGCTTCCACCCGCGGGCTGGTACCCGGACGGGTCCACCCCGAACGTCGTCCGCTGGTTCGACGGCAGCCGGTGGACCGAGCACGTCACGCCGCTCGCACCGGCCGCCGCGCCTGCCGGTGGGTACGCCTCGCCCTCCGGCGGGTACGGATCGCAGGCCGGCGGGTACGGCCCACCGGTCGGCGGGTACGCGTCACCCGCTGGTGGGTACGTCCCCGGGGCGTACGCCACGGCGGCCTACGGACCTGTGGCGGCCCCCAGCACGGACCTGGGGCCCGGCAACGGTCTGCACTGGGTGCTGCCGGTGGGCCGCTCGTGGCAGTCGATCGTCGCGGGCTACGTCGGGCTGTTCGCGCTCTTCGCGTGGTTCATGGCCATGGTCGGGACCGGCGGGGCCGTGTTCGGTGCGGTCGTGGGGCTGCTGTCGGTGGCGCTCGGCATCGTCGCGATCCGTCGCGCGTCGTCCGGCGGCCACGGCCGCGGCAGGGCCTGGTTCGCCGTCGTCGCCGGCGCGTTGTGCCTGGTGATGACCGTCGTGGTGGCCTCCGGCGCCTGAGGTCCTCGGCCATCGGCCACCGGCCCCACGACGCAGACCGGCCCCGGCACCGTCGGGTGCCGGGGCCGGTCCTCGAGCGCGGTCAGGCCGTGGCGAAGCGGCGGGCGACCAGCAGCTCGGCGATCTGGATCGCGTTGAGCGCGGCGCCCTTGCGCAGGTTGTCGTTGGACACGAACAGCGCGAGACCGCGCCCTTCGGGCGCGCCCTCGTCGGTGCGGATGCGGCCGACGTACGACGGGTCCTTGCCGGCCGCCAGCAGCGGCGTCGGGATGTCCTCGACCTGCACACCAGGGGCGTCGGCCAGCAGCTCGTAGGCCCGCTCGACGGACAGCGGCCGCTCGAACTCGGCGTTGACCGACAGCGAGTGGCCGGTGAACACCGGCACCCGCACGCACGTGCCCGAGACGAGCAGGTCGGGGATCTCGAGGATCTTGCGGGACTCGTTCCGGAGCTTCTGCTCCTCGTCGGTCTCGCGCAGGCCGTCGTCCACCAGGTTGCCGGCGAACGGCACCACGTCGAAGGCGATCGTCCGCGGGAACTTGGTCGGCGCAGGGAAGTGCACGGCAGAGCCGTCGTGCACCAGGCCGAGCGTGTCCTCCTCGACGGCGGCGCGCACCTGCGTGTCGAGCTCCTGCGCACCGGCGAGGCCGGCCCCGGACACGGCCTGGTAGGTCGAGACGATCAGGCGGCGCAGCCCGGCCTCGTCGTGCAGCGGCTTGAGCACCGGCATCGCGGCCATCGTGGTGCAGTTCGGGTTGGCGACGATGCCCAGCGGGATCTCGTCGAGCGCGTGCGGGTTGACCTCGCTGACCACCAGCGGGACCCGCGGGTCCTTGCGCCAGGCAGAGGAGTTGTCCACCACCAGGGCACCGGCGGCGGCGAAGCGCGGCGCCTGCTCCTTGGACGTCGCGCCACCGGCGGAGAACAGGGCGATGTCGATGCCGGACAGGTCCGCCGTCGCGACGTCCTCGACCGTGATCTCGTCGTCACCCCAGGGCAGCGTCCGCCCCGCGGACCGCGCCGACGCGAAGTACCGGATCGACGCGACCGGGAACTCGCGCTCGGCCAGCAGCCGGCGCATCACGCCACCGACCTGCCCGGTGGCCCCGACCACTGCGACGTTCACGCCGCTCATCCCGCTCACCGCCCCGTCCCGCCGTACACGACGGCCTCGTCCGACTCCGTGTCCAGCCCGAACGCCGTGTGCACCGCGCGGACCGCCTCGTCGAGCGAGTCGGCCCGGGTCACCACGGAGATGCGGATCTCGGAGGTGGAGATCATCTCGATGTTCACACCGGCCTCGGACAGCGCCTCGAACAGCTTGGCGCTGACGCCCGGGTGCGAGCGCATGCCCGCACCGATCAGCGAGAGCTTGCCGATGGTGTCGTCGTACTGCAGCGACGCGTACCCGATCTCCGGCTGGTGCTCCGCGAGCGCGGCCATCGCCACCGTGCCGTCCGTCGCGGGGAGCGTGAACGAGATGTCCGTCAGGCCCGTCCGGGCCGCGGAGACGTTCTGCACGATCATGTCGATGTTCACGCCGGCGCCGGCGACCACCGTGAAGATCTTGGCGGCCTTGCCCGGCACGTCGGGGACGCCGACCACCGTGATCTTCGCCTCGGAGCGGTCGTGCGCGACGCCCGAGATGATCGGCTGCTCCACGGGAACCTCCTGGGTGGTGTCGGGCTCGTCCGTGACCAGCGTGCCCGGGTGGGTGGAGAACGAGGACCGGACGTGCACCGGCACCTGGTAGCGGCGGGCGTACTCGACGCAGCGCAGCATGAGCACCTTCGCGCCGCTGGCGGCCATCTCGAGCATCTCGTCGTAGCTGATCCGGTCGAGCTTGCGGGCGCTCGGCACGATGCGCGGGTCGGCGGTGAACACGCCGTCGACGTCCGTGTAGATCTCGCAGACGTCGGCCTGGAGCGCGGCCGCCAGCGCGACGGCGGTGGTGTCGCTGCCGCCGCGGCCGAGGGTGGTCACGTCGTTGGTGGCCAGGTTGACGCCCTGGAAGCCGGCGACGATCGCGACCTGGCCCTTGGCCAACGTCTTGGTGATGCGGCTCGGCGTGACGTCGATGATGCGCGCCTTGCCGTACGTCTCGTCGGTGATGACGCCGGCCTGCTGGCCGGTGAAGCTCTTCGCCTCGACGCCGAGCTGGTCGATCGCCATCGCGAGCAGGGACATGGAGATCCGCTCGCCGGCGGTCAGCAGGATGTCCATCTCGCGCTCGGGCGGCAGCGGGGTCACCTGGTGGGCGAGGTCGATCAGCTCGTCCGTCGTGTCGCCCATCGCCGAGACGACCACCACCACGTCGTTGCCGGCGCGCTTCGCCTCGGCGACCCGCTTCGCGACGCGCTTGATGCTGCTGGCGTCGGAGACGGACGAGCCGCCGTACTTCTGCACGATGAGGGCCACGAGGGTGCGCTCCGGAGGGGTTGCGCGATCAGACCGCGATCGGACGAGGGGCGCCTGCGAGTCTAGGTCGGCCCACGATGCGGACCGACGGGTTTCCGCATGACGGACGCGGCCGCCCGCGGCCGGTGTGCTCCGCGGCGTTCGCGCTGGTCAGCCCAGCACGTCGACCGCGAGCCGGGCGATCAGGGCGGCCACGACGACGACGAAGACGATGCGGACGAAGGCGCTGCCCCGGGCCACCGCCGTCCGGGCCCCGAGGTACGCACCGGCGATGTTGGCTCCGCCGACCAGCAGCCCGAGCCGCCACAGCGGCGCCCCCTCGAGCGTGAACACCAGCAGGGCGCCGAGGTTGGTGGCGACGTTGACGATCTTCGCCTGCGCCGACGCCTCGAGGAACCCGTAGCCGACGATGCCGACCAGGGCGATCACCAGGAACGAGCCGGTGCCCGGGCCCAGGAGACCGTCGTACGCACCCAGCACCAGGCCGAGCGCCAGCGCCACCGCCTGGTGTCGCCGACCCGTCCAGCGCAGGTCGGTGGCCCGGCCCACGCGTGGACGCGCCACCGTGTACGCGCCCACCAGCACCAGTGCCACGAGGATGACCGGCTTGAACACGGAGGTGGGCAGCAGCCCGGCGAGGGCCGCTCCCCCGGCTGCGCCGACGAGTGCGGTCATCGCCATCGGCCCCGCAGTGGACAGGCCGGGCTGCACCCGCCGGTAGTAGGTCAGCGCGCTGACCGACGTGCCCATGATCCCGGCCACCTTGTTGGTGGCCAGCGCCTGCACGGGAGTGATGCCCGGCACCAGCAGCAGCGCCGGCAGCTGCACCAGCCCGCCGCCGCCGACCACCGCGTCGACCCAGCCGGCGGTGAACCCGGCGAGCATCAGCAGGCCGACCGTCGCGAGCGTCAGGTGCAGGCCGGACACGGTCACGGTGGCGGACCCTACCTCCCGGCCGGTCTCGGTCGGAGGACGGCGGGCCCGCCGGGTCGGAGGACGCCGGGACGGCCTGCCGTCGGACCGCCAGCAACCGGCGCAGTCCCGGCACAGGATCCCCTCAGAAACGGGCCACGCCGCCCTTTGCCCGACCCCTACCGTCAAGCCATGACCAGCGACGTCGCTGCCTCGGCCGTCCCTCCGCACCCTGGCTCGCCCGGGCCAGGCGGCCCGGACGGGATCCGCACCGCCGGCGTGGTCCGCAGCTTCGGCGCCGTGCGGGCGCTGGACGGCGTCGACCTGCACGCCCGCGCCGGCCGGGTCACCGCCCTGGTAGGGCCCAACGGGTCCGGGAAGACGACGCTGCTGCTGGTGCTGGCCGGGCTGCTGGCGCCTGATGCGGGCACGGTGAGCATCGACGGGTACGACCCGGTGACGGACGGCCCCGCCGCACGGGCCCGGACCGGCTGGATGCCGGACACGTTCGGCACGTGGGACTCGCTCACGGCTCGCGAGGTGCTCCGGACGTTCGCGGCGGCCTACCGCCTGCCTCCGGCGTCCGTCGGGGCCCGCGTCGACGAGCTGCTCGCCCTGGTGCACCTGTCCGAGTACGCCGACCGGCCCGCCGCAGTGCTCTCGCGGGGCCAGAAGCAGCGGCTCGGACTGGCCCGCGCGCTGGTGCACGACCCGGCGGTGCTGCTGCTCGACGAGCCGGCCTCCGGCCTGGACCCCCGGTCCCGCGTCGACCTGCGCGAGCTGCTGCGCCGGCTGGCGGACGAGGGGCGCACCGTGCTGGTGTCCAGCCACGTGCTGTCCGAGCTGGAGGAGATGGCCGACGACGCAGTGTTCCTGTCGCACGGTCGCACGGTGCTGACGGGCGACACGGAGGCGACCCTCGGCACCGCGGGCGCCCGCCGGCCCTGGCGGGTGCGCGCGCTGGACGCGGAGGCGCTCCAGCGCTGGCTCACCGCGGTGCACGCCGCGTGGCGGCCGGACGACGACGGTGTGTTGATCGACGTCGACGGCGACGAGGGCGCCGCGACGCTGGTGCGGGACGCGGTGGCGGCCAGCGTGCCGCTCGTCTCGATCGCCCCCGCCGGCGGGGTGCTGGAGCAGGCCTACCTGGCACTGGACGAGGAGCGGCGATGAGCGGCACGTGGCGGGTGTCCTGGCACGGGGTGCGCACGGTGGCGGCCCTGGAGCTGCGGCAGCGGGTGCGGTCCACCCGCTGGATCGTCGCGCTGGTGGTCTGGTTCCTCGTGGTCGGCGCCGTCACCGCGCTCACCACCGGAGCCCTCGGCGCGCTGACGGGTCACGACACCTCTCCCCTGCACCGCGGTCCGCTGCTGTTCTTCGTGGTGACCTTCCTGGTGCTGGGGCTGGGGCTGCTGGTCACCCCGACCCTGTCGTCGACCGCCGTGAACGGCGACCGCGCCGCCGGCACGCTCGCCACGGTCCAGGTGACCCTGCTGACCCCGGCCGAGATCGCCACCGGCAAGCTGCTCGGGGCGTTCGCCGCCGCCACCGCCTTCCTGGTGGCGAGCCTGCCGTTCTACGGGCTCGCGATGGCGATGGGCGGGACGAGGGTGATCACGCTGGTCAGCGTCGTAATCGTGACCGCCGTGGTCCTCGCGTCGGTGTGCGGCATGGGCATCGGGTTCTCGGCCCTGACCGCCCGGACGGCTGGGTCGACCGTGCTGACCTTCCTCGGGGTCTCGGCCCTCGCGGTGTTCACCCTCGTCTTCTTCGGCCTGACGCTGCCCGCGAACACCTCCCAGGAGGAGGTGCGCGTGTGGGGCGTCTCGCCGTCGTCGGCGCAGTGCGAGTCCAATGCCCTGGGCGACACGACGTGCAGCGGCAGCGTCACCCTCGGCGGTAGCACGGCCGCGGGCGACTCCTCGGCGGTACCCGCGTGCGAGTGGCGCACCGAGACGCGGCCCGTCGTCCACACCGAGCGGACCTGGTGGCTGCTGGCGGCCAACCCGTTCGTCATCGTCTCCGACGCCTCGACGGTGCCGCAGCAGGACCTCCAGTCGGTGACGTCACCGTTCGGCGCCATCCGCGAGGAGGTCCGTACCGCGCGTGCCGGCGCCAGCGGGATCTCGAACGAGTGCTGGGGCCCGATGGGACAGGTGTCCCTGCCCACCGAGGGTCCACGGCCGTCGGCGGTGCCGGTGTGGCCGTGGGGCCTGGCGTTCACGGTCCTGCTCGGCGTGGCCGGCTACGTCACCGCCGTGCGCCGGCTGCGCATCCCGCAGCACGCTCTGCCGCGCGGGGTGCGGGTGGCCTGAGGCGCGGCTCCGGTTCGGGGGCGTACGGCGTCGTCGCGACGTCCGCCCTGGTCAGGGCTGCAGCGCGTCGTACTCCGCCTCGGCAGCCACGTCGTCGTCCACGTCGAGCCGCAGGTGCGCCAGGATCGTCTGCACCGTGCGCAAGGCCGACGACGCGCGCTCGCCCCAGTCGGACAGGTAGGAGAACTGCCACCACCACAGCGCCTCGACCGGGCGGCCCGCCTCGTAGTGGCGCAGCCCCTGGGCCAGCGCCCCGGCGATCGCGACGAGGTCGCCGGACAGCGTCGCCTGGGCCACCTCCGGGCCGACGACGGGGTCGACCACCTCGACGTACTCGTCGACTCCCTCGAACACGTTCGCGAGGTTGGCGCGCAGCGGCTCGACGTCCGGGTCGGGACCGACGTCCGGCTCGAACCGCAGGGCCGGCACCACGTCGTTGATCGCACCGAGCCGGGCACCGGCCGCGATCACGTCCGACAAGGCGAGGAGCAGCAGCGGCAGCGTGGCCTCCGGCGCCGAGCCGGCGGCCACCTCCGTGACCGTGGTCAGGTAGCTGCGCGCCTCGTCGTGCACCGACCGGGCGAGGTTCGCGAGGTCGTCGGTGTCGCTGTCGGTCATCGTCCGCTCCCTACGCGCTGATCCGTCGGCGGCCCTCGAAGGCCCGGCCCAGGGTGACCTCGTCGGCGTACTCCAGGTCCCCGCCCACCGGCAGGCCGGAGGCGAGCCGGCTGACCGCCAGGCCCATCGGGACCAGCAGCCGGGCCAGGTAGGTGGCGGTCGCCTCGCCCTCGACGTTGGGGTCGGTGGCCAGGATCACCTCGGTGACGGTGCCGTCCGCCAGGCGGCTGAGCAGCGAGGCGATCCGCAGGTCGTCCGGACCGACGCCGCCGATCGGGTTGATGGCCCCGCCGAGCACGTGGTACCGGCCGCGGAACTCGCGCGTCCGCTCGATCGCAACGACGTCCTTGGCCTCCTCCACCACGCAGATCACGTTCGGGGAGCGTCGCGGGTCGCGGCAGATGCGGCACTGCGCCTCCTGGGCGACGTTGCCGCAGATCTCGCAGAACCGGACGCGGGCCTTGACCTCGGTGAGCGCGTCGGCCAGCCGACGGACGTCCGCCGGGTCGGCCGAGAGGATGTGGAACGCGATGCGCTGGGCGCTCTTGGGGCCGACCCCGGGCAGCCGCCCGAGCTCGTCGACCAGGTCCTGGATCGCCCCCTCGTACACGCGGTCAGCCTAGTTGGTCACCCATCCAGTTGACCTCGCGAGCCCGTCGCAGGGCGGCTGTGGCGGCGTCGACCCGACGGACCGACCGCACGGCGTCGACGTCGTGGAACCGCGACTCGAGGCGGGCGGCTCAGGCGTTCGGGTCGTCGATCTGCTCGTCGATCACGGTGCCGCCGAGCAGCCGCGCGACCAGCGGCGCGCCGACCAGGCCCGATCCGTCGATCAGCGGGTCGTCCGGCGACGGTTCGTCGGGCTCGTCGGACCAGCCCGAGCCCGCCGGACGGGGGCCGGAGCCGGCCACCGGGTCCCGCGGGACGTCGCGCGGGTCCTCGAACGGCACCTCGTCGTCCGGCGGGATCCAGTCGCCGGGCGGCAGGTCGTCCACCGGCTCGTCGGGCGGGTCGAGGTCCGGTGGCTCGTCCGCAGGACCGCTGCGGCGTGCAGCGGCAGCGGTGCCGGCGGCGCGGCCCCGGGGTGCCGAGCCGCGGTCCGGACGGGCGCCCGACGGCGCAGCAGCGGTGCCGGGCCGGCCCTGGGATGCGCGCGCTCCCGATCCCGACGAGGCCGCACCGGGAGATCCTGTGCTCGAGCCTGCCGAGCGGGACGAGCCGGCGGCGGGTGCGGCCGAACCGTCCGGCGCCGACCCGGCGTCCGGGGAACCGGGTTCCGGTCCCGAACCCCCGGCCGGAGCCGAGCTGGACGGCACCGGACGACCCCATGACGCGGCGGCCTCGTCCACGCTCGGGATGCCCGGCGTACGCCGTGCCGCACGAGCAGTCGAGCCGGTCGATGACGCGCCGGCGGGCGTGTGAGCTCCTGACGCCGGTGCAGCGCCGGCGGCCGACCGGTCGGACGCCGCACCGCTGCCGGCTGGTGTCGCCGCGTCGCCCAGCACGCCCTCGACCCTGGCCTCGACGCCCAGCGTCTCCCGGAGAGCCTGGGCGACCGCCTCGGCGTGGCTGCCGCGCTGGAACTGCTGGATCAGACCCGGCTGCGCGAACCCGAGCCGCAACGTCGTCGCGTCGAGCTCGAGCACCTGGGCGTGCTGGCTGACCAGGGCGTGCGTCAGCAGCCGCAACCCGCGAAGGGTGCCGAGCACCTCGGGCCAGCGGCGACGGAGCATCTCGGTGTCCGGGCCGCCGGCGCCGCGCGGCGCTGCCGGTGGTGTGGTTGCCGCCGGGGCGGACGGTGCGGGTGGTGCGGTTGCCGCCGGGGCCGGTGGTGCGGGTGGTGCGGCTGCTGCCGGTGCGGGCGCCGCCGCGGCGGCTGGAGCCGGCGAGGGACCAGCGGTGGCCGTCTTCCGTCCGGACGACGACCGGGCGGGCACGTCGTCGACCGGCCACGGCGGTGTGTCCAGGTCGGCAGCGGCGTCCGTAGCGGCCTCGGCGTCCGCTGCCTCAGCGGGTGCCTCGACGGCGGGCTCGGCGGCCACCGGCGGGGTGCCGAGCGGCGGGGTGGCCGGTTCCACCGGTGCCGATGCACGGCTGGCCACCACAGGCGCACCACCGGCACCGACCACCGCCGGGGCGGCCGCGAACCCGCCGCGCTCCAGCCGGTCGAGCCGGGCGCCGAGCCCGAGCGTGCCGTCGTCCGCCGCCGGCAGCAGCAGCCGCGCCATCAGCAGCTCGAGGTGCAGCCGTGGGGACGTGGCACCGGCCATCTCGGTCAGCGCGGCGTTGGCCAGGTCGGCGGACCGGGACAGCTCGGCGGCGCCGAGGTGCCCCGCCTGAGCACGCATCCGGTCCAGCTGGTCGGCCGGGATCATGCCGAGCGCCGCGCCGGCGGCGTCCCCCGCTGCGGCGAGGACGATCAGGTCCCGCAGCCGTTCGAGCAGGTCCTCGACGAAGCGCCGCGGCTCGTGGCCGGTGGACACCACGCGCTCCACCACGGAGAACGCGGTGGCGCCGTCGCGGGCGGCGATCGCCTCGACCAGGTCGTCCAGCAGGGACGCCGGCGTGTACCCGAGCAGCGCCACCGCGCTCTCGTACTCCAGCCCGCTCTCCCCCGCGCCGGCGATCAGCTGGTCCAGCACCGACAGGCTGTCCCGCACCGACCCGGCACCCGCCCGCACCACCAGCGGCAGCACGCCTGAACCGACAGGCACGCCCTCCTGCTCGCACAGCTGCGCCAGGTACGGCACCAGCACGTCAGGCGGCACCAGCCGGAACGGGTAGTGGTGCGTGCGGGAGCGGATGGTGCCGATCACCTTGTCCGGCTCCGTCGTCGCGAACACGAACTTCACGTGCGGCGGCGGCTCCTCGACGATCTTCAGCAGGGCGTTGAAGCCCTGGTTCGAGACCATGTGGGCCTCGTCGAGGATGAACACCTTGTACCGGTCCCGGGCGGGGGCGAAGGTGGCCCGCTCGCGCAGCTCACGGGCGTCGTCCACACCGCCGTGGCTGGCGGCGTCGATCTCGACGACGTCGAGGCTGCCCGGACCGCCCGTCGCCAGCTCGATGCACGACTCGCACTCCCCGCAGGGCGTGTCCGTCGGGTGCTCGGCGGTGTTCTGCGCGCAGTTGAGCACCCGCGCGAGGATCCGTGCGGAGCTCGTCTTGCCGCAGCCGCGAGGGCCGGAGAACAGGTAGGCGTGGTTGACCTGGCCGGAGCGCAGCGCCTGGCGCAGCGGAGCCGTCACGTGGTCCTGCCCGATGACCTCCGCGAAGGTCTCGGGCCGGTACCGGCGGTACAGCGCTGTCGTCACGTGCGAACCCTATGCGGCAGATCCGACACCCGTCTCCGGCCCTCCCGGGCTCAGGCGAGGGCGCCCATCGGGTCCCAGGCCGGCAGGACGAGGGGCTCGGCGGTCAGCGCGGGACGCAGCTCCTCCGGCAGGGCGTCGGTGCGGACGACGACCTCGAAGACGTACTCGTCGAACCACGAGTCGTCCATGGTGAAGAAGCCCTTGTCGGCCTTGTCGTCGCCCCAGCTGTTCTCCACCCGCCACCGCCGCGGGGTGCCGTCCACCACGTCCACACCGGTCAGCAGCATCGCGTGGGTCATCGCCGACTCGCCGGAGACCACCCGCTCCTCCTTGGTGGTGGACAGGTCGACGCCGTACACGCCGGAGTAGTCGAACAGGTCGGCGGCCCAGATGCCGTCCTCGCGGTGCATCTGCGGCTTCACGTCGCAGCCGAACCAGACGGGCTCGCCGGCGACGATCGACGCTGCGGCCAGCTCCTTGATGGTGGCCATCGGCGCGTTGACGTACCGCACCTGCCGACCGCCGACCACGTTGCCGAGGTTGGCCACCGTCAGCGCCGCGCCCTTGGGGTGCTCACGGCGCGGGTCGTCCACCAGGCACACGTACTGGGTCAGGTCGAGGGTGACGTACCGCTCGAAGAACTGCTGCGGCGTCAGCACGCCGTCACGGTGGAACTGCTTCGCGTCGTCCGTCCACTGCCAGTCGAACGACGTCGGCGGCGTACCCAGGTGGATGGTCAGGATGGCGTGCACGTCCGTGAGGATCGCCGCCTTCACCGCCGCCACGTCACCGCCGTCGGCCACCGCCGCGCGCAGCGCCAGGGCGCCCTTGCGCAGCCGCGCGCGCAGCTGGGTGTTCATCGCATCGGTGTCCGAGGACGACTGCGTCTCCGGCATCGCCTCCTTGGGCACCACGCCGTGCTTGAGGAACACGCTGACCGCCATGTCCCACTGGCCGCCGTCGCCCAGCAGGGTCTGGAGCAGGAAGCCGACCAGGCGCGAGTCGATCGGCTCGCCGGCGGTCGCGATCACGTCCTCGCAGAAGAAGTTCGCCCGCTCGAGCTTGTCCCAGTACATGGCGTAGTTCTGGCTGAACTCGAACTCCTTGACGCCGAGCTTCTGCTTGGCACCGACGCGCAGCAGGTTCAGCGCCGCGAACAGCCAGCAGCGGCCGCTCTTCTTCTGGTTGGCGACGGACCAGTCGTCGAGCTGGTTCGACACGCTGGTGCGGATCGAGGTGGCGCGCGCGTGGTTCATCGCGACCTCGCCGACCGGGGTGCGGGTGACGGCGTTCTGCGCGCGCAGCCGGGCCGGGTCCGCGGCGAAGCCGGCGGCCAGGGTGGCGACGAAGTCGGGGTGGAGCGGCGTCGCCGCGACGGTTCCGGTGTGATCGGTGCTCTGCGTCGGGATGAGTGCCGGCGTCTGGGTCGGGTTCGGGGTCTGGGTCTGGTTCGAGGTCGTGGCAGTCACGCCCGCCATTGTGGTCCTCCCCTGTTGTCCGGCTCCTGGGACTGCGGTTCGCTGAGGCCATGACCCCAGCGGTCCGTGGTTCTGCTGGCGACCCCGAGCTGGCTGCGGTGTACCGGGCCACGGCGACGCCCGTCCGGGTGGACGTGCCACCGCTGCAGTGCCTGATGGTGGACGGCGTCGGAGATCCCGAGACGACTCCGGCCTACGCCGACGCCGTCGGCACCCTCTACGCCGTCTCCTACGGCCTGCGCTTCATGGCCAAGGCGATCGGTGAGCAACCGTGGAAGGTCGGGCCGCTGGAGGGGCTGTGGTGGGCCGACGACCCCGACGTGTTCCTCACCGGCACACGCGCGGAGTGGCGCTGGACGATGCTGATCGTCCAGCCGACCCGCGTCACGGCGGACCTCGTCGGACGCGCGCTGGACGCGGCCGTCGCCAAGGACCGTGCGCCCGCGGCGGAGCACCTGCACCTCGACGTGCTCGACGAGGGCACCGCCTTCCAGGTGCTGCACGTCGGCCCGTACGACGCCGAGGGGCCGACCATCGCCGGCCTGCACCGCGCCATCGCCGACCAGGGGTACGCGCTGCGGGGCGCCCACCACGAGATCTACCTCGGCGACCCGCGCCGCTCGGCGCCCGAGCGGCTGCGGACGATCATCCGCCAGCCGGTCCAGCCCCCGGAGGACGCGCCGCAGGGGTAGGACGCGCCAGCCCGGCGCGACGCGTGGCTGGGTGGAGCCGATGGCGGGTCGGGACCCGGCACGAGCGGGACGGGGCCGACGAGACGGGCCCGGACACCTCCGCCCCCGGGCACCCATTTCGGACTGTGCGCCCGGTGTACGTACATCGGGCGTACAGGCCGTTCGGTACCTTGCCGAGCCGCGCGGACTCGCCCGTGAGCCCGGGCAGCCCACCGCCGGGCGCGATGAGCTGGGGAAATCGGGCATATCGGGACACGGCTTCTGCCAGGCTGCACGCGCCCCCAACGCCGCGCCCGCCGAGGTCACCCCATGTCGACACGCGCCCGCACCCACCACCGGAGCGGTCGGCTCGCGCTCCTCGTCCCCCTGGCCGTCGCCGCTCTCGTCGCAGGCTGCGCACCGGACCCGACGCCCGCGCCGACCCCGGGCGCGCCCAGCCCCTCCGCCAGCCCGACGTCGCCGCTCCCCGCTCCAGCCCCGTCACCGACACAACCGGCGGAGATGTCTCGCGACGACGAGACCGGCGCGGTAGCCGCCGTCGCCTACGTGCTGAGCCTCTACGCGTACACGGAGTCAACCCAGGACACCGCACCGTGGTCAGCGATCAGCCACCCATCATGCAAGTTCTGCCAAGGCGTTCTCGACGATGTCGCCGCCCGCCGCGCCGCGGGTCAAACGGCGCGATTCCAGCCGCTGATCGTGACATCGAGGAGGACCCTGAGCGCCAGCCCCCTCCAATACTCGATCGCCGTCAGTGTCGCCGCGGGTCCTGACTCCTCCTGGACCAAGGACGGTCGCCTCATCGACCCGGGCCGAGTGACGACGGGCGAGCTGACGTTCCTGATGGTCTTTCAGATCGATCGGTGGCTCGTTCGCGAAGCCCAGGTCAAGGCGACCTCGTGATGTCAGCTGCGCCGGTACTCGCCGCGGCGCTGGCACTCGTATCGGCGGGACTGGCATGTGATCCGTCAGCTGATCCGTCAGCCGGGCCCCCCTCGACGCCTGTCTCGATCACAGCGCGAGCGGGTGGCTCCGACGTCGACGTCGCCGGTGCGACGAGCCAGCCCGGCGCAGTTCGGGACCTCACACCGTCGACAACGGGCGAACCTCTCGTCGAGAGGTTGCGGGCGCCCATCTGCCGTCGGAACCTCAGCGACTCTCCGAATCTCTTCCCGTGCCTCGGTGACGACATCACTCCGTTGCCGGAGTGCGAGGCGGCGGGGGTGGCGACGTTGGCGCCGGTTTGGCAGCGGACCCGGGCGGATGCGGCGAGCCCGTGGAGCGAGTGGACGGTGACGGCGCCGGCGTCGTGCGCCGCGGCAGCGACCGTGACACCCGAGATGGTGCTGGCCGAGTTCCGACGGATGACGCTGACGCCCAGCGCACTGACGGTCCAGCCGGATCGCGGGTGGGTGCTGGTGAACAAGCCGACGGTCGTCTACGCCGCCGGCGCGGCCGACCAGACGCTGACCACCACGATCCTAGGCACCCCGGTGACCATCACCGCCCACCCGCACAGCTACCGGTGGGACTTCGGCGACGGCGCCGTGATCAGCACAACGATCCCGGGTCGGCCCTGGCCCCAGGCGGACATCTCCCACCCCTACGTCCACACCGGCACCTACGCGATCACGCTGACCACCACCTGGTCGGCGACCTTCACCCTCGCCGAGGATCCGACGCCCCGAGACGTCCCCGGCACGGCCACCACGGTCAGCACCAGCAGGCCCTTCACCGCCGAGGAGCTGCGCTCCCACCTCGTCGCCACCACGTGCAACGAGGAGCCGCACGCCCCCGGCTGCGACTGACCGACCACCGACCACGCCGCCAGCCGTCCACCGGGCGGCGCGCGGGCATGGACACGCTGGAGGCCGCGGCGAGCAGGTGCGACAGTGTGTCCACCGGCGCGGCCGTCCACCGGTGTGCGGCTCGCCTCTGGTCATCCGTTGGAGGACCCCTGTTGGGTACCGAGATCGTCACGCGCACCCTGGCCCCCTGCACCATGGCCGCCGTCCGGGACACCCTTCCCTCTGCCGCCGACGAGGGTGTGCTGTGGGGACGCCTGTGGTCAGGGCTGGCCACAGCCGGTGCGACGCCCGTCGCCATGCCCCTGGCGCTGACCGTCTACCACGACGACTTCCTGCTGAGCCGGAATGCCGATCTCGAGGTGCTGCTCGAGGTGGCGCGCCCGTTCGAGGACACCGAGGCGGTGCACTGCCGCCAGGTCCCCGCCACGCTGGTCGCCTGCAGCCGGCAGGACGACGGTGAGCCGGAGCTGCACACCGTCTTCGACGCGCTGGGCCGGTGGATCGCCCGGAACGGCTACCGGTTCGCCGGACCGATGTTCAGCGTGCACCGGCCCGAGCCGGGGATCGTTCCGCAGGCCGGGCGGGGCATCGTCGAGGTCTGCGCGCCGGTGTCGCTGCTGCAGCTCTGAAGGCGCTCGGGTTCGTCCGACGACGCCCGTTGGCCGCTGACCCCGCCGGATGGCGCCGGATGGCCGCTTCCCCGGCAGCCGCTGCCCGGGCATGAGAGGACCCCCCGCACACCCGCCAGAGCTCACCTGCCCTTGCTGCCTTCCGGCCCTGGGGGAGTTCAGCGAGATGACGCCGCACGAGGGGTCTGCCCCCAGTCTAGGGCAGGGCCAGGGTGGCGCCGGTCGCCCCCTGCTCGACCGGCGCCGGCTCAGCGCAGCACGTCGGCCAACGGACGACGAGGGCTCGCGACCGCCCGACCGCTCGGTCGGCCCATCCGGAGCGCCGCGATCACCTGTCCACCGGCGAGCTGCGTCAGCGGTCCGTCGAACCGGTCCGCCGTCCCCAGCGCGGCGTCCCGCTCGGCCATCTCCACCGCCTGGTTCATATGCTGCATCGCCCATCCCTCCGCGACCAGGGCCAGGTGCAGCCGCTGCAGCACACGGCCGGCGTGCACCCGGGTGGCCGGGTCGCTGCGGTCGCCGACGACGAGCCCGTAGGCACGCGCCGTCGCGGTGTGCACGTCCCGCGTGGACCGGACCCAGGAGTTGTCGCCCTGCGTGCGCGACGTGGCCGGCAGCAGCTGGGCGGCCACCTCGAGGAACGGTGACAGGGCCTGCGCGTCGATGGTGAGACCGTCGCCGTACCGCTCCACCTGCTGGTGGTCGTACCGGATCAGCTCCGCGTTGTCGACGCTCATCTGGTGGTCGGCGGTCAGGGCGGTGGCGGCGTCGACGAGCAGCGTGCCGAGGCGTTGCCGCTGGTCAGGGGTGGTGATCCAGACGAGGTCCACACCGGTGCTCCCGTCCAGCGCGGTGGCGCGCAGGCGGCCCAGCAGATCGGCCGACGGCTCCTCCGGCGGGTACGCACCGCGGTCCGAGTGCCGGTGCCAGATCGCCTGGGCCAGCGGGTCCGGATCGGCGGGCGTGCGCGGGGTGAGGACGAGGCGGGCCAGCAGCGTCTCGTCGTCGGCCGCGGGCCGCACGGTCAGCCGGGTGTCGAAGCCGAGCGCCGGGGCCGCGACCTCGGCGTTGGCCACGGCGGCGCCGATGCCCAGGTGCGCCTCGCGGCGGTGCGCGTCGACCACGCCGAGGGACCGCGAGGTGTCGTCGTGCACGTCGAGCGTGACCGAGCCGTCGGCGGCCGCCGTCGGACGGAACCACCAGTTCTGCAGGTTGTGCGGGCTGGCGGCGAGCACCGCCGCGGCGACTACAGCCTCGGCACCGGTGCGGTGCGTCGGCTGCCACGCGGTGTACGCGGGGCCGGTGCGGGGGTCCAGCAGTCCCTGGCGCTGGGCGCGCACCAGCGTCCCGCCGACGACGACGAGGGCGCCTGCGCCCACCCACCCCAGCACGGCTCGTCTGCTCACACCGTCAGTGTCGTCGTCGTCCGCACCGGGCCGGCGACGCGACCGCCGGCTCATCGTCCGGCGTCCGCCGCGAGCGGGACGGAGGGGAGCCCGGCCCCCTCCAGGCCGGTGGCGAGGTACGGCTCGATGAGGGCCCTGATCAACCGCTCGCCCTCGACCGGTTCGGGCCGCTCGTCATCCAGCTGCGCGAACGCCCACCACGACTCGGCGAGCACCAGCAGCGCCTCGACGACGTGGTCCAGCCGGTCGTCGTCCACAGGGACCAGCACACCCCGCGCCCGCCAGCCGCGCGCGACCCGCCCGAACAGCTCACGGCGCTGGACCCGCACCGCCCGGTATGCCTCGGCGAGCTCCTCGTCGTCGCGGACCAGCGTGATCAGGTCCCGTGCGAAGTACGGGTGGTCCGCCGTGATCCGCGCGCCGGCCGCGACCAGCCGGTCGAGGCGCTCCGGGGTGACGTTGTCCGGGTCGATCCCGTCCCACACCGCCGAGTGCGCCTTGGCGTACCGGGCGAACAGCGCGCGGACGATCGCCTGGCGGTCGGCGTACCAGTAGTAGAGGTTGCCGGGGCTGATCCGGGCGGTGGACGCGATGCGGTTGGTGGAGACCGCGCGGACGCCTTCCGCCGCGAACAGGTCACCCGCCACGTCGAGGATCCGCTCGGCGGTGCCGGGGCGGCGCTTGCCGGTGACCCGGAGGCTGCGGCGGACGGGGGCGACGGTGGGGATCTGCACGGTGGACTCGGCCATGCCTAGAGTTTTCGCTCTAGAGCGAGCGCTCTAGTGGGACGGGGGTCCCGGGTGAAGACCTGTCAGGCGCACCGCCGGGGCTCCGCTAGACTTGCCGCCGCGGTCGGCCCGTCAGCCCAGGGTCGCCGTGCACGTGGCAGTACCAGGAGGATTCGCCTAGTGGCCTATGGCGCACGCTTGGAAAGCGTGTTGGTGTAACAGCCTCGGGGGTTCGAATCCCCCATCCTCCGCCCGTGAATGTCCGAAGGGCCCGTGACCTGCAGCGATGTGGGCTACGGGCCCTTCGTCGTTTCGGCGGTGACCATGCGTGGAGTGCCGTGGCTGCAAGCAGGTCGGCGGCGTGACGTGCGGAGCGGGACCCACTCCCAGCGGAGCGCGCGGGCGCTCCCTCTGGACGACGCCCGCCGTGGCACCGGCGGCTAGCGTGGCCGCATGCCGCACCCGGGCCAGCACGACGAGCGCGCGTGGGGGCCGCCCGGGACGCGTGGCGGCGGGCCGTGGGGCCCGCCCTGGATGCGCGGTGAGCTGGATCCCGAGCGCCGCCGCCCGGGCGCCGCGAGGCTCATCGTCCCGGCCCTCGTGCTCGCGGCCATCGCGCTCGGGGGCTCGGCTGCCGCCGATCACTTCTCGAGTGCGCCGCGGGCGCTCGACGGGCTCGGCCACCTGCTGCTCCTCGTCGCCCCCGCCTGCCTGCCCATCACCGCGCTCGGCCGGCGCGTGGGCGCGGTGGCGGGATTCGTCGCGGCGGCTGCGGTGGGCACGTACCTGTGGCTCGGCTACGCGTTCGGACCGGTCCCGCTGCCGCTCGTCGTCATCGTGGTGGTCCTCGGCGCCCGTGGGCGGCGCGGGGAGTCGTGGACGGTCGCCGGGCTCGGCATCGCCGCGATCGTGGCGCGCGGCCTGACGGACGCATCGGCACGGCCGACCGCAGCTGCCCTGTGGACTGCGGCGCTGCTGGTCGGCGGCCTGCTGGGTGAGGGCGCGCGCGGTCGCGGCGAGCGCATGCGGGCGGTCCAGGCGGCCAGGGTGTCGCGTGAGGAGGCGGCCGCCACGGCCGAGCGGCTCCGCATCGCGCGGGAGCTGCACGACGTCCTCGCGCACTCGCTGTCGACGATCAGCGTGCAGGCGGGTGTCGGGTTGCACCTCATGGACCGCGAGCCGGAGCGGGCGCGCGACGCGTTGCGCAACATCCGGACGACGAGCGTCGACGCGCTCGACGAGGTGCGGCAGGTGCTCGGGATCCTGCGCGCGGAGGGGGAGGCCGCCCCGCGCGAGCCGGCCGCGACCGCTCCGGCGGACGCCGTTCCGGCGCTGCTCGACTCGGCGCGCGCGGCGGGGATCAGCGTGGACGACCAGCTCGACCCGGCGGTTCTCGCCGGCCTCGACCCCGACCGGGCGACCGTGCTGGTGCGCGCGCTGCAGGAGGCGCTGACGAACGTGCGCCGGCACGCGGGAGCGGGCGCCCGGGTCACCGCGAGCGTTCGGGTGGAGTCAGGGGTCGTGCGGCTCGAGGTGGTCGACGACGGCAGGGCCGACCGCGGCGGCGCACGCTCCCCTGGCATCTCGTCGCCGGGTGACTCAACGGGCCACGTCGGCCACGGCTTCGGCCTGCGCGGCATGCAGGAACGCGTGGGGGCGATGGGCGGCACGGTCGACGCCGGGCCGCGCGGCACCGGATGGGCCGTCGTCGTCGAGCTGCCGCGGGGCGCGGCATGATCCGCGTGCTGCTGGCCGACGACCAGCAGCTGATCCGCGCCGGCCTGCGTGCCCTCGTCGACGCCGAGCCCGACCTCGTCGTCGTCGGCGAGGCGGCGACCGGCGCGGAGGCGGTCGAGCGCACGCTCGACCTGCTGCCCGACGTGGTCCTCATGGACATCCGCATGCCGGGGCTCGACGGGCTCGAGGCGACCCGCCGCATCGTCGCGGATGCCCGGGCGGGCGGTGTGCACGTCGTCGTCGTGACGACGTTCGAGCTCGACGAGTACGTCGGCGAGGCGATACGGAACGGCGCGAGCGGGTTCCTCGTCAAGGACACCGAGCCCGCGGAGCTGCTGCGGGCCATCAGGGTGGCGGCTGCCGGCGAGGCGCTGCTGTCGCCCACCGTCACACGCCGCCTGCTCGAGCGCGTGGCGCGCGCGACGCGCGACGCGCCGCCGTTGCCGGGCATCGCCGAGCTGACCGCACGGGAACGCGAGGTCGTCGTCCTGGTCGGCGAGGGCCTCTCGAACTAGGAGATCGGCGAGCGGCTGTTCCTCTCGCCGCTCACGGTGAAGACGCACGTGCTGCGCGCGAGCGGCAAGCTCGGTGCCCGCGACCGGGCGCAGCTCGTCGTCGCCGCCTACGAGTCCGGCCTGGTCCGGCCGGGGTGGGCGACCTGAGTCTCGTGCTCCGTCCGGAGCGTGCGGAAGGCTCCGCCGGGACGACGACGGGGACCGTCCTGCCGAGGGAGCGTGGAGCTGCGGCCGAGGTCCGGTCGCACGCCACACCGGGAGGTTCGTCATGCTCACCACGTTCGCCAGCGCGCTGGCCCACCCCGTCGCGTACGGCGGCTGGTGGCCAGGCCCGTGGTTCCTGCTGGTCCCGCTGTTCTGGTTCCTCGTCGTCGTCGGCTTCGTCGTCTTCTTCGCGACGCGCCGGCGCCGGTGGGCAGCCGCTGGTCGAGGCCCGTGCGGCCCTTGGCCGGGGATGGTAGGCCGGAGCTCGGCGACGTCCGTGCTCGCCGAGCGGTTCGCCCGCGGCGAGATCGACGAGGCGGAGTACCGCGCCCGGCTGGAGACGCTGCTCGCGACGGAGCAGCCAGCGCAGCCCTGACCGACGCGCCGCCGGACCGTGGCCCGCGGTTCGGCGGCGTCGCCCCGGGGCTACGGCGCGGTGAGCTCGACCAGCTTCAGCACGGTGTTCCAGTTGCGGCTGGTCGCGACGACGCCCTTGGGCGGTCCGGACCGGGCCAGGGCCTCGGCGAGCGGGGAGCGGCCCAGACCGTCCGGGGCGTACAGGTAGAGCGCGCGGTCGCCGAGACGGACCTCCTCCGGCAGGAACGCCGCCAGGTCGAGGGACGCGAACCGGGACTCCTCGACCGGCTCGGAGAAGTACGTGACGTGCAGCTGCTTGCCCTGCAGCACCCCCGCCGGGAACGGGCAGGCGTCGGCGACGGCCTTCAGGTAGTCGTGGTCGCGCACCAGCACCTCGACGTCGAACCCGAAGCGTGCCCCGATGGCCGCCCGGAGCCGGGTCGCGAGCGCCTCCTCGTCGTCGTGGTCGCTGGTGAAGACGGCGTTGCCGCTCTGCAGGTAGGTGCGCACGTCGCCGTGACCCAGGTCGGTCAGCAGCGACCGCAGCTCGGCCATCGGCAGCTTCTTGTTGCCCCCGACGTTGATGCCCCGCAGGAGCGCGGCATAGGCCTTCGTCACGGCGTGACCGCGGCGCGGGTGGACTGGCGGACCACCAGGTGCGTCGGCAGCGGCGTGTCCACCGTGACGCTGTCCGGCTCCTCGACGGCGACCAGCACCTTCTGCATCATCAGCTCGCCCAGCGCGGCGAAGTCCTGCCGCACGGTGGTCAGCGCCGGGTAGAGGTAGCCGGACTCGGGCACGTCGTCGAACCCCACCACGCTGACGTCGTCCGGCACGCGCAGGCCCCGCTCGCGCAGGGCCGAGAGCACACCGATCGCCATGTGGTCGTTGGCCACGAACACCGCCGACCCGGGGGCGACGTCGAGCTCGGCACCGAGCCGGTAGCCGCTGGCCGCGGACCAGTCGCCGTGCAGCGGGGTGACGATCTCGAGCCGGCGCTCCGCGAGCTCGTCGCGCCAGCCGCGCACGCGCTCGATCGCGTCGGCGGCCCGCTGCGGGCCGGCCAGGTGCAGGATCCGCTGGTGGCCCAGCTCGGCCAGGTGGCGGACGGCGGAGCGCGCACCCCGGTACTGGTCGATCGAGACGAACAGCGGGCTGCGGCGCGCGGTGGACGCCGCGGCGACCACGGGGACGCTCAGGTCCAGGCCGCGGACCAGCTCGAGCACGTCGGCGTCGGCGACGACGAACACGATGGCGTCCACCCGCTGGCGCAGCAGGCTCTCGACGATCGCCCGCACGTCGGTCGGGTCGGTGTCGAGCAGACTGACCGTCTCGACGTTGTAGCGGGCGGCCCGGGCCGCGACGTTGAAGTGCATCGCCACCGACGTCGGCCCGAAGTCGGCGGCCATCGGGGTGACCAGGCCGATCGTGCGGGTGCGACGGGTCACCAGCGCACGGGCCTGCGGTGACGGGCTGTACCGCAGTTGCGCGATCGCCTGCTCGACGCGCGCGCGAGTGGCCGGCCGCACGTTCGGCAGGTCGTTCAGCACGCGCGAGACCGTTTGGTGGGACACCCCCGCGAGCCGCGCGACGTCGAGGATGTTCGCGGCGCGCGAGCCGCCGTCGCCGCTCATGCCTCGTCCCCCTCCGACCGGGCCACCATCGCCAGCAGCGAGTCCGTGGTCAGGCCCTCGGACGGCACGACGTCGACGACGCGGCCGTCCTGCAGGATCGCCACGCGCGTGCCGACCCGCAGCACCTCCTCCAGCTCCGCCGAGATGAACACCACGGACAGCCCGTTGTCGGCCAGCTCGCCCACCAGGTTCTGGATCTCCACCTTGGCGCCCACGTCGATGCCGCGCGTCGGCTCGTCGAGCACGATCACCCGCGGGGACAGCGCCAGCAGCCGGGCGAGCAGCACCTTCTGCTGGTTGCCGCCGGACAGGCTGGCGACCGGCCGGTCGAGGTCCGGCGGGCGGATGTCCAGCGCCTCGACCCAGCTCGCCGCGAGCTCCCGCTGGCGCGCCGACCGGATCCGGCGCAGCACCCCGCGCTGCGCCTGCAGGGCCAGCGTGATGTTCTCCAGCACGCTCAGCTCGCCGATCAGCCCCTCGGTGCGGCGGTTCTCCGAGGAGTAGACGACGCCGAGGGACAGCGCTCGGCGCGGGCTGGACAGGCGCCGCTCCTGCCCGTCGATGCGGATGATGCCGGCCTCCAGCCGGTCGACACCGGTCAGGGCGCGGGCGAGCTTGGTCCGGCCGGAGCCGAGCAGCCCAGCCACGCCCAGCACCTCGCCCTCGACCAGGTCGACGTCCGCGTCGGCGATGCCCGGCAGGACGGTGACGCCGCGGGCGCTCAGCGTCACGGACGGGTCGTCGTCGGGCGCGTCGAACGCCTGCCGCTCGGCGAGCGCGGCGGCGGACCGGCCCAGCATCTTCTGCACCAGGTCGATCCGCAGCAGCTCGGTGGTCAGGTACTCCCCGACCAGCCGGCCGTTGCGCAGCACCGTGATGCGGTCGCAGATCTCGTACACCTGGTCGAGGAAGTGCGAGACGAACAGGATCGCGACGCCACGGGCCTTCAGCTCGCGGATGACGCGGAACAGCTCGGCGACCTCGTCGAAGTCCAGGCTCGACGTGGGCTCGTCGAGCACCAGCACCTTGACGTCCGTCGAGATGGCGCGGGCTATCGCGACGAGCTGCTGCACGGCCAGCGGGTGGGTGCCCAGCACCGACGCGGGGTCGATCTCCAGGCCGAGGGCCGCGAGCGCCTCGTGCGCCAGCCGACGGGTCGCGGCCCAGTCGATGGCCCCGACGCGGTTGCGCGGCTCGCGGCCGAGCGCGATGTTCTCCGCGACCGTCAGGTTCGGCAGGAGGTCGATCTCCTGGTACACGGTGCTGATGCCGGCCAGGTGCGCGTCGTGCGGCGTGGCGAACCGCACCACCTCACCGCCGAGGCGGACCTCGCCGGCGTCCAGCGCCAGCGCGCCCGTGAGCGCCTTGATCAGCGTCGACTTGCCGGCGCCGTTCTCGCCCATGAGCGAGTGGACCTCGCCGGCGAACATGCGGAAGTCGACGCCGTCGAGCGCGGTGTCCGACCGGAAGCGCACCGTCGCGCCGGTGACCTGCACCAGCGGCTGCGCGTCCTCCATGGTGCTCATCATGCCGTGGCCCGCACGGCGCCCCGACGGGCCACGGCGAGCCTATCTGCGCCGTGCGGACCGGGCGACGATCAGCCGCTGGACCACGACGAACAGCAGCAGCAGGGCGCCGATGGTGATGCGGGTCCACGACTGGTCGACACCGAGGAAGTTGATGATCGTCTTGATCATCCCGTAGACGAACACGCCGATCATCGAGCCGACGACGAACCCGCTGCCGCCGGTCAGCAGCGTCCCGCCGATCACCACCGCGGCGATCGTGTCGAGCTCGGTGCCGATCCCGTTCAGCGGGTAGGCCGCGCCGGTGTAGGCGGTGAAGATGACGCCCGCGAGCCCCGCGCACGTACCGCTGACGACGTAGGCGAGCAGCTTGGTGCGGGCGACCGGCAGGCCCATCAGCCGCGCCGACTGCTCGCTGCCACCCACCGCGTAGACGGTGCGGCCGAACCGCGTGTACGCCAGCAGCCCGGCCCCGACCAGGACCACCAGCAGCGCGATGATGCCGGTCGGCGTGATGTACCAGCCCGCCCCCGCCTGCAGGCGCGTGCCCTGGAGCCAGAGGATCGCCGGGTCGGTGACCTTGATCGAGTTCAGGCTCACCACGAACCCGAGCCCGCGCGCCAGGAACATCCCTGCCAGGGACGCGATGAACGGCTGCACGTCGAAGTACTGGACCAGGACGCCGACACCGAGCCCGATGAGGGCGCCGGTCGCCAGCATCGTCGGGGCGACGACGGACGACGGCAGCCCGTCCCGCAGCAGGCTCGCACCCATCATCCCGGTGAACGACATCACCGCCCCGACGGACAGGTCGATGCCGCCCGTGAGGATCACGAACGTCATGCCGACGGCCAGGATCAGCAGGTAGGAGTTGTCGAGCAGGATCGACGACACCAGCCGCGGCGTGAGGAACTTGCCGAAGTAGAGCTGGGCGCCGACCACCATCACGACGAGGATCGCGACCGCCGCGAACACGGGGATCCACGAGGCGTGCCGAGCCATGAACCGGTGCGGGCGCGTCACCGCGCGCAGCTCGCCCGTCAGAACCGTCTGCGTGCTCGTCATGACGCGACCTCCGTTCGCTCGACGGGCTGGGCGGACCGCACGCTCAGCCGACCGCCGAGCCGACCGACCCAGCGCCGGAACCGGCTGGACTGGATGAGGACGACGACCACGACGACGGCCGCCATGAACACCGGCGTGACGGCCGGCGGGACGCCGAGGAACGTGATGGTCGACTTCAGCGTCTGGATGGTGAACACGCCGACGACCGTGCCGGCCAGGCTGAACGTGCCCCCGGCCAGGGAGGTCCCGCCGAGCACCACCGCGAGGATCGCGTCGAGCTCGATGTACAGACCGGCCGCGTTGGCGTCCGCCGCCATGATGTTGGAGCTGTAGAGCAGGCCGGCGAAGCCGGCGAGCAGCCCGCTGGCGGCGTAGGCGCCCCAGATGATGCCCCTGGCCCGCACACCGGCCAGCCGGCTCGCCTCCGGGTTGATGCCGACGGCCTCGGTCAGCACGCCGAGCGCCGTGCGCCGCTCGATCACGGCGACGACGGCGATCGCCGCCAGCGAGACGTAGAACGCGAACGGCAGCCCGAGCACGTACCCCTGCGCCATGAACTTGTAGGGGTCGCTGTTGATCGTGGTGATGAAGCCGCGCGTGATCAGCAGCGCGATGCCGCGACCGGCGAGCATCAGCACGAGGGTCGCGATGATCGGCTGGATGCCGAGCACCGAGATGAGGAAGCCGTTCCAGACGCCGCACGCCAGGCCGGCCAGCACGGCGGTGCCGATGGCCACGGCGAGCACGGACGGGTTCGACGGGGCACCCGAGTCCTGGATGATCTGCAGGGCCACGGCCCCCGACACCGCCATCACCGCACCGACGGACAGGTCGATGCCGCGGGTCGCGATCACCAGGGTCATCCCCAGGGCCACGAGCATCAGCGGTGCGCTGTTGCGCAGGATGTCGATGAGCGACCCGTACAGCCGCCCGTCCTGCACGGTGATGCTGACGAAGCTCGGCCGCGACAGCGTGTTCGCCAGGATCAGCGCGAGCAGCACCACGACCGGCCAGAACAGCCGATGCTTCATGACGGCGTTCACGCCGCTCCCTCCCGGCCCTGGTGGGCGATGAAGTCGATCAGTCCGTCGACGTCGGTCTCGCTCGAGGCCAGCTCGCCGATCTTGCGGTGCTCGCGCATCACGACGATCCGTTGCGACAGGCGCAGCACCTCCTCGAGCTCCGAGGAGATGAACACGACGGACAGCCCCTGCTCGGACAGCTCGGCGACCTTGCTCTGGATGTCCGCCTTGGCGCCGACGTCGATGCCGCGCGTCGGCTCGTCGAGGATCAGCAGCGCCGGTGCGGTGGCGAGCCACCGGGCCAGCAGCACCTTCTGCTGGTTGCCGCCCGAGAGGTTGCGGATGAGCATGTGCGGGTTCGCGGGCCGGATGCCGAGAGCAGCGATGTACTCGGACACCAGCGCATCCTGCTCGGACCTGCGCACCTTGCGCCATCCCCTGCGCGCCTGGATGCCCAGCACGATGTTCTCCGCGACGGTCAGGTCGCCCAGGATGCCCTCGGCGCGACGGTCCTCGGGCGAGTAGGCGATGCCGTGGTCGATCCCGCGCCGCGGCGTGTTCAGCCTGACGGCCTTGCCGGCGACCTCGATCTGGCCCTGGTCGGCGTGGTCCGCACCTGCCAGCACCCGCGCGAGCTCCGTGCGGCCGGACCCGAGCAGGCCGGCGATGCCCACGACCTCCCCGGGGTAGACGTCGACGTCCACGGGCTCGATGAGGCCCTTGCGGCCGGCCCCCTTCATGCGGACCACCGGGGTGCCGGACCTGTCGACCGGCCGGTCGGACGCGCCCGAGAGGGCGGCGAGGTCCTCGAGCTCGCGGCCCAGCATCAGGGAGACGAGACGGCCGGGCGACAGCTGGTCGATCGGGTAGTCGCCGACGAGCCGGCCGTTGCGCAGCACCGTGCACCGGTCCGAGATCTCGAACACCTGGTCGAGGAAGTGCGTGACGAACAGGACGGCGACACCGCGCGACCGCAGGTCGCGCATCACGGCGAACAGCTGCTGGACCTCCCCGCGGTCGAGGCTGGACGTCGGCTCGTCGAGCACCAGCACCTTCGCCTCGGTCACCATGGCGCGGCTGATCGCGACGAGCTGCTGGACGGCGATCGAGTGGCTCCCCAGCGCGGTGCGCGTGTCGAGCCTCAGGCCGAGGTTCTGCAGGTGGCCGGCCGCTTCCCGGTGGGTCGCGCGCCAGTCGATCCGTCCGGCGCGGCGCACCTCGTGGCCGAGCATGACGTTCTCGCCGACCGACAGGTTCGCGCAGAGGTTGACCTCCTGGTACACCGTCGACACGCCGGCCGCCTGCGCATCGGCGGTGCCGTGGAACACGCGCTGCTCACCGGCGACGGCGATGCTGCCGGCGTCGACCGCGTACTCCCCGGTGAGGGCCTTGATCAGCGTCGACTTGCCGGCGCCGTTCTCGCCCATCAGCGCGTGGATCTCCCCGCCGCGCAGCGTGAGGTCGACGTCGTCCAGGGCCTTGACCCCGGGGAACTGGATGGTGATGCCGCGCATCGCGACGAGCGCGTCGCTCGTCGTCTCCTCGTCGGTGAGGGACATCGGGGCTTCCTTCACGGTGGGCCGGGGCGGGGGCCGGTACGAGACCGACCCCCGCCCGTCGACGGTGCCTGGCGGGTCAGTACTTGCGGCTGGGCAGCGCCGTCTTGGCCTGGTCCTGCGTGAAGGACTGGTCCGTGGCGACCTGCGACTTGGGCACCGACTGACCGGCGACCACCTTCTTGACCAGGTCGGACACCTGCGGGCCGAGCAGCGGGTTGCACTCGACGACGTAGTTGAACTTCCCGTCGGCGAGCGCCTGCAGGCCGTCGTGCGTGGCGTCGATCGTCACGATCTTGATGTCCTTGCCGGGGGTCAGACCGGCTGCGGTGATCGCGTCGAGCGCGCCCAGACCCATGTCGTCGTTCTGGGCGAACAGCATCTGGATCTTGTTGCCGTACTTCTGCAGGAAGCCCTCCATCACGGTCTTGCCGTCGGCCCGCGTGAAGTTGCCGGTCTGCGAGGCGAGGGTGGTGATGGGAGCACCGGCCGAGCCGGCCGTGAAGCCGGTCGCACGGTCGAGCGCCGGGGCCGAGCCGGTGGTGCCCTCGAGCACCACCATGTTGGTCGGGCTGGTTGCCGTCTTCTTGGCCCACTCGCCGGCCGTCTGGCCCTCCTTCTTGAAGTCGTCGCCGACCCAGGCGGCGTACAGGCTCGGGTCCGACACGTTGATCGTCCGGTCCTCGAGGATCACCGGGATCTTGGCGGCCTTGGCCTCCTTGAGCACGTCGTCCCAGCCGTCCACCGTGATGGGTGCGATGACGATCGCGTCGACGCCCTGGTTGATGAAGCTGCGGACGGCCGCGATCTGGGCCTCCTGCTTGTTGTCCGCGGCGTTGAAGATCAGCTTGAAGCCGTTCGCCTCGGAGAACGCATCCTTCATCGACTGCGTGTTGGCGGCGCGCCACCCGGACTCCGAGCCCGTCTGCGCGAACCCGACCGTGATCACCTTGTGGGCGGCGCCCCCTCCACCGGCCGTGCTCGAGCCCGTCGAGCCCGAGGCAGAGCCCGAACATCCCGTCGTCGCCAGCGCGATGGCCCCTGCCAGCGCGAGCCCAGCGAGCAGCCTCTTCCTCATCCTCAAAACCTCCTTGTTTTGAGCCCGGACACGTCCGGACTGAGCCGGAAACCTGCTGAGCCAGGTCCGTGGGCGCGACGTTAACCTTCACATCGGACATCGGGGAAGATTGTGAGCGGTAACAATTGGGTAACGTGCCTGCTCACCAGCGGCGATGGCCTGGCTGCGGACCTCCCCAGTGGCGCCTGGTGTGATCCTTCACATTCCGGTTCCAGGGCGTGAGCAGCGGCTTCGTCGCCGCGACGGGGCGAAGGCCCGGACTCGTGGTCCAGGCAGGGCGTCAGGCGTCGAGCAGCGCGAGCACCGGGCGGAGCGCCTCGATCGAGCCGGCGGTGATCGGGTCGAGCACCAGCTGCACCTCGGTGATGCCGGCGTCGGCGTAGGCGCGCAGCCCCGCGGCCAGCTCCTCGGGCGAGCCCGTGAGCGGGCGCACCTGCTGGGAGTCCGAGGTGTCCCCCATCGTCCGGCCGACGCCGCCCGGCAGCTGGACGAGCACGGCGACGGTCCGCGCGACCTCGTCGGACTCCCGTCCGGCCGCCCGCAGCGCCGCTGCCAGGGGCCGCGCCGCGGCGGCGGCCCCGTCCGGCGTGTTACCCGTGTCGGCGTACCAGGCGTTCCACGAGTCGACGTGCGGCGCCGTGGCAGCCAGCATCCGCGGCCCGATCGAGCCGATCATCAGCGCGGGGCCGCCCGGCGTCGGGCCGCGGGGCACCAGCTCGCAGTCGCGTGCCGACCAGTACTGCCCGACGAAGTCCACGGAGCCGTCGCGCAGCAGGGACCGGATGATGGTGAACGCCTCCTCGAACCGCGCGATGCGGTGGTCGAAGGGCAGCCCGAACGCCGCGAACTCGACGGGGTTCCACCCCGCGCCCAGGCCGAGGACGAAGCGGCCGCCGCTGATCTCGTCGAGCGTCGCCGCCTGCTTGGCCAGCACCGCCGGGTTGCGGAAGGCCGTGCACGCCACCAGCGGGCCGAGGGTCACCCGCGACGTCGAGGCCGCGAGCGCGGCCAGCAACGAGCCGGCCTCCCACGGGCCGCGGGTGGAGCCGTCGGCGAAGCGGTAGAGCAGGTGGTCGCCGACCCACACCGAGTCGAGGCCGACGTCCTCCACGCGGCGGGCCAGGTCCAGCAGCTCCGGCCAGCGGACGTCCCGCTCGACCTCCGGCAGCTGGACGCCGACCCGGAGCGGGCGACGGGAGGACGCGCTGGAACGGCGGGGATGGCGCGGCTCGTCGGGCATGTGCCGACGGTAGCTGCGCGCCCCGACCTGGGCCGGACGGGCGGAGGACGGGACGCATCCCGGCGCCGGGTCGGGCCGGGCCGCGGTCGGCCTGTGAGGAGTTCCACATCGCCCCGGGGACCACCGGCCCGGAGGTGCCGGGGCAGCCCCCGGTTACCGTCGACGCCGGACCGTCACGGGCGACGCGCCCGACCGCCGCGACCCTCCGACCGACCAAGGACCACCCCGTGCGCACGCTCCAGCGCGTCCCCGTCAGCTTCTTCGGCATGGTGCTCGGCGTGTTCGGCCTGGGTAGCGCGTGGCGGTACGGCGCGAGCATCGGGCTGGTCCCGCACTGGGTCGGTGAGGTCGGCGTGCTCGCCGGCTGCGCCGTGTGGCTGGTGCTCACCCTGATCTACGCGTACCGCTGCGTGCGCGCGCGGGACGGCGTCGTCGCCGAGTGGCGCGACCCGGCGACGTTCTCGTTCATCAGCCTGCTGCCGGCGGGAGGCATCCTCGTCTCCGCCGGCCTGCACCCGTACGTGCCGGCGGTCGCGGCCGTGCTGCTGTGGCTGGGCATCGCCGGGCAGGTGGCGTTCGCCGCGATCCGGGTCGCGCCCCTGTGGACGGGCACGCAACCGCTCGAGGCGACGACGCCCGGGTTCTACCTGCCGTTGGTCGCGGCGAACTTCATCAGCGCGATCGGGCTCGGTGTCGCCGGTCACGATCAGCTCGGGTACCTGTTCCTCGGCGCCGGGCTGGTGTCCTGGTTGACGCTCGAGCCGATCATCACGCACCGGCTGCGCACCGGGACCGAGGTGGCCCCCCGGGCCCGCGGGGTTGTCGGGGTGCAGCTCGCACCGGCGTTCGTCGCCTGCTACGCGTACCTCTCGGTGAACGGCGGCCGGTTCGACACCGTCGCGCTGCTGCTGTTCGGGTACGGGCTGCTTCAGCTCGCGCTGATGCTGCGGCTGTGGCGCTGGGTGCTCGGCGCCGGCTTCGCACCGGGGCTGTGGGCGTTCTCGTTCGGGCTGGCCGCCATGGCCAACTCGGGGCTGCGCCTGGTGCACTCGCACCCGGAGCCGGCCGTGCTCGTCGTTGCCGTCGCGTCGGTCGGGCTCGCCACGACGCTGCTGCTCGCGCTGGTCGTCGGCACCACGGTCCTCGCCGTGCGGGGACGCCTGGTGCCCGGACCGGTGCGTGAGGCCGACCCCGGCCGGACCAGCCCGGCACCGGCGACGGACGCCCTGGTCTCCGGCTCGATCCGCTGACCGGCCGAGCCTGACCGCGGGTCAGGCGGACCCGTGCGACCGCGGCCCCGAGGTGCGACGAGCCTCCCGGCGACGCAGCCGGCACTCGGGACGTCCAGCCGCGCGACGTACCCTGGCTGGCCGTGGCCACCTTCTCCTCCGTCCTGCGACAGCACGTGATCCAGACCCTCGCGGAGTACGACCAGCGCGGCGGTGCGGAGTTCCTCCGCCTCTACGGGTTCACGGCCCAGCCGGAGTACACGGTGGTCCACGAGGGGCTCAGCTACGACGCGCGCGCGGTGCTGGGCGTCGCGCACCGGCTGGCGACGGGTCGCCTGGCGCCTGCCGACGAGTTCCACGGCATGGACGCCGCCGTCGCCCTGCTCCGCAAGCGCGGGTTCGAGGTGCACGAGCCGTTCTCGGCCTCGGCAGCGAGGGCGGCCGCCGCCCGGCCCGCCGCCCGCGCGCCGCGGGCCGTGAGGACGCCGTCGGTCCGCAGCGCACCGTCGCGGTCGGCCGTGGCCGACGAGGCGCCGGCGATCTGCCCGACGTGCTTCATGGCGCTGCCCGCCACCGGCATCTGCGACAACTGCGGCTGAGCCGCCCGACGAGGAGCGACCCCCGATGTCCCTGGACCGCGCCCGCGACCACCTCGCCCGGTACGGGCGCGCCGACGACGTGATCGTCACCGAGCACTCCAGCGCCACCGTCGAGCTCGCGGCGCAGGCGCTCGGGGTTGCCCCGCAGCGGATCGCCAAGACGCTCAGCTTCCGCGGGGCCGACCCCGACACGGCGATCCTCGTCGTGCTGGCCGGCGACGCACGCCTGGACAACGCCGGCTTCAAGCAGGCGTTCGGGCTGAAGGCGCGGATGCTGGGTGGGGACGAGGTCGAGCGGCTGACGGGCCACGAGCCCGGCGGCGTGTGCCCGTTCGGCAACCCGGAGTCCGCCACCGTGTGGCTGGACACGTCCCTGCAGCGGTTCGACTCGGTGTTCCCCGCGTGCGGCGACGCCGCCTCGGCCATCGAGCTGACGTGCGACGAGCTGGAGACGGTCGCCCGGCCGGCGGGGTGGGTGACCGTCTCCCGACTGCCCGACTGACCCCCCGCCAGTCTGCGGCGGGCCGGCTCCGGCTTGGGGCGGGCGGCGCTCCTGCTCAGTGCGTCGGCACCACCGCGGGCGCCTGCTCGATCGCGGCGTGCACGCAGGCGTCCCAGTCGAGCAGGTCCCGCGGCAGCAGCGCGCGGATCGGCACTGGGTCGCCCACGAGGTCGTCGGCCAGGTGGTCCAGGGCGGCCCGCAGACCCCCGCGCGGGTGTCCGCCGACGCGCTCGAGCAACGGTGCCACCAGGTGCAGCACGCCCAGCGGCAGCCCGATGACGTGCGGCGCCGGCCGGCCCAGCGCAGCCGCCGTCGCGGTGACCAGCTCGCGGTAGGTCGGGGCGTCGACGGTGCCGACGTCGAGCACCCGGCCGTACGTCGCCGGCTCGTCGAGCGCGTCCACCAGGTAGCCGACCAGGTCGTCGAGCGCGATCCACGACCAGCGCTGCCGTCCCGCACCGCGGATCGCGGCGACAGGGCGGCGGGCGGCCGTCAGCAGGTCGTCGAACCCGGCCCCGCCCTTGCCGGCGACGAGCCCGGGCCGCAGCACCGTCACGTCGAGCCCGCTGCCGAGCAGCTGCCGCTCGACGGCCACCCGCGAGCGCACCCAGGGGTTGGTCGCCTGCGCCCGGGCGTCGATCAGCCCGACGGTGAGCAGCCGGCGGGTGCCGGCGCGGCGGGCGGCCGCGACCAGCAGCTCGGTGGCTCGTCGTTCCGCGTCGGCGAAGTCCCCGGCGCCGTCGGGCTGCCGGGCGGTGACGGTCTGCACCAGCACGTAGACGGCGCGGGCCCCGGCGAGCAGGGCGTCGAGCGCGGCTTCGTCGTGCATGTCGCCGACGACGACGTCCAACCGCTCGCCCCCGGCACCGCCGAGCCGGGCGCGGGCCCGCGCCTCGTCGCGGACCAGCACGCGGACCGGCTCGGGACGACCGCCCTCCGCAGGGCCGGCTGCGCGCAGCTGACGGGTCAGGGCCGTACCGACGAACCCGGTTGATCCGATGACGGCGATCATGGTTCCTCCTCCACATCGATGACGTGTCACCGAGTCTGCCTCGCCGTCCTGACCGGTGCAAGACATGTCACGCATGTTGTGTCACCGGTATGGTGACCCCGTGGATCGCATCGAGGAGCTGCGCTACCTGGTGCTGGCCGCGCAGCGCGAGGGCAACCGGCGGCTCACCGAGGCCTTGCGTCCCCTGGGCGTCACCCCGGCACAGTCCGAGGTGCTCACCGTGCTGGCCGGCAGCCACGAACCGTTGTCCGTCAAGGAGCTGGGCGCCCTGCTGGTGTGCGAGACGGGCAGCCCGAGCCGGCTCACCCGCACGGTGGTCGCCGCAGGCTGGGCGGAGCAGGTCCCCGACGAGGCCGACGGCCGCCTGACCCGGCTGCGCCTCACCCCGTCCGGCGCCGAGCTCGCGCGGCAGATCGCGCAGGTGGAGGCGGCTTTCCACGCACGGCTGCGGGCCGCGCTCCCGGACGACGAGACCGCCCACAGCACGATCACCGTGCTGCGCGCGCTCGTCGCCGACGGCCCCGCGGGCGCTGCGATCGAGCGCCGTCGCGCGCGCGTCTGATCCGGCGGACCGTCCGCGTGCGCCGGTCCCGACGGCGGGCCCGGAGCACGGCGCTAGCCTGCACCCCGGAGTGGTCAGGGTGGACGACGGGAGCGGGTTCGGTGGCAGAGGGGCACTCGACGGGGACCGGCAGCAACGGGTCGCGGGCCAAGACCACCACCGGTGAGCGCAAGCGCGAGCAGATCCTCGACGCCTCGGTCCGGGTGTTCGGCACCGGCGGCGCCTCCGCGGTGACGCACCGCGCGGTCGCCAAGGTGGCGCAGGTTCCCCTCGGGTCGACGACGTACTACTTCACCGACCGGGACGACCTGCTGCTCCAGACGATGGCGCACGCCCGTGAGGCGGAGGCGGTGCGGCTGGCGTCCATCGTCGACGCGCTGCACGAGGTGCCGGACGTCGACCGGGCCCTGGACGTGCTGACCGAGATGTTCTTCGACAAGACGGTGGCCGACCCGCTGTACGACCTGGCCCTGTTCGAGATGTTCATGGAGGCGACGCGCAACGGCGTGGTCCGCCACGAGGCGCGCGCCTGGTCGCGGATGATCGGCGAGCTGGTGGACCGGGTGCTGCCGCCTACCGACCCGGCGGTGCCGCGCGACCAGGCGGTGCAGATCGTGGCGTGCCTGGTGGACGGCCTGATGCTCGAGGCCGTCTCGAACGCCGAGCTCAGCGTGCCGGACCTGACCACCCGGCTGCGCGTGGTGGTCGAACGGCTCTGCGTGCAGCCGTAGTCAGCTCGACCGCACCGCAGGACGAAGGTCCCTAGGCCTCAATCTCGTCACATGTACGTTTGTACAACACGAGAAGTTGTACGTTTGTACATGTTCGGACCAGACCTCGCGACCGCGAGCGGCTCCCCCGGTGCGACGTGCGCGACTCGGCACAGCGGCACGCCACGCAAAGGAGCTGCAATGACCGCGCAGACGGACCGTCCCCCGACGGCCGACACAGGGACCCGCAAGACGTTCCGGATGTTCGACATGGTGCTGTTCTCGGTGGCGGCGATGCTGCTGCTGTCGCAGCTGACCGTGACGGCCGCCGTCGGTCCGACCGCCATCTTCTGGACGGTCGCGATCATCGTCGTCTTCTTCGTCCCCTACGGCCTGGTCACCAGCGAGCTCGGCTCCGCCTACCCCGACGCGGGCGGCATCTACGCCTGGGTGGTCCGGGCGTT
Source organism: Cellulomonas sp. SG140 (assembly GCF_025770785.1). Classification (GTDB taxonomy): domain Bacteria; phylum Actinomycetota; class Actinomycetes; order Actinomycetales; family Cellulomonadaceae; genus Cellulomonas. The sequence goes on along the minus strand of NZ_JANZLA010000005.1, from coordinate 48,922 downwards.
CGGCAACCGCTGGGGCACCCGGGTGTCGTGGTGGTACTGGCTGAACGTCGGCCTGTGGGTGCCCAGCGTGTACCTGATGTTCTCCGGGGCCATCTCGTCGATGTTCTTCGACGGGCACCTGAACTTCTGGGTGCAGGTGGCGGTGACCGTCACGCTGATCTGGATCAACTACTGGGTGAACGCCCGCAGCCTGAAGACCGGCACGTGGGTGTCCAACCTCGGCGCCGGCATCACCATCGCGGTGATCGTCGCCCTGGCCGTCGCCGGCGGCATCTACACCGCCCACCACGGCTCGGCCACCACGTGGTCGGTCGGCTCGGTGATCCCCACCCACACGCTGCCGGCGTTCATCGCGGCGCTGCCGATCGTCATCTACAACTTCCTCGGGTTCGAGCTGATGTCGTCCGCCTCCACCCAGATGGAGAACCCGCGCCGGGACGTCCCGCGGACCATCGCGATCGCCGGTGCGCTGATCGGTGCGTTCTACCTGGTGGCGACGGTCGGCATGCAGCTCATCGTGCCGGCCGACGAGATCTCGAAGACGACCGGACTCGTCGACGCGCTGCGCCGCGGCTTCGGCGACTCCGGCGTCGCGAGCACCGTGGTGACCATCCTCGGCATCGGCGCCCTGTTCTGCTTCTTCGCCAGCCTGGTGCCGTGGACCATCGGCGCGAACATCGCCGCGGCCGAGTCCGCCCAGCAGGGCGACCTGCCCAAGGTGTTCGCCCGGACGCACCCCGACCGCGGCACCCCCGTCGGCGCCGCGATGCTCTGCTCCCTGGTGGGGACGGTGTTCACGCTGGCGTACGCCGTGCTGTTCTCGGTGACCGGCGGGTCGATCGACGAGGTGTTCTGGAACCTGTTCGCGTTCTCGTCGGTGATCTTCCTGCTGCCCTACATCGTGATGATGCTGGCGTTCGGCAAGCTGCGTCGCATCGACCCGGACCGGGTGCGGCCCTACCAGGTACCCGGTGGTCGGACCATGACGTGGCTGGTCACGTGGGTGCCGACGGCCCTGCTGACGGCTGCGGCGGTGTTCTTCGTCTGGAACCCGTACGACTTCTCCTGGGCCGTGACCGGCTCGATCCTCATCGGGCTCGCCATCACCGTCGGCATCCAGGAGTACTTCTGCGCCCGCGCACCGCGCTGGACCCGGGACCGCGCGCTGGAGCGCGGCGAGGACCCGGACGCGGAGCCGGAGCTCGCGGTCGTCGACTGACCGCACCCACCTGATCCCCCGACCCCGGGTGGTCCCGGGCGATCCCCGACCGGGACCACCCGGCACGACCACCGACGCCCCAGGAAGGTCGCCTCCCATGGCACGCACGCACAGCTCCACCCCCGCCGCCGACGGCTACCGCATGCCGGCCGAGTGGGCCCACCACAGCGGCTGCTGGCTCGTCTGGCCCGAGCGCCCCGACAACTGGCGCCTCGGCGGCAAGCCCGCACAGGCCGCGTTCACCGCGGTGGCGACGGCCATCGCCGAGACGGAGGCCGTCACCGTCGCGGTGTCCGCGCGGCAGTACGACAACGCCCGCAGCCAGCTGCCCGAGCAGGTCCGGGTGGTGGAGATGTCCAACGACGACTCCTGGATGCGCGACACCGGCCCGACCTTCGTGGTGAACGACGAGGGTGACGTCCGCGGCGTCGACTGGGTGTTCAACGCCTGGGGCGGTCTGGTCGACGGGCTGTACTTCCCCTGGGCGGCCGACGACGCCGTGGCCCGCAAGGTGCTCGAGATCGAGGGCGTGGACCGGTACCGCGCACCGCTGGTGCTCGAGGGCGGCTCGATCGACGTCGACGGTGAGGGCACGGTGCTGGTCACCGAGGAGTGCCTGCTGTCGGCGGGCCGGAACCCCGACCTGACCAGGGAGGACATCGAGCAGCACCTGCGCGACCACCTCGGGGTCGAGGTCGTCGTCTGGCTGCCGTACGGCGTCTTTCTCGACGAGACCAACGGGCACGTCGACAACTTCTGCCGGTTCGTCCGGCCGGGCGTGGTGATGCTGACCTGGACGGACGACGAGACCGACCCGCAGCACGAGCGGTCGGCGGCGGCGCTGAAGGTGCTTCAGTCCACGACGGACGCGCGCGGCCGGTCCTTCGAGGTGGTGAAGATCCACCAGCCCGGTCCGATCGTCATCACCGAGGAGGAGTCCCGCGGCGTCGACTCGATCGAGGGCACGCTGCCGCGCGAGGCCGGTGACCGGCTGGCCGGCAGCTACGTGAACTCGTACATCGGGAACGAGCTGGTGGTGCTGCCGGTGTTCGACGACCCGCACGACGACGCCGCGGTGGCCGCGTACACGCAGCTGTTCGCCCCCCGCCGCATCGTCACGGTCCCCGGCCGGGAGATCCTGCTGGGCGGCGGCAACGTGCACTGCATCACCCAGCAGGTGCCCTCCGGGCGCTGACCACGCCTCTCCACCACCCCACGCCCTGACCAGGGCGTTCGCCCGACCCCGACGGGGCCGACGCGACCGGCGTCACGACGACGCCACCATCCCTCCCCCGGCATCCGACCGGTCCTGCTCCCGCACCCGCGGCGACCCGACCGCGCTCGGCCGACCCCGCACACCCAGAACCAGCCCACGAACCAGCCCACGAACCCGCAGGAGAGAGCCATGTCCCCCCGCCACTTCATCGACACCCAGGACCTCACGAAGGACGAGGTGCTCGACCTCGTCCGCCTCGGCCTGACCCTCAAGCGCTGCGTCCGTGCCGGGTACTTCCCGCCGCTGCTGGCCGGCCGGACGCTCGGCATGATCTTCGAGCAGTCGTCCACCCGTACCCGCGTGTCGTTCGAGACGGCGATGTCCCAGCTCGGCGGGCACGCGCAGTACCTGGCTCCCGGCCAGATCCAGCTCGGCGGCCACGAGTCCATGGAGGACACCGCCCGCGTGCTGTCCCGCCTGGTCGACGTGGTGATGGCCCGCGTCGCGCGGCACCACACCGTGGCGGACCTGGCCCGGTACGCCACCATCCCGGTGCTCAACGGGATGTCGGACTACAACCACCCGACGCAGGAGATCGGCGACCTGATCACCATGGTCGAGCACCTGCCGGCCGGGAAGCGGCTGGAGGACTGCAAGGTGGTGTTCGTCGGCGACGCCACCCAGGTGTGCGCCTCGCTGATGATGATCACCACCAAGATGGGCATGGAGTTCGTCCAGTTCGGGCCCGAGAGGTTCCAGCTGAAGCCGGAGCTGCAGGCGATCGGCCGGGCGAACTGCGAGACGTCGCACGGCAGCGTGCTGGTGACGGACGATGCCGCCAAGGCGCTGGCCGGCGCGGACTTCGTCTACACCGACGTCTGGTACGGCGACTACGAGGCCGAGCTCGGCGAGGCCGAGCGGCTCGCCGCCTTCATGCCCACCTACCAGGTGAACCGCGACCTGATGGCCCTGGCCGGGCCCGACGCCAAGTTCATGCACTGCCTGCCCGCCACCCGCGGCGAGGAGGTCACCGACGACGTGCTGGACGCCGACTTCTCCATCGCCTTCGACCAGGCCGGCAACCGGCTCACCGCCCAGCGCGCGCTGCTGGTGTACTTCCTGCGGCCGGAGGTGCCGAACCCGGTCAAGGTCGCGGCGGCGAAGGCCGAGCTCGAGTCCGTGCTCGCCGGCATCCTCTGAGGCGCCCGCATGTCACGCATCGTCATCGCCCTGGGCGGCAACGCCCTCGGCACGTGCCCGGCCGAGCAGCAGGAGCGGATCGACGCCGCCGCCCCGGCCCTGGTCGGTCTGATCGCCCAGGGGCACGAGATCATCGTGTCCCACGGCAACGGACCCCAGGTCGGCGCCATCGAGCTGGCGTTCGAGATCGCCTCGCAGCACACCGACCGGGTCGCCGCGCTGGACCTGCCGGAGTGCACGGCCATGAGCCAGGGGTACATCGGCTACCACCTGCAGCAGGGCATCGCCCGTGAGCTGCGGCGGGTCGGCATGCCGTGGCACGTCGCCTCCGTGGTCACGCGCGTGGAGGTCGACCCCGACGACCCCGCGTTCGCGCGGCCGACCAAGCCGATCGGCGGCTTCTACGACGAGGCCACCGCACGTCGGATGATGGCGGCCACCCCGGGGCTGTCCATGTCCGAGGACTCCGGACGCGGCTGGCGCACCCTGGTGGCGTCGCCGCGACCGGTGGACATCGTGGAGCGGGACTCGATCCTCAACCTGCTGGACCACGAGTTCATCGTGGTGGCGTGCGGCGGCGGCGGGATCCCCGTGGTGCGGGACGCCGACGGTGACCACCACGGCGTGCGGGCGGTGGTCGACAAGGACTTCGCCTCGGCGAAGCTGGCCGAGGTGGTCGGTGCCGACTACCTGTTCGTCCTCACGGCGGTCGAGAAGGTGGCGATCGGGTTCGGCACGCCGCAGCAGCAGGACCTGGACCACCTCGACCTCGCAACCGCGCAGCGGTACGTGGACGAGGGGCAGTTCGGTGCCGGTTCCATGCTGCCGAAGGTGCAGGCGGCGACGGGATTCGTCGCGAGCGGGCCCGGACGGCGTGCGGTGATCTGCGCGCTGGAGAAGGCGCCGCTCGCGATGAGCGGTGCGACGGGCACGGTGATCCACTCCTGACGGCTGCGTCCACGGGGCAGCGGATCGCCCTCTCGCGCTGTACGCCTCGTGTACGTACACCAGGCGTACAGAGCGAGAGCCGTCCCCGTCCCGGTGCGGCCGGCTAGACCTGCACCGCCAGCGGGACGTCGACCGATCCGACCCGGAGGGTCGCAGCGCCAGCTGCGACCCTGTCGGGCACCACCACGTCGAACGCGACCGGGTAGCGCTCCGCACGCGGTCCGGCGGCCGTCGAGCCCAGCGGCCAGGCGCTCGCACCCTGCTGCAGGGTCAGCGCCACGTCCGCCATCGGCCGCTCGCGATCCGACGGAGGCGGCCCGCTGCACCCCGGGCCGGTGCTGCCGGTGTCCTCGCACCCCGTGTGGAACAGCTCACCGCGCACCACCAGCCGGTCGCCGCGCCGGACGACCAGCGCGGGGGCGGACTCCGTCACCAGGGTCGGCGTCGCACCACCGACAGCCACCCACACCTGCGGCGCCGCACAGCTGGCCGCCGCGCGGTCGGGCACCCACAGGCCGACGAGGCCGGCGGTGCCGAGCAGCATCGCCACGACGAGCGCACGAGAGCGCACGGTGGTCCGGTCGTCGCGCCAGGGAGCGCGGGGGTGCGCGGCGGACCTCATTGCGGCACAGCCGCGGCACGGGCGCGCAGCACCACGCGCTCGAGGTAGCGCGGCACCACGGCGTTCCAGCCGAGCTCGTCGTCGAGCCGCTCGGCGAACGTCTCGGCGGAGTCCGGCTCGCCGTGCACCACGTAGGCGGTGCGCGGCGGGCTCACGGTGGAGAACCAGGCGATCAGCTCGTCCGCGTCGGCGTGCGCCGAGAAGCCGTCGATCACCACCACCTCCGCACGCACCGGCACGTACTCGCCGTGGATCTTCACCTGCCGGGCGCCCTCCGCGAGCGCGGCACCGCGCGTGCCGGCCACCTGGTAACCGGTGAGGATCACGGCGTTGTCGCGCACCGGCAGCTGGGAGACGAGGTGGTGCAGCACGCGCCCGCCGGTGGCCATGCCGGAGGCGGAGATGATCACGCACGGGTGGTCGGGGTGGTTCAGCCGCTCGGACTGCTCACGGGTGCTGGCCAGGTGCACGCCGGGGGCCGCGAGCACCGCGTGGGCGGCCAGCACCTCCGGACGCAGCGTCGGGTCGTGCGCCGCGAAGGCCTGCCGGTACACCTCGAGCGCCCGCAGGGCCATCGGGCTGTCGACGTAGATCGGCACGTCCGGGATCGCCCCCTGCTCGCGCAGCTCCGACAGCGTGACCAGGAGCACCGCCGTGCGGTCGATGGCGAACGCCGGCAGCAGGCACACGCCGCCGCGGCCGACCGTCCGCGTCACGGCGGCTGCGAGCGCCTCCCGTCCGCCGTGCTCGTGCACGCGGCCGCCGTACGTCGACTCGGTGACCACCACGTCGGCGTCCACGGCTGGCGCCGGCGGCTGCAGCAGCACGTGCCCGGGCCGACCCATGTCCCCCGTGAACAGCACGCGGACACCGTCGACGTCGAGCACCGCGAAGGTCGAGCCGAGGATGTGCGCCGAGGGGTGCAGGGACACCTGCATGCCGCCGGGCAGGGCCGCCGGCTCGGGGCCGTCGTGCGGCCGGAACAGGGAGATCGCCTGCTCGGCGTCCGAGCTGTCGAACAGCGGCAGCGCCGGCGAGTGCTTGCTGAACCCGGCGTCGCGGGCGTACTCGGCCTGCTCCTCCTCGAGGTGGGCGGCGTCCCGCAGCACGATGCTCGCCAGCCGGGCCGTGTCGCGGCTGCACACCACGGGTCCCGAGAAGCCGTTCCGGGTCAGCAGCGGCAGGTACCCGCAGTGGTCGAGGTGCGCGTGCGTCAGCACGACCGCGTCGACAGAGGACGGCTCAACCGGCAGCCGGTCCCAGTTGCGTCGCCGCCACTCCTGCGGGCCCTGGAACAGCCCGCAGTCGACGAGGACGCGCGCGTCCGGCGTCTCCACCAGGAACTTGCTGCCGGTCACCGTCCCCGCCGCGCCGAGGAAGGTGAGGGTGGGCCGACGCTGCGGCCGACGGGGGGTGGACCAGCCGGCGGACGACGAGGCGGGCGAGGAGACGGACGACGAGGCGGACATGGTGCTCACATCCTTCGGACGACGATGTCCTCGCTGCCAGTCTCCACCCCGCCGCGGCCCCGCGGCAGGCCCTTGCAGGACGCTGACCAGGCGAGATCCTCAGGCGCCCACGAGGTCCCGCCGCCACAGCGCCGCCGCACCGGCCGCCGCCAGCGCCACGGCGATGCCCGTCATCACCCAGGCCGCCGGCCACGCGACGTCGGAGGTCGGCACCGTCGCCAGGTGGTGGAACGGCGAGACGTTCAGCACCCAGTCGGGCCACTTCAGCAGCGGTCCCAGGGTCTGCAGCAGGTACGCCGCGATCGCCGCGGTGGCGCCGACCGGGACCACCAGGCGAGGGGCGACGCCGAGCAGCAGCACGTCCAGACCGGCGAACAGCAGCACCACGGGCAGCGGGTTCAGCGCCGACACCACCGCGTCCGGCACCGTCACGTCGGCACCGGCCGACGTGGCACCCACCCAGAACGCCGCACCCGCCACGGCGACCAGCCCCACCGCACCGACCACCAGCACCACCACGTGCCCGGCCAGCCAGCGCCACCTCGGAAGCGGGCCGGCCAGCAGCAGGTCGAGCCGCCCCGCGGCCTCCTCCGCCCGGGCGGCACCCACCCGGAACGCGACCTGCACCGCGACGGCCACACCCGCGATGGTGCCGACCATGCCGACGAACCCCCGCACGTAGTCGCCGGGCGACATGCCCATGGCGGACAGCAGCTGCTGGTACGACGGGTCCTGGTCCAGGAACCCCGTGACGGTCGGCACCAGGGTCCCGAACATCGCGAGCCACACCACCAGGGCACCCGCCCAGGCGAGCAGCGACCCCAGCCCCGTCCGCGTCGCCAGCGCCACCGGGCTGCTCAGCCCCCAGTGCCGCGACCGGTCGGCACGGCGCCGCACCAGCAGCCCGGCGCCGGTGTCCCGGCGCAGCCGCAGCCGCACGGCCAGGACGCCGAGCACGACGACGACGCCGAGCGGCACCGCCAGGACCGCCACCCGGTTGGCGCCGAACGGCGCGAGGTGGTCGGTCCACCCGAACGGTGTCAGCCAGCCGAGCCACGCCCGCGACTCCGCGCTGTTCGAGGCCACCCGCAACGGCAGCGCCACGCCGATCACCACGGCCGCCACCCCGGCGGCGCCGCCGCGGGAGCCGAACAGCTGGCTGGTCACCGCGGTCAGCATCACCGCGGTGCCGGCGAACCCCGCCAGCAGGCCGCCCATCAGCACCGCACCGGTCAGCTGCCCACCCACCGCCACGAAGGCGGCCGCCGCGGCGAACCCGATCACCAGGCAGGCTCCGAGCAGCACGGCCAGCTGGGACGCCAGCAGCTGCACCGGACGCAGCGGCTGCGCCAGCACCGGGTCGTGCCGGCCGGTCCGCTCGTCCGCCCGCAGCACGCGCGCGGTCGTCGTGATCGCCCACGCCGCGGCCACCAGCTCGATCATCCAGCCGGCGTCCCAGACGGTGAACCCGCCGACGGTGTCGACGCCGGCACCAGGCCCGGAGATCAGCCGGATCGACTGGTTCCGCGACCACTCCACGAGCGTCGCCCGGTCCGAGGCCTCGGGGTACGCGACCCGGAACGTGATCCCCTCGATCGCCACGTACACCGCCGCGGCCAGCGCGATCGCCGCCGTCCCCCGCCGCAGCAGCCGCACGGTCAGCGCCGCGGCCGTCCCCGCACCACCGGGTCGCCGCACCGTCCGGGCCGCAGCGCCGGTCCCAGGAGCGGCCCGGTGCACGTGGTGCCGACGAACGGTCGGCGCCGTCGGACGCGTCCCCGCACCGGCCGTCGCGGTCAGCTCGGCGGTCGGCTGAGCGGTCGTCGAGCGCTGCGCCGCCGCACCGCGCCCCGTCGTCGGACGCTCGTCAGTAGTACGCAAGGAACGCCTCCTCCAGCGAGCGTTCCGGTGTGCGCAGCCGCACCACCTGCACGTCGGCCAGCGCGCGCAGCAGGGCGGACGGCGGCCCGTCGAGGGTCACGCGCAGCCCACCCAGCACGCCGGGCATGGGTTCCACGCTGCCGACGCCGGGCACGCCGGCCAGCGCCGGCACCGGCCCGTCCACCACCAGCTCCACCACCGTGGCGCCCATCCGGCGGAGCTCGTCGAGGGTCGCCACCTCCACCAGCCGTCCCTCTCGCAGCATCGCGACGCGGTCGCACAGGTCCTGCACCTCGTCGAGGATGTGCGAGCTGAGGAAGACGGTCTGCCCGCGGCCGGCCGCCTCGCGGACCAGCGCCTGGAACACCTCCTCCATCAGCGGGTCCAGCCCGGCGGTCGGCTCGTCGAGCAGCAGCACGTCCGCCCTGGTCATCAGCGCGACCACCAGCGCCAGCTTCTGCCGCGTGCCGCGCGAGTAGGTGCCCACACGGCGCGACGGGTCCAGCTGGAGGCGTTCGAGCAGCTCGGCGCGGTACGCCGGGTCGACGCCGCCGGCGAGGTTGGCGAACAGCTCGAGGGTCTCGGTGCCGGTCAGCTGCGGCCACAGCGCCACGTCGCCCGGCATGTACCCGATGTGCCGGTGCGCCCGCCGCACGTCGGTCACGGGGATGCCGTGCACGCGGGCGCTGCCGGCGGTCGGCCGGATCAGGTCCAGCAGCAGGCGGATGGTGGTGGACTTCCCGGCACCGTTGGGGCCCAGGAAGCCGAACGTCTCCCCCGGCGTCACCGTCAGGTCCAACCGGTCCAGGGCCAGCACCGAGCCGAACCGCTTGGTCAGGCCCACCGTCTCGATCGCCCACCCGTTGGCGGTCATCGTCGACCTCCTCGCAGGAGCCCTACGTCCAGCATGGCCCGCCCTGCGGGGTTGCGGGAGACCGAATCCTCACCTCAGGGCGCCCTGTCCGCAGGGGCCGCTACGGTGCCGGCCATGGCAGCAGTGGTGCAGGAGGTCGTGGTCGACTGCGCGGAGCCCGCGGCGCTGGCGCGGTTCTGGGCCCAGGTGCTCGAGGCCCGCTGGGCGTCGGTCGACCCGGGCTGGGCGGTCGTCGACGCGACCCCGTTGATCGTGGCGTTCCAGCAGGTCCCCGAGCCGAAGTCGTCGCCGAAGAACCGGCTGCACCTGGACGTCCGTGTCCCGGACGCCGCTGCCGCGGTCGCTCGTGCGGAGGCGCTCGGTGCGCACCGCACCGGCCACCAGGAGCTGCGCGACGACGGCGACGGCTACGTGGTGCTGCAGGACCCCGAGGGGAACGAGTTCTGCTTCGTGGTCGACGAGTCGAGCCGCTGGGCCGGCGTCCTGCGGTCCGCGCTGGAGCACGCCGACCAGACGACGGGCCTGCCCGCAACCGTCTGATCCGCGGGACGTTCGCCTCTGGCGCCGGGCGCGACGCCGGTGGTCTGCTCGACGCATGACGACGCGGACGCCCCTGCTGCCCCCGCCGCCACCGCGGCCGCCGGCCCGTGTGCTCGCCATCGCGGCGGCCATGGCGGTCGGTGCCGCGCTCCCCGTGATCCGCACCTGGATGCTGCAGTTCGGCGCCACCGAGGCGGAGCTCGACGCCCACCTGCCTGGTGACGACCTGATCGCCTCCCCCGACCTGGTGGCCACGCGCGTCGTCGGCATCGCGGCCGCACCGGACCAGGTGTGGCCCTGGGTGGCCCAGCTCGGCCAGGGTCGCGGCGGCTTCTACTCCTACGACTGCCTCGAGAACTTGGTCGGCTGCGACGTGCGTTCCGCCGACCGCGTGGAGGCCCGGTGGCAGGACGTGCGGGTGGGTGACCCGTTCCGGCTGCACCCCGACGTGGCCCTCGAGGTGGTCGCGGTGGAGCCCGGGCGGGCGCTGGTGGTCCGCGGAGCCGTCGGCGTCACCGGGTCCACGGCGTCGTCCGCCGGCGCCCCTCCGTACGACTTCACCTGGGCGTTCGTGCTGCGCCGCGGCCGTGACGGCGGCACCCGGCTGGTGGTCCGGGAGCGGTACGGCTACACGCGCCGTGGTGCCGCCCTGCTGGTCGAGCCGGTCAGCGTCGTCAGCTTCGTCATGACCCAGAAGATGCTGCGCGGCCTGCGGGACCGCGCCGAGCGGGCTGCCGCCTGATCAGCCCGCAGCGGAACACCGTTGCCGCGTCGGACACCCTCCGGTTAGGGTGGCCGACGTAGTCGCAGTGCAGAGATCTTCCCCCCGGTTCTCCGGAGCGGACGACGACCACCGTGATTCACCGGTCCCGGTCGTCGGGGTCGAACACCAACCGCAAGGAGAACGCACATGCCTACTGGCATCGTGAAGTGGTTCAACGCCGAGAAGGGCTTCGGCTTCATCGCCCCCGAGGACGGCGGCCCGGACGTCTTCGTCCACTACTCGGCCATCGCGACGAGCGGCTACCGCTCGCTCGAGGAGAACCAGCGCGTCTCGTTCGACGTGCAGCAGGGCCCCAAGGGCCCGCAGGCCTCGAACGTCACGCCTGCCTGACCAGGCCTCGCCGGCGCACGCCGGCTGACGAAGGGCGCTCCACCTCCGTGGTGGGGCGCCCTTCGCGCACCTGGGGGACGTCGGCGCCGTCCGGGTGCCACGACCGATCGCTCCGTGCCATGCTGCGCCCAGGTGCCGACGACGAGGCCCAGCCACCGGGAGGCTCCGTGGACGACCAGCAGATCCTGGACCGCATCCACCAGCTGATGCTCCAGGAGCACGCGCTGCGAGAGGCGGTCGAGCAGGGCCGGGCCGGCGACGGGCACGTCCGGACGGCCGAGCGGATCGCGCAGCTCGAGGTGGAGCTCGACCAGGCGTGGGACCTGCTGCGTCAGCGCCGGGCGCTGCGGGAGGCCGGCGCCGATCCCGACGGGGCGCACGAGCGGCCTGCCGCGGAGGTCGAGGGGTACCTCGACTGAGGGTCGTCGAGCGCCGGAGCGTGCGCCCGTCGGTCGCGGTGCCCGGCCCGGACGAGGCGGGCGCCGAAGGGTGCGGTGTCGGTGAGGGGACCGTGTGCCTCACGCGTCGACCCGTCGTGCCTGGTCGCGGCCCCCTAGACTCGCGTCCGTGATCTTCAAGGCGGTGGGGGACGGCCGTCCGTACCCGGACCACGGGCTGACGACGGCCAAGCAGTGGGCTGCCGTGGCCCCGCGCCAGGTTCGCCTGGACGAGCTGGTCACCACCAAGCGGACGCTCGATCTCGATGCGCTCCTGGCGGAGGACTCCACCTTCTACGGCGACCTGTTCGCCCACGTGGTGCAGTACAAGGGCGTGCTGTACCTCGAGGACGGGCTGCACCGGGCCGTCCGTGCCGCGCTCCAGCAGCGCCCGGTGCTGCACGCGCGGGTGCTGGTGATCGAATGACCGATCCGGACCGCGCCCGTGCGCTGCGCCGCCGCCACGTGCACGAGCGGCAGGCGGTGATCTTCGGCATCCTGCTCGCCATCCTGGCGGTGGCCGGCGTCTCGGCAGCGGCGATCTACACCGGCAACCTCAACGTGCCGTTCTTCGCCCGCGGCTTCTCCAGCAAGCCGACGCCGAGCGTCACGAGGCAGCCCGCGCCGTGCCCGCCGCAGGGCGCGCTGCCCGTGGCGGCCAACACCATCAAGGTGAACGTCTACAACGGCGCCAACCGGGCGGGGCTGGCGGCGTCCGCGGCCGTGGCGCTCGGTCAGCGTGGGTTCACCATCGGTACCACCGCCAACGCGACCACGCAGTTCGTCGGCTCGGAGCAGATCTCGTTCGGCGTGGCCGGTGTCGCGCAGGCGTACACGGTCGCCGCGCACTTCAAGGACCCCGTGCTGCTGCTGATCGCCCGAGCCGACCCCAAGGACGCGACGGTCGACGTCACCCTGGGCAGCGACTTCGACACGCTGGTCCCCACCGACCAGGTCGGGCTGGACCCGAACACGCCGCTCGTCGGGCAGCCCGGCTGCGTGCCGGTCGAGCAGCTGGCGGCGCAGGCGAGCGCCAAGCCGGCGGCGACGTCGACACCGACCAAGTCCTGACCGGCGCGGTGCCCGCCCGGCGGGCACGCCCTCCTGCGGGCCACGTGCCGCCGCGCAGCACGTCCTGACACGAAGGAGCGCCCCGCGTCGTGACGACCGCGGGGCGCTCCTTCGTCGTGACGCGACGGGCCGTCAGACCCGGTCGCTGGTGACCGACGGCGCCTCGGCCAGCTCCGCGCCACCGGGCACGGAGGCCGGCGTGGCGGGCTCCTGGGAGGTGCCGCGCCACTTCGCCAGCACCCGCATCAGGTGGTAGAGGCCGATCGCGGCGGCGGTGCCGAGCGCGATGCCCTGGAACTGCAGCTTGCCGGCGGTCCAGCTGAAGTTGGCGATGCCGATCACCAGGGCGATCGCCGCCGGGAACAGGTTCACCGGGTTGGAGAAGTCGACGCGGTTCTGCACCCAGATCCGGGCGCCGAGCAGGCCGATCATCCCGTACAGCACGGTCGCGGCACCGCCGAGCACGCCGGCCGGCACCGTGGCGATCGCGGCGCCGAACGTGGGCGACATCGACAGGATCAGGGCGGTGGCGGCGGCGACCCAGTAGGCGGCGGTGGAGTACACGCGGGAGGCGGCCATCACGCCGATGTTCTCGGCGTAGGTGGTGGTGCCGGAGCCGCCGCCGAGACCGGCGAGCGTGGTCGCCACACCGTCGGCGATCAGCGCGCGGCCCATGATCGGGTCGAGGTTCTGGCCCGTCATCGCGGCGACCGACTTCACGTGGCCCACGTTCTCGGCGATGAGCACCAGCACCACGGGGACGAACAGACCCAGCACCGAGACGTCGAGCTTCGGGGCGACGAAGTGCGGCAGGCCGAACAGCGACGCCTGGCGGACGGCGGTGAAGTTCACCTCACCGCGGAGGGTGGCGACCAGGTAGCCGACGACGACGCCGACGAGGATCGCGAGGCGGCCGAGCACCCCGCGGAACAGCACCGTCACCAGGATCACCGTGCCGAGGGTGGCGATGGCGGTCACCGGCGACGCCCGGAAGCCGGAGCAGCCGGACGCCGAGCAGGAGCCCCACGCCGCCGGCGCCAGGTTGAGGCCGATCAGCGCGACGATCGTGCCGGTGACTGCCGGGGGCATCACGGCGTCGATCCAGCGGGAGCCGCCGACGTGCACCAGCAGGCCGACGACCGCCAGCAGCAGACCCGTGACCAGGATCCCGCCGACCGCCACCGACTGGCCGCCGCTGGCGGTCGCCGCCCCGATCGGCGCGATGAACGCGAAGCTGGAGCCGAGGTAGCTGGGTAGGCGGTTGCCGGTGATCAGCAGGAACCCGATGGTGCCGAGGGCGGAGAAGAACAGGGTGGTCTGCGGCGAGAAGCCGGTGAGCAGCGGCACCAGGAAGGTGGCCCCGAACATCGCCACCACGTGCTGCAGACCGATCCCGGTGGTGCGCGGCCAGCTGAGCCGCTCACCGGGGGACACCACGGCGCCGGGGGCGATGGTCCGCCCGTCGCCGTGCAGCCGCCAGCTCCAGCGCTGGGACCCGTTCGAGGACAAGGACGCCATCGGTTCCTCCATCGTCTGCGCGCCCAGCCCGGGCGTCGGGACGAAGAGTAGTGATCCGGGTGCAGCCCGCGTGGGCGGCTCGGCGGGCGTGGACAGGACGGTCGTGCGACGCTCGGACGGACGACAAGGCGGTGCCGGGCCGCACGGGAGCGGTCCGCCCGCCGCGAACCCCACGGAGGTGCGCGATGACCGTCCCGCCGACCCCTGACGAGCAGCAGCCCGGCCTCGACGAGGTGCCCGACCCGGTGAAGGCGACGGAGCCCACCGCGGAACCGGCACCCGACGAGCGCGACGACGAGGACGCGACCGGACCGGTGATCGCCGGGCCCGGCATCGGGGGCGCCACGACGACGCCGATGCCGCCCGTTCCGCCGAGACCGAACCTCGGCAGCGGCCACTGAGCCGAGGCGCCGAGCCGCAGCGCTCGTCGCGTGGCGACGTGGTCGTCGTCACAACCGCCCGGACCGGCGTCCGGAGAAGGTCTCGGTGCGGCTGCGATCAGGTCACGGGCAGGCCACGATCTGCCCCTAACCTGGGGAGGTCCTGTGTGACCGATGGTCGTCCGACGTCTCGCACAGCACCTCCACCTACCCTGGCAGGACATCCCGCCCGGCCCCGGAGGTCATCCTGAAGCGCACGCTGCTGCACAGCCGCCCCGCGGTGTGGACCGCCTTCCTGCTGGTCCACGCGTGGCTGGCGGTGCTCGGCGTGTGGCTGATCCCGCAGAAGGCCTTCTGGGACCTGGACCTGTACCGCTACTGGATGTGGCTGGGCGTGCACGGGTTCGGGTGGCCGGGGATCGACACCAGCTGGGTGTACCCGATCGGTGCGACGGTGCCGATGCTCGCCGCCGGGTTCGGCGGGCTGGCTATCGGCCACGGGTACGCGCTGGCCTGGTCGATCATGGTGACGGTCCTCGACGTGCTCGCCATGGCGATGCTGCTGCGCCGCGACCGCGGCCAGGTGGGTGGCTGGTGGTGGACCGGTTTCCTGCTGCTGCTCGGCCCCATCGCGATGGGCCGGCTCGACGCCATCGTCGTCCCCCTGGTGATCGCCGCCCTGCTGTGGAGCATGGACCGACCGGCCGTCGCGTCCGCGCTGCTGACCATCGGCGCGTGGATCAAGGTGGCGCCCGGCGCGCTGCTGGTCCCCCTGTTCTGGGGCGCGCACAAGCCGTGGCGCGACGTGGTCGCACCGGCGGCGGGCGTCTCGGCGATCGTCATGGGCACCGCCATCGGCTTCGGCGGTCAGGGGCACGTGCTGTCGTTCCTGCTGGAGCAGGGGCAGCGCGGCCTGCAGATCGAGGCGCCCGGTGCGACCCCCTGGGTGCTGGCCGCCCTGTTCACCACCTCGATCAAGCGGGTGCTGAACGCGCAGATCGTCACGTGGGAGCTGCTCGGGCCCGGGACGCAGAAGATGGCGGACCTGCTCGGCCTGCTGCTGCCGATCGCCGCCGCCGCCGCGATCGCGCTGCTGTGGTGGAAGCGGGAGCGCGTCGGCCTGGCGCTGTGGGCGGACCGCAAGAAGCGCGGTGAGCTGGTGGTGCGCGGCGCGATGCTGATGACCCTGGTGCTGCTGGTGTTCAACAAGGTCGGGTCGCCGCAGTACATGACGTGGCTCGCCGCACCTGTCGCCGTGGCGCTGGTGCTGGGCCTGCCTGGCTGGGGCACCACCGCCAAGTGGGTGCTGGGCGTCGGCGCCGCCACCCAGCTGGTGTTTCCGTGGGAGTACACGGAGATCACCGGCGGCGGCCTGGGTGTGACCCTGGTGCTCGCCGCCCGCAACCTCGCGCTGATCGGCCTGCTGGTGCACACCGCCCGAGAGCTGTTCCGCGTGGAGACGGACGAGCCGGCGGCGCCGAGCGCGCCTGCGGACCGACGGTCTGCACCGGCCCCCGCGCCGGAGCCCGCCACGAGCCCCGTGCTCGCGGACGCCCTGCTGGTCGACGAGGCGCCGGCGGTGGAGACCGCGGCGCCGAGCCCCGCGCGCGAGCCGGTCGACCCGTCGCCGCGCCGTGGCGTGCTGCCGGACGGTGGTCTCGCGTCACCCGCCACACCCTGACGCGACTGCCACCGCAGCGAGCGGTGCGGCGGAGCCGGCGCGCCGCGCCGAGCGCAGCCCCCTGCCCGCGCTGAGCGGGCGCGCCGGCTACCGCCAGCTCAGTAGGCGGCCGTGAAGCGCGCGCGCCGGTGGGTGGGGTTCTCCACCTCGTCGAGGATCGCGACCGCCAGGTCGGCCCCGGACAGGTCCGAGCGGCCCTCGTCGTCGGTCAGCAGCACGTCGTCGCCCACGCGGAACGTTCCGGTCCGCTCCCCCGGTGCGTAGGCGCCGAACCCCGCGGCGGGGCTGATGTAGAACCAGTCGAACTGCTCGGGGCTGCCGCGCAGCTCGTCGAGCACCGCGGCGAGCTCGAGGGACTCCGCGAGGTACTCGGCGGGGAACTCCGGCGTGTCGAAGAGCCGCGGGCCACCGGGGGCGACGTGCAGCGACCCGGCGCCGCCGATCACGCCGAGCCGCACGCCGGCGGCCTGCGCCGCGACGGCGAGCTCGTGGATCACCTCGCCGAGGCGGCCCGTCAGGGCGCCGCGCGGGGACAGCGCCTCGACCACCACGTCGGCGTCCGCCACCGCGGCCGCCGCGTAGGCGGGGTCGAGCGCGTCCGCCTGGCGGTAGGCGACACCCTCGACCGGCTGGTCCGGCAACGAGCGGCTGACCGAGGTCACCTGGTGGCCGCGGGCGGCGGCCTCCTGGACGATGTGCCCGCCGGCGTAGCCCGTGCCGCCCAGAACCGTGATCCGTGCCATCTGTGCTCTCCTCGAGGTCGTCGTCCGCGGCCGGCCGCTCACCCGCCTGCCGCCGTCGACCTGACGAACACCGCCGAGGTCAGAACCCTTCCGGCGCCTGCGGCACGTACGGCTGCTCGAGCTGGGACAGCTCCTCCGGGTCGAGCCGCAGCTGCAGGGAGGCGACCGCGTCGTCGAGGTGGTGCGGCTTGGTGGCACCGACGATCGGGGCCGTCACGGCCTCCTGCTGACGGACCCATGCGAGCGCCACCTGCGCCCGGGACACCCCGCGGTCGGCGGCGATGCGGCCGACGGCGTCGACGATCGCGCGGTCGGCGTCCTCGCTCTGCTGGTAGAGGGTCTGGCCGAAGCGGTCGGTCTGCGAGCGCGTCGTCGTCGTGCCCCACTCCCGCGTCAGCAGGCCGCGAGCCAGCGGGGACCACGGCAGCACGCCGATCCCCTGGTCCAGGCAGAAGGGGTGCATCTCCCGCTCCTCCTCGCGGGACAGGAGGTTGTACTGGTCCTGCATGGAGACGAACCGGGTCCAGCCGCCCAGGTCGGCGGTGTACTGCGCCTTGGCGAGCTGCCAGGCGTACATCGACGAGGCGCCGATGTACCGGGCCTTGCCCGCGCGCACCACGTCGTGCAGCGCCTCCATCGTCTCCTCGACGGGCACCTGCGGGTCCCAGCGGTGGATCTGGTACAGGTCCACGTAGTCGGTGCCGAGGCGGGTCAGGCTGGCGTCGATCGCCGAGAGGACGTGCTTGCGGGACAGGCCGCCGCCGTGCGGGCCGTCGTGCATGCGGCCGTGCACCTTGGTCGCCAGCACGACCTCGTCGCGGGACGCGAAGTCACGCAGCGCGCGCCCGACGATCTCCTCGCTGGAGCCGTCGGAGTAGACGTCGGCGGTGTCGAAGGTGTCGATGCCGAGCTCCAGGGCTCGACGGAGGAACTCGCGGCTCGGCTCCTCCGGGAGGCTCCACCCGTGGTTGCCGCGGGCGGGGTCGCCGTAGCTCATGCAGCCCAGCACGATCGAGCTGACCTGCAGGCCGCTGCTGCCGAGACGGTGGTGGTCCATGGGTGTCCTCCCGAGGGGACCGACGGGGACGGACCCGGACGGCCGAGCGGCGCGGGTCCTCGTCGAGGCTAGCCCGCGACCCCGGCAGGCGCCGGGCGGGATCGGGTGCGACCGTGGAAGACCCGCCACGAGGAGGACCACCGTGATCACCGAGCTGGCCACCAGCGTGTCCGTGTCACCCGCGTCCCTGCTGCACGCCCTCGGACCATGGGCGCTGGCGGGGATCGCCGTGATGATCTTCATCGAGTCCGGGGTGCTGTTCCCGTTCCTGCCCGGCGACTCCCTGATCCTGACGGCGGTGCTGCTGCGCGGTCAGCTGGGGCTGTCCCCGGTGTGGATCGCGGTGGTGGCGTTCCTCGCGGCGGTCGCCGGTGACCAGACCGGGTTCTGGCTGGGCCACCGGTTCGGGCGGCGGTTCTTCCACGACGACGCCCGCGTGCTGACCACCGCGCGACTGGCGGAGGCCGAGCGCTTCTTCGACCGGTACGGGCCCGTGTCGCTGGTGCTGGCGCGGTTCGTGCCGATCGTGCGGACGTTCGTGCCGCTGGTGGCCGGGACGGCGCGGCTGCGGTACCGGCGGTTCGTGGTGTGGAACGTCACCGGGGCGCTGCTGTGGGTGGTGGGGCTGACGGTCGTCGCGCTGGCGCTGGGTCGGCTGCCGTTCGTGGCGCACAACATCGACCTGCTGGCGGTGGTGGTCGTGGTGGTGTCCGTCATCCCGATCGTCGTCACCGCCCTGCGGCGGCGCGCCGCGACCGGCGCCCCCGAGCGGGACCGGGCTACCGTCCACGGGTGAGCGACTGGGTGCTGGACGTGCCGCTGCGCACGGAACGGCTGGAGCTGCGCGAGCACCGGGCCGGTGACCTGGAGGACCTGCTGGTGTTCCACGGCGACCCGCAGGTCACCCGGTACACGTCGTGGCCGGTGCGGGACCGGGAGCAGACGAGCGTCGCGCTCGAGCGGCGGCTGACGCAGACGCGGGCCGCCGAGCCGGGCGACCTGCTGAGCCTGGCCGTGGTGGAGCGGGCGAGCGGCACGGTGATCGGCGAGGTGCTGCTCGTGCGCAGGTCGGACAGCACCGCCGAGCTGGGCTACGCGATCCGCGCGGACCGGTGGGGGCAGGGACTGGCGTCCGAGGCGGTGCGGGCCCTGCTGGACGGCGCAGTGACGCTGGGGGTGACGCAGGTGGGGGCCGTGGTGGTGGACGGGAACGACGCCTCCGTGCGGCTGCTGGGCCGCCTCGGGTTCACCGACCTGGACACGGCCGGTCCCCCGGCGAAGGACGGCAGCCCGACGCGGACGTTCGCGCTGACGCTGGGCTGACGGCCGGCTACGGCCGGCGGGGCTGGGGGCCGGGGGTGCGGTGGGCCCGGTCGATGTCGTCGTCGGCCGGGAAGTCCGTCGCGGGCGCCTCTCTCGCGCGGGACGATGGGGGCGTGACCCTCCTCGACCGCCTGGACACCGACCTGCACACCGCGATGAAGGCGCGCGACGCCTTCGCCACCTCGACGCTGCGGCAGGTGATCGCCGCCGTCCGCGGGGCCGCGAAGGCCGGCCCGGTGGCCCGGGACCTCGATGACGACGAGATCCTCGCGGTGCTGACCGCCGAGGTGAAGAAGCGCCGGGAGAGCGCCGAGATCTACGCCGGCGCCGGTGCCGCCGACCGGGCGGCGAACGAGACCGCCGAGGCCGACTTCATCGAGGCGTACCTGCCGGCGGCACTGACCGATGCCGACCTGGACGCCCTGGTCGCCGAGGCGGTCGCCGCGACCGGCGCCACGTCGATGAAGGACATGGGTGCCGTGATGAAGGCGGCGCAGGCCGCGGCGGCGGGCCGGGGACGCGTGGACGGCAAGGTGCTGTCCGGCAAGGTGCGTGCGGCACTGAGCTGACGTGGGCTGACGTGGGCTGACGTGGACGCAGGACGCCGCGGACTCAGCTCCGCACAGGCGGCCGCCCGGTTGCGGTCGGACGGACCGAACACGCTGCCCGCACCACGTCGGCGGTCGCCCCTGGCGACGTTCGCCGCGCAGCTGGTGCACGCGTTCGCGCTGCTGCTGTGGGTGGCCGCCGGGCTGGCGGCGCTGGCCGGGCTGCCGCAGCTGACCGTCGCGATCGCCGTGGTGGTGCTGGTCAACGCCGCGTTCTCGTTCCTGCAGGAGGCGCGTGCCGACCGGGCCGCCGAGCGGCTCCGGTCGCTGCTGCCCGGCACGGTCAGCGTGCGGCGGGACGGGCAGCCGCGGCAGGTGGAGGCCGCGGACGTCGTCGCAGGCGACGTGCTGCTGCTCGAGGCGGGCGACCGCGTGCCGGCGGACGGCGACGTGCTGCTGGCCGACGCGGCGCTGCTGGACACGTCGACGCTGACCGGTGAGAGCGAGCCGAGCACGCTGGACGTCGCCGAGCGGGTGTACGCCGGGACGTTCCTGGTGGAGGGTTTGGCCGAGGCCGTCGTCGTCGCGACCGGGCCGCGCACCCGGTTGGCCGGCATCGCCAGCGCCACCTCGGCGGCCGGCCTGCACCCGACCCCGCTGACCCGCGAGCTGACCCGGGTGGTGCGCGGCATCGGGGCGATCGCCGTCGTCGCCGGCCTGGCGTTCCTGCTGCTCACCCTGATGATCGGCCGCTCGCTGCCCGACGCCTTCGTGCTGGCGATCGGCGTCACCGTCGCGCTGGTGCCGGAGGCGCTGCTGCCCACCGTCACCCTGGCGCTCGCCTGGGGAGCCGAGCGGATGGCGAAGCGGCAGGTGCTGGTCCGCTCGCTCGAGGCGGTGGAGACGCTGGGGTCCACGACGTTCGTCTGCACCGACAAGACCGGCACGCTGACCCTCAACCAGATGACGGTGGTGGCCGCGTGGACGCCCGCCGGGTCGGCCGTGGTGGGCACCGCCGGGTACGCGCCGACGGCGGCTGTGGACGTGGACCCCGGTGCGCACGAGGCGATGGTGGAGCTGGGCCGGGCGGCCGCCCGCTGCTCGCGCGGGTACGTGGAGCAGGCCGGCGAGCGGTGGGTGGCGCACGGCGACCCGATGGAGGCGGCGCTGGACGCCTTCGCGCGGCGGCTGGGGGTGGACACCCCGACGGTGCGCGTCGAGTCCTGGGCCGACGTCGCGTTCGCCTTCGACCCGCACCGCCGGCGGATGAGCGTGGTGGCCGGCGACCAGGTGCTGACCAAGGGCGCGCCGGACGCGCTGCTGCCGCTGTGCCCGGCCGGTGAGGCGGCGGCGGCCGCGGCCGCCCTGGCGCGGCTGTCCGGGCAGGGGCTGCGCGTGCTGGCCGTGGCGAGCCGGCCGACCGGTGCGACGGCGCCGACCACGACGGCCGCCGCCGAGACGGGGCTGCACCTGCTCGGCCTGGTCGGGCTCGAGGACCCGCCACGACCGGAGTCGGCCGCCGCGATCGCCGCCTGCCGCAGCGCGGGCGTGCAGGTCGCGATGATCACCGGCGACCACCCGGTGACGGCGGCCGCGATCGCGCTGGAGGTGGGGTTGCGGACCGCGGACGGTCCGGTGCACCTCGGTGCCGACCTGCCGGCGGACGACGCGGCGCTCGGCGCGCTGCTGGACCACGACGGGGTGGTGGTGGCCCGCGTCGCACCGGAGGACAAGCTGCGGATCGCGCGGGCGCTGCGCGCCCGCGGGCACGTGGTGGCGATGACGGGCGACGGGGTGAACGACGGGCCGGCGCTGCGCGAGGCGGACATCGGTGTGGCGATGGGCGCCTCCGGCACCGACGTGGCCCGCGAGGCGGCCGACCTGGTGCTGCTGGACGACCGGTTCTCCTCCGTCGTCGCGGGCATCGAGCTGGGCCGGGCGACGTACGCCAACGTCCGGCGGTTCCTCACCTACCACCTGACCGACAACGTGGCCGAGCTGGCGCCCTTCGTGCTGTGGGGCGTCACCGGTGGGGCGTTCCCCCTGGCGCTGGGGGTGCTGCAGGTGCTGGCCCTGGACATCGGCACGGACACGCTGTCGGCGACGGCGCTCGGTGCCGAGCCGCCCGCCCGCGGCGTGCTGGCCGAGCCCCCGGCGGCCGGGCGGCTGCTGGACCGGACGGTGCTGCGGCGGGCGTTCGGGCTGCTCGGGCCGGTCGAGGCGGTGGTGTCGCTGACCGCGTTCACGGTGTCCCTGCTCGCGGCGGGGTGGCGGTTCGGCGATCCGGCACCGGCAGGTGCGGTGCTGGCGACGGCGTCCGGTGCGACGTTCCTCGCGGTGGTGCTGGGACAGGCCGCGAACGCGTTCGCCTGCCGCAGCGAGGGACGGGCGGCGCCCGGCCGGGCGAAGAACCTGCTGCTGGCGCCCGCCGTGGCGATCGGCATCGCGTTCTGCCTGGTCACCATCTACGTGCCGGCCCTCGCGCGGCAGCTGGGACAGGCGCCGCCGAGCCCGACGGGGTGGGCGCTGGCGCTCGGGGCACCGGTGGCCGTGCTGGTGGCGGACGCGCTGGACAAGGCGGTGCACGCGCGTCGCGCGGCCCGCGGTCGCGGTGCAAGTTCCGCAATGACTACGGAGGTCACGACGGCGGCCCGCGGCTAGCGTCGGGGCGGCGCACGACCGTGTGCGGCACACCGTCCGGAGGGCACATGAGGGCAGCACCACGCATCGGCGGCACCGGTACGGCGCGTCGGGCGCTCGTCGTGCTGACGGCCGGCGCCGTGGTGCTCGGCACGCTGAGCGGCTGCTCCCTGTTCGGCCAGGACAAGAAGGGCCACGCCGTGTCGGCGCTGGCGGCCAAGCCGGGCGACTGCGTCATCGCGCCGACCGCGATCACCGCCGAGATCAAGGACGTCACCGTGGTCCCCTGCTCGCAGCCGCACCAGCAGGAGGTGTACGCGCTGGCCGCCTACCCGCTGCCCGCCGGCACCGAGAAGACGGCGGCCTACCCCGGCGCCGCGGTGCTCAAGGCCTTCGCCGACGGCGCCTGCCTGTCCGCGTTCTCCGGGTACGTCGGCACCGACTACCACGACTCGTCGCTGTACTTCACCTACCTGCTGCCGTCCGCCCGGGGCTGGCAGGCGGGTGACGACCGGGACGTCACCTGCGTCATCACCACCACGGGGGCCAAGCGCACCTCGTCGGTCAAGGGATCGAAGCTCTAGCAGCAGCGGCGCGAGCCTGCGCCGACGGGAGGACGACCATGGGCAAGCCCGCCGCCACCGCGACCGCGATGCTGCAGTGCAGCTTCGGCCTGGCCCCCAGCACGCTGAACGTGCTGCCGATCGCCCGCGTGATGATCGAGGGCAAGCCCGCCGCCGCGATCACCGACGCGATCCCGATGGTGAACATCCCGCCCTTCGGCATGTGCACCTCGCTGGCGAACCCGCAGGTGCTGGCCGCGACGACGGCCGCGCTCGGCGTGCTGACGCCGATGCCGTGCGTCCCGGTCACCGGCGCGTGGGTGGGCGGTGCGGTGCAGACGACGATCGGCGAGAAGCCCGCGCTGACGCTGGGCGCCACGTGCACGTGCGGGTTCGGCGGCGTGATCCAGATCGTCAACCCCGGTGCGGTGCGGACGCTCGAGGCCTGAGCGCAGCCGTCACTCCCGGCCGGCGAAGGACTGCGCGAGGCCGTCGATCCGGGCCCGCGCCCGGGCGTCGTCACCGGGAGCGGTCGCCCACAGCAGCAGGTCGCCGTTCACCGTCGTCTCGACCACCAGGTCCGTCTGCCCGGCGAGGCCGCGCAGCTGCTCCTGGGCCGCCTCGGCCTCGTCGTAGTCCTCGAACTCGAGCACCGTGACGTGGGCCTGCTCGCCGGGCCAGTCGAAGGCGATCGCGTCGAGCGCGTCGACGTCCTCGGCGGTCGGCACCGGGTCCGTCTCCTGCAGGTCCGCGTCGTCGGTCAGACCCAGCAGCGCCAGGACGCGGCCACGCTGGTCGGTGAGGCTGTTCATCAGGTTCTCCTCGTCGGGATCGGGGATGCAGGCGGCTCGTCGGACCGGTCAGGCCGACGGCATCGCCTTCTTGGCGTCGGACCACTTCCCGTCGCTGATCGCGTCCTTGAACTTGGTCCACTTCGAGTCGAGCGTCCCCGTGCTCATCTTCGGCTTCTTGGCCTTCCACGCGGCCCGGAAGCTCGCCTCGAGCTTCTCCGTCTTGCCCTCGAAGTAGATCTCGCCCAGGACGGTCTCCTGGTCCACCTTGCTGGCGCCGAGGATGCGGACCATCTCACGCACGAACGTCACGTTGTCCTGGTAGTTGTTCCGCTCCGGACCGCCGTCCTTGGTGGGGGTGGCGTTCTTGGTGGTGAGCATGCGGGTGAAGTACTCCGTGATGCCCTCGTTCAGGTCGAAGCCGAACGTGTCCAGCACGTCGTTGGGCGCGTAGCGGTGCATCGACTCGTGGATCGCCGTGCTGGGCGTCCCGCGGTCGGCGTGCAGGATGGCCGGCTCGTCGGCGTTCTTGGTGGAGGCGTAGGCGTTGGTGCTCTGCTCCTCCGCCACCGAGTCGGTGGGGAACTCCACGCCGTAGACGATGGCCCAGTCCTCCGGCGAGATGCTCGCCACGTAGCCCTCGCCCTTCTTGCCGGCGGCGACGGCCGTGGCGATGAACGGCTTGATGTGCGGGTAGTCCTCGATGTTGGTCCTGATGAACTCGTCGGCCTCGGCGCCGGTCAGGTGGTGCTTCACCTTGGTGCCGTCCTTCTTGGTCTTCTGCTTCGCCATGTTCACGGCGGCGAGCAGCGACATGTAGTACAGGTCGCCGAGGTGCGCGCGGCCCTTGGCCATCGCGGCGGGGTCGTCGGCGATCGACTTCTTCTCCGCGGTGCTGAAGGTGTTGATCAGCTGGCGGAGCGCGTCCATGCGCACCTTGGCCTGCGCCTTGCCGGCCGGGGCGGTCTGCGGGTCGCAGGCCTCCTCGAAACGCTCCTTCGCCGACTTCGGCGTGGGCGGGGTGACGGCCTCGGGGGTGGGCGTCTGCGTGGTCGGGGTCTGGGTGGTGGGCGTCTGGCTCGGGGTCTGGTCCTGGGTCGGCGTCTGGGGCGCGGTCTCGGTCGGCGTCTGGGGCGCGGTCTGGGGTGCTGTCTGCGGCGTGACGGACTCCGGCGTGACGGACTCCGGCGTGACGGACTCCGGCGTGGGCACGGGCAGCTCCCCGCCCTGCGGCACGGGCAGCGGGACCGGCTGCTCGGGCGTCGGCACCGGTGGTGTCAACGCCTCCGGGAGCGGGGTCTGCGGCAGCGTCGGCGCCTTCTTCTTCTTGCCGCCGAACAGCTTCTTGAACGGGTTCCACCGGCGCACCGTCGTCGCCTCGACGCGGGCCTGCTGCCGGCGCAGCGCGCCGGCACCGGCGGTGGTCGTGGTCCCCGCCTGCTCGGCATCCGCCGTGCTCGTCGTCGCGACGCGCGCCGCCTGCCGCTGCAGCCGCTGCACCGTCCGCTCGGCCACCGCGTCGGCGGCGGCCTCCGCCGGGTCGTCGGCCCGCCCGATCACTGGGCCGTCCCCCGCCGGTGCCACCCGGCCGCTGTGCTGCTGCACGACGTGGGCCAGCTCGTGGCCCAGCAGCCGGTCGCCGCCCGGGGTGCCCGGCGCGTAGGTGCCGCGGCTGAAGTACACGTCGGACCCGGCCGTGAACGCCACGGACTGCACCGACCGGGCGATGGTGTCCGCCTCCGCGTCGTCGTGGATGCGCACCCCGCGCAGGTCCGCGTCCATCGCGGCACCCATCCGCTGCGCGACCTCCGGCTCCAGCGGCCGGCCCTGGCCCTGCCGCCGGCGCAGCACGTCGGCGACCTCGGGTGCCGCGGCCGTGCCACCGAGGGGGTCCTGGGTGGCGGCGCGGCGGCGGACGTCCACGGCCAGGCCAGGGACGGCGACCGGGTCCACGGCGTCGTCCTGCGCCACCTCCGTCGCCGCCGCCGTCGCAGGGCCGACGGCGGGCGGCGCCGCGGTCAGCCGTCGCTTCTCGAGCGTCGTGCGCTCGTTCTCAGCCGGCATGGTCGCCCTCGCTCTCGATCGGAAGTGTCGTCCGGACCCACCCACCTGGCCGACCGCTCGCCAGGACCCTGCCCCTCGCAGCCACCGGCGGTCAGCCCGGCGCGAACCCGTCGGCCGGCACCCGCCGGCCGAGCTTGTGGTACTCCGCGACGGTCGCCGCGAGCACGTGCCGCATGCCCACCGGCTGACCGGCGGCGATCGCGTCGTAGGCCGCGGCCAGCACGATGTTGCGGATGTCGCCGCCGGCCAGCTCGATCTGCTTGGCGAGGTGCGTCACGTCCACCGGGTCGGCCGGGTCGGTGGTGACCCGGTCCAGGTGGGAGCGCCACAGCAGCCGCCGCGTGGGCTCGTCGGGGTCCGGGAAGTGCACGATGAAGCTCATGCGGCGGCTGAACGCCGGGTCGAGGTTGCCGTGCAGGTTGGTCGCCAGGACGGTGATGCCGTCGAAGCTCTCCATCCGCTGCAGCAGGTAGGCGACCTCCTGGTTGGCGTACCGGTCGTGGGCGTCCTTGACGTCCGACCGCTTGCCGAACAGGGCGTCCGCCTCGTCGAAGAACAGCAGCACGTCCAGGCTCTCCGCCTCGTGGAACACGCGCTCGAGGTTCTTCTCCGTCTCCCCGATGTACTTGTCGACGATCGACGTGATGTCCACCCGGAACAGGTCCAGGCCCAGCTCGGCGGCGATCACGTGGGCCGCGAGCGTCTTGCCGGTGCCGGGGCTGCCGCTGAACAGGGCCGCGAGGCCGGTCCCCTTGCCGCCGACGTCGACCAGCCGGCCGTCGGCGAGCACCTCGTCGCGGTGCTGCGCCCAGGACACCAGCCGGCGCAGCGTCGCGGCGGCGTGGTCCGGCAGCACCAGGTCGTCGAACGACGGCGCCCGGCGCGGTGCCGCGGCGGGTCCGGTGGTCATCGAGCCGGCCACGCGGCGGGCGGCGGCCCGCGCCGAGCCGGCGGACAGCTCCGCCCCGGTCAGCGCCGCGAGGTCCGTCGCGTAGCGGGCGGCGTCGGCGATCGACTCGGGTGCGAGCCGCAGCGCCGTCAGCGCCGGGTCGGCGACACCGGTGCCCAGGTGCTGGTCCCAGACCACGGTGCGGTGCTGCGTGGTCACCGGGGGCGCCTCGACCACCAGCGGGTGCCGGGCGAGCCACAGCGGCTGCCACGGCCGGTCGCTGACCGCGAGCACCGGCACCACGGCCTGCGCCAGCGCCAGGAACGCCGCGGCGGGGTCGGTGCCGGCCCGTTCGGGGCCGGCCAGCTGGTCGGCGTGGGCCAGCACCAGGCCGGCCCCGCGCAGCGCCGCCTCCCGCACCAACGCCCTGACCAGGGCGGACAGGTCGGCAGACGGCGGGACCCGGGCGAGGTCGACCGCCAGGCAGCCGACGCCGGCGGCCGCGAGCGCCCCGGCGGCCAGCGACAGCCCGCCCGAGCCGAGCGGTGAGCGCACCCACACCAGCGGCGCACCGGCCTCGACGGCCGCCGTCAGCACGCCGTCGGCGTCCAGGTCCGGCAGCGGCACCGGGTCGACCAGCAGCGCGGCGAGCGGGCCGTCGAGCTGGTCGACGCCCGTCAGGTGGGCCAGCACCCGGTCCGGCAGCCACACGTCGCGCAGCAGCCACGGCCGGTCCGACGACTGCTCGAGCAGCCCGTGCCGCCGCAGCGGAGAGCCGGCGCCGAGCCGGGCGTGCGCCTCGCTCGACAGGGACGGCTGACCGGTCAGCTCCAGCACCAGGCCGGTCGACGCGCGGGCCGGTGCCCGCTGCCCCCGCAGCAGCCCGAACACCAGCGCGAGGTTCACGTCGAGGTCCGGTGCGGCGGCGACGGTGAGCACGTCGACGTCCTCCGGGTCCAGCCCGAACACGTCCGCGACGCCCGCCAGGCGGTCCTCCTGCTGCGGCAGCGGCCCGGCGTACTCGTCGCGCAGCACCTCGAGCGCCGCCTCGAGCCGCGCCGCCAGGGCCGGGTCCGCGACGTGCCGCCGGTCCGCGGCGAGCTCGACCGGCTTGAGCAGGCGCGCCAGGCGTTCGCGCACGACGAGCCTCCTTCACGACGACGGACGGCACGCGGCACCGGGCCGCCCTCGACCCGGCGTGCCGACCCACGGCGCCGGGGCAGCCGGACGGGCTGCCCGCACCGCCGGTCCGGGTCGACCGGCCGGTCCGCTCCGAGTCTGACCGCGGCGCGTGCGCACGGTCGAGGGCTGGGCGGCAACTTCGGTAGCGATTACCGATGTTGGCCGTTCCGCCCGGTTCCTAGCATCGGCAACGCCTCTCCGGCGTGCGGTGGCTGCTGGCAG
The DNA here is from genome assembly GCF_025770785.1 of Cellulomonas sp. SG140. GTDB lineage: Bacteria > Actinomycetota > Actinomycetes > Actinomycetales > Cellulomonadaceae > Cellulomonas. Next base: position 20,730 of record NZ_JANZLA010000005.1, on the reverse strand, counting down.
CGACGGCCTCTGGCATGCGACGGCTGCTGGGCCGGTGACCGGGCCCACGGGCGGCACGTCGAGCAGAAGGGAGCCCGCCATCCTCATCCCCGCAGTCGAGGACGGGCTCGAGAGCTACCTGCGCTCCGCCCTCCCGCTCAGCACCGAGACGGGCGACATCTCCTTCGAGGCGCCGTCGTCCACCTGGGCCGCGCAGGTCAACCGAATCACGGTGAGCCTGTTCCTCTACAACGTCGGACGCAGCCCGGTGCCGCCGCGGCCGGCCGCCTCGCGCCCGGGACCCGACGGGCGCGCCGAGCACCGGGCGCCGCTGCCGATGGTGCAGCTGTCGTACCTGGTCAGCGCGTGGGCCGGGAGCACCCGCGACGAGCACCAGCTGCTCGGCGACGTGCTGACGCGGCTGGTGACGCAGCAGGTGCTGCCGGTGGAGCACCTGACCGTCCCCCTGGAGTCCAGCGTGCAGCTGAGCCTGGCGGTGGACGAGCTGAACCGGCCGCGCGAGCTCTGGTCCGGCCTGGGCGGCACGCTCAAGGCGTCGTTCACGCTGCTGGCGACGGTGGCCGCGGACGCCTACCCGTGGCAGCTCGCCGCCCCGGCCGTCACGGCGGTCGACGCGACCGCCACCCCGCTGCGCCCGGCCGCCCTCGACCGCAGGGCGTGACCTGACCGTGCGCGTGCTCAGCGGTGTCGACGTCCTCGAGGTCCCCCCGGGCGGGTCCGGCGAGATCCCGATCGACGTGGTGAACACCGGCACGGTGATCGACGGCGTCAGCGCCCAGGTGCTGGGGCTGCCCGCCGAGCACACGTCGTCGCGACCGTCCGTGCTGGCCCTGTTCCCGGACGCGACCGGGCAGCTGGTGGTGCGGCTCGACCTGCCGAGCAGCTTCCCGGCCGGCACGCACCCGATCACGGTGCAGGTGACGGGCGAGGCGGGCACGGCGGGCGCCGCGCACCACGACGTCGACGTGGTGGTGGCCACGCGGCCCGAGCTGGCGCTGAGCGCGGCGCCGACGACCATCCGGGCACGCCGCCGGGCGACGTTCGAGGTGCAGGTGGCCAACCGCGGCAACGTGCCGCTCGACGTCGCGCTGCGCGCGACGGACAGCGACCGGAGCCTGGCCGCGACGCTGACGCCGTCCACCCTGAGCCTGGCGCCGGGGGCGACCGCCACGTGCGCGGTGCGGGTGCAGGGCCCGCGGCAGCTGCTCGGCCCCGACCGGGAGCGGGCGCTGCAGGTGGAGGGCACCGCGCTGGACCAGCACCAGGTGCTGCCGCTGGTGCTGCGGCAGCGGTCCCGGTTCAGCGCCGGGGTGCTGACGCTGCTGGTGCTGGCGGCGATCCTGGCGGCCTGGGCGACGATGTTCCTGCTCGGCGTGGGTGCCGTGCTCGGCGCGGACCCGTTCACCAAGGTGGCCCCGGCGTCGTTCTTCGCGGCGACGGGGGTGACGGGGGCGGGCGGTGCCGCCGGCGCGGCGGCCGGCGCGGCGGGCGACGGTGGCGCACCCGCCGGTGCGGTGCCGCGTGACGGGGTGCTGCCGGCGGGCGTCGGTGGCACGGTGGCCGGCACGGTGACCGCCACCAGCGACCAGCAGGGCGTCGGGCGGCTGACCGTCGAGGCGTGGCGGTCCACCGCCAACGGCCCGGTGCTGGTCGGCTCGGCGGCCACCCAGCAGGACGGCAGCTACGCGATCGCGGGGCTGTTCCCCGGGGCGTACCTGATCAGCGTGCGGGCGGAGGGCTACACCACCGTCTGGTACCCGGCGGCGGCCGACGCGTCCGGCGCCACGTCGGTGAGCGCCGTCGCGCAGACGGTCACCAGCGGCGTGAACCTCACCATCACCGGCGCCGCGGCGCAGATCAGCGGCAAGGTGGACGTCGGCGTGGTCACCACCCCCGTCGTCACCACCGTCGTCGCGCGGGCGACCTGGGCGCGCGACGACGCGACCCTCACCCGCACGGTGACCGCCGCCGCCGACGGCACGTACTCCCTGCCGAACGTGGTGGCGCCCGGCACCTACGAGCTGAGCTTCACGGCGCCCGGCTACCAGCCGACCACCATCACCGAGACGGTCACCGGCGGGCAGCAGCGGTTCGCGCCGAACGTCACGCTGCGCGCCGGTACCGGCCAGATCTCCGGGACGGTGACGGACGGGAAGGCCCCGCTCGGCGGTGTCACGGTCACCACGGCGGACGGAAGCAACCCGATCGTCGTCGGCACCCCGACGGTCGGCGCCGTCGGCACGTTCGTCATCCCCAACCTGCCGACGCCGGGCACCTACGTGGTGACGTTCACCGCACCGGGCTACACGCCGTCGACCGTCGTCGTCGACCTCACCGCCGGCCAGTCGAAGACGGGCCTCGCCGTCGCGCTGACGGGAGGCGCCGGCACCGTCACCGGCCGGGTGCTGGCGCCGGACGGCAGCGGTCTAGGCCGGGCGACCGTCACGGCGACCGGCGGCCCCACCGCGGTCAGCGCCACCTCGCTGACCACCGGCACCGTCGGCTCCTTCACGCTGGCCGGGCTCAAGCCGGGCCTGTACACGCTCACCGTCACGCTCGCCGGGTACACGTCGCAGAGCGTGGCGGTCGACCTGTCCACCGGGGTGGCGCCGCCGGTCAGCGTCACGCTGCGCCCGTCCTGGGGCACGGTGCAGGGCGTCGTCCGCACCGGCACCGTCGGCACGGCCGGCGTCAGCGTGGTGGCGACCGACGGGCAGCACAGCTGGACGACGACGTCGACGGCGGCCGCCGGCACGCCGGCCGGGTACTACTCCTTCGTCCAGCTGCCGCCCGGCTCCTACTCGGTCAGCGTGTCCCAGGGCGGCGTGGTGGTCAGCACCGCCGTGGTGACGGTGACCGCGGGCGGGACCGTCAGCCAGGACCTGAGCCTGCCCGGGGCGGGCTGACGTGCGCGTCGACCTCGCCCCGCGCCGGCTCAGCGCCGTCGCCGGCGCCCCGAGCACCGTGACGGTCACCATCACCAACACGGACGACGTGATCAGCGGGTACTCCCTGCGCTGCCTCGGCGTCGACCCCGCCTGGGTCCGCACGGACACCGCCGAGCCCACGCTGTTCCCCGGCGAGAGCACCACGCTGACGCTGACGCTCGACCTGCCGGCCGAGCTGCCGGCCGGTGAGCGGCGGATGGCCGTGCAGGTGCGCGAGCTGACCGGCCCGGGGCGCACCGGCGTCGAGGAGCTGGTGATCGACGTCGCCGGTGCGCCGCGGGTGGACGTCACCCTGGAGCCGACGGTGGCCACCGGCGGACGGTCGGCGGCGTTCGCGGTCGCCGTGGAGAACAACGGCAACACCGCCGTGGACGGTGCGGTCGTCGGCAGCGACCCCGAGAAGGCGGTCCGGTTCACCTTCGACCCGTCCGAGTTCCACCTCAGCCCCGGCGAGCGGCTGGTGACGCAGCTGCGGACGACCGCGAAGCGGCCGCTGGTGGGCTCCCCCGAGCCGCGCTCGTTCGAGCTGCGGCTCGCCGAGCGCCCGCCGCTGCCCGCGCAGCTGGGCACGTGGGACGTGGCGGCGGCCGTCGAGCGGGCCGCCCGGGACGGTGCCGACCCGCTGGGCCGCCGGCCCGCGTCCCCGCCCGCAGCGGTGGGCGTCTTCGTGCAGAAGCCGCTGCTGGGCCGCGGGCTGCTGGCCATGGTCGGCCTGGTGGTGGCGATCTCCCTGTTCGCGGCCGTGATCACCACGGCGCTGGGCGGGGTGGTGCAGCGGTCCGCGGCCGACCGGGACGTCGCGCTGCAGGTGGCGCAGGCGCGCGACCAGAAGACGACCACCGGCACTTCGGCCCTCGGCGGTCAGGTGCGGCTGCTGTCCACCGGTGACGGGGTCGCGGCGGTGTCCGTGGACGCTTTCGACCAGGCCGACGCCACCACGCCGGTGGCCAGCACGGCGACCGACTCGGCCGGGGCCTTCCACATCGGCTCGTTGCCCGCCGGCTCGTACCTGCTGCGGTTCCGCGCCGCCGGGTTCGGCGAGGTCTGGTACCCGGCGGCCTCGGCGCAGGCCAAGGCGCAGCTGGTGCCGCTGGCGGCCGGGCAGGACGTGACCGACCTGGTCGCGGTGGTGGGCGGCGTGCCGGCGACGGTGTCCGGCACGGTGACCGGCACCGACCTGGCCGGTGCCGTCGTGCGGCTGGAGCTGCCGCTGGACACCGCGCCGCTGGCCGGCAAGGTGACGCCGCCGCCCGGTGAGGCGCCGGCGGGTGCGACGTCCGGTGCGGTGGTGCGCAGCGTGCCGGTGGGGGCGGACGGCAGCTTCGTGCTGGACCAGGTGCCGTCCCCCGCGGTGTACGACCTGGTGACGACGAAGACGGGCTACAGCACCCAGGTGCAGCGCCTCGACGTCGCCGCCGGGGAGAACCGGACCGGCATCCAGGTGCAGCTGCTGGACGGCGACGGTGCGATCAGCGGCGTGGTGTCCGGCGCCGGCGGGCCGGTGCCCGGGGCCACCGTCGTCGCCACGTTCGGGCAGGTGACCGTCCGCACCGTGACGCTGACGCAGGACACCCCCGGGGGGTTCACGCTGCGCGGCCTGCCGACCCCGGGCACGTTCACCGTGGTGGTCAGCGCACCCGGTTTCGCACCGGCCACCCTCAACCTCAACCTCGGCGCCGCCCAGACGCTCACCGGTGTGGCCGTCACCCTGGGCGCCGCCGCGGGCACCCTGTCCGGCACCGCCACGACGCCCGACGGCACCGGCGGGGTCACCGTGACGGTCACCGACGGCGGCGACACCCGCCAGACCGTCACGCAGAGCGGTGCACCGGTCGGCTCGTGGGCGATCTCGGGGCTGCACATCCCCAGCACCTACACGGTGACGTTCTCCCGCTCCGACCTGGAGTCGCAGGTGCTGTCGGTCAGCGTGGACGGGTTCGGCACGGTGACGGCCGGAGCGGCGAGCGCGACGGCGGTCGACGTGAAGATGCGGCCGGCCACCGCGCAGATCGTCGGCACCGTCTCGCAGAGCCCCGCCGGCGGCGGTACGGCGACGCCCGCCGGCAACGTGCAGATCAGCGCGAGCTCCGGGCAGGCGCAGTTCACCGTCACCTCGGCGTCCACCCCGGCCGGCAGCGTCGGCACCTACGCCATCCAAGGCCTGCCGCCGGGGACGTACACCGTGACGTTCAGCCGCAAGGGCACGCAGCCCACCTCGACGATCGTCACCCTCGCCGCCGGGCAGGTGCAGCGGCTCGACCCCGTGCTGGTCTCCCCCGCCGCGATCAGCGGCGTGGTCAGCCAGCGCGGCACGCCCACCGTCGGCGCCGTCGTGTCGCTGTACCTGGCCTCCCAGTACGGCACCGCGGCGCCGCCCGTGGCGACGGCCACCACCGACGGCAACGGCCACTACTCGTTCACCGACGTCGACGCGCCGCAGTTCTACCTGCTCGAGGTGCAGCTGTCGCCCAACGCGGCCGCTGCCGCCACGTCCCCCCCGACCACGTTGAACCCCAGCCAGCAGCTGGTGCTCGACATCCCGATCCCCTGAGGGACAAGCCGCCGATGAGCGCACAGCACCCGAGCAGGCCGACCGTCAGCGTGGCGGTCGAGCCCGGCGCGCACGCGCCCGCGGGCCGCGAGGCCACCGTCCGCGTGCACGTGCGCAACCTGGCCGACGGGCCCCGCGACATCATCGTGTCCGCCATCGGGCTGGACGGCGCCTGGCGTCCCCGCGCCGCACGCCTGGTCGGTGTCCCGGCCGACGCCACCGCGTCGACGGACGTCGCCGTCGGCATCGCCCGCGGTGCCCTGCCGGGCACGTACCCGTACGCGCTCGCGGTGCAGTCGCAGGTGCCGGGCGGCGCCGGTGACGGCGTCACGATGGTGGACACCGCGCTGGTGGTGGACTCGCCGAGCGCCGTGGTGCTCGCCGTGGAGCCGGCCGAGGCGACCGCCGTACGGGCGCGCCGCGTCGCGGTGGTGCTGAGCAACACCGGTGACCGGCCGGCGGACGTGCTGGTGGACGCCGTCGCGGCGGACCAGCTGCGCGTGCAGCTGCAGAGCCAGGTGGTCAGCGTCCCGGCGCACGCGACGGTCCGCCTGCCGGCCCGCGTCGCGGTGCACCGGCCGCGGCTGGTCGGGCCCCGCACGCGCACCACGTACTCGGTCAGCGCGCACGGCGACCAGGCGCCCGCGCACGCCCAGGCGGTGCTGACCGCCCGGCCGCTGCTGTCCTCCGGGGTGCTGCGGGGCGTGGCGATGGTCGCCGTGCTCGGGCTGTGGGTGGCCGGCGTGGCCGTCGGGCTGCCGTGGCTGTCGCACCGGGCCAGCCAGTCGGCGACGACGGCCGGGCAGGCCGCGGTGGCACCGGCGCCGGCCGGGACCGGTGGGACGGGCGGCACGGCAGCACCCGGGAAGGCCGGTGGGTCGACGGGCGGGAGCGGCGGCGCGGCCGGTGGGTCGGGCGGCGGTGCGGGCGGCGCGGCGACCGGTGTGCGCATCGGGGGGATCGTCACGGCCGCGGACCCGTCGGGCTTCCGCGTCGAGGTGGTGCCGGCGAGCCTGCTGATCGGCGACAGCGGCCCGGCACCAGCGGGCGGCGCGACGGCACCGGCCGGCGGGGCGTCGTCGGGCACCGCGTCCGGCACGGCCGCCGACGGCTCGTCGTCGGCCACGGCCTCGGGCGACGCGCAGACCGCCGGCGACGCCGTCTTCCGCACCGTCTCGAACGTCGTCGCCGCACCGGCCGTCCCGGTGTCCGCGCCCGTCGACCGCTCCGACCTCGGCAAGGTCGCGGCCGGCGCGCTGGCGCTGCAGGCCGTCGGACCGGCGGACGGCGCCCGCACCACGTCGTCCCTCAACGACGGCACGTGGGCCTTCGCCGGCATGTCGGCCCAGTCGAACTACCTGGTCACCATCTCCAAGCCCGGCTTCCAGACGCAGCGCTTCGAGCTCACCGGCGCGCAGGCGGCCGCCAACCCGCTCAAGGTGACGATGGTCGCCGGTGCCGGTCAGCTGTCCGGGCACATCACCGGCCCCGACGGCCCTCTCGGCGGCGTCGCCGTCACCATCACCGACGGCACCAACGTGGTGACCACCAGCAGCGCGACGCAGGGGAACGTCGGCTCCTGGTCGGTCACCGGCCTGTCGACGCCCAGCACCTACCTGGTCACCGCGGCGGCCACCCGGTACGGCGCCCAGTCGAGCCTGGTCTCGCTCGGCCCGGGCGGCAGCTCGGTGGTCGACCTGACGCTGTCGCACGGCGTCGCCTCGCTGGCCGGGACCGTCACCGGTCCGGACGCGCTCGGCGCGATCGGCGGCGTGGGCGGCCTCACGGTCACCGCGACCGACGGCACCACCACCCGCACGGCGTCGACGGTCACCTCCGGCCAGGTCGGCACCTTCGTGCTGGCCGACCTGCCGGTGCCGTCCACGTACACGGTGACGGTGAGCGGTCCGGGCTACGCCTCGCAGACCACCCAGCTGACTCTCGGCACCGGCTCGTCGGCGGCCCGGCTCGACATGCGGCTCGACCTGTCCACCGGCGTGGTGCAGGGCACGGTGCGCGAGCCGAGCGGGACGGGGCTCGGTGGCGCCGGCCTGAAGCTGACCGACGGCGTGAACACCTACAAGACGATGAGCACGTCGGACGCCGACGGCACGTTCCGGTTCAACGGCATCGCACCCGGCACCTACGTCCTCTCGGCGGACCTGTTCGGCCACCTGGCGGCGTTCGCCCCGGTGACCGTCGTCGCCGGCTCGGCCGCCACGGCGGACCTGGAGATGACGCCGATCCCCGGCTCCGGGCTGCTGTCCACGTCCGTGATCAAGGGGCGGGTGTCCGACGCCCGCACCAACGGCCAGATCACGTGCACCAACCTGGGCCTCGACCCCAGCGGCAAGCCCGAGGTCTGCCAGATCACCGTCACCATGACGGCGCCGGCGGCCGACGGGTCCACCCGCACCATCACCGTCACCTCGGCACCGGACCTCGAGTACGTGATCCCCGCGCCGGGCGACACCGGCCTGCTGCCCGGCCTGTACACGCTGACGGTCTCGGTTCCCGGCTACGAGCCCGGCACCGTCAAGGTCAAGGTGCCGATGGGCCAGACCGTCGAGGCGGCCCAGGTGGCGCTGTACCCGTCGCCGTCCGTCGTCGGCACCATCCTCACGCGGGTCGGCGCCGTGCCCGCCGGCACGTGCGTGATCGCCCGGCCCACCGGATCGACCACGCCCCTGGGCCCGTGCGCCGTCTCCACCGCGCCCGACGGCTCCGTCACCTGCACCATCACCGGCGGTGCGAAGTGCGCCGGCACCAAGCCGGACGGCTCGTACGCGCTCGAGCGCCTGGGCAGCGGCCAGTTCGACGTGTCGGTGCAGCCGGGCGACGACGAGTACCTGCCGGTCGCGCCCGTGTCGATCGTGCTGAGCCCCGGCGACGTGCGCCGGTACGACGCGACGATGGACCGGCTCGCCCGCGTCGCGGTCAGCGTCCTGTCCGACAGCGGCACGTCGTCGCTGGTGCCCGCGCCCGGCGCCGTCGTCACCGCCGTGCGCGTCTCGTCGGGCACCTACACGCCGCCCACCACGCCGTGGACCACGGGCACGGACGGCCAGGTGACCGTGACGCACCTGCCCGCCGGCTCCTACCGGTTCGACGTCACGTGGACCACCGTCCCGCCGGGTGCGACGTCCGCCGTACAGCTCAAGGCCTCGTCGCCGGTGCTGACGGTGGGCAACAACCAGGAGATCGCCACCCAGGTGGTGCTGACGCGCCCGCGCAACGCCTTCAGCGGCACCGTGGTCACCCAGCTGTCCTCGTCGGCGTTCACCCCGGTCGGCGGCGCCACCGTGCAGCTGACCGGTGTGACCGGATACTCCGGCCTGGTGCCGGTCACCACGTCGGTGCAGGTGACCACCGCGGCGGACGGCACGTTCCAGGTGGTGGCCAGCCCCGCCGACGTGACGTCGTCGTCGCAGGTGTACTTCCCGGTGGTGACCGACCAGCTCGACGTGACGGTGTCGTACACCGGCTCACCGGCGCCGTACCGCACGCTGATCAGGTCGAGCATCACCATCGCCGACCTGTCGTCCCCGCTGGTGCTCGAACCCACGGGCCGGCACTTCGACGGGACCATCACGTTCACCGGTGCACCCGCGCCGACGGACGCCGAGCTGGCCAGCACCACGTTCACCGTGGTCCAGGCACCACCCGGGGCCAGCAACGCCGGGCTGCAGGCGGTCGTCTCCGGAACCCCCGGCCAGGGCACGCTGGTGTGGTCCGACCCGTCGCAGCCCACCGACCCCGCCGGCGGCACGCTGGTGCGGCCCGGCACCTACCGGGTGACGGCATCGCTGCCCGGCTTCGACTCGCGGACGCTGACGTTCACCGTCCCCGTGCTGCCCACGGCGTACCCGACCGTCGCCTTCGACCTGCCGCGGTACGGCAACCTCACGGTGGCCGTGGTGACGGGCCCCGCGCCCGGCACCCCGGTGCAGGACCCGGTGGTCACGCTGATCCGCCCCGGCTCGGCCAACGTGACGCTGACGGCGATCCCCGGCACCAGCTCGGTGTCGTTCGGGCAGCTGCCGAGCGGGACCTACCAGGTGCTGGTGCAGGCCGCCGGGTTCGAGTTCGACACGTTCTCGGTGACGGTCGCCGCCGGGCAGGTGGACCCGATCCCGGTCACCGTGACCAAGCTCGGCTCGATCGGCGGGACGGTGTCCGTGCAGCGGTCCAGCGGCGTCACCGCGACGCTGGCCGGCGTGCTGGTGCGCGCCGCGCAGGCCGGCGGGCAGACGTTCACGGCCACCAGCGACGCCGCGGGTGCGTACCGGATCACCGGCACCACCACCACGCAGGGCCTGTCCGCCGGCACGTGGAACGTGACCATCCTCGCCGCCGGGTACAGCTTCGCCGACGGGTCCACGTCGGTGACCGTGACGGTGGGCGCCGGTGCGGACGTCACCCAGGACCTGCTGCTCAAGGCCAACCCGGTGGACCTGCGGCTGACCGTCTACGACCCCTCCGACCCGACGTCCACTGCGGTGAACGCCCTGGACGTCGCCCTGATCGGCGTGGACGGCACCAAGACGCAGGACTGCACCACGTCCACGTCCACCACGTGCCCGGTGCCGGCGCCGACCGGCGGCCTGTACGTGTTCACCGGCAACGACCCCGGCACGTACACCGTGGCCATCAACGGCGGCGGGTTCGCACCTCTGACCGTGAACATCACGCTGGCCGCCGGTGAGCCGACCATCCTCAGCCTGCCGATCGCGGTGCGCAGCAACACGGTGACCGGGACGGTGTCCGGCCAGGCCGGTGCCGCGGCGCCGGTGGCGCTGGACGGCGCGACGGTGCAGCTGAAGGACTCCGGCGGGACGGTGCTGAAGCAGACCACCACGGCGGCCGGTGCCTTCACGCTGACCGGCATCGCCGACGGCTCGTACTCGCTGGCGTTCGCGGCGACCGGGTACGGGTCCACCACCAGGGCGGTCACGCTGAGCGGCGGGCAGCTCTACTCGGCGGACATCGTGCTGTACACGGTGTCCCGGCAGGTGACGGTGACCGTGACGTCCCCGGAGGGCTTCGACCTGACCGGCGCGCTGGTGTCCCTGGTGCCGAACCCGCCGTCGGGCGGCCTCGCGCTCGCGGCGCAGCCGGCGGTGCGCACGGGGACCAGCACGTTCGCGACGACGTTCAACCAGGTGCCACCCGGCGCCTGGACCGCGACGGTGTCGGGCCCCGCCGGCCACGTCGGCACGTACACGGCGGCGGTGGCCGCCACGGACACCGCCGTCACGGTGACGGTCGACGAGCTGCGGATCCGGGTGACGGCCACGTCCGCCACGTCGGGCGCGCCGTCCATGCCGTTCACCATCACGCGCAGCAACGGCACCGCCTCCGGGACCACCGTGTACTCCGGCACCGCCGGCATCGACACGGGTGCCGAGGTGATCTACGTCGACCGGACGTCCAACTACACCGTGACGCCCAACGTGACGGGCTGGCAGGTGTCGCCGACGTCCGCCGCGGTCAGCACCACCGACCCCAGCGTGTCCGAGGTGACCACAGCCTTCGCGCTGTCCAAGTCGGCGAGCACCACCACGCTCGCCGTGTCGCCCACCACCATCTCCCCCGGCGACACCCTGACGCTGACGGCGACGGTCAGCCCGGCTTCGGGCAGCGCCTCCGGGCTCACCGGCGGCACGGTGACGTTCTTCCGGGACGGCGTCTCGCTCGGTGACGTCACCGTGTCGAGCAGCGGCGGCACCCGGACGGCCGTCCTGACACCCAGCACCACCGGCTGGGCCGGCGGCAGCACCACGTTCACCGCCCAGTTCAACGGGACGGCGACCTTCGCGTCCTCGACGTCCGCCGGCGTCGCAGTGACCGTGCGCTACGCGAGCACGACCGCGCTGACCTCCGACACCAGCACGTTCAAGGCCGGCACCGCCCAGCCGATCGTGCTGACCGCCACGGTGACGGGCGGCACCGGGACGGTGGGCGCGGGAACGGTGACGTTCAGCCGGGACGGCACCAGCCTGGGCACCGCGACGGTGAGCAACGGGACCGCGACGCTGACGGTGCCGGGCACGACGACGTCGACCTGGACCGCCGGCACCTCGACGCTGACGGCGGCCTACGCGCAGACGGCGACGCTGACCGCCTCGACCAGCGCGGGCGTGACGCTGACGATCACGCCGTGACCGCGGTGCTCGGCGCCCCGGCCTCTGGTGCGCATGCCGCCTCCCAGACTGCGCGACCGTCCTTGTAGACGCGTTCGTTGCCGCTGCTCATGCGGAGGCTTCCCGAGCAGAGGACTCCACCGGTTTGCCTGCATTCAGCACGGCGAGCGCGATCTGCGGGGTGAGGGCGGTCTTCATGCTGCTCGACTGGTTCAGCAGCGTGACGAGGGAAGCCATGTCCGGCGTGGGCATCGCGTCGGCCAGGCGAGTGATTGCGGCCAGTCCGCCGGCATGGAGAAGCTGCTGCCCGACCGGGCTGTTGACCAGCTGCCGTTGCAGCGCCTGGGAAGACAGGCCCTGCAGATCCAGCAGGCGCTCGCTGAGCTCGACCCCGTCGCGGTCGCCGTATCGGTGCGCCAGAGGCTGCAGGTAGGCCGACAGGCGGTCGCGGTCGACCAGTCCACGACGCACCCCGTCCGCGACGACGGTGGCGACGTGGTCCAGGTCGGTGCCGTCGCGCAGCAGGTCCGCGACGGCGCGCTCGACCGTCGTCGTCGGCAGGCCGTCCACCAGCGTGACGTCCGCGGGGGTCAGGTCGGCTCGGTGCAGACGCACACCGCGCCGTGTCTGGCGGCGGGTCGTCAGCGTCAGCTCGGGGATGTCGTGCAGCAGGTCCCCCAGGCCGTAGAGGTTGGCTGCCGAGGTGTGCGAGACGACCCCGCTGCCGATCGGGTCCCCGAGTCGCTCCTCGGCGGTGCGGGTGGGGTCGAGCGCGAGCCACGCGGCACGAAGCCGGCGGTGCTCGTCCGCCTGCGACGCGCTCACCGCGTAGACGCCGTGCTCGAGTCGCTCGAGCAGACCCTGGTCGGCGAGGCGAGCCAGCCGGTAGCGGGGCACGCCTTCACGCTCGGCCTGGCCGGCGGTCAGCAGGCCCCATTGGCCGGAGCTCAGCTGCGCCACGCGCGCAAGCACCACAGCGACTCGCTCCACGCTGCAATAGTAGCGAAAAGCGGCAACTATTGCAGTGATGGATCGTTTCGCCGAAGAGATCGATGCTGCATCCGTAGCGTCCCGCGCAACTATCGCAGCACTCCGTTTGACGCACCGCTGCGCAGCCGACAGCTGACCGCCTCGTCTCCACGCGGGCCCCTGGCCTTGTAGGTCCCGTGGGTCAGTAGTGCGTGCTGACCCACCACGCGATGCCGCCGATCGCCGCCATCGCCAGGTACCACCACCACGGGAAGCGCACCTTGGGCTGCTCGCGCGGCACCACCACGGGCACCACCACCACGGGCTCGGGCACCGGCAGCGGCACCGGGACGGGTGGCGGCGGCGGCACCATGTCGGCCCCGCAGCGCACGCAGACCACGGCCGACGGCAGGTTCAGCTCCTCGCACTCCGGGCACGGCACGGTGGCCAGCAGCATCGCGCCGGACGCGCCGGGCGAGCGCCGTCGGGCGTCGTCGGGACCGTCCTGCGGCGGGACGGTGCGGTCCTGCGGGCGGGCCCAGAACAGCGGGTAGTCGCACGTCGGGCAGAAGTCGTCGGCGTCGCGCCGGGCCAGCGCGACGGTGGAGGCCGTCCCGCACTCCGGGCAGACGATGGTCACCTCGGCCGGCGCGGGAGCCGCCACCGGCGCCGGGGCAGCCCCACCGAGCGCGGGCGTGCGGACCACGGCCGTCGGGGCCGTCTCCGGCCGCAGCGGCCCCGTCGGCGCCTGGAACGCCGGCACGCGGACGGGCTCAGCCACGTCGGCCTCCCTCGGCACGCGCGGCCGACCAGATGTCCCGGTCCCCCACCCACAGCTGCGCGCGCACGTGCGCGGGCACGTGGTCGGCGATCAGCGCGACGAAGTCGGCGTCGTCCAGCCCTCCGGTGGACTGGACGTGCATCACCACCCAGGCGTGATCGGCCGGCGCATCGCCCTCCCGCCACACGCCGCCGCCGTCCTCCACCAGGGCCGGGCCGCCGCTGAACAGCTCGAGGAAGCTCTGCAGGGCGCCGGGCGTGCCACGCCGCCGCATGGTGCGCGCCGCCGTGGTGACCAGGCGTCGCTGGGTCAGCTCCGGCAGGCCGGGGTCGATGCCGTCCAGGCCGATCCAGTCGGCCATCCAGCGCACCATCGCCGGCGGCGCCACCGTCGGGTCGGCCAGGTGGGGCAGGTTGTCGCCGTGCGCCAGCAGCGTGCCGGCCTCGGCCTGGAAGATCGAGACGAACCGCGCGAAGAACTCGTCGCTGACCATGCCGACCGGCAGCTGGTCCAGCAGCCACGTGTCGCGGGTCATCGGACCACCACCCGGTGCTCGGCGGACAGGAACAGCGTGTGGGGCTCGGGGTGCAGCACGTCGCGACCGCTGCCCAGGCGCCGGCCGGTGCGCAGGTCGTACTCGAACAGCTGCACCTCCTCGACCCGCTCCACCCCCTCGACCGCCTCGAGCAGCTGGGCGATCTCGGCCGCGGTGATGTCCTGGTCGAACGGCCACCCGGTGCCGGTCGGCCCGCCGGTCAGCGGGTTGACGTACCGGTCCACCACGGCGAGCACCCGCTGGCGCACCAGCGCAACCGGCCGCCCGGGCAGCGCCCTGACCAGGGCCGCCACGCTGACGCCCTGGTAGAAGGGCGTGCCGATCTCGACGGCCACACCGACGCAGCGGCGCTCCTCGAGCACGTCGGCGATCGCGTGAAGCAGCGGCTCGGACAGCGCGAAGTCGTCGATCTTGTGGGTGCGCGGGTCGGTGCGCACCTGCGGCACCACCAGCACGCGCACGGCACCGTTCTCGGTCGCGGTGCCCGGCAGGCATCGGGCGCGCGCCACCTCGACGGAGGTCTCGCGCGTCAGCCGCTCGTAGTCCCCGGCGGTGACGGCCCGCTGCCCGGTGCGCAGCGACAGGGGCCCGCGCACCTTCGCCTCGTCCACCGTCTCCGCGTCGACGCCGCCGGCGGCGGGCACCAGGTTCACCACGCTGGCGACGAGCGGCAGCGTGGACCGCAGCTCGGTCAGCGTGCGGGCGCCGACGTTCCCCGCCGCACCGCCGCCGTGCCGGTAGCCCGTCACCTGCACCAGGGCACCGTCCGGCGGGATCGCGCCGTGCTGGCGCACCGACCCGTCGGGGTACCGCACCCGCGGCCCGAACCGCACCACGCCGGTGGACGACTCCCACACCACGTGCCGGTCCGCCGGCCCGGACTCGGAGAAGTCGGCCACCTCGGTCCAGTCTTCGGCGCCGACCGTCGTCACCACCCGCACGTGCTCGCCGTCGCGCCGCGCGGCCACTGGCACCGACGCGACGCGGAACTGCTGCGCCGGCACGCCGACCGACCGGCCCAGGTTCTCCGGCCCCACCGTCATCGCGTGCTCGGCCGGCACCGTCAGGCCCACCACCTCGGCCCGCACCGACTGCAGCCGCGGCGACGCCTGGTACGTCGGCTGCCCGGGTGCCGGGCGCACCAGGCGCACCCGCAGCCAGTACGCCGTCGTGCCCGCGAGCATCAGCGCGGCGTGCGCCTGCGGCACCAGCAGCACGATCTGCCCGTCGCGGTTCAGCCCGCCCGTGGTGTCCTGCTGCACGCGCACCGGCGTCCACGCCTCACCCGTCCACACGTCCCACGCCAGCGGCGGGTTGGTGGGGTCGACGCCGATGCCCTGCGCGGACGCCTGGACCGTCAGCCGCAGCGCCGCGCCGGCCAGGGACTCGGCGAAGCCGAACAGGGTCGCGTCACCGGGCTCGAGCGGGTCGGAGACGAAGCAGGTCACGGCGCTGCCGGGGTAGGTCAGGTCCTCCCAGGCGTCCACCGTCTGCTCGCCGCGGGCCCGTGCCGAGTGCGCGGCGACCATCCGCGGCGGGCTGACCACCGCCTCGTGCTCGGTGGAGAACACCACGGCGTCCACCGCACTCGTGGACGTGGTCACCTCGGTGCCGGCCGGGATGGTCAGCGGCCGCTCGGACGGCGCCGAGAGCCAGAACGTCACGTCGGTCCGGGCCACCGACGGCGGGAACGGTTCGATGCCGGCGAGGTTGAGGAAGTGCACGTACAGCCGCTCGGGCACCTGGTTCACCCGGAACAGCACCATCTCGCTCATCCACGCGAACAGCTCGATCAGCGCGACGCCCGGGTCGGACACGTTGTGGTTGGTCCACTCGGGGGTGAACCGCGGGATCAGCCGCTTGGTCTCGTCGACGATGTCCTGGAAGGACCGGTCGTCGAGGTTCGGAGGGGGGATCGGCGGCATCAGGAGTCCTCACGCGGGATCACGTAGAAGGGGTAGACGAGGTTGCGGCGGTCGTTCGTCGCACGGACCCGGTAGCGGATGGCGATGCGGACCAGGCCGCCGTCGTCCTCGTCCTGCACCGGCTCGACGTCCTCCACCTCGACGCGCGGCTCCCACTGGGCGAGGGCGTCCCGCACCGCCTCGGCGATCAGGCCGAGCAGGTTCGCGTTGACCGGCTCGAACAGCAGGTCCCAGATGCGGCAGCCGAACTGGGGTCGCATCACGCGCTCGCCGGGGGCGGTCAGCAGCACCACGCGGATGGACCGGTCGAGGTCCTCCGGGCCCTGGGTGAGCCGGATCGCGCCGCGGTGGTCCACCTCGAGGGGCCAGCTGAACCCGCGCCCGATGAACGACGCGTCGGGGACGGCCTGCGTGGGGTCAGGGATCGAGAGGCTCATCAGTTGATCTGCACCATCGATCCCTTGACGGCGGTGATGCCGGAGGACTGCAGCGTGGCGGTCCCGTCGGCCTTCAGGTCCACCTCGGGGGCGGAGGCGGCCACCTTCGCGGTGCCCTTGGCGGTCACCTGGACGCCCTCGAGCGTGAGGTCCTGGGTCGCCTTGATGGAGATGGTCGTGCCGGACAGCGTGATGGCGCCGTTGCCGTCGAGCTTGATGGACGACGAGCCCGAGGCGATGGTCAGCGGCACGCCGTCGGGCAGCGTCAGGTCGGCCTTGTCCTTGCCGATCCGGAGCCGCGCCTCACCGCCCGCGAGCGCGAGCCGGATGTGCTGGGTGTCGGGGCCCGTCCCGTCGGCCAGCTCGACGACGTGACCCAGCCGGGACGTCAGCGTGCGGTGCGCCACCGCGCCGTCGGCCACCAGGCTGGTCGGGATCTTGTCCTTGGTGCCGAACAGCCCGCCGAGCACCACGGGCCGGCGCACGTCGCCGCCCTCGAAGCCGACCAGCACCTCGTCGCCGACCTCGGGCAGGAACACCATGCCCCGGTCGGCACCGCCGCCGAGCACCGCCAGCCGGGCCCACTGCGACTCGATGGTGCTGTCCAGGCCGGGCAGCGACACCTTGACCCGGCCTGCTGCCTGCGGGTCCTGGTCGATGGCGGAGACCAGTCCCACTACCAGCCCGTCGTGCGTGAAGCTCGACCCGTTCCCCGTCGCGATCGTCGGTGCGACGAGCGTGCCCGGCTCCCGGTCCCCCGCGACGAAGCTGGTGTGGAACCCGGCCGGCCGGTAGGTGTGCTCCACCTCGCGCACGTAGTACGTGCCGGAGGACGGACCGCCGTCGCGGACCTGCACCAGCACCCCGGGTCGCAGCGTCGGCGTGATCTCGCAGCGTCCCCGGGCCAGCACCGCGCCGTTCAGCCGGCCGACGGCCTTGGCCAGCGCCTCGGCGTCCGACTGGTCCACCGGCCCGGCCTGCGCGTCCAGCACGGTCGCCGCCGCCAGCCCGGAGGTCGGCGCCAGGGACCCCAGCCCGTCCGGCACGGCCGACCGGCTGGTCTGCGCGTCGCCCACCACCTCGGTCTTCTTCAGGTGGTCCCAGCCGCGCACCCGCACCGAGCTGGGCGCATCGGCGTACACCCGGGCGGAGAACTCCCGCAGGCTGTCGCCCACGGTGAGCCGCACGGCTGCCGACCCGGTCCCGTCCGGCAGGGCCCACGCCCGGAACGTCGAACCGTCCATCTCCCAGTCCAGCCCGTTGCGCCGGCACAGCTCGTCGACGAAGGCGAGGTCGGTGTCGGTCTGCAGCGTGTACTCCAGCACCGCGGAGGTGGCCGTCACGGACGGGCTCGCGCCGGCGGCGCGCACCACCTTCTCGACGATCTGCGAGGCGGTGACCTTGAGGTACGTCGCCGCCCGGGCCGACCGGCTCAGCTCGAAGGCCAGGTCCTCCGCGACGACGTGCAGCTCCGGCTGGCCCCCGTCGCGGTGCTCCACCCCGGTGGACGTCACCTTGCCCTGGAACACCACGGTCGCGGTGGCACCCTGCTCGACGCCCTTGGCGGTGACCCGCACCGGCGTGCCGACCTTGAGCTTGCTCGCCTGCGCGAGCGTGTAGCCGGGGTCGACGAACCGCATGGTGCAGCGCCCGATGGTGCGGACGGCGCGCCGCACGCGCAGCTCGACCAGCGCGTTGCTCCAGGCGGCGGGCAGCTCGGTGCCGTTGGCGGCGACCACCGGGGCCAGCGCCATGCCGTCGGAGGCGAGGGGGGCGACGGACACGCTCACACCTCCAGCCGCGGGATGGACAGCCGGGAACCGGGACGCAGCGACAGCGGGTCCTCGATGCCGTTGGCCACGGCGAGCGTCCGCCAGCGGGTCGCGTCGCCGTAGTACCGGGCGGCGATGCGGTCCAGCGTCTCGCCGGGCTGCACCTGGTGGACCCGGTGCGGGCGCGGCGTGCCGGAGGTGGGGTTCTGGGGGCCGAACGCGTGCGACTCCTCGTACTGGCGCAGCACCAGCGCGAGGGTGGCGCGCAGCGGGACACCGGTGGACGAGAAGTAGGTGAACGTCAGGTCCAGGTGAGCGATGACGGCCTTGAACGAGTGCAGGTCGCCCCAGTGGAACGTCACGTACGGCGGCCGGGCGTTGTGGGTGGCGTCGTTGGCGCCCGGCAACGACGGGTCCACCTCCATCAGCCCGAGGATCTTGCCGGTGTACCGGGTGACGGCCGTGCCGTCGTTGGTCGTGTCGAAGAACAGCTCGACGGCCATCGTCGCCGGCCGGGCACCGGCGTAGCGCAGCCGCGGCACGCCCCGGCCCGGCATCGACTCCCCCGCCCAGCTGTTGCTACGCGTGATCGCCAGCTGCGCCGGGTTGAACAGGCACGGCAGGCGCTCGCCGCTCTCGATCTCCAGGAACGCCTTCTCGGTCGCGGCCATCAGAACACCCCCGGCATCCGGCGGCGCCCGCGCCGCTCGAGCTCCTCGACCACGCGGTCCTCCAACCGCTCCACCACCCGGTCGACCAGCTCGTCCATCACCTCGGGCGGGAACGCGGCCTGCGACGGGTCCTCGGGCGGGGACCAGGACCGGCTGACGCGGTCCGCGGCGCTCGGGGTCATGACGGCTCCCTCGGTGGTGCGCAGGACGGTGGCGGCGCTGGGGACGCCCGGGGTTCCGACGGGGCCGGCAGGGCCGCCGACGGGGCCGCCCGAGCCGGTGCCGAACGCCGTGCCCGCCCAGCCGGTGCGGCCGGCGGAGGTGCTCTCGAACGCACCGGCCGCCTCGGCTGCGACCAGGGCGGCGAGCCGCGCCGGGACGGACCCCGCTGGCGATCCTGCGCTGGACGGTGCGGGGGCGGCCGCGGAGCGACGCACTGCGTCGGCGGGGCCGGACGGCGCAGGGCGGTCCGACGGCCGTCGGCCGGCGCGGGCCGACGACGGCTCGGGCGGCCCTCCCGGTCGAGCACCGAGGCCCGTGGTGCGCGGCGGCAGCACGACGAAACCGGAGGCGACCCCGGACAGCTCCACCGGCGCAC
Source organism: Cellulomonas sp. SG140 (assembly GCF_025770785.1). GTDB lineage: Bacteria > Actinomycetota > Actinomycetes > Actinomycetales > Cellulomonadaceae > Cellulomonas. The sequence continues at coordinate 1,379 of NZ_JANZLA010000005.1, read as the reverse complement.
CGGCGCTGCGGTGCAGGGTCAGTGCCGCGGCGGGGGTGCGGTGCAGGGTGGGTGCCGCGCCGGCGCTGCGGCGAGACGTGGCGGCCGCGGACGCGCGGCGGACGGCTGTCGACGGGGCGGCCTCGACGGGCCCGGCGGTGCCCGACACGGCTGCGCCGAGCAGCGCGCTCGCACTGCGTCGGACGTCTCCAGGCGCAGGTGCGGAGACGGGCGTCGATCGTCCCCCGGTGGCCACGAGCGGACGGACGGTCGCTGCCGCGGGAGCTGCTCGTCGGCGCATCGGCGCACGAGGTCCGTCCGGGCCGCCCGGTCGGTTCGGCGACGCGGGCGTGCCGGGTCCGTCCGGACCGACGATGCCGAGCGACCAGGAGCGACGTCCGGGTGCGGCCTCGACCCGCCGCACCGGTGCCGTGCGACCCGCGTCCGTCCGCACGCCGCCCCGCGTCCCCGCCGCAGCAGGCAGCACGCCGCGCGGCGCCACGCGCTGCAGCGACGTCCCCCCGGAGACGAGTGCTGCGCCGCGACCCCGATCGGCGGCCGCGCCCCCCTCGGCCACCACGGTCAGCGCTCCGCCATGGCGGGCGGACACGACGGCCGATGCTGCTCCGTGGCGCACCGCGCGTCCGGCACTGGCCGCGCTGCCGACCAGCCCGTCGTCGACGCCGTGCCCGACGGCCAACCGGTCGATCGCCACCGGCAACCCGGTGTACCGGCGCACGTTCGCGGCGCGGCGCGGGCGCCGCGACGTCCCGGCGCCGTGCACGACGGCATCCGGAACCTCGAGTCCCTGTGCCGGGACGGACGTCGGTCGGGCATGGGCGTCGGCGGCCGCGGTGGGCTGCGCGGCGATCGGCGGGGCAGCAGCCGTTGGGGCCGGTTGAGCAGCCGCCGGCTGCGCGGAGGCGTGAGCTGGAGCAGCGTCCGGCTGCGCAGCGCTCGGCTGCGCCGGCGCGGCGACGGCTGCGGTCAGCTGGGCAGGGGTCGGCTGGGCAGGGGTCGGCTGGGCAGGCGTCGGCACGCCCGCGGTGCGCTGCACGGTGGTCGGCGCCGTCGGGGCGGGCTGCGCCGCGGTCGGCTGTGCGATCTCCGACGGCACGGCGGCGGACTCGGCGAGCGGGGCCGGAGCCGCAGTGCCGCGGGTCACCGGCGACGACGTCAGAGGCGCTGCCGATGCCGCCGCGGAGGTTGCAGGGGCCGGTGTCCGCATCGCGCCGGAGCCATCGCCCCTGGTCGGACGCGTCTTCGAGGACGAACCTGCGGAGCGGGCACCAGCGTCGGACCGCACTCGTCCGCCGCCGACCGGAGCGCCGACCGCCCCCGCGCCCGCGGGCCGCAGGCGCACGGGCGCGCCCAGTGCGCGCCGCAACGGTCGGCCCGCC
>NZ_JANZLA010000004.1 GCF_025770785.1 Cellulomonas sp. SG140 | reverse complement strand
CGCGACGGCCGCCGCGACCTGCAGCCACCGGGCCGGGACGGAGCGCAGCCCCCAGCGCCGTCGCGCCGCCTCCGCGGCCGCGCCCGAGGCCGTCGCCACGTCCGTGCGGCCGACGTCGACACCGGTCGCGGCCCGCAGCGTCGCTGCCAGGCGATCCGGGTCCGGTGTCGCGCCGGCGGCGGGGTCGGCGCCGCGCAGCCGGTCGAACGCGGGGTCGTCCTCGAACGCCGGGTCGTCATCGAGCACCGGGTCGTCACCCACCGGGGGCTCGGGCGCCGACGGCACGTCCGGGGGGACCGACCCGTCGGACGGCGTCCAGCCCGGCAGCTTCTCGCTCATGACGACCTCCGTCGACCTCCGTCGGGGCCGCCCACGCGACCCGTCATCCGTCCTGTGTCCGTGGCGCCGCCGACCTTGCACGCCACGCCGAAGGCGATCGCCCCGGCGCGGAAACGCCTGCGACGGCCCGTCGGCCGCTCGTCAGTCCTCGTCGGCCGCCCACGCCGCCGCCAGCCGCGCCCGCGCACGGCTCAGCGCCGCATCGGCACCGCCCCTGCCGATCCCCAGCACCGCGGCCAGCTCGGCACCGCCCAACCCCTCCCAGGCGGCGAGCAGCAGGATCTGCCGGTCCCTGGGCGCCAGACCGGCGAGCACCCGGCGCACCCGGTCGTCGCCGACGGCACGCAGCGCGGGGTCGTCGTCGGCCTCCGGCGGCTCGGGCAGCTGGTCCGTCACCAGGGGACGCACCTTGCGCCGGTGGTTCGCCAGCACGTACGCCGCCGTCCGGTACAGCCACGGCAGCTCGGCGCCGTCCGGCACGTCCTCGCGCCGCCGCCAGGCGACCACCAGCACGTCGGCCGTCAGGTCGTCCGCGTCCCCGGTGCCGTCGCGGCGCACCAGGTACCGGTGCACGGCGGTGGCGTGCTGGCGGACGAGCGTGGTGAACCACGCCTCGTCGTGCGCCGACACGGTGGTCGGCTCGAGCGAGGTCCTCGCTGACACGGTGGCTCCTGGAGGCGCGGACGCACGGACACCCCTGTGGTGTGCCCAGCGTGCCGGATCTTGCACGCCGCACGGTGCGGAACCGCCGCACGCCGCGCGGGCGCTCTGCGCACGGTCCGCGCAGGCGCTCGACGACGAGCCCTCAGAGCCCCTCGGCCACCGCCGCCGTCGCCCGCAGCCACGCCCGCCGGGTGGCCGGCCGCAGCTTCTCGTAGTCGATCGGCCCGCCGGACACCAGCGCCCGCTCGTAGGGCACCTCGACGACCGTCCTGGTCAGCGCCCCGAAGTGGTTGCGCAGCCGCTTGGCCAGCGCCTTGTCCACCTTGGGGTCGGGTGCGGACAGCACGGTCACCGCCTTGCGGACGGCGTCCTCGTGGCCCATCGCCCGCAGGGCGTCCAGGGCCCACGCGGCCGACTGCGCGGTGTCCTCGCGGACCGTGGTGACCACCACCAGCTGGTCGGCGGAGTCGACGGCCGCACGCCAGTTGGAGGCGCGCATGTTGTTGCCCGTGTCGACCACCAGCACCCGGTAGAACTGCGACAGCAGCCGGTGCAGACGCTGGAAGCTCTCCGCGTCGACGGAGGCGACCGAGGCGGCGTTCTCGTCCGAGGCGAGCACGTCGAACTGCTCGGTCGGCTGGGTGCGCATGTACCCGTCGAGGTCGCCGATCCGCACGGCGCCGTGCGAGGTCAGCGTCGGCAGCGAGCGCAGCAGGTCGACGGCGGTGCGGGTGTGGTCCGAGGGCGCGGACCGCCAGCCCAGGGTGCCGTGCGTCTCGTTGTTGTCCCAGGCGAGGGTGTACCCGCCGCGCTGCAGCCCGAACGTCGAGGCGAGCAGCATGGTGGCCGTCGTCTTGTGGGCGCCGCCCTTGGGGTTGATCACCACGACGGTGCGCGGGCCGTCGAGGGACCGGCGCACGGCCGCGACGTCGGCACGCAGCCGGCGCTCGGCGCGGCCCGGCCCCGGCTTGACGGCGCCGAACGTCAGCGTGCGCACGCCGCGCTGCCAGCCCTGGCGGGCGGGGCCGTTGCGGTCCGACCGGCGGACGGACACCAGGTCCTCGAGCGTGGGCAGCACCTCGCCGTCGCGGCGCCGGCTGGCGGCGGCGTCGGCGGTGGTGCGGGTCTCCGTGCTGCGGGTGTCGGTGGCGCGGGCCTCGGCGGTGCGCGCCTCCGCGGTGCGGGCGTCCGACGACGAGGCGGGAGCCGCCGCACCGGCCGGCGTGGGCCCGGCGGTCGGCACGGGGGCGCCGATCGGCGCGGAGGCTCCCGGCACCGGTGCGCCGGAAGGTATCGGCGCGGCCGGCACCGGCGGCGCAAGCTCGTCGGGCTCGTCGGGCTCCCGCGGCGCCTCGTCCACCCGTCCGTCCGGGTGGATCAGCAGCGACCACACCCCGTCGGGGTCGCGCACCTGCACCGGCAGCGGCCTGCCGAGCTCCGCGGCCAGCGCCGCGACCTGCGACGTCACCTCGGCACCGGCCTGCGCCAGGTCCTCGCGAACCACCGGACGGCGGTCGCCGTCCACCACCAGCTCGCCCGTGCCGTCGTCGCGGACCTCGGCCGTGATGGTGGGGACACGCCCCGTGCTGGTCGTCAGGCTGCTGCCGTCGGTCATCCCCGAGCGCTCCTTCGTCGTCCACCGCTGTGCCCGAATCTGCGCAGCTCCGTCGCGCGGACAACCCACGCATGCGCGACGAAACTACGCCGTAGGGTCTCAGGTCGCACCGGGAGAGCGACGAACGCCCAGGCCAGCGGGGCCGGCACGCCCCCCGAACCGTCGCCGGGACGGCCGACGAGGTCGGCTCTAGTCCTCCAGCTCGACGTCGAACCACACCGTCTTGCCGCCGTCGGGGTGGGTCGCGGTGCCCCATGCGGACGACAACGCCTCGACCAGGGCCAGGCCGCGGCCGCTCGGCGCGGTCGGCTCGGGGTGCCGCACGCGGGGGCGGCCCTGGCCGGTGTCCCGGACGCTCACCCGGACGGTGCGCCGGTCGATCCGCAGGCCCACCAGCACCTCGCCGTCGACGGGCCCGTGCACCACCGCGTTGGAGACCAGCTCACCGGTCAGCAGCTCGATCACCTGGTTGTTCGAGCCGACCACACCCTCGGCCGCGATGGCTCGCATCACCCAGTGGCGGGCCAGCCGAGGTGCGTGCCGCTCGGCGCGCAGCGTCAGCTCGTCGTCGACCGGGCGCCAGCCGCTCCGGCGCGCACTCGGTGCGCTGGAGAGGTCTCGGACGTCGCCCACGGGACCAGCGTGCCCGATGGTCGTCCGCGGCGCCCTCCGAGGCGCGCGCACCGATGGGTGATCCACGGCCGCCGACCGGCCGCGCCCGGCCCTGCCGCACGTGCCGGAGGGGTCAGCGACGCACCGGCGGGGCCGGCCGCCACACCGGCGACTCGATCGGCATGAGGATCCACAGCGCGATGTAGACGATGAGGAAGCTGCCGGGGATCACCAGGTTGGCCAGCAGGAACAGCAGCCGCGTCACCCACGGGCCCAGGCCGATGCGCCGCCCGATGCCGGCGCACACGCCGGCGACGACCCGCCCCTCGTAGACCCGGATCAGGCCCGTACGGCCCAGCGGCTCCTGGATGGTGCTCATCTCGTCCTCCCGTCACCGGACGTCCGGGGCGGGTGTCCGCCCGTCGGTCGTCCCGCGCTCCCGGCGCCGTGCGCCGTCTCGTCGTGGTGCCGGCTCCGTACGGGCCGGTGTGCTCCCAGCCTGGCGTCGGGGGTCCGTCCCGGCCCATCCGGGACAGCCCTGATCCGTCCCCGGTTCGTCCCTGAGCCCCTCGGCGCGCCGCCTCAGCACGGCGGGCTGGCCACCTCAGGGGCCGCCGGGGCCACCTCAGACCTCGTCGGGCGCACCGCATCCGCAGGACTGGGCGATCGACCGATCCGCCGACCCGGGCCTCACGACGACCTTGGGGTCATCACACGGAGAAGGACGAAGGACGGGGAGCGGACCACCATGATCGAGATCACGAGGACGTGGCAGGCACCGGCGGTCGACGCCGAGCTGGCCTACCGTCGCGAGCACCTGCTGGACGAGCTGGGCGAGGCACGCCGGGCGGCGTACCTCAGCCGTGCAGCCCGTGCCGAGCGCGCCGCGCACCGCGACGCCGCCGACCGGCAGCGGTCGGGCGGCCGTGGGTCGGTAAGGAGGTGGCTGCGTGGGTGGTCCCTGCGAGGATCGGGGGCATGGCACGCAGCCCGATGAGCACGCCGTTCGTCGCCCGTGCGGCACAGGTCGAGCGCCTCTGGGAGGCGTTCGAGGGCGCGAGCGCGGGCGACCCGTCGCTGGTGGTGGTCGCCGGTGACGCCGGCGTCGGCAAGACGCGGCTGGTGCGCCACGTGAGGAGCCTGGCCAAGCAGTCCGGCGCCCGGACGGTCGTGTCGGCGTGCGTCGACCTCGGTGAGATCGGGCTGCCGTACCTGCCGTTCGCGGCGGCGCTCGCGACGCTGCAGGGCGTGGAGCCGGACGTGGTCGACGCGGTGGTGGCGGACCGCCCGGCGCTGGGCCGGCTGCTGCCCGGCGGGACGGACCGGCCGGCCCGGGCCGACGACGCCCAGGACCGGTTCGAGCTGTTCGAGGGCGTGGCGGACGTGCTGGCCCGCATGGGCACGGCCGAGCGGCCGCTGCTGGTGGTCCTGGAGGACCTGCACTGGGCGGACGCCTCCTCGCGGGACCTGCTGCGGTTCCTGGTCAGCCGGCTCGCCATGCAGCACCTGCTGCTGGTCGCCACGTACCGCACGGACGACCTGCACCGCCGCCACGCCCTGCGCCCGCTGATCGCCGAGCTGGTGCGGCACCCGCGCGTGCAACGGCTGGAGCTGCTGCCGTTCGACGAGCCGGAGCTGCGGGAGTTCACCACGGCCGTGCTCGGTGCTCCCTTGGACGACGACACCTTCGGCCGGGTGGTCGCCCGCTCGGAGGGCAACGCGTACTTCGCCGAGGAGCTGCTGGCGGCCGGTCCCGAGACGGACGAGCTGCCGTGGTCCCTGGTCGACGTGCTGCGCGTGCGGCTGGAGGCGCTGCAGCCCGCGTCCCAGCGGCTGGCGGAGCTGGTCGCCGCCGCGGGACGCAGCGTCCCGGAGACGCTGCTGCGCGCCGCGGCCGCGGCCGACGACTCCGCGGTGCTGAGCGGGCCGGGCGCCGTCGACCTCGCCCTGCGGGACGCCGTCGCCCAGCACGTGCTGGCCGCCGAGGACGGCGGCCGCATCGCGTTCCGGCACGCCCTGCTGGCCGAGGCGGTGTACGGGGACCTGCTGCCGGGCGAGAAGTCGGGCCTGCACCGCGCCTACCTCCGGGCGATGCAGGCCGACCCGACCGTCGCCTCGTCCGCCCGCCTGGCCAGCCACGCGCTGCGCGCGCCGGACCTCGACGTCGCGCTCACCGCCTCCTACGCCGCGGCCCGCGAGGCGCAGGCCGTGCTGGCGCCCGAGGAGCAGCTGCAGCACCTCGAGGTGGTCCTCCGGCTGTGGGACGCGGCACCTCGTGCGGCCGCCGGGCTGCCGGAGGACCACGTGGCGCTCCTGGGCCTGGCGGCGGGAGCGGCATCGGAGGCCGGGCGGGCGGACCACGCCCTGCAGCTGGCCCGCGCAGCGGTCGACGAGACCGGCCACGACCCCCGCCGCCAGGCGGGCTGCCGCACGGCGCTCGCCCGGTTCCTGCTCGACGCGGACCGGGTGCACGAGGCCCGGACCGAGGCGTCCCGCGCCGTTGCGGTGCTCGACGAGCCGTCCGCCGACCGCGCGTGGGCGCTCGCGACGTACGCGCGCGCGGCGATGAACGTGGACCTCGACGAGGAGGCGGAGGTGGTCGCGGCGCAGGCGCTCGAGGTGGCGCGGGCCGTGGGTGCCACCGACGCGGAGTCGGACGCGCTGACCACACGGGCGCTGCTGGTGCGGGAGTCGCCGGAACGGTCCGAGGAGCTGCTCGAGGCGGCGCTGGTGCGTGCCGAGGAGTCCGGGGACCTGGCGACGGAGCTGCGGACCCGGTTCAACCTGGTGTCCGGCCGGTACTACGCCGGTGACCTCGCCGGGGCGGCCGCGCTCGCGGCGAGCAGCGTGGCGCGCGCCGAGCGGCTCGGCGCCGGCCGCGGTGCCTACACCCTCGAGCTGCGCTGGATGGCGGAGCTGATCCGGTACCAGTCCGGCGACCTGACGCCCGGGTCGGCGGCGCGGGCCCCCGTCGACCAGTGGGACGAGCACACGTCCTGGCTGTCCGTGGCGTGCACGTACGCCGCCGTCGCGCGGGGTGACGAGGACGCCGTCGAGCGCGGCCGGGCGCTGGTCACCCACCGGGACCGGGACCCGCAGATCCTGCTGATCGCGGGCGGCACCACGGTGGACGCGCTGACGTGGCGGGGCGAGCCGGACGCCGCGGTCGAGCTGGCCGCCGACGTGCTGACCGGGGTCGCCGCCTCCTGGGGCGAGTACGTGCTGGGCGGCATCTGGGTGTGCGCGCTCGCGCTGGCGGCGCACGCGGACGCGGCGGAGGAGGAGCGGCTCGCCGGCCGGGACGTCACGCGGCGGCTCGAGGCCGGTGAGCGGCTGCTGTCGCACGCCGAAGACACCGCGGTGAAGGGTCGTCCACGCGGTGGCCGGCTGGGACCGGAGGGTCGCGGCTGGGCGGCCCGGGCCCGCGCCGAGCACGCGCGGCTGACCGGTCGGCCGGAGCCGGAGCTGTGGGCGGCGGCGGTGGCGGAGTTCGGCAGCGGGTTCCGGTACGAGGTGGCCCGCACCCGGTGGCGGTGGGCCGAGGCGCTGCTGGCCGTCGGCGACCGCAGCGGTGCCCAGGGGCAGGCGTTGACCGCGCTGGCGGAGGCCGAGGCGATGGGGGCGCGGCCGCTGGCCACCGCGGTGCGGGCGCTGGCGCGCCGCGGCCGGCTGGAGCTGCCCGGCACCCGGGCGGAGACGGCCGACGTGCTGACGGCCCGCGAGGCGGAGGTGCTGCGCCTGGTGGCCCAGGGGCTGTCCAACCGGCAGATCGGCGAGCGGCTGTTCATCTCCGCCAAGACCGTGTCCGTGCACATCTCCAACCTGCTGGCCAAGCTCGGCGTGTCCGGCCGCGCGGAGGCCGTCGCGGTGGCCCACCACCGCGGGCTGCTGAGCTGAACGGGCGGGCCGGTGGCAGGGGGTGCCGGTGTCGGTGGGCGGCTCTAGCGTGAGCCCATGCCGAGCGCCAGCACGCCCGCCGTCGAGCTCGAGGTGCGCGGCCGCACCGTGCGCGTGTCCAACCCGGACCGGGTCTACTTCCGCGAGCGGGGGCTGACCAAGCTCGACGTGGTGGAGTACTTCGTCGCGGTGGGTGACGGCATCCTCGGCGCGCTGCTGGACCGCCCGACGACGCTCGAGCGCTGGCCGCGCGGCTGGTTCGCGGACGCCAAGCGCGCCACCCGCGCCGACTCGTCGGGGGACGCGTTCTACCAGAAGCGGGTGCCGCAGGGCGCCCCCGACTACGTCGAGACCAGCCGGATCGGCTTCCCCAGCGGCCGCACGGCCGACGAGGTGGCGCCGACCGAGCTGGCGGTCGTCGCGTGGGCCGCCAACCTCGGCACGCTGACCTTCCACCCGTGGCCGGTGGTGCGCGACGACGTCGACCGACCGGACCAGCTGCGCATCGACCTCGACCCGCAGCCGGGCACCGACTTCGCCGACGCCGCCCGGGTCGCGCCGCACGTCCGCGAGCTGCTGACCGAGCACGGCCTGACGGGGTTTCCCAAGACGTCCGGCGGCCGGGGCATCCACGTCTTCGTGCCGATCGAGCCGCGCTGGACCTTCACGGAGGCGCGGCGCGCCACCATCGCCTTCGGCCGGGAGCTGACCCGCCGGCTGCCGGAGCAGGTGACGGTGAAGTGGTGGAAGGAGGAGCGCGGCTCGAAGATCTTCGTCGACTACAACCAGATGGCCCGTGACCGCACCATCGCCTCGGCCTACTCCGTGCGGGCCAACGCCCGCGCCACCGTGTCGGCACCCCTGCGCTGGGACGAGGTCGCCGACGTGGCACCCGACGACTTCGACGTCACGACGATGCCGGCGCGGTTCGCCGAGGTCGGGGACCTGTTCGCCCCGCTGGTCGCGCACCGGGAGCCGCGCCACTCGATCGAGTCGCTGCTGGAGCTGGCCGACCGCCAGGAGCGCGACGAGGGCGAGGGTGACCTGCCCTACCCGCCCGAGTACCCGAAGATGCCGGGCGAGCCCAAGCGCGTGCAGCCCAGCAAGGACGCCGACCGCCCCCGCTGACCGGCGCCGGCGTCACCCCTCGTCAGCGGTCGCCCCGGACGCCGAGCGCCGCGAGCAGCCCGCTCAGGACACCCCTCGGGTCGTGCAGCACGCGGAACCCGTCGCGCACCACCCGCGCGGTGCCGTCGTCCACCGGCTCGTCCGCCCACTGCCGCGGCACGATCCCCAGCTCGACCTCCAGGCCGCTGGTGAGCCGCACGCGTCGCTCGGTCAGCACTCCCCAGGCCTGGGTCCGCACCGGCGTCACGTCCTGGCCGACCGCCGCCGCGATCCAGTCGTCCGCTCCGATCCAGCGTTCGGGGACGTCGGTCAGCACGACGAGGTCCACGTCGGAGTCCGCGCGCGCAGCGCCACGCGCCCACGACCCGGCCAGCCCGACCGCGACGACGTCGGGACGTGCCGCCGCCCAACCCGCCACCGAGCGGCACACGGCCAGGACCTCGTCCCGGCGTTGCGGCTCGGACGGCACGGGCGGCCCCTCGGTCATCGGTGGCTGGTCACGGTGCGCTGCGTGGGCGACCCGTCAGCCCGTGTACTCGTAGTGCCAGTACTCCGGACCCGACCCGTTCTGCAGCGCCCACGCCGGCTGCACCCAGCCGAACGACGGACCGTGCGCCAGCAGCCACGCCCGCTGCACGCTGCTCCACCCGTACTCGCACGGCAGCTCCGGGACGTCGATCGCCTTGCCGTACCCGTGCGGCGACGTCCCCGGCACCGCGGCGACGGTGCCGAGCGCGGCGCGCATCGCCACCTGCGTCGCGTAGTCCCGGTACGCCAGGTCGATGTCGAGGTTGTGCCCGAACGCCGCCCGGAACGCGACGTTCAGCTTCTCCAGCGCCTGCGCCGCCGGGGTGAGCAGGTAGAAGCGGGTCCCGTGCGAGTCGGTGGTCCAGGACAGGGCCGTCATCGACGAGGCCGGCAGGTTGCCGTTCGAGCCGTCGCCGGTCGCGGTGGGCACCGACGTCCAGAACGGCGGCCCGGTGTAGGTGGTGCGGCAGGGGTCGACGGACGACGTCGGCGTCGGGCTCGCCGCCGCACGCGCCCGCACGGCAGCCTGGGCGGCCGCCTGGGCTGCGGCCGTCTGCGCGGCCTGCCACGCCTGCTGCGCCTGGGCCACCTGCGCCGCGGCGGTGGAGACGGAGGCACCGAGAGTCGCGGCGCGGGCGGGCGCGACGGTCCCGGCGAGCGCCTGGTCGGCCTCGCTGAGCGCCGCCGCGAGGGCCGTGCGCACCGCGTCGTCGGCCACGTGCCCCGCGCTCCCGTCGAGCACGGCACGCGCCGCGGCGACGACCTGCTCCAGCTGGGCACGGGAGTGGTCGGTCAGGCTCTGCGCCGCCGCCTGCGCGGCCTGGGCCGTCAGGCCGGACACCTGCGACGCATCGTCGCTCACGGCGGCCGCAGCCCGAGCCGAGCCCAGGGCCGCCGCAGGCCGCTGACGACCGTCCTGCCACGCCCACGCCCCCGTGCCGCCCGCCCCCAGCACCAGGGCGGCGGCGAGCGCGACAGCGGCGGGACGACGGATGGCGTACCTCCCCGGTCGGCGCGACGGGGTCCGCAGCAGCGCGGCACGACGGACGAGCCAGGCTAACCCGGTGCCCCGCGCGGCGCCCAGCCCCGGCCACCGCCGGAGCGCGTGCCCGGAGGCGGCGGACGACTGGGACCGACGACCCCCGAGACCATCCGCGGGAGCGATCTCACTCTCCGGGTTCCTCAAGACCGGCGCGGCGCTGGTCGATCCCCACACCATGACCGAGTTGACTGCGATGGTGCAGACGCTCACGCCCGACCCCACCCTCGTCGGCCCGCGTGACCTCACCTCGCACGAGCACGCCGACCTCGACCGGCTGCGGGCGCCGCTCGCGGGCAGCGTGGACCGCAGCGACTCCCGCGCGCTGAGCTGGTTCTGGGACCGGGTGGTCCCGCAGCCCGGCACGCTCGCACCGGCGGGGCTCGTGGAGTGGGTCGGGATCGCGCTCGGCGACCTGCTGGTCACCCACGTCGCCGGTTCGCGCTGGGTGGTGTGCCCGGGACCGTCCGGACCGACGCTCGGCATCGTCGGCGACGCGCACCCCCTGGCCCCCGTGGTGCCGATCCCCGACGCGCAGGACCGGTGGGACGCCGGCGCCCGCGGCTGGATCGGCGGCTACCTCGGCGCCGCAGCCGCGCACCTGGCGGGCGTCACGATGCCCCAGCCCCGCGTGTCGACCGAGAACGTCAGCTCCACCGAGCGGACCGCGGGGTCGGCACCCGCCCCTGTGGACGATCAGCCCTCGGCTCCCGCCGCCTCCCCCGCCGACTCGTTCGCCGCTGCCGGCGGCCAGCCGGAGGCCGCACCGGCGGAGGCGGAGGCGTGGACGCCCGCCGTCGTACCGGCACCGGGAACGCACCTGCCCAGCCGCCACCATGCCGCGGCGGACCCGACCGACGCCGCGAGCACCGATTCCGGACCGGCTGCGGATGCGGTCCCGGTCACCGGCACGGGACCGGCCACCGCCCAGCCGACCGCGGTCGAGCCGACCGCCGTCGAGGTCACCACGGTCGAGCCAAGCGCCGCCGCGCCGGACACGGTCGAGCCGGTCGCCGCCGCGCCGGACACGGTCGAGCCGGTCGCCGCCGCGCCAGCCACCCCCCAGCGGCCGACCAACCTGCCGCACCCGCCGTCGACCGCCGCGCAGGAGCTGGCGCTGCGCGCCCTCGAGCACGCGCTGGTGGTGCTGCGCCGCGGACCGTTCGACCGCGAGGCCTTCGTCATGCTGGTCGAGGACTCGGGCACCCGCACCCTCGCCTGCACCGGTGAGCCGTCGCAGGCGCTGCGACAGGCACGGGACACGGCCCGTAGCTCCGGCGCCCGCGCCGTGGCGATCGGCTGGATCGACCGGCACCCGGCCGGTGTCCCCGACCCGCGTCAGGGTTTCCCGGCTGTGCTGATCGAGGCCTCGGAGGCCGGAGCACCAGGGTTGAAGGTGGCGCACCGGTTCGTCGAGGACGCGCTCGGCACCGGCCCGCTCGGTGACCCCGTGCTGGTGGGCGAGGTGCCGCCGCTGCTCTAGCTGCAGCCGCGGCTCGCTCCGGCTGGTGCGCAGCTCAGGTGGGACTGGATGCTCCGGGTTGCGTCGGCCTCCGGACGCAGGAGTCGCCCGGCGACGTCGTCGTCGGGCGACTCGGTTTGACCGGCCTCGCATGAGACCTGCGGGCGCGACGCTGCGTCCGCGTGGTGCGTCTCAGGCGATGCGGCGCTTGGCGCGGAACTCGTCGGCGATCTGCTGGGCCTGCAGGCTGATCAGGGCCCGGTAGTACTCGAAGAGGATGGCCACCCGCTCGGCGGGCACCTCGTCGTCGCCGTCGCGCGCCGCCAGCCACTCGTACTTCGCCACGCGGATCTCCGCGTCCGATATGTACAGCTGCCAGTCCGCTGTCGTCGGGAGCTCGTTGTTCGGTTCCATGCCGTGAGTCTGGCCCGGCCGGAGCGCGCCTGGGACGAACGTCCTGTGTTTTCGCCCCCCATGACAATGCGACGCGACACCGTGTCACATAACCCGGCCGGGTGAGCGACTCACCGCCGGGACCCCGGCTGACCTGCAAGGACACGTGCGCAGGGATCTTGGACGATTGTCATGGTCAAGCGTCCAGTTCACCCTTTACTGCCACTAGGCGAGACGGCTCCGGGGCGCTTCCGGCACCTCGACCGGGCCGTCGACACCGCTGCCGACCCAGCCGTCGGCACCGTCGCGGTACGGGCGGTCGGCACCGTCGCGGTTCGCACCATCGGCACCGTCGTCGTCCAGCTGCCGCTGCAGCCCGTCGAGCTCGGTCCGGAGCTCCGCCGCCGTCTGCGCCCACCGGCGCGCGTCGTCGTCGCGACCCCACACCTCCGCGTAGCCGCGCGCGCGGAACATCGCCAGGCTGAGGCGGACGGTGGTGTCGCGGACGCGCGCCCGCAGGAACGCGTCCCGCAGCCCCGTCAGCCCAGGGTCGCCCGGGTCCCCGACGAGCGGGTCCCGTCGATCCAGGGAAGCGGTCATGCCCTATCGATCGACCGGAAGGCGTCGCTCGGTAGGCCATCGGTGGGGGTGCGCCACGGATCGCGCCGCGGCCAACCCCCGGCCCCGTCAGGCACCACTCCCCGTCAGGCGCCACTCCCCGTCATGCGCCACTCCCCGTCAGGCACCGGTCCCGTCAGGCACCACTCCCCGTCAGGCACCGCTCGAGGAACCGCTCCGACTGCTCGACCTCGAACCACGGCACCTGGTGGTGGCCGCCGACGTGGGCCCGCAGCGTCTTGTGCGGAGATCCGAAGGCGTCGAACAGCGCCAGCCCGGAAGGGCGGTCCAGCTCGGGGTCGTCCCAGGAGAGGATCACCTCGACCGGGATCGTCACCCGCCGAGCGAGGGCGAGCACGGGCTCGGTGCCGAAGTACCCGCCCAGCACCGCCGCGCGGATGCGGGCGTCGGCCAGGATCAGCGGGATCCCGATGCCGGTGGCCAGCGTCAGGCCGGTGTACCCGATCGGCGCCTCGGCACCGACCTGCGGGAGGGCCTGCAGCGCATCGACCGTCGCGCGCCACTCCGGCACGGCCCGCTCGGCGATCGACGCGTTGAGCTCGACGACGATCGGCGCGAGCGGCTGACCGGCCGCGCGGGCGGCCAGCATCGCGTCGACCAGGCGCTGGTCCGCGGCGCTGCGCGGACGGTCGCCGTGCCCCGGCGCGTCGACTGCCGCGACGGCGTACCCGTAGGTGCCGACCAGGTGACGAGCACGCGCCACGAGGCCCGGCGCGCGCTTGTGCAGTCCTCCGCCATGACCCATCAGCACCAGGGCGGGGGGTGGCTCGACGGCACCGCTGGGGGTCCACAGGACCCCGGGGACGTCGTCGACCGTGAAGTCGTGCTCGTCGACGCCGTCGGCGGACGAGGAGGTGTGCAGGTGCATGGCGGACGCCTTCCGATCAGCTGACGGAGGGCTCCCGGCACCGAGCGAGCAGGCCGGTCAGTGACGACGCGGGGAGCACCCGTGGGACACAGCGGTCATCGGTGCTCACCCCCTCCGGTCGTCGGCCTCGCGCCGCCAGGATCCCGTTCGTCGGCGCGGGTGTCGACGACATTTCAGGGCCTCCACCTGCAGGGGGGACGCGGCGCTGGTGGTAGCGGACCTCGAGCGGCTGCAGGCGCTGCTGGAGCGGTGAACCCCATGCCGCAGAACGCCCCGAAAGGGGCACATCGGCCCCGTCCGCCTGCTAGCGTCGCCCCGGCCCTGGCGACCGCACAGGTGCGCTGATCAGGGGGTTCGCATGAGTGACGGTCGTGGTGCGCCGCGCGGCGGCGGTTGGCCGGACATGGTGGAGCGAGTCGTCATCGCGCTCGCGGCCGGCGGGTTCACCTCGTGGTCGATCTACCACACCCTGCTCACCTGGGTCCCGCTCGCGTACCTCGCGGCGTTCCTCGCCGTGGACGGCTGGCGACTCACGGGCCGGGCGCGTCTCGCGCGCCGGCGACGCAGCACCTGACCCCGAGCGCCTGACGTCGGCAAAGGCCCGCCTCAGCAAGGCCAGGCGTCGCAGCGCCCCGCGATCCTCGGGGTCAGGCGCGCGGGGCGCCCGTGCTGCCCCGCACCACCAGGCTGGTCGGGATCAGCTCGGTCCCCGGCCCGCTCCCGCCGGCGATCGTCTCGAGCAGCACCTGCAGGCAGCGCTCCCCCAGCCTGCCGAAGTCCTGGCGGACGGTGGTCAGCGGCGGGACGAAGTGCGCGGACCCGTCGACGTCGTCGAACCCCACCACCGACACGTCGTCCGGCACCCGCAGGCCGGCCTCCCAGAACGCGCGGAGCAGGCCGAGCGCCAGCTGGTCGTTGGCGGCGAACACCGCGGTCGGCAGCCCGCCCGCCACCAGCTCCCGCCCGACGGCGTAACCGCGGTCGGCGCTCCAGTCGCCGATGCTCGGCTCCCGCGACTCGAGGCCGGCGGCCGCCAGCTCGTCGTGCCAGCCCTGGATGCGCCGCCGTGCGTCGAGCCAGTCGGTCGGGCCCGCCAGGTGCAGCACGTCCCGGTGCCCGAGGTCCAGCAGGTGCCGAACCGCCTGGCGCGCGCCGGTGTAGTGGTCCACCGCGACCGACCGCAACGGTGCCGGCAGGTCCATCGGCCCCACCATCACCACGGGTACCGGGGAGGCGAAGGCCCGCACCGCCTCGACCGCGTCGTCGTGCGCCGCGAGCACCAGGACCCCGTCGACCCCCTCCGTCATGAAGTGCTCGAGCACGGAGGCGACGTCGTCCGAGCTCCACGCCGGCAACGTGGCCAGGGACACGAACAGCCCGAGCTCGCGGGCCGCGTTCTCGATCGCGATCAGCGTGCTGGTCGGCCCGAACAGCGCGGATCCGGACGAGAGGACGCCGATGGTGCCGCTGCGGCGGGTCACCAGCGCCCGTGCGGCGAGGTTGGGGCGGTACCCGAGGGCCGCGACGGCGTCGAGCACCCGCCGTCGCGTGGCCGGACGCACGCTGGGGTGGTCGTTGAGGACCCGGGAGACCGTCTGGTGGGACACCCCGGCGAGCGCGGCGACGTCGCTCATCACGGGTGGGCGTGTGCTGGACATCGGTCCGAATCCTCCACCCGTCCGGGGGCCGGAGGTGACCGGACGCTCCGTGGACCCGTGAGACACGAAGGCCCCGCGCCGGCATCGGTGCTGGTCGCGGGGCCTCCACCGGCGCGCCGGTCCGGTCGAGACCCTGAGTCGCCGCTAGCCGACGGCCCGCTCCCAGGCTGCGACGACGACGTCGTACGCCTGCGCTGCGGTGACCCGCGGGACGCACTGGTGCGACAGGGACGTCAGCCAGTGCTCCTGCGCCGGTGGACCAGCCGGGAACGACCACCGTTGGGGTGCGCGCCCAGTCGGTCCGGCGTGCTTGTACGCGCTGACAGCTTCAGCGTTGATCCACCCGCGCTCGGTGAGCGCCCACAGGTCGTACAGGTCGCGTGGAGCGTTGCGCGTCTGGTCGCACCAGGCGACGGTCTTGGCGCCGACGAACCCGGCGGGGGTGAAGGTCACCATCTGCACGGTGCCCAGACCGGCGTACCGCAGGTCCACAGGGCTCGTCGCGGTGGGCCAGCGGGCATAGGCGCGACCGTCGATGAGCTGCACCCTGACCGTGGCTCCGGCGATGGTCACGAGGGACGCGTCGGTGTCGCGCCGGGCGGCGGCCAGTGGTGGGGAAACCTAAACGGGGCCGAGGTGAGCTTCGAGACCGGTGATAGCGGTGTCCAACACGCTGGCGGCCGCTGGCCGGGGCCCGACGGACAGCAAATCGATGTCCTCACTCAACCGCAGGTCAGGCAGGTGTGTGCGCGCCAGGGCGGTACCGCCGTAGAAGATGACTCGGTCGGCGTGCGGGGCGAGGACGTCGAGCAGGTGGGAGATGACGCAGTCGCGGCGCACCTGCTCCTGCGGGACGCCGAAGCGGGCAGCCCACTGGGACGCTTCGGCGCTGGACAGGGAGTACCGCGACCGGGCTGCGGTGCCGACTCGCGCGCGGCGGGTAGGGCGCGGTGCGGGGCCGCTCACAGGGTCGCCGCCAGGAAGGCGGTCACGGTCGCGGCAGCGGTCATCGGTCCGGTGTCGAGCAGCTCGCGCAGGCGGGTCGTGTCGATCCGAGGGGCGAGGGCCCGGGCCGCGTCGGTCGCCTCGTCGGGGATGCCCCCCAGGTTGCGGCGCGTGACCAGGTCGATGAGGGTCTGCTCGGCGGTGGTGACGAGGAACGTCCCGAGAGTGCCGGGCACGGCGACGGTGGCCAGGGTGCCGGCTTGGCGGACCGTGAACACGACCGTGCCGCCCGTGGTCAGCGTGACGGGACGGTGCTGCTCCGGGACGGCGACTACGGTGACAGCCAGGGCGCGTGGGATGGCGTGCCACCAGCGGGCCGCGCCGACCCCGGCGAGGACGGGTACCCGGTCGCCGTACGCGGCGGTGGCGTACGCCATGGCGGCCTCCTCAACCGGCGGTGCCCACAGCTCCTCTGGGGCGACCGTGTCAGGCTTCGCGGTGTAGGTGCCTCGCGCGATCTGGACGAGCGTGCCCGCGTCGCGCATCCGGACGAGCTCCTTCTCCGGGTTCGCGTACAGTCCGCGCAGCATCACTGGTCGTACCGTGCGCAGGGGTGCGTCCGTGATCGTGGCCGGCACCCGGCCTACACCCTGTCCCATATGCAAAACACTACCGTTTAGGTAGCCTTCTGCATACAAGACACCGGCCGCGACCAGCGCATCCGACTGCGCCTGCGGTCGGTCTATCACCTAGACCGTCACGAGCTCGGAGCGCGTCCTTGCGCCCCACCGTGCCGCGCGGGGCCCGGTTCAGGCGTCGTCATCCCCGGACGCCGAAGGGGCAGCCGGGAACAGCACCCCCGCTGCCCGGTCTGCGTGCGCCGCCAGCCGGTACGCCCCCGCCGACAGCAACGACGCGCCCAGCAGCACGCACGCGTACCCCACCCACATCGCCGCGGTCACCGGGGACGTGCCCGATGACAAGTACGACGAGCTGGACGTCACCGTCGCCGCCGCGACCACACCGGCCAACGGGTTCGTGAACCCGACCACGGTGAAGAACACACCAGACCCGATCAGCCCCGCCGACGCCTTCGGGACCGTGGGAACCCTGTGCTGCTCAGTCATGGGACGCATCGTGACACCAGCACCGACAGTCCCGCAGGCGGTTGGGCGGACCTCATCCGACACGTCGACGGGACGGCTACTTGGTCCCCCAGTCCGGGCACAACGACTTCGGTGCCTGCATCGCGGCGAAACCAGCCCCGGGCTCGTCGGGGAACTGCAGCACCGCCCACGTCAGCACGTGATCCGGTGGGGTGAGGAGACCCTGGCTACCACCGGCTCCGCAATTGGCTCCCCCGTATACACGGGAAACCCGTCATCATGGCCTGTGACCTGCGGTGTTGCTGGAGCCGCCTGAGAGAATCGAACTCTCGACCTTCTCATTACGAGTGAGACGCTCTGCCGACTGAGCTAAGGCGGCGTCGTCGTGGGGTGACGCGGAGCGACCCCCGGCACGGCGAGCGGGCCCACTGTACCCGGAGCCCGGTCCGCCCTCCAAAGCGGGTCCGCGGCGGCCGCGCACACCGGGGGAGGGCGTCAGCAGCGCGTGCCGGCCTTGGGCGCCGTGCCGTCGAGGAAGTAGTCGTCCACGGCGTTCTGCACGCACGAGTTGGACAGGCCGTAGGCGCCGTGCCCCTCCCCGACGTGGGTGAGCAGGACGCCCGACGACAGGGTCGTGGCCATCTTCTGCGCCCAGACGTAGGGCGTCGCCGGGTCGTTGGTGGTGCCGATGATGACGATCGGCGGCGCACCCTTCGCCGAGTAGTCGGTCAGGTCCGTGACCTGCGGCACCGGCCAGCTGGCGCAGGTGGTACCGGAGTACGCGAAGAAGTCCCCGACGGTCGGTGCCGCCTGCTTGATGGCGGCGGCCTGGCTGCGCATCGTCGCCAGGTCCGACGAGCCGCGGGAGTCGAGGCAGCCGATGGCGGTGAACGCCTCGGTGGTGTTGGTGGTGTACCGGCCGGAGGAGTCACGGTCGTAGTAGGCGTCGGCCAGCTGCAGCAGGCCCGAGCCGTCGCCCTTCACCGCGGCGGTCAGCGCCTGGGTCAGCATCGGCCAGGCCTTCTGCGAGTACAGCGGGTAGGCGATGCCGGTGAAGGCGAGCGGCGCGGTGAGCCGCCGGGACGTGCCGGTGGGCAGCGGGGTGGTGTGCGTGTGGGTCAGCAGGCCGGCGATCTCCTTCATCGCCGTGTCCACGTCGCCCGTCAGCGGGCAGCCCTTGCCGCCCAGGCAGTCGGTGACGTACGCGCGCAGGGCGCTCTCGAACCCGGCCGCCTGGCCGGCCGCCACGGCGTCCGCGTCGAGCGTCGGGTCCAGCGCCGAGTCGAGCACCATGCGGCCGACCGTCTTGGGGAACAGCGCCGCGTAGGTGGCGCCGAGCTTGGTGCCGTACGAGTAGCCGAGGTAGTCGAGGGTCACGTCACCGACCGCGGCGCGCACCACGTCCATGTCCTTGGCGGAGCTGATCGTATCCACGTGCCCCAGCACCGCACCCGTGTTCTGGGCGCAGGCGGCGCCGAAGTCGGCCCACGCCTTCTCCTGGGCCTGCACGCCGGCGTCCGTCGACAGGTCGAAGTCGGCGGAGACCAGCTTGTCCATCTGCGGGCCGTCGTAGCACTTCACCGGCGCCGACCGCTGCACGCCGCGGGGGTCGAAGGCCACGAGGTCGTACTCGTCCCGGACCTCGGCGCTCACCACGGTGCCGGCCGTCTCGAGGAAGTCGACCGCCGAGGCGCCCGGGCCACCCGGGTTGACCAGGATCGACCCGACGGTGTCCGAGCCCTTCGCCTTCAGCCGTGCGACGGCCAGGTCGATGGTCGGGCCGGCGGGCTGGGCCCAGTCGAGCGGGACGGTGACGGTGCCGCACTGGGCGGTCTCGCCCTGCGGCGCCGCGACGCCGGAGCAGCCCTTCCACTGCACGGTCTGCGAGTAGAACCGGCTCAGGTCCGCCGGGACCGGGGTGGCGGGCGCCGACAGGGTGCGCGAGGCGTTGCCCGTGGGGCTGGTCCGGTGCTTGGCGGGGGCCGGCGTGCAGCCGGCCAGCACGAGTCCGACGACGAGCAGGGCCGATGCCGCTCCGAGGCGGGTCGACCGGCGCAGGCCGGTGGACGGCCGGGCGGCGATGAGCATGGCGCCCACCGTAACGGTCGGGGCTGAACAGTCTTGACGGAACCCGAACACAGGACCGACATGCCCCGAACCGAGGTCGGCGACAGTCCTCCTCGTCGGCGGGAGCGGCCCGCCCTGGTGAAGGAGTCGTCATGACGCTGCCCCTTGCACGCATCGTCGGGACCGTCGCGCTGACCGGTGCGCTCGCGCTCGGTGCCGCCGTCCCGGCGCTCGCCGACGGGACGTCCACCCCGGACGCGACCCCGGCGGCCACGTCGTCGCCCAGCCCCTCCACGCACGTGACGGTCGACGGGAACACCGTCACCATCACCACGGACCTGGCGACCGTCCAGGCCTGGTGCACCCGCGACCACAAGGCGCAGGCCCGGTTGACGGCCCTGCAGCAGCGCATCGAGGCCGGGGCCGACACCAAGGGCTCGGTGGCCTGGCTGCGCGCCAAGGCGGCCGCAGCGGCGACCGCCGGGCACCCCGAGCAGGCGAAGCGGCTCAACGAGCGCGCCGACCGGCGCCAGGACCGCCTGCCGCAGATCGCGAACGCGCTGACCCGGCTGAAGAACGCGGACACCACCGTGTGCTCCGCCCTGCCCGGCGCCGGCGCATGAGCCTGCGCGCGGACGCACGCCGGGGCGGCGTCGCGCTGCTGCTCACCGCGGGGCTCGTGGCCGGCCTGGCCGGCTGCGGCCTCGCGGGGCACGGCGGCGGGACGACGAACGGCTCGCTCAGCGGGACGGCGGGCGGGAGCGCGGCCCGTGGCGGGGCAGCGGCCGGCAGCCCCTCCGGCGGGACGGGGCCTGCTGCCGGAGGCTCGTCCGGCGCGTCGGCGTCGCCTGCCGCAACAGACGTCGACGGGCTGCAGCAGGCTGTCGACCAGGCCGGCAGCCTCGCCGACCAGGTGGACCAGGACATGGCGGGCGACGCCTCGTCCTGACTCCCTCGCCCGGCACGACGGGCGAGGCAGCCGACAGGAGGATCGATGGCGCAGGGCAGCGGGCTGGTGGTGCTCGCCGAGGACGACCCGGCGGTGACCGAGCTGGTGCGCCTGTACCTGACCCGCGACGGGTTCACGGTGCAGGCCTACGCCGACGGCTCGCACGCGCTGCAGGCCGTGCTGACCCACCGGCCCGTCGCCGTGGTGCTGGACATCGGGCTGCCCGGCCTGGACGGCATCGAGGTGTGCCGACGGCTGCGGGCTCGCGGGGACCGCACGCCGGTGCTGTTCGTCACCGCACGGGACGACGAGGTGGACCGGGTGCTCGGGCTCGAGCTCGGCGCCGACGACTACGTCACCAAGCCGTTCAGCCCCCGCGAGCTCGTCGCCCGGGTGCACGCGGTGCTGCGCCGGACGCAGCCGGTGGACGCCGAGCGGCTCACGCTGGGGCCCGTGACCGTCGACGTGCCCGGCCGGCGGGTGTGGGTCGCCAACCGTCCGGTGCACCTGACCGCCACGGAGTTCGACCTGCTGGCGCACCTGCTGCGCTCGCCGGGACGGGTGTGGCAGCGCGAGGAGCTGCTCGCGGCGGTCTGGGGCTACGCCGACGCGGGCAGCCGCACGGTCGACGTCCACGTCGCCCAGCTCCGCGCCAAGCTGGGCCCGGACGCACCGCTGCGCACGGTCCGCGGGGTCGGCTACGCGGCCGACGAGGCGGTGGGCGGCACCGAGCAGGGCGGACGCGCCGATGCTGACCAGGGGGAGCGCGCGTCCGGTGACCCGGGCGAGCCAGACGCAGCCGACCAGCAGGAGCGCAGCGCTGCCGACCCCGACCCCCGTGGACCCTCCGACCAGCGTGGGCGAGGTCGGCGGTGACCGGCAGGCCGGCGGACGATCGGTCTCCCGCCACTGTTCCGATCCCCGTCGCCAGCCCTCCGGACGCACCCCGCCGCGACGCCCCCCGTCGGTGGTACGGCCCCCTGAGCCTCAGCGTCCAGATGACCCTGGTGTGCGTCGCGGTCGCGCTGGTCGCCGCCGCCCTCTCGGGGGTGGCCGCCGCGCGCGCCGTCGTCCAGGAGGACCGCATCGCGGCTGCCGCGGCGGCGGCGCCCGAACCGGTCGCCACCACTCCGGCGGAGCGAGCTCGGGAGCGGGCGCGTGAACGGGCACTGGCGCGCGCCGAGGCCCGGCCGCTGCAGCGCGTTGAGCGGGCGGTGGCCATCGCCCTCGCCGTGGGGCTCGGCGTCGGTCTCCTCGCCGGCGGAGGTGCCGCCCGGCTGCTGACCCGTCCGCTGCGACGCACCGCCGTCGCGGCGGCCGCCCTGCAGCACGGCCGGCGTGACGTCAGGGTGCCGGCCGAGGGTCCTCCCGAGATCGCCGAGGTGGCCGACTCGCTGAACTCCCTGGCCGCGGCGCTGGCGACGTCCGAGGCCCGGCAGCGTCGGTTCCTGCTGTCCGTCTCCCACGAGCTGCGCACACCGCTCACCGCGGTGCAGGGGTTCGGCGAGTCGATCGCAGACGGTGTGGTCGAGGGTGAGCAGGCCCGGGAGGCCGGCCGCGTGGTGGTCGCGGAGTCGCAGCGGCTGGCCCGGCTGGTGGAGGACCTGCTGGCGCTGGCCCGGATGGGTGCGGACGACTTCCGGCTGGAGCCGGCCACGGTGGACCTCGGCGCACTGGTCGACGATGCCGGCCGCAGCTGGTCGGCCCGGGCGGCGACGTCCGGCGCGGTGCTGCGGGTCGAGCTGCCGCCCGTGCCGCTCGTGGTCCGCACGGATCCCGGCCGGTTGCGGCAGGTGCTCGACGGCCTGGCGGCGAATGCCGTCCGAATGACCCCGGCCGGCCGCCCGGTGGTGCTGGCCGCACGCGCGCCTGCTCCGACCGACCCGCCTGGGACGGCCGCCGTGCTGCAGGTGCGCGACGGCGGGCCAGGACTGACCGAGGCCGACCGTGCCGTCGCCTTCGAGCCCGGTGCGCTCGGCGCGCGCTACCGCGACGAGCGGCCCGTGGGCGTCGGCATCGGCCTGTCGCTGGTGCACGGTCTGGTGCAGCGGCTCGGCGGCGCCATCGCCGTCGACGTCGCCCCGGAGGGCGGTGCGGCGTTCACGGTCGCCCTGCCCGTTGCGGCACCGGCCGGCGCGCCGTCCCCTATGGCGTGACGGGCTGCTCCCCGCCGGTGAGCAGCGGGACGACGACCTCGTCGACGATCGCCCTCACGGCCTGGGCCGACGGCGCCCGCAGCGTCGTCGTCACCTCCTGACGCAGCAGGTCAGCGGCGAGGCGCAGGGTGCGCGACGTGACCCGGCTCGGGTCCACCTCGCCCCTGCGCTCGGCACGGCGCACCACCTCCACGACCGCGGCACCGCCGCCGCCGAGCCAGTGCTCGCGCAACGCGTACGGGGCGATGCCGGTCTCCCGGTAGAACTCCCCCATCTGCACGCCGAGCAGCACCATCACGTCCGAGCGCCCCGTCATCGCCTGCAGGATCTCGAGCAGGTCGCCGCGCAGGCTGCCGGTGTCCGGCACCGGTCCGGCGTCACCGGCGGTGCGGTGCCGCAGGGCCGCCAGCGCCAGGTCACGACGAGTGGCCCAGCGGCGGTAGACGACGCTGCGCGACGTGCCGGCCCGCGTGGCGACGGCCTCGAACGTCAGATCGGCATAGCCCCGCTCCACCAGCTCGGCCCACGCCGCCTCGAGCAGCGCCGCGTCGAGCTGAGCGCCGCGGCGTCGGCGCCGCGGGACCCCATCAAGATCCACGAGCGCATCTTATCGAGGCCCACGATTCAAGAGACACTGATGCCTCTAGTGCCGCTACCCGCCGCCCAGGACAGCCAGCCTCCCGGCGTCCGTGCGACCACCCGCTGTCGCGACGAGCGGTACGCCGTGGCGGCTGGTGAACGACCACCCGCCGCCCGACGACCGGCGAATCTGTACGTGGTGCCGGTGGACCACGTCGTGGTGGTGCCAGCACAGCAGGACGCCCGTGTTGACGTCGGTCTCGCCACCGTCCCGCACCCACTCGGCGACGTGGTGGATCTCGCCCAGCGCCGGCGGCGCAGTGCACCCGGGATATCGGCACGTGCCGTCGCGGGCCACCACCGCCCTCCGGCGGGGTCCGGCGTAGGTGCGCTCGGCGCGGCCGACGTTGATCACCTGGGAGTCCGGACCGAACACGAGGCGCGAGACGGCGGAGTCGCAGGCCAGTCGCGCGAGGACCGTCTGCGGCACCGGCCCGGCACCGACCAGCTCCGCCACCGCGAACCGGTCGACCTCCGCGACGGTTGGCAACCGGAACGGTCGTCGCGCTCCTGTGCGCGCGCCGCCCTCCACCACTCGACGCTCCGCCACTCGGCGCTCCGCAGCTCCACCGGCGTCGCGCAGGTCCGGGGCGCCGGCCTCGACAGCACGCCGCAACGTCTCGAAGTCGACGACGACGTCGAGGTGCGGTCGGACCGCTGCACCGGTGCCGACCAACCCGTGGTCGAGAACGAGCCGTGCCACGTCCGCCAACCCCTGCGCGCGACGCTGCTGCGTGGTCCGCCGGTCGTCCGGCGCCGGGGCCGTCATCACGGTGTCCAGCGCGGCGTCGACCGCAGCACCGTGCTCGGTCGTCAGGAAGCCGGAGAGGTGGTACCCGCCCTTCGTGGCAGCGAGCCCCACGAACTCCCGGTCGCACGCCTCTCGGTACCCGCGCTCGTCCGCCTCGGGATCGGCCGCAGCGGCCCAGCGCCGAGCCAGCCGGCGGAACCCGTCGGCGCCGTCCTGAGCGGCGTGCTCGACGAGGAACTCCTCACCGCACTCCTCCGCCGAGGCCGCGAGAGCGTCGCACCGCGGCTCGCTCGTCGCGACGACCGTCACCATCGTCCGCACCTGGTCCCGGCCCACCACCCCGGCCAGTGCTGCGGCGCTCGTGCCGGGCAGATGGGCACGCAGCACGCGGCCCGTGGTGACGAGCTCGCGCGCCCTGACGAACGACATCCCGGTGCGTGCGGCCAGCCAGTGCGCGAACGAGCGGGAACCGTCGGCCGCCCACATCCCGTCCTCGGCCGCCGACGCCGACAGCCACGCAGCGGCGGCGCTCAGGCGGTCCACCTGCTCGACGAGGTTGAGCAGCACGTCGAGGGCTTCACCGCCGAGAAGACCGCCGACCGACGAGGGCTGCCGCACACCCTCCACGACGGCGTCGACCGCCACAGTGAGCACGCCGACGACTCCGTCCGCCGCCGACCCGTGCACCGCCACCACCGCCCACCCCTGAGACCCGTCCCGCCAGGACCAACGATATCGGGTCCTTGCGCTATTCGAACGTGTGTTCGTCGCCCTGTGTGTTCGCTGTGAGCGATACGGCCCGTGCGCCGACGGCAGCGTCCACCGCATCGCCGCCCAGAAGCTGCGTAGAGATACGAGGCCGACTCTTACCTGAGCGCCCCTACCCTCAGCCCTGCGGCCGGAGCGCCACCGCCATCGCTTCGACCGCCAGCAGCGGCGCCACGTTCCCGGCCAGCCGCGTCCGTGCGATGCCCACGGCATCCATCCGCCGCAGCGTCTGCTCCGCGGTGCTGTCCGCCGCCAGCCCCCGCACCAGGGCCTCGTGCTCGCTGTTGACCAGCTCCACACCCGCCCCGAGCTGCACCACCAGCACGTCGCGGTAGAGCGACAGCAGGTCCACCATCGCGCGGTCCAGCACGTCGCGCTGCGAGCGGGTCGCGCGGCGCTTCTGCTCCTCCTCGAGCTGGCGCACCTGCGCCCGCACCGTCGGCGGCAGCGTCGCGGCGTTCTCGGCGCCGAGCGTGTGCAGCAACGCCGCACGCTCGGCCGCGTCCTTCTCGTCCGTCCGCGCGCGGGCCTCCGCCTGCGACGTCTCGACCAGCTCCCCCGCCGCGAGCACCGCGTCGCCGACGCCGCGGATGCCGCCCGCCAGCTCGAGCACGCGGTTGCGGCGAGCCCTCGCGTCCGCGTCCCGCGCGAGCCGGCGCGCGATACCGACGTGGCTCTGCGCGGCACGGGCCGCCACCAGGGCTGTGGTCGGGTCGATACCGTCCCGACGAGCCAGCAGCTCCGCGACCGCATCGACCGGCGGCACCCGCAGCGGCACCGAACGGCAGCGCGAGCGCAGGGTGACCAGCACGTCCTGGGCGCTCGGCGCGCACAGCACCCAGACGGTGCGAGCCGCCGGCTCCTCGATCGCCTTGAGCAGCACGTTGCCCGACGAGTCGTTCAGCCGGTCCGCGTCCTCGACCACCACCACCCGCCACCGGCCCTGCGACGGCGCCCGCGCCGCCAGCTCCACCAGCGGGCGCGCGGTGTCGACGCGGATGAACACGCCCTCGGTGGCCACCAGCGTCACGTCCGGATGGGTGCCCGCGAGCGTCGTCGTGCACTCGTGGCACACCCCGCAGCCGCCGCGTGGGCACTGCAGCGCCGCGGCGAAGGCCCGCGCCGCGTTGGACCGGCCCGATCCCGGCGGCCCGGTCAGCAACCAGGCGTGGGTCATCGCCGTCGGGTCCGCCACCGCGTGCGAGAGCACGGCGACGGCCGGCTCCTGCCCGACGACGTCGTCCCAGACGGTCACGACGAGGCCCGGCCCGAACGCCCGACGTCCCCCGCGGCACCCACCGGCACACCGCTCAGCAAGGGCTCCACACGCGCCCGGATCGCCGCTGCCAGCTCGTCGGCCGGCCGCGTCCCGTCCAGCACCAGCCACCGCCCCGGGTCCGCCGCCGCCCGGTCGAGGAACGCCTGTCGCGTCCGCCGGTGGAACTCGTCACCGGCGCGCTCGAGCCGGTCCGGCTCCCCGGTCAGCCGCGCCTTGCCCGCCACCGGGTCGATGTCGAGCAGCACCGTCAGCGCCGGCAGCAGCCCCTCGGTCGCCCACAGCGACAGCTGCTCGACGGCGTCCGCACCCAGGTCCCGGCCGACCCCCTGGTACGCCACCGACGAGTCGAGGTACCGGTCGGTCACCACCACCTCGCCCCGCTCCAGCGCGGGACGCACGACGGTGGTGACGTGGTGCGCGCGGTCGGCGGCGTACAGCAGCGCCTCGGTGCGGGCGTCGACGTGGTCGCCGTGCATCACCGCGGTGCGGAGCACGCGGCCCAGCTCGGTGTCCCCCGGCTCGAAGGTGAGCAGCACCGTGCGGCCGGTGTCCTCGAGCCAGTCGCGCAGCGCACGGGCCTGCGTCGACTTCCCGGCCCCGTCACCGCCCTCGAAGGACACGAACAGCCCGTTCACGTGCGCCAGGGTAGCCGCCGGCACCGACAGCGCCCGGCACGGCGAGGGGGACCGGCCGCCTCGACCGGTCCCCCTCCGCCACCGTCGGCTGCGGGTCAGCCCCGCGGCTCGCCCGGGTACACGACGCCGACCTGCCGCCGCACCTCGTCCATCGTCCGCAGCACGGCCAGCGTGCCCTCCCACGTCATCCGCGGGCTCTCGGTCTCGCCCGCGGCGACCCGACGCGCGACCTCGGCCGCCTCGTACTGCAGGCCGTTCTCGGCCGGCTGGGAGAACGTCCACACGCGCCCGTCCCGACGGGTCACCTGGAACGACGTCGGCCGGTAGAACTCCCCGGCCACCCGGATGTGACCTTCCGTGCCCGAGATGGAGGACGTGGTCGGCGTCTTGGCCCACAACGTGGTGTTCAGCGTGGCCAGAGCCCGGTCGCCGTACTTCAGCACCGTCGACACCTGCCCGTCCACGCCCGTCTCGGTGAGCACGCCGACCGCGTGCACCTCGTCGGGAACCCCCAGGAAGTCGTGCGCCCAGGCGGTGGTGTACACGCCGAGGTCGAGCAGGGCGCCGCCGGCCAGCTCAGGGGCGAACACGCGGCTGCGCGGGTCGAAGGCGAACCACTGACCGTGGTCGGCGCGCAGGTTGACGATCTCGCCGATCTCACCGGCGTCGATCACCTGGTGCAGCGCGGCGACGTGCGGCAGGAACCGCGTCCACATCGCCTCCATGACGAAGACGCCGGCCTGCCGGGCGGCGGAGAAGATCTCCTCGGCCTCGCCGACGTTGCGCGTGAACGCCTTCTCGACGAGCACGTGCTTGCCGGCCTTGATCGCCTGCAGGGCGTTGTCGCGGTGCTCGGAGTGCGGGGTGGCGATGTAGACGGCGTCGACCTGCGGGTCCTCGACCAGCTGCCGGTAGCCGACGTGGGTGGTGGGGATGCCGTGCGCCGTGGCGAACCGCTCGGCACGGTCACGGTTGCGGGAGCCGACGGCCACGAGCTGGGCCCGCGTGTGCTGCGCCACCGCATGGGCGAACACGGAGGCGATGCCGCCGGCGCCGAGGATGCCCCAGCGGATCGGAGGTGCGGTACGGGGGTCCTCGGTGCGTGGCATGGCGCCAACGTAGCGCTGCGGCGACCGCCTCGTCGCGCGCGCCCGAACGCGTCACGGCGAGCCTGGCGAACCCGTCAGGAGCGCGAGCTCGCCCGGCTCTTCCCGGCACCGGCACGGGCCCGGGGAGCGGCCTTCCGCTTGGTCGGGCCGGCCTCCCGCTTGGCCGCCAGCAGGGCGATCGCCTCTTCCGGGGTGATGGACTCCGGCGTCGTGTCCTTGGGCAGCGTGCGGTTGGTGACGCCGTCGGTGACGTAGGCACCGAACCGGCCGTCCTTCACCACGATCGGCTTGCCGCTGGTCGGGTCGGTGCCGAGCTCGCGCAGCGGCGGCGTGGCCACCGCACCACGGCCCCGCTTCGGCTGGGCGTAGATGGCCAGCGCGTCCTCGAGGGTGACGTCGAACAGCGCCTCCTCCGACGGGAGGGTGCGCGCGTCGGTGCCCTTCTTCAGGTAGGGCCCGTAGCGGCCGTTCTGGGCGGTGATCTCGGCACCCGTCTCCGGGTCGGTGCCGACCACGCGCGGCAGGGACAGCAGCTTGAGCGCGTCCTCGAGCGTGATCGTGTCCAGGGACATCGACTTGAACAGCGAGCCGGTGCGCGGCTTCGGTGCGGCGGCCAGGGCCTTCTTCTTCGCGGCCGCCGAGAGGTTCGGGTCGAGCTCCGGCTCGGGCAGCACCTCGGTGACGTAGGGGCCGTAGCGGCCGCTGCGCGCGACGATGGTGGTCCCGGTGGACGGGTCGGTGCCCAGCTCGCGGTCGCCGTCCGGCTGCGTGGTCAGCAGCTCGTGGGCCTTCTCGACGGTCAGCTCGTCCGGTGCCAGGTCGTCCGGCACCGACGCGCGCTGCGGGTCGGTGGAGCCCTCCAGCGGCGGCGCCTCGAGGTAGGGCCCGTACCGGCCGACGCGCAGCGTGATGCCGTCGCCGACGTCGATCGAGTTCACGTCCCGCGCGTCGATCTCGCCGAGGTTGTCCACCAGCCCGTGCAGCCCGCCGGACTCGCGGGAGTCGGAGCGGTCGCCGAAGTAGAACTCGGTCAGCCAGTCGACCCGGTCCCGCTGGCCCTCGGCGATCGCGTCGAGGCCCTCCTCCATGTCGGCCGTGAAGGAGTAGTCGACCAGCCGGTCGAAGTTCTCCTCGAGCAGCCGCGTGACGGCGAACGCCAGCCACGTCGGCACCAGCGCCTGGCCGCGGCTGGTGACGTAGCCGCGGTCCTGGATGGTCGAGATGGTGGCGGCGTAGGTGGACGGGCGGCCGATGCCGCGCTCCTCGAGGGCCTTGACCAGGCTCGCCTCGGTGTACCGGGGGGGCGGTGAGGTGCGGTGCCCCTCGGCGTCCAGGTCCGTGGCGGTCAGCGGGTCGCCCTGCGCCATCCGCGGCAATCGCGCCTCGCGGCCCTCGCCGGCGGAGCCGGCCGCGGCGTCGTCGTCGTACCGGGAGACGTCCCGGCCCTCCTCGTAGGCGGCGAGGAACCCGCGGAAGGTGATCACGGTGCCGGAGGCGGAGAACACGGCCTCGCGCCCGTCGCTCGCGGTCGCCGCGAGCCGCACCGAGGCCGTCTGGCCACGGGCGTCCGCCATCTGCGAGGCGACCGTGCGCTTCCAGATCAGCTCGTACAGCCGGAACTGGTCGCCGGACAGCTCGCGGGCCACCTGGGCCGGCGTGCGGAAGTGGTCACCGGCGGGGCGGATCGCCTCGTGCGCCTCCTGGGCGCCCTTCGCCTTGGCCGTGTAGATGCGGGCCGCGTCCGGCACGTACTCCGCGCCGTACAGCTCGGCGGCCTGCCGGCGGGCCGCGTCGATCGCCTGCGTGCTCAGCGCGGGCGAGTCGGTCCGCATGTAGGTGATGTAGCCGTTCTCGTACAGCCCCTGCGCGGTGCGCATCGCCTGGCGGGCGCTCATCCGCAGCTTGCGGCCCGCCTCCTGCTGCAGCGTGGAGGTGGTGAACGGCGCCGCGGGACGGCGGGTGTACGGCTTGGTGTCGAGCGACTGCACGGCGAACGGCGAGTCGGCCAGAGCGGTGACCAGGGCGGTCGCGGCGGCCTCGTCGAGCGCGACGACGCCGGACGACGAGCGCAGGGCGCCGCGGTCGTCGAAGTCGCGGCCGCTCGCGACGCGCGCCCCGTCGAGCCCGGTCAGCCGGGCGGAGAACGTCGGCTCGTCGTCGTCCGCCACCGCGAAGGTGCCGGTCAGGTCCCAGTAGTCCGCGGCGCGGAACGCCATCCGCTCCCGCTCGCGCTCCACCACCAGGCGGGTCGCCACGGACTGCACGCGGCCGGCCGACAGCCCGGGCCGCACCTTGCGCCACAGCACCGGCGACACCTCGTACCCGTACAGGCGGTCGAGGATGCGGCGCGTCTCCTGCGCGTCCACCAGCCGGTCGTCCAGCTCGCGGGTCGACGTGAGGGCCCGCTGGATCGCCTCGCGGGTGATCTCGTGGAACACCATCCGCTTGACCGGCACCTTGGGCTTGAGCTCGGCCAGCAGGTGCCAGGCGATCGCCTCGCCCTCGCGGTCCTCATCGGTGGCGAGGTAGAGCTCGTCGGAGTCCTTCAGCAGCCGCTTGAGCTCGGCGACCTTCTTCTTCTTGTCCGCATCCACCACGTAGTACGGCGTGAACCCGTTGTCGACGTCGACGGCGAACTTGCCGAACGGACCCTTCTTCATCTCCGCCGGCAGCTCGGACGGCTGCGGGAGGTCGCGGATGTGGCCCACGGACGCCTCGACGTCGTACCCCTCGCCGAGGTACCCCGCGATCGTGCGCGCCTTGGCAGGCGACTCCACGATGACGAGCTTGCGTCCTGCAGCCATGCTGTCCGGCCTCTCCAGCGTTCCGGCGCATCGGTCGAGCGCCGTTCCCGCCGAACCCTACGACCTTCCGTCAAGCGAGCCGGTGGCCCGGCGCAGCACCAGCATCGCGTCGAAGGTCAGCGCCGAGGCGGCGATCACCGCGCTCACCCCACCGGCGTAGGCCAGCACCTCGGCGGCCCGGGTGGCCGTGGCGGCGCGCACGGACCACGTGCGGACCAGCAGCAGCGCCCCGACGGCTCCCGCCGCGACGCCGCCGGCCAGCAGCACGCCGAGCACCACCGAGTACGTGCTCGGCCCCCGCTCGGTGCGGACCACCGGCACCTGGTCGGTGACGGTCGGCGCGGAGCGGCGGTAGGTGGACAGGGCGCACGCGACGGCGGTCCACGCGAGCACGACGAGGGTCGCGGCCACGGCGTCTGACGGACGGTGCCAGCGGCCGATCAGCGTCGAGACGCCGGTCGCCGCCGTGTACGCGCCGCCCAGACCGGCCACCCACGGACGGGCACGCGGCGGGACGACGAACAGCAGGGCCGCCGAGACGGAGGCCGCCGCGGTGGTGTGACCGCTCGGCAGCGTGTTGTCGCCGGTGCCGGGCTGCAGGTGCGGGCGCTGCAGCACCACCAGCTTGAGCAGCCGCGTGGTGCCGTTGGCGCCGATCACCAGCACGGCCACCTGCACGGCGAGCTCCCACCGGCGCCGGACCAGGGCCACCACCACCGAGACGGCCAGCGCCGCCGCGATGAACCACGTGGACACCACGTCGAGCACGCCGTGCGCGGTGCTCCACAGGTGCGTCTGGCCGAACCGCGCACCGTCGAACGCCAGCCGCTCCACCTGCTGACCGGCCACCGTGTCCACGAAAACCCGCCACAGCAGCCACACGCCGACGGCCGAGACGGCCGCCACCGACCAGGCGACCAGCGCCGCGCGTCGCCTGCTCACGGCCCCACGGTAGGCGACGGCACCGCTGCCACGCCGCCGGCCCGTCGGCCCACGGCCCGTCAGGCCACGGCGACCGGCACCGGCTCACCGGCGCCGACCACCAGCGCGTGCGTGCACGCACCCAGCCGGCCCCGCGCCTCGTCGTCCGCGTTGATGCACAGCAGGCAACCGCCACGGCCCTCGAGCCGGGCCGCCGCCTCGTCGATCGCCGCGGCCGCCCGTCCGGACCGCAACCGCGCCGCGCCGAGGTCGAGCACGACGAGCGAGGCGCACGCGGAGAGCGCGTCCAGCAGGGCCCGCAACCGGCCGACGTCCTCCCGCCCGAACGACCCCGCCGGTCGCACCTGGGCGGTGAGCCACCCCTCGCCCTCCAGCGGTCGGTGCTCGGACGTGCGCGGCACGGTGGGAACCGTCATGGCTGGCCTCCTGGTCGATGTGACCCGGTCAGCCCATCGCCCGATCCTGGGACGGTGCTGGGAGCCGACGTCGGGATGCCTGAGAGCGGCGCGGTCCCGACGACGACCCGCCCGGTCAGCCGCCGAGCCCGGGGATCGTCGTCGCCTGGGCCGCGGAGCCGAGCAGCGGCAGGCCGAGCAGCTGCTCGGTGGTGCGCAGCAGGGAGTAGTGGTCCAGGCGCGTGCCGATCCGGGTCTGCGCGGGGACGGTGGGCGCGACCACCAGCAGCGGGACGTGGTTGTCGTGCGCGCTGTCGTCCTCGTCCCACGTGATCAGCACCACCGTGGTGCCGCGGGTGTACGCGCTGCTGTTCAGCACCGCCGGCAGGTGCTCGCGCAGCCACGTGTCGCCGGTGGACACCGAGCAGTCGTGCATGTCGTGGCACAGGTCGGGCGTGACCAGGGAGAACGCGGGCAGCCGGTCGGTGGCTAGGTCGGTGGTCAGCTGGCCGAGGCCGACGTCCCAGCGGGCGCAGTCGGCCCGGAGTGCCGTGTAGTAGGCGGCCGGGTTGTGGCGGACGGCATAGGAGCCCGAGGAGCTGGGTGCGCACGGCGACGGCATCCCCTCCTGGTACGACCGCCACTGCTTGCCGGCGGCCGCCACCTGACCGAACAGGGACGGGCCGGACAGCGGGTGGACCGCGGGGTCGCCGTCGTCCGCGACGCCGTTGGTGGAGCCGGAGGTGGCCGCGAGGTAGTTGGGCAGCGACGGGTGCGTGACGCCGTGGTAGTCCATCGCGAGCGCGCACGAGGCGGCGAGCGTGGTGATGTAGGACGCGTCCGGCGAGCCGATGATGCTGGTCGAGGGCTTGTACTCGAACCAGATCCAGATCACGTGCTCCCAGGTGGCCGGCTGCGCGGCGCCGACGCACGGCCGGTTCGACGAGACGCCGGACACGCTGGGTGACGGCGCCGACGTGGACCCGTCGGCGGCCGTGGCGATCGAGGACCCGGCCTCCGCTCCCGCCGACGGCCGCGCGGACGCCGCGGTGGCCGAACCGTCGGACGGCGACGTGCCGACCGTGCACCCGGCCAGCAGCAGGAGCACCCCGGTGGCGCCGACCAGCGCCGACCGTCCCGTCGTCAGCCGACCCTGCACCCGAACGCGCACCCGCACACTGTGCCGCCCCCACCTACCGGGACGCGAACCGGCGGGCCGCCGGGGACGGACCCGGCGGCCCGCCGGCCGGCTCAGCGGGCCCGGCTCAGCGGGCTGCGAGCTCCGCCGGCACGGGCACCGGCTCGAACCCGGCGGCGGCCACCCGGTCCGGGTCGTGGCGCAGGCACGCCACCGACCGTCGCGGGTCGTCGCCGGCCACCGCCGGGACCACCAGCTCCGGCCGCACCGCCGCGCACGCGTCGAACGCGTACGGGCAGCGGGCCCGGAACGCACAGCCGGACGGCAGGGCCGCCAGGTCCGGCGGAGAGCCCGGGATGCCGCCCAGCTCGCGCTTCGGCCCGCGCAGCGGCGGGAACGAGTGCAGCAGACCGCGCGCATAGGGGTGGCGCGGGCGGCGGTACACGTCCTGGGCGGCGGCGTCCTCGACGATCTCGCCCGCGTACATGATGGCGATCCGGTCGGCGATCTCGATCAGCAGGGACACGTCGTGCGTGATGAAGACGACGGAGAAGCCGAGGCGTTCGCGCAGGTCGGCGATCTGCTCGACGATCTGCCGTTGCATCACCACGTCCAGGGCCGTGGTCGGCTCGTCCATGATCAGCACCTGCGGGTCCAGGGCCAGCGCCATCGCGATCATCACGCGCTGCCGCATGCCGCCGGACAGCTGGTGCGGGTAGCTGCGCAGCCGGTCGGTGGAGATGCCCACAAGCTCGAGCAGCTCGGCCGCCTTCTCCAGCGACTCGGCGCGGCCCATCCCGGGCCGGTGCGCCCGGATGCCGTCGGCGATCTGGCGGCCCACCCGGAACACCGGGTTGAGGGAGTTCATCGCCCCCTGGAACACGATCGCCGTGTCCTGCCAGCGGGAGGCGCGCAGCTCGGTGTCGCTCAGCGCCAGCAGGTCGCGGCGCGACCCGTCCCGGTCGGTGAACACCACCTCTCCCCCGGTGACCAGGCCCGGCGGGGGCAGCAGGCGAGTGGCGGCGTAGGCCAGCGTCGACTTGCCGCAGCCCGACTCACCGGCCAGGCCCAGCACCTCGCCGCGGTGCAGGGTCAGCGACACCTGGCGCAGCACGTGCACCGGGTCCTCGTCGTACCCGTAGTCCACCGACAGGTTGCGGATCTCGAGCACGGGATCGCCGACCACCGCCCGCCCCGGGCTGGTCTCCTCCAGCACCACGTCCACGCTCACTTCTCCTTCGCCTCGTGCACCACGGGCGTGAACCCGACGCGCGGCCGGATGCCGCGCCGGCGCAGGGAGCCGGCGTTGAGGCCGGTGCTGCGCAGGCGGGGGTTGACGAACTCGTCGATGCCGAAGTTGATCAGCGTCAGGCCGGTGCCCAGCAGGGCGATGCAGAGGCCGGCGGGCACGAACCACCACCAGGCGCCGCGCTGCAGCGCGAGGTTGCCCTGGGCCCAGAACAGGATGGTTCCCCAGTTCCAGCTGGACACGCTGGTCACGCCGATGAACGCGAGCGTGATCTGCGAGAGCACGGCGAACACCACGGTGCCGACGAAGCCGCTGGCGATGATCGCCGTCAGGTTGGGCAGGATCTCGCTGGTGATGATGCGCCACGTGCTCTCGCCGTTGGCGCGCGCGGCCTCCACGAAGTCCCGACGACGCAGCGACAGCGTCTGCGCGCGCAGCACGCGCGCGCCCCACGCCCAGCCGGTCAGCGCGATCACCATCGCGACGGTGATGCCGCCGGCCGACGGCAGCTGCCCGGCGATGATGATGATCAGCGGCAGCTGCGGGATCACCAGGAACACGTTGGACAGCGCCGACAGCGTCTCGTCGCCCGCACCGCCGAGGTAGCCGGCGGTCACGCCGATCAGCACGCCCATCGCGGTGGCCACCACCCCGGCGATCAGGCCGACCACCATCACGCCGCGGGTGCCCACGACGATCTGCGACAGCACGTCCTGACCCAGGTGGGTGGTGCCCAGCCAGTGCTGGGCCGACGGCGGCTTGAGGATCGCCGTCGAGACGGCGCTCGGGTCGTACGGCGCGATCCAGGGGCCGATCACGGCGAGCACGCCGAAGAACCCGAGGATCGCCATGCCGGTGATCGCCTTGGCGTTGCGCAGGAACAGCAGCCGGCGCCGCTTGCCCTTGCGAGCCCCCTGCACGGGAGCGGTGACGTCGGCGCCGGTGGTCAGCGCGGTGGTGTCGACGGCCATGTCAGCCCTCCTGCCGGGTGCGCGGGTCGAGCAGGGCGTACACGACGTCCGCGACGGCGTTGGCCACCAGCACGGACAGGGTGATCACCAGGAAGCAGCCCTGCATCAACGGGTAGTCGTGGTTGGACACCGCGGTGTAGAGCGCCCAGCCGATGCCCTGGTAGCTGAAGACCATCTCCATCACCAGCGTCCCGCCGACGATGAAGCCGAGGGACAGGGCGAAGCTGGACACCTGCGGCAGGATCGCGTTCCGCGCGGCGTAGCCGAACATCACGCGGCGCTCGGACAGGCCCTTGGCGTGGGCGACGGTGACGTAGTCCTCCGAGGAGACGGTCACCATCATGTTGCGCATCCCGAGGATCCAGCCGGCGATGGACGACAGCACGATGGTCAGCGCCGGCAGGGTGCCGTACCGGATCACCGACCCGGCGAACTCCGGCGTCAGCGCCGGCACCATCGACCGGTCGTAGCTGCCCGAGGCCGGCAGCCAGCCGAGCTTCACCGAGAACAGCGCGATGCACAGCAGGCCGAGCCAGAAGTACGGCACCGCCTGGAAGAAGGTGGAGACCGGCAGGAGCATGTCCGCCCAGGTGCCGCGCCGCCAGCCGATGCCCGCCCCGATCAGCGTGCCGATGACGAAGCTGAGCACCGTGGCGATGCCGACCAGCCCGATGGTCCACGGCAGCGACTGCTTGATCACGTCGACCACCGGCGTCGGGAAGTAGCTGAACGACAGCCCGAGGTTGCCGTGCAGCAGCAGCCGCCAGTACTGCACGTACTGGCTCCAGATCGACGCGTGGCTGTCCAGGCCGAACAGCACGCGCAGCGCCTGCTCGGCGGAGGAGTCGAGGCGGCCCTGGTTCTTGGCGATCAGCGCGGCGACCGGGTCGCCCGGCATCATCCGCGGGATGACGAAGTTGATGGTGACCGCGGCCCACGCCGTGATGACGTAGAAGATCGCGCGGCGGACGAAGAACTTCACGACAGGTCCTCCTCGACCGGCACGGTGGACGGGCGCGCGGGGCCCGTGGCGGCGGCCAGTGCCGCGCGGTCGCCGTAGGCGTCCAGCACCGAGCCGAGCACAGGTGCGTCGGGCCGGTCCGAGTAGCCCCAGCACGCCGACTGCCGGCCGGCACCGACCTCGAGCAGCGGCGGCACCTCCGCGCTGCACAGGTCCACCGCGAACGGGCAGCGGGGGTGGAACCGGCAGCCGCTCGGCGGGTGCACCAGCGACGGTGCCTCGCCGTGGGCGCCGTGGGCGCGGGCCGCGAGGTCGTCGGGGTCGGGCGCCGACCGCACCAGCAGCTGCGTGTACGGGTGCGCCGGCTCCTGGGTCACCGACTCGGCGTCCCCCGTCTCCACGACGCGGCCGGCGTACATCACCATCACGCGGTCGGCGAAGTACCGGGCCGAGGCGATGTCGTGCGTGATGTAGAGGATGGCGATCTGCAGGCGGTCCCGCAGGTCGCGCAGCAGGTTGAGGATGCCGAGGCGGATGGACACGTCGAGCATCGAGATCGGCTCGTCGGCCAGCAGCACGTCGGGGTCGGCCGCCAGCGTCCGGGCGATCGCGACGCGCTGGCGCTGCCCGCCGGACAGCTCGTGCGGGAACTTGTCCACGTACTGCGCCGCCGGCACCAGCTGGACGCGCTCCAGCAGCCCGGTCAGCGCCGCCTCGAGCTGTTCGCCGCGCAGCCGTCCCTGGTGGATCCGCACCGCGCGGGTCAGCGTGTACCGCACCGTGTGGATCGGGTTCAGCGAGGCGAACGGGTCCTGGAAGATCATCTGCACGCGCCGGGTGTAGGCCCGGAACGCCCGCCGACCGTGCACGGTGGCGTCCTGGCCGTCCACCAGCACCTGGCCGGCGGTCGCGGGCATCAGCTGGGCGAGCAGCCGGGCGATCGTCGACTTGCCGGAGCCGGACTCACCGACCAGCGCGACGACCCGGCCGCGGTGCAGCTCCAGGTCGACGTCCTCGACGGCGTGCACCACGTCGTGCGAGCGGACGCCGCGGACGGGGAAGTGCTTGCGCAGGCCCACGGCCTGCAGCGCCGGGACGTCGGGGGCGGGGGCCGACCGGGGCCCCGGCACGTGCGGGGGGTTGCTCAACGTTCACCTCGAGGGGACGGGCTCACCGGGTGCGGCGACCGCGGGGGACGCGGCCGCCGCACCCGGTTCGAACAGCTGACGGACGGGGTCAGGGGCTCACTTGGTGGGCGTGAGCTTCATGACGATCTGGGCGGCCTGCGGACCCGTCGGCTGCGGGTTCGCGTACGGGTCGTCGTCCGTCGGGAAGCCCGTGTAGTTCGCCGTCGAGTACTGCGCGACGGACGGACGGGCCCAGATCACCAGCGCCGGGGCGTCCTCGACGAAGTGCTTCTGCACCACGGCGAGCGAGGACTTGCGGGTGGCGTCGTCGGACGCGCCGCGGAAGTCGGCGAGCGCCTTGGTGACCTCGTCGTTCTTGTACCGGCCGAAGTCCCACGTCGCCGTCTGGCCCAGCGGCACGTACGAGGCGCCGTCCATCACGTCCGCGTACATGTTCCACGGGGTGGCGCCGCCGTCGGTCCAGTGCAGCGTCGCCTGGAAGTTGCCGTTGGGGATGATGTCGTTGAACCAGGCGTCCTGGTTCGCGGCGTTGACGGTGGCGTCGGCACCGAGCTGGGCGGCGGCCGTCTTGATCAGGTCGAGCGCCGTCAGGTAGTCGTTCCAGC
Organism: Cellulomonas sp. SG140; assembly: GCF_025770785.1. GTDB lineage: Bacteria > Actinomycetota > Actinomycetes > Actinomycetales > Cellulomonadaceae > Cellulomonas. The sequence continues at coordinate 314,410 of NZ_JANZLA010000004.1, read as the reverse complement.
CGGCCGGGTTGACCAGCTCGAAGGTGACCTTCGCACCCTTGGGGTCGAGCAGCTTGCCGGAGCCGTCCCACGTGTAGCCGGCGTCCTTGAGCAGCGCCTTCGCGGCGTTGACGTCCACCGACTGCTTCTTGCCCTTGTAGTCCGGCGCGATCCAGTCGTCACCCGACGGGCTCGGCATGCCGGTCACGGACCCGATCGCGGGCCACACGCCGGAACCGGCGAGCTGGGAGATCTGCTCGCGGTCCACCACCATGCTCAGGGCCTTGCGGAACGCGACGTTGTCGAACGGCGCCTTCTCGTTGTTCAGGTACAGCACGTCGACACCGAAGCCCCCGCCGGCGACCTGGTGGAAGGCCTTCGGGTTCTTGGCGATGTACGTGTTCTTGTAGTCGGCGATGAACGTCCAGCCCCACTGCGCCTCACCGGTGGTCAGGGCCGTGGTCAGGGCGTTGTTGTCGTTGTACGACGAGTACTGCAGCTTGGCGACCTTCGGCGTGCCGCCCCAGTAGGTCGGGTTCGGGACGAGGGTCGCGGCCTGCGGCGTCCAGGACTGCAGCACGTACGGGCCGGTGCCTACCGGCTTGGTGTCGGTGTAGGTGGTCGGGTCGACGTCCTTCCACAGGTGCTCGGGCACGATCACCTGCTTGAGCAGCTTGATCTGGTTGACGTACTCCGGCTGCGTGAAGTCGACGGTCACCGTGTTGCCCGACGCGGTCGCGGACTTGATCTGGTCCGGGAAGTCGGCGTTGATCGCCTTGTACTTGATCAGCAGGTTGATCGTGAAGGCGATGTCGTTCGCGGTGAACGCCTGGCCGTCGGACCACTTCACACCGTCGCGGGCGACGATCTTCGCCTCGGTGTAGTCGGCGTTCCACGTCACCGACGTGGCCAGCCACGGCGTCGGGTTCTCCAGCGGCTTGATGTCGTTGACCTGCATGAGCGACTCGTAGATCACCCACGCGTAACCCAGCGACTTGGCCGCGGAGCCGGTGGGGATGATCGGGCTCTGGTTCTCCGTCAGCGTGCCGTTGGGCATGCCGACGGTCAGCACCGCGCCCGATCCCTTGCCGCCGGTCCCGGACGACGAGGTGCTGCTGGCGCTGCCCGACGAGCAGGCGGTGACGGCCAGCGCGACGGCCGTCAGTCCCACGACGAGCGGTGCGAGCTTCCGCGTTCTCACAAGTGCCTCCTTGCACTGGTTGCTGCCGAACCTATGAGTGGGGGCGGACGCCCCCACCGATCACTGAGGTGCTGCTGCGCGCGTCGGCTGGACCACGTCCAGCGCCAGGCGCAGATCCCGCGAGGACCGGCCGATGCGCAGCCGGTACGTGCCGGCCGGGACGGTCCAGCCGCCCGCCCTCCAGGTGCGGAAGGCCTGCACGGCCACCGGCACCCGGACCGTGGTGGTGACGCCCGGCTCGGCGTCCACCACGGCGAACCCGCCGAGCACGCGCACCGGACGCTCGCCGCGAGGCGTGCCCTCCGGGGGCTCGACGTACACCTGCACCACCTCGCGGCCGTGCCGCACGCCCGTGTTCCGCACGGTGACGGCCAGCTCGACGGACCCGTCGGGCGCCTGGTCCGCGAGCGTCGCGGACTCGTGCTCCCAGGTGGTCCAGCCCAGCCCGTGACCGAACGGCGCCGCCGGCGTGCGGTCGAGCAGGTCCCACGACCGGTGCCCGACGTGCACGCCCTCGCGGTACTCGACCACGCCGTCCACGGGGACCGCGTCCGGCACCGGCACGTCCTGCGCGCGGGCGGGCAGCGTCCACGGCAGCCGCCCGGACGGCTCCGCACGGCCGGCCAGCACGTCGGCCACCGCGTCGGGCCACTCCTGCCCGCCGAGCCAGCCCCACACCACGCACGGCGCCCGGTCCAGCCACGGCAGCAGCACCGGCGCGCCGGCGTTGACCACCACGACGGTGCGCGGGTTGGCGGCCAGCACGGCGTCGACCAGGGCGTCCTGCTCGCCCGGGAGGGCCAGCGAGGTGCGGTCCCAGCCCTCGGACTCCACCTCCTCGGTGGTGCCGACGACGACGACCGCGACGTCGGCCGCAGCGGCTGCCGCCACGGCGTCCTCGCGCAGCCGGGCTGCCGACGGACCGGGCACGCGGTGCACCAGCAGGGCGCGGGCGAACGAGTCGTAGCCGACCGGGTGCACCGCCTGCACGGTCGCGTCGAGGTGCACCGTGGCCGGGCCGGCGACGGTCAGCGTCGCCGGGACGGGGTGGTTGACGGTCGAGTCGAGGATCACCTCGGCCCCGACCAGGTGGTCGGACGAGGACACGGTGACGCCGTCGACCAGCAGGCGATGGGCGCCCACGGTGCCGACGCCGATCTCGTGCAGGCCCGGCTCGGTCAGCCGGATCGCGGTGCGCAGCCGCACCGAGGCGGCGGCGGCCGGCGGCTCGGTCAACCAGCCGTTCCAGGTGGTGACGTCGCGGCTGTCCAGCACCGTCCCCTGGGCGTCGAGCAGCTCGACGCGCAGGCCGCGGGTGCCGTCCGGCGTGGTGCACGCCGCCAGGTCGAGGTCGGGCGGCACCAGCCGGGACCGCGCCCCGACGTGCACGTCCACCTGCACACCGAGCGCGTCCGCCAGCCGGTCGGCCAGCACCGCGCGCCGGTCCGGGGCGACCATCGAGGAGCCGCCGCCCTGCAGGAACGGCTCGACGGCGTTCGCGCCGATCAGCGCCACCCGGGTGGGCGCCGGTCCGGCGGCCGGGACGCCGGGCGCGCCGACCAGCGGCAGCAGGCCGTGGTCCCGCAGCACCACCATCGACGCCGTGACCAGGGCGCGCAGCTGAGCGGCGACCTGCGCCGGATCGGGCAGCGGGATCACGGCCGGCACGGGGTCGGTCTCGTCGTCGTCCGACGCCAACGCGCCCACCCGCTGCGCGAGCCGCAGCAGCCGCACCACCTTGTCGTCGAGCTCGCTCTCGGCCACGACACCGGCACGAACCGCGTCGAGCAGCCCGTCGCCCCAGGGCCCGTCCGGACCGGGCATCTGCAGGTCGAGCCCGCCGCGCACCGCGCCGGCGACCGACCGGGTGGCCACCCAGTCGCTGACCACGGCCCCGTCGAAGCCCCACTCGTCCTTGAGCACCTGGGTCAGCAGGTGCCGGTGCTCGAGCGCCGGGGCCGCCTCCACGCCGTCGTCCACGCCGCTGTAGGCGCCCATCACGGACCAGGCACCGGCGCGCACCGCCGCCTCGAACGGCGGCAGGTAGACCTCGCGCAACGTGCGCTCGTCGACCCGTGACACGTACCGGGTGCGGTCCGTCTCGGAGTCGTTGGCGACGAAGTGCTTGACGCACATGGCCACCCCGGCGCGCTGCGCGGCGTCGACCAGCGGCACCGTGATCAGGGACGTCAGCAGCGGGTCCTCGGAGAAGCACTCGAAGTGCCGGCCGCCCACGGGCGTGCGCTGCAGGTTCACCTGCGGGGCGAGCACCACGTCGACGCCGTGCCGGTGGGCCTCGGCCGCGAAGAACGTGCCGACGCGGTCCGCCAGCTCGACGTCCCAGGTGGCCGCGAGCGCGGTCGGGGCAGGAAACGACGCGGACGTCCCGGCGTCCGGGCCGATGCCGCGCACCCCCGCCGGTCCGTCGGACAGCACCATCGCCCGCAGCCCGATCCGGGGGATCGCGGTGGTGGTCCACAGCCCGGCGCCGACGACGAGCGCGACCTTCTCCTCGAGGGTGAGGGTGCCGGCGAGCGCGACGAGCGCGTCGGTGCCGGTGCTCGGCTGCTGAGCCGTGTCGAGTGCCACTGCGGTGGGGCCTTCCGATCGGGGGACGTCGTCGTCCGACCGGAGAACAGAACCACATCGCTTACTTACCTGTCAGTAAGTGATTGATAACAGTATGGTGTCGGTCCATGGCGGACCCCGCTCCTCCGACGTCGGCGTCGACGGACGCCGCACCGGGCAGCGCCGCGCCCGCGGGCCGCTCGACGAAGCCCGGCGCCACGGCCGCGCGCGGGCCGCGCCGCCGCCCCGCCACAGCGGAGCGCCGCGAGGAGATCCTGCGCGCGGCGGCCCACACCTTCGGCGCCAAGGGCTACAAGACCGGTTCGCTGGCCGACGTGGCCGAGCAGGTCGGCATGACCCACGCCGGCGTGCTGCACCACTTCGGCTCCAAGGAGCAGCTGCTGATCGAGGTGCTCGAGTACCGCGACAAGGAGGACGTCCGCGACCTCGAGGGCCAGAAGATCCCCAGCGGCCTCGAGCTGTTCGTCCACCTGCTGCGCACGGTCCGGGCCAACGAGCAGCGCCGCGGCGTGGTGCAGGGCTACACGGTGCTGACCGGGGAGTCGGTCACCGAGGGGCATCCGGCCGCGGCGTGGGCCGGCAACCGGTTCTCGATCCTGCGCGGGGAGATCGTCGACGCCCTGCGCGAGCTGGCCGGCCCCGACGTGCCCGAGCTGACGTTGAGCCAGGCCGCCAGCGCGATCATCGGCGTGATGGACGGCCTGCAGGTGCAGTGGCTGCTCGACCCCGACGCCGTGCACCTGGCCGAGTCGACGACGTTCGCCATCGAGGCGATCGTCGCGGCGGCGGTCGCCGGGGCTGCCGCCCCGCTGCCGGTGCCACCGCCGGCCCCGTCCGGACAGGGCCGCTGAACCACCGACGTCCGGACCACGTGCTGGGCCGATGTCGGCCGGCGCGCCTACCGTCGAGGGATGTGCCGCAACATCACCACCCTGCGCGGCCTCGAGCCGCCCGCCACCACTGACGAGATCCAGGCCGCGGCGGTCCAGTACGTCCGCAAGGTCACCGGCATCACCAAGGTCACCGACGTGACCCGGGAGGCGTTCGACGCCGCCGTCGCGGCGGTCGCGGCCGCGACCGCGCAGGTGCTCGACGACCTGCCGGAACGCCGGAACCCGCCGGCGAAGCTCCCGCCGCTGCGCCGTGAGGACGTCGCCGCCCGGGTGGCTGCGCGTCAGCGCGCCCGTGAGGAGCACGAACGGCTGCACGAGCTGGGCCTGCCTCACACGCACTGAACCGTGCTCGGCCGCCGCCCGCGCGTGGCACAGCAAACTCTCAGGCTCGATCCAGGGCCGCCACAGCGTCCGCTCCCACGCTGGTCGCATGACGACCACCGCCGCCCGACGCCCCGACGTGCTGACCCGTGCCGACGGCTCCCCCGTCCGCGCGCTCGTCGTGGACGACGAGCCCAACCTGGCCGAGCTGCTGTCCACGGCGCTGCGGTACGAGGGCTGGCAGGTGGAGCACGCGCTGACCGGCCACGCGGCCGTCCGTCGGGCCAAGGACCTGGACCCGGACGTCATCGTGCTGGACATCATGCTGCCGGACCTCACCGGTCTGGAGGTGCTGGCCCGCGTCCGCGCGACCCACCCCAACGTGCCGGTGCTGTTCCTCACCGCGAAGGACGCCGTCGAGGACCGCATCGCCGGCCTGACCGCCGGTGGCGACGACTACGTGACCAAGCCGTTCAGCCTGGAGGAGGTCGTCGCACGCCTGCGTGCGCTGCTGCGCCGGGCCGGTGCGGCGTCGGGTCGTGAGGAGGCCCAGCTGGTGGTGGGCGACCTGCGGATGGACGAGGACAGCCACGAGGTGTGGCGGGGTGCCGACGAGGTCCACCTGACCGCCACCGAGTTCGAGCTGCTGCGGTACTTCATGCGCAACCCGCGCAGGGTGCTGTCCAAGGCCCAGATCCTGGACCGGGTGTGGCAGTACGACTTCGGCGGGCAGGCCAACATCGTCGAGCTGTACGTCAGCTACCTGCGCCGCAAGATCGACAAGGGACGGGCGCCGATGCTGCACACCCTGCGCGGCGTGGGGTACGTGCTGCGCCCGGCGGCGTGAGCACGCGCTGGACTCTGCGGCGGCGGCTGCTGGCCACCGTCCTGGGACTGCTCGCCGTCGTCGCGACGGTGATGGGGGTCGCCTCGACCCTCGCGCTGCGGGCGTCGCTCGTCGCGCAGATGGACGACCGGCTGCGGTCGGCGAGCCAGCGTGCGGTGCACGCGCCCGAGCGGAGCACGAGCGGCACCAACGGCACGACCGGCACCGGATCGGCCGCGGCGGCGTCCGGCACCTCCCCGACCCCGTCTGCCACCACCCCGCCGACACCCTCCGCCGACACCCGCCCGCCCTGGTTCGAGGGTCCGGGCCAGGAGGTCGGGACGGCCAACATCGTCGTCACCGCCGGCGTGACCCGCGCCGGCTACATCGGCACCGACGGCACCTACCACCACCTGGACGCCACGCAGCAGGCGACGCTGCTCGCTCTGCCGCCGGACGGCACCGTGCACCCGGCCGACCTCGGCGCGCTCGGCGGCTACCGGGCGGTGGCCGTCCACACCGAGACGGGCGCCACCGTGGTGACCGCCCTGCCGACCAGCGACATGGAGGCGACGGTCGAGCGGTACGTCGTCGTCGAGGTGCTGGTGGCCGTCGTCGGGCTCACCCTGGCCGCCGTCGGCGCCAACGTGCTGCTGCGCCGCGAGCTGCGACCGCTGATCCGGGTGGCCGCCACGGCCACGCGCGTGTCCGAGCTGCCGCTGGACAAGGGCGCCGTGCGGATCCGTGACCGGGTGCCGGCGCGCGACACCGACTCGACCACCGAGGTCGGCCAGGTCGGTGCGGCACTGAACCGGATGCTGGGCCACGTCGAGCAGGCGCTGGCCGCGCGCCACGAGTCCGAGTCGCAGGTGCGCCGGTTCGTCGCCGACGCGAGCCACGAGCTGCGCACCCCGCTCGCGTCGATCCGCGGGTACGCGGAGCTGGTGCGCCGCTCCGAGGAGGAGCTGCCGGGCGACGCGCGGCAGGCGATGACCCGGGTCGAGGCGGAGACGGTCCGGATGACCGCCCTGGTCGAGGACATGCTGCTGCTGGCCCGGCTGGACGCCGCGCAGCCGCTGGAGCACGAGCCGGTGGACCTGTCGGCGCTGGCCGTGGATGCGGTCGCGGACGCGCACGCCTCCGGGCCGGACCACACGTGGAGCCTCGCGCTGCCGGGTGGCGACGACGTCCCGGACGATGTGCCCGACGGCTTCGTGGACCGCTTCGACGACGACGACCTCACCGACGACGCCGTCGACGAGCTCGATCCCGACCCGGACGACGAGCCGTCCACCGAGGTGCTCGGTGACGACCACCGCCTGCGCCAGGTGCTCGCCAACCTGCTGACCAACGCCCGCGTGCACACCCCGGCGGGCACGCACGTGCAGGTGGCCGTGACCCGGGAGGGTGCTGACGTCGTCGTGCGGGTGACCGACGACGGCCCCGGCATCCCGCCGGACCTGCGCGAGCGGCTGTTCCAGCGGTTCACCCGTGGGGACGCCTCGCGCAACCGCGCCGCGGGCTCGTCGACCGGGCTCGGGCTGGCGATCGCGCACGCCGTGGTCGCCGCGCACGGCGGCGAGCTGTCCGTCGAGAGCGAGCCGGGGCACACCCAGTTCGTCGTCCGGCTGCCGGCCGCCGCACCTCCGCCGACGCCGGCTCCGAAGCCGGCCCCGGCTCAGTCGCGGGCCCCACAGCAGCGCCACAGGGAGCACCTGCCGACCGCGTAGGTCCGCTCGGCAACCTCGAGGCATGGACACCACCAGCCTCGACCAGCCGGCTCCCGCGCCGGCGCCGGACCAGGTCCCCCGGACGCCGCTCGCGCCGGTGCTCGACCTGGTCATCCCGGTGCACGACGAGGAGAAGGACCTGGAGCGCGCCGTGCGCGCCACCCGGCGGTACCTCGACGAGCACTTCCCCTACCCGGCACGGCTGACCATCGCGGACAACGCCTCGACGGACGGCACGTGGGCGATCGCCCTGCGGCTCGCCCAGGAGCTGCCGGGCGTGCGACTGCTGCACCTCGAGGCCAAGGGCCGCGGGAGGGCGCTCCGCACCGCCTGGACCGCCTCGGACGCCGCCGTGCTCGCCTACATGGACGTGGACCTGTCCACCGACCTGTCGGCCCTGCTGCCGCTGGTCGCCCCGCTGATCTCGGGCCACTCGCACCTGGCCATCGGCACCCGGTTGTCCCGCTCGTCGCGGGTGCTGCGCGGCCCGCGCCGCGAGGTGATCTCCCGCTGCTACAACGTGCTGCTGCACGGCACGCTGGCCGCGCGGTTCTCGGACGCGCAGTGCGGGTTCAAGGCGATCCGCGCGGACGCGGCCCGGCAGCTGCTGCCCCTGGTCAGCGACACGGGCTGGTTCTTCGACACCGAGCTGCTGGTGGTGGCCGAGAAGGCCGGGCTGCGCATCCACGAGGTGCCGGTGGACTGGGTGGACGACCCGGACAGCCGGGTGGACGTGGTCGCGACGGCTCGGGGCGACCTGGCCGGCATCGTCCGGCTGGCACGCGAGCTGGTCTCAGGGCGGCTGCCGCTGCAGGAGATCCGCCAGCACCTGACGCTGGCGTCCGACGCGGCGTTCGCGGCGGACGAGACGGCGTACGACGAGGCCGTGGCCGACGAGGTCGACGCCGCGTCCGGGGGGACACCACACCCCGGCAGCACCGCACGTCGCGACCGCCGGCTGCTCGGTCAGCTGGTCCGGTTCGCCGCCGTCGGGGTCGCCTCGACGCTCGCCTACGCGCTGCTGTACCTGGTGCTGGCCCCGGTCTTCGGTGCGCAGGCCGCCAACGTCCTGGCGCTGCTGATCACGGCCGTGGCCAACACCGCCGCGAACCGCGCGTTCACGTTCGGCGTCCGCGGCCGGAACCGCGCCGTGCAGCACCAGGGACAGGGGCTGCTGGTGTTCGCCCTGGCCTGGGCGCTGACGTCCGGCTCGCTGACGGGCCTGCACCTGCTGGCGCCCGGTGCCGGGCGGACGGCCGAGCTCGTCGTGCTGACCGTCGCCAACCTCGTCGCCACCGTCCTGCGCTTCGTCCTGCTGCGCGGCTGGGTGTTCCGCGCCGCGGCCGCACCGGCCGCCGCGCTCGTGCCCGGCTCACCGACCACCGCGGCCGCGCTCCCGGCACCGGCTGCCACGACCGTGCCCGCCACGGAAGGGATCCTCCGATGACCACCACCGCCCCGATCCAGCCCCCCGGCGCCGCCGGCGGCCCCGCACCCATCCCGGCGCCCGTGCCCCTCGGCACCCCGGCCTTCGACCCGACCACAGGCCCGCACCCGACGGACGTCACCCCGTCCGACGGCGCCCCGGCCCCCCTCGGCCCACGCCCGACGCTCACCGACCTCCCCGCCCACCGCCGCTGGGACACCCCCGCGTTCGTCGGTCTGCTCGTCGTCACCGCGGCCCTGTTCCTCTGGAACCTCGCCGCCTCCGGCTACGCCAACTCCTTCTACTCGGCGGCGGCCCAGGCCGGCAGCAGGTCCTGGTCGGCATTCCTCTGGGGGGCGTCCGACGCGGGCGGCTCCATCACCGTGGACAAGCCCCCGGCCGCCCTGTGGGTGATGGGGCTGTCGGTGCGGATCTTCGGCCTGTCGTCCTGGTCGATCCTGGTGCCGCAGGCGCTGATGGGCGTCGCGTCCGTCGCCCTCCTCTACCGCACGGTCCGCCGCCACTTCGGTGCCACGGCCGGCCTGCTGGCGGGCGCCGTCCTGGCGCTGACCCCCGTCGCGGCCCTGATGTTCCGGTTCAACAACCCGGACGCCCTGCTGGTCCTGCTGCTGATCGCCTCGGTGTGGGCCACCATGCGGGCGGTCGACGGCCCACGCACCACCCGGTGGATGGTCCTGGCCGGCGTGTTCGTCGGACTCGCGTTCCTCACCAAGCAGCTGCAGGCGTTCCTCGTCCTGCCCGGCCTGGCGGCCGTGTTCCTGTGGGCCGGTCCCGTGCCGCTGCTCAAGCGGGTCCGCGACGGCCTGCTCGCCGTCGCCGCGATGGTCCTCTCCGCCGGCTGGTGGGTGGCACTCGTGGAGCTGTGGCCCGCGTCGTCCCGGCCGTACGTCGGGGGCTCGCAGACCAACTCGTTCCTCGAGCTGACGTTCGGCTACAACGGCCTCGGCCGCATCACCGGGAGCGAGGTCGGGTCGGTCGGCGGCGGTGGCGGCAACGCCGGCGGCAACTGGGGCGCCACGGGCATCACCCGGATGTTCGGCTCCGAGGTCGGTGGTCAGATCGCGTGGCTGGTGCCCGCCGCGCTGATCCTCGCGGTGGCGGCGCTGTGGCTGCTGCGTCGCGCGCCGCGGACCAGCGGTGCCCGCGCCCAGGTCGGTGCCTGGCTCGCGTGGCTCGTGGTCACGGGCCTGACGTTCTCCTTCATGGCCGGCATCTTCCACGCGTACTACACCGTCGCCCTCGCCCCGGCGGTCGCCGCCCCGGTCGGCATCGGGTCGGTGCTGCTGTGGCGGCGGCGCACGACGATCGCCGCGCGCCTCGTCCTGGCCGGAACCACGCTGCTCACCGCGGCGTGGGCCTGGCAGCTGCTCGGCCGCTCGTCCACCTGGCTGCCGTGGCTGCGGGTGGCGATCCTCGCCGCCGCCGTCATGGGCGCGGTGCTGCTGCTGGCCGGGCCCGGCCTGGTCGGCGGGCGTGCCGGCCGGCGCATGACCGGCGTCGGTGCCGCGGTTGCCCTGGCCGCCTCGCTGGCCGGGCCCACCGCGTACACGCTGCAGACCGTGTCCACCGCGCACACGGGCTCCATCGTGAGCGCCGGTCCGACCGTGGCCGGCAGCGGGTTCGGCGGCGGTCCTGGCGGGATGCGCGGCCAGTTCCGCGGTGGCCAGTTCCGCGGTGGCCAGTTCCCGGGTGGCACGCAGGGGCAGCCTCCGGTGGGTGCACCGGGCGGGACGACGGGTCAGCTGCCTGGCGGTCAGCCGGGCACCGGCTCGACCGGGACCGGCCAGACTGGCACCGGCGCCGTGCCGAGCCAGGGCTTCGCCGGCCGCACCGCCGGTGGCGCAGGCGGCATGGGCGGCCTGCTCAACGGCACGACGGTCAGCGCCACCCTCAAGACGATGCTCGAGGCCGACGCCTCGCGGTACCGCTGGGTCGCCGCGACCACCGGCTCGCAGAACGCCGCGAGCTACCAGCTGGCCACGCAGCAGTCCGTGATGCCGATCGGCGGCTTCAACGGCTCCGACCCGTCACCGACCCTCGCGCAGTTCCAGGCGTGGGTCGCCGCCGGCCAGGTCCACTACTACATCGGTGGCAGCGGCCTCGGCCGGTCGAACGGCGGCTCGGACGTCGCCGGCCAGATCAGCTCGTGGGTCGCCGCCACCTACACCGCCCAGACGGTCGACGGGGTGACGGTCTACGACCTCACGGCCCCGGCATCCGGCTCCGCCTCCTCGTCGTCCACGACGGGGGCCTGACCCGCGACCATCGCCGTCACATCGGTGCGAGGCAGGTAGGCCAGCGCACGCAGACCGGGCCCGGCGGTCCGCTCGAGCAGGAAGTCCCCGACCAGCTCGAGCGGGCCACCGGGCCCCGCCACGTGCCACTGCGCGGTCACGACGAGACGGGCCGCACCCAGCTCCACCACGTCGACCCGTCCCAGCCGCGGCGCGGGCAGGTCGGCCATCGCGTGCTGCCGGCCGACGACCGCCGCGACGAACCGCTCGCTCGGCAGCGCCGTCGTCGACGGCGGGGCGCCACCGGCGACGCCGGCACCGCCGACCAGGATCACCGGCCCGAGCAGCCGCTGCGCCACTGCAGGATCGTCGAGCCGGGTCCAGTCCTGGAGAAACTGCCGGACGGCGGGATCGAGGCCCGCCAGAGAATCGTCATGTGAAGACATGACATTCTATTATATCACAATTCTTGCATTTGTGTCACATTTGTCCGCCGTCGAGCGCTACCGCTGCATCGGCATCGACTCCAGCACGCCGCCCGAGTCCGCATCGAGCACCACCAGCTGGTTCCCGCTGAGCCCGCTCGGCGGCCGGAAGTCGGGGATCTGCCCGCAGGTGCGCCGGTCCCAGCTCGAGACAACGCGGCCCGTGGCCGCGTCCACGAGCGCGGTCCGTGGGTGCTCCCGCAGCTGGGCGGGCCAGTCCGCCGGATCGGTCAGCACGTTCCCGTCCGCGTCCGCCGGCGTGGAGCTCCACCAGCCCTCGACATCGCCGGGGAGCGGGGGCTGCGGTGGGAACTCGGCGCAGAGCGTCGGTGTCGGCGTCGGAGCGCTCACGGGCCCGCTCACCGGCCCCGGCGCCGCACCCGCGACGCCGCACCCCCCGAGAAGCAGCACCGTCGCCACCGCCGCCGCGGACCCGTACCTCGTGCCCATCCCGACCGCCCCCTGACGTCACCGTCACCGTAGCGGCGGCGACCTCTCCGCCGAGGCCGTTCGGGCGTCGTCCCGCCCACCACCCCTGCCACCGGCGACCGCCCCCTACCATCGGCGGATGCCCGAGCCGACCCTGCTGCTCCGCCCCCTGACGACGGCCGACGAGGCCCAGGCGCTGCTCGCCGAGCGCGAGCTCGCCGCCGAGGGTTTCGACTTCCTCGTCGGGCGCGACGGCCGGCCGTTCGACCGGTACGTCGAGCTTCTGGCGGCGACGCGGGAGGGGCGCGACCTGCCGCCGGGCTACGTGCCGGCGACGTTCCTGGTCGGCGTGGTGGACGGCGACCTGGTCGGCCGCGTGTCCGTGCGGCACCGGCTGAACGAGTACCTCGCCCGCGTCGGCGGGCACATCGGCTACGGCGTCCGGCCGGCCTACCGCCGGCGCGGCTATGCCACCGCGCTGCTCCGCGGGGGTCTGGCGATCACGGCCGGTCTCGGCATCGAGCAGGCGCTGGTGACGTGCGACGACGCCAACGTGGCGTCAGCGGCCGTCATCGAGCGCTGCGGCGGCGTGCTCCAGGACGTGCTGGCGGACGGTGCGGCACGTGTGCGGCGCTACCTCGTACCGACGAGCCGGGTGTAGGCGGCCGACGAGCGACCAGGTCGCCCCGGCTCAGAGCGGGAACGCCGTGTAGGCGGCGTACGCCTCCGCAGCGGGCGCGACCAGCATGAACACCGACTGGCCGTTGGTCCACACCGCCGTCGCGGTGCCGTCCCCGGAGTCCACCACCGAGTAGGTGCCGACCGTCGCACCACCGGCGGTGACGTCCCCCGACTTCGGCAGCCCGGCGGTGGCGGTCGAGCTCGCTCCGGCCGACGGGGTGGCGGCGGCCGAGGCGGTCGGTGCGGGCGTCGCCACGGCCGCCACCAGGGTCGCCGCGAACGCCTTCGCCTGGTCGGCGGTCTCCCACTGGCCCGCACGCAGCTTCAGCGTGTGCGCGGACCCGTCCGTGTACGTCTCCTCCCACGCCTCGAGGGCACCGGCGTTCTGCCAGGCGGTGTCCGCCGTCGAGGTGGCGAGCGCGTACTGCAGCACGCTGGTCGGCAGCGCCTTGGCGAAGGCGGAGGTCGCCTGCCGCGCGACGGCCGTGACGGTCGGCGTGGGCGACGGCAGCACCACGGTGCTGGCGGCGGCGGGCGAACCGGTCGCGCCGCTCTTGCCCGAGCGCTGCGACAGCACGACGCCGACGACGATCCCGGCGACCACCACCACGGCGGCGACGATCGCCACCGGAAGCAGCCAGGCCGGACGCCCGCCCGTCCCCGACCCGCTGTGGTGTGCCGTCTCGCTCATGCCGTCCCACCCCCGCACCGCCGGCCGAGCGCCGGACGGACGGCAGCCTATCGACGCGTCCGCCGCGTCGTGCCCCTGCTCCGGGGCCGTGTCGGTGCCCACCGCTACCGTCCGACGCGTGACCAGCACCTCCGTGCGCCGCCCGGCGACCCCCCGTGGTGACGCCGCTCGCGCCGACCGCAGCCGCCCGGCCTTCCGCTGCGTCGAGTGCGGGTGGACCACGTCGAAGTGGGTCGGCCGTTGCGGCGAGTGCCAGGCGTGGGGGTCGGTGTCCGAGGACGTCGGGCCGGGCGGCGGCGCGCCCCGCACGGCCGCGGTGGTGCCGACACGGTCGCCCGCACGGCCCATCGGCGAGATCGACGTGGAGGCGGCCCGGGCCCGTCCCACAGGTGTGTCCGAGCTGGACCGCGTGCTCGGCGGCGGGCTCGTGCCCGGCGCCGTCGTGCTGCTGGCCGGCGAGCCGGGCGTCGGCAAGTCCACGCTGCTGCTCGACGTGGCCGCCCGCACGGCCGCTGCCGGCCGCACCGTGCTGTACATCACCGGCGAGGAGTCCGCGGGCCAGGTCCGGCTCCGCGCCGACCGCATCGGAGCGCTGCACCCCGGACTGCGGCTGGCGGACGAGACGGACCTCGCCACCGTCCTGGGTCACGTCGAGCAGGTCGACCCGGACCTGCTGGTGCTCGACTCGGTGCAGACGGTCGCGTCCGCCCTGGTGGACGGCACGGCCGGCGGTGTCGCGCAGGTCCGAGAGGTCGCCGCGGCCCTGATCGCCACCGCCAAGAGCCGTGACCTGCCGGTGGTGCTCGTCGGCCACGTGACCAAGGACGGGTCGGTGGCGGGCCCACGGACGCTGGAGCACCTGGTGGACGTCGTGTGCCAGTTCGAGGGCGACCGGCACTCTCGCCTCCGGATGCTGCGCGCCACCAAGAACAGGTACGGCCCGACGGACGAGGTCGGCTGCTTCGACCTGTCGGAGCGCGGCATCGTCGGCCTCGCCGACCCGAGCGGTCTGTTCGTGTCCCAGGCGCTGCACCCGGTGCCCGGCACCTGCCTGACGGTGACGCTCGAGGGCCGCCGCCCGCTCGCCACAGAGGTGCAGGCGCTCGTCGCACCGAGCGCGGCACCGAACCCGCGCCGGACCACCTCCGGGGTCGACTCCGCCCGGCTGTCGATGGTGCTCGCCGTGCTGCAGCGCCGGCTCGGCGCACGCCTCTCCGACCAGGACGTCTACGTGTCCACCGTCGGCGGGGCCCGGGTCGTCGAGCCGGCAGCCGACCTGGCGCTGGCACTCGCGACCGTCAGCGCGCGGGAGGACGAGACGTTGGTGCGCGGGCTGGTCGCGGTGGGCGAGGTCGGCCTCGCCGGCGAGATCCGGACGGTGGCCGGGGTGGACAGGCGGCTGGCGGAGGCCGCTCGGCTCGGCTTCCGGCGGGCCGTGGTGCCGGCCGGCAGCCTCGAGGGCCTCATCGTCCCGGAAGGCATGCAGGTGATCGGCGCCGGCGACCTGGCGCAGGCGGTCGACGCCGCGGGAGTCGGTGTCCCCGCCAATGTGACCCGGCTGCGGGGTGGCCAGCACGGCTGACCTGCTCCGGGTCGACGCCGTCGTGCCCGTCCCGCGGGCGGTGCCATCTCACCCGAACGCCCGCGGACCCCTCCAGGCTCTCCGCAGCATCGGCCTATACCATCGCCTGGTGCCTGCCCCGTCCCAGGAGGAGCTGCTCCGCTCCACCCTCAGCGCCGTCGCGCCCGGCAGCGGCCTGCGCGACGGGCTCGAGCGCATCCTGCGGGGGCGGACCGGGGCGCTGATCGTGCTCGGCATGGACGAGGCCGTCGAGCGCCTGTGCTCGGGTGGCTTCGTGCTGGACGTCGAGTTCAGCGCCACCCGCCTGCGCGAGCTGTGCAAGATGGACGGCGCCGTGGTGCTGGACCCGGTGACCAACCGCATCGTCCGCGCCGCGGTGCAGCTGCTCCCGGACCCCAGCATCGAGACGTCCGAGTCGGGCACCCGTCACCGCACCGCCGAGCGCGTCGCCAAGCAGACCGGCCTGCCGGTGATCTCGGTGTCCGCGTCGATGCGGATCATCGCGATCTACGTCGGCGACGCCCGGCACCAGCTCGAGGACTCGACCACCATCCTGTCCCGCGCCAACCAGGCGCTGGCGACCCTGGAGCGGTACAAGGCCCGGCTGGACGAGGTCAGCGGCACCCTGTCGGCCCTCGAGATCGAGGACCTGGTCACGGTGCGGGACGTGTCCGCGGTGGTGCAGCGCCTAGAGATGGTGCGCCGCATCAGCGAGGAGATCGACGGCTACGTCGTCGAGCTCGGTTCCGACGGCCGCCTCCTGGCACTGCAGCTCGACGAGCTGATCGCCGGGGCGGGCGCCGATCGGGCGCTGGTGATCCGCGACTACGTCGACACCTCGCGCCGCGACGTCGACCAGGTGCTGGCCGCCCTGGCCGACCTGACGTCCACCGAGCTGCTGGACCTGGCGCACATCGCCCGCGTGCTGGGCCTGCCGGGCAGCACGGACACGCTCGACGGCGCGGTCGGCCCCCGCGGCTACCGCCTGCTGTCGCGGGTCCCGCGCCTGCCCAGCACCGTGGTCGACCGGCTCGTCGCACACTTCGGCGGCCTGCAGAAGCTCCTCGCGGCCGGCGTGGACGACCTGATGTCCGTCGACGGTGTCGGCGAGCAGCGCGCCCGGTCGGTCCGCGAGGGACTGTCCCGGCTCGCCGAGTCCAGCATCCTCGAGCGCTACGTCTGACACCCGTCCCGCTGGGGTCGTCGACGACCCTCCGTGCCGCCCGTGCAGCGCGAGCTCAGTGCAGGACGAACACCGCCGGCCCGCCGGTCGCGCCCGCGAGGTTCAGCGTCGCCTGGTACGTCCCCGTCCCCGGACGTGACAGCCCACCGGGGCACCCGGCCGCCGAGCGCACCCGGTTCCACGGCACCTGGGTGGTGTCGGACTGGCCCGCGGCCAGCAGCAGCGTCCGCCGCGGTGCGTTGGCGGCCACGCAGTCCTTGGACGACCACACCCGGTCCGCACCGGACGTGATCACCACCTCGCGGTAGGCGTCGCCGGCATCGACCAGGCACGGCGCCGTCCCCGTGTTCTTGATGGTCACCGTGAACGTCGGGCTGACGCCGGCCGGCACGTCCACCGCCGTCGGCGTGAGGCCGAGCGCGAGCTGTGCCGGCTGGCAGTCGCCGACACCCCCACGCAGGGACGGTGTGGGGGTCGGCGTCGGTGACGGGCTCGCCGGCGCGGCGGGTGCCGCCGCGGACGTCGTCGCCGACGTGGTGACCGGTGCGCGGGCGGCGGCGCGGTCCGCGGCCTTGCCGGCCCACGGGTGGATCACGACGAGCACCAGGAGCAGCAGCACCAGCGGCACGCCGAGCACCACCGCCCGTCGCACCCAGTACACCCGGGCCGGCAGCCTCCGGCTCGTCGTCGCCACGTTCGTCGCCCTCCGTCGTGCAGGCGGCCGCCCCCACCGGACGCCCGTCGGGCAACCACGCTACGAAGCGCAGCGAACGGATCCGCGCAGGACGCGCCCGCGCGGGGTCCCTACAGCTCGAGCCGGACGATCGCCCGCCCGTGCCGCGGCCGCGCCACCAGCTCGAAGCCGGCGCGCTGGAACAGGTGCAGCGTCCCCCGGTGCAGCGAGTCGCCCTCGGGCTCGGACCGCTCGGAGGTGTCCGCCGGGTACCCCTCGAGCCAGCCGGCGCCGGACGAGCGGGCGTGCTCGACGGCCGCGTCGAGCAGCGCGGTGGCGACCCCACGCCGGCGGAAGCCGGCGCGCACCACGAAGCAGGTGACGGACCACACCGCGGGGTCGTCGGGCTGCGTGCTCGGCACCGACATCGCGCTGCAGCTGCGCGCGCGCACGAACTCCGCGCGCGGTGCCACGGAGCACCAGCCGACCCGTTCGCCCCCGATGCTCGCGATGACCCCGGGGGCCGGTGAGTCCTGCGCGATGCGGGCGGCCAGCCGGGCCCGCAGCTCCGTCGGCGTCAGGGTGTGCAGCTCCGCACCGGACAGCCGGTCGGCCTGGCACCAGCAGTGGGCGGCCGCACCGTGGGAGCCGATCACCTCGTCCACCTCGCCGATGGACCGGCACAGCGCGGTCTGCACCACGGGTCGCGCTGACACCACGGGGATGCCGGCGGTGGTGGGCGGCGGCTGGTGCACGCAGGTGGTGGTCCCGGGCGTCGCCGACCGTTGCGTCACCCAGTGGGTCCGCGCACCGGTGTCCGCCGACGGGCCGTCGACCATGTGACGACGGTACGCGTGGGGCGCTCTTCCTGTCCTGGGACGAACGTCTGGGACCATGGTCCGGTGCTCGAGGGCCCGCCTCCGCTGTCGTCGGACGCCGCCGCACTGCACGGCACGCTCCTCGACTGGTACCGGGACAACGCCCGCGACCTGCCGTGGCGGGCGCCGGACCGGACGGCGTGGGGCGTGCTGGTCAGCGAGGTGATGCTGCAGCAGACGCCGGTGGTCCGGGTGGAGCCGGCGTGGCGGGCATGGATGGACCGCTGGCCCACCCCGGCGGCGCTGGCCGCGGCCTCGACGGCGGACGTGCTGCGCGCGTGGGACCGGCTCGGGTACCCCCGGCGGGCGCTGCGGTTGCGGGAGTGCGCGTGCACGCTCGTGCAGCGGCACGGCGGGCAGGTCCCCGACGACCCGGCCGCGCTCCGCGCGCTGCCCGGAGTCGGGGAGTACACCGCCGCCGCCGTGCTGGCGTTCGGGTTCGGCCGTCGGTCCGTGGTGCTGGACACCAACGTGCGCCGCGTGCTGGGCCGGCTGCTCGGGGGGACCGCCCTGCCGCCGCCGGCCCAGACCGTCGCCGAGCGGCAGCGCGCCGCCGCCTGGGTGCCCGACGACGACGCCACCGCCGCCCGGTGGGCGGTCGCGACGATGGAGCTGGGTGCGCTGGTGTGCACCGCGCGGTCCCCGCGCTGCGGGGTGTGCCCGGTGGCCGACCGCTGCGCCTGGCTGCTCGCCGGGCGGCCGGACGACGAGCACGCCCACCGCCGCCGCACCCAGGCGTTCGCCGGCACCGACCGGCAGGTCCGTGGACGGGTGATGGCCCTGCTGCGAGAGGCGCTCGAGCCGGTCCCGGCGGCGGGCGTCGAGGCGGTGTGGCCGGACCGCACGCAGCTGGAGCGGGCGGTGCGGGGCCTGCTCGCGGACGGCCTCGTCGAGACCCTGCCCACGGCGTCCGACGACGAGCCGGCCCGGTACCGGCTACCCGCCTGACCTGCGCGGCCGCTACAGCTCCAGCAGCATCCGGGTGTTGCCCAGGGTGTTCGGCTTCACGCGCGCCAGGTCCAGGAACTCCGCGACGCCGTCGTCGTGCGAGCGCAGCAGCTCGGCGTAGACGGACGGGTCCACCGGCGTCCCCTGGATCACCTGGAAGCCGTGCGAGGCGAAGAAGTCGACCTCGAACGTCAGGCAGAACACGCGCGCGAGGCCGAGGTCCCGGGCGCGCTCCACCAGGCCGCCGAGCAGCGCGTGCCCCACGCCGTGCCGGCGCTGGTCGGGGCGCACCGCCAGCGTGCGGATCTCGGCGAGGTCCGACCACATGACGTGCAGGGCGCCGCAGCCGACCACCTCGTCGTCGACCACGGCGACCAGGAACTCCTGGACGGCCTCGTAGTACCCGACCCACTCCTTGGGCAGCAGGATGCGCTGCTCGGCGTAGGGCTCCACCAGGTCGTGGACGGCGTGCACATCGGCGGGCACGGCGGCCCGGACCACGACCTCGCTCACGCGGGTCACGGTACCTGTCGCCCGGCGCGGGCCCCGACCCGGGTTCGACGTCGCCGGGGCGCAGAGCCCTACGTCCGCGAGCGCGGCCGTCCGACCCGCGGCACGTCGACGTGCTCGAGCAGCCCGGTCGCCGTGATCTCGTCCACCACCAGGTCGGTGACCACCCCGGCGCGCAGGGCGGCGAGCAGCGGCGCCACCTTGTTGTCACCGGCGACGACGCACACGCGCCGCGGGATGTGCTTCAGCTCGTCCGGCGACGGGCCGGTGGCACGGGCGTTCAGCGGCACGTCCGCCCACGAGCCGTCGGCCCGCAGGAACACCGTGCACACGTCGCCCACCACGCCCTCGTCGTGCAGCGCCTGCACGTCGTCGTCGTCCAGGTACCCGGCCGAGTACACGTGGCTGGGCACGGCACCGGCCACCGCACCGACGCTGAACAGGGCGATGTCCACGCGCGCCTGCATGTCCAGCACGCGCCGCACCGACCGTTCGCGCCACATCGCGGCCTTGGTGTCCGGGTAGTCGAAGAAGGCCGGCACCGAGAAGTGGTGCACGCCCGCGCCGAACGCCGTCCCGAACGACGAGATCAGGTCCGACGCGTACTCGATCCCGCTGGTGCGCATGTTGGCGGCGCCGTTCAGCTGCACCACCGCCGACCCCCGGGTGGCCTTGGGGGTCAGGTACCGGGAGACGGCCGCCAGCGTGGTCCCCCAGGCGACCCCGAGCACCATGTCGGAGTCGAACCACGAGGTCAGCAGCTTGGCGGCCGTCATCGCGACCTGCTCGAGGCGTTCCACGGTCCCCGCCGAGTCGGGCACGGCCACCACGTAGGCGTCGACCCCGAACGCCGCGGTGAGCGAACGGCCGATGCCCGGTGCACGCGTGCTCGCCGGCCGGAGCGTGATCTCGACCAGCCCGGACTGCCGTGCGCGCTTGATCAGCCGCGAGACGGTGGAGCGGGAGGTCCCGAGGTGCCGGGCGATGACCTCCATCTTCATGTCCTGCAGGTAGTACATCGACGCGGCCCGCAGCACGTCCTGCTCCCGCTCCACGTACACAGGTGCCTCCTCGCCCCTGCGTGCACATTTGTGCACTGCTGTTGCGCGTACGTTCCGCCGCTGCCGAGGATAGGGCGAAACCGGGCCGTTCGTCCCGGGCCCATGGCCCGAACGGCCGCGACACCGTCGTCGCGACAGCCCGGCAGCACCGTCACCAGCACCGAGGAGCCAGCCACATGAGGACCGCCCCGCTCACCGTCCAGGCCCGGACCGACTCCCTGGAGCGGTTGCGTCGCTCGACGGAGCGGGACTCCGAGCTGGACATCCTGGTGATCGGCGGTGGCGTGACCGGTGCCGGCATCGCGCTCGACGCGGTCACCCGCGGGCTGGACGTGGCGATGGTCGAGGCGCAGGACTGGGCGTCGGGCACGTCGAGCCGGTCGTCGAAGCTGGTGCACGGCGGCCTGCGGTACCTGCAGATGCTCGACTTCCACCTGGTGCACGAGGCGCTGACCGAGCGGGACCTGCTGATCTCCAAGCTGGCGCCGCACCTGGTCAAGCCCGTCAGCTTCCTGTACCCGCTGGAGAACCGCGTCTGGGAGCGCGCCTACGTCGGCGCCGGCGTCGCGCTCTACGACACGCTGGCCACCGCGTCCGGCACCCGCCGCGCGATGCCGATCCACCGCCACCTGACCCGCAAGGGCATGGAGCGGATGTTCCCGGACCTGCGGCACGACGCCGCGATCGGCGCCATCCGCTACTGGGACGCCAGCGTCGACGACGCCCGCCTGGTCGAGACGCTCGTCCGCACCGCCGTCTCCTACGGCGCCCACGCCGCCTCGCGCACGCAGGTGCTCGACCTGCACACGACCACCGGCGGCGCCGTCAGCGGCGCGCTGCTCGAGGACCTGGAGACCGGGGAGCGGTTCGACGTGCGGGCCCGGGCCGTCATCAACGCGACCGGCGTCTGGACGGAGAAGACCGAGGCCCTGGCCCGCAGCGGCGGTGGCCTGCGGGTGCTGGCCAGCAAGGGCATCCACATCGTCGTGCCCCGCGCCCGCATCCAGGGCGACACCGGCCTGATCCTGCAGACCGAGAAGTCGGTGCTGTTCATCATCCCGTGGTCCCGCTACTGGGTGATCGGCACCACGGACACCCCGTGGCACCAGGAGCTGACCCACCCGGTCGCCACCAGCGCGGACATCGACTACGTGATCGAGCACGCCAACGCGGTGCTGGCCCGGCCGTTGACCCGCGAGGACGTGATCGGCGTGTGGGCCGGCCTGCGGCCGCTGCTGCAGCCCGGCACCAAGGAGGGCACCAGCTCCGCCAAGGTGTCCCGCGAGCACACCGTCGCGTCCCCGACGCCGGGGCTGACGGTGATCGCCGGCGGCAAGCTCACCACCTACCGCGTGATGGCCAAGGACGCGGTGGACTTCGCCATCGGCTCGCGGGCGACGACGCTGCCGTCGATCACCCACGAGGTGCCTCTGGTCGGTGCGGAGGGGCTGCGCGTGTTCCAGCGGCAGGCGCGGGCCATCGGGCTGCGGTACGGCTGGGAGCAGCACCGGATGGACCATCTGCTGCACCGGTACGGCTCGCTGCTCGGCGAGCTGATCGACCTGGTCGACGCCCGTCCCGAGCTGGCGCAGCCGCTGCACGGCGCCCCGGCGTACATCGGTGCGGAGATCGTCTACGCGGCGACCCACGAGGGCGCCCTGCACCTGGACGACGTGCTGATGCACCGCACCCGGCTCAACTACGAGCAGGCGGACAAGGGCGTCGGCGCGCTCGACCAGATCGCCGACCTGCTGGCGGCCGAGCTCGGCTGGGACGCCGCGACCCGCGAGAAGGAGATCGAGGCGTACAAGGCCCGGGCCAAGGCGGAGCACGACGCCGCCGAGCAGCCCGACGACGCCTCGGCCGAGCACGTCCGGCTGCAGGTGCCGGACCTGTCGCCGATGCAGCCGCTCGAGGGCGTCGCGACGCCCGGGACCGGCACCGGCTCGGTCGGCCCGGGTTCCGCCGGGTCGGCCGGCACCACGGGGCACGCCTGACGGCTGCCCCCTCAGGACCCCCGCGACCGATGTCGCGGGCGATGCAGACAACGACGTCGACGAAAGAGGTCCACGTGAACTACACGATCGGGCAAGCCTTCATCTCGGAGGTGCTCGGCACCGGAATGCTGATCCTTCTCGGTGGCGGCGTGGTTGCCAATGTGATCTTGCCCAGGAACAAGGGTTTCAACGGCGGGTGGATCGTCATCACCTTCGGATGGTGCATCGCCGTCATGGCCGGCGTGTACGTCGCCTTCAAGTCGGGCGGCTACCTGAACCCCGCCGTGGTTCTCGGCGTCTGGGCGTCCGGCGCCAAGACGCTGGCCCCGGGCATCGACATGACCGCGACGAACGCGCTGCTGTTCATCGTGGCTGAGCTCCTCGGTGCCTTCATCGGTGCCGTGCTGGTGTACCTCGCCTACAAGAAGCACTTCGACGAGGACGCCGACCCGGCCACCAAGCTGGGCGTCTTCTCCACCGGCCCGGCGATCCGCTCCTACGCCTGGAACTTCATCACCGAGGTCCTGGGCACGTTCGTCCTGGTCTTCTGGGTGCTCGTGTCCGGCAAGACGCCGGCCCAGATCGGCCCGCTCGCCGTGTCGCTCATCGTCCTCGGCATCGGCCTGAGCCTCGGTGGTCCCACCGGGTACGCCATCAACCCCGCCCGTGACCTCGGCCCGCGCATCGCGCACTTCGTGCTGCCGATCCGGGGCAAGGGCTCCAGCGACTGGGCGTACTCCTGGGTGCCGGTCTTCGGCCCCATCGTCGGCGGCGTGCTCGCCGGCCTGACCGGTCACTGGTTCGTCGGCTGACCACCGTCCACGGCACATCTGAGAACGACCCTCGACGAGGAGGCACCATGGCTGACAAGTACGTGATGGCGATCGACCAGGGCACCACGAGCACCCGCGCGATGATCTTCGACCACGCGGGTTCGGTGGTCGCGGTCGGCCAGAAGGAGCACGAGCAGATCTTCCCCAAGCCGGGTTGGGTGGAGCACAACCCGAAGGAGATCTGGGACAACACGCGTGAGGTGGTGGGCCAGGCGCTCGGCCGGGCCAGCCTGAACTACGACGACCTCGCCGCGGTCGGCATCACCAACCAGCGCGAGACCACCGTGGTGTGGGACCGGGAGACCGGCGAGCCCGTCTACAACGCGATCGTCTGGCAGGACACCCGCACCCAGAAGATCGCCGACGACCTCGCGGCGCTCGGCGGAGGTGCCGACCGGTACAAGTCCCGCGTCGGCCTGCCGCTGGCGACCTACTTCTCGGGCCCGAAGATCCGCTGGATCCTCGACAACGTCGAGGGCGCCCGGGAGAAGGCCGAGGCCGGCAAGCTCGCGTTCGGCAACACCGACTCGTGGGTGCTGTGGAACATGACCGGCGGGGTCGACGGCGGCATCCACGTCACCGACCCGACCAACGCCTCGCGCACCATGCTGATGAACCTCGACACGCTGACGTGGAACGAGGAGATCGCCGGCGAGATGGGCATCCCGCTGTCGATGCTGCCGCAGATCCGCTCGTCGTCCGAGGTGTACGGGCACGGTCGCAAGGGCGGCCTGGTGCCGGGCGTGCCGATCTCCGGCATCCTCGGCGACCAGCAGGCGGCGACGTTCGGCCAGGCGTGCTTCGAGGTCGGCAACGCGAAGAACACCTACGGCACCGGCAACTTCATGCTGCTGAACACCGGCACGTCGCCCATCCCGTCCAAGAACGGCCTGCTCACCACCGTCTGCTACAAGATCGGCGAGCAGCCGACGGTGTACGCGCTCGAGGGCTCGATCGCCGTCACCGGCTCGCTGATCCAGTGGCTGCGCGACAACCTCGGGTTCATCCAGAACGCGGCCGAGGTCGAGCAGCTGGCCGAGACCGTCGAGGACAACGGCGGGGCGTACTTCGTCCCGGCGTTCTCGGGCCTGTTCGCGCCGTACTGGCGCGGCGACGCCCGCGGCGTCCTCGTCGGCCTCACCCGGTACGTCCACAAGGGGCACATCGCACGGGCCGCCCTGGAGGCCACCGCCTTCCAGACCCGTGAGGTGCTCGACGCGATGAACGCCGACTCCGGCGTGGACCTGACCGAGCTCAAGGTCGACGGCGGCATGGTGGCCAACGAGGCCCTCATGCAGTTCCAGGCCGACATCCTCGGCGTGCCCGTGATCCGGCCGAAGGTGGCCGAGACCACGGCGCTCGGCGCGGCCTACGCGGCCGGCATCGCCGTCGGGTTCTGGAACGGCGAGCAGGACGTCATCGCCAACTGGGCCGAGGACAAGCGCTGGACGCCGTCGATGGACGACGCCGAGCGCGACCGCCAGTACCGGCTGTGGAAGAAGGCCGTCACCAAGTCCTTCGACTGGGTGGACGAGGACGTGCGCTGAGCGCACGCTGACCCGACGAGGGGTCGCGACGACGGGCGGAGAAGCCGGCGTCGCGGCCCCTCGTCGTGCTTACGATGCGCGGCGTGACGACGACAGTGCAGGTGGGCCACTCGGACCTCGCGGTCCTTCCGCTGGCCCTGGGGGGCAACGTCTTCGGGTGGACGGCCGACGAGGCGACGAGCCTCGACGTGCTCGACGCGTTCGTGGACGCGGGCGGGTCGATGGTGGACACGGCCGACGGGTACTCCCACTGGGTGCCGGGGCACACCGGCGGCGAGAGCGAGGCGATCATCGGCCGGTGGCTGGCCCGCCGCGGCCGCCGGGACGACGTGGTGGTGGCGACGAAGGTCTCGCGGCACCCGGACTTCCTGGGCCTGGCACCGGAGACGATCCGCGGTGCGGTGCACGCGTCGCTGCAGCGGCTGGGCACCGACCACATCGACCTGTACTACGCGCACTTCGACGACCCGTCGGTGCCGCTGGCCGACTCCCTCGGGGCGCTGTCCGCCCTGGTGGACGAGGGGCTGGTGCGCTACCTCGGCATCTCCAACTACACGCCGGACCGCATCGACGAGTGGCTGTCCGTCACCGAGCGGGAGAACCTGCACCGGCCGGTCGCGCTGCAGCCGGAGTACAACCTCGTCGAGCGCGGGTTCGAGGACGGGCTGCGGGCCCGGGCCGAGACGTACGGCCTGGGCGTGTTCCCGTACTACGCGCTGGCGTCCGGGTTCCTCACCGGCAAGTACCGCGCCGACGGCTCGCCGAGCGGTCCGCGGGCCGGCCGGGCGGCGCAGTACCTCGAGGGTCGAGGGGCCGCGGTGCTCCCCGTGCTGGACGAGGTCGCGGCGGCGCACGGCGTGTCCGATGCGACCGTGGCGCTGGCGTGGCTGCGCGGTCGGCCGACGGTGGTGGCACCCATCGCGAGCGCCCGCAGCCTCGACCAGCTGCCGGACCTGCTGGCGTCCACCACCCTCGAGCTGACGCCCGACGAGGTCGCCGCGCTGGACGCCGCCTCGCGCTGACCCTCGCGATCGCGGGCGTGCGGCGAGGCTGTCACCGGTCGCAGGTACCGTGCCGTCCATGCGCCTGGCCACCTGGAACGTCAACTCGATCCGTGCCCGCGTGGACCGGGTGCTCGCCTACCTCGAACGCACCGGCGTCGACGTGCTGGCGATGCAGGAGACCAAGGTCAAGGACGAGTCGTTCCCGCGGGAGGGCTTCGAGGCCCTCGGGTACGAGGTGGTCACCAGCGGGTTCAGCCAGTGGAACGGCGTCGCGATCGCCTCGAAGGTCGGCCTGGCGGACGTGGAGCACGGTTTCCCGGGCCAGCCGACGTGGGGCGACCCCGGAGCGGTCGAGGCGCGGGCCGTGGGCGCCACCTGCGGCGGGGTGCGCGTGTGGAGCCTGTACGTGCCCAACGGTCGCGACGTCGGCGACCCGCACTTCACCTACAAGCTCGAGTGGCTGGACCGCCTGCGGGAGGCCGCCGGCGGGTGGCTGCAGGCGGACCCGTCGGCCCGGATCGCCATGGTGGGTGACTGGAACATCGCCCCGCTGGACACGGACGTCTGGGACATCGGCTTCTTCGCCGGGCGGACGCACGTCACGCCCGCCGAGCGGGAGGCGTTCGAGGCGATCGCGGCCGCCGGGTACACCGAGGTGTCCCGCCAGCACGTCCCTGCGGAGCACACCTACACGTACTGGGACTACCAGCAGCTGCGGTTCCCCCGGAACGAGGGCATGCGCATCGACCTGACGTACGCCTCGCCGGCCCTCGCGGCGTCGGTCACCGACGTCGTCATCGAGCGGAACGAGCGCAAGGGCAAGGCTCCGTCCGACCACGTGCCGGTGGTGCTGACGATCGCCGACTGACGTCGGGGGCCCACCTGGGCGGGCAGGTGCGCCGGCCGGCACAGATCGCCCGCGGACCAGGGCATACGTGGGGGAGCGCTGCGCTACGTTGCGGCGCATGAGTCAGGACCCGGGTGCCGCGGAGCGCTCCGCGCAGCAGCCCGACCCGTACGCCGCACCGATCTCGCAGCCCCAGGGTGGGGGCAGCGCCCCGGCCCCGATGTACGGGCAGCCGAACCCGTACGGCGAGGCACCGGTGCCGGCTTCGTACGGGCCGGCGCCGGTGTACGGGCAGCAGCCGGTGTACGGGCAGCAACCGGTCTACGGCCAGCAGCCGGTCTACGGGCAGCAGCCGGTCTACGGGCAGCAGCCGGCGTACGGGCCACCCGGTCAGGTGCCGACGTACGGCCCGTACGGCTACCCCACGGCGCAGCCGTACGGCCCGGCGGGTGGCTGGGACACCCCCAAGACCGACCCCATGTCCATCGCCGCACTGGTCGTCGCGCTGAGCGGGTTCCTGTTCGGCCTCACGTTCCCGGTCGGGCTGGGGCTCGGCATCGCCGGCATGGTGCGCACCAAGCGCCGCCAGCTCGAGGGACGCGGCCTGGCCATCGCCGCCGTGGTGGTCGGGGCCTTCGGGACGCTGCTGATCATCGGGTTCGTCGTGCTGATCGCTGTGGTGGGGAACAGCGGCGGGTTCGACGACTCGGCGTCGTCCTCGTCGCGGGCGTCGTCGGGGCCGGTGCGCACCGGCTCCGCGTCGAGCACCACGCTGCCGGAGTACCGACTGGTGCAGGGCCTGACGCCGGGCGAGTGCCTGCAGGGCGACGCCAGCTCCTGGTCGCTGGCCGACGCCGTCCCGGTCGCCTGCACCGCGCCGCACAACCTCGAGGTGGTGTCGGTGTACCAGCTCGCCGAGCGGCCGGTGAACAGCACCGACGAGCCCGGCGCCGAGCTGGACAGGGCCCTGTCGACCTGCGAGGACGACGTGCTGGCCGCGAACTCCGCGCTGCTCGGCGCGGACGACTGGTCGGACGTCTGGGCGCCGCACCCGGACCAGTGGGACGCGGGCGAGAGGTCCGCCTACTGCCTGTGGGGCACGGACTCGACCGTCACGGGCTCGGCCACGCAGGGCTTCGGGGCCCAGAGCTCCAACCTCTGACCCACGTGCCGGTCCCACCGGCCGCCTGATCGCTCGTCAGACAGCGGCGATAGCCTGACCGCACCGCCGCCACAGGAAGGTTGCACCGATGGTCGACGTCGACCGCGTGCTCGCAGCACTGACCCTCCAGGAGAAGGCCCGGCTGACGTCGGGAGCGGACTTCTGGCACACCAAGCCCGTCGAGCGGCTCGAGCTGCCGGCCGTCATGGTGGCGGACGGCCCGCACGGGCTGCGCAAGCAGGTGGCTGAGGGCGGCTCGGCTGAGCTCGGCGAGTCGGTGCCCGCCACCTGCTTCCCGACGGCCGCCGCCCTGGGCTCGTCGTGGGACCCGGAGCTGCTGCGCCGCGTCGGCGCGGCGCTGGGCCGCGAGACCAGGGCGAACGGGGTCTCGGTGCTGCTCGGCCCCGGCGTGAACATCAAGCGGACGCCGCTGTGCGGGCGCAACTTCGAGTACGTGTCCGAGGACCCGTTGGTGGCGGGGGCGCTCGGCGCGGCCCTGGTCGAGGGGGTGCAGAGCGAGGGCGTCGGCACGTCCCTGAAGCACTTCGCGGCGAACAACCAGGAGACGGACCGCATGCGGGTCTCCGCCGACGTCGACGAGCGGACGCTGCGCGAGATCTACCTGCCGGCCTTCGAGCGGATCGTCACGCAGGCGAAGCCGTGGACGGTGATGTGCTCGTACAACCGCATCAACGGCACGTACGCCTCGCAGCACCAGTGGCTGCTGACCGAGGTGCTGCGGGACGAGTGGGGGTTCGACGGGGTCGTCGTGTCCGACTGGGGCGCGGTGCACGACCGGGTGGCGGCCCTGACGGCCGGCCTGGACCTGCAGATGCCCGGCGTCGGGTCGCGTCCGGACCTCGAGGTGGTGTCAGCCGTGATCGACGGCCGGCTGGACGAGCGGGTGCTCGACCGCTCCGTCCGCCGCGTGCTGCAGCTGGTGGACCGTGCGCAGCCGGCCGTCGCCGACCCGGGGACCGCCGACCTCGACGCCCATCACGAGCTGGCCCGCGAGGCGGCCGCCGCCGGTTCGGTGCTGCTGCGCAACGAGCGGGTGGGCGGTGCACCGCTGCTGCCCCTCGACGCGGACGTGGCCCGCGGTGCCGTCGTCGTCGGCGAGTTCGCCCGCACCCCGCGCTACCAGGGCGCGGGCTCGTCCCAGGTGCACGCGACCCGCGTCGACGACGCTCTGACGGCGCTCCGCGCGGCCACCGGGACGGAGCTGCCCTTCGCCCCCGGCTTCTCGCTGGCGGGTGACGACGAGCACGACGAGGTGCTCCGGACGGACGCGGTGGCGGCGGCGCGCGACGCGTCCGTCGTGCTGGTGTTCCTCGGTCTGCCGGCCGCCGACGAGTCCGAGGGGTACGACCGGCCCCGCTGGGGCCTGCCCGACAACCAGGTGCGGACGCTGGCCGCCGTCGCGCAGGTCAACCCGAGGATCGTCGTGGTGCTGGCCAACGGCAGCGCCGTCAACGTCTCACCGTGGCGCGAGCTCGCCCCGGCCGTCCTCGAGACGTGGCTGTCCGGGCAGGCGGGCGGCTCGGCGGTGGCCGACGTGCTGCTCGGCCACCGCTCCCCCGAGGGCCGGCTGACCGAGACGATCCCGCACCGCCTGGTGGACACCCCGGCGTTCGGCAGCTTCCCCGGCGAGGGCGGCCACGTCCGGTACGGCGAGGGCGTGCTGGTGGGCTACCGCTGGTACGACGCGCGTGACCTGGAGGTGGCGTACCCCTTCGGGCACGGGCTGACGTACACGACGTTCGCGTACGACGAGGTCGCGGCGCAGGTGCAGGGCGAGGGTGCGGCCGTGACCGTCGACGTCAGCGTCCGGGTGACCAACACCGGCATGCGCGACGGTGCCGAGGTGGTCCAGGTGTACGTGGGCGACCCGGAGGCGGCCGTGCAGCGACCCGTGCGCGAGCTGCGGGCGTTCCGCAAGGTGCGGCTGGCGCCCGGCGAGTCGCAGGTGGTGAGCCTGACCCTGACGGCACGCGACCTGTCGTACTGGCACCCCGACCTGCGTCGGTGGGTGGTGGAGGGCGGCACGTTCGTCGTCGAGGTCGGCGCCTCGTCGCGCGACCTGCGCGGTTCCGTCGAGGTCGAGGTGGTCGGCGAGCCGATCTGGCCGCCGCTGACCGCCATGTCCACGGTCGCCGAGTGGTTGGCGGACCCTGCGGGCGGTCCCGCGCTGCGGGCGGCGCTCGCCGCCGGCGGGGTGAGCGAGCTGGCCGCCCACTGGTCGGCGGAGCTGGCGCAGGTGCCGCTGCGGGTGGCCGTGGACTTCGGCATGGCCGCCGGCTTCGGTCCCGACGAGGTGAACGCCCTGGTGCGGGACGTGACGGCAGCGGTGCCGACCGCCTGACGCCGCGGTGTCCGGCAGGCGGTGGATCAGCCGGCGAGGTAGGCCGTGAGGCCTTCGACGACGAGCGCGTGGTCCTCCTGCTGCGGCAGCCCGGACACGGCGACGACGCCGACCAGCCGGCCGTCCACCCGCAGCGGGAAGCAGCCGCCGTGCGCCTTGTAGGTCTCGTCCAGACCGGACGACTCCTCGAACGTGGTGCCGTCGACGCGGTACCGGGTGCCCACGGCGAACGACGAGTGGCCGTAGTGGCGCACCACCTTGGCCTTGGCGCCGATCCACCAGTCGTTGGTGGTGGAGGAGCCGGGGAACGCGCGCTGGAACACGATGTGCGGCCCCTCGGCGGTGTCCACCTCGACCCGCACCACCACCGGCAGCTGCCGCTGCTCGGCCAGCGCCGCGACGGTGGCGCCGAGCCGCGCGGCGTCGTCGTACGTCAGGTGCGGCAGCACCAGCCGCTCCTCCTGCGCCTCGAGCTCGGCCAGCAGCGCGGGGTCGGAGAACCTCACGGGCGCGGGGGTCGCCTCGGCGGCGGACTGGGTAGCGGCGTCGTCGGTCACGCCGCGACGGTACCCCGACCGGGCACCCGGCCCGTCAGCGGGCGGCGGCGACGGCGATCCGCAGGTCTGCCACCGGGCTGCTCGCCGACCAGCACCAGCGGCGCGTCCGGGTCGCCGGACGAGAAGACGACCTGCGTCGCCGGCGCCCACAGCTCGCAGCCGCGGCAGCCCGGTGCCGCGGCACGCAGCGCCGGGACGTCGCCCTCGGGCGGCACCCACTGCTGCGCGCCGGGTCGCTCCGGCTGCCGGGTCATCCGGCCAGCATCGCCGCCGTCAGGCCAGCACGCTCGGCGAGCCGGTGGTCACCGACAGGGTGCCGGTGTCGTCGCGGTCCACCACCACGGTGTCGCCGTCGTGCACCTGTCCCGAGAGCAGCGAGCGGGCGAGCCGGTCACCGATCTCCTTCTGCACCAGCCGGCGCAGCGGTCGGGCGCCGTAGGCCGGGTCGTACCCCTCGAGGGCCAGCCACTCGCGGGCCGCCGGGGTGACGTCGAGCGTCAGCCGGCGGTCGGCCAGCCGGCGGGCGAGCGCGGCCACCTGCAGCTCGACGATCTGCCCGATCTCGTCGATCGTGAGCGCGTCGAACAGCACGACGTCGTCCAGCCGGTTGAGGAACTCCGGCTTGAACGCCGAGCGGACGGCCGTCATCACGGCCTCGCGCCGGGCGTCGTCGGGCATCAACGGGTCCGCCAGGAACTGCGAGCCGAGGTTCGACGTCAGCACCAGGATCACGTTGCGGAAGTCGACCGTGCGGCCCTGGCCGTCGGTCAGCCGCCCGTCGTCCAGCACCTGCAGCAGGATGTCGAACACCTCCGGGTGGGCCTTCTCCACCTCGTCGAGCAGCACCACCGCGTAGGGCCGGCGCCGCACCGCCTCGGTCAGCTGGCCGCCCTCCTCGTAGCCGACGTACCCCGGAGGGGCACCGACCAGGCGGGCCACCGAGTGCTTCTCGGAGTACTCGCTCATGTCGATGCGGACCATGGCGCGCTCGTCGTCGAACAGGAAGTCCGCGAGCGCCTTGGCCAGCTCCGTCTTGCCGACGCCGGTGGGGCCCAGGAACAGGAACGAGCCGGTGGGGCGGTCGGGGTCGGAGATGCCGGCGCGGGCCCGACGGACGGCGTCGGAGACGGTGGCGACGGCCTTCTTCTGACCGATCAACCGCTCGCCCAGCACCTCCTCCATGCGCAGCAGCTTGGCGGTCTCCCCCTCCAGCAGCCGGCCGGCGGGGATGCCGGTCCACGCGGCCACCACCTCGGCGACCTCGTCGGGACCGACCTTCTCGGCGATCATCGGGGCGCTGCCGGCCAGGTCCTCGTCGACACCCTCCTCGGAGGACTCGGCGGCGGCGATCTCCTTCTCCACCGCGGGGATCTCGCCGTACATCAGGCGGCCGGCGGTGGCCAGGTCGCCCTCGCGCTGGGCGCGCTCGGAGTCGGCGCGCAGCTGGTCCAGGCGGGCGCGCAGGTCGCCGACGCGGTTGTGGCCGGCCTTCTCCTTCTCCCACCGGGCGGTCAGCGACGCGAGCTCCTCGCGGCGGTCGGCCAGGTCGGCGCGCAGCTTGTCGAGGCGGTCGCGGGAGGCGGGGTCGTCGGCCTCCGAGAGGACGACCTCCTCCATCTCGAGGCGGGTGACGGCACGCTGCAGGGCGTCGATCTCGATGGGGCTGGAGTCGAGCTCCATGCGCAGGCGGCTCGCCGCCTCGTCGACCAGGTCGATCGCCTTGTCGGGCAGCTGCCGGCCGGAGATGTACCGGTCGGACAGCGTCGCCGCGGCGACCAGCGCGGCGTCGGAGATCGTCACCTTGTGGTGCGCCTCGTACCGCTCCTTCAGGCCGCGCAGGATCGCGATGGTGTCCTCGACCGACGGCTCGCCGACGAACACCTGCTGGAAGCGGCGCTCGAGGGCCGGGTCCTTCTCGATGCGCTCGCGGTACTCGTCGAGCGTCGTGGCGCCCACCAGGCGCAGCTCACCGCGGGCCAGCATCGGCTTGAGCATGTTGCCGGCGTCCATCGCACCCTCGCCGCCGGCGCCCGCGCCGACGACGGTGTGCAGCTCGTCGATGAACGTGACGATCTCGCCCTCGGCACCGGTGATCTCGGCGAGCACCGCCTTGAGGCGCTCCTCGAACTCGCCGCGGTACTTGGCGCCGGCCACCATGCTGGCCAGGTCGAGGGACACCAGGCGCTTGCCGCGCAGCGACTCCGGCACGTCACCGGCGACGATGCGCTGGGCGAGGCCCTCGACCACGGCGGTCTTGCCGACGCCCGGCTCGCCGATCAGCACGGGGTTGTTCTTGGTGCGGCGGCTCAGCACCTGCACCACCCGGCGGATCTCGGCGTCGCGGCCGATCACCGGGTCGAGCTTGCCGTCGCGCGCCTGCTGCGTCAGGTCGACGCCGTACTGCTCCAGGGCCTTGAACGTGCCCTCCGGGTTGGGGCTGGTGACCCGTGCGTTGCCGCGGACGGTCGGCAGGGCCGCGACCAGCGCGTCGCGGGAGGCGCCGACGGCGGTCAGCGCCTCGGCGATGCCCGACTGACCGGTGGCCAGGCCGATCAGCAGGTGCTCGGTGGACACGTAGTCGTCGCCGAGGGCACGAGCCTCCTTCTCGGCGGCGTCCAGCGCGGTGACCGTCTGCCGGGAGGCGGACGGCTGCGACACCGAGGCGCCGCTGCTGGCCGGGAGCTTGACCAGCATCGCGCGCACCTGGCGGCCCAACGTCGCACGGTCGGCGCCGACGGCGTCGAGCAGCCCGTTGGCGACGCCGCCCTGCTGCTCGAGGAGTGCCGACAGGACGTGCGCCGGCTCGAGCTGCGGGTTGCCTGCGGCCGTGGCGTGCTGGATGGCGGCGCCGAGCGCCTCCTGTGCCTTGGTGGTGAACTTCGCGTCCACGGATCGTGCCTCCCTGGGCGGGGCTGGTTGTCGCCTGCTGGTGTGCCGTTCGGAGCAACTGGCGCGAAGTTGAGTGTATTCCGCTCAACTCTGAGCGCCAGTGCTCCCGGAGCGGCGCGAGGGAGACCTCAGGGTCGTGCGCCCCGATCGATGCGTCGGGGGTCAGCGCTCACCCTCCTCGACGTCAGTGGCCAGCGCCCCCACCGGGGCGAGCGGCATGCGAGAGACGTTGTGCACAGAGGCGCGAAGTAGCACGCGAGTCGAACGTATGTTCGATAGGCTGGTCACGTGAGGACGGGTGACGGTGTGGCGATCGGGGCTGGCGGCGTAACGCTGGCCGACGTCACCTCGTGGCGCGCCCGCCTGACCCGATGGGCTGGTGGGGCCGGCCGCGGGTCGCCGGCCGGTGACCCCACCGAGACATTCGGTGCCCGGGAGCTGGACCAGGCCGACCGCATCCAGCTCGTCGCAGCGCTCGAACAGCTCAAGGCCGCGGCGGCCGCGCTCCAGGCACAGCTGTCGGTGGACTTCGACGCACGTGAACGGCAGCTGCAGCGCGAGGCAGGCGTGCCGCGCGAGAGACGTGGACGCGGCGTGGCGGCCCAGCTCGGGATGGCGCGGCGCGAGTCTCCGCACCGGGCCACGGTTCTCCTCGGGGTGGCCAAGGCGCTCTGCGCCGAGCTGCCCTGCACCTTCGCTGCGCTGGCCGACGGGCGGCTCTCCGAGTACCGGGCGACGCTCGTCGTGCAGGAGACGGCGTGCCTCGAGCGTGAGGAGCGCGCGGAGGTGGACCGACTGCTGTGCGCCGATCCCGGCACCTTGGACGGGGTCGGCACCCGACGGCTCGTCGCGATGGCGCGCGAGCACGCGTACCGGGCCGACCCCGCCGCGTTCGTGTGTCGAGCGGCTCACGCAGAGAACGAGCGCAACGTGACCCTCCGTCCGGCGCCCGACACGATGACGTACCTCACGGCTCTCCTGCCTGTCGCGCAGGGCGTGTCGGCCTACGCCGCGCTGCGACGCGCGGCCGACTCGGCCCGGGCCACCGGCGACGGACGCGGGCGCGGCCAAATCATGGCCGACACCCTCGTCGAGCGGCTGACCGGTCAGGCGACGGCTGTCGCCGTGCCGGTCACCGTGTCGCTGGTGATGAGCGACACCACTCTCCTCGCGTCCGGCCACGGCGCCGCGGTGCTGGACGGTTACGGCAGGGTGCCGGCGCAGGTCGCACGGACGCTCGTCGCCAACGGGCTGGACGCCGACGCCGCCTGGCTGCGCCGGGTCTACACAGACCCGCGGGGCCGGGTGGTGGCCATGAGCTCGCGCGAGCGGTTCCATCCCGAGGGCCTCGCGTCGCTGCTGCGAGTCCGTGACCAGGGCACCTGCCGGATGCCGTACTGCGACGCGCCCGTCCGGCACCTGGACCACGTAGTCCCGGCGGAGCTGGGCGGACCGACGGACGCGGAGAACGGTCAGGGGTTGTGCGAAGCGTGCAACCACGCGAAGCAGGCGCCCGGCTGGCGCCAGGAGACGTCCGAGGGAGCGGTGCGGCACACGGTGGTCACGACGACCCCGACGGGACAGAGGTACCGCAGCGTCGCACCGGAGCCGCCGCCACCGCTGCGACGCTCGGGCGGCGAAGCCGCGGCCGTCGGCCGCCCGCCGGACCTGTGGGAAGCCGCGCGTCCCCCGGGTGGGATCGACGCTGCCTTCGCACGTCTCGTGGTGCTCGCCGCGTGACGGTGTCCGCCTTGCCGGGCCTCGGGCGTCCCGTTCCTGTCCGCTCTGTTCGCCGGACGCTCACCGGCTCGTCGCCGCGCGTCCATCGACCGGGGTTAGCGTCGTCGCGACGACACCTCCGAAAGGGCGACGATGACCCTCACGCTCACGCTCGTGCGACACGGGCAGACCCACTTCAACGCACGCCGGCTGCTGCAGGGCAGCTGCGACTCCCCGCTCACCCGCGTCGGCCGCGAGGGGGTGCGCACCACGGCCCGGCACCTGGCCGACGTCCCGTTCCTCGCGGCGTACTCCTCGCCGTCGGGCCGGGCGGTCTCCACCGCGGTGGAGATCCTGCGGCACCACCCGGACCTGCGGCTGCGCACCGACCCCGACCTGCGCGAGTACGACTTCGGCACGTTCGAACGGCATCCCGAGCGGGACCTCGAGGCGGTGCTGCCGTGGACCGAGCTGGTCCCGCAGGTGCTCGACGGCACGCACCCGGGCTTGCCCAAGGGCGAGCACGCGGCCGACTTCATGGCCCGCACCCGCCGGGCGTTCTCGCTGATCGCCGACCGGCACCCGGAAGGGCACGTGCTGGTGGTCGGCCACGGGCTGGCCCTCGGCGCGTGGTTGTCGACCATCCACCCGGAGGGGCTCGTCGCGCTGCCGAACGCGTCGGTGTCCGAGGTGGAGGTGGAGCCGGACGGGTCGGCCCGGGTGCTGCGCATCGGCGTCGACGTCGCCGGCCAGGGCCTGGTCGCCGCGCGCCCGGTCCCCGCGCGGGAGGATGCGCTGCCGCAGGCGGTGTAGCAGGATCCGGCGCATGGCGGACGACGACGTCACCAGCGAGGTCACCGACGTTCTCGGCGAGCCCTGGCTCGCCCGCACCATCCCGCTGCGACCGGACCGGGTGACCGCCCGCACCGGCATCACGCCGGTGGCCACGCTCGTGCGCCGCGACGAGCCGCCGCGGCGCCGGGCGGTGCTGTACGTGCACGGGTTCGTCGACTACTTCTTCCACCCCCACGTCGCCGCGGCGCTCGCCGAGCACGGCTACGACCTGTACGCCCTCGACCTGCGGGACTACGGCCGCTCCATCCGGCCTGGCCGTCCGCCGAACGACATCACCGACCTCGGCCTGTACTCGGAAGAGCTCGACACCGCCGTCCGGTTGCTGCGACCGCGGTACGAGCGGCTGGTGCTGCTGGGGCACTCCACCGGCGGCCTGATCGCGGCGCTGTGGGCGGACGCCCGGCAGGGGCTCGGTCTGATCGACGCCCTCGTGCTGAACAGCCCGTGGCTGGACCTGCGCGGCAGCTGGGCCCAGCGGCACGTGCTCACCCCGGTGCTCGACGTCGTCGGCCGCGTCGCGCCGACCGCCGTGGTCGCTCGTCTGGACCCCGAGTACGGCAAGGCCCTGCACTCGGCGACAGGCGGCGAGTGGAACTACGACCTGGCGTGGAAGAGCTCGGACTTCCCGGTCACCGCCGGCTTCATCCGCACCGTGCGGCGCGGGCACGCCCGGGTGGCGCGCGGTCTGCACGTCGACGTGCCGGTGCTGGTGCTGCGCTCCGACCGCAGCGGGCCCGACAAGGGGTGGCACGAGGAGCTGGTGACCACCGACTCGGTGCTCGACGTCGAGCAGATCGCCGCCCGCGCGCCGCTGCTCGGACCCGACGTCACCCTGGCGACGGTCCCGGGCGGCGCGCACGACCTGGCGCTGTCCCCCGCCCCGGCCCGTGAGCAGTACCTGCACGAGGTGACCGACTTCCTGGACCGGCGCCTGCCGGCGACGGCGGCACCCGCTACGGCAGCAGCGACGGCTCGTCCGGCTCCGACAACGACAGCACCGCCCCCACCACCGCCGGCCGCTCCCTGAGGGACGCCTCCAACCGGGCGAGGGCGTGCGACGCCTGCTCCTCCGGTTCGTCGCCCACCAGGTCGACCGCGCCGACGACGAGCACCTGGCCGGCCCCCATCACCTCGAGGCGCAGCGACGTCACGCGCGCCACCTCCGGCCGCTCGAGCAGCGCCTGCAGCACCATGCGGTGCACCTGCGGGTCGGCCGTCTCCCCCACCAGGAAGTCCCGGTTCCGCTCGATCAGCACCACGGCGACGACGCCGAGCAGCAGGCCGATCAGGATCGAGCCCACCGCGTCCGGCACCACCGACCCGGTCAGCTGGTGCCCCAGGATGCCTGCCGCCGCGATGACGATGCCGACCAGCGCCGCCGAGTCCTCGAAGAACACCGCCCGCACCGTCGGGTCGGAGGTGCGCAGCACGTGCTCGCGCAGCGTCCGCTGGCGCTTGGCGGCCTGCCCGCGCAGCTGCCGCCACGCCTGCGCGAACGAGGCGCCCTCCAGCACCAGGGAGATCGCCAGGACGGCGTAGGCGACCGTGAACGACGCCGCCGGTTCCGGGTGCATCAGCTCCTGGACACCGTGGGTGACCGAGACACCGGCCCCGACGGCGAACAGCCCGATCGCGGCGAACAGCGACCACACGTACACCTC
The DNA here is from genome assembly GCF_025770785.1 of Cellulomonas sp. SG140. GTDB lineage: Bacteria > Actinomycetota > Actinomycetes > Actinomycetales > Cellulomonadaceae > Cellulomonas. The sequence goes on along the minus strand of NZ_JANZLA010000004.1, from coordinate 276,636 downwards.
GCGCCCGTAGCCGAGCGGGTGGCTCGCGTCCGGCGGCCGGTCCGCCTTGCGGTGCGCGATCAGCAGGAACACCTCGTTGCCCGTGTCCGCCCAGGAGTGGGCCGCCTCGGCCAGCATCGAGGCGGCGCCGGTCAGCACGGCGGCGACGGACTTGGCGATCGCGATGAGCAGGTTGGCCCCGAGCGCCACGACCACGGTGGTCAGGGACTCCCCGCCGGCGCGGGACTCGCGGGCCACCTCGTGCGTCATGCCCTCTGGTTAGCACAGCCTCTCCGGTGTCGCGCGTGCGGCGGCGGTGATGTGATGGCGCCATGACGACGCAGCAGGTGCCCTGGTCACCCGGTACGGCGTGCTGGGCGGACATCACCGTGCCGGACCTCGCACGGGCCACCGGGTTCTACGGTCCGCTGCTGGGCTGGCGGTTCGAGACGGGCGGTCCGGAGACCGGTGGGTACACCCAGGCGTTCGTCGGCGACCGGCAGGTGGTCGGTCTGACCGAGCCGATGGGCGAGGACCCGGCTCCGCCGGCTGCGTGGTGCGTGTACCTGGCGACGGACGACCTGGCGACGACCGTGCAGCGCGCCGAGCAGCTCGGCGGCCGCACGCTGCTGGGGCCGATCGACGTGATGGGCTTCGGGTCGATGGCCCTGCTGACCGACCCGACCGAGGCCGTCGTGGGGCTGTGGTCGGGTGGCTCGCACATCGGCTGGGAGGTGGTGGACGAGCCGGGCGCGGTGGTGTGGACCGAGCACATGTCCCACGACCAGGCGAAGGCGCTGGCCTTCTACGACGGCCTGTTCGGGTACGACGTGACGGACCTGTCCGCCCCGGACTTCGCGTACGCGTCGGTGGGCGTGGACGGCGAGACGGTGCGCAGCGGCATCGGCGGGTACGGCGCCGGCGCCGGGGAGCAGGTGCCCGCCGCGTGGACGGTGTACTTCCAGGTGCCGGTGGCCGACGACGCAGCCGCGCGGGTCACCGAGCTCGGCGGCACGGTGGTCAGCCCGCCGGAGGACACGCCGTACGGCCGGATGGTGCTGGTCAAGGGTCCGTTCGGCGAGGTGTTCGCGCTGATGGAGCCGCCGGCCGAGCAGCCGCCGACGGGGACGCCGCCCGCCTGAGGCCATGACCTGGGCCGCCGGGCGGCCGGGTAGCCTGCGGCGCGTGACCGGCGCCTCCCCCGACGACTTCCGCCACGTCGCGGCGGCCCCGCACGAGCCGCTGCGGACCTTCCACCCGCGGCGGGCGGCGCTCGGCCGCGACCGGGCCGACGCCCTGAACCGGCTGTGGTCGCGCTACGGCTTCTCGGTGCACGACGAGGCGCTCGGCCGCGGCCCCCGCACGCCGGACGGCCTGCTCGACACCGACGCCCTGTTCGGCCGGCACGCCCCGCTGGTGCTGGAGATCGGCCCCGGCATGGGCGAGGCCACCGTCGAGACCGCGGCCGACGACGCGGCCCGCGACTACCTCGCGGTGGAGGCGCACCTGCCCGGCGTCGCCAACCTGCTGTCCCTGGTCGAGCGTGCCGGGCTGACCAACGTCCGGGTGGGCCACGGCGACGCCCTGCAGCTGGTGCGCGAGTCGATCGCCCCGGGCAGCCTCGCGGCGGTGCACGCCTTCTTCCCCGACCCGTGGCCCAAGGCCCGTCACCACAAGCGCCGCCTGATCCAGCCGGACCACGTGCGGCTGCTGCGCGAGCACCTGGTGATCGGCGGCCTGCTCCACACCGCCACCGACTGGCCGGACTACGCCGAGCAGATGCGCGAGGTGCTCACCGCCGACCCGTGCCTGGCGGACGCCTCCGCCGACCCGCAGGCAGCACAGCGCCGCACGACGAAGTTCGAGCGGCTGGCCCTGGCCCAGGGCCGGACCGCCGTCGACCTCGTCGTGCGGCGCGTCTGCTGACGTCCCCCTCGAGGGCCTAGAACGAGTGCACCGGCTGCGTGTGCCAGATGCGGTCGATGTAGTCCTGCATCGACCGGTCGGACGAGAAGAAGCCGCTGCGCGCCACGTTGAGGATCGCCGACCGCGTCCACGCCTCGGTGTCGGCGTAGTGCTCGTCGACCCGGCTCTGCGCCTCGAGGTAGCTGTCGAAGTCCGCGAGCGCCATGAACGGGTCCTGGTGCATCAGGTTGTCCACCACCGCGGCGAACATCCCCGGGTTGCCGTTGCCGAACGCACCGGACGCGATCAGGTCGATCGCCGCCTTCAGCCGAGGGCTCGACTCGTAGAACGACATCGGGTCGTAGCCCTGCGCCACCAGCTTCTCCACCTCGGGCTCGAGCATCCCGAACAGGAAGAAGTTGTCGTCGCCCACCAGCCGGCGGATCTCGACGTTGGCGCCGTCGTCGGTGCCGATGGTCAGCGCGCCGTTGAGCGCGAACTTCATGTTGCCGGTGCCGGACGCCTCCTTGCCGGCGAGCGAGATCTGCTCCGAGAGGTCGGCGGCGGGGATCAGCGTCTCCGCGAGCGTCACGTTGTAGTTCGCGGGGAACGCCACGGTCAGCGCGCCCTTCACGCGGGGGTCCGCGTTGATCGTCGAGCCCACGTGGTTGATCAGGCCGATGATCTTCTTCGCCATCTTGTAGCCCGGCGCCGCCTTGGCGCCGAACGCGAACACCCGCGGGGTGATCGACGTGGGGTCGAGCTCACCGGACAGGATCCGCTCGTACAGCGACACGATGTGCAGCACCTTGAGCGTCTGCCGCTTGTACTCGTGCAGCCGCTTGACCATCACGTCGAGCATCGCGCCCTCCGGCAGCACGACGCCGTCGCGCTCCGCCAGGACGGCCGACAGCCGGGCCTTGTTCTCGGCCTTGACCGCGCGGAACCGCTCGCGGAACTCGGGGTCGTCGGCCAGCGGCTCGAGGCCGGACAGCATCTCCAGGTCGGTCACCCAGCCCGGGCCGATCGCCTCGGTGATCAGCTGGGACAGGCCGGGGTTGGCCAGCCGGACGAAGCGGCGCGGGGTGACGCCGTTGGTCACGTTGGTGAACTTGTCCGGCCAGTACTCCGAGAAGTCGGGGAGCACCTTGTCCCGCAGCAGCTGGCTGTGCAGCTCGGCGACGCCGTTCACCTTGCAGCCGGCGACGGTGGCCAGGTACGCCATCCGGACGGCCCGGACCGGCTCCTCCTGGATGATCGACATGCGGCGGACGTGCTCCTCGTCGTCCGGGTACGTCGCACGCACCTCGGCGAGGAACTCGTCGTTGATGCGGTAGATGATCTCGAGGTGCCGGGGCAGCAGCCGGCCGAGCAGCTCGGTGGGCCACACCTCGAGGGCCTCGGGCAGCAGCGTGTGACAGGTGTAGGCGAAGCACTTCTGGGTGAGCGCCCAGGCCTCGTCCCACTCCCAGCCCTTCTCGTCGACCAGGATCCGCATCAGCTCGGGCACCGCGATCACCGGGTGCGTGTCGTTGAGCTGGAAGATGATCCGCTCGTCGAGGTGGTGCAGGTCGAAGTCCTCCGGCAGCACCTCGTCGATGAAGTCGCGCAGCGAGCACGCGACGAAGAAGTACTGCTGCTGCAGCCGCAGCTCCTTGCCCTGCGGCGTGGAGTCCTCCGGGTACAGCACCTTGGAGATGTTCTCGGCGAAGGTCTGGCTGCGCACCGCCTCCGGGTACCGGCCGGCGTTGAACAGCTCGAGGTCGAAGGCGTTGCTGGCGGTGGCGCTCCACAGGCGCAGCGTGTTGACGCGGCCGTTGTGGTAGCCGGGGACCATGTAGTTGAACGGCACGCCCTCGACGCCCCACGCCGGCACCCACCGGGTCCGCGGCCGGCCGGCCTCGTCGACGTACTGCTCGGTGTGGCCACCGAACTGCACCTGCACCGAGTGCTCCGGGTGCGGGAACTCCCACGGCGAGCCGAGGGACAGCCAGCTGTCCGGCTGCTCCACCTGCCAGCCCTCGACGAACGTCTGCTTGAAGATGCCGTACTCGTACCGGATGCCGTAGCCGATGCACGGCACGCTCATGGTGGCCAGGGAGTCGACGAAGCAGGCGGCGAGCCGGCCGAGGCCGCCGTTGCCGAGCCCGGGCTCCACCTCCTGCTCGGCGATCACGTCGAGGTCGAGGCCCAGGTTGGCCATCGACTCGCGCGCGATGTCCTCCAGGTCGGTCGCCAGGAGCGCGTTCTCCAGCTGCCGGCCCAGCAGGTACTCGGCGGACAGGTAGGCCACCGACTTCGCCTGCGCGCGGCGCTGGCGCGTCAGGGTGTCGAGCCACCGGGCCATCAGGTAGTGCCGGACCGCTCGCGCCAGCGCGAGGTACTGGTCGTTGACGGAGGCCCGCGACAGGGTCACGCCCTGCCCGAAGTTGAGCTCGCGGAGGAACTCACGCGTGAACTTCTCGACGGTGTGCTCGGGGAGGATCACCGCGGTCGAGGAGAGAGACTGGTTCTCGGTCACCGGCACACGCTAGCGGGTGCAAGGACTTGCAGGGAATTTCGCAAGGCTGAACCTGGACGGATGTTCAGACGACCGTGGCGAGCGGGCCGCCGCCGAGCCTCAGGACGCACTCCCGGGCGATCGCCATGCCGGCCGCGGCGGCCCCGACCGGGTCGTCCGCGCGCAACCAGGTGGTGAGGAAGCCGGCGCAGAACGCGTCGCCGGCACCGGTCGTGTCGACGGCGTGCACCCGCTGCGCGGGCAGCGCGACGGGCTCCTCGCCGCGGCGTGCGACGACCGCCCCGTCGGCGTCGAGCGTCACCACGACCGTGCTGTAGTGCGCGCACAGCCGGCGCGCCGCCTCCACCGGGTCGGCCGTGCCGGCCAGCAGCGCGGCCTCGTCGCGGTTGGGGAAGACGAGCGACGCCCCGGCCGTCCAGTCGAGGAACTGCTCCGGGCCCACGTCCTGCAGGAACGCCACCGAGCTCGGGTCGACGGACACCGGTACGCCGGCGGCCCGGGCTGCTGCCATGAGGCCGAGCGCCGTGCCGCGCGCCGGCTCCTCGAACAGCGTGTAGCCGGACAGGTGCAGCAGCGCGGCGCCGTCCAGCACGCCCGGCGGGACGTCGTCGGGCGTCAGCGCGACGTTGGCGCCGCGGTCGGTCAGCATCGTCCGGCCGCCGTCCGCATCGACGATCACCACGATCGTGCCGGTCTCCCGGTCGGGGTCCGCGGCCAGGTGCGGGTCGATGCCCAGGCTCGCCAGCCGGGCCGCGTGCAGGTCGTGGTCCAGCGCGCCGACGCGGCTGACGAACGTGACGGCGTCGCCGAGGCTGGCGAGCCAGCTGGCCAGGTTGGCCGCGCTGCCGCCCGGGCGGCGGACGATCTGCGCGCGGGTGTCGGTGTCCGGGGCCACCGGGCCGAGCGGGCGCACCAGCACGTCGTTGATGACGTCGCCGACGACCACCACACGGGGACGGTGTGCCGCGTGCTCGTCGTCCGTCGTCGTGCGCCCAACGGCCACGGCGCTCAGCCCTGCCGACGCGCGGCCCAGGCCGTCGCGATCTGCCCGCCGAGCCGGATGTTGTTCACCACGATGTCGAGGTTCACCTCGAGGCTCGCGCCGTGCGTGTGCGCCTGGAAGTAGTCGAGCAGGAACGGCGTCACCGCCTTGCCGGTGATGCCGCGGCTGTCCACCAGCGCGAGCGCCTCCTCGAGCACCGAGTCGTGCACGGCGGGGTCCAGCTGCTGCTCGGCGGGGATCGGGTTGGCCACCAGCACCGCCTGGCTCTGGCCCAGGGCGTCGCGCGCGGCCATCACCCCGGCGATCTCGTCCGCCGAGTCGACCTTCCAGTCGATCTCGAAGCCGGAGTCCGACAGGTAGAAGCCGGGGTACCGGGTGGTGCGGTAGCCGAGCAGCGTCACGCCGAGGCTGTCCAGCCGCTCGAGGGTCGCGTGGATGTCGAGGATCGACTTGGCGCCGGCCGAGACGACCGTGATCGGCACGCGGGACAGCATCGTCAGATCGGCCGACTCGTCGAACGACTGCGCGGCACCCCGGTGCACGCCGCCCAGCCCGCCGGTGGAGAACACCCGGATGCCGGCCAGGTTGGCCAGCACGGCGGTCGCCGCAACCGTCGTCCCGCCGGTCACGCCCTTGACCATCGCCACCGACAGGTCCCGGCTGGACACCTTCTCCACCGTCTCGTCCTCGGCGATGCGGTGCAGCGCGGCGTCGTCCAGCCCGACGTGCGGCACGCCGTCGACCAGGGCGATCGTCGCCGGCGTCACGCCCGCGTCCGTCAGCGTCGCCTCGAACGAGCGCGCCGCCTCGAAGTTGCGGGGACGCGGCAGGCCGTGGGAGATGATCGTCGACTCGAGCGCGACGACGGGACGTCCGTCGGCGAGCGCCGCGGCGACGGCGTCGGACAGGACCACAGGGCTGGTTGTCACTGCACTGCTCCTCGGTGGGGACGGTGGCCGGCGCGGCTGGTGGTGCGCGCGGATCCGGCCCCAAGGATGCCCCCGTCTGCCCTACCGGCGTGCCACCCGCGGCTCTAGCGTTGATCTCAGCGGACGCCTCGCCACGGTGCGTCGGGGCCGCGCGGGGCCGGAGCGGGATGGACCGCGATCCCGGGCTGGAGGTCGACGATGACACGGCGGGCGAACTTCTACTGGAGGTTCTTCGGAAGACCGGTCGGCCGCCTGGGGAGAGTCGGTACGCGCCTGATGGTGCGGATCAACCGAAACAACTACGCCCGCATGGCCGCGGCGCTGGACCTGCGGCCCGACGACGACCTGCTGGACGTCGGCTGCGGCTCGGCCGTGCTGCTCGCGGAGCACGCGACCCGGGCCCGGCACGTCGCCGGCCTGGACGCCTCCGACCTGCAGCTGGACGTCGCGCGGCGGCGGCTGGCCGACCGCCTCGCGGCGGGCACCGCCGAGCTGGTCAAGGGCGATGTGGCGGCGCTGCCGTGGGCGGACGGCCGGTTCAGCGTGGTGACGTCCATGTTCTGCCTGAAGTTCGTGCCGGACCCGCTGAAAGCGCTCGAGGAGATGTACCGCGTGCTGCGGCCGCACGGTCGCGCCGTGGTGGCGCTGTGCGACCAGCTGCGGGACGAGAAGGCGTCGGGCACCCGCGACGCCTGGGGGCAGTGGGGGTGGAACGCGTCGGACGCGCGCCTGCTGATGGAGAAGGCCGGGTTCGCCGACGTGACGTCGTCGGTGATCGGTAGCCCCGCGTCGCAGCTGGTGCAGGGCGTGCGGGCGGCGTAGCCGCTGGGGTGCAGCCGAGCAGAGGGGGCCTGGCCGTGCGTGCGGCCAGGCCCCCTCTGGTGTCCCCCAGGGCTCAGGTGGTGCGCTGGTAGGTGCGGAACGCGCGCGTCGCCACGCCCGTCAGCACCACGGCCAGCCCGGCGAGCAGGCCGAGGTGGACCAGCACCGTCCCGGCATCGGGGTGCCGGCTCAGGGCCTCGCGGCCCACGACGACCGCCCACTCGAACGGGTTGAACCGGGCCACCGTCGCCACCCAGCCGGCCGACAGTCGCGTGTCCATCAGCGCGGAGCTGAGGAACATCAGCGGGATGGTCAGCAGCTGCGAGAGGCCGATCAGCACCGTCTGGTCCCGGGCCAGCAGGGCAGCCGCGTTCGACAGCGCCGAGAACGCCGCCGTCAGCAGCGCCGCGCCCAGCAGCAGCATCAGGATGCCTCCGGCGCCCCCGCCGAACCTCGCACCACCCAGCCAGGCCACGCCGAGCACCACGACCGTCTGCAGCACGGTGAGCACCGACTGGTAGACCAGCGTGGACACCATCAGCGCCCCGCGGCTGGTGGGCGACGTGAGCAGCCGGTCCATCACGCCGCGGTCCATGTCCTGGATGTAGGCCGTGCCGGCCCAGGCGCTGCCGGACAGCGCCATCATCATCACGATCCCCGGCGTGAGGAACTCCAGGTAGGAGCCCCCGCCGGTGAAGCCGGGGATCTTCACGACGGACCGGAACAGCTGACCGAACAGCAGCAGCCAGATCATCGGCTGGAGCAGGTTCATCAGCACGAACATCGGCACGCGCCGAGCGGCGCGCAGGTGCCGGGCGGTCAGCAGCAGGGTGTGGCGCAGGCCGGTGAACGGCGCACGTCCGGCCCCGACCGGGACTGCCGGCGACCGGGTGGTGGTCACGGCGCTCATGCCGCCACCTCCACGTCAGCGCCGGCGGCGGCGTCGAAGCCGTGCCCGGTGTGCGACCGGTACACGTCGTCCAGGCTCGGGCGGGCGACCGTCGCCGAGGCGACCAGCACCCCCGCCGACTCCAGCGCCGCGAGCGCCGACGGCAGCACCGCGGCCCCGTCGCTCGTCCGGACCCGTACCTGCCGGCCCTCGACGGCCACGTCCGCGGTGCCGGCCACCCGCCGCATCACCTCGGAAGCCCGCACGACGTCGGCGGCCTCCCGCAGCTCCACCGCGACGGCGTCCCCGTGCAGCCCCGCCTTCAGCTCGTCCGGCGTGCCGGACGCCACCACGCGGCCCCGGTCGACGATCGTCAGCCGCCCGGCGAGGTGGTCGGCCTCGTCGAGGTAGTGGGTGGTCAGCAGCACCGTCATCCCCTCCGCGCCGGCCATCCGCTCGATCTCCGCCCACAGCTCGCTGCGCGCCTCTGGGTCGAGGCCTGTGGTCGGCTCGTCGAGGAACAGCACGCGCGGCCGGTGCATCAGGCCGATGGCGACGTCGAGCTTGCGGGCCATGCCGCCCGAGTAGGTCTTCACCTGACGGTCGGCGCTCGCCTCGAGAGAGAAGCGACCGAGCAGCTCGGTCGCCCGGGCGCGCGCCGCCGAGCCGGTGAGACCGTGCAGCCGGCCCGCCAGCTCGAGGTTCTCCCGGCCGGTGTCCATCGGGTCCGCCACCTGCTTCTGCGCGACGAACCCGATCAGCCGACGCACCTGGTCCGGGTGCCGGGCGACGTCCGCACCGGCCACCAGCGCGGTGCCGGAGTCGGGACGCGAGAGGCTCGCCAGGATCTTGACGAGCGTGGACTTGCCGGCCCCGTTGGGTCCGAGCAGACCGAACACGCTCCCCGGCTCGACGCCGAAGCTGACGCCATCCAGCGCGGTGACGCGCGGCTTGCCGCGTCCGCCGGGATAGGTCTTGACCAGCGATCGCGCCTCCAGCGCGAGCGCCGCTCGTGGTGCAGCCATGGTGCTCCTCCTTGCGGTCGGAGCCGTCCCGTCGTGGCCGTGCGGCGATACCATCGCGGCACGGCTCTGAGCAGACTGTTCGCACAGGTTTCAGTTCACGCTGGGACGACTCGGTGCCAGGTGGCTCGGATGTTGGCGCATCCGGGCCACCGCTGTTCTGCGGGCCTCCGGCCGGTCGGTCGGAGGGTGGTGCACCCGGCGGTCGCGTCGACCGTCGGGAGATCGGTGGTCACGGGGCGGGGCGACGGCCCTCCCGTGGTGCGGCGCCCTCGGGAGTGGGCGCGGCGTCGCCGGCGGTGAAGACCGGTGCCAGCTCCGCCGCCAGCTCCTGGTGCGACCGGCCCTGCGCGAGCTGCTCGTGCAGCTGGGCCCACAGCCCGAAGCCGCCCAGCTCGCGGCGCTCGATGCGACCGGCCAGCTGGGCGACGTAGTCGCGCTCGGCCTTGAGCATCGCGATCCGGTAGGTCAGCTCCACGACGAACAGCTCCGGCAGCTGCCGGACGACGTCACCGGCCGCGAGTGCCTCCCGCTCGGCGACGTCCTGCTCCAGCCGGGCGAGCCGCTCGCGCAGCAGCCGGGCGGCCTCCGCCGGCGGCAGCATGGCCAGCAGGGACAGACCGGTCTCGAAGGCCGGGTACTCCTTGACCGGCTGCGCGATCAGCTCGCGCAACCAGGCGTCCGTCTCCTGGCGGCCGGCCGGCGTGATCGCGTAGACGATCCGCTCCGGCCGGTTGCCCTCACGCTCGGTGCGCTCGACCTCGATCAGGTCCTTCTTCACCAGCTGCTGGATGACGGAGTACAGCGACCCGAAGTTGAGCCGGATGCTGTCCTCCTTGCCGCGCTCGCGCAGCGTGGTGGTGATCTCGTACGGGTACATCGGGCGCTCCCAGAGGCAGGCGAGCACCGCCAGCGCCAACGGGTTCGACACGGGCCTGGTGGCCATCACTCACCTCCGGATACTCGCGCCAGAGTATTCGTGCCCGGGTCGTGACGCAAGACGCCCCACCGGATTCCGCACGGACGGCTCGGCGGAGCCGATGGGAAGGGCGAGTCACCCGTCACCGACGGTGAACGACGGCCCGTACCGCCCAGGAGTCCCGATGACCGCGTCCGCCCTTCCCGTGCCCCCCTCGTTGCCCGGCTCGGCACCCAGCACGGCCCCCGCCGCACGCAGCGGCTCCGGCTCGGCGATGGGGCTGTGGGCGGCGCCCGTCATCGCGGTCGCGGGTGGCGTCGCGGCGGTGCTCGTCGGGTCGGCACCGGCGTCCTGGATCGCCGTAGCGGTCGGCGCGGTCCTCGCGCTGGCGTTGGCCGCACGGTCGGTCTCGGGGCTGCGCCGGTCGGTTGCCGACCTGGAGGAGCTGGGGCGGGCGGGACGGTCGGGCGACTTCACCCGCGTCGCCGAGGCGGCGGCCGGTGACGGCACCGGAGTGACGGCGCTGGTGCGCGACGCGTTCAGGCGGCTGACCGGTCCGATGAGCGCCATCACGCCGGAGATTTCGCTGCTGACGATCGCCGGCGAGGAGCTCGGCATCATCGGTCAGACCATCACCGAGGGCGCCCGCGGCACCAGCGAGCAGGCGAGCCGCATCGAGCGGTCGGCCCGCGAGGTGTCCACCAACGTCTCCACCGTCGCGGCCGCGACCGAGGAGCTGCGGACGTCGATCAGCGAGATCGCCAAGACCACGTCCAACGCGTCGCACGTCGCCCGGGAGGCCGTCGGCTCCGTCGCCGCCGCGTCGCAGACCATCACCGTGCTCGGCGAGTCCACCGCCCGCATCGGGGAGATCATCAAGGCGATCACCTCGATCGCCGGCCAGACGAACCTGCTGGCGCTGAACGCCACCATCGAGGCAGCCCGTGCCGGGGAGGCCGGCAAGGGGTTCTCCGTCGTCGCCGCCGAGGTGAAGAGCCTGGCCCAGGAGACGTCGAAGGCGACCGAGACGATCACCGACATGCTGAGCCGTATCCAGGCGGACTCCCACGAGGCCGTCACGGCGATGGCGGACGTCAGCCGGGTCATCGACGAGATCTGCGAGTCGCAGCTGACGATCTCCTCCGCCGTCGAGCAGCAGACCACCGTCACGCACGAGCTGAGCCAGACGGCGCAGGGCGTGTCCGACGAGGCCGAGGCGATCGCCGGCGCGATCGCCACCGTCGTCGACCTCGCCACGGTGAACGCGGACGCCGCGGCACGCAGCGCCGTCGCCGTCGGCGAGCTGACCCGGATGGGCACCGCGATGTCCCGGGAGACCAGCGGCCTGACGCTGACGACCGTCGAGGAGACCGGGTACTTCGACATCAGCTGGGACCGCGCGCAGAACCGCCTGTCCGACGTCTGCGTCGGCATGTGGAGCAAGGCCACCTGCGACGACTACGTGCGGGTGCTGTCCGCGGCCTACCGGGAGAACCGGCCCGGCTGGACGTTCCTGGTCGACTTCAGCGCCCACCCGGCGCAGGCCGAGCAGGTGCAGCGCACCCACGAGGCGATGATGGCCGAGGCCGTGAAGAACGGGCTGACGTGGTGCGCGTTCATCGCCTCGAACCCGCTGGTCGCCATCCAGATGCAGCGGCTGTCGGCCAAGACCGGTTTCCCGGTGACCTACGTCGCCACGCGTGAGGAGGCGCTGGCGGTCCTGGCCCAGCACTAGGAGATCGAGCAGGTCTGGAGAAGCCGCGGGCCACCCTGCTTCCCTACGTTTGGCCACATGACCGACACGAAGAAGACGACCGGGTTCACCGCCGAGGAGCGCGCCGCCATGCGCCAGCGCGCCAAGGAGCTCAAGGCCCAGCAGTCCGCCGCCGAGTCGCTGCAGGCGGTGGTGGACCGGATCGCGGCCCTGGAGGAGCCGGACCGGACCAACGCCGAGCGCATCCACGCGATCGCGCTGGAAGTCGCTCCGTGGCTGCAGCCCCGGCTGTTCTACGGCAGCCCCGCGTACGCGAACGCGGAGGGCAAGGTGCTGTTCTTCTACCAGGAGCGCGCCAAGTTCAAGGTCCGCTACGGCAACCTGGGCTTCTTCGACGGCGCCCAGCTGGACGACGGCTCCCTGTGGCCGACCGCGTTCGCGATCACGGAGCTGTCCCCCGCCGACGAGCAGCGGGTCGCGGAGCTGGTGCGGAGGGCGACGGGCCAGTCGGCCTGACGCGGCACCCGGGCCGGGACACAGGAGAGGCGCAGCACCACGGGGGTGCTGCGCCTCTCGTCTGTGCGCCCGAAGGGACTCGAACCCCCAACCTTCTGATCCGTAGTCAGATGCTCTATCCGTTGAGCTACGGGCGCCCGGCCCGCGAACGGGCCACAGGAGAGGTTACAGGCAGAACCGCGATGCGCCCAAACCGCGGCGAGGCCGTCGTCGACCGCCAGCGAGCCCCGTCCCGGACGCCACGGCGGCGCCCTACTCCTTCGTCGCGCCGCCCGTCGTGTTCATCATCCGACGCTGGAACACGAAGAACAGCACGGCCACCGGGATGGTCATCAGGGTCGCAGCGGCCAGCTTGATCGGGAACTGGGAGCCGGCGCTCAGCGCCCCGGACGCCAGCTGCGCGGTGCCCTTGGTCAGCGTGAACAGCCGCGGGCTCTGGGTGGAGACGATCATCTGCGGCAGCTCGTTCCAGGAGGCCTGGAACGAGAGGATGAACAGGGTGATCAGCGCCGAGCGGGACATCGGCAGCACCACCGACCAGAACCGGCGGAACACCCCCGCGCCGTCGATCCGCGCCGCCTCCTCCACCGACGGGGAGACCGACTCGAAGAAGTTGCGCATGATGAACACCCCGGCGGCGTCCGCCAGCATCGGCAGGATCATCCCCGGGTAGGTGTCGTAGATCCCCAGCTGCTTGATCACCAGGAACTTCGGGATCAGCAGCACCACGCCCGGCACGGCCATCACGGCCACCAGCCCGGCGAACACGGCGTTGCGCCCCCGGAACGGCAGCCGGGACAGCGCGTACCCGGCCATCGAGTCGAACAGCACCCGCCCGGCGGTGACCAGCACGGTGACGATCACGGTGTTGGTCAGCCACAGCGGCAGGTCGGACTGGAACAGCCGCTGGTAGGCCGCCGTCGTGAACGTCTTCGGGATCAGCGAGACGGGGTTGTTGGCCGCGTCCTCGTCCGTCTTGAAGGAGTTGGCCAGGGAGACGACGAACGGGAAGACGTAGACCAGCGCGATCCCGACGAGCAGCCCGTACCGGCCGACGACGCCGAGTGGCGACCGGCGGCGCCGCATCCGCGAGCGCACCGGGGTCCCCGCCGGACGCGCGCGCACGGACACCTCAGCCATGGGACCGCCTCCGCCGCGGCGTCCGCTCCCGCAGCGCGAGGCGCTGCAGCACGGTGAACAGCACGATGATCGCGAACAGGATGAACGCGATCGCCGCGCCCCGGCCCCACGCGTTGTTGATGAACGACTGGCTGTAGGACAGGTAGGCCGGGGTCAGCGTCGTGTTGGCCGGCCCGCCCTTGGAGCCGACGTAGATCTGGTCGAACAGCTGCCAGGTGCCGATCAGCCCCAGCGTCACCACGGTGAACGTGGTGGGTCGCAGCATCGGCAGCGTGACGTACCAGAACCGCTTCCACGGCCCGGCGCCGTCCATCACGGCCGCCTCGTCGATCTCCTCGGCGATCTGCTGCAGCGCCGCGAGGTAGATCAGCATGAACGTGCCGGACGTGGTGAAGATCGCCATCACGATGAAGACGAGCATCGCGGGGCTCGGGCCGGCCACCCAGTCGAACCAGGTCAGGCCCAGGAACCCGTTCCCGGCGGGCGCGTGCACGCCGACCGCCTGCAGCAGCAGCTGCACCACGCCCCGCGTCTCGGTGAACCACCCCGGTCCCGTGCCGCCCAGCCAGCTGATCACCGCGTTGACGGTCCCGGAGGCGGAGAACAGGAACAGGAAGATCACCGTGATCGCCACGGACGAGGTGACGGACGGGAAGTAGTACGCGGTACGGAACACCCCCCGCCCGGCGATCCGGCGGTTCACCAGCACGGCCAGCAGCAGCGACACCGCCGTCTGGACCGGGACCACCAGCAGCACGTACCAGGCGTTGTTCCGCAGCGACGTGCCGAAGTCCGACTGCGCCAGCCCGGGCTTGGCCAGCAGCGCCGCGTAGTTGGCGCCGCCGACGAACTTCACGGTGGACGAGAAGGGGCTGCCCAGCCCGCTCCAGCTCGAGACCGACACCCACGCGGCCATCGCGATCGGCAGCACCAGGAACAGTCCCAGGATCACCAGCACCGGGGCGGTGAACAGCCAGCCGGCTACCCCGTCGCGGCCCCGGATGCCGGGACCGCGACGGGTGGCCGACCTGGCCGGCGCGGACGTCGTGCCCGCCGCGCGCGCCATGGCGGTCTGCATGCCGGTCTGCCTCAGGACAGGCCGGGCAGCGCCTGGAGGTTGGTCTGCACCTTGTCCAGGATCTGCTTGGGGTCGGTGCTGGACAGTCCGTCGAGCTGGGAGTCGAAGTTCTTGATCACGTCGCTGATGCCGGCCACGCTCGGGATCGACTTCGACGACGACGCGCTGTCCAGGAACGCCGTCTGCTCGGGGAACTGCTGCTTCCACTGGTCGGCGATCGACTGCACGCTCGGCATCACGCCGAACGCCTTGGCGAACCCGAGCTGCTGGTCCGGCTGGGTCAGGTACGTGACCAGGTCGAGCGCGCCGCCCTTGTTCTTCGACTGCGACGCCATGCCCCAGCCGCCGTCGTACTGGATGGTGCCCTCGCCCTTGGGGCCGGCGGGCAGCTTGACCACCTTGTACTTGACCGACGAGTAGTCCTTGGTCATCGCACCGGAGATCCAGTTGCCCTCGATGGTCATCGCGGCCTTCTGGGTGCCGAACGCCTCACCGCCCCATCCCGCACCGAGCTGGGAGGAGTACTTCATCACGCCGTCGGACAGCAGCTTCTTGGCGTAGGTCAGCCCCTGCACGTTCGCGTCCGAGCTCGCCGCGGCCTTGCCCTTGTCGTCCACCAGCCAGCCGCCGGCCTCGGCCATGAACACGCCGAGCCGCTCGAACTGGCCGGACACCGCCAGGCCCACGTGCTGGGGCGTCGTCAGCTTCTTCGCCACCGACTCCAGCTGGTCCCAGGTGGTCGGGTAGTCCTTGTCGGTCAGCCCCGCGGCGGTCCACATGTCCGTGTTGATCACCAGGGCCAGCGTCGAGAAGTCCTTGGGCGCGGCGTACTCCTTCCCGTTCACCGTGAACGCCTTGACCAGGGACGGGTAGAAGGAGTCCTTGTTCTTCAGCTGCGTCACGTAGGGCTCGAGCGAGCCGTTGCTCGCGTACGTCGCCACGGAGTCGTTGGTGACGTAGAACAGGTCCGGCGGGTTGCCGCCGGCGAAGCCCTGCGACAGCTGCTGGCCCAGGTCGGAGGCGACGTTCACGGTCGCCTGCGTGCCGGACTGCTTGGACCACGCGGCCACGGCGTCCTTGACGGCGTTGGTCTCCGCGTCGCCGGACGTGCCGATCAGGATGGTGAGCGGCTGGTGGTTGTCGGACGCCACGGCGGAGGACGAGGCCGAGGCGGCGGGTGAGCCGAAGCCGCCGCCGCTGCTGCTGCACGCGGCGAGGGTCGCGGTGGCCGTCAGTGCGGCAGCCGCGGCGAGGAGCGCTCTCCTGGTGATCTTCATCGATGTGCCTCTCTAGCGCGTCGGATGGTGGACGGGTCAGGGGTGCGCGGCCGGCGCCGGCACGGAGCTCTCGCGGACGACGAGCGTCGGCACCAGCAGGCCGGAGTCGGCCGGGTCGCTGGGCCGCCCGTCGAGCTGGGACAGCACGCTGTCCAGCGCCCAGCGAGCCGCCTGCTCCAGCGGCTGGCGCACGGAGGTGATGCCCAGAGCGGCGGCGGTCGGGCTGTCGTCGAACCCGACGACGGCGGCCTGCGCCCCCGCCGCCTGCACCGCGCCCCACGCACCGACGGCCAGGGAGTCGGAGGCGCAGACGAACGCCGTCGCACCCGCCTCGAGCAGGCGCCGCGCGGCCTCGGCACCGGACCGGATGCCGTCCGGCTGCGCGGAGTCCAGGGCGTGCCGGTGCCGCGCCGGCACACCGGCCGCGCTCATCGACTGCTCCCAGCCGCGGCGCCGCTCGTCACCGGTGCCGGAGCCGGCGGGCCAGCCGACGAACGCGATCTGGGTGTGGCCCAGGCTGCGCAGGTGCTCCGTCGCCTGGCTGGTGCCGGCGGCGCCGTCAACATCGGTCCACGCGTGCTGCGACTGCTTGCCCGATGCCTGCCGCGCCCACGGCCGGCCGAAGACGGCGAACGGCACGTTGCGCTCGGTCAGCCACCGGTACCGCGCGTCGTGCGCGTGGGTGCCGACCAGGACGAATGCGTCGACGCTGCGCGCCCGGGTCAGCCGCTCGAACTGACGCAGCTCCGCCTCGTCCGAGTCGGCGGTGTAGAGCATCACGCGGTGGTCGTGGGCCTCCGCGTCGCTGGTCAGCGAGTGCAGGAAGGTGTCGAGCACCAGGCCGCTGATGCCGTCCAGCACCGGGTCGAGGCGGTAGGCCAGCACGCCCGAGCGGGCGGTGCGCATCTGACGCGCGGCGGCGCTGCGGACGTAGCCGGTCTCCTCGATGGCGGCCAGCACGCGCTTGAGCGTGTCCGGCTGCAGGCGCTCGGGGCTGTTGAGGGCGTTGGAGACGGTCTGCCGCGAGACGCCGGCGTGGGCGGCGACGCTCGAGACGGTCGGACGACGCCCGTCGCTGCTGTCCGGCGCCATCGCCAGCTCCTCTCCATCAAGGGCCTTGCCAGGAGCTTTGATCGATCAACTAGGATCGCGACTGCGATTTGATTGATCAAATGCCCGGCGTGAGACACAGAGTCGGCCATCGAGTTCGTACTGTCAAGCGATGCCCGACGGGGAGCCTGAACCATGAGCGAGCACCTGCAGCCCTTCCTGCACGACCTCGAGCTCGTGTTCCGAGCGCCCACCCAGGCGTGGTCCGGGCCGGACGGGCAGATTCGCCGCTCGGCACCCGGCCGGGCCACCGTCCAGGGGGTGCTGCACTCCGACGTCCGGGTGCTCTGCGAGGCGGTGCTGACGGTCGACGGTGCCGAGGCGGAACCGGCCGGCACGCTCCGCGAGGGCGGGACGGTGACGTTCGTCGGTCTCCCCCGGCACGTCGACCAGCCCGGGGCGGACCCCACGGTGCGGCTGCTCCGCACCCGCAGCGCGGAGCCCGGGTCGGTGTCCGAGACCCTCGAGCTCCGGTGCGCCACCACCGAGCCGACCACGGCACGGCTGAGCGTGACGCTGTCGTCGGACATGGCCGCCATGGAGGTCATCAAGTCGGGCGGCACCAGCGACGCGGTGCCCGCGGTGCGCACGCCCTCCGGGCTCGTCTGGACGACGGACGACGTCACGGCCGCGGTTGAGGCCGAGGGTGCCGACGTCGACCTGGCGGACCGCGCTCGGCCCGTGCTGCGGTGGACGCTGACCGCGGCGGCCGGGCGGCCGGCCCGCGTCACCTGGCGGCTGGTGGTGCACGACTCGATCGCGGTGGTGACGGGGGTGCGGACACCGTCGCCGCTGGTCGTACCGGCGATCGACGCCTCCGCCGACCTACGACCCCGGCGGTTCCTCGACCAGTCCCTCGCCGACCTGGACCGCCTGCGCATGGCCCTGCCGTCGCTGCCGGACCAGGAGTTCCTCGCCGCCGGCGCACCGTGGTTCTTCACGCTGTTCGGCCGCGACTCCCTGTGGGCGGCCCGCTTCCTGCTCCCCCTCGGCACCGAGCTGGCGGAGGGGACGCTCACCGTGCTGGCGTCGTTGCAAGGCACCGCCGACGACCCGGCCTCCCAGGAGGAGCCCGGCAAGATCCTGCACGAGCTGCGCCGCGCCGCGCTGACCCTGCCGTCGGACGGCCTCGCCCTGCCGCCCGTCTACTACGGCACCGTCGACGCCACCCCGCTGTGGGTGTGCGTGCTGCACGACGCCTGGCGTGCCGGCATGCCGACCGAGAACGTCGGCCGCCTGCTCCCCCACGCCGAGCGCGCGCTGGCGTGGACCGTGGCCCGTGCCCGCGCCGGCTACCTCGCCTACCAGGACACCACCGGCCACGGTCTGGCCAACCAGGGCTGGAAGGACTCCGGCGACTCCATCCAGCTCCGCGACGGTCGGCTGGCGGAGGGCCCGATCGAGCTGTGCGAGGTGCAGGCCTACGCCCACGAGGCGCTGGTGCACGGGGCGGACCTGTTCGAGGCGTTCGGGCACCCGGGCGTGGACGCGGACGGCACCACGCCGGACGCCCTGCGCGCGGCGGCCGCCGACCTGGCCGAGCGGTTCCGCCGGGACTTCTGGCTGGAGGACGAGCACGGTCCGTACGTCGCCATCGCCCTGGACGGCCGGGGCGCGCCGGTGGACACCGTCACGTCGAACATGGGGCACCTGCCGGGCACGGGCCTGCTGCGTCCCGACGAGGAGGACGTGGTCGCCCGACGGCTGGTGCACCCCGAGCTGAGCTCCGGCTTCGGCCTGCGCACGATGGCCACGTCGAGCGCAGGCTACTGGCCGCTGAAGTACCACGGCGGCTCCGTCTGGGCGCACGACACGGCGATCGCCGTCCGGGGGCTGCTCGCATCCGGCCACCGCGCGCAGGCGCAGCTGCTGGCCGAGGGCCTGCTGCGCGCCGCGGAGTCGTTCGGCTACCGCGTCCCCGAGCTCTACTCCGGCGACCCGGCCACCGGCCCGACCCCGCACGCCCTGCCGTACCCGGCAGCCTGCCGACCGCAGGCCTGGTCCGCGGCCTCCGCCGTGGTGGTGGCCCAGGCGCTCGGGCTGCTCTAGGCGCGGCGGACGCGTGGGCGAGGGCCCGTCAGACCCGCGCGGCCACCGTCGGCACGATCGCGTTCTGCTCGTCGAGCACCACGACCCGCGGCACGTGCCGGTGCGCGTCCTCGTCGCTCATCGAGCCGTACGCCACGATGATCACGCGGTCGCCGACGTCCACCAGGTGCGCCGCGGCGCCGTTGATCTGGATGTCCCGGCCGCCGCGCGGTCCCGGGATGGCGTAGGTCGTCAGGCGGGCGCCGTTGGTGATGTCCAGCACGTCCACCTGCTGGTTCGGCAGCAGGTCGGCCGCCTCCATCAGCTCCTCGTCGACGGTGATCGAGCCGACGTACTCCAGGTCGGCCTGCGTCACCGTGGCGCGGTGGAGCTTGGACAGCATCATCGGCCGCTGCAACGTGCTCATGGCGCGGATCCTATGCGCGATGCCTGACGGCACCCTGGGACGGCCGGGCGCGAGAGAGGCCAGCGCACCGGGTGGTGGCTGGCCTCGTCACGAGCGGAGCAAGAGCGGAGACGGTGGGATTTGAACCCACGGAAGGGGAGACCCCTTCACGGCCTTAGCAGGGCCGCGCACTAGACCTGGCTATGCGACGTCTCCAAGACGGTGGACAGGCTACAGGTGCGTTCGCCGTCCGACCAAAGCGGTGGTGAGGCTAGTGCTCGAAGCCCCACTCACGGTCGGTGAGCATGCGGGCGATGGCGAGCCCGACGGCGAGCGCGGTGACGATCAGCGCGGCCGAGACGCCGTACCCCAGCGCCTGCATCGTGTCGCCGTTGCTGATGTAGTACACGGCGCGGTAGGCCGGGACGCCCGGCACCATGATCGTCACGGCCGGGACGTACACGGTGATCCGGGGGACGTTCATCCTCGGGGCGATCCAGGCGGCCAGCAGGCCGATCAGGCAGGCAGCGACCGCGGCGGCGGCCTGCGGCGGCCAGCCCGCCAGCGTCACGGCGGCGATCCGCAGCGTGTTGGGGATCATCGCGACGAGCGCCGCGACCACCGCCATCCGCCACGGGCTGTTGAACATCAGCGCGAAGCCGAGCACGCCCACCGCGGACGCCAGCACCCGCAGCGCCATCAGCGCCGGCAGCCCCATCGCCATCGCGCGCGGCGGGTCGGGGCTCAGCCCGACGATGATCGACACGCCCCAGATGGCGAACGCGGCGGAGACGAAGATCATCAGCGCCCAGGTCAGCCGCGCCACCCCTGCCGAGAAGTCGAGCTTGGCCAGGTCCAGCGCACCCGTGACCAGCGGGAAGCCCGGCACCAGGAACAGCGCCGCCGCCACGTACCCCGCCTCGTGCACGCCGCCGGTCAACCCCGCCCAGTGCAGCAGCTGCACGAACCACAGGTACACGACGCTCGACAGCGCCGCGGCCAGCATCGTCACGCCGAACTGGTTGAACCCCTTGTGCAGCAGCACCCGACGCAGCCCCTGCCCCACCCCGGCACCGAGGAACGCACCGATGATCTCGATGGGGCCCGCGTTGTTGAGGAAGGCGAACGCCGCGCACGCGAGCGCCGCCCAGAGCGCGTTGAGGACGACGGGGTACAGCGGGGGCTTCGCCGCGATGCGGTCCACCTCGGCGCTGACCTCGTCGATCGTCACCTTGCCGCGAGCCTCGAGGCGCTGGGCCATCCACTCCAGCTCGGCGAGCCGGTCCGTGTTGACCCCGAGCGAGCGGACCTCGGCGACCTCGGTGCGGAACGAGCGGCCGCGGTGCGACGTCGTCGTGATCTCGGTCAGCGTGACGTGGGCCTCGTGGCGGTCGACGTCGAGCGCGCGCGCGACCCGGGCCATCGAGGCCTTCACCCGGTAGGAGCCGGTCCCGGCGGACAGGCTGAGCTTGCCGACCCGCAGCACGACGCCGGAGCGTCGGATCAGGTCGAGCTCGTCGTCGTCTGGCTCGGTGGGCACGGCACCATGATGACGGCCGTCATCGGGCCCCCACGGGACGTCTGGCCCGGCCCGGCCGCCGGTCAGGCGGTCTCCAGCGCCCGCTGCACACGTTCGAGCGTGCGCACGTCCGGCGTCATGCCGAGACAGGTGAGCGCCACCGCCAGCTCGCCCCAGCTGGCCGGCCTGACGGCCGTCGCGCGCACCAGGCGCGCAGCGCGCTGCACCGCGTCCGCCGAGGCAGCCGGCGGCCGCAGTGCGTGCCGACCGTCCCGCTGCATGCACGGGACCGTAGCGGGGCGGTGCCCGTTCCGTCACGTTCGGGGGATTCCTCCCGTCCGGGTGTGCGGGCTACCGCCCGGACGCGGCCGTCGGGACAGCCCACGCCAGTAATCTTCGCCGAGGGGTCGGCGGCCCACCGCCACCGCCCCGGACCCCACCCACGTCGGAGGCTCACGTGCACCACCACGGACCCGCGGAGCCGGGTCACCACCACGGCTCCCCCACCGGTGACCCGCAGCGGATCGCCGCGGTGTGGCCGTGGGTGCGCGGACAGCTGGCACCCACCACCGGCCCGGTGCTCGAGGTGGGCTGCGGGCCCATCGGCGGGTTCGTCCCCGCGCTGCTCGCCGAGGGCCGTGACGCAGTCGGCGTCGACCCGGTCGCCCCGGACGGCCCCGCGTACCGGCAGGTCACGGTCGAGGACGTCGCGCCGGACGGCTCGTTCGGCGCGGTGGTGGCGTGCGCGTCGCTGCACCACG
Organism: Cellulomonas sp. SG140; assembly: GCF_025770785.1. Classification (GTDB taxonomy): domain Bacteria; phylum Actinomycetota; class Actinomycetes; order Actinomycetales; family Cellulomonadaceae; genus Cellulomonas. Next base: position 255,098 of record NZ_JANZLA010000004.1, on the reverse strand, counting down.
TGCGCGACCTGGACGCCCTGGCCGACCGCCTCGCCGGGGTGCTGCGGCCCGGCGGTCGGGTGGTGGTGGTCGAGTGGGCGTGGGAGCGCATCGACGCCGCGACCGTGCAGTGGTGCTTCGAGCGGTTGCCGGAGGGGTCCGCGGACAGCTGGCTCGGTCGGCAGCGGACGTCCTGGCAGGAGAGCGGTCTGCCGTGGGACGAGTACGTGCGGCAGTGGGCCGTCGCCGAGGACCTGCAGCCGGGCGCGGGGGTGGCTCAGGCCCTGGCACGCCGGTTCCGGACCGTGGTCGAGGAGGACGTGCCGTACTTCCACCCGTACCTGACGGTCGACGAGCCCGCCGAGCGGGCGGCGGCGGCCGCCGGCGAGATCCAGCTGGTCGGGGTCCGGTGGGTCGGCGTGCTGGACGACGGGCTGCGCTGAGGGCAAGGTGGCCGGGATGGGCGTCAGGGGGCGGCGCGGCGTGACACGCGCCTCGGTGGGGCGGGCGGTGGCGATCGTCGCGGTCGCGTCCCTGCTGGTGCTCAGCGCCGCCCAGGGTGAGGGCGCGGTGCTGGCGCCGACGTGGGGCACGTCCGCCGAGGCCGCCGCCACGGTCCCCGCCGGTCCGGTCAGCTGCCACGACGGCGCGATGCAGATCGTGGCGCACGAGGACGACGACCTGCTGTTCCTCAGCCCCGACCTGCTGCACGACGTCCAGTCGGGTCGATGCGTGCGCACCGTCGTCGTGACCGCGGGAGACGCCGCGCAGGGGACGGCGTACTGGAAGTCGCGCGAGCGCGGCAGCCGGGCGGCGTACGCCGAGATGGCCGGCGTACGGGACGCGTGGACGACGACGGACGCCGGCGTGCCCGGGCACCCGATCCCCCTGCTCACGCTCACGGCCGACCCACGCATCTCGATCGCCTTCCTGCGCCTGCCCGACGGCAACCGGCGCGGCACCGGCATGCGGGTGCACGACCACGAGAGCCTGATGCGCCTCTGGCAGGGCGCGATCCCGACGATCACCGCCGTCGACGGCTCGTCGACCTACACCGCCGACACGTTGACCTCGACGCTGACCGCACTGGTGGACGCCTTCGCGCCGACGACCGTCCGCACCCAGGACTGGACCATCCCCTTCCAGACCGGCGACAACGCCGACCACACCGCCACCGCGTTGTTCGTGCGCTCGGCCGACCACGCCGTCACCTCGGCGCACGTGCTGCTCTCCTACGGCGGCTACCCGATCTGGACCCGACCCACCGTGGTCCACGGCGCCGACCTGCGGGACAAGACGGCCGCGTTCGTCGCCTACGCGCACCACGACCCGCTCATGTGCCTGGAGCCGTGGTGCGCGGACTCCGTGGTGGCGGCGCTGCGGCTCAGCCGCCAGTACGTGGTGGCCTCGCAGACCACGGTCGGTCCCGGCGCCGGTTGAGCACGCTCGGCGAACGGTCGCCGGAGAAGCGGCACGGGCGGCGCGTCTAGGCTGCTCCCCTGGGACCGGGGCGCCAGGCGTCCGCACGACGGACGGTCGACGGCCCCGCACACGAACCCGCTCGGACGGAGGCCCATGCTCGACGTCGTCTTCCGCCGGCACCACCGACGGACGAACGTCGTCGTGGCGGCCGGCCTGGCGCTTGCCGTCGCCGGCACGCTGACGGCGTGCGGCTCGGTGTCGAAGAAGCCGACGCAGCCCGAGGCGGCCGTCAGCACCCCGCCGACCAGCACCGGCGACATCGCCGCGGCCATCCACCTGGCCGACCTGCAGAACGCCGAGCGGCCGGACACGGTGTTCTCCGCCGGCGCGACGCCGACGTTCACGCTGGTGGACGGCGAGGCGAAGATCACGCCGCTGCACGGCTCGAACGCCAAGCAGTGGGCGCCGGGCAACTACCGGCTGGTGGTGCGGTGCATCGGCACCGGCACCCTGACCGTGGAGCTGCAGATCGGCGAGTACCTGACCTGGACCACGCTGCCGGCCTGCAGCGCGACGTCGTCGCCCGGGGTCATGGGCCTGACGCTGCCGCGGCGCGGCACCGGGATGTCCGTGACGATCACGCCGAGCGTGGACACCCGCGCGGCGGTCGCCTACCAGGTCCGGCTGATGGCACCGCCCGACTGACGGTCCCGGCGGCCCCGGTCCGGCGACCCGGGTGGTGGTGCGTGGTGCATGGCGGAGGGCAAGGGATTCGAACCCTTGGTGGGTTGCCCCACAACGGTTTTCAAGTCACGGCGCAGGCCTGCGGATGGGTCGAGATCTGTCGGCCCGCGTGCGTGCTATCCGGATCTTCGGTGCTGAGTGAAGCCCGGGAGCGCGCGTCCGTGAAGTTCCCTGGCGGACCGTTGCCTAGCGCGGCCCTAACAAGAGCGCCGCAGTCGCAGGGATGCTCTGGCGCTACTCGCCAGAGCGGTCGCGCCGCTCGATCTCGGCGAGGCGCCCTTGACCCTTGGCGATCGCCTCGGCCTTGCGGCGCGCGAGGTCTTCGGCCCGTTGGTTGTTCTCGACGTGCTGCACGAGCTGGCCGACGACTTGCACGCATCCCAAGATCGCCCAGACCAGGAGGGCGAGGGGCACCCCGGCATCTGCCCATCGAAGGATCGGAGGGGTGTGCGCCAAGGCAGGCCACAGGATCGCGGCAACGAGCGCCGTCACGCTCGCAGCCGCCGAGAGGCCGACGACTTGCCGGTAGGGCACAAGAGTCCCCGCGATGCCGCCCGGCACCCGCGCCAACATGGCGCGGTACGCCGTGCCGAATACGCCCAACAACACGGTCATGGCCGTCAGGACCAGAGCACCCAGAGCAGCGGCGATGCCCGAGGCTGCCAGCAGGACAGTCGTCACCTGGCCGGCAACGTCGGAGTACTTCACCGGCAGGCCGCCGAGCACCAAACCCACGGGTACGCCGACGTAGAAGTCCGGTGATACGAAAAGGGCCACGAACCGCCGCCACCATCGCGGGGCACGCACGGTACCGACCTCAGTCGGTGTCGTGGCCCGGTCGTCCACGCAGATCAGTCTCCTCCCGAACGATGGGGGCGACTAGGCGGCCGCGCAGAACCTCGCGGGACACCTCCCCCGTGCTCGGGTCGGCCTCTACCTCGTCGCTCGTCTCTTCCGTGCCCAACTTCGTGTCGTACACCGTCTCACGGAGCCCCGACACGTCCTCGGCGATCCCTGTGTAGCGAGCCTCGCCGTACCCTCGGTCGACTACGTGGTGCTCGGTCTGGGCGATGAAATCGGCATTGAGGTTCAATCCGCCTTCGTTCCGGAGTTCAAGGTTGATGACCTCGGCCTCGGCCTGTTCCATGACAGTTTGGAGATCAGGCGCGCCGGCCCAGTGCGGATTCGGGATTTTCGCCGTGAATCGGACTTCGGTGATCTTGACGACCGTCGCCTTCCAGTCGGAGAGGGTCATCGGCCGGCCAGCACCGTGGATCGTCCATTTGCCGTCGCCGGTCTCGGCCAACAACTTCTCGAAGGCGCCGATGAGGGAGTTCACCCTGATGGCCGGCGGCCGGACTTGGACAACGGCACTTAGCACAGCGAGGTCAACAGCGAACGGCGCTGTAACCCCCGCCGGGATCGCGTACTCGACGAAGTCGCTGGTTGCGTCGTCCCAGAGCTCGGCGGTACCACCCTCACCGCGGAAGCCGATCCGTCCGCTGAGGACCTCTTGGTCAAGTTCCGTCGGTCCCACGATCCATTCGCGCCCGTAGCGCTCAGTGCGGTTTCCACGAGACAACGCGCGAAGCAGGGCCTCCCTCGGCTCGAAGAACAGGCTTGGCTGGTCTGGCGGTAGCAGCCGCAGTCTTAAGATTCGGCCAGTTCGCCCCCGTGACATGGCTCAGACGCTATCGCCTCGGCAAACGACACCCGAGGATGCTGACCGTCAGCGTTCCTTCCGACACACCGGCAGTGTGCGAGACGTAGCCGCACCCCGCCGCCCACTCCCGTGAATCTCGTTCCGCATCAGTCGGTACCTTCGGTTGCCCCACCTCCCTGGTCGACCGGGTGTGTCCAGGCTGGCTTGAGGCTGCCGTCCCGGTTTCTCGGCTCGATCGTCCGGTCCTCCGTGACGCGCTTGCGAAACCAGGCGAAGAAGATCGGCACTGCGACGACTGCCGCGACTACGAGCAGTAGCGGGATCTCCGCCGGCACGGCGACCTTCGCGGCCAACATGGAGGCGCCTGCAACGCCTCCGGCGAGCGCGACGCACGTCGCGTATGCCCACAAAAACTCGTCTCGCCTGCCGCTCTCCATCCGAGCCAAGATGTCCGTGTAGGCCCGAATGGGGGTGACACCCTTGCGGTAGCAGCGGGCGACGCGGGCGCGTTCGCGGGCCAGGTTCAGACACATCACGAGGCCCTGCACCCCGATGGCCGCTGCTCCAAGCGAGCCGAGTACGACAGCCGCCAGGGATTGGTCCGGTCGCTTGGCGACGAGCAACCAGTAGTTCGCGACCACGGCCATACTGGCGAGCGGGAACAGGGCCGGGCCAGCAAACCTCCACCCCGGCACCGCGTCGCGAGCCAGCAGCCTTCCGACCGTTTCCGTGTGAAGACTCACCAGCACTGCTTTACGTCCATCATCAGGAGCGCTGCTCAGCGCTCCCCGGAGCGTCGCCTCTAGGTTCCTCAGCCGCGCACCGCTCGTCAGGTGCTCGATCCCGAGGATCACCGCCATCAACGAGGCCGCAGCGGCGATGATTGCAGTGACTATCGTCACGCTGTTCCCACCGGTCACGCGTGAATCCTGGCGCACTCGTGCGGCTCACGACGCCAAGCTGGCGTCCCGCTGTTGGGCAGCGCCAGAGCGAGCCCATCCGCGCCTGCGGAGGGACCGCGACGGTTCCCTAGCAGTTCCCCTAGCACCGAGCGACCGGCGAGCCCTCTCCGCGAGGCGGCTACGGGCTCGACAGGTGTCCCACCAGGGCGAACGATGGCGGAGGGCAAGGGATTCGAACCCTTGGTGGGTTACCCCACAACGGTTTTCAAGACCGTCGCCTTCGGCCGCTCAGCCAGCCCTCCAGGTGTGCCGGACGCTAGCAGACCCCTCGACGTGCTGAGGTAGGGCCGTGCCTTCCTGGATCACCGACCTGTGGCGCGCCGCCACGTCCCCGCAGCCCGCGCCGTCCGCGGCCGTCGTGCTCGGCACCGCCGCCGCAGCACTGCTGCTGCTCGGCGTCCCGACGGCCTGGCACGCCCTGCGGCACCTGGTGACGATCGTGCACGAGGCGGGTCACGCGACCGTGGCGGTGCTGGCCGGGCGCCGGCTGTCCGGCATCCGCGTGCACTCGGACACCTCGGGGCTGACCACCTCTCGCGGCGCCCCGCGCGGGCCGGGGATGGTGCTGACGCTGGCGGCCGGGTACCCGGCACCGGCGATCCTCGGGATCGGGGTCGCGGCGCTCGTGGCCCGCGGGTACGCCGTCGGGGCCCTGTGGCTGCTGCTGGTGCTGCTCGCCCTCGTCCTGGTGCAGATCCGCAACCTGTACGGGCTGTGGGCGGTGCTGGCGACCGCCGCGGTGCTGGTGGGCATCACGGGCTGGGCGCCGGTGACGTGGCAGGTGGCGGCGGGCCACCTGGCGGCGTGGGTGCTGCTGCTCGGAGCGCCCCGGGCGGTGCTCGAGGTCGCGTCGTCCCGACGAGGACGGCGGCACGACGGGTCCGACCCGGGACAGCTGGCCGTGCTGACCCATGTGCCCGGCGGGCTGTGGGTCCTGCTGTTCGGCCTGGTCACCGTGGGTGCGGCGGTGCTGGCCGGGCGGTGGTTGCTGGTCGGCAGCCACCTGATCGGCTGACCCGAGCCGACCCGAGCCGGAGCGTCAGCCCGGCAGCCGGTGCGTCAGTCCGGCAGCCGGTGCTCCAGCAGCACGACGTCGCGCCACTGCCCCGCCATCGGGCCGTAGCTCATGCGCCCGAGCCGGCTGCGGGTGCCGACGGTCCGGAAGCCCGCCGCGGCGTGCAACGCGATGCTGGCGGTGTTCTCGGGGAACACCCCCGACTGCACGGTCCACACGCCCGCCTCCGCCGTCGAGCGCAGCAGCCCGTCGAGCAGCGTCCGGCCCACCCCGCGCCCGCGGGCGTCCGGGTGCACGTACACCGAGTGCTCCACGACGCCGGCGTAGACGCACCGGTCGGACACGGGGCTCGCCGCGACCCAGCCGAGCACGGTGCCGTCGTCGTCCAGCGCCACCAGCCGGTGCTCCGCCAGCTTGCCCGCGTCGAACTTCTCCCACGTCGGCGGCTCGGACTCGAACGTCGCGTTGCCGGTGGCGATGCCGGCCGCGTAGATGTCCCGCACCTGCGGCCAGTGGTCGGCCGTCAGCGGGGCGAGGCGGACCGCGGTCATGCCCGTGCGCCCGGCGTGAGCACCTCGGCGATCGCGGCGAGCGCCTCCGGGACCACGGCGTAGTACGCCCAGGTGGAGCGCTTCTCGCGGGTCAGCAGGCCGGCGTCGTGCAGCACCTTGAGGTGGTGGGACACGGTGGGCTGCGACAGGCCCAGGGGTTCGGTCAGGTCGCACACGCAGGCCTCGCCCGCCGGGCTGGCGGCGAGCATCGAGACGAGGCGCAGCCGGGCCGGGTCGGCGAGCGCCTTCATGCGGTGCGACAGGGTGACGGCCTGCTCGGCGGTCAGCGGCGCCTGGGTGAGCGGTTCGCAGCAGGCGGCGGACGACGAGCCCTGGATGACGGGGAGCTGGACGACGGTCACGCGTCCATGATGCCGCAAGGATCGATGGCTGTCACCATTGACATCGGTCGATGGTTGTGTCACCTTCCAAGGCATAGACGGACATCGATCGATGGAGGTTGTGATGAGCCAGACGGGTGCAGAGTCGCTCCGCGCGCAGGTGCGGGCCCACTACGGCCAGGCGGCGACGGAGGCGTCGGCGTGCTGCTCCCCCGCCGCGTCATCGTGCTGCTCGACCCTCGACGCCGGGCCGAGCCCCTTCTACGGCGCCGAGGACCGCGCACAGCTGCCGGTCGCGGCCGTCCGCGCGTCCCTCGGCTGCGGCAACCCGCTCGCCGTCGCGCAGCTGCAGCCCGGTGACCGGGTGCTCGACCTCGGGTCCGGCGGCGGCATCGACGTGCTGCTGTCGGCGCGTCGCGTCGGCCCGACGGGCTACGTCTACGGCGTCGACATGACCCCGGAGATGCTCGCGCTCGCCCGCGCCAACGCCGCCGAGGCGGGAGCGACCAACGTGGAGTTCCGGGCCGGGACCATCGAGGAGCTGCCGCTGCCCGACGCCGCCGTCGACGTGGTGATCTCCAACTGCGTGATCAACCTGTCGGTCGACAAGGCGGCCGTGCTGCGCGAGGCGTTCCGGGTGCTGGCGCCGGGCGGTCGGTTCGGGGTGTCGGACGTGGTCGCCGAGGACCACCTGACCCCCGCGGACCGTGCCGAGCGCGGCAGCTACGCCGGCTGCGTCGCCGGGGCGCTGTCTCGCGGCGAGTACCTGGACGGCCTTCAGGCGGCCGGGTTCGTCGACACCAGCGTCGAGTTCATGGACGAGGCGGCCGACGGCATGCACAACGCCGTCATCCGGGCGCGCAAGCCCGTCGCTCAGGAGGCCGATCAGTAGGCCGCGGGAGCGCCCGTGGGGTCCGCGCCGACCGACTGGACGGCCGGGCCCCCGAGCGCCTCGCCCTCCCACGCCGTGACCAGCCAGCCGTCGGCGCTGCTGCCCTCGAGCACCACCGCACCCGTGTTCGTCAGCGGCCGGGCCGCCGCGAACTCCGCGTCCACGTTGGTCGACCGGCCGGCGACCCACACCCGGATCGCGGTGCCGTGGCTGACCGCGACGGCGCATCCGGCCCCCGCCGCCTCGATGGTCGCCACCGCCTCGTCGTACCGCGCGAAGAACTCCCGTCCCCCCGCCGCACCGGGCATCACCGTGTCCAGCTGCCCGTCCGCCCACCCGAACGCCGTGCCCTGGTAGCGCTCGACGCTGGGACGGTCGGACCGCATCGTCAGGTCACCGGCGTCCACCTCGCGCAGCCCGGGCAGCACCGTCACCGGAAGGCCGCGGGCCGCCGAGAGCGGTGCGACGGTGCGCTGGGTGCGGATCATCGTCGAGGCGAACAGCGCCGCGACCGGCTCGTCGGCCAGCGCCTCGGTCAGAGCGGCGGCCTGCTGCGCACCCAGGGCGGTCAGCTCCGGCCCGGGAGTGGTGGTCTCCAGCTCGCCGCGCACGTTCGCGGCGATCTGGCCATGGCGGACGAGGATGAGACGCAGCGGGATCACTCCAGACAGGTGGCGGCTCGACGATTTTCCCACAGCCGCCGACGGGCCCCTCCGGTCGACGGTCCCGGCCGCCGGTCCCGCACCGCTCAGCCGACCCGCTCCCACCACCGGTCCGGCCAGCCCGGGGACACCACCACCAGCCCGTGCAGCACGCACACGCGCGCCAGGTCCGTGTCGTAGGTCGCCACCGTCCGCACGTCCGGGTGCGCCAGCGCCGCGCCCAGGTGCAGGGCGACGAACGGCGGCAGCACGGCCGAGACCCGGGACGCCGCCTTCAGCGCCTGGTCCGAGAACCGGACGACGTCCACCTGCTCTGTCGCGGCATCGGCCTGGTCCCGCGCCGGCCTACCGAGCAGCTGCGCGACCCGCTTCAGCTCGGTCACGCCGAGCACCGACGTCACCAGGTCGCCCTGCCGACCGGCGACGAACTGCCCCCACGCCGCACGCTCGGGCGCACCCTCGAGGAACCGGCTCAGCGCCGAACCGTCCACGTAGACCAGGTCACGCGGCGGCGCCGGCCGCCCCACCCAGCCGTCCGCCTCGGCGGCCGTGCGCGGGCTCGGGATCACCGCTCCATTCTCGTCCGGCACCGGGCTGCCCCCGGACGGCACCCAGCCGCCTTCGGACGACACCGAGCCGCCTTCGGACGACACGGGACCGTCCCCGGACGACGACGGCCGGCCCCCGGAGGGACCGGCCGTCATGGTCGTGCGAGGTGCGTCGGGCGCTGCGTGCTCAGCGTGCGCGCAGGCGGGCCATCGCCAGCTGCACCAGGGCGATCAGCGCCTGCTTGGTCGCGGCCCGCGAACGCGCGTCGGTGTACAGCACCGGCACGTGCGGCGGGATCGCCAGCGCCTCGCGCACGTCCTCCAGGGCGTGCTTGGCGACGCCGTCGAAGCAGTTGACACCCACGACGAACGGGATGCCACGGCTCTCGAAGTAGTCGACCGCCGGGAAGCACTGGTCGAGCCGGTCGGTGTCGACCAGCACCACGGCACCGATCGCGCCGCGGACCAGGTCGTCCCACATGAACAGGAAGCGGTCCTGCCCAGGGGTGCCGAACAGGTACAGCCACAGGGAGCCCGGCAGCGCGATGCGGCCGAAGTCCATGGCGACCGTGGTGGTGGTCTTCCGGTCGGACACGCCACCGGCGTCGTCGACGCCGACGGAGTGCTCGGTCATCGCGGCCTCGGTGTTGAGGGGCTCGATGTCCGAGATGGACCCGATGAAGGTCGTCTTGCCGACGGCGAAGCCGCCCGCGACGACGATCTTGACGACAGTGGGTGCGGTGGACGCGGCCTGTCCCGTCGGAGCGGCGACGGCGGCGTCAGAGGGCGGAAATGCCATTGAGAACACTCTCCAGCACGCTCAGGGACAGGGCGGGGGACTCACCGGTGTTCACTTCCACCGGCTGCGAGGTGTGCACACGGACGAACTGCTGGTCGGCGAGGTCGGACACGAGGATCCGGATCACGCCGAGCGGGAGGTGGAGCAGGGCCGACAGCTCTGCCACGGAGATGTAGCCGACCGAGGCGTGGTGCAGGATCGCGCGCTTCTCGGGCGGCAGACCGGTGCCGGCGACGGCCCCGGGCATCTGCTCGACAAGGGCTTCCAGCGGCAGGTCGGACCGTGCCGACTTCACCCGGCCACCGGTGACGGCGTAGGGCCGTACCGTCCGGGCCTCGTACTCGAGGTGCTCTGCCATGGTCAGGCTCCGCTCAGGCGACGGGGGCGCGGGTAGCACCGTCGACGGGGAGCTGGCCGCGCATCTCCGAGATCAGCTGCGGCGTGAGCGTCGCCTCGGTACGGGAGACGAGCATCGCCATCTCGTAGCCGATCAGGCCCACGTCGCACGTGGAGTCTGCCACCACGGCCAGGACGGACCCGTTGGACACGCTCATCAGGAAGAGGAACAGGTTGTCCATCTCGACGATGGCCTGCCGCACCTCCCCGGCGTGCAGCTGGCGCGAGGCGCCACGGGTCAGGCTCGACATGCCCGAGACGATGGCCGCGAGCTGGTCGCCGCTGGTGCGGTCGAGCTGCTCGGACATCGCCATGAGCAGACCGTCGGCCGACACCACCAACGTGTGGCGGGTGCCGGGCACGGTCCGGACGAAGTTGTCCAGGAGCCAGCCGAAGTTGGCTGCCTCGGTGCTGAGCGCGGTCACACTTCCTCCTTGATGGTGCAGTCGGGACGGACTGCTGTGCAGCCGACCCCCGGTGTGGTGCGGGGGACGTGGTGGGTGGGTCGAAGGTTCATCGGGCACCGTCCTGGCCGGCGTCACGGCGACCGCGGGCGGTGCCGGACTGGAAGCTGGACAGTCGTGACCGCAGCTGGGCCGGGTCGCGCTCGGCTCCTGCGGCGGCGGTGTCGATCTCGGGCGCCTCGGGGATCGCCGTCGGCACGCGCTTGGTGAGGCGCTCGGCGGCGCCGGACACCACCTGCGGCCGGTAGGCCGACAGCTGGCTCAGCTCGGACAGAGCCTGCTCCTGGATGTCCGACCGCATCGCGAGCATCGCCGCGACGTCGTCGTCCAGGGCGCCGATCCGGGCGACCGGAGCGGGGTTCGGCTGCGGCACCGTGCTCGCCGAGTCGGCGCGCGGCGCCCAGCCGGACGGCGCCCAGCTGTTCGACGCCGGCTCCGGTGCTCCCGACCAGGCCGCCTGGCGCGTGTCGAGCACCGCCGGCATCAGCGGCGCCGGTGCGGGGGGTGCGGCCGGTGCCGGGTGCGGGGCCGGCGGAGCGGCCTGCGGCAGCGGGGCCGGTGCGGCGGGCGCCGGGGAGAACGTCGGCACGGGTGCCGCGAAGGCCGGGGCCTCGAAGCCGGGAGCGGTCGCGAACGCCGTCGCCTGCGGTGCGGGCGGGTTGACGGAGGGCTTGGCAGCCGCGCCGTCCGGCCCCCATACGGTGCTGCGGACCGGGGCCGACGGGGCGGCCGCGACGGGTGCAGCCGGGACCACCGGCGTCTGGCCCGTCTCCGGCGCGGGGCGCCGACGACCGAAGAGACCGCGCTTGCGAGGTGCACGCTCCCGAGAGCGCGCCGGGGCGACCGCTGCCGGGGCGGCGTTGGTGGGGGCCCAGGCGGCCTGCTGCTGCCAGGCGATCGGGGCCGGCTCGACGGGCTCGGCCGGCTCAGGCTCCGGCTGACCTCCGAACGGGGTGGGGGCCGCGAACGGTGCCGGGGCGGGCGCGATGGCCTCCGCGGCCTCGATCGGCGAGAACAGCTGGGTCGGCGCGGACTCCTCCGGCTCACCCTGGACGGGCGGCCAGCCGCCGAACACCGGGTCTGCGACGTCCGGCACCGCTGCGCCGACGGGCTCCGGCAGCGCACGGGCGACCGGCAACGGCTCCGGCTCCGCGTCCGGTGCGAGGCCGACCACCGGCAGCGGCGCCTCGGCGTCCGGCACCGATGCCGCCGGCGCCTGCTCGCTCCAGGGCGACGACCACGTCGGCGGCTGCCAGGCCGGGGACTGCCAGGCCGGCTGGGGCCACTCGCCTGCGGCCTCGTCGGACTGCTCGGTCGGGACCGGCGGCGCCCAGGCCGCGGGCGGCTCCGGCGCGGCCGGCACCGGGGTGCCGGGGAAGCCGATCGGCTCGGGCACCACCGGGATGGTCCCGGTGGTCCACGCCCGCGCCTCGTCCATCGACCGACCGAACGGCAGGTACGCCGCCGGCTCGTCGAGCGGGGTCGTCTCGGTGGTCGGTGCCGTGGTCGGTGCCGACCAGCCGGCGAAACCGCTGTACGAGGTGAAGGCCGCCGGCTCCGGCTCGAACGTCGGCACCTCGTCGGCGGGCGGTGCCCAGCCCGCGAGGTCGACCGCCGGCGCCGCCCAGCTCGGCATCGCCGGCTCGGTGACGGGTTCGGCGAGCGCCTGCGGCGCCGCCTCGGTCACGTCGTGCTCGGACAGCGAGGCGGGGACCCACGCCGGCAGCTCGGCGGGAACGGCGGGCTCGTCGGCTGCGACGTCCGGCTCGCCCGGCGTCTCGGCCGGGGCGTCCGCGAAGGCCGGGCCGTCCGCGAAGGCGGGCGCGTCAGCGAAGGCGGGCGGGTCGGCGAAGGCGGGGGCGTCGGCGAAGGCGGGGGCGTCCTCGAAGGAGGGAGCGTCGGCGAAGGCAGGGCCGTCCGCGTACGCGGCGTAGTCGGCGGGCAGCAGGTCGTCGTCCGGAGCGAGCCCGGGCACCACCATCGGCGCCGGCTCGGGCGTCTCCGGCGCGAGCGGCTCGGGCTGGAAGCTCGTCTGGGCGGGCCGTGCCTGGAAGAAGGCCGCCGCTGCCGGTGCCGCACCGTCACCGGCCCGCCGCAGGCCGGTCGGCGCCTGGTCGACGGGACGGGTGGCGCCGAGGTCCCCGCGTCCGCGGAAGCCGGAGAACAGCCCCGTACGGACGCCGGCGTCGGGGGCCGGTGCCAGCGGCGCGGCTGCCGCGCCGGCCGCACCCTCCGAGGACCACGCCGAGGTCGCGGCACGGGTACGGCTCGGCAGGCCGGAACCCGCCTGCGAGTCCACCACGGCAGGTGCCCAGTCGGGTGCCTCCGCGGACAGCGACGGGGAGAGGGTCGGGGTGGGCGCCTCGGGCAGGACGATGGCGTTCTCGTCGAACGTCTTGCGCGAGCGCTGCGGCAGCCCACCGGGTCGCTGGTCCGCGGCGGCGGGCGCCAGCGGCGCGGCCGGCGGCAGCGGTGCCGAGGCGGCCGAAGGCTGGGCGGCAGGGGTCCGGGTGGGCAGCGAGGCCGGCGGCGCGGCGGGATCGACCCCCGCGCGACGACGAGGCAGGCCGAGCGGCGTCGCGCCGTCCGTGAGCGCTGCGAGGTCCACCGGCTGCGCCTCGGGCGCCTCCTCCAGCTCGGGCACGGGCACCGACGGGACCGCCGGGCCGTAGCTGCCCAGCGCGGAGACCTCGGTCGACTGGAACAGCGTCGACGGGAAGCGCACCACCGTCTCGGTACCGGTCGTGCCACGGCTGCTCTTGCGGAGCTCCACCTCGGCGCCGAGGCGCTGCGCCAGCCGGCCGACGACGAAGAGGCCCAGGCGCTGGGCGCCCAGCGCGTCACCCGCGCCGACCGACCGGATCTTCTCGTTGGCGGCGTCCAGCTCGACGTCGCTCATGCCGAGGCCCTGGTCGATGATGCGGACCTCGACCTGGTCGCCCCGGACACCCGTGGCCACCACGATCGGCGTCTCGGGCTCGGAGAACACGGTGGCGTTCTCCAGCAGCTCCGCGAGCAGGTGCGCGGCCGGCAGGGCGTTGAACCCGAGCATGGCCGGGTCGGCGGTGAGCTCCAGCTCGACGCGGTCGTACTGCTCGATCTCGGACGAGGCGGTGCGGATGACGTCCGACAGCGGCAGCGAGTCGCGCAGGCGTCGGCCGGAGTCGATGCCGGCGAGCACCAGCAGCGACTCCGCGTTGCGGCGCATGCGGGTGGCGAGGTGGTCGAGGCGGAACAGGTTGGCCAGGGTGCTCGGGTCCTCCTCGGACCGCTCGAGCGAGTCGATGAACGACAGCTGGCGGTTGAGGAGCACCTGGTCGCGGCGGGCCACGTTGACGAACATCTCGGCGATGGACCCGCGCAGCGCCGCCTGCTCCTGGGCGACCTGGACGGTGGTGGCGTTCACCGCGTTGAACGCGGCGGCCAGGCGGCCGACCTCGTCGGACGACGTCACGGGGATCTGCGGCAGCTCCAGCGAGGGGCTCTCACCGGGGACCTGCACCTGCTCGACCAGGCGCGGCAGCTCGTCACGCACGTCCGCGGCGGCCGCGGTCAGGCGACGCAGCGGGACGACGATGGTGCGGGAGACGACCACCGCGAAGAAGAAGGACAGCACGGCGGCGCCGATGGCGATGCCGACCGTGATGATGGCGCGCTGGGTCTGCGCGTCGATCGCCCGGGTCGCCACGGTGTGGCCGTTGCTCAGGACCTCGGTGCTGACCGCGCTGAGGCGTCCGGTCTGGTCGGTGACCGCCTTGGCGAACGCTGCCGGGTCGACCAGGGCGAACGCGGCGTTGGTGCCGATGCTGATCGTCGACCGCATCGTCATGAAGTCGGCGTTCGGGTCGGCGTAGCCGATCTCGATGCTCTTGACGCCCAGGCTGGCCACCTGGTCACGGGCCAACGCCCGCTGGTTCTCGGTCTGCGTACCCAGGTTGGCGAACTGGACGGACGAGAGCGAGGAGACGGCCTGCTTGTTCATCAGGGTCAGGCCGGCGACGGCCTCCTGCACCAGGTCGTCCGCCGTCGACGCCACCGCGGCCTGCGCCGAGAGGTACTTGGCGACGTCACGGTTGCTGATCGTCTGCGCCACCAGCTGGACCAGGGCGATCTGGCGGCTGGCGAGGCTGGCGTAGGCGCCCTGGATGATCTCGGGTCGCGCCTGGGTGTCGACGTTCTGCCGCATGGCGGACAGGTCGTTGTCGAAGGACCGCTGCAGCTCGGTGAACTTGCCGACGATGTCCGGCGGGAACTCGGCGAGGTCCAGCTTGGCGGCGACCGGCTTGACGTCGGCGAGCGCCTTGTCGGTCGCCGCGCGGGCCGCCTTGATCTGGTCCGCGCTGCCGTTGGTCGTGGAGACCACGCGCTCCTTCTGGAACGCCTCGTTCAGCGGCTGGTAGGCCTGCACCAGGTCGACGACTCCGCGGGTCGCGCGGTCCAGCCGCAGCTGCGTCAGAGCCGTCGCGGAGATGAACACGCCGGCGGCGAGGATGACGAGCATGGGCACGGCAAGAACCGCCAGAACCTTGGCGCGGATGCCAAGCCGTCGCAGCATGTCGTTCCCTTCCGACCCGGTGCCACGCACGCCTCAGCGCGTCGCGGTGACGTGGACCTCGTTCGGGTGCTATCGGTCGCGGTGGTGCGGACCATGAGGTCGCGGGGCGAGTTTGCCACGGACGTCACCCGCTCGGGGACACCCATTCGTCCGTTCCGGCGTACTTTCACCGGGTGCGAGCGGTCGTGGTGCGAGCCCCCGGTGGGCCGGAGCAGCTGCAGGTGGACCAGGTGGCGGACCCCGTGCCGGGTGCCGGTGAGCTGCTGGTCGAGGTGGGCGCGGCCGGGGTGAACCGCGCTGACGTGCTGCAACGGCAGGGTCACTACCCACCTCCGCCGGGGGCGCCGGACTGGCCCGGGATGGAGATCAGCGGCGTGGTGTCCGCCCTCGGACCGGGCACCGGCGGGTGGTCCGTCGGTGACCGCGTCGCGGCGCTGCTGGCCGGCGGCGGCTACGCCGAGCGTGCCGTCGCGACCGCGGCGCTGTGCCTGCCGGTGCCGGACGGCCTGGCGACCGCGGAGGCGGCGGCGCTGCCGGAGGCGCTGGCCACGGTGTGGTCGACGCTGCAGGCCGCTCGGTTCACGGACGGCGACACGCTGCTGGTGCGCGGCGGCTCGGGCGGTGTCGGGTCCGTCGCCGTGCAGGTCGGGCACGCGCTGGGGCACCGGGTGCTGGCCACCGCCGGGGGTCCCGAGCGGTGCGAACGGGTGCGGGCCCTGGGTGCCGACGTCGTCGTCGACCACCGGCTCCCCGGCGTCGCCGACCGGGTGCTGACCGCGACGGAGGGCCGCGGGGTCGACGTGGTGCTCGACGTGCTCGGCGCCGGCGGCCTGGCCGAGAACCTCGCGGTGCTCGCCGACGGCGGCCGCCTGGCCGTCATCGGCCTGCAGCAGGGCCGCCGTGCCGAGCTCGACCTCGGCCTGCTGCTCGAGCGCCGCGCCACCGTGCTGGGCACCACCTTGCGGTCCCGTCCCCTGGCCCAGAAGGCGGCGATCATGGCGGAGGTCCGGCAGCACCTGTGGCCGCTGGTGGCGGCCGGAGCGGTGCGGCCCGTCGTGCACACGCACGTCCCGTTCGACCAGGCCGCGCACGCGCACCAGCTGATGGAGTCCGGAGCGGCGTTCGGCAAGATCCTGCTGGTGCCGTAGCAGGCGCGGGGCGCCCGGCGGGCGGCACAATGCCCAGGTGAGCCAGGACGACGAGACGACCGTGGCGGACGACGACGTGACGACCTCCGCCGCGCGCCCCGAACCCGACGAGGACCGCGACGAGCAGGTCGGTTCGCTCGTGGAGCAGCCGGCCAAGGTGATGCGGATCGGCACCATGATCAAGCAGCTGCTCGACGAGGTGCGCAGCGCCCCGCTCGACGACGCGGCGCGCAGCCGGCTCGCCGAGATCCACGAGCGGTCGCTGGCCGAGCTCGAGGAGGGCCTGTCCCCCGAGCTGGTCGCCGAGCTGCACCGCATCACGCTGCCGTTCAGCGACGACGCACCGTCGGACGCCGAGCTGCGGATCGCGCAGGCCCAGCTGGTCGGCTGGCTCGAGGGTCTGTTCCACGGGATCCAGACGGCGCTGGTCGCGCAGCAGATGGCGGCGCAGGCACAGCTGACCGGGATGCGCCGCGCACTGCCGCCGGGCGTGCACCCGCAGCAGGCGGGACCGGGCGTCTTCGTGGTCCCGCGCGACCAGGACGACGACGGCGACAGCTCCCGCTCCACCGGCCAGTACCTCTAGCCGGGGTGGTGCCCCGCCGGCCCGACGGCCGACGGGGCCGCGTCCTCACTTGAGCGTGACCACCTGGTTGGCCGGCGGCGCCTGGATGTCCACCGGCTGGCCCCAGCCCGAGAACGTCATCACCTGCTGCTCGCCCTGCACGTCCGACGTCATCTTGCGCACCAGGCCGTCGGCACCGAACCAGTACCGGTAGCTGATCTGGGCCGGCAGCGCCGTCTTCTCGTCGAACTGCTCCGAACGGACGGCGGCGCTGAGCTTCGTGGTGTCGACCACCACGTCGTACGCCTGCGTCGGGACGCCGTCCACCTGCTCGGTGCCGCCCGCCGGCGTCACCGAGACGATCGCGTCCTGGAACGCCGACATCCCCTGGTTCGGGTTCACGGAGTCGAACACCCCGGCCATGCCCGCGAACGGCCCCTTCGGGTCCTTCGGGTCGCCCTTGACGAACTTGCCGCCCGTCAGCTCGCCACCGCTGATGTACCAGGTACCGGCCACCACGCGCAGGTCGATCGACCCGGTGCCCGAGGTGGTCATCTTCATGGCCAGCTCGCTGGTCTTGTCCGGCAGCACGCGCAGGGCGCCGTCCGCCGTGATCGTCTGACCGTTCGTCGCGACCTGGAGGGTGAACGTGCAGCTCGTGGCCTTGGCGGCCGCCGCCTGCATCGCCTGCGCGAACGTCGCGGAGGTCAGGGTGTAGACCGCCGTCGGCGTGGGCGTCGGGGTCGGTGTCGGCGTCACGACCGCCTCCGAGGCGCCAGCGGCGGGAGCGGCGGCCTGCGGCGCCGAGGCGCCGCACCCGGTGAGGACCACCGCGATCGCGGCGACGGACGAACCCACGACAAGACGGCGCTGCAACGACATGTGAGCCCCCCGCTCAGGTGGCGCCGATACGTCGGCGCACATCCCGGTGACGGCCGGGCGGCGCGATCATCGCAGCCTGTGCCCGGGCTGAGTGGCCGTTTCGAGGGCGAATCCCCCGGTCAGCCCAACCCGTCACCCCGACCCGTCGTCCGGGGCGGGTTCGGTGCGGCTGCGGGCCGCGCGCACCACCGGCGGCTCGCGGCGAGCGGTCAGCGCGATCGCACCGCAGACGGCGGCGAGCCCGACGAGGTCCACCGGATGAGGCAGCTGGCGCAGCACCACGGCACCGACCACGGCCGCGCTCGCCGGCAGGAGTGCCAGCAGCACGGCGAACGTCGCGGCGCTCACGCGGCGCAGCACCACCTGCTCGATGCCGTACGGCACCACCGACGAGCACACGGCCACCGCCACCACCGCGGCGGCGAGCCGCACCTCGTGCAGCGCGGGCCCCGCGGCACCGGCGAACCCGGGCGCCAGGACCACCGCACCCGTCGTCATCCCGACCGCCAGGCCCGACAGGCCCGACGCCTGACCGGCCACCCGCCGGCCCAGCAGGATGTACCCGGCCCAGAAGGCAGCCGCCGCACCGATCGCCAGCAGCCCCACGCGGGCCGACCCACCGGTGTGCAGCGACACCCCCGCGAGCAGCACCACACCCACCGCCGCGACCGCGATCGCGGCGCGCTCCCGCCACCCGGACCCGGTCACGGCGGCCACCGCCACGGGTCCGACGAACTCGATCGCCACCGCCGTGCCCAGCGGCAGGTGCGCGATCGCCACGTAGAAGCTGACGTTCATCGCCGCGAGCACCACGCCGAACGCGGCGGTGGTGAGCAGCCGCCGACGGTCCCACGGACCACGCCGCCACGGCCGCGCCCACACCAGCAGCAGCACCGCCGAGACGGCGATCCGCAGCCACGCGACGGTGGCCGGTGGCAGCACGCCGAACAGCCGCACGGCCACCGCGGCACCGAGGTACTGGGTCAGCCCCGACAGCAGGAACAGCAGCGGGGCGGGCACGCGGGTCAGGCTATGCCTGCACCGCGCACCCGCCCCGTCGCGTCCGGATCAGCCCTTGACCGACCCCGCGAGCAGCCCTCGGACGAAGTAGCGCTGGAGGGCGAGGAACACGATCACCGGGACGACGATCGTCAGGAAGCCGGCCGGTGCCAGCAGCTCCAGGTGCGAGCCGTAGCTGCCGGTCAGGCTCTGCATCCGGGCGGTGACCGGTTGCAGCGCAGGGTTCGAGCCGCCGAAGGTCTTGGCCACGAGCAGGTCGTTCCACACCCAGAGGAACTGGAAGATGGAGAACGACGCGATCGCCGGCATGGACAGCGGCAGCACGATCGACCGGAACACCCGCAGGTGCGAGGCGCCGTCCACCCGCGCCGCCTCGATCAGCGACGACGGCAGCTGCGCGATGAAGTTGTGCAGCAGGAACACCGCCAGCGGCAGCGAGAACATCGTGTGCGACAGCCAGATCTGCGCCAACGTTCCGTTCACACCCGGTGACGGCAGCACCGTCACCCCCGCGATCCGCAGCCCGTGCACGTAGTACTGCTGCAGCGGCACCAGCGCCATCTGGAGCGGCACCACCTGCAGGGCGAAGAACGTGAAGAAGATCGCGTCGCTGCCCCGGAACCGCATCCACGCCAGTGCGTACCCGGCCATCGAGGCGACGAAGATCGGGATGATCGTCGCCGGGATGGTGATCGCCAGGGAGTTCACCAGCGGGATGAACAGGCCGCCCTGCCCGGTGAGCACCTGGCGGTACCCGTCGAGGCTGAAGCTGGGGTGGACGAAGAACATCCACCAGCCTGTGGTGGCCGCGTCGGTCTTCGACCGGAACGAGTTGACGAACAGACCGAACGTCGGGATGGTCCACAGCACGCCGATCGCGATCGCGACGATCGAGGCCGCCGGGCTGCTGAACGCCGACCGGACGGCCTTGGTGGCCGCCGGACCGGTGAGGGGCTTCTTGACGTCGGTCGTCGCCGTGCCGGTCGCGCTCATCGGGTCGGTGGTGGCGCTCATCGGATCTCACGCTCCCTGCGCAGCTGTCGGACGTTGTAGAGCACCAGCGGCAGGACGGCGAGGAACAGGATCACGGCCAGCGCGCTGCCGCGAGCGACCTGGCTGGTGACGAACATGTCCGCGTACATCTGGCGGGCGAGCACGTCCGTCTTGAAGTTGCCGTTGTTGATGGTGAAGACGATGTCGAAGACCTTCAGCGTGGTGATCATCACCGTCGTCAGCACCACGACCAGGGTGTTGCGGATCATCGGGATCTGGATGGTGCGGAACAGCCGGAACCCCGAGGCACCGTCCATCCGCGCCGACTCGATCACCTCGTCGGGGATCGCCTTGAGGGCGGCGCCGAGCACCACCATCGCGAACCCCGCCTGGATCCAGATCATGATCACCATCTCGAGGAAGGTGTTCAGCGGCGGGGTGATCAGCCAGTTGGGCGGGTTGTGCCAGCCGAGCTTGATGACCACCTGGCTGAGCAGACCGGTCTGCGGCTGCGACGGCGTCACGTAGTTGTAGACGTACGACCAGATGACGGCCGCACCCACGAACGAGATGGCGGTCGGCAGGAAGACCATCGTCTTGGGGATCGACGCGTACTTCATGCGGTCCACCAGGAGGGCGACCAGCAGGCCGACGCCCACCGCGACCGCCGGCACGATCACCAGCCACAGCACCGTCCGCACGATGGTCTGCTGGGTGTACGGGTCGGTGAACGCGAAGACGTAGTTCTTCAGACCGACCTTCTTGGTCTTCTGCTGGCCGAGGAACTGCTGGTTGGTCAGGCTGTTGTTGATCGTCGTGATCGCCGGGATCACCAGCCCGAGGGCGACCAGGAACAGGGCCGGGCCCAGGCAGATGATCACCGCCAGCGGCTTCTCGAGCCGCCCGGTCGCCCGGCCGGCGACGTAGAAGACGATCGCGAGGATCGCGACGAAGCCGGCGACGGCTTCGACGGCGCCGAGCAGGGTGGTGGCCGCCTGGCCGGCCACGCTCGACGCCAATGAGACGTAGGTAGCGCTCACCACAGACCCCCTTGTCTGTCTCGCTTCGAACAGGGTGCCACGGTCGGGCAGAAAGGGTGCTCCGGCCCGCGGGACTCGCCCGCGGGCCGGAGCACCTCAGATCTCAAGCAGGTGGAACAGGTGGGGTCGGTCAGCTCGGCCAGGCCGCGTCGATCGCCTTGGCGACGTCCGCCGCGGACTTGCCGCTGCCGAACCAGTCGACCATCCCGGTCCACTCGGCACCGGCACCGACGGCCGCCGGCATGGCGTCCGAGGCGTCGAACCGGAACGTGGCGTTCGGGTCGGCGAGGTACTTGGCGGACAGCT
Source organism: Cellulomonas sp. SG140 (assembly GCF_025770785.1). Taxonomy (GTDB): domain Bacteria; phylum Actinomycetota; class Actinomycetes; order Actinomycetales; family Cellulomonadaceae; genus Cellulomonas. The sequence goes on along the minus strand of NZ_JANZLA010000004.1, from coordinate 234,151 downwards.
GGTCGATCGGGTCGGTGTACAGGCTCTGGTCGACCTTCTCGTTCGCGGAGACCCAGCCCGGTGCGACCTTGATCCGGCTCTCAGCCCACTGCGGGCTGCTCAGGTAGTTCTGCACCGCCTGCACGGCCGGGTCGTCGGAGAACGCGGTCACGAACTCGCCGCCACCCTCGACGGGCGTCTTGATCGACGGGTCGACGGCCGGGAGCTTGAAGGCCATGACGTCGCCGTCAGGTCCGACCTTGGTGCCCTTCGGCCACTGCGCCTCGTAGAAGGACGCCTGCTGCAGCATGCCGCACTCGTTCTTCAGGATCGGCAGGCCCGCGTTCTGGAACGTGGTGGTGGCGATCGTCTTGACGTCACCGACGCCGCCGTTGACCCACTTCGGGTTCTGCAGCCAGTCGCTGACGACCTTCATCGCGTCCTGGATCTGCGGGTCGGAGAACTTGACCTTGTGGCTGATCCAGTCGTCGTAGACCTGGCCGCCGTACTTGCCGAGGACGACCTCCTCGAGCCAGTCGGTGGCAGGCCAGCCGCTCGCGGTGCCGGAGCCGATGCCGCCGCACCACGGCTTCGCGGCGCCGGTCATCTTCGACGCCATCTGGTCGGACAGCGACATCATGTCGGCCCACGTGGTGGGGACGGTGAAGCCGTTGTCCTTGAAGTACTTCGGCGAGTACCAGACCAGGGACTTCATGTTGGCGCTCATCGGGGCCGCGTAGAACTTGCCGTCGACCGAGCCGTAGCCCTTCCAGGCGGCGTTCCAGTTGTCCTCGTTCTTGACGGTCTGGGCCGGCGGGTCCTTCACCGCGCCCGTCGCCACCATCTGCGCGAGCAGACCGGGCTGCGGGATGATCGCGAGGTTCGGGGCGTTGCCGCCGTTGACCTTCACCGGCAGGTCGGACTCGAAGGTGTTGGAGCCCGTGTACTGGATGGTGATGCCGGTGCACTTGGAGAAGTCGGCCCACGAGGAGTTCAGCGAGTCCGACTCGGGGCTGAGGATCGACCCGAACATCGTGACGGTCTTGCCGCTGTGGCCGGCGTAGTCCTGGTACTGCGCGCAGTCGCCGGTCAGGGCGGCCGCCGAGCCGCCGCTCGAGCTCGAGGTTCCGGACGAGCCGCCGCTGGAACACGCGGCGACGGTCGCCAGTGCCGCCACGCCAGCGGCAGCAGCGGCGAATCGTGAGGTTCGCTTCATGTCTGTCCTTCCCGGTCACAACTTCGTTGATGCGACAGGTGGCTGGTGTCTGCAAACGCTTACAGACCGGCTTGATCTTGACATTCGCCGCCCGGGAGCCGTCAAGCACCCCGACGTCACGATTTCGTCACGTAGCGAGATGCGCCACCGGAGCGGCGGTGGAGGTGCGCACCACCAGCTGGGTCGGGAAGATCACCTGCTCGGGCGCCGGGGTGCCGGCGATCATGCCCAGGAGCAGCGTCGCGGCGGCGGTCCCCTGGTCCTCGGCGGACTGCGCCATCGTGGTCAGGCCCACGAGCTCACCGAGGTCGTGGCCGTCGATGCCGATCACCGACAGGTCCTCCGGCACCCGCCGGCCCAGCTCGCGGGCGGCGAGGATCGCCCCCATCGCCATCTCGTCGGACGCCGCGAAGATCGCCGTCACGTCGGGGCGCCGCGCCAGCAGCCGGCACGTGGACTCCCGGCCGCCCTCGACGTCGAAGTAGCCGTTCACCTCCAGCTCCGGGCTCGGCTCGGCGCCCGCGCGCGTCATCGCCTCCTTCCACCCGGAGCGGCGGTCGATCGGCGGCGCCCACGGCGCGTTGTCCTGCGGGGACCCGGTGATGTGCCCGATGGTGCGGTGGCCCAGGCGCAGCAGGTGCTCGGTGGCCTCGGTGGCGGTGCGCAGGTCGTCCACCCGCACGGTGACCTGGCCGGGGGCACCGGTGCCGATGAAGATCAGCGGGTGGCCCAGGCCGACCAGGGCGGCGACCTCGTCGCGGTCCAGCGGCATGCCGACGACGATCACGCCGTCCACCCGTCGGCGGAGCACGTCGGGGTCCACCTGACGTCGGCGCAGGTCGCGGGAGATCTCGAACGTGTACAGCAGCGCGTCGAAGCCCTGGGCGCGCAGCGCCCGCTCGGCACCGTCGATCACGTTGGCGAAGAACCAGTGGTTCACCCACGGCGTCAGCAGGCCGATGGTGCGGGTCCGCCCCGAGGCGAGGCTGGCGGCCGACGGGGAGGCGACGTAACCGAGCTCGCGGGCGACCTCACGCACCCGGTCACGGGTCTGCGAGGACACGTGCGGGAGGCCTCGCAGCGCGCGAGAGACGGTCGCCGTCGAGACACCGGCGGACCGCGCCACGTCCTCGATGCGCGCCACGGGGGCCGATTGTGCACCGCGGACCGGCGGTGGTCCACCGCGACTCGGGTCGGCGCAGCAGCGGGCGAGCCCGACCGGCGGCGCGGGAGCGCTCCCGCGAAACCGCAGGCCAGCGTGCTGGAACGGGTCGGTGGTCCTGCCGCTCGTCGCCTCTGAGCAGGCCGGATGCTGCCGGCGGTCAGTGCAGCAGCGACCGCAGCACCGGCAGCAGGCCGTCGTCGTCGATGGTGCCGGTCACCTCGTCGGCCGCGGCGCGCACCCGCTCGTCGGCGTGGCCCATCGCGATGCCACGGGCCGCCCACTCGAGCATCTCGGTGTCGTTCGAGCCGTCGCCGACGGCCATCGTCGCGAACGGCTGCACCCCGAGCTCGCGGCGCACCTGCTCCAGGGCGCTCGCCTTGGAGACGCCGCCGGGCGTCAGGTCCAGCCAGGCGCTCCAGCCGACGGCGTAGGACACCTCGTGCAGCCCGACGCGCTCGACGAGGGCGTGGAACTCGTCCGGCGTGCTGTCGGGGCTGCGGATCACCACCCGGCTGGCGGGCGCCGCGAGGAGCCGCTCGAACGGCACGACCTCGGTCTCGCCGCTCAGCTCCCCCGGCGGGAAGTCCGCGCTGACCAGGAAGCCGACGCCGAGGTTCTCCACCGCGTACAGCGCGTCCGGCAGCTCGATCGCCAGGGCGCGCAGGGCAGGTGCCGGGTCGAAGGTGACCACCTGGTGCAGCTCGTAGCCGTCGTCCAGGTCCGAGTCGAGGCGGGCGATGACCGCGCCGTTGGAGCACACCAGCCAGCCGTCGGTCAGGTCGAGCGCGGCGGCCGCCTGGGCAGCGCCCTGCAACGAGCGACCGGTGGCGAGCACGACGTGGACCCCGGCCTGGACCAGGGCGGACACGGCGGTGCGGACACCGTCGGACACGACGCCGTCGTACGTCATGACGGTGCCGTCGACGTCCAGGGCGAGCAGGCCGACCCGGCCTGCGGTCCCGGTCATGCCGTCGCCGCCGGGTGCAGCACCTCCACGCCGCCCAGGTACGGGCGCAGGCCCTCCGGCACGCGGACCGACCCGTCCTCGAGCTGGTGGTTCTCCAGGATGGCGACGAGCCAGCGGGTGGTGGCCAGGGTGCCGTTCAGCGTGGCGACGGTGCGGACGGAGCCGTCCGCCGTGCGCTCGCGGATGCCGAGGCGGCGGGCCTGGAACGTGGTGCAGTTCGAGGTGCTGGTCAGCTCGAGGTAGCGCTGCTGGCTGGGCAGCCAGGCCTCGCAGTCGAACTTACGAGCGGCCGACGAGCCGAGGTCGCCGGCGGCGGTGTCGATCACGCGGTACGGCAGCTCGACGAGGCCGAGCATCTCCTTCTCCCAGCCGAGGATCCGCTGGTGCTCGTCGGCCGCGTCCTCGACGGTCGTGTAGCTGAACGCCTCGACCTTGTGGAACTGGTGCACGCGGATGATGCCGCGGGTGTCCTTGCCGTACGAGCCGGCCTCGCGGCGGTAGCACGCGCTCCAGCCGGCGTACCGCTTGGGGCCGGCGGACAGGTCGATGATCTCGCCCGAGTGGTAGCCGGCGAGGGCGACCTCGCTGGTGCCGACCAGGTACAGGTCGTCCGCCTCGAGGCGGTAGATCTCGTCGGCGTGGGCGCCGAGGAAGCCGGTGCCGGCCATGATCTCGGGCTTGACCAGGGTGGGCGTGATCACCGGGGTGAAGCCGGCGGCGAGCGCGCGGTCGACGGCGGCGTTCAGCAGCGCCAGCTCGAGGCGGGCGCCGATGCCGGTCAGGTAGTAGAACCGGGCGCCGGACACCTTGGAGCCGCGCTCGGTGTCGATCGCCTGCAGGCCCTCGCCGAGCTCGAGGTGGTCGCGGACCCGGAAGCCGTCGCCGTACTCGGCGGCGAAGTCGCGCGGCGTGCCCACGTGCTCCAGCACGACGTAGTCGTTCTCGCCGCCGGCGGGGACGCCGTCCGCCACCACGTTGCCGATGCGGCGGGCCAGCAGGTCCGCCTGCTTCTCGGCGTCCTCCGCGTCCGACTGGCGCGCCTTCACCTCGTCGGCCAGCTGCCGTGCCCGGGACAGCAGGTGCTCCTTGTCGGCACCGGCGGCCTTCGCGACGTCCTTGCCGAGGGACTTCTGCTCGGCGCGCAGCGTCTCGAACGCCGTCAGCGCGGAGCGGCGGCGCGCGTCGGCGTCGAGGATCTCGTCCACCAGGTGGGGGTCGTCACCACGCGCGACCTGGCTGGCGCGCACCACATCGGGGTCCTCCCGCAGGAGCCGCAGATCGATCACGGCTGCCAGCCTATCGACCGGCCGGCACCGTCACCCGCGGCGTGGCCTGTCGGCGAGCGCCGTCCTCACCCGCCCCGACCGCGCGACGTCGCAGGTGGATGCGTAGATTGCCGGACATGACATGGCACGACTGGCTGGGGCTGACGGCTGCGGTGCTCGCGCTGGTCGCGATCGTGCTGGCGGTGTGGGTGGCCCGTCGGCAGGCCGCCGGACGGCTGGGTCACCCGGGGGCAGCCGGTGCGCCGGCCGCCGCTGCGGAGGTGCTGACGGGGCCGGACGACGAGGAGCGGCCGCTCGTCGCCTTCGTCGCCAACCCGTCCAAGCCTGACGTCGCCGCGCTGCGCACCCAGGTGGTCAAGGCCTGCTCCGAGCGGTACCTGCCCGAGCCCCTGTGGCTCGAGACCACCGTCGAGGACCCCGGCGTGGGGCAGGCGCGCGAGGCGGTGGAGCGCGGCGCGAAGCTCGTCGTGGCGGTCGGTGGTGACGGGACCGTGCGCGCGGTCGCCGAGGCGCTGGTGCACACCGACGTACCGATGGCGCTGCTCCCCCTCGGCACGGGGAACCTGCTGGCGCGCAACCTCGACATCCCGGTGGGCGACCCGGCGGCGGCGATCACCGCGGCGCTGGACGGCAAGGACCGGACCATCGACGTCGGCTGGGTGGCCGTGCAGCGGTGGGCGGCTGCGGACGCCGAGGACCCGGACGAGGAGGTGACCGGCCCGGCCGCCGACCCCGATCCGGACCGCGAGCACATCTTCCTGGTGATCGGCGGGGTCGGGTTCGACGCCGCGATGGTGGCCAGCACCGACGAGGACCTCAAGGCCAAGGTCGGCTGGATCGCCTACTTCGTCGCCGGGGTGCAGCACCTGCACGGGCGGCGCAGCCGGGTGCGGGTGAAGCTGGACGGCCGGGCGTGGCAGGAGCTGCGGCTGCGCAGCCTGCTGGTGGGCAACTGCGGGAAGCTGCCCGGCGGCCTGCAGCTGCTGCCGGACGCGGTGCTCGACGACGGCTGGCTGGACATCGCCGCGATCGACACGCGCGGCGGGGTGGCCGGCTGGGCGCAGCTGCTCGGCGAGGTGGTGCTGCAGGGGTTCGGGCTGCGGAACCCGCTGCCGGCGCGGATCGGGCGGATCGACCACACCCGGGCGCGGTCGGTGGAGATGCAGCTGTCCGGGGGCGAGCACGTGCAGCTGGACGGGGACGTGCTGGGACAGGTGGCAGAGCTGGCGGCACGGGTGGACCCGGGCGCGCTCGTCGTGCGGGTGCCGGCACCCGCGAGCTGATCGGACCCGGGTCGGGACGGCCGGGCGCAGGCCCGGGTCCAGCCCGCTCGAGGGGCTGGGTCAGGACGTCGGCTCGTGGCCGGTGGGGGCGTCGCGCCACTGCGCCAGCCAGCGGGCCGGCGGCAGCCCGGTGGCGGTGCGGAAGAACACCGAGAAGCTCGTCGCGTCCGGGAAGCCCAGCTCGCGCGCGCAGCGGGCGGCCGTGACGCCGTCGTGCGCGAGCAGGCGCTCCGCCTCGAGGACCACGCGCTCGGTCAGGTAGGCCTTGGCGGTGCCGCCCGTGGCGCGCTGGACCGCCCGGGACAGCGTCCGGGGTGCGTAGCCGAGTGCCCTCGCGTAGTACCCGGCGTCGCGGTGCGTACGGAAACCCTCCTCGACGCGGTCCCGGAACAGCGCGAACAGCGAGTCGTCGGGCTCGGGGTCCCGGCCGGGCGGGTCCAGCCGCAGGAGGAGGGCCGACAGGAGGAGGGCGGCGAGCTCCGACGGTCCGGCAGCGGCCTCGAGCTCGAGGTGGTCGAGGGCCGCGGTGAGCAGGGGCCAGTCCGGTCCGACCGTCCACGTCGGCGCCTGGTTCGGTGCTGCACTGAGCCGGCGGGTGGCCGGGGTGGCGGGTGCGCTCGGGACGAACAGCACCAGACGGCCGGACAGCTCCTCGATGTCGTCCCAGCGGTGCACGGCGCCCGGCGGGATCCAGACCGCCGAGCGGGGACCGAGCCGGTGCCGGCGGAAGTCGACGGTGACGGCCCCGTGCCCGCGGTCGACGACGGCGACGACGTGGAAGTCGGCCCGCTGGGTACCCCCCGCGCTGAGCTCGCGGAGCCGGTCGAAGGTGAGCACCTCGACGGGACGTGGCACCCCGCCGAGCGGCTGGTACGTCAGCTGCTGCACGGCTGGCACGTGTCCAGTTTTCACCATCACGCGACTGGTTCGCCCGATGCTCGTCGTGCGTGGCTCCGGTGGGATGGAGCCATGGAGAACACGGAGATCACCACCACGACCGTCCGACCGTCGACCGACGCCGCCTCCGCGGCCGGTAGCGGCCTGCCCACTTACGACCATCGCGCCGGTACCGGCCCGACGCTCGTCCTGCTGCACTACTGGGGCGGGTCGGCACGCACCTGGGACGCCGTCGTCGACCGGTTGCCGGGGCGCGACGTGCTGGCGCTCGACCTGCGCGGCTGGGGTCGCTCGCAGCACCTGCCGGGACCGTACTCGCTGCACCAGCTCGCCGCGGACGTCCTCGGGGTGATCGCCGAGGCGGGCGTGCGGGAGCACGTGCTGGTCGGGCACTCGATGGGCGGCAAGGTGGCCCAGCTGGTGGCCGCCGGCCGTCCGGCCGGCCTTCTGGGGCTGGTGCTGGTGGCACCCGGGCCGGCGCGGCCCGCCGCGATGATCTCGTCGGAGTACCAGGCACAGCTGGCGCACGCCTACGACACCGACCAGTCGATCGCCGGGGTGCGCGACCACGTGCTGACCGGCACTCCTCTGCCGGAGGAGCTGAAGCTGCAGGTGCTGGCCGACTCGCGGGCCAGCGGCGCGGAGGCCCGCGACGAGTGGCCGCTGCGGGGCATCGCCGAGGACGTCAGCGGGCTGACACCGGCGATCGACGTGCCGACGCTGGTGGTCGGCGGCGACCACGACCACGTGGAACCGGTCGAGGTGCTGCGGGACAACCTGCTGCCGTACGTGCCGGACGCGCGGCTCGAGGTGCTGCCGTCCGGGCACCTGATCCCGCTGGAGGCGCCGGCCGCGCTGGCGGGGCTGATCGACGGGTTCGCGCCGCTGCTGCCGTAGCCGGCGGCGCGTCAGGTCGCCTGGCCGCCGCGCGGGCCGCGGCGCGTCAGGTCGTCTGGCCGCCGCGCGGGCCGCGGCGCGTCAGGTGGCCTGGCCGGCGCGGAGGGCGCGCAGCCACGTGCGGGCGTCGACGAACTCGGCGTCCGACGTGCCCGCGTGGACGGTCGGCGGGAGCGCGTCGGCGCGGGGGTAGGAGCCGAGGAAGCGGACGTACGGGCAGCGCCGGCGCAGGCCCATGATCGCCTCGCCGACGCGCTCGTCGAGGATGTGCCCCTCGGCGTCGATCGAGAACGAGTACCGGCCCAGCGCGTCGCCGATGGGGCGCGACTCGATGCGGGACAGGTTCACGCCCCGGACGGCGAACTGCTCGAGCATCGCCAGCAGGGCGCCCGCCTCGTTGTCCGGCAGGTGCACCACCAGGCTCGTCTTGTCGGCGCCGGTCGGTGCGGGGACCTCGCCCGGGTGGCCGACGACGACGAACCGGGTGACCAGCGCGTCGTTGTCGGCCACCTCGTCGGCGAGCGCCGCCAGGCCGTACGTGGGGACCGCGGCCGGCGGCACCAGGGCGGCGTCGAAGGCGAGCGGCGGGAGCGACGGGTCGGTCAGGCGCTCGGCGATCAGGGCGGCCGGCGCGGTGTTCGAGGTGGCCGGCACGTGCACCGCGTGCGGCAGGCGCTCGGCCAACCAGTTCCGGCACTGCACCCAGGCGTGCGGGTGGGCGCTGATGCGGTGCACGTCGGCCAGCTGCCGGCCGGGCGCGGCGGCCAGCGTGAACTGGACGGGGACGAGGATCTCGCGCAGCACCACCAGCGGCTCGCCGGTGGCGAGGGCGTCGAGCGTGGCGGTGACGCCGCCCTCGACGGTGCTCTCGATGGCGACCACGGCGAAGTCGGCAGCACCGGCCCGCACCGCGCCGATCGCCGAGCCGACGTCCGTCTGCGGCAGCAGCACGGCCTCGTCGGGCCGCACCACCTGCAGCAGCGCCTCCTCGGTGAACGTGCCGGCCGGTCCGAGGTAGGCGTACCGGGGGCGGTCGCTCATCGGTCCTCCTGGAGGCCGTCGGGGTGCAGAGGAGTGCGCTGCGTAGGCTAGCCGGGTGCGTGCCCGCCGCGGTCCCCTGGCTCGGCGGGTGGTCGCGACCGGCCTGGTCACGGCGCTGCTCGCCGGTCTGGTGACGGTGCTGACGGGGGCGGCGGGGGCCGGCTCGACAGGGTCGCCCGGGACGACGGCCGCTCCCGGGGCCGTGCCCGGTCCGGTGCTGGTGGTCGGCACCAGCGGGGTGCGGTGGAGCGACGTGTCCGCCACCGCGACACCGGCCCTGTGGCGGCTGTCCCGCACGGGCGGGCTGGCGGTGGCCAGCACCCGCGGTGTCGAGGCGACCGGGTGCCCGGCGGACGGGTGGTTGACCGTCTCGGCGGGGACCAAGGCGGCCGGGCCGCGGGCCGGTGGGACCTGTGCGGCTCTCGACGAGCCCGTCGGCGGGGCCGTACCGGGGTGGGCCGCGGACCGGGCGGCGCTGGCGGCGCAGCAGTACGACGCGAAGGCCGGGAGCTTCGGCGAGGCGCTGCGCAGCGCCGGGGTGGCGACGGCGGCGGTCGGTCCAGGGGCGGCGGTGGCGCTCGCCGGGACGGACGGCCAGGTGGTGGGACGGTACGCGGCGCTGCCGTCGTCGGCCTCCCGGCTGACCGGGGTGGTGCGCGATGCGCTGGCGTCTGCTCGGGTGGTCGTCGTCGACGCCGGGGGCGTGCGCGCGGGTGCGGCGGAGCGCGCCGGGACGGCGGACCGCTCGACGCAGCTCGCCGCGGTCGACTCGATGGTCGGTGGGGCGCTCGAGGCCGCCGACCCCGGCACCACCGTGCTGGTCGCCTCCCTGACCGACTCCGGCAGCCCCGACCTCCAGCTGGTCGCCGCGACCGGACCGGCTCCGGACGGCGGTCGGTACGACTCTGCCTTGCTGACCTCCGGCGCCACGCGGCAGACGGGTCTGGTGCAGACGGCGGACGTCCCGGCCACCGTGCTGGCCGCGCTCGGCCTGCGGGACCGTGGTGCAGGGCTGGTCGGCTCGACCATCGGCCACGCCGCTGGCCCCTCGACGGCCGACGCCCGGCTGGCCCGTCTGCTCGACGTGCAGCGCGAGGCGCTGGCGATCACCCGCGTCTCGGGCACGTTCAACGCCGGGCTGCTGATCCTCGTGGTGCTGTTCGTCGTCGTCGCCGCCCTGCTGCTGCGCGGGGGTCGGCGGCCGTCACGCCCGGTGCTGCGGTCGCTGCAGGTGGCCGGCACGATGGTGGCGCTGCTGCCCGTCTCGTCCTTCCTGGTCGCGCTGGTGCCGTGGTGGCGGGCCGGTGCGCCGGGTGTGGCGCTCGGCGCGGCGGCCCTCGGCTGGGCGGTGCTGCTGGCGGTGCCGGCGCTGGTGGGTCCGTGGCGGCGCACCGTGCTGGGGACGGCAGCCGCCGTGACGACCGTAACGGTCGGTGTGCTGCTGGCCGACGCGGTGCTCGGCTCACCGCTGACCGTGGACACGCCGATGGGTGGTCACCGGCTGCTCGGCGCACGGTTCTACGGCTGGAGCAACCAGGCGTTCGCCCTGGCGGCGACGGCCGGGATGGTGCTGGCGGTGGTGGTCGCGGACGTGCTGGTGCGCCGGGGTCGGCGGTGGGCGGCCGTCGCCGCGGTGGCCGCGCTGGGACTGGTGGTGGTCGTGGTGGACGGCACGCCGGGGCTCGGCAGCGATGCGGGCGGGCCGGTGGCGCTGCTGCTGATGTTCGGGCTGCTCGCCGTGGTGGTCAGCGGGCGGCAGGTCCGGTGGCGGACGGTGCTGCTGGTGGTGGCTGCCGGTGTGCTCGTCGTCGGGACCCTGATGGTGCTCGACTACCTGCGGCCGCCGGCGGAGCGGACCCATCTGGGCCGGTTCGTCGCGACCCTGCTGCAGGGTGGCCTGTGGACCGTGCTCGCGCGCAAGGAGTCCGCGAACCTGCACGTGCTGGGCGACTGGCGCGTGCTGGTGCTGCTGGTCGTTGCCGTGGCGCTGGGCTGGCTCGCGCTGGTGCGGCACGCGCGTCGGCAGGGCCGCCGGCTGCGGGACACGGACCTGGGCGGGCTGGCTCCGCGGGTGCCGCTGCTGCGCGCCGGCCTTGCGGCGTGGGGCGCCGCCATGGTGGTCGGGTTCCTGATGAACGACTCCGGGATCATCATCCCGGCGACCGGGATCGCACTCCTCGGCCCGCTGCTGCTCGCCGCTGTCGCCCGGCTGCGGGACGACCACCGCGCCGTCAGAGCTGCGGACCCCGGGCCGGCCGCTTCGCGCTGAACACTCCGCGGACCACGCCGCCCGCGGCGCGCGCCCGTCGGGCGCTCAGCGCCAGCTGCACGTCCCGGTACTGCGCCGCCCGGTGCAGCTGCCCCTTCCAGTCGGCTCCCGACGGACGGTGGTGCAGGTCGCACGGCACCTCGAGCACCCGGAACCCCTGCCGCAGCAGGTCGATGGTCATGCCGGTCTCGACGCCCCAGCCGTGCGCCAGCGGCGTCGCCGCCTCGTACGCCTCGCGCGTCAGGCAACGGATGCCGGACAGCGGCTGGGTGGGCGTCCATCCCGTGAGGGCCGCGATCCCGTGCCGCGCGGCACCGACGACGATCCCGTGCCCGCCCGCCCCGGGCTGCGGCGGCAGCAGCGCGATCGTCAGGTCCGCCTCACCGGCCAGCACGGGCGGCACCAGCGGGGCGGCGTGCACCGCCGACTCCGCCAGGTCGCCGTCGAGGAACAGCAGGAAGCGCGGCGGCCGGTCCGGGGCGTCGCGCATCGCGACGACCGCCGCGCCGGTCTCCATCGCGGCGGCCTTGCCGCGGTTGTGGGAATGACGCACGACGACGGCACCGGCCTCCCGGGCGACGTGCTGGGTGGCGTCCTCCGAGCCGTCGTCGACCACGAGCACCAGGTCGACGCCGGGGATCGCGCGTGCCGAGCGGACCGTGGTGGCGATGCGCCGCGACTCGTCCTTGGCGGGGATGATCACCGCCACCCGTTGCCGGCGCGGCGGGCGTCCTGCGCCGATGCGCACCGACTCGGCCCGGGCGGGGCGGGCCGAGGCCGACGGCGGGTCCGCGTCTGCGACTGCGGGCCCGTCCGCGGACGGCGCCTGCTCGGCGCCCTCACCTGCTCCCTGGTCGGTGACTGCTCCCCGCTCGCGGGTGCTGTCGCCGGACCTGGTCACGTGACCAGCCTAACGACGGCCTCCACAACCTCGCCGGTCGAGGCCCACGTTCACCCGGACGGCCCCCGCGGGCGCCCGAGGTCAGCGCAGGGTGACCTGGCGGGCCACCAGACCGGCGCGGGCGCGGCGGGCGTTCGCGTCGAGCGGCGAGTCGTCGGCCACCGCGGCGGCGAACCGCGGAGCGAACGCCTTGACGGCGTCCTCGATCTCCTCGGCCTCGGTGCCGCGGGCCAGCTCCCACACCGGGACCACCAGGCCGGCCGCGCGGAAGTAGCCGATGAACTTGGCGTCCTCGAAGCCGGACTCGCGGCGGCCGTGCAGGCGGGCCAGCCCGTCCAGCACCTGCTGCTCGTCGAGCGGCTGCACCCAGCGCAGGAACTCCTTGGCGCCCATGCGGCACCAGTACGCGGACTCGACCCCGGGGAGCTTGCGGGTGTCGATGATGCCGGAGTCGGCCTCCTCGAGAGCCGCCTCGACGTCCGGCGTGCGCTCGGCGGCGGGGTCGAGCCAGTACTCGAACGAGTCGAGCAGAGTCACCTCGAACGGCACCGAGAGGTCCAGCACGTCCTGCAGCCGGGGGCCCGGCGTGGGCAGGCCGAGGTTCTCGATCGCGGTGCCGGGCTCGGCGTCGAGCGCGCGCAGCAGCGCCTCGGCGAGGTCACGGCTCGCGTCGCCGGAGCTGCTGCGCGTCTGCAGCGCCACCATCACGGTGCCGTCGGCCCGGTGCAGGGCAGCCCAGGCGTCGGGGAGGACGGTGGTGACGACGACCTCGCGGGCACCGTGCTCGGCGGTCGTGCGGACGGTGGCGGTCGCGGCGGGCACCAGCTCGCGCATCGCGACCCAGTCCGTCTCGCCGGGCAGGTTCTCGAACGGTCGCAGCACGAAGGAGGTGGTCGTCTTGGCCATGGGGCACAACCTATCGGCCGGTTCCGGGCGGGTGCGCCGACCCCCGACGGTGGGAGAAGATCCCCCCATGGACCCGCGCGCCGGAACGCCTGCCCGCCCCGAGGACCTCATCGACGTGGACGCCCTGGTCGGCGCCTACTACGACAGGGTCCCCGACCCCTCCGACCCGGTCCAGAAGGTGGTGTTCGGCACCAGCGGGCACCGCGGCTCGTCGCTCGACACGGCCTTCAACGAGGCGCACATCGTCGCGATCACCGCGGCGATCGTCGAGTACCGCCGCGCGCAGGGCACCGACGGTCCGCTGTTCATCGGGCGGGACACGCACGGGCTGTCCGAGCCGGCGTGGCGCTCCGCGCTCGAGGTGCTGGCGGCGGCCGGCGTCGAGGTGCGGGTCGACGCGCGCGACTCGTGGACCCCCACACCGGCGGTGTCCCACGCGATCCTGCTGTTCAACGGCGCCGGCACGGCGGCCGGTGTGCGCACGCAGGGGCCGGGGCTGGCCGACGGCATCGTCGTGACCCCGTCGCACAACCCGCCGCGCGACGGCGGCTTCAAGTACAACCCGCCGCACGGCGGCCCGGCGGACTCCGACGCGACCGGCTGGATCGCCTCTCGTGCCAACGAGATCCTCGCCTCCGGGTGGCGCTCGGTGCCGCGCGTCAGCCTCGAGCAGGCGCTGGCCGCGGAGACCACCCGCAAGCACGACTACCTGTCCAGCTACGTCGACGACCTGGCCAACGTGATCGACCTCGAGGCGATCCGGACCGCCGGCGTGCGGATCGGTGCCGACCCGCTCGGTGGCGCGTCCGTGGAGTACTGGGCGGCGATCGGGGAGCGGTACGGGCTGGACCTGACGGTGGTGAACCCGACGGTGGACCCGCGGTGGGCCTTCATGACGCTGGACTGGGACGGCAAGATCCGCATGGACTGCTCGTCGCCGTACGCGATGGCGTCCCTGGTCACGCGCATGAGCCCGGCGGCGGGGATGGCGGCACCGTTCGACATCGCCACCGGCAACGACGCCGACTCCGACCGGCACGGGATCGTCACGCCGGACGGCGGGCTGATGAACCCCAACCACTACCTCGCGGTGATGGTCAGCTACCTGTACGGCAGCGGGCGGCCCGGGTGGCCGGCCGGCACCGCGGTGGGCAAGACGGTGGTCTCGTCCTCCCTGATGGACCGCGTGGTGGCGGACCTGGGCCGGCGGCTGCTGGAGGTGCCGGTCGGGTTCAAGTGGTTCGTGCCCGGACTGATCGACGGGTCCGTCGGCTTCGGCGGCGAGGAGTCCGCCGGGGCGTCGTTCCTGCGGATGGACGGCACCGTGTGGACCACCGACAAGGACGGGATGGTGCCCGCGCTGCTGGCCTCGGAGATCCTGGCGACGACGGGCAGGTCTCCCAGCCAGCACCACGCGGACCTCGTCGGGCGCTTCGGGCAGTCCTGGTACGCCCGCGTCGACGCCCCCGCGACCCGCGAGGAGAAGGCGACGCTGGCGGCGCTCTCCCCCGAGCAGGTGAAGGCGACGACGCTCGCCGGCCAGGAGATCACCGACCGGCTGACGCGCGCGCCGGGCAACGACGCCGCGATCGGCGGCCTGAAGGTGACGACGAAGGACGCGTGGTTCGCGGCGCGGCCGTCCGGCACCGAGGACGTCTACAAGATCTACGCCGAGTCGTTCGTGTCGGCCGAGCACCTGGCGCAGGTGCAGGCCGAGGCGAAGGACGTGGTGTCCGCGGCGCTGGCCGGCTGAGCAGAGCCGGCGCCGGACGGGATGTCGGCGCCGGCTGACAGACTGGCGGCATGCTCACCCCGTATCGCGACGTCCTGTCGCGCCCGGGGGCGCTGACCTTCTCCGCCGCGGCGGCCGTCGCGCGGCTGCCGATGTCGATGGTGGGCATCGGCGTGGTGCTGGCCGTCAGCTCGCTGTACGGCTCGTACACGCTGGCCGGTGCGGTGTCCGCGACGTACATCGTCGCCCAGGCGGTCGCCGCGCCGGTGCTCGGCGGCTGGGTGGACCGCTTCGGTCAGTCGCGGGTGATGCGTCCGGCGACCGTGCTGGCCGGCGGCGGGATGCTGCTGCTGGCGGCGGCGTCGGCGATGCGGGCACCTGCGGTGTGGCTGTTCGGGGCCGCCGTGCTGATCGGCGCGGGCAGCGGCTCGTTCGGGTCGCTGGTGCGGGCGCGGTGGACGTGGGTGCTCGCCGGGGACGGGCGGGCGGTGCACACCGCCTACTCGTTGGAGTCGGCGCTGGACGAGCTGGTGTTCGTGGTGGGGCCGGTGACCGTGACGATGCTGGCGACGGCCGTCCGGCCGGAGGCCGGGCTGGTGGTGGCGGCCGTCGGCGTGGTGGGCGGCGGGCTGTGGTTCTGCGCGCAGCGCGCCACCGAGCCGCCCGCCGTGCGGCGCACCGAGGGTCGGGCGCGCGGCACGGTGCTGCGGCTGCCGGCGATGGCGGTGCTCGCCGTGGTGTTCGTGCCGATGGGCGGCCTGTTCGGGGCCACCGAGGTGGCGACCGTCGCCTTCGCCGACGAGCACGGCAACAAGGGCGCCGCCGGGTTCGTGCTGGCGACGTTCGCGCTCGGGTCGCTGCTGGCGGGCCTGCTGTACGGCGCACGGGCGTGGGCGGCACCGCTGCACCGGCGCTTCGCGGGGGCCGTCGCCGCGCTGGCGGTCGGCGTGTGCCTGTTCGTCCTGGTCGACAGCCTGTGGGCGCTGGCCGCGGTGATGTTCGCCGTCGGGTTCACCATCTCCCCGTCGATCATCACCGGCAACGGCCTGGTGCAGGCGCACGTCCCGCCGGGACGCCTGACGGAGGGGCTGACCTGGGTGGGCACCGCGTTGAACGTCGGGGTGTCGATCGCGTCGTCGCTCGCCGGGGCGCAGGTGGACGCCGGCGGCGCCCGTGCCGCCTACCTGGTGGTGGTGGCGTGCGGCGGGGCGGTCCTCGTCGCGACGGTGCTCGCGCTCCGCGTGCTGCGCGCCGGCACCCCTGAGCCCCCGGGCGCCTGAGGCGCCGCCGGACGGATCAGCCGTCGGAGCGCATGCCGAACGACATGTGCCCACCGAGGTAGCCGCTGACGCCGGCGACCCCGCCGCCGGTCAGCGCCGCCATCACGCCGAGCCCCTGGTGCCCGCGCCGCCGAGCCAGCCAGGACAAGCCGTACAGCGCCGCGGCGACACCGTTCAGACCGGCGTGCACCACACCGACCCGCCGCGCCCGGTCGCCGCTGTTCTCCCAGTCGGCCAGGCCCGCGGCGATCGTCGGACCCGTGGCGAGCAGGCCGAGGCCGACCAGCCGGCGGGCTGCCGGACGCGCCGACGGGCCGCCGACCAGGTCGAGTGCGGTGGCGGACATCCACAGGCCGAGCGGCAGGTCGGTCAGCATCGGGTGCAGCTTGTGCCCCAAGGGGTCGCCGCGCAGCACCGACGCCCGGGTGTCGCTGCCCACCACGGCGCGGGCGACGGGTGCGAGCTCGTCCACCAGGGGGTCGAGGCGCTCGTCGTGCTCGAGGCCCGCTGCCATGCGCGCCGCAGCCGGGTCGGTGGTCGAGCGGCCGCTGGAGTGTGCAGAGGTCATGGTCGGCTCCGGTGGTCGGGGGACGAGCAGGACGTCCAGCATCACGCGGCGCCCCCGGCGCCGCACGGCGAGCCCTAGGCTGACCGGCCGTGGACGGAGAGCGCGACGTGGCGACCGACCAGCTCGCGGCGCTGGCGGCGGTGCTGAGCCCGCTGGGCCGGGCGGTCGGCGCCGAGCGGCTCACGGGCGGGATGTTCGCCACGACGTTCCTGGTGACGTTCGACGACGGCTCCGACGCGGTGGTGAAGACGGCGCCGACCCACGAGGACCGCCTGCTCACCTACGAGCACGACCTGGTCCGCAGCGAGGCGCTGGTGTACCGGCTGCTGGCGGACGTGCCCGGGGTGCCGGTCCCGCGCGTGCTGCTGGAGGACATGACGCGGTCGGTGTGGCCGGGCGACGTGGTGGTCGCGAGTCGGCTGGGCGGCACGCCGTGGGGTGAGTGCGGGCTGGGGACGGTGGACGACGACCCCCGGGCGGCCCGGGCGCAGCACGAGCTGGGCGCGCTGATGGGGCGGCTGCACCAGGTGACGGGGCCGGTGTTCGGTTACGTCGGCGAGGCGTCGCCCCTGCGGGCCGGCACCTGGGCAGAGGCGTTCGGGCTGATGGTCGAGGCTGCGCTCGGCGATGCCGAGCGGTGGGCGGTCCCGGTGCCGGCCGACGAGGTCCGGGCGACGCTGGCTCGGCACCGGCTGACGCTGGACCAGGTGCGCACCCCCGTGCTGGTGCACACCGACCTGTGGCCCGGGAACCTGTTCCTGGACCCCGCGACCGGT
Source organism: Cellulomonas sp. SG140 (assembly GCF_025770785.1). Classification (GTDB taxonomy): domain Bacteria; phylum Actinomycetota; class Actinomycetes; order Actinomycetales; family Cellulomonadaceae; genus Cellulomonas. The sequence continues at coordinate 216,988 of NZ_JANZLA010000004.1, read as the reverse complement.
GAGCTGGTCGGCGTGATCGACCCCGAGCGGGCGCTGTGGGGCGACCCCGTGCTCGAGCTGGTGGGCGCCGACCAGCTGGGCCGCGGGCCCGTGCCGACCGGCCTGCTCACCGGGTACGCCTCGGTGGCCGAGGCACCGGACCTGGACGACCAGGCCGTCCGTGCCCGGATCGAGCTGTACCGGCTGTACTTCGCGCTGATCATGCGGGTGGAGCTGGTGCCACGCGCGTACACCGGCGACTGGGTGGACGGGCACCGCACCACGCTCGAGACGAACCTGCGCGCGGCGCTCGACTCCCTCGCCTGAGCCGCGACCGCTGGCTCAGGGCTGCGGGTCCAGCGCGTCGTACCGCCAGAACCGCGGCTGGCCGACGACGAGCAGCCACAGCACCACCAGGCACGCCGCCCCGCCGATCGTCGCCGCCCAGCCCTCGCCGATCCGGGACGACACCGCACCGAGCCCCAGCTCGCCGAGCCGCGGCCCGCCGGCGACCACCACGGTGAAAACGCCCTGCAGGCGCCCCCGCATGTCGTCCGGCGTGGCGGTCTGCAGGATCGTCTGCCGGAACACCGCGCTGGTGTTGTCCGCCGCACCGGCCACCGCGAGCGCGACCAGCACCGCCAGCAACGCGCCCCACAGGACCTGCGCCGGGCTGTGCGGACCGGCGTGCACCAGCACCAGCCCGAACGCCACGATCGACAGGCCCCACACCGTGATGGACCAGACGATGGTCTGCCCCTGCCACCGGACCCGGGCCAGCCCGCCGGACAGCAGTCCGGACAGCACGGCGCCGACGGCGACCGCGGCGGTCAGCGCACCCGTCGTCGTCGCGCCGCCGCCCAGGTAGACGACGCCGATCGCCGGGAACAGCACGCGCGGGGACGAGAACACCATCGCCGCGAGGTCCACCAGGAACGTCATGCGGACGTTCGGCTGGGTGCCCAGGTAGCGCAGCCCGTCGAGCACCGAGCCGAGCCCGGCGCGCTGCCGGCCGTTGGCCGACCGCTCGGGCGGCACGGGCGGCAGCCGGTAGAGCGCCGCGAGCGCGAACGTGAACAGCACCGCGTCGGTGCCGTAGGCGAGCCCGTACCCACCGAGCGCCACCATGCCGGCACCGACGAGGGGGCCGACGGTCAGCGCGATGTTCCAGCCCAGCGTCTGCCAGGCGTTGGCCGCGGGCATGTGCCGGGGCTCGAGCAGCCGCGGGATGATCGCGCCGCGCGCCGGGGAGTTGACCGCCCCGGCGCCGGACTCGAGCGCGACCAGCGCGTAGAGGATGCCGACGGACGTGCTGTGCGCGACGGCCTGCACGACGAGCCCGAGCACCGCCACCCACGCGACGGCCGAGGCGACGAGGGCGACCGTGCGGCGGTCGGCGTGGTCGGCGATCGCCCCGCCGTACAGCCCGAACACCACGAGCGGCACCAGCGCGAACAGCCCCAGCACGCCGACGGCGAAGGTCGACCGGGTCAGGTGGTACACCTGCAGGCCGACGGCCACCACGGTCAGCTGACCGCCGAGGTTGGACACCGACAGCCCGAGCCACAACCGCCGGAACGCCGGGCTGACGCGCAGAGGTGTGGCGTCGAGCAGCAGGCGGGGCACCCGCAGATGGTAGGCAACCCCTCGGCTGACCAGGACGTCGGCTCGCCCCCAGCGCGAGCGGCCGCGTCGCCGTCGCGAGGTCCCGAGGGCCCGGCCGCCAGATGCCGCTCTGGGACGGACCCGGTCCGTCCCGGGTCAGCTGGTCGAGGTGCCGAACACCGAGCCGAGCAGGTAGGTGACCGCAGCCGCGCCGTAGCCGATCGCCAGCTGCCGCAGCGCGCGCTTCACGGGTGAGGCGCCGGACAGCACGCCGACCACCGAGCCCGTGCCGATCAGCGCGATGCCGACCAGGCCGGCCGACCACAGCACCGCCTGCAGGCCCGTGGCCCCCAACAGGTAGGGCAGGACGGGGATCGCGGCGCCGACGGAGAAGAAGCAGAAGCTCGCACCCGCGGCACCCCAGGCGGTGCCGATCGTCTCGTGCTCGTCCGTCGGCGGCGCGGGGGTCTGGCCGGAGACGGCCGGCACGTGGTCCTCGTCGCCGGGCAGGGCCGTGGACGAGCGGAGCAGGGACGCGTCGAGCGCCTGCTGCTCGCGGTAGCGGTCCAGCGAGCCGAGCACCACAGCCGCCCGGTCGGCGGCCGCCGCCGCGTCCAGGCCGCGCGCCCGGTACACCAGCGCCAGCTCGTTGGCGTCCACGTCCAGCATCGGGAGCGCCTCACCGGCGGCGGCCGCCGGCCGGGACGCCTCGAGCAGCTCGCGCTGGGACCGGACGGAGACGTACTCCCCCGCGCCCATCGACAGGGCGCCGGCCAGCAGCCCGGTGAGGCCGCCGAGCAGCACGGTGCCGGCCGGCACCCCGCTGGCGCCGATGCCGAGCACCAGCGCGAGGTTGCTGACCAGCCCGTCGTTGGCGCCGAACACGGCCGCCCGGAACCGGCCGGAGATCGCGTTGCGACCACGCGTGGCCAGGCCGCGGATCACCTCGACGTGGATGCGCTCGTCGGCGGCCATCGTCGGGGTCGCGTCGGCGTCCGCGTCCGCGGCCCAGCGCATCTCGGCGCGCTGCGCGAGGGCGAGGGTGAACACCGAGCCGAACCGCCGGGCCAGCAGCCCAAGCGTGCGGGTGCGCCAGTCACCGCGCTGCGGCCGGCCGACGTCGTCGCCGAGCAGCGTCAGCCAGTGGGCCTCGTGACGCCGCTCGGCCTCCGCGAGGGCGAGCAGGATGTCGCGCTCCTCTCCCGTGCGGCGCGACGCGAGGTCGCGGTAGGCGGCGGCCTCCGCCCGCTCGTCGGCGAGGTTGCGGCGCCAGCGGCGGCGGTCGGCAGCCGTCGGCTGCGGGTCGGCAGGGGGCACGGCGGCAGGCACAACGGGCTCCAGACGATCGGGGCGGTGGTGGCCCGCGGTGCGCACGACGACGAGGGCGACGGCGTGCCCGGCGGGCGCTCGACCGTCAAGCCTACGGAGAAATGCTGCGGACCACCGCCGCGGCAGCAATTCCCGGACCGTTCTCGGAATTCCGACAATGGGAGTTCGACGGTACGGAAACTGCCGTGAGGGCCCCCGCTCAGTCGTCCCAGGGCGGTGTCTCGTCGAGCTTGGCGTAGTACTTGGCCAGGTGGCTGCGGATGCGGTCGCGGTCCTTGTCCGGCACGTCGATCCCGCCACGCGACCCCTGCATCACGGCCGCGGCGGCGAACACCGCACGCGGCACGGCCTGCAGCTTTCCGCCCACCACGTCCGCGATCAGCAGCTTGTAGCCGGTGAAGTTGTCCTTCGCGTCGGCGTCGTACCAGACGTGCGCGTCGCGGTACCTCTCGTTGGGCTCGTCGTCCGCACCGGCCCACTTCCGCACCCGGCGATCGGCGGCGTCGCCGTCCCAGTCGCGGTCGCGGTCCGCCAGGGGCAGGTCCTGGAAGCTGGTCACCGCCATGGTCGTCTCCTCCCGTCGAGGGTCGTCGATGAACCAGCCTCACCCCGCCGCGGGCGCTCTGCCACAGGGAGACGCCGCCTGAGGAGGTCCGGACGTTGGTCACCGGCCGCGGCCGCGGACCTGCGGCTAGGATCCCGAGCGAGCGGTTGCCTCGAGGCAATCACGGCGACGACCGGGGGGAGGGCGGCGTCATGGCGACGCGCCGTGAGGTCGCACGCGCGGCCAACGTGTCCGTGCGGACGGTGTCCAACGTCGTGAACGGGTTCGACCACGTCGCCCCCGACACCCGCGAGCGCGTGCTCCGCGCCATCGAGGAGCTGGAGTACCGCCCGAGCGAGCTCGCGCGCAGCCTGAAGGTGGGTCGCTCCGGCCTGGTGGGGCTGATGCTGCCGGAGCTCGACACCGCGTACTTCGCCGAGCTGACCAGGGCGTTCGTCGAGGGCGGCGCCGAGCGCGGCCTCACGGTGGTGGTGGACCAGACGGACGGGGACCACGAGCGGGAGCTCGCCCTGCTGCACCGCACGTCGACGGGCTCCCTGTTCGACGCGCTGGTGCTCAGCCCCCTCGCGCTGCGCGCCGACGACGTCGCGGGCTTCTCCGCCGGTCCGCTGGTGTTCCTGGGCGAGGACGAGTTCCCCGGTTTCGACAAGGTGATGATCGACAACTTCCGGGCCGCGTACGAGGCGGTGGACCACCTGGTCCAGCAGGGACGACGGCGCATCGCGGCGATCGGCGCCGAGCGCGCCGCCCACGGGTCGAGCGCCCTGCGCCTCGAGGGGTACCGGGCGGCGCTGCGCGCCGGCGGCCGGGACCTGCCGGAGATCGTCGAGTACGTCAGCGGCTTCCGGCGCCCCGAGGGAGCAGCCGCGATGCGCCGGCTGCTGGACGGTCCCGACCGTCCGGACGCCGTCTTCTGCTTCTCGGACCCGTTGGCGCTCGGTGCGCTGCGGACGCTCTACGAGGCCCATGTCTCGGTGCCGGACGACGTCGCCGTCGTGGGCTGGGACGACATCGAGGACGGCCGGTTCGCGACCCCGTCGCTGACCACGGTCAGCCCCGACAAGAAGTGGCTGGCCCGCACCGCGCTCGACCGGATCGTGCGCCGGCTGTCCGGCGAGGAGCTGCCGGGCGAGGTGCTCGTGGGCCCGCACCGACTGATCGTGCGGGAGAGCTCCCCTACCGCCTGAGCCCGCCCCCGCGGCCGTGGGGTTGCGGTTGCATCACGGTCCTTGCATCGAGGCAAAGCCCTGGCTACTCTCCTCGACGTGCCGTTTGCATCGAGGGAAACGACGAGCCGCCGCATCGGCGACCAGGGCGAGCTGCCCCGGGCCGAGTACCCGCGCCCGCAGCTGGTGCGGCAGGAGTGGCTCAACCTCAACGGCCCCTGGCGGTTCGACGAGGGCGGCTCGGGGCAGCTGCCGTCGTCCTGGTCGCCGGCCGGCACGATCGTCGTCCCGTTCGCCCGGGAGTCGGAGCTGTCCGGCATCGGCCGGACCGACTTCGTCGACGCCGTGCGGTACCAGCGCGAGGTGACCCTCCCCGAGGAGTGGCAGGGCCAGCGGGTCCTGCTGCACGTCGGCGCGGCGGACCACCACACGACCGTCTGGGTGGACGACGTCGAGGTGGGCCGGCACCGCGGCGGCTTCACGTCCTTCTCGTTCGACCTGACGGACGCCCTGACCGGCCCGACGTTCACGCTCTCGCTGCTGGTCGAGGACGACCGGCACGCCGTCCAGGCACGGGGCAAGCAGTCCCGTCGGGCGGAGAACTACGAGGCCTTCTACACGCGCACCACCGGCATCTGGCAGACGGTGTGGCTCGAGCCCGTCCCGACCAGCCACCTGCTGCGGCCGGTGACGGTGCCGGACCTCGCGTCGTCCAGCTTCACGTTCCAGCTACCCGTCGCGCGCCCGCACGCCGGGCTGATGGCCCGCGTCGAGCTGCACGACGACGAGGGCCTGGTCGCGGCCGGTGCCGTCGAGGTCACGTCGCGCATCACCCCCGGCCTGACCCTCGACGTGCCGGCCGACCGTCTGCGCCTGTGGTCGCCGGAGGACCCGCACCTGTACCGGGTCCGGTTCACGCTGCTCGACGACGGCGTGCCCGTCGACACCCTGGACAGCTACGCGGGGATGCGGTCCGTCGCGATCGACGGCCGCCGGATGCTGCTGAACGGCCGGCCGGTGTTCCAGCGGCTGGTGCTGGACCAGGGCTACTGGCCCGACGGCCTGCTGACCGCCCCGTCGGACGCCGACCTGGTGCGCGACATCGAGCTGGCCCAGGCCGCCGGGTTCAACGGCGCCCGGCTGCACCAGAAGGTGTTCGAGGAGCGGTACCTGTACCACGCCGACCGGCTCGGCTACCTGGTGTGGGGCGAGTTCGCGGACTGGGGTGCGCTGGACGACGACGGCCGGCAGGTGCCCACCGTCTCGTTCGTCACCGAGTGGGTCGAGGCGCTGACCCGCGACCTGTCGCACCCGTCGATCGTCGGCTGGTGCCCGCTGAACGAGACGTTCGAGACGATCGGCCCCCGGCTGTCCGTGCTCGACGACGCGACCCGGGCCCTGTACCTGCTGACCAAGGCGGTCGACCCGACCCGCCCCGTGCTGGACACCTCCGGCTACGCGCACCGGGTCGCCGGTGCCGACGTCTACGACTCGCACCTGTACGAGCAGGACCCGGCGGCGTTCGCCCGCCAGATGGACGGGCTGGCCATCGGCCGGCCGTACACCAACCGCGCGCCCGACGGCTCCCCGTGGTCGGTGCCCTACGCCGGGCAGCCGTACTTCTGCAGCGAGTTCGGCGGCATCTGGTGGTCCGAGGTCGACGGGCACGGCGACGACTCGTGGGGCTACGGCGAGGCGCCGCGCAGCGTCGAGGAGTGGGTGGACCGCTTCCGGGCGCTGGTCGACCGGCTGCTCGACGACCCCGACATGTTCGGTTACTGCTTCACGCAGCTCACCGACGTCTTCCAGGAGAAGAACGGCATCGCGCGGTTCGACCGGGTGCCGAAGTTCGACCTGGAGCTGCTGCGCACGATCCAGACGCGACCCGCGGCGATCGAGCGCGGCGAGGACCGGCCGGACGGCCCGCTCACGGCGCGGACCGCACCGGCCCCACACCCGGCGGGCGCAGCGCGCCCCGCCTAGGCATCACCCCCACCATGTTGCACACACGAAGGAGTGGACACATGCGCAAGTCGTTGCTGGTGGCCGGGGCTGCGGCCGCCGCACTGGCCATGGCCGGATGCTCGAGCGGCGGCTCGGGCTCCGGCTCCACCGCCGGCTCCGGGAAGGTGACCCTGACGGTCGTCGGCTTCGAGGGCGGCGGCACCGAGCTGGCGAGCATCCCCGAGATCAACGCCGACTTCCAGAAGAAGTACCCGGACATCACGATCGACTACAAGTACGTCGCCAACGGCGAGTACGACCAGTACAACAACACCCGGCTGGCCGCCAAGACGGACGCCGACGTGCTGATGACCAACCCCACGCGCGTGCAGCAGTGGCAGAAGCAGGGCTACCTCGAGGACCTCTCCTCGCAGGCGTGGGTCTCGCAGCTGCTGCCGAACGTCGCACCGTTCGGCCAGGTGAACGGCAAGACCTACGCGTTCACGCAGCAGAACATCCCGATCGGGCTGTACGCGAACCTCGACATCCTCAAGAAGGCGGGGATCACCGACGTCCCGCAGACGTGGCCGGACTTCCTGGCCGCGCTGCAGAAGCTGAAGGACGCCGGGCAGCCCGGGCTGCTGCTGGCCAACCAGGGCGGCTGGACCTCCGAGCAGCTGACGCTGGCGCTCGCGGCCAACCTGCTGCCCGACACGTGGGGCGCCGGCTACGACACCGGCAGCTCGTCGTGGAACCCGACGTTCACGCCGGTGTTCGACCACATCAAGCAGCTGCTGACCAACGGCACCGTGGACGGCAAGCTGCAGAACGGCATCGAGCCGTTCAACACCGGCAACGCCGACTTCGCCGCCGGCAAGTGGGCGTTCACCGTGATGGGCGCCTGGGAGCTGCAGAACTTCCAGCAGAACGCCAAGTTCGACTTCTCGTTCAACCCGTTCCCCGGCGGTGACGCCGGCAGCAAGCCCAACGGCGTGACCTTCGTCGGCTCGGGCTGGGGCGTGAACGCCGCGAGCAAGCACAAGGACGCCGCGGAGAAGTACGTCGCGTTCATGGCCGACCCGGCCAACGACAGCCGCTACCTGGCGGCGGAGAACTCGTTCACCACGCTCAAGGACGTGCCGAGCCCGCAGATGCCGAAGGCGGCCGCCTACGTCGACGCCTTCAACGCCGGTCACTCGCAGGTCTCGCCGATCGAGTACCTGCACTACCCGACGTACGAGCAGGAGTTCTGGAAGGTCGGCACGTCGCTGTTCAACGACCCGACCCAGTCGAGCTCGTCGCTGCTGGCCAAGCTCGACCAGACCATCCCGAAGACCGCCGCCTAGCAACCAGCACCCGGGTCCGGGGCAGCCGTACGCCGCGCTGCCCCGGACCCCCGGAGGTCCCCATGCAGATCCGTGGCCGATCCGCGTTGGCGCTCATCGCCCCCGCAGCCCTTCTCTTCACGGCATTCGTGCTGTACCCGCTGGTCCGGGGCATCCAGCTGAGCTTCACCGACGCGATCGGCCCCAACGGCGGCGCCTTCGTCGGTCTGACCAACTACGTGCACGCCCTCCACGACCCGACGGTGCGCCGCGCGCTGACCAACACGCTCGCCTACACCGTCGTGGTGGTCGTGGTGCAGAACGCGCTGGCCCTGCTGGTCGCGTTCTGGCTGTTCCGGCAGGAGCGCGTGCGCGACGTGGTGCGGGCCGGCCTGCTGCTGCCGGCGATGATGGCGTTCGTCGCCGTCGGGTACCTGTGGTCGTACGTCTACTCGCCGCTCGGCGGTCCGCTGAACGTGGTGATGGACGCCCTGGGTCTGCATCGGTTCGAGCCGGTGTGGCTCGGTGACCCGCACACCGCCCTCTGGGCGATCGCCGCCATCTACGTCTGGATGTTCCTCGGGTACACCGCGACCATCTACCTGGCCAACTACATGGCGATCTCGCCGAGCCTGCTCGAGGCGGCCAACCTCGACGGTGCGAGCGGCTGGCGCCGGTTCCGGCACATCGACTGGCACCTGCTGGCGCCCTCGTTCACCATCAACATCACGCTGAGCGTGATCGGCTCGCTGCGGGTGTTCGACCTGCCGTTCATCATGACGCAGGGCGCACCGGAGGACTCGACGCAGACGTTGAGCCTGGCCATCTACAACAACAGCTTCGCCAACTACCAGTTCGCCTACGGCACGACGCTGGCCGTCGGGCTGCTCGTGCTGACCGTCGTGGTCGGCGTGATCCAGGCGACCCTGCTGCGCCGGCGGGAGGCCGACCTCGCATGACGACCCTCACCGCACCCGCCACGGAGCAGCAGGCTCCGACCGCGTCCCGCCGGACGGTCCGCCGCACGCGCCGCCGGTTGAGCAACGGCGTCGCCTCGGTGGTCCTGGTGCTGTTCGCCGCCCTGGTGCTGACGCCGATCTACGTGCTCGTCGTCGTCTCGCTGCACCACGGGCAGAGCGCCCCGGACAACCCGTTCGCCTTCCCGACGGCCCCCGACTGGCAGAACTACCGCACCGCGTTCGTCAACATGCACTACCTGCGCAGCGTCGGGAACACGCTGCTGATCACGCTGGCCACCGCGGCGCTGACGGTGCTGACCGCCTCGCTGGCGGCGTGGGCGATCGTGCGGCACACCCGCCGGTGGACCCGGACGGTGTACCAGGTGTTCGTCTCCGGGCTGACGATCCCGATCTTCGTGGTGCTCACCCCGCTGTACGAGGTGATGCAGAAGCTGCACCTGCTCGACAGCTACGGCGGCATCGTGCTGGCCTACGCGGCGACGACGATGCCGTTCGCGGTGTTCTTCTTCGCGGGCTTCCTGCGCACCGTGCCGGCCGAGCTCGAGGAGGCGGCCGCCGTCGACGGCGCCGGGCTGCTGCGGACGTTCGCCCGCATCGTCTTCCCCCTGCTCAAGCCGGCCACCGCGACGCTCGCGATCTTCGTGGTGATGCAGGTGTGGAACGACCTGATCCTGCCGCTGGTGCTGCTGTCGTCCGACTCGAAGCAGACGGTGACCCTGGCGGTGTACGCCACCATCGGCACGCACACGCTCAGCCCCGAGCAGCTGCTGCCGACCCTGGTGCTGGGCGTGCTGCCGCTGTTCGCGGTGTTCCTGTCGCTGCAGCGGTACGTGGTCGCGGGGATCGCGGTCGGCGTCGGGAAGTAGCGGCCGGGCCGATCCGGGGGGCCCAACCCCTCAGGCGACCGCCCACGGCGCCGCCGGCACCTGCACCGCCTCACCGGTCCGCGCGGACTCCTCGATCGCCAGCCCCAGCAGGTGGTCCTGGCAGCCCTCGGCCAGCGGGTACGGCGCCGGCCCGGTGCCGTGCACCCACTGGGCGGTCGCCGCGAGCAGGCCCGCCACCGCCAGGTCGTCGTCCGCGAGCCGCGCGCCCTCGAACGGGTTCCGCCACAGCACCTGCCCGTCCAGGCTCAGGTGCTCGGTGTCCCACCCGTCCAGGTTCTGCTCGATGCCGGACTGCCGACGGACGATCGGCGACGTGACCACGGTCCGCTCCCCCGCCCAGCGGGTCACGGAGTCGTCCACGATCTCGCCGAGCGAGCCGCGCACCACGATCCGGTTGGCGCGCAGCGGGTTGTGCCACTGGTTGTCCGTGAAGTCGTAGAGGGCGCTGCGGTTCTCGCCCAGGTCGACGGTGGCCAGCACGGTGCGCGCCCCGACGGGCCACTCGGCGCCGGTCCAGCCGTCGCGGTTCACCGGGTCCAGCAGCGGCGCGGTGAACGCCGACGCGCGGACCACGGCGGGGCCGGGCGCCACCCCGAGCAGCCGCCTGACCAGGCCCATCGCGTGGTACAGGTGCGTCGAGGACACCTGGACGCTGGTCGGCTCGCCGATCAACCCGGAGTCGACCACGGCCTCCCGGGCGGCGTGCGCCGGCATGAACACGCTGTGCTCGGCCACCTGCACCAGCTCGGTGGAGCCGACGTGGTGCCACAGCTCCACCAGCCCGGCGGCGTCGGGCGCCGGCGGCGTCTCGGCCAGCACCGGGATCTCACGGTCGACCAGCGCGCGGATGGTCACCGGCGTCACCGGCCACGGGGTGGCGACCACCACCACGTCGACCCCGTCGATCTCGTCGAGCGAGCGCAGCGCCGGCACGCCCCACGTCCGCCGCACCCACTCGGCACGCTCGTCGGACCGGGTCACCACGCCCGTGCAGCGGAACCGGTCCGGCATCAGCCGCGCCATCCGGACGAAGAACTCGCCCCGCCAGCCGGAGCCGACCACCGCGTAGGCCAGGGGTGCAGTCATGGTGCGTCCTCGTCGTCGTCCCACCTGCGGCGCTGCCACGCCACGGTCCCGACGCTACGCGGGAGGAACCGGCCGGTGTGGGTGACTCCGCCCTGCGCCCCGCCACCTGCAGGTCCGCCCGCTCGCCGCGCGCACCGGCGCTTCACCCGGTATGAACCACTTCATGCGGATCCGCGACACCGGCGACCTGTGGTGGAAGAACGCCGTCATCTACTGCCTGGACGTCAAGACGTTCATGGACTGGAACGACGACGGCTACGGCGACCTGCCCGGCGCCGTGCAGCGCATCGACCACCTGGCGGACCTGGGCGTCACCTGCCTGTGGCTGATGCCCTTCTACCCGACCACCGACTACGACGACGGGTACGACATCACCGACTACTACGGCGTCGACCCCCGCCTGGGCGACGCCGGCGACTTCGTCGAGCTGGTGCGCACCGCCAAGGACCGCGGCATCCGCGTGATCGCCGACCTGGTGGTCAACCACACCTCCGACAAGCACCCCTGGTTCCAGGCGGCCCGCCGCAGCAAGGACAGCAGGTACCGGGACTTCTACGTGTGGCGGTCCGACGAGCCGCCGGACACGCACAAGGAGGTCGTCTTCCCCGACAAGGAGAAGGGGATCTGGACGTACGACGAGGTGGCCGGCGAGTGGTACCGGCACCACTTCTACCACCAGCAGCCGGACCTCAACACCGCGAACCCGCAGGTCAGGGACGCGATCGCGAAAGTGATGGGGTACTGGGCGCAGCTGGGGCTGTCGGGCTTCCGCGTCGACGCGGTGCCGTTCTTCCTGGCCGACGTCGCGTCGCGTCCCGACGACGACGTCGACCGCCCGCACCAGTTCCTCACCGCGCTGCGGGCGTTCCTGTCCCGCCGGGTGGGCGACTCGATCCTCATGGGCGAGGTCAACCTGCCGTACGACCAGCAGAGCCTGTTCTTCGGCGACCACGACGACCAGGGCGTGGTCGAGGGCCGCGAGCTGGACCTGCAGTTCGACTTCATCGTGATGCAGAACCTGTACCTGTCCCTCGCCCGGCAGGACGCCCGGCCGCTGCGCACCGCGCTCGAGTCCCGGCCGGAGATCCCGAAGGACTCGCAGTGGGCGACCTTCGTGCGCAACCACGACGAGCTCACGCTCGACAAGCTGACCGACGAGGAGCGCCAGGAGGTGTTCGACGCCTTCGGCCCCGAGGAGGACATGCAGCTGTACGACCGCGGTCTGCGCCGCCGGCTGCCCCCGATGCTCGACGGCGACCCCCGCCGCGTGCGGATGGTGTACTCCCTGCTCTTCGCCCTGCCCGGCACGCCCGTGCTGTTCTACGGCGAGGAGATCGGCATGGGCGAGAACCTCGCCGCCGAGGACCGCCGGGCCGTCCGCACCCCCATGCAGTGGACGTCCGGGAAGAACGGCGGTTTCAGCCGGGTGGCGCCGTCGCGGCTGGTGCGGCCGGTGACCGACGGGCCGTTCGGACCGGAGCACGTGAACGTCGCCGACCAGCGGCGCGACCCGGAGTCGCTGCTCTCGTTCATCCAGACGCTGATCCGCCGGTACCGGGAGGCGCCGGAGCTGGGCTGGACGCAACGGGCCGAGATGCTGGACCAGCCGCACGACTCGGTGCTGGCGATGCGTTCCATCTGGGGCGACGCGTCGATGGTCAGCCTGCACAACCTCAGCAAGGAGGCCGTGGTGGTGCCCCTCGAGCTCCCCGACCTGCCGGAGGGCACGTGCCTGGTGGACCTGCTGTGCGAGGGGACGACGGAGGTCGACGAGAAGGGCCGCGTCGAGCTACCCCTGTCCGGCTACGGGTACCGGTGGCTGCGGATCGAGGAGCCGGGCTCGCGGCGGCTGCTGTAGCGCCTGCAGCGGCGAAGGCCGAGGCGGACCGAGCCGGACTGTGAGCGGTTCGCGGGGCGGGTGAGGTCTCGTCCCAGATGCGGAAATGGGCGTGACCGGCCGCGCACGGCAGCGTTAACATCGGTTCCGCTCGAATCGATTCGGGTGTCCCTCGTCTCCACCCCGACCTCCCTTCCCGCTGCTCGTAGAACGCCGCACCCCTGTGCCCACTGCCCTGACCTCCGGTCGCCCGGCCCGCCTGATCATCGCCTTCACCGTCCCGCTGCTCATCGGCAACGTGTTCCAGCAGCTCTACGGCTTCGCCGACGCCTTCGTCGTCGGCCGCACCATCGGTGTCGACGCGCTCGCGGCCGTCGGCTCCACCGGCGGTCTGCAGTTCCTGCTGCTGGGCTTCACGTGGGGCATGTCGTCGGGCTTCGCCGTCCCCACCGCGCACGCCTTCGGGGCGCGCGACGAGCGCCGGGTGCGCCGCTCGGTCGCCGCCGGCGCCATCCTGACGGCGGCCGCCGCCGTGCTGCTGACCGCCGTGGCCACCACCATCACGCCGTGGCTGCTGGTGGTGATGCGGACGCCGCCGGAGATCCGGCACGACGCGACCACCTTCATCGTGGTGACGTTCTGGGGCTGCACGGCGATGGTGGCGTTCAACTTCCTGTCGAACACCATCCGGGCGCTGGGCGACAGCCGGACGCCGCTCGTCTTCCTGGTGCTGTCCTGCGTGCTCAACGTGCTGCTGGTGTGGGCGTTCGTCAGCGGTCTGCGGATGGGCGTCGCCGGTGCCGCGCTCGCCACCATCACCGCCCAGCTGACGTCCGTGATGGCGTGCCTGTGGCTGATCCGCGCGCGGATGCCGATCCTGCACCTGCACCGTGAGGACTTCCGGCTGACCCGCGCCGAGCTGCTCGAGCCGCTGCGGCTCGGCCTGCCGATGGGCTTCCAGATGTCGATCATCGCGCTCGGCACGCTGGTGCTGCAGTACGCGCTGAACCGGCTGGGCGCCCAGGCGGTCGCCGCGTTCACCGCCGCCGGCCGGGTGGACGCCCTGGCCATCGCGCCGCTGCAGTCGTTCGGGCTCGCCATGGCCACGTTCGCCGCGCAGAACCACGGCGCCCGGCTGTACAGCCGCATCCGGGTGGGCGTCGCGCAGACGTGCCTGATGTCGGCGGGGTTCGCCGTCGCCGTCGGAGCCGTGAACATCCTGGCCGGGCCGTGGCTGGTGCGGCTGTTCGTCGGGCAGGGCCAGGAGCACGTGGTGCAGCTGGCGCAGGTGTACCTGGTGTCCAACGGCATCCCGTACGCGCTGCTCGGCATGCTGTTCGTGCAGCGCGGCACCCTGCAGGGGCTGGGTCGCACCGTGATCCCGACGACGGCGGGCGTGATGGAGCTGATCACCCGCGTGCTGGCGGCGCTGCTGCTGACCGGGCCGCTCGGCTTCCTCGGCGCGTGCCTCGCGGCACCGCTCGCCTGGGTAGCCGCGCTGATCCCGCTGACGTGGGCCTACCAGCACGAGCGCCGCCGGCTGGTGGACCCGCGCACACCGCCGCGGGACGACGCACTGCTCGAGCAGGCGGTCGACCAGGCCGTCCCGACGCCCCGCACAGCGCCTGCCGTCCTCGAGGCGCCCGTTCCGTCCGACGAGGTGCTCGAGGCCGTCTCGGAGGAGGCGCTGCTGCGCGAGCAGGCGCTGCCGCTGTAGACCGCCCGCCCTCGGCCCGAGGGACGGTCGGCCCGGGCGACTCCCAGGCTGGTCGCGTACCGTGCACGGGTCGCTCCCGACCCGGGCGCGCCAACCCAACCCCCACCGGAGCCTTCTGTGCGTCGCACCACAGCCGTCCGGAGCGCCGTCGCCGCCGCGCTCGTCCTCACCATCGGCCTCGGTGGCCTGGCTGCGTGCAGCGGCAACAGCTCGGCGAAGTCCACCGCGAGCCCGTCGGCCACCTCCGCGCCCAGCGCGGCCGCGACGGGTGCCGCCACGGCCAGCCCCGCCGACTTCGCCGCCGTCGACAAGATCACCGTCACCGGCGACGCCAGCAGCAAGCCCACCATCACGCTGCCGTCCAAGCCGTTCAGCGTGAGCGGCCCGGTGGTCAAGGTGCTCTCGGCCGGCACGGGCGCGGCCCTGGCCGACGGCATGATCATCCAGTTCCACAGCGTGGCGGTGCAGGGGTCGGACGGCACCGAGGGCCAGAGCAGCTACGGCGCGGCGCCGGAGACGGTCGCGATCAGCAGCACCGGCCTCAACGCCGACCTCTACAAGGCCCTGAGCACCTCGAAGGTCGGTGCCCGCGTGCTGATGGCCGTGCCCTCGACCAGCTCCGGCTCGACGATCGTCGGTGTCATCGACGTCATCGGCACGGTCCCGTCGCGCGCCGCGGGCACCGCGGTGACCCCGCCGGCCGGGCTGCCGACCGTCAAGCTCGACGACAAGGGCGCCCCGACGCTCACCCCCGTCAAGACGGCCGCCCCGACCTCCCTCGTCGTGCAGCCCCTGATCCAGGGCAGCGGCGCGACGGTGGCCTCCGGCCAGTCGATCACGGTGCAGTACTCCGGCTGGCTGTGGGACGGCACGCCGTTCGACTCCTCCTGGACCAAGGGCACCCCGCTGTCCGGCCTGACCATCGGTCAGAACCAGGTCATCAAGGGCTGGGACCAGGGCCTGGTCGGCCAGAAGGTCGGCAGCCAGGTGCTGCTGATCATCCCGCCGGACCTCGGCTACGGGGACAAGGCGCAGGGCAGCATCCCCGCCAACTCGACGCTCGTCTTCGTCGTCGACATCCTCGCGGCCGGCTGATCCGCGGCCCACAGCTCAATCGTTCGTACGCCCCCGGCGCCAGGGACCCCGGTCCTGTCGCCGGGGGCGTTCGTTCATTAGCCTGGCCGGACGAACCGCTCCACCGTTGGAGACGACATGGACCAGGCAACGTCGCCCAGAGTCCGCACCGTGGCGCTGCTCGGCGCCAGTGGTGCCGGCAAGACCACCCTCGTCGAAGCGCTGCTGCACCGCGGCGGCGTGCTGACCAGGCCCGGGAAGGTGGAGGACGGGTCGACCGTCTCCGACCACGAGCCCGAGGAGATCGCCCGGGGCATCTCCCTGACCCTCTCGGCCGTGCCCCTGACGTGGGCCGCCGACGACGGGCACACCTACGACCTCACCCTGCTGGACACCCCGGGCTACCTCGACTTCGCGGGGGCTGTGGACGCCGCGCTGACGGCCGCCGACATGGCGCTGATCGTGGTCAGCGCCGTGGACGGCGTGCAGGCCGGCACCCACCTCGCGTGGCAGGCCGCCGCCGCGGCCGGGGTGCCGCGCATGTTCGTCGTCACCAAGGAGGACAAGACCCGCGCCGACTTCCACCACGTGCTCGACGAGCTGCGGGCGTCGTTCGGCGACGGGCTGGTACCGCTGGAGCTGCCGCTCGGCGAGGAGTCGGGCTTCGCCGGCGTCGCCGACGTGCTGGCCGAGGAGGGCTACGCGTACGACCCGGACGGCCGGCACCACAACCAGGCGATCCCGCAGCAGGTGGCCGACGAGGAGCACCGCCTGCACGAGGAGGTCACCGAGGAGATCGTCTCCCACGACGACGAGCAGCTCGAGGCGTACCTGGGCGGCGAGGTGCCGTCCGTCGCCGAGCTGGAGAAGACCCTGGCGCACGAGGTGCGCGAGTGCGAGGCGTTCCCCGTGCTGGTCGCCTCCGGCATCACCGAGGTGGGCATCGACCGCCTGGCCGACCTGGTGTGCGAGCTCAGCCCGGTGCCCACCGAGTCGGTGGCGACGGTGCTGGCCGGCGAGACCGAGGTGGAGGTCGCCCCCGACCCCGCGGGTCCGGTGCTGGTGCACGCCTTCCGGACCATGGCCGACCCGTTCGTCGGGCAGGTGACCCTGTTCCGCGTCCTGTCCGGGACGGTGCATGCCGGCGACAAGCTGACCAACACCACCACCGGTGCCGAGGAGCGGCTGCCCGGCCTGTTCCGGCTGCGCGGCAAGGAGCACCTGCCGGTGGACGCGGTGCGTGCCGGTGAGGTGGCGGCGGTGGCGAAGCTGACGGGCACGCCGTCGGGCTCGCTGCTCGCCGGACGTGGAGCCCCTGGTGGGACGGCGCTGCGGGCACGTCCGACGAGGTCGCGGCAGGCCGTCTACGGCCTGGCCCTCGAGCCGGTGACGCAGTCCGACGACGACCGGCTCTCGGCCGCGCTGTCCCGGCTGGTGGCCGAGGACCCGACGCTGACGATCGACCGCACGGGTGACCGCACGGTGCTGCGCGGCCTCGGCGACACGCACCTGACGGTCGCGCTGGAGCGGCTCTCCCGGGTGTTCAACGTCAACGTCACCACGTCGCCCGTGCCGGTGGGCTACCAGGAGACCATCGCCGGCACCGTCGAGGTGGAGGGCAAGGTCAAGAAGCAGTCGGGCGGGCACGGTCAGTACGCCGTGGTCAACATGCGGGTCTCGCCGCTGCCGCGCGGCACCGGGTACGAGTTCGTCGACTCCGTGGTGGGCGGCGCGATCCCGCGCAACTTCATGGCGGCCGTGCACCGCGGCGTCACCGAGGGCATGGCGGCGGGCGGCCCGCACGGGCACCCGATCGTCGACCTGCGGGTCGAGGTGTTCGACGGCAAGTCGCACCCGGTGGACTCCTCCGACATGGCGTTCCGGACGGCTGCGGCGCTCGGTGTGAAGGAGGCGCTGCTGGCCGCCGGGTCGGTGGTGCTGGAGCCGGTCAGCCGGATCGCGGTCACCGTGCCGGTGTCCGTCCAGGGCGACGTGATGGGCGACCTGTCCACGCGGCGCGGGCGGATCGCGGACACCGTGTCGCTGGACGACGGGACCGTGCGGATCGAGGCGCTGGTGCCCGAGTCGGAGCTGAGCCGGTACGTGCTGGACCTGCGGTCGCTGACCGGCGGCCGGGCGGACCTCACCATCGAGCCGGACCACTTCGACGTGCTGCCGAGCCACCTGGTGCCCGCCTGACCTGCTGATCCACCGACGCACCGCCGCCGGACGCCCTGGTCACACCCGTCGTCGGGCGTCGTCGGACCTCGTCGGGCGCACCCACCTCCGCCCGGGCCGGCCGTCCCTCCACGAGCCGACCCGGGCGGACGTGCGCCCATGGCGGGCAGGGGCGGGCACGGGCGGGCACGGGCGGCGCCCCCTGTCGCCCCCGCACCCTCCCCGCACCGCCCCGAGGTGAGCAGTTCGCATCCAGACGAGCACTCCGGACTGCTCATCTCGGTGCGAAGTGCTCGTCTCGCCCTGTCAGATGTCCATCAGCGCCACCGCCGGCGGGACGCGGCTGGCGCGGCGGCCGGGGGCCAGGGACGCCACCACGCCGAGCAGCAGCGCGCCCGCGGCGACCGCCAGCACGAACAGCCACGGGAGCTCGAGCGTGCGGGAGGCGTGCTTGCCGTACACCGACACGGCGCCGACCCACCCGTACACGCTGCCGAGCACCAGCCCGCCGACCGCCCCGGTGCCCGCCACCAGCAGGCTCTCGGTGAGCAGCATCGACCGTGCCTGACCGCCGGTGAAGCCGACGGCGCGGAGGGTGCCGAGCTCGCGCCGCCGCTGCAGCACGGAGATCGCCAACGTGCTGGCCAGGCCGATCACCGCGACCACCACCGAGAACGACGTCAAGGCGTCGACCGCGATCAGCATGCCGCGGATGGCCGACTGCACCTCGGCCAGGTTCTGCGCCGGACCGGCGTAGTTGCGGAACGACGTCACCGCCATCTGCCCGGCCACCTGGAACATGGTCAGCACGGTGACGCCGATCATCACGGCGAGGACCGTCCGGGACGTCCGGATCGAGTCGTGCCGCAGGTTGGCCGCCGCCAGTCGCGGCGAGGCGGCGCGCGGCACCAGCCGGCCGAGCACGGACACCAGCGGCGGCAGGATCACCGGCGCGGAGAGCACCACGCCGACGCTCGAGAACAGGCCGCCGAAGAAGGCGACGAGGAGCCCGAGCGGGGTGGCGTAGCCGATGAGCACGCCGCCGACCAGGAACAGCACGCCCAGGCCCCCGAGCACCAGGCCGGCGGCGATCCGACGGCGGCGGACGGTGGTGCTGACGCGCCGGCCGTCCGGCAGGGACCGGGCCGCCTCCGACGGGGAGACGCCGGACACCTCCCGCACGCCGACGATCGCGGCCAGCACGGTGGCGACGACCGCCCCGGCGAACGGCACCACGACCAGCTGCACCGACCAGGGGAACGACACCGTCAGGTGCGCCCAGGAGCGCATCAGCTCGACGCCGATGGCGCCGATCCCCAGACCGGACCCGATGCCGACCAGGGCGCCGACCGCCCCGACGGCCGACCCGTCGACCAGGGCCGTGCGGCGCACCTGCTTGCCGGTCGCGCCGATCAGCCGCAGCACGGCGATGTCCTTGATGCGGCCGGCCGCGATGGTGGAGAACGTGTTGGAGACGACGATCACGGCGACCACCACGGCGATGCCGAGGAACACCGCACCGACAACGGCGAGCATCACCTTGGTGGCGCCGACGTCGGCACCCTGCGCGCGCGCCGCATCGGTGAATGCGTCGATCGCGGTGATCAGCAGCACGGCGAACGCCGTCACCACCGCCACCACCGCCACGCTGGCCGCGTACCGGCCGGCGGACCTGCGCAGCTCGCGCAGGGCCCAGGCGGTCATCGCCGCACCTGCGCACCGACGGCGACGGGGTTGAGCACGTCGTCCTCGATCCGGCCGTCCTCCAGGCGCACCACACGTTCGGCACGGCGGGCCGCGTCGTCGTCGTGCGTCACCAGCACCACCGTCTGGCCCTCCTCGCGGGCGAGCGCCGCGAGCAGGTCGAGCACGTCCGCGCTGGTCGCGGAGTCCAGCGCCCCGGTCGGCTCGTCGGCGAAGACGACGTCCGGGTGGGTGGCCAGCGCACGGGCGATCGCGACGCGCTGCTGCTGACCGCCGGACAGCTCGGAGGGCCGGTGGGTCAGACGCGGGCCGAGGCCGAGGCGCTCGATCAGCTGCTCGATCCAGCCGCGGGTGTTCAGGTCGATCTGCCGGCCGGCCAGCCGGAACGGCAGCTCGATGTTCTCTCGCGCGTCCAGGGCAGGCAGCAGGTTGAACGCCTGGAACACGAAGCCCATCCGGGTGCGGCGCAGGCGCGTCAGCTCGTCGTCGCCGAGGCCGGTGATGTCGTCCCCGCCGAGGCGGACGCTGCCGGACGTCGGCCGGTCCAGGCCGGCGAGCATCTGCAGCAGGGTCGACTTGCCGGAGCCGGAACGGCCCATGATCGCCGTGATGCGGCCGCGCTCGATGTCGAGGTCGAGGCTGCGCAGGGCGTGCACGGTGGTCTCGCCGGAGCCGAACGTCTTGGACAGCCCGCGAGCGCTGATCGCCGGCGGCGCGAACGTGTGGACAGAGGTGCTGGTCATGGGCTCGAACGTAGGGAGGGGGCCGGGCCCGGCGGATCGGCCTGCGGGCCGATCCTCACAGCCGGCGCTCATCCTCCGGGACGAGCCGTCGACCGCCCGTCGGGTGGCAGCTCCAGCCCCGCCGCGCGGAGGTCGCTCAGGGTCGGGGACGGGTGAATCCAGGACCGACGGGTCCGCCCGGAGCCGCTCGGAGGAGACTGGGAGCAGCGCTTGCTCGAAGGGCTGGGGGCCTCATGAGGAAGCTCGTCGCGATCAGCACGTCCGCCGCAGCCGTTCTCACCGTCGGTCTGCTCGCCGCCTGCGACGGACCACCGCCGCCCCCACCACCGACACCGACGTTCTCGACGCACACCGCCGAGCCGACCCACAGCCCCACCCCGTCGCCCGACGAGAGCACCACCCTGCCGCCGGAACCGACGCCCGAACCGACGCCCGAGCCGCCGCAGCCCACCCCTGAACCGACCACCGAGACGCCCGTCGCCGCCGGTGAGATCTGGCAGTGGGCGCTGGGCCGCAACGTGTGGAGCGATCCCGACCTGCAGGCGTACACGCAGCAGCTCGGCCGCACCTGGGACACCGACGTGAACGTGCAGTCGCAGGGGTTCCAGCTGACACCGGACGCCGCCGGGGCGGTGGTGGCCGTGACCCTCTTCAACGACGAGAACGCCCTGGGCTACCCGGGCGCGGAGACGAACTTCCGTGCCTATCCCGGCATGCTCCCGCTGGGGCTGACGTGGGACCAGACGGCGACGGACGTGGAACAGCAGCTCGGCGCGGACAACCGGACCGGCGGCTGGGGCACGGAGATCACGTACAGCTACCTGACCACGGACGGGTACCGCATCGACGTGGGCTTCGTCGCCGGCCACGACAGCGAGCTGCCGGGCTCACCGATCCACTCCATCCGGGTCAGCCCGGCCTAGCAGGTCTCCTCGGGGTGAGCCCGGCGTGAGCGGTCCGGGTTCTCCCTGAGGCCCGGTGGGGTTTCGGGACCTCGGGGATCATCCCCCCGGACGAGCCGGGGGTGGGTCGATGACGGTGGTCCGGTCGCCCGGCGTGACCACGCCGGCCTCGTAGGCCAGGACGGCGGCCTGCACCCGATCGCGCGCACCGAGCTTGTCGAGCACGTGCGCGACGTGGGTCTTCACCGTGGTCTCGGAGAGGAACAGCTCGGTGGCGATCTCCGAGTTGGAGCGCGCGGCGGCCATCAGCAGGAACACCTCGTGCTCGCGTGCCGAGAGGGCGGCGATGCGCCGGGAGAGGTCGCTGTCCGGGGCGGCCGGCGGGGCGCCGAGCAGGGGCGCGACGTGGTCCAGCAGCCGCCGGGTCATGCCCGGGGCGATGACGGCGTCGCCGCGGTGCACCACGCGGATCGCGTCGAGCAGCTGCTCGGGGTCGGCGTCCTTGAGCAGGAACCCGCTGGCGCCGACCCGGATGGCCGCGAGCACGTACTCGTCCAGGTCGAACGTCGTGAGCATGACGACGCGCGGCACCGGCGGCGGTGCGGCGAGCAGCCGCCGGGTGGCCTCGAGGCCGTCCAGCCGGGGCATCCGCACGTCCATCAGCACCACGTCGGCGGGGGTGCGCGCCAGCAGGCTGAGCGCCTGAACGCCGTCGCCCGCCTCGGCCACCACGCGCAGGTCCGGCTGGGAGCCGATCAGCATCGTCAGGCCGCTGCGGATCAACGACTGGTCGTCCACCACCGCGACGCGGATCGGGGGCGTGGTGACCCCCGGTCCACCGCTCGTCGTCCCGCCGGCCGATCCCCCCGGTCCACCCCCTGCCACTCCCGAGCCCCCCACCGCACCTGCCTCGCTCACTCGTGCTCCCCCCGCACCCCGGCCAGCGGTAGCCGGGCGTGCACCACCACCCCGCCGCTCGGGGCGTCCCCGACGCTGACCTCACCGTCGTACATCGCGAGCCGCTCGCGCATGCCCCGCAGACCGCGGCCGATGCCGTCACCGTCGTGCCGCAGCCCCGGACCCGTGTCGTGCACCGTCACGTCGGCGGCCACCTCGGTCCAGCGCACCTGCACGTCCGCCCGCGTCCCGGGACCGGCGTGCTTCAGCACGTTGGTCAGACTCTCCTGCACCACCCGGTAGAGCACCAGCTGCGCGCCGGCCGGCAGGTCGGTGGGCGGCTCACCGTCGCGGTGCAGCACCACCTCCACGCCGGCGCCGCGCACCTGGGCGACCAGGGTGTCCAGGTCCGCGACCCCCGGCGTCGGGGCTGTGGGCGGCTGGTCCGGCGCCTCGGAGCTGAGCACGCCGAACAGCCGCCGCAGCTCGGCCAGCGAGCCGCGCGCGGTGGAGGCGATCGCCTCGAGGGCGTCGGTGGTCGGCCCGGGCGGGGAACCGGCGGCGTAGCGGGCGCCGTCGGCCTGGCGCACCACGATGGACAGCGAGTGGGCGATCACGTCGTGCAGCTCCCGCACGATGCGGGCCCGCTCCTCCGCCGCTGCGAGCTCCCGCGCCTGCGCCTGCTCGTGCTCGAGCCGCTCGGCGCGGTCCGCGAGCGCCTGCCGCTCGGCGAGGCGGCTGCGGGTCAGGTCGCCGAACAGCCATGCGGCGACCACCATCGACCACCCGAGCAGGGCGATCGTCAACCGCGCCAGCGGGGTCTCGGAGGAGGTGGCCACCAGGTGGCCACGCACGGCCAGCCCGGCCATGCCGAGGATCGCGATGGTCAGCCCCGCGCGCGACGCCCAGCGCGGGGCGTGCGCCGCCAGCGCCGCCACCATCAGCAGCACCGCGACCTGCCCCACCACCACGCCCATGCCGGAGAACAGCTGCACCAGGCAGACGACCACCATCGCGGCGGCCGCCGGCACGGGACGGGTGCGCCGCCACACCAGCGGCAGCACCAGTCCCACCGAGACGGCGGCCGTGGCAACGCGGTCGACGGACGGCTGCCTGAGGGCGACCGCGACGAAGGGCAGCACGGCGAACAGGCTGATCACCGCCGCGATGAGCGCGTCGACGGGCAGCACGTGCACGCGCAGCCACCGGTACAACCGGCTGCCCGACGACACCCCCGTGCTCACGCCCGAACCCTAGAGCCGCGAGCGGGTGCGGCGGATCCTCCCGCTGGACGAGGCGGCCCCACCGGGTACGCGCCGAGATGAGCACTTCCGCACCGAGGTGAGCACTTTGATGTGCTCGTCTCGGTGCGAAGTGCTCGTTTGGCGGGCAGCACCGGGCCGGTCGTCCAAGCCGCGGGGGGCGGACGGACCGGGGACGCAAAGTCCCGCGCGGGGTTACAGGTAGGCACGACGATGGGCGGGTGGACGACGAGCGGGGGATCCCGGTGGTGCCGCAGGCGAAGCCGGTCGAGGGGCGCGCGTACCCGTCAGCACCGGCCCGGTCATGGTTCTGGCGGGACGTCGTGGTCATGCTCGTTGCTTGCGTGATCGCATGGGCGGCCGCGTCGGCGCTCTCGCTGCGGCCGTGGCCGTGGATGGTGATCGGCGCCGTGGTGCTCGGTCTCGTGCTCGACCGTCTGCTGCCTCGGCGCCGCCCCTGACCCGGACGCACCGACGTCGGTGCGTCCGGGCCCGGGGTTCGGTTCCCGGCGGCGGCGGGCAGGATGAGGCCGTGGACGAGGAACGGGAGATCGCCGAGCTGACCCGGCTGGTGCGGGAGTTCAGCACCGAGCGGGACTGGGAGCAGTTCCACGACCCGAAGTCGCTGGTGCTGGCCGTCATGGGCGAGGTCGGTGAGCTCGCCGAGCTGTTCCAGTGGGTGCCGGCCGACGCCGCCGCGCAGCGGTTCACCGCGGACCCGCAGCGACAGGCCCGCGCCGGCGAGGAGATGGCCGACGTGCTGATCTACCTGCTGCGGCTGGCGGACGTGCTGGGCGTCGACCTCGGCGAGACGACACGCGCCAAGCTGGCGCTGAACCACCGCCGGTTCGTCGCCGACCAGGTGCGGGGCGTCGCCCCCGACAAGCGCTGAGGCCCGTGACAGCGGGCGCGCAGCCTGCCTAGCGTGACCCATGCTGATCTACTCGATGAGCGTCTCGGTCGACGGGTTCACGGCGGACCGGAACGGCGACTTCAGCTGGTCCGTGCCGACCGACGAGCAGTTCACGGTGCACCTCGAGGAGGTGCGCAGCCTCGGCGTGCACCTGTGCGGCCGCAAGCTCTACGAGACGATGCTGGTCTGGGAGACGGACCCGTCGATGCGGGACGACGAGCTGCAGAGCGCCTTCGCCGACGCGTGGACGGCCCTGCCGAAGGTCGTCTTCAGCCGCACCCTCACCAGCGTCCAGGGCAACGCCCGCCTCGCCACCGGGTCGCTGGCCGAGGAGATCGCGGCGGCGCACGCCGCCACGGACAAGCACGTCGCGATCGGCGGCCCCGGTCTGGCCCGGCAGGCCGTCGAGCTGGGGCTGGTCGACGAGTTCTGGATGTTCCGCAACCCGGTGGTGGTCGGCGGCGGCAACCCGTACCTCCCGGCCGTCACCGAGCCGATAGAGCTGGACCTCGTCGAGACGCGCACCTTCGCCAACCGGGTGGTCCACGAGCGGTACCGCCGGGCGTCAGGCCCCGTGGCCACCCGCCCGGGCGCGGCCTAGCCTGACGCCGTGGCCCGCTACCTGGACGTCCACCCCACCACCCCGCAGCCGCGGCTGATCGCGCAGGTGGTGGCGATGCTCCGCGACGACGCGCTGATCGCCTACCCGACCGACTCGATGTACGCGCTGGGCACCCGGATGGACAACCACGACGGCCTCGACCGGATCCAGCACATCCGGCACCTCGACGACCACCACCACTTCACGTTGATGTGCGCCGACTTCTCCCAGCTGGGGCAGCTGGTGCACCTGGACAACAACGAGTTCCGGGCGATCAAGGCCGCCACGCCGGGCCCGTACACGTTCATCCTCCCGGCGACGCCCGAGGTGCCGCGGCGGCTGGCGCACGCCAAGAAGCGGTCGGTCGGTGTGCGGATCCCGCAGCACCCGGTGGCGCAGGCGATCCTGCGCGAGCTCGGCGAGCCGCTGCTGTCGTCGTCGTTGCTGATGCCCGGCGCGGAGTGGCCGCTGACCGAGGGGTGGCAGGTGAAGGAGGAGCTGGACGACCTGGTCGACGCCGTGGTGGACGGCGGGGACTGCGGGACGACGCCGACCACGGTGGTCGACTGGACGTCCGGCGAGCCCGAGATCGTCCGCGTCGGCGCAGGCGACCCCGACCGGTTCTGAGCGATGGACGACGACGACGCGCGCGGCTCCGTCCCGCCGGGCACAGAGGGAGCGTCCATCGCCGACGGGGTACCCAGCGCCAACGGTCACCGCCCGGGGCTGTCGGTGGAGGACGCGCCCGAGCGTCCGGCGCGCCGGCGAGCGCGTGGCGCCCGCGCGCCGGCCGACGACGAGCCCCGTACCGCCCGCTACGTCGCCGTGGTCGGTCCGTCGGTGTGCACGCGCGTGCAGCAGGACGTCGCCGAGCGGCTGGGCCGGGCCCTGGCGGAGCGTGGTGACGTGGTGCTCTGCGGCGGTGGCGACGGGGTGATGGCGGCAGTCGCCCGCGGGGCGACGGAGGCCGGCGGGGTGGTCGTCGGCATCCTGCCGGGCGACGACCGGCGCGCGGCCAACCCGTGGGTCACGATCGCCCTGGCCACGGGTTTGGGCGAGCTGCGCAACGGGCTGATCGTGCGGGCGGCAGATGCCGTGGTGGCCGTCGGCGGGAGCTGGGGGACGCTGAGCGAGGTGGCGATGGCGACGCGGACCGGCGTGCCGGTGGTGTCGCTGGACGGGTGGACGCCGGCCGTGGCCGGCCGTGCCGCCGCGCAGGAGGGGGTGCCGGGACCGGTCGAGGCCGGCACGGTCGACGAGACGATGGACCTGCTCGACCGGTTGCTGCCGACGGTGGTGCCGCAGCACGGACACGAGCCCGACCGCCGCTGACGCGTCGTCCGGCGCCGGCGATCGGCGACGGACGCAGACGAACGCCGGTCGAACGGGCAGGCGACGCCGGTGCGGCTCAGCGCGGCCAGATGGCGTGGAAGTGGTGCACCGGGCCGTGGCCGTGGCCGATCTCCAGCTCGTCGGCGCGGCGCAGCGCCTCGGTCAGCCAGGCCTTGGCGTCCCTGGCGGTGTCGAGCCACGTGTCCCGCTGCGGTCGCAGGGCGGCGAGCGCCGACGAGAGCGTGCAGCCCGTGCCGTGCGTGTTCCGGGTCGGGATGCGCGGCGCCTCGAGGAGGGTCGAGCCGGTGGGCTCGGCGAGGACGTCGACCGAGGTCTCGTCGTCCAGGTGGCCGCCCTTGAGCAGCACCCGGTCGGCACCGAGCCCGCGGAGTGCGGCGGCCTGCTCGAGCATCTCGTCGACACCACGGGCCACCGAGCCGTCGAGCAGCACGGCGGCCTCGCCCAGGTTTGGGGTGATCACGGACGCGAGCGGCAGCAGGGCGCGGACGGCCTCGACGGCGTCGTCGGCCAGCAGCCGGTCGCCGCTGGTGGCCACCATGACGGGGTCGAGGACGACGATCGGTGGCCGGTACGCCTCGAGGAAGCGCGCGACGATGGTCGCGACGGCCGCGTCGGCGAGCATGCCGATCTTGACGGCGTCGATCCGCACGTCCGCCACCAGGGTGTCCAGCTGCTGCGCGACGAACTCGGGCGGCACCACGTGCACGCCCGTGACGCCGACGGTGCTCTGCGCCGTCAGCGCCGTGATCACGCTGGTGCCGAACGCGCCGAGGGCGCTGAACGTCTTCAGGTCGGCCTGGATGCCGGCACCGCCGGACGGGTCGCTGCCGGCGATGGTCAGCGCGACCGGTGGGCGGCTCACAGCACGAACCTCTGGGTGGGGACCCCGGCCCAGGCGTGGAGGCCGGCTGCCGCGTCGTCCGGGACGGAGCCGGCTACGCCTCCGCCGGCTGCACCCCCGCCGGCCGTCCGTTCGCCGACGGCACCGTCCCACGCCTCGCGCAGCGCCCGCGCTGCGGCACCCACGTCCGGCTGCCCGCAGATCGCGCTGATCACCGCGACCCCTGCGGCACCCGTCGCCGCCACCGCCGCGACCCGGTCCACCGTGATCCCGCCGATCGCGACGCACGGCCACGGGCTCGCCGCGGACAGCTCGCGCAGTCGCTCCAGGCCGCTGGCCGGTGCCGCGTCCGGCTTCGAGCCGGTGGGCCACACCGGTCCGACGCCGAGGTAGTCGAGGGCGTCCGCCGGCAGGGTGGTGGCGGCCTGGACGTGCGATGCGGTCTGCACGGACAGACCCAGGTAGGCGTGCGGACCCAGCAGATCGCGGGCCTCGAGCACGTCGGCGTCACCCTGGCCGACGTGCGCGCCGTCGGCGCCGATCGCCTCGACCAGGTGCACCCGGTCGTTGACCAGGAGCGGGACCCCGGTGCCGGCCAGCTCGGCGACCAGGGCACGGCCGAGCACGACGAGGTCGGCGTCGTCGGCGTCCGGGTCGCGCAGCTGCACCACCGTGACGCCCGCGGCGACGGCGGCGGCGACCGTGGCCGGCACGCCGAACGCGCCGCACTGGCCGGTGTCGGTGATCAGGTAGACCGACAGGTCGAGCGGCGCGCGGCCGCCGCCGGTGGTCCGGGGTCCGGTGCCGTCCATCAGCCCAGCTTCACCTCGGCCGCCAGGGTGTCCGGCGTGAGCAGGCTGAGCTCGTCCAGCAGCGCCGAGGCGAACCCGCCGGGCCCACGCGTGGCGAGCACGGCGTGGTCGGCGCTGACGGTCAGCATCCCGGTCGCGGCGACGGCCGCGAGCAGCGGGTCGTCGACCGCGGCGGCGAAGCCGGCCATCAGCGCGCCGAGCGAGCAGCCGACGCCGGTGACCCGGGTCAGCCACTCGTGCCCGTTGCTGACGAGCACCATGCGGTCGCCGTCGGTGATGTGGTCCGTCGGCCCGCTGACCGCCACGACGGTCCCGCGCTCCCGCGCCACAGACCGCGCCACCTCCGCCGCCGCCTCCGGCGAGTCGGTCGCGTCGACGCCCTTGCCGCCGGCCCCGCCGGCGAGCGCCAGGATCTCGGAGGCGTTGCCGCGCACGATGGTCGGCGACGACGCGCCCAGCAGCTCGATCGCCACGTCGGTGCGCCAGCGCAGGCCGCCCGCTGCCACCGGGTCGAGCACCCACGGGGTGCCGGCGTCGGCCGCCGCCGACGCGGCGAGGCGCATGCCGTCGGTGGTGTCGTCGTACGGGGTGCCCAGGTTCACCAGCACGCCACCGGCGATCCGGGCGAACTCACCGGCCTCGTGCGGGTTGTCCACCATCGCCGGTGCCGCGCCGGCTGCGAGCAGCAGGTTGGCGGTCCACTGCGCGACGACGATGTTGGTCAGGCACTGCACCAGCGGCGTCGTCTCGCGGAACGCCTCGAGCGCCTCCCCCACCGCGGCGGCGGTCACGGGTTGACGGGTCATCGGGCACCTTCCTCGTCCTGCGCGACCAGGGCCGCCTCGGCCGGCGCCTCGTCACGCGTCTCGTCGTACGTCGTCAGCTCGTCGGGCACGGCCGGTCCGCGCAGCAGCGGGGTGAGCAGGGCGGCCACCACCGCCGCCACCACGAAGGAGAAGATCGACGCGCCCAGCCAGCTCGGCGCGGTGAAGTGCAACGCCGACCCGAGGCCGGACCAGATGGGCACCCACCACGTGAGCGCACCGGGGTTGACCAGCTGGTACGCGACGAAGCCGACGGCCCACGCGATCAGCGTCGCCCAGCGCGTGCGGCTGGCGGCGGACAGGTCCCAGCGGCCCCTCCGCAGCAGGAACCAGTCGACCAGCAGCACGCCGAGCAGCGGCACGAACACCGAGCCGATCAGCAGCAGGAAGCTCTCGTAGTCCGCGATGTTGAGCGCCACGGCGGCGACGGTGGACACCGCGCCGATCACCAGGGCCAGCACGCGGCGGTCCCAGCGGGGACGCAGGTTCTGCACCGAGACGGCGGTGGAGTACGTGTCCGCGAACGACTGGTCGAGCTCCCGGATGGTCAGCACGCCGAACACCAGCGCGCCGAGCGGCACGGCGATGAAGCTGCCGAAGATCTTGTTCGGGTCCCGCCCGGCGACCGTCACCAGGGCCAGCAGGCCGATCGCGTAGCAGGCGAACTGGGTCACCGCGTAGCCGACCGCGGTGCCGACGAACGCCTTGCGCGGGGTGCGCGAGTGCCGGGCGTAGTCGGCCACCAGCGGCACCCAGGACACGGTCACGCCGATCACGGTGTCCACCGCCACCCAGAAGCCGTCCCAGCCGCCGTCGTTCAGCGCCGGCAGCGGGTGCCGCAGCAGCTGGACGGCCAGGTACGCCAGCGCGACCATCACGACGATCGTCACGTACTTGCGCAGCACGCGGATCCACGCCAGCGGCCGCAGCGCGAGGGCGGTGCTGAGCACGCCCGCCGCCACGGCGTAGGCCCAGCGCGGCACGCCCGGCGCCAGCTGGCTCAGCGCCGTGCTGATGGTGACCAGCTCGAACGTGGTCCACCCGATCAGCTGGACGATGTTGAGCACGGTCGGCACGTACGACGCCCTGGTGCCGAACAGCCCGCGCAGCAGCACCATCGACGGCGCCCCGGTCCGGGCGCCCGGGATGGCGATCGCGCCGATGCCGAGCGACCCGAGCACGGTGCCGACGACCACCGCGACCAGCGCGGCGCCGAGCGACATGCCGGGGTCGGTCACGGGCACGAGGACGAACATCGCGCCGGTGAACCCGAGCAGGCTCACGCCGAGGTTGCCCCACAGGCCGAGCTGGTCGGCCAGCCCGAGCACCCGCGGTGCCGGTGCCTCGAGGGTCAGCGGCGCCTCGGTGGGACGGTCCTGAACTGCTGTCATCGAATGCCTCCCTACGCCGGCATTACCCGGTCAGGTTCGTACGGTCGGCGACGCCTGGATGTCGCCCTCTCAGCCCGGTCGTGCCCGAGCTCCCGTGTGTGCGAGGCGACGGTACCCCGCTCGGCGGCCGACCACCTATCGCCGCCCGCGGACGGGGTCGGGCGGGCCCGCTGCCGCGGATGCCTCCGGCGAGACGGGACGCGGGCGTACCGTGCAGACGGGCCCTGGGCAGGGGCCTGACCAGGGGGTACGACCATGCACGACGGACCTGTCCGTCCCTCCGGCAGCGACCCGCTGCCACCGATCCCGACGTTGCCGGAGCCCGTGGCGCCGCTGGCGCCACGGGAGCCGTCTGCGGGCCGGTTCGTGCTGTGGCAGGTCGCCATGCTGTTCGTGTGGGCGAACCTGTTCGTCCACGTGTGGCACTCGCCCTGGCTGCCGGCGTGGATCGTCGGCTTCGTGCTGTTCGAGGCGTTCGCCGTGTGGGACCTCCGACGCCAGCGCCGGAAGTGGCTCGCCGCGACGCCGCCCGCCACGACTACCGGCACCACCGACTCACGTCTGCTCTGACGCTGCGGCTCCCCCGGACCTGAGCGTCACCCACTGCTCGTCGACCACGAAGCCGACCAGTCGGTTCGCGCCGATGATCGCCGGGTTGTCCGCCGAGCCGCCGGTGCGGATCGTCGTGACCCCGCTTTCGAGCAGGTCCAGGACCGACGCCGCCTTGACCGCCGTCCCGAGGCCTCTGCCGCGCAAGGGCCGCGCGACGACGGTGAAGTCCACCTCCGCGCGGCACGCCGCAAGATCGACGTCCAGGAGCGTCATGGCCACCACCGCACCGCCGGCGTCGACCACGCCGTACGCCACTCGCGTCGCGCTGACCGTCGCCCTCGCCACGCTCAGTGGCGTGTGAGTCGTCGCCTCGGCACCCGGGTAGTCGTGGAGCGTGGCGGCGTCGAGCGCGAGGATTCCCGGCAGGTCGGCGGCGGTCAGGGGACGGACGCCGCCCAGCGGCTCGGCATGCATTGCGAGGCGTCGGAGCGCGTCGACGTCGCAGGCTCGCGCGTCGAGCTGCGCGCCCCACGAGTGCGCGACGACGACCCAGCCGTCCCGCTCCAGACGCTCACGTTCGGGGGCATCCGCCCGGATGATCCGCACGCCGCTCGGCACGCACCCAGGGTCGCACCCGCGCCGAGACGGCCGTCCGGTCGGGTGGTCCCGGAGGGACGGTCGCGCAGGACGGGATGATGGGACGACGAGGCGCAGTGCCGCGACTGGAAGAGGTACCAAGGTGAACGACGAGCTGGCCCCCGCGGGCCGCGAGCGCAAGGTGGCCCCGGCCGCGGCCGATGCGGAGGACTCCTCGCCCACCCCGGCGCGGCTGCCGATCACGAGCGTGCTGTTCCGGCAGGTCGGGACGCTGGCCGGTGGCGCGCTGCTCGGTCAGGCCACGTGGGGCACGGGGTGGTTCGTCGCCGTCGTCGCCGCTGTGCTGGTGATCGAGGGGCTCATCGTCTGGGACTGGCGGCACCCGAAGCGCCGGTCTTAGGCCGGTCGCGGTCGGACCCTCGCCGTAGCGTGCGCATGTGACCGACGTGCAGGGCGAGAGCGCGGCAGCAGGGAGCCTCAGCGCGCTCGACGCCGCACTGGTCGAGTGCCGCGCGTGCCCGCGGCTGGTCGCCTGGCGGGAGGCCGTGGCGGCAGCGCCGCGGGCAGCCTTCCGGGGGCAGACGTACTGGGCGCGGCCCGTGCCGGGGTTCGGGGACCCGCACGCGCCGATCATGGTGGTCGGGCTGGCCCCCGCGGCGCACGGCGCCAACCGCACGGGCCGGATGTTCACCGGTGACCGGTCCGGGGACTTCCTGGTGGCGGCCATGCACCGGGCGGGGTTGGCCAACCAGCCCGTCAGCGTCAGCGCCGACGACGGGCTGGTGCTCACCGGCATCCGCATGACGGCGCCGGTGCGGTGCGCGCCACCGGCCAACGTGCCGACGCCCGAGGAGCGCCGGACGTGCGCGCCGTGGCTGGGCCGCGAGCTGGAGCTGGTGCGGCCGCGGGTGCTGGTGGTGCTCGGCGGGTTCGGGTGGCAGGCGGTGCTGACCACGCTGAGCGAGCAGGGGTGGGCGGTCCCGAGGCCCCGGCCGGCGTTCGGGCACGGTGCCGAGCTGACGCTGACCAGGGACGATGCGTCCGTGGTGCTTGTCGGCTGCTTCCACGTCAGCCAGCAGAACACCTTCACCGGGCGGCTGACCCCGGCGATGCTCGACGCGGTGCTGGAGCGTGCGAAGGAGCTGGCGGGATCATGAGCGAGGAGCTGACGTCGGCGCTCGAGCCCCCCGAAGCCGCTCAATCCTGTGGCGGGTAGGGAGCAGGCGGCGCGAGCATGCCGCGCATGCACCTGCGCCCGACCACCACGGCCGACCTGCCCCTGCTGGAGCAGCTGCTGGTCGAGGCGTTCAACTGGACGGGCGAGACGCGGGTGACGCTGGAGCAGGTGCGGTCGGACCCGGAGCACGCTCACCACCTGGCGGGATGGCAGCGTGCGAGCGACGTCGGCACGGTCGCGGAGACGCAGGCCGGTGAGCCCGCCGGCGCCGCGTGGGCGCGCGTCGTGCCGGCTGCGGAGGCCGGGTACGGGTTCGTGGCCGACGACGTGCCGGAGCTGGGCCTCGCGGTGCTCGCGCCGCACCGGGGAGGCGGCGCCGGCGGGCTGCTGCTGGACGCCGTGCTGGCGCAGGTGCGCGCGGCTGGGCGTGACGCGGTCAGCCTGAGCGTCGAGGACGGCAACACCGTCGCGCGGCGGCTCTACGAGTCGCGGGGGTTCGTCCGCGTCGGGCGCACGGGCGGGTCCGACACGCTGCTGCTCACCTTCTGACCGCCGGGCTCGCGGGCAGGGCAGGGGCAAGGCATCACTCACGCACACCAGCGAGAAGCCGACATCCACGCCGATCTCACGACGGCCAGTGCTTCCGAGGCTGTCACCGTCAGCCGCGTCTGGTGGCCGAGCGCGCGGCGCCACCTCTGCTCGTCGGGCCCACTCGTGAACACCCAGTCCGCCGGAGGCCGGCCTGTTGGTCCGTGCCGGACGAAGACGTCGACTGCGGTCGCATCGATCAGGTTCCGCTGCTGCATGGCCCACTGGTCGTACAGGTCGCGAGGCGCGCGCCGATCCATCCACGCGGCGAGCTTCGCCGCGGCGAAGGCCGCGCTGGTCAGCGTGCGCAACCGCGCTGGCGGAGCGTCGCTGTAACGCTGCTCGATGTCGCGGACCTCGGTCGGCCAGGTGTAGCCGTCACCGGCAAGCAGCTGGACCTGGATCCCGTCCACGTTGTCGACCGACATGGTCGCAGGCTGGCTACCGACGCCGAACCGTTCGGCGACCGCCTCGAGCTCGTCGTACCCGCCGACGCTCATCGGCCGGTCGCCACGCGGGCGTAGGTCGCCTTCATCCGTTGCCGGTCCGCGATCGCCCGGAGCGTCGCCGGATCGGACCGCTGCCACAACGCTGCGATCGCCTCCTGCGAGTCTGGGTCCTCGCCGCGGGGGTCCAGACGGGCGAGGTCGAGCACGGTCTGCTCGGGCGTCGTCGCGAGCGCTCGACCGAGCTCCGTCGTCACCGCGATGGCGTCGAGATCCTTCACGGCGCGCCGGACGAACCTGATCTCGCCGTCACGGCCGGCGAACCGCAACGGTCGACGCTGGCGGGGCACGGCCACGTAGCCGACGCCGATGGCCCGCGGAAGTGCGCGGTGCACCCGCGCGGCAGTCAACCCGGTCAGCACCGGGACGCCCTCGCCGTACATCGCCGTCGCCACCGCGGCGGTGGCTGCCTCGATCGTCGGGAGCCACGCCGCGCCGACGTGCTCCGGGGGCACCGCGCAGTAGAACCCGTGCGCCAACCGGCGGATCACGCCACGGCGCTCGAGGATGGCCAGCTGGGGTCCGGGATAGGCGTAGACGTCGTCGAGGTCTCTCGCCCGGACCGTTCGCATCGGGGCGCGTGCGATCAGGCGCATGACCTCCCGTTCCTGGTTCACCGCGCAAACTTTAGTCGTGGCGACTTACTTCTGCATACTCATGAGCAGTACGCCGCGCGATCGTCAGACGTGCTCGCTGATCAGCACCGCCCACGTGCCGGGGACGTGGGCGGTGAAGACGTGCGGCTCGTCGCCGGGGTAGGAGATGTAGTCGCCGGGCTCCAGCTCGACGGGGTGGTCGGCGGGACCGGCCAGCGCGCGGCCCGCGGCGAGCACCACGTGCTCGATGATCCCGTCGGCGTGCGGATGGGAGTTGCGGCTGGACCCCGGCTCGGCGCGCACCACGTAGACGTCGCGGCGCGCGCCCGGCGGGCAGGTGGCGACCAGGGTGGCGATGTAGTCGGCGCCTGTCGCCGGGACCGCCGGGCCCTCGCCGGCACGGATCACCACCACCCGGCCTGAGGGCGGGTCGACCAGCCGGGAGAACGGCACGCCGAGAGCGTCGCCCAGCGCCCAGAGGGTCTCGACGCTCGGGTTGCCCTGCCCCTGCTCGAGCTGGGACAGCGTCGACTTGGCGACGCCGGCGCGGCGCGCCAGCTCGGTGAGACTGAGGCCCGTGCGGGTCCGCTCGCGGCGCAGCGAGCGGGCGATGGCCTGCTGGAGGGTCTCGGGCGAGTCCGGCACGTGTTCGCTCCATCGGTCGGATCGTTCGTCTTGACGAACAGCGTACCGGGGACTCATGCTCGACCGCCATGACCCAGGACGCGCCCGCGGAGGTGCCCGACGAGCCCGCAGGCCACCCGCTGCGCAGCGCCGTCCGGACCCTCGGGCGCGCCCAGGTGCGCGACATCCTGCTGCTCTGCGTGGCGGACGGCCTGGTCGGCGCCTCGTTCGGCGCGATCACCGTCGCCGCCGGCATGCCGTGGTGGTACCCGACGCTGCTGTCGGTCGTGGTGTTCGCCGGCGCCGGGCAGTTCCTGGTGGTCGGCGTGCTGGCTGCGGGCGGCAGCCCGGTGGCCGCGGCGGCCGCGGCGATCCTGGTCAACGCGCGGCACATCCCGTTCGGCTTCGCGGTGCGCGACGCCGTCGGGTCAGGGCTGCGCCGACTGGTCGGCACGCACGTGATGATCGACGAGTCGGTCGCGTGGGCCCTCGCCCAGCCGACCCCAGCCCGGCGGCGGGCGGCGTTCTGGCTGTGCGGGTCGCTGCTGTTCCTGTTCTGGAACGTCGGCGTCGGGCTCGGCGCCCTGGGCGGCAGCGCGCTGACCGACACGTCGGCGCTCGGCCTCGACGCGGCGTTCCCCGCGGTGCTGCTCGCGCTGGTGATGCCGTCGCTGCGGCAGCGGCGCACGCGGCGTGCGGCCGTGGTCGGCGCCGGGGTAGCCGTGGCCAGCACGCCGCTGCTGCCGGCCGGGCTGCCGGTGCTGCTGGCGCTCGCGGGGCTGGCGGCGCGGGGACGCGCGAGGACCGCGGGACTCGATGCGGCGGGGCGGCCGACGACGGAGACCACGACGGACGGACCCGCGACCGCGGCGCCGGCGGCGCCGGGTTCCGCGGCCGACGACGATGCCCTGGGAGGCTCGTCGTGATCGCGCACGGGACGCTGATCGGCGTCGCGGTCGCCGTCGGCGCTGCCACCTACGCGTTCCGCGCGGCGGGGCCGTGGCTCGGCGAGCGGCTGCGGATCCCGGCGGCGGTGGAGCAGCTGATGGCCGACTCGGCCGTGGTGCTGCTCACCGCGCTCGTCGTCGTCGCGACCTTCTTCGACGGGCACGCCTTCGCCGGGCCGTCCCGGGTGATCGGGGTGGCGGTCGGCGCCGTGCTGGCGTGGCGGCGGGCGTCGTTCGTGCTCGTCGTCGTCGCGGCCGCCGGCACCACCGCCGTGCTGCGGCTGCTCGGCATGCCCTGAGCCGGGCCCCTGACCCGACCCGCCGGAGCCGTCGAACCCGGGACCAAACGCTCGCGAGGCGTGTGGGCGGTCCGGAATAGCGTGCGAGGCGTGATGGTGCTCGACGACGGCACGCTGGCGTTCTCGGCGTCCGACCTCTCGGCCGCGGCGACGTGCGAGTTCGCGGTGCTGCGCACCCTCGACGGGCTGCTGGGCCACGGCGTCCCGGTGCGCGCAACTGCCGATGTGATGCTCGAGCGGGTGGCCCGGCTGGGCGGCGAGCACGAGCAGCGGGTGCTGCGCTCGCTGGTGCGGGAGCACGGCGTGTGGTCGCCCGGCGCGTCAGGCGGGGTGGCGCAGCTGGTGCGGCCCGAGCACTACGACGTGCGCGACGAGCTCGTCGCCGGCCACGCCCGGACGGTGGAGCTGCTGCGGGACGGTCCGGACGTGCTGTACCAGGCGGGCTTCTTCGACGGGAGGTTCGTCGGCTGGGCCGACTTCCTGGTGCGGACGGCCGACGGCTGGCAGGTGGTGGACGCCAAGCTCGCGCGCAATGCCGCCGTGGTGGCCGTCCTGCAGCTGGCGGCCTACGCCGACCAGCTCGAGCGGTCCGGCGTCCCGCTGGCGCCGACCGTGCGACTGGTGCTCGGGGACGGCTCGTCGACGGAGCACCGGCTCGCCGACGTGGTGCCGGTGTACCGGCAGCGGCGGGCACGGCTGCAGGCGTTGCTCGACGGTCACCGGCTCGACGACGGGCCGGTGACCTGGGGCGACGAGCGGTACCACGCCTGTGGACGGTGCGACGTGTGCGCTCCGGAGGCCGCCGCCGCCCGGGACCTGCTGCTGGTGGCCGGGGTGTTCGCCGGTCAGCGGGAGAAGCTGCGGGCTGCCGGGATCCGGACCATCGACGAGCTGGCGGCCGGCGACGGGCCCGTGCCCGGCATGTCCGACGGCGGCGTGCGGCGGCTGCGGCTGCAGGCGCGGCTGCAGGTGGCGCAGGAGCGCGGGGCGGTCGGAGCCGGGCTGCCCGAGGGCGCCGGGGTGGAGCGTGGCGTCGCCGTCGCGCTGGTCGACCCGGACGGGGTGGCGGCGACCCTGCCGCCGCCCGATGCCGGCGACATCTTCTTCGACTTCGAGGGGGACCCGCTCTGGTACGACCCCGCGGCGGCCGGCTCGGACGCCTGGGGCCTGGAGTACCTGTTCGGCGTCGTCGAGCTGCCGTCCGAGCCCGGGGCCGAGCCGGTGTTCCGGCCGTTCTGGGCGCACAGCCGTGCCGAGGAGCGGGAGGCGCTGGTCGCGTTCCTGGACTACCTGGGCCGGCGGCGTGCCGAGCACCCGGGGATGCACGTCTACCACTACGCGCCCTACGAGCGGGTGGCCCTGCTGCGGCTGGCCGGTCGGCACGGCGTCGGTGAGGCGGCGGTCGACGCGCTGCTGCGCGAGGGCGTCCTCGTGGACCTGTACGCCTCGGTGCGTGCCGGCGTGCGGACGGGGCAGCCGTCGTACTCGCTCAAGCAGCTCGAGCCGCTCTACATGCCGGAGCACCGGACCGGCGAGGTGACCACCGCGGCGGCGTCGATCGTCGAGTACGCCGAGGCGGTGGCAGCGCGGGACGCCGGACGCCTCGACGAGTGGCGGGCGCGGGTCGAGGAGATCGGCCGGTACAACGAGTACGACTGCTTGTCGACGCTGGGCCTGCGGGACTGGCTGCTGGCGCACCTCGCGGCGGCGGGACGAGGGCCGGCGCGGGCGGTGGTGACCGGGCCGGCGGGCGCGGGGCCGGTGGGCGCGGGGCCGGTGGGCGCAGGGGCGGCCCGTGCGGGGCTGCTGGGCGACGGCGTCGGCGCTGCGGCCGACGACGAGCGGGTCGTCGCGGAGGCGTACCTGGCCGCACTCGAGCAGCTGCTGATGGACGCCGCCGGGCCCGGGCCTGGTGAGGGTGTCGAGCGGGACGCCGACCGGCAGGCGATCGCCCTGGTCGCAGCGGCGCTGCGGTACCACCGCCGCGAGGAGCTGCCGTTCTGGTGGGCGCACTTCGACCGGCTCAGCAGCGAGCCGGCGGACTGGACCGACCGCCGGAACACCTTCGTGGCCGAGGCCGTGGAGGTGCAGCAACGGTGGTCGTCGGTGGGGCGTCAGCTGCCGCGGCGTCGGCTGACGATGACCGGGCGGCTGGAGCCCGGCAGCGAGCTGCGGCCGGGGTCGGCGGTGTACGGGCTGTACGACCCACCGGTGCCGGTGGGCGCGCACGGGTCCGTGGACGGGTCGCGCGGCTGGCGCACGCAGCTGCTGGTGCTGGACGTCGCACCGCAGGACGGGCACGACGTGCTGCTGGTGGAGGAACGGCTCGGCAGGCAGGAGGCGCCGTTCGACGAGCTGCCGATGGCCCTGGTCCCCGCGCCCGGACCGGGGACGGGACCTCTGCGGGACGCCGTGCGAACCCTGGCGGAGCAGGTGGCCGAGCACGTCGCGGAGGGCCTGCCCGGGCTGCCCGACGGCGCAGCGACGGATCTCGCCCGGCGGCGGGCACCCCAGGACCAGGGTCGGCGCGACCTGGTGCTGCCGCGGGCCGAGGGTCCGGACGACCTGCCGAACACCCTGGTCAAGGCGTTGCACCAGCTCGGCGCGTCGTACCTGGCGGTCCAGGGGCCGCCCGGCACGGGCAAGACGTACACCGGGGCCCGCGTGATCGCCGACCTGGTCGCCGAGGGTTGGCGGGTCGGCGTGGTGGCGCAGTCCCACGCCGTGGTGGAGAACCTGCTGCGGTGCGTCGCCGCCGCCGGCGTGGACCCGGCGGCGATCGGCAAGCAGCCGTCCACCGAGCAGATGGTGGCGCACGGCGGCCCGGACCCCCAGGCGCCGTGGACGTGGCTGCGCACCGACACGGCGATCGCCGAGTTCGAGGACGGCGACGGCGGTTCCGGGTGGGTGCTCGGCGGGACCGCGTGGACGTTCACCAACCCGAACCGGCTGCCGGACGAGCCCCTCGACCTGCTGGTGGTGGACGAGGCGGGCCAGTTCAGCCTGGCGAACACGTTCGCAGTCGCCGGTGCGGCGCGGCGGCTGCTGCTGCTCGGCGACCCGCAGCAGCTGCCGCAGGTCAGCCAGGGCACGCACCCGGAACCGGTGGACCACTCGGCGCTCGGCTGGCTGATGGACGGGGCCGCCACGCTGCCGGAGCGGTACGGGTACTTCCTCGCCGACACCTGGCGGATGCACCCGGCACTCTGCGCCGCCGTGTCGAGGCTGTCCTACGACGACCGGCTGCGGTCGGCGCCGGCTGCCTCGCGGCGGTCGCTGTCCGGCGTCGAGCCGGGGGTGCACGGGCTGCTGGTGGAGCACGGCGGCAACGCGGTGCGATCGGCGGCGGAAGCGGCGGTGGTCGCCGACCTGGTGCGCGACCTGGTCGGCCGGTGGT
This sequence comes from Cellulomonas sp. SG140, assembly GCF_025770785.1. Lineage (GTDB taxonomy): Bacteria > Actinomycetota > Actinomycetes > Actinomycetales > Cellulomonadaceae > Cellulomonas. Next base: position 177,790 of record NZ_JANZLA010000004.1, on the reverse strand, counting down.
GGACCGACCCGGGCGACGCCGACGCACCGACCGGCCGGCCGCTCCGGCCGGAGGACGTGCTGGTGGTCGCCGCGTACAACGCCCAGGTGTCGGCGGTGAACCAGGCGCTGGCCGAGGCGGGGCTGCACGGGGTGCCCGTCGGCACCGTGGACAAGTTCCAGGGGCGGCAGGCGCCGGTCGCGATCCTCACCACCGCGGCGTCGTCACCGGTGGACGTGCGGCGGGGCATGGGGTTCCTGCTGAACCGGAACCGGCTCAACGTCGCGGTGTCGCGGGGGCAGTGGTGCTCCTTCGTCGTGCGCTCGACCGCGCTGACCGACTACCTTCCGAGCCGGCCGGCGCAGCTCGCGGAGCTCGGGGCGTTCATCGCGCTCAGCACCAGCCACGTGGTGCACCTCGAGCGGTCGGTGGTGCAGGTCGCGTTCTAGCCGACACCAGGGCCGTCACCAGGGCCGTCACCAGGGCTGTCACCAGGGCTGTCACCAGGCATGCACGCCCAGCACCAGGCGGCCCACCGCATCGAGGCCGTCCACGCGACGCAGGCGGGGATGGGCCACCAGGTCGGCCGGCAGCGCGACGGTCGGGTCCATCGCCACCGTGAACGTCCCCGCCGCGAGCCCGGCCCGGACGCCGGTCGACGAGTCCTCCACCGCGACGCAGCGGCGGGGATCGACCGCCAGGGCCTCGGCAGCGTGCAGGTACGGATCCGGCGCGGGTTTGGGCCGACCGGGACCGTCGCCGGCGACCACCACCGCGAACACCCCGGCCGGGGCCGACGCCACCACGGCGTCCACCACCACCGAGTGGGTGGCGGACACCAGCGCCAACGGGATGCCGGAGTGGTGCAGCGCCGCCAGCAGGTGCCGGGCGCCCGGCCGCCAGGGCATGCCACGACGCAGCACCGCGCCGACGTCCCGGTGCAGCCGCGTCACCACCTCGGCCTCCGTGAGCGGCACGCCCCGCCGCAGCACCTCGGCCACCAGGGCCGGGATGGACCAGCCGACGATCGCCGCGTCGTCCACCGGGTGCCACGGGTGACCGTGCTCGCGCACCAGCGTGCCGACGGCTGCCGACCACATCGGCTCGGAGTCGATCAGCGTGCCGTCCAGGTCGAACAGCACCGCGGCGGGCCGTTCGTCGTCCCACGGCAGCGTCGGTCCTGCCTCGGCACCGACCGTCGCGCCCCATCGCGACCCCGGCGCGCGTCCCGGCCCCGACCCGCTCAGGAGATCAGCCACGTCCGGCGCTTCAGGTAGCGGGCCGCCACCTCCACCGTGCCGGACGTCTGCTCCGCCCACAGGTCGGCGGGCAGCGCATCGGCACGGTGGGTGGTGGTCCACCCCAGCATCTGCAGCCGGCGCACCATCGAGAAGGCGCACGCCCGGTTCAGCTGCTGCGTGGTCAGAGGACGGACCTGCTGGTAGCCGGCGAGCCACTCGGCGGCCATCGCCCGGGCGTAGGGGACGTGCTCGAGGAAGGTCAGGGAGGCGGCGAAGTCGTACCCGAACCAGCCGTAGCCGCAGTCGTCGAAGTCGATCACGGTGAGGCTGTACCCGTCCGTCATCACGTTGGACGGCCGCAGGTCGGCGTGGATCAGCCCCCAGTCGGGGCCGCCGACGCGGAGGTCGGACAGCGCGTCGAGCGCCGCGGCCTGGGCCCGGTCGAGCAGGGCCATCTCGCCGGGGGTCAGCGGTGCGTCCTCCCAGCGACCCCATCGCGCCGTGTCGCCCAGCATGTCCGACACCGTCCACGCGTGCCGGTGGAACGGCGTCGGCGGCCGCCAGCGTGAGGCGTGCTCGTGCAGCAGCGCCGTGGTGCCACCGATCTCCGCGTAGAAGGGCACCGGGTCGGCGGCGTCCTCGAGCACGTCCCCCTCGATGAACGCGAAGGACACGCAGGTCCACGCCGTGCCGTCGTCGTCCCGGACGGTCGCGACGTAGGTGCCGGCCGTCGTCGTCAGGCCCGTGGGCACCCGCGCAACGCGGGCGGCCGCGAGCGCGGCCACCCAGGCGAGCTCGGACTCGAACGCGAGGGCGTCGCCCATGTACCCCGGCCGGGCCACCCGCGTGACGGCGACGGGTTCGCCGTGCTCCCGCACCAGGAACGTCGCGTTCTCCGAGACGGTGATCAGCGTGACCGTCGAGTCGGGTGCGAAGCCCCAGGCGTCGAGCACGCCGTCCCGCAGCCACGACGGCGCGGGCGCTCCCTTGGACAGCTCGTCGAACACGGCGAGCGTCGGTGCGCTGCGCAGGATCTGGTCGGTCATCGTCTGCCCCTGAACGGCGGGACCGCGCACCGGGAGGCGGCGGCCGGGCGGGAGAGGCGGGCCGGGCGGCGTCGCCATCCTCGGCCCGCGCCGGGTGCGGGCGCCAGGGTGCGCGGGCAGAGTTCACGACGACGTAACGACGGTGCCCGGTGTTGACCGGCCATTTACATGGGGCGCCCGTCCGTTAACGCACTCCTTACGCGCAGGTATCAGGACGTGCGCACGACGGGCCGAGGATGACCAGGTCAGCAGAGGCGGGCCGGGCGGCTCCCCTGCCCGACGAACGCCGCACCGTCGCACCGCACGAGCCCGCGCTCGGCCCCGGCGGTGCGCCCGTCGGCATGCCCGAGAGGACCACCGGCCGTGGCCACGCGCTCGACGATCATGGACACCAACTCCTACCGGGCCGACTCCGGGGTGCCGCTGTCACCCCGGACGGCGCAGCTGGTGGCCCGGCGGCAGGACGTGCTGGGGCCGTCGTACCGGCTGTTCTACCGGCGGCCGGTGCACCTGGTGTCCGGGCACGGCGCGCACCTGGTGGACGCCGACGGGGCGGACTACCTGGACGTCTACAACAACGTGGCGTCCGTCGGGCACGCGCACCCGCGGGTGGCGGCGGCGATCGCCGAGCAGGCCGCGACGCTGAACACGCACACGCGGTACCTGCACGACGGGATCGTCGGGTACGGGGAGTCGGTGCTGGCCCTGCTGCCCGAGCAGCTCGACCGGGTCATGTTCTGCTGCACGGGCTCGGAGGCGAACGACCTGGCCGTGCGGGTGGCGCAGGCCGCCACCGGCGGGACGGGTGTGATCGTCACTGCGGAGGCGTACCACGGGAACACGGCGCTGACCTCGGGGATGTCGCCGGCGCTGGGCACCGCCCAGCCGCTCGGCACCGACGTGCGCGTGGTGCCGGCGCCGGACGCGTACCGGGTGCGGGTGGGCGATCCGGCCCGGCCGGGCGACCCCGCCGACCCCGCGGCGCTCGGCCGCTGGATGGCCGACCAGGTGCGCGCGCAGATCGCCGACCTCGAGCGGCACGGCATCCGGTTCGCGGCGTTCCTGGCCGACTCGATCTTCAGCTCCGACGGCGTGCACCCCGACCCGGTCGGCTACCTGCAGCCGGTGATGGAGGCGGTGCACCAGGCCGGCGGCGTGTGGATCGCCGACGAGGTGCAGCCCGGCTTCGCCCGCACCGGGGAGGCGTTCTGGGGGTTCGCGCGCCACGGGGTGGTGCCGGACCTGGTCACCATGGGCAAGCCGATGGCCAACGGCATCCCCATGTCGGCGCTGGCCGCACGCAGCGAGGTGCTCGCGCCGTTCGGCGAGCAGATCCCGTACTTCAACACGTTCGGCGGCAACCCCGTCGCGATGGCCGCGGCGCAGGCCGTGCTCGACGTGATCCACGACGAGGGGCTGCAGCGGCACGCCGCCACCGTCGGTGCGCGGCTGCTCACCGAGCTGCGTCACCTGGCAGCGCGCCACCCCAGCGTGGGCGACGTGCGGGGGGCCGGGCTGTACATCGGCGTGGACCTGGTGCAGGACCCGGTGACGCGGGCGCCGGACACCGCCACGGCGCTCGACGTGGTCGAGGGGCTGCGCGACCGGTACGTGCTGACCAGCGTCTGCGGGCCCGGCAACGTGCTGAAGCTGCGCCCGCCGCTGGTGTTCGACGACGACGACGTCGACCGGCTGTGCACCGAGCTGGACGAGGTGCTGACGGAGGTGGAGCACCGGCCCGCTCGGCACTGAGCGCACTCACGCACATCCCTGCACGGCACTGACACGGGAGGACAGATGGCGATCAGCAGCACCACCGACACCGGCTCGGACGCCGCCGCGGTCGGCACCACGGTCTCGGGCGTGACCTACGCCCGAGCGGACGCCGGGTACTTCGACAAGCGGCAGCTGCAGCGCAGCGCCGGGTTCTGGGGGCTGTGGGGTATCGCCATCGCGGCGGTGATCTCCGGGGACTTCTCCGGGTGGAACTTCGGCATCGGCCAGGCCGGCTGGGGCGGGTTCATGCTCGCCGCCGTCCTGGTCACCGTCATGTACGGCGCCATGCTGTTCAGCATCGGTGAGATGAGCGCCGCGATGCCGCACACCGGCGGCGCGTACTCGTTCGCACGGGCCGCGATGGGTCCGTGGGGCGGGTTCGTCACCGGTCTGGCCGAGACGGTGGAGTACGTGATGACCACCGCGGTGGTCGTGTACTTCTCCGCCGGGTACGCCGACCAGATCACCAAGGACCTGTTCGGCCTGTCCCTGCCGGTGTGGGTGTGGTGGGCGATCCTGTACGGCGCCTTCCTCGCGCTGAACGCCGCCGGTGCGGAGATCAGCTTCCGGTTCGCCGTCGTCGTCTCGGTCGTGTCGCTGGCGGTGCTGGTCGTGTTCGGCGTGATGGCGGCGTTCTCGTCGCACCTGAGCCTCGGCTCGCTGCTCGACATCACCCCGGACGCGGGGCGGTCGACCTTCCTGCCGCACGGCCTGACGCCGGTCTTCTTCGCGCTGCCGTTCGCGATGTGGCTGTTCCTCGGCATCGAGGAGCTGCCGCTGGCCGCCGAGGAGTCGCACATGCCCAGCCGCGACATCCCGCGGGCGGGGCTGTGGGGGCTCGGGACGCTGATCGTCTCCGCGCTCGTCGTCGTCGTGCTCAACCCGGCCGTCACGGGCGCGAACGCCCTGGGCACATCGGCCGAGCCGCTGCTCGACGGGTTCCGCGCCATGCTGCCCACCGGCAACGTGGCCGCGATCCTGTCCGCGTTCGCCCTGGTGGGGCTGCTCGCGTCGACGCAGGGGATCATGTTCGCCTACGGCCGGAACATCTACTCGCTGTCCCGCGCCGGCTACTACCCCAAGGTGCTGTCCCTGACCGGGGCACGTCGCACGCCGTGGGTGGCGCTGCTGGTCGGCGCGGTGGTCGGGTTCGTGTCGCTGGTGCTGGTGCAGTACGGCATCTCCGCCGCCGGGCCGATCGTGCTGAACATCGCCGTGTGGGGCGCGGTCATCAGCTACCTGCTGCAGATGACGTCGTACGTGCTGCTGCGGGTGCGGTTCCCGGGGGCGTCGCGGCCGTACCGGAGCCCGGTGGGCATCCCCGGTGCCGTGGTGGCGGGGGTCATGAGCGCGGCGATCTTCGTCGGCGTGATGCTCAACCCGGACTACCGGTCGGCGATCGTGGCGATCGCCGTGGTGTTCGTCGTCGGGCTGGCCGCCTTCGCGCTGTGGGGGCGGACGCGGTTGGTGCTGTCCCCCGAGGAGGAGTACGCGCTGGCGGGTGGGCTGCACTCGGGGGCGGCCGGGACGACGGCGGCGGGCGCGACGCCGGTGCCAGGGGTGGTGGCGGGGACGGCCGATGAGGCCGCGCCCGACGACGAGCCCGAGCCCGCGGTGGTGTAGTCGGCTCCGTCACGTGGTCGAGCGGCGGCGTCCTGCAGAGGCGCCGCCGCTCGCGTGTCCGGCGCCGGTCTGCCGATGGCGCCGCGGCGAGCTGGCTCGCGCGTAGGTCGGTGAGCCGTCCACAGGGGCGCGCCCGTGGATATGAGTGCAGGTCAGCCGCCATTTCTGCACGGCGGTGCGTGTCAGTGGTCGGTGGTGTGATGGGCTCATGGAGCTGGTAGCGGTGAGGGACGGGCGTCTTGTCGCCCCGCTGCCGCTGCCCGAGCTGGTGCCGTCGACGGCCACGGGGCCCGTGCCGCCACCGGAGCCGAGGGTTGCGCCGATGTCGGTGCAGGTGCCGCACTTCCCCGGGGACCTGCTGACGGACGACTCGTGCGATCCGGTGGCGGTGGAGCTCGCGGGACTGGCGGAGCAGGCGCAGGCGGTGACCGCGGCGGCAGCCCGCTTCGACACCCGCCTGCCCGCGGCGTACCTGTGGGGGGCGGCCGAGCTCGCGGCGCGGTGCGCGGACCGCGACGCGCGCCGTCGTCGGGAGTGGGGTGCACGCGGGATGCTCGCGGAGCTCGCCGCGACGTTGCACCTGGCCGAGGGCACCTTGGCGCGCCGGTTGACGCGGATCACCATGCTCGCGGCGCTCCCCCGGCTGCACGCCGCCCACACGGCGGGACTGGTGTCGGGCGCGCACGTCGACGCGGTGCTGGACGTGTTCCACGGGGTGACCGACCCCGACGTGCTGGCCCGCGCGGATGCGGCGCTGGCCGATCGGGCCGCTCGGCTGACCGCTCCGCAGCTGCGCGCTGCGGCCCGTCGGTGGCGTGCACGGCACGTGCCGACCACCGCCGAGCAGACCGCCCGGGCCGTGGCCGACCGGTTCGTCGACGTGACCCCCGCCGACGCCGACCTCTGCTGGTTGACCGCCCTGCTGCCGGCCGCCGCCGCGATGGGCATCGCGAACCGCCTCGACGACCTGGCCGCAACGCTCACCGGCCCGGACGAACCCCGTACCCGGCCCCAGCTCCGCGCGGACGTGCTGTGCGACCTCCTGCTGACCACCGACGCCCGCAGCGAAGCGGACGACGATGCACGGCCCGCCGAGGCTGACGAGCCGCCGGCCACCCACGGGGCAGCGTGTGCCAGCGCCGAGGAGTGCAACGCCGAGGAGTCCGGTGCCGGGATCCCGTCGTGGGTCCACGCCATCGCACCGCAGGTGGTGCTGACCGTGCCCGTGCTGAGCCTGCTCGGCCACTCGGACGAGCCGGCCGAGCTGGACGGGTTCGGGCCGATCGACCTCGAGACCGCCCGGACGCTGTGCGCCAACGCGCCGACGTTCACGCGAGTGCTGACCCATCCCGAGACCGGCACGGTGCTGTCCGTCGGCCGGGACCGGTACACCGTCCCTGCCGACCTGCGCCGCGCCGTGGCGATCCGCGACCGGACGTGCCGGTTCCCCGGTTGCCGCCGCCGGGCGGCGAGCTGCGACGTGGACCACTCCACCGCCTGGACCGACGGCGGCACCACGGGCCTCGACAACCTGGCCACCCTCTGCCGCAAGCACCACCGCCTCAAGCACGAGGCCGGCTGGCGGGTGGTCCACGAGGGCGGTGGGACGCTGCGCTGGCACTCCCCGACCGGCCGTCGCTACCGGACCCGACCAGCCACCGCGCTGTGGCCACCACCCCCGGCCGGGACTGACGGCGACGGGCGGAGGCCGGGCCGCGCGAGCGGGGCTTCCAGCGGCGCAGCAGGTGCGGCGACCCCGTCGGGGTACCCCGCGGTGCCCCCGTTCTAGCCGGCCTCGGTTCTCGCCAGCCCACGTTCTCGCCCGTCCGCGACGCCGTGCGCCTGCGTCCTGCGCGACCCCCGCTCTGGCGGCGCTGCGTGCACGTCGTTGCACCCGGTTGCCGTCCCTCGTCCGGCGCCTAGCCTGCTGATGAAGGTTGTGACACAGGTCACGTGAAGCGACGCGAGACGGGAAGTCGTCGTCACGGGCCGGGAGCGGCTGTGGGCCGCCCTCCGGCGACGCCGTCGCGGTGGTCGCACAACGCCGTCGGCAAGGCTCGTGCCCTCGACGTGCACGCATTCAGGTTGGACGTAACGAGAGAAGCACCTCATGACCACAAACCGTGTCGTCGTCTACAAGGGCCCAGGCAAGGTCGCCGTGGAGCAGATCGACTACCCCAGGCTCGAGCTGCCGGACGACGTCGTGAAAGGTCTCGGCGTGAAGAAGGAGGCTCCGCACGCCGCGATCCTCAAGCTGGTCACCACCAACATCTGCGGCAGCGACCAGCACATGGTCCGCGGCCGCACCACCGCGCCCATCGGGCAGACCCTGGGCCACGAGATCACCGGCGAGGTGGTGGAGGTCGGCGACGACGTGCTGTTCGTCAAGCCGGGCGACATCTGCTCGGTCCCGTTCAACATCGCGTGCGGCCGCTGCCGCATGTGCAACGAGGGCAAGACGGGCATCTGCCTCAACGTGAACCCCGCCCGCCCCGGCGCGGCCTACGGGTACGTGGACATGGGCGGGTGGCTCGGCGGCCAGGCCGAGTACGTGATGGTGCCGTACGCCGACTTCAACCTGCTGAAGTTCCCCGACCGGGACCAGGCGCTGGCCAAGATCCTCGACCTGACGATGCTGTCGGACATCTTCCCCACCGGGTACCACGGCGCCTACACCGCGGGCACCCGCACCGGCTCCACCGTGTACGTCGCCGGCGCCGGACCCGTCGGCCTCGCCGCCGCGTACTCGGCGCAGCTGCTCGGCGCGTCCGTGGTGGTGGTCGGCGACATGAACGCCGAGCGCCTGGCGCAGGCCCGCAGCTTCGGCTGCGAGACGGTCGACCTCAGCTCGGGCGACTCGCTGCCCGACATGCTGGAGCAGATCGTCGGCGAGCCGCTGGTCGACGCAGCAGTCGACGCGGTGGGCTTCGAGGCGAAGGGGCACGGCGCAGGGGCCGCAGAGGCACCGGCGACGGTGCTGAACGACATCATGACCGTCGCACGTGCCGGTGGGGCGCTCGGGATCCCCGGCCTGTACGTCACGGGCGACCCGGGTGCCGTCGACGAGAACGCCAAGGTCGGTCAGATCGGTGTGAAGCTGGGGACCGGCTGGGCGAAGTCCCTGTCCTTCACCACAGGTCAGTGCCCGGTCAAGCGCTACAACCGGCTGCTGATGAACCTGATCCTGGCGGACAAGGCGCACATCGCGAAGGCGGTCAACGCCACGACGATCAGCCTGGACGACGCCCCGAAGGGGTACGAGGAGTTCGACAAGGGCGCCGCACGCAAGTACGTCATCGACCCGCACGGCATGGTGCCGGCGGCGTGAGGCGCGCTGCCTGAGGGGTGCTCGGTGGGGACGGTCCGACGAACGGGCCGTCTCCACCGCCGTACGTCAGGCGGCCGCCGTACGTCAGGCAGCCGCCGCCGACTCCGCGCCGCCGCGCACCGGCACGTCGGCACGGTTCCGCGGCATCGCCAGCGCGGCGATCGTCGTCACCACGGCCACCGCCGCGACGCCGACGAACCCGGCCGTCACCGCCCCGCGGAACCGGACGGGGTCGGCACCGGCGTCCGCACCGTGCATCAGCCCGTTGACCAGGGCGCCCAGCACCGCCACACCCACCGCGCTGCCCATCGACCGGGCGAACATGTTGGCGCCCGTCACCACCGCGCGCTCGCCCCAGCCGACGCTCGACTGCGCAGCGATCAGGCTCGGCGCGGCGACGAGCCCCAGCCCCAGGCCGACGACGAAGCACGTCAGCCCCACCACCACCACCGACGGTCGCCCGGCGGTCAGCGCGAGGGCCGCCGTGCCACCGACCACCACCACGGACCCGAGCAGAACGGTCGCGCGGAAGCCGAACCGCAGGTACAGCCGCCCGGCCTGCGACGCGGAGATCGGCCAGCCGATGGTCAGCATCGCCAGCGTCAGCCCGCTGGTCAGCGGCGACACGTGCAGCAACGCCTCGAGGTAGCTGGGGATGTACGACGTCAGCCCGATCAGCACCACGCCCACACCCACGGCGATCAGCGCCGTGGTGCCCAGCAGCCGTCGGGACATCACCCACAGCGGCAGCACCGGCTCGGCGGCCCGCCGCTCCACGAGCAGGAACCCGACGAGCGCGAGCACGCCGACGCCGAACGCGGCGATGCTCTGCGGCGCGTCCCACGCCCAGGCGTTGCCGCCCTCGAGCAGGCCCAGGATCAGCAGGGTCGAGGCGACGGTCAGCAGCGCGCCCCCGGTCCAGTCGATGGTGTGCCGGCGCCGCTCGATGCGCTCGTGCAGGTGCCGGACCAGCAGCCAGCCGGCCGCCAGGCACAGCGGCACGTTGACGAAGAAGATCCACCGCCACGTCACGTACTGGCTGAACACGCCGCCCAGGGTCGGGCCGACCACGGACGACAACGCCCACACCGACGCGATGTACCCCTGCGCCTTCGCGCGCTCCTCGACGGTGTAGATGTCGCCCGCGATGGTGATGGCCATCGGCTGCACCGCACCGGCACCGAGCCCCTGGATCGCGCGGAAAGCGATCAGCGTCGGCATCGACCACGCGAACCCGCTCAGCACCGACCCGAGCAGGAACAGCCCCACGCCGATCAGCACGATCGGCTTGCGGCCCACCGTGTCCGCGAGCTTGGAGTAGATCGGCACCGCGACGGCCTGCGTCAGCAGGTACACCGAGAACAGCCAGGGGAACGAGGCGAAGCCGCCGAGGTCCTTGACGATGGTCGGCACGGCCGTGGCCAGGATCGTCGCGTCGATGGCCACCAGACCGGTGGTCACCATGATCGCGATCAGGATCGGGCCGCGTTCCGAACGGAAGCCGACACCGCCGCCGCGTGCGACGGTCGCGTCCGACGGGCCTGAGGGACGGCCGGTCGGGCTGCCCCCCGGTGCACCGGCCGCTCCGGGCGTGCTCACCGGGCCGGGCTGGGGCTTGGTGCTGGTCAGGATCGCCTCCGCAGGTGTTCCGCAGGTCTGCCGCCGCCCGGGGCGCGCAGCTCGGGCCAACCCTCGACAACCGCGCTCCGGTGACAACCATTCCCGCACCGAGGCACGCGCCGGGGCCTGCACCTTCCTCTGGTGCACGTCCCGTGTGCCCCTGCTGCCGAGTGCGATCGGGACAGGATGGTCGAGTACAACGGTTGCGTGAGCTCATCCGGCCGCATCCTCGGACCCCGTCTGGTGCCCGTGCGCGTGCCCGAGCGCGGCGACGCGGGCCCGGTTCTCGTGCTCGAGCCGCGCCCCACCGTGGGTGCCGCAGGGGCACGTCCGCGGACACAGGTCCCCCGGGTGTCCGGCCGCGCCGGGCGAGCATGGTCGGCATGAGCGCGGAGATCGATGCGGCGACCTCGGACGAGGGTCGGGACGGGTCCCGTGGTCGGGTGTTCGGGCCGTTCGCCGGTGAGCCGGGGGCTGGTCCGTGGGTGCTGCGGCTGGCGGCGGCGACGGCGCTGACGGGTCTGGGTGCCGGGGTGACGGGGGCGTTGTTCTGGGCGTTGCTGCACGGGGTGCAGCACGTGGCGCTGGGGCCGACCGCGCACGGGCTGACCGACTCGGTGGCCGGTGTCCCGTTGGTCCGCCGGTTGCTGGCGCCGCTGGTCGCGGGGCTGGTGACGGGTGTTGTGTGGTGGTTGCTGCGCCGCCGGGACCACGTGGTACCGGTCACCACCGTGCTGCACGAGCCGCACCGCAGGCTGGTGTTCGCCCCGACCTGGCTGGACGCGATCTTGCAGACGGTCGTCGTGGGTGCGGGTGCGTCGATCGGCCGGGAGGGTGCCCCCCGGCAGGGGGCGGCCGCGGTGGCCACCAAGGTGTCGGACTGGTTCGCCCTGGACGACCGGGAGCGGCGGGTGCTGGTCGCCGCGGCGGCCGGCGCCGGGCTGGCCGCCGTGTACAACGTGCCGGTCACCGGGGCGGTCTACGTGCTGGAGGTGCTGCTGCTGTCCAAGCACTGGCGCATCGCCCTGATCGCCGCGGCCACCAGCGTGATCGCCACCGTCACCGCGTGGCCCGTGGTCGGCCGGCACCCGGTCTACCCGTTCCCCACCACCGCGGTCACCACCGCGACCTGGGTCGCCGCGTTGGTCGCCGTCCCGCTGACTGCCGCCGTGGGGCTGCTGTTCGCCCGGTCCACGTCGGTGTCCCGGCACCTGACCGTGCACCGCTCGGCGCTGCTGCCGCTGACCCTCGCGGCGGCCGGCGCCGTCACCGGGCTGGTGTCCTGGTGGCTGCCGGAGGTACCCGGCAACGGCAAGGCGATCCTGGACACGGCGTTCGCCGCCACCCTGGGACTGGCCGCCGCCGCGGCGTTGATCCTGGTCAAGCCCGCGGTCACCGCCGGGTGGCTGTGGGCCGGCGCCGCCGGCGGGCTGCTCACCCCAGCCCTGGCCACCGGCGGGGCGCTCGGCACCGCCGTCGCGCTGGCCGCCGCGGCCACCGGCCACCCGGTGCCCGTCCCGCAGGTCGCGCTGATCATGGCCGTCGGCGTGCTCGCCGTCACCCAACGAGCCCCGTTCTTCGCCGCCGCGTTCGGCATCGAGCTGACCCACCCACCGGCCCTGCTCGCCGCCGTCGTCCTGGCCACCGCCCTCGGCGCCCGCACCCTCGCCCAGCTCGTCTGCCGCGCCCGCAACCGCGGGCACGAGGCCGACCTCCTCGCGCACTGAGCCCCGGTCCGGTACCGGTCCCGCCGCGCCGGCGATGCAGCCGACCGGCTGGATGCCGACGTCAGACGCCGGCCACCCACAGCCCGTCGCGCGCCCGGGTCATCGCCACGTACAGCTCCCGCATCCGCAGCCGGTGGTGCTCCTGCTCGGCCCCGTTCCCGTCGACCGGCTCGGTGAACCAGCTCGTCGCGACGTCCGGCATCGCCACCTGCCGGAACTCCAGCCCGGCGGCCCGCCGCACCGTACCCACGCGCACGGCATCGGGCACCGCACGGTCGTCGTCGTCCAGCAGCACCACCGGGATGCCGGCCCCGTTGAGCGCCCCGACGGCGACGTCCATGCCCTTCATCGTCAGGCAGAGCACGCCGACGTCCCCGTACCCGGTGCCGACCTGCTGCACCACGTCCTTCACGCGGGCCACCAGCCGCCGCGCCCGGTCGTCGTCGCTGCCGCAGCGCACGTAGAGCGGCTTCGGACCGTGCCGGGGCACGGACGCGGGACGGTCCGCGGGCCCGACGGACCCGTCGAGACCGACCACGGGCTCGCCGGACACCAGCTCGGTGGCGAAAGTGAGGATCTCCGTCGTGGTGCGGTGCGCCGTGGTCAGCCGCACCGTGCGGCCGGACAGGTCGATCCCCGCCTCTGCCGGGGTGAACCCGCCGGGATACAGCCCCTGCTGCGCGTCGCCGAGCAGCATCAGGCCGTCCGGCCGGTCGCCCACCATCGCGTGCAGCATGTCGAGCGCCGCGCAGCTGAGGTGCTGGGCGTCGTCCACCACCACGCCGCTGTACCGGTGCGCGTACGACGTCTGCGGCACGTGCACGCCGGCGAGCGCCACCAGGTCGGCCCAGTCGCCGACGTCCCGCGCGACGAGCTCCTCCTGGTAGGCGACGTACACGTCCCACACGGCCCGCCGCTCGTCCGGCCCCAGCGGCCGCAGCCGGCCGAGCCGCGGCAGCAGCGCGTACTGCTCGAACCGGGTGAGCCCACGGCCCTTGATCACGGCGGTGACCTCGTCGTGCCAGTAGCCCTGGTCCTCCGGGGACACGGGCAGCGTGTCGAGCACCGTGCCGGCACCGGCACGGGACCACGCCGCCGCCCAGGCTGAGGCGACGGGCCGGACGCCGGTGGCGAAGGGCACCGCCGCCTCGTCGAGCACCTGCCGCGCGACACCGTTGACGTGCACCACGTCGATCCGGTCGACGACGTCCGGGGCCAGCCGGCCCAGCATCTCCGCCAGCACCGGCGGCTGGGTGCGCGTGAACGTCGCCACCAGCACCCGCCCCGGCCGGTTCCGCGCCAGGTATGCGGCGCGGTGCAGGCCGACCGTCGTCTTGCCGGTGCCGACGGCGCCGTGCACCAGCGCCGGACCGTCGAAAGACCGCCGCACCAGGCGTGACTGCACCGGCTCGAGGAACGCCATCCACTGCTCGATCGGCGGCGCCAGCAGCCCCTCGAGCAGCGCCGCCTGCACCTCCTCGTCCGTCAGCCCGGTGCCCTGGACCGGCACCGCCGGCTCCGCGTCCTCCGGCTCGGCCGGGAACGAGGCCAGCGCCCGCGCCAGCACCGCGTCGACCTCGCCCGGGGTCAGCCGCGGCCCACGCCCGACGACCACCCGCAGCAGCTCCCGCTCGCTGACCACCAGCACCGGGCCGATCTGCCGCTGCACCCCCTGCCAGCCGCCGAGCGCCAGCACGGGACGGACCTCCGCCGGCGCCAGGCCCGTCTCCACCAGCTCGGCCTCGATGCGGTCGGACAGGTCGGCGAGCGCCAGCGCCTCCCCCGTGACGTCCTCGCTGCCGCGCAGCATGACGTCCTCACCGACCAGCACGTCCGTGCCGTCGAGCCAGCCGACGACGAACACGCCGGACGGTCCGATCACCACCACGTCGACCTGCGCGCGCCGCGTCCGGGGCCACTGCCGGCGGGTCAGCAGCCGGTACTCGCGGGACGCCAGCGGCTCGAGCATCTGCTCGACGTGCCCACGGCCGACCGTGTCGGTCGGCGCAGGGGCAGCCCGACGCCGGGCACGGCCCCCCGCGGACTGCCCTGCTGGCATGGATCGACCTCCTGTGCACCTATCGGCGCGCACCGCCCCCGGATTGAGGACTCGATCGGGTGGTCCCGACCACAGCCCGGCGCGCCGCCCTCAAGCCTGGCCCCGCGCCCGCCGATCTCGCACCCGGGGGCAGACGATGAACGACGCAGGTTTCGGTGCCGAGCAGCAGGTGAGCCGGAAGGCGCGGCGTGCCGCGCGGTACCGGGAGGAAGCGGCGCGGGGCGCCGCGGTGGACGAGGCGGCGCTCGAGCGGCTGCGGCGTGACCAGCGGAACTGGGCTGCCGGCGCCGAGGGTGAACGCCTGGTCGCCCAGACGCTGACGGTGCTCGAGAGGCACGGTTGGACGGCCTTGCACGACGTGCACTGGCCGGGCCGACCGCGCGCCAACATCGACCACATCGCCATCGGTCCGGGCGGCGTGGTGGTGATCGACGCGAAGCACTGGTCCGGCACGGTGGAGCTGCGGGAGGGCGTGCTGCGGCAGAACGGCTACGCCCGCACGGGCGAGGTGGCAGGCGTCGCGGACGCCGCAGCCGCCGTCACGGCGCTCCTCGCACCGCAGCACCGGTCGGCCGTACGAGCGGCCCTGTGCCTCGTCGCCCAGGACCAGCCGGCCGCGCTGGCGGCCGGTTCCGCCGCCGTCGTCGGCCGCTGGCAGCTCCCCGAGCTGCTGCTCACCCTGCCGCCACGACTGACCCCGTACGACGTGGCCGACGTCGGGCGCCAGCTGACCGCGGCCCTCACCGGACCGGTGAGCCCGAGGCTGAGCAGCACAGCCGACCTTGCCCGCACCGGACGACGTGCTGCGCGAGGTGCGGCGAGCCGGCGGCGGCCACCGCGGGAGGTGCAGCGCGACGTCCGACCAGGCCCGGGCGACCGGGGCAGCGTGCCGGCCCGGGGTGGTCGAGGCGGGCGCACGGCACGGGCACGGGGCTCCTCGACGGGCGCCCTCCTGCTGCGCCTGGCGGTGGTCGCGGTGATCGGGTTCCTGGCGATCCGGGTGCTGCCCGCGCTCGTGAGCTCGGCGGTGCTGATCGGTCACTGACGTCCGGGGTGCGGCAGACGCACAGCGTCACAGAGGCACGATCAGAACGGGTGCAGCAGGCGGTGCACGAACTGCCGGGTGCGCTCGTGCTGCGGGTCTCGCAGCACCTGGTCCGGCGGGCCGATCTCCGCGATGCGGCCGGCGTCGACGAACGCCACCCGGTGCGCCACCTCGCGGGCGAACTGCAGCTCGTGCGTGACGATCACCATGGTCCAGCCCTCGCGCGCCAGCTCGAGGATCAGGGACAGCACCTCACCGACCAGCTCGGGGTCGAGGGCCGACGTCGGCTCGTCGAACAGCAGCAGCTGCGGCCGCAGCGCCAGCGCGCGGGCGATGCCGACCCGCTGCTGCTGACCACCGGACAGCTGCACGGGGTACACGTCCCGCTTGTCGGCCAGCCCCACCCGGTCGAGCAGCGCCTCGGCGTCCCGCACGGCCTCCGTGCGCGGCCGGCGCTGCACCACCACCGGTCCCTCGATCACGTTCTGCAGCACGGTCTTGTGCGGGAACAGGTGGTGGTGCTGGAACACCATCGCCGACCGGTCGCGCAGCGCGTGCACCTCCCGGCGGCTGGGACGGGCGCCGAAGTCGACGCGGGCGCCGCCCGCGATCTCGATCACCCCGGAGTCGGCCGTCTCCAGGCCGTTGAGGCAGCGCAGCAGCGTCGTCTTGCCGGAGCCCGACGAGCCGATGACGGCGAGCACCTCGCCGCGGTGCACCGTCAGGTCGACGCCATCGAGCACGCGCACGGCGCCGAACGCCTTGTGCAGGTCGGTGACGGTGACCAGTGCCGGGCCCACCTCGGCGCTGCGCGGAGCCACCGGACCGTGAGCGATCGGACCGTGAGCGACCGGACCGCCCGGGACCGCGGGATCAACGGGCGACATGACGCTCCAACCGGGTCTCCAGGCGGGCCTGCCCCGCGGACAGCACCAGGCAGATCAGCCAGTAGATCGCCGCCGCCTCGAGGTACAGCAGCATGAACTCCTGGCTGAACGCGGCGATCTTCTGCGCCTCCCGGAACAGCTCCGTGACCAGGATCAACGACGCCAGCGACGTGTCCTTCACCAGGCTGATGAACGTGTTCGACAGCGGCGGCACGGACACCCGCGCCGCCTGCGGCAGGATGATCCGCCCCAGCGCCCGTCGGTGGGACATGCCGATCACGTACGCCGCCTCCCACTGCCCCTGCGGCACCGAGAGGATCGCCGCCCGGACGATCTCGGCCGCGTACCCGCCGACGTTCAGCGAGAACGCGAGGATCGCGCTGGGCCACGGGTTGATCACCAGCCCGATCGACGGCAGTCCGTAGAAGATGACGAACAGCTGCACCAGCAGCGGGGTGCCGCGCACCACCGAGACGTAGGCGCGGCCGACGCCCCGGGCCACCGCGTTGCGGGACAGCCGCAGCAGCGCGACGCCGACGGCGATCACCATGCCGCCGGCGAACGACAGCAGGGCCAACGGGATGGTCCCCCGGACGGCACCGAGCGCGATGGTCGGTGCCGACCGGACTACCAGTCCCCAGTCGACCGTGGACAGGGCTCCGCCCGGCAGCACGGTGGGCAGCACCCCGCTGGTCAGCACGGGCATCGGCTACTTGGTCACGTCGGCGCCGAAGTACTTCTGCGAGATCGACGTCAGCGTGCCGTCGTCGGCCAGCTGCTTCAGGGCCGTGTCGATCGCCTGGGTCAGAGCGGTGGCGCCCTTCTTCAGCGCGACGGCGCTCTGGCTCTTGTCCGTGGTCTCCGCGGCGATCTTCAGGCCGGACTGGCCGTTCGTCTTCACGTAGTCGAGGTAGGTGAGCTTGTCGTTGATCGTCGCGTCCACGCGCCCCTGCTGCACCAGGGCGACCGACTGCGCCCACCCCTCGACGGACTGCACGTTGGCGCCGCTGGACTGCGCGAGCTTGTACCAGTTGCTGGTCAGCGACTGGGCGGTGGTCTTGCCCTTGAGCGAGTCGAACGAGGTGATGGACGTGTTGTCCTGCTTCACGACGATGACGCCGGTGGAGACGGTGTACGGCGTGGAGAACTCGTACTTCGCCTGCCGCTCGGGGGTGATGGACACCTGGTTGGTGATCGCGTCGAACCGTCCGGCGTCGAGCCCGGCGAAGATCGCGTCCCACTGGGTCTCCTGGAACGCCGCCTTCACGCCGAGCTTGCTGGCGATGGCCCGCGCGACCTCGACGTCGAACCCGGTCAGGTCGCCGCCACCGTCGGCGTGGTAGCTGAACGGCTTGTAGGTGCCCTCGGTGCCGAACGTGATGACGCCGGCCTTCTGCACCTTGGCCAGCGACTGGTCGGCGCCGGCGGCCGCCGCGCCGGAGCCGGTGGAGCCGGTGGCGGAGGCCGATCCCGACCCGCCCGTGGACGAGCAGGCGCCCAGGCCCACCACGAGGGCGGCGGCGATCAGGGCGGTGCGCAGATGACGGGCGTGCATGGTGCCTCTTCTCGGTGGAGCGGGCCGTGGTGGCCCTGCGGAGCTGTGTCACAGACGGACCGACTCCTGGGAGTCGATCCTGCGGGGCGGTTCCCGGTGCCGCACGCGGTGGTGCCGGCAGCCGGATGCTGCAGGCGGGGAACCTCAGGGACGAGATCGTCCGGGGCGTCGCGCGACGGCGGCGCGGGGGTCGCTCAGCGGCGACAGCAGTGGCGACGACACGCACGCGCCACGGCCGTGGCCGTGGTGGTGGTCAGCTCGTCGCGCATGCCGCCATGGCAACACACCGTGACCACCCCTCGGAACGCCGTCTCCTGTGGTGAGACGGAGTCGTCCGCGTCCGCGCGTAGGGTCGGCCCGTGATCCGCTCGTTCGTCGAGGACTTCGCCTTCGACCGCGCCGTCGTCCAGCTGAACCACGCGTCGTTCGGCGCACCGACCCGTGCAGCCCTGACCTGGCACGACGCGGTGCGCCGGGCCGCCGAGGCCGACACCCAGACGTCGCTCGGCACCGGCCTGCAGGACGACCTGCGGCGGGTCGGCGCCGTCCTGGCCGGGCTGATCGGCGCGGACCCGGCCGACGTGGCCGTCGTCGCAGGGTCGACAGAGGCGTCCGGGGCGCTGTCGACGTCGCTGCCCCTCGCCGCCGGCGACGTCGTGGTGCTGACCGACGGTGAGTACGAGTCGGTGATCCGTGCCTGGCAGGTGCGGGCCGAGGCGGTCGGCGCGACGGTGCTGCGGCTCCCCCTGCCGGTGCCGGCAGCCTCCGCGGCGGTGACCGACCTGTTCACAGCCCTGCCGCCGCGGACCCGGTACGTCGTGCTGAGCTCGATCACGTCGTCCACCGCCCTGCGGATGCCGGTCGCGGCGGTGGCCCGCCTGGCGGCGGCGGCCGGCGCGATGCTCGTCGTCGACGCCGCGCACTCGGTCGGCCACGAGCCGCTGGACGTGCGGTCGCTCGGAGCCGCCGCCGTGTACGGGTCGCTGCACAAGTGGCTGCCGGTGCCGCGGCCGCTCGGCTTCCTGTGGGTGGACCGGGCCCTGGTCGACGTGGTGCGGCCGGCGGCCGTCGCGCTGCACCTGGACGAGCCGCTGCTGCAGCGGTTCGGCTGGCGCGGGACGTGGGACCCGGCGCCGGTCCGCGGGCTGGAGCGGGCGCTGGACGAGTGGCGGACGTGGGACCGGACCGGCCGGCTCGATGCCGCGGCGGCACTGGCCGACCGGGCCGACCAGGTGCTCACCGACCTCGGCTGGGTGCCGACCGGCGAGCCCTCGATGCGGCCGGCCCGGCTGCGCGGCTTCGTCGTCCCGGCACCGCTCCCCGTGCTGCGGGACGCGCTCGCGGCCGCCGGCGTGCGGCTGTGGACCGGCACGGTGCCGGACGGCCGCACGGCCGCCCGTCTGGCGACGCACGTCTACACCGACGAGCAGGACCTGCACCGCCTGGCTGCCGCGGTCCGCACCCTCCCACCCGCCTGACCGACCGGCGGCGGGATCGGCCGACCCTGGGAATCATGGGACGTCCGATGCGGTTCGCTGTGCACGTGAGCCTCCTCTTCGAGCCGCTGACCCTGCGCGGCACCACCGTCCGCAACCGCGCCTGGCTGTCGCCGATGTGCCAGTACTCCGCCGTCGACGGCGTGCCCAACGACTGGCACCTGGTGCACCTCGGCGCCCGTGCCGCAGGCGGCTTCGGGCTGGTGCTGACCGAGGCGACGGCCGTCACCCCTGAGGGTCGGATCAGCCCCCAGGACACGGGCCTGTGGAACGAGCAGCAGACCACCGCCTGGGCGCGCATCACCGACGTGATCCACGCGCGCGGAGCAGTCGCCGGCGTGCAGCTGGCCCATGCGGGCCGCAAGGCGTCCACGTTCCGGCCCTTCCACGAGGGCCGCGGCAGCGTCCCGGTCCCGGACGGCGGCTGGGGCACCGTCGCCCCGTCGGGGGTGGAGTTCCCCGGCTACGAGGCGCCGCGCGGGCTGTCCGACGACGAGGTCGCGGCGATCCCCGCGGCGTTCGCGGCCGCCGCCCGACGTGCCCTGGATGCCGGCTTCGACGTCGCCGAGGTGCACGCCGCGCACGGCTACCTGCTGCACCAGTTCCTCTCGCCGCTGTCCAACCAGCGCACCGACCGGTGGGGCGGCTCGCTGGAGAACCGGGTCCGCCTGCTGCACCAGGTGGTGGACGCGGTCCGCGAGGTGTGGCCGGACGAGCAGCCCGTGGTGGTGCGGCTGTCCGCGACCGACTGGACCGACGGCGGCCTGACGGTGGACGACGTGGCCGAGGTGGCCGCCGGGCTCGCGGGCCGCGGTGTCGACCTGATCGACGTGTCCACCGGCGGCAACGTCCCGGCGCAGATCCCCGTGGGACCCGGCTACCAGGTGCCGGCCGCCCGCCGCATCCGCGAGGTGTCCGGCCTTCCGGTGTCCGCCGTCGGGCTGATCAGCGCCGCGGTGCAGGCCGAGCAGGTGCTGGTCGAGGGCTCGGCGGACGCGGTGATGATCGCCCGCGCGGCGCTGCGCGACCCGTCGTGGGCGCTGCACGCGGCCGCCGAGCTGGGCGTCGCCCTGCCGACGCTGGAGCACGTCGGTGCCGACGCCCGCGTCGCGCCGGGCCAGCCGACCGGCTGGCCGGTGCAGTACGAGCGGGCGGTGCGCTCCTGACGCGCTGACAGCACCCGCACACCACGGAGGCCGCCCGCTGAACGGGCGGCCTCCGCTGTCCTGCGGCGGTCGAGAGCCGCGTGCACGGGTCGGGACCCGCGTCTGTCCGGGTCCGAGAACCCGAGCTCGTGGTCGGGTCAGCAGACCCGAGCTGTGGTCCGGTCAGCGACCGGAGTCCCTGCCGGGGCTGTCCTCCGGCACGTCGTACCCGGTCTCCGGCAGCGGCAGGCCGTCCGGACCGGTGCCCGACCGCGGGCCGGGGCTGTCCTCCGGCACGTCGACCCGGTCCTCGGGCACCGGTACGCCGCCGACCGTCCCGGACTCAGGACCCGGGCTGTCGATCGGCACCTCCTCGAGCAGCTCGTCCTCCGGCACACCCAGCGGTCCCGTGCCGGACCGCGGTCCGGGGCTGTCCTCCGGCACCGAGCCGACCCACTCCTCGCCCTGACGGGCGGCCGTCCGACGACGCAGCAGCTCCTCCTCGGGCGTCACCGGCTCCTCGTTGATGCTCACCACACGCCTCCATCCGATCGGTCGTGCACTGGTTGCTCGTTGCGGTGCCGGGCACGGTCGGCGGCCCTCTCGGCCGGCGGTCGGCTCGTCATCGGTGCCGTGGTCATCGGTGCCCTGTCCCGCTTCATCGGTGCCCTGTGCCGCGACGTCGCGCGACGGGTCACGCGCGGGCCGAGGGGCCCGCGTCCGGCTCCGGGACGTCCGCGACGTCCGGGTCCACCTCGTCGGCGCGACGCAGGCGCTCGTCGACCGAGGCCCGGCTCTCGTCCAGCCCGTCCGACCGGGCCTGCGCCTCCTGCTGCAGCCGCGCAGCCTCCGCCGCACGCGTCTGCGCCTCGGCCTGCGCCAGCCGGGCGTGCGCGTCCACGCGGGCCGCCTCCGCCTCGCGTCGCTGCAGCTCGATCCGGTCCGCCTCGGCCTCCTCGCGGATCCGCTGCGCCTCGGCACGGCGCCGGTCCTCGGCGCCCGCGGACCGCGACCGCGCGATCCAGATGCCGAGCAGGATCAGCACCACGACGACAACGAGCACGATCCACAGGGTCTGGTTCATCGTCACGCGCCTCCCTCATCTCGCTGGTCCCCCGGCGTCTTCGATTGGACGCGCGGGTGCGCAGACCCGCAACCGGAGAAGACGTCTGCCCTGGTCAGCGAGGTGGGCGCACGGCTGGTCCGAGGCGGGTGGCCCTCGACCGTCTCGTGGCCCGCGCGGCCTACGCGGCTGACGTCGCGGCCGGCTGCCGGTGGTGCAGCGCGACGGCGAGCAGCGTCAGCGGGAGCGCCACCGAGGCCGCCAGGACGACGACGAGCGCGGTGGCCGAGAGCGCGTCGGCGCCGTGCAGGTGCCCGAGGTGGAAGACCAGGTGCGGGGCCGAGAACGCCAGGTACGCCAGCAGGGCGACCACGACCAGCCGTCGCTCGGTCCAGACCGCCGCGGCGGTCAGGACGACGGCCAGCCCGAGGGTGGCGCCACCGAAGTCGCGGAACGCGTGCTCGCTGAACGGCGGGGTGAGGTCCACGGTCGGCACGTCGGCGTAGAAGCTCGCGGGGAACAGCAGCGTCCACAGCCCCAGCACGGCTTCCACCGCGGCGAGCAGCGCCAGGCCGGTGCGCAGTGCTCTCGTCCTCATGGGTGGATCTCCCTTCCTCACCGACTCAGACCGGGTAGGCCCCCGCTTCGTGACAGCAGGCACCGGGGCGTGTCGGTGGTCCGGACGACGATGAGTCCGGCCGCCGCCGGCGGTCGGACAGGTGAGCGGGGGCGCAGGGAGCCTCCATGACGCGAGGAGATCGACATGTCGGTGACGCTCAACCCGTACCTCTCGTTCCGGGACAACGCCCGCGAGGCGATGGAGTTCTACCAGCAGGTGTTCGGCGGCGACCTGCGGGTCAGCACGTTCGACGACTACCACGCGAGCCCGGACCCGTCGGAGGGCGGCAAGGTGATGCACTCGATGCTCGGCACGCCGTCCGGGCTGACGCTGATGGCGGCGGACACGCCGAACTCGATGCCGCTGCCGGAGGCGTCGGCGTTCTCGATCTCGCTGAGCGGTGCGGCGTCCGACGACGAGGAGCTGCGGCGCTACTGGGCCGGCCTGTCCGAGGGCGGCACGGTCACCACGCCCCTGGAGAAGGCGCCGTGGGGTGACGCCTTCGGCATGTGCACGGACCGGTTCGGCGTCGTGTGGCTGGTGAACATCGCCGCCGAGGGGACGCCGTCGGCCTGACGGCGCGGCGGCTCGGGACGGTCACGGCGGGATCCGACGGCCCGCGGCGGCGGGCGTGCCCGTGTCCGCCACGGAAGCCCGGAACATTCCCGTCACACGGGCTGGCTATCGTGACGGACGGCCCCGGTCGACGCAGTCGGCCGACCGGGCCGTCCGCCGTGCCCGGCCCCGCAGGACCGGCCACGGGCAGCCCTCGACGAAGGACCCGTCATGAGCACCGGCGTTCTGGTGATGATCGACCGACCCGCACTCGGGCAGACCGGTGACGGTCCCGCCTTCCGGGCTGCCGCCGCCGGCTCCCCGCAGCTGCGCGTCACCAACCTGGGCGCGACGCGCGGCGACGGCATCTTCGAGACGGCCGCCATCCGCAACGGCCGGGTCCAGGCCTCCCAGGCGCACCTCGACCGGTTCGCGCGCTCGGCGGCGATGCTCGACCTGCCGGCGCCGGACCCCGACGTGTACCGCGCGGCGATCGAGCTGGGCATCAGCCTGCTCCCGGACGCCTCCGACGCTTCCGTGAAGTACGTGCTGACCAGGGGCGACGAGCACGACGCCGGTACCGGCCCGGTCGGCTGGGCCTTCCTGGACGCGAGCGAGGACTTCTCGGAGGCCCGCGAGCGTGGCATCGGCATCGTGCTGCTGTCGCGGGGCTACGCGCTCGACGTCGCCGAGACGGCCCCGTGGCTGCTGCAGGGCGCCAAGACGCTCTCCTACGCCGTGAACAAGTCGGCGCTGCGCGAGGCGGCCCGACGTGGTGCCGAGGACGTGCTGTTCACCACCACCGACGGGTACGTGCTCGAGGGCCCGACGTCCAGCGTGGTGCTGCGGCTCGGCGACGAGCTGGTGACCACCCCGCCGGACGCCGGGGTGCTGCCGGGCACCACCCAGCAGGGGATCTTCGAGTACGCGCAGAGCCTCGGCCTGCGGACGGCGTTCCGCGACCTCCGCGTCGAGGAGGTCGCCCAGGCGGACGCGATCTGGCTGACCTCGTCGGTCCGGCTCGCCGTGGCGGTGCGCGCGGTCGACGGTCAGGAGCGGCCGGCGGACCTCGAGCTGACCCGGCAGATCAACGAGTACCTGATCTCCCGCACCGACTGACGCGGGGAAGGATCCCCCGCACCGACTGACGCGGGGTGGGCCGGGCCGAGGCGTGCACGCCTGCGGCGTCCTCGGCCGGCTGCCGTCCTCCCTCTCGCTGCGACCTCTCAGCCTGCGGTGAACCGCTCGCTGCGCAGCGTCGTGCCGGCGAGCCACTCGTCGTCCACCTGCGCCCCGAGACCGGGTTCGGTCGGCACGGTGACGCGTCCGGCGCGGGCGACGACGGGCGGCACGACGACGTCCCGCGCGTAGTACTTGTCCGACCCGGAGACGTCCGACGGCAGCGTGAACCCCGGCAGCGCCGACAGCGCCACGTTGGCGTACCGGCCGACGCCGAACTCGTGCATCCCGCCGCACCACACCGGCCACCCGGCGGCCTGTGCGGCGTCGTGGGCAGCGACCGCCGCGGTCAGCCCGCCCATCCGGGACACCTTGATGTTGAGCACCCGCCCGGCCTGCAGGTGCACCGCGAGCGCCAGATCGGCCAAGGTCTCCACCGACTCGTCGAGGCAGACGGGCGTGCCGACGGACGCGGCGAACCGCGCGTGCGCCAGCAGGTCCCGCGGCGCGAACGGCTGCTCGATCATCGTCAGCCCGTACCCGTCCAGCGCCCGCAGCGCCGCGAGGTCGTCGTCGGACTCCGTGTAGACGCCGTTCGCGTCGACGTGCACGTCGAGGTCCGGCCACGCCGCCCGGACCGCCCGCACCGGCTCGACGTCCCAGCCGGGGGCGATCTTCAGCTTGACCCGCGGGTACCCGTGCCCGACGTGCACGGCGACCTGAGCCAGCAGCTCGTCGACGGTCGGCTCGATCCCCAGCGACACCCCGGCCACCACCTCGGTGCGCGTCCCGCCGAGCGCGGTGGCCAGCGGCACCCCCGCCGCACCGGACCACAGCGTCCACGCCGCCATGTCGACGCCGGCCTTGGCGAACTCGTTGCCGCGCACCCGCCGCCACAGCGCGGGCACCTGCGCCGGGTGGTCCCAGGTCGCCCCCAGCACCGCCGGGAGCAGGTAGCCGGCGGCGACGGTCCAGCAGGTGTCGACGTTCTCCGCGTTGTAGTACGGCGCCGCCGGCGAGGCGATCTCGCCCCAGCCGACCGCACCCGACTCGTCCTCGAGGCGCACCAGGACGTGGTCGAGGTGACCCTTGCGGTGCGAGCTCGTCTGGAACTCGTGCACCAGGTCCAGGCGGACCAGGTGCAGGCTGGCGGCGACGACGCGCACGGCGGCTCCTTCGGGTGGTTCGGGGTCCGCCACCGCTACAGGTACAGGTCGAGGTCGGCGGCCAGGGCGTCGCGGGCGGCGATCCGGCGCCGGGCGCCCTTGGCGGAGGCCGCAGCGAGGGTGGCGAGCAGGTGCGAGACCGCGACGACGGCGGTCGGTGAGTCGGCGAACGACGCGGAGTCGGTGTTGACCACCACCGTCTGCTGCGCGATGGCCGCGAGCGGCGCGTCCTCGTCGTCCGTGATGGCGACGAGCGTGCCGCCCGCGGCGACGAACGCCCTGGCCAGCGCGACGGTCTCGCGCCGGTACCGGCGGAAGGAGAACGCCACCAGCACGTCGGTCGGCGCCACCTCGGCGAGCACGTCGAGGGCGCGGACGGTCGCGTCGTCCACCAGGTGCACGTGCGACAGCCCGACGGACAGGTCTGCCGCGAGCAGGGTCGCGTACGCCAGCGACTTGGCGGTCCCGGCGACGTAGCGGCGGCGCGCAGCGACGACGAGGGCGGCGGCCTGCGGCAGCGAACCCTGCTCCACCACGGCCGCGAGCGCGACGGGCAGGTGCGCCGTCTCCTGGCCGACCACCCGCCGGATCAGCACCTCGGCCGACGGCCGGCCGGCGAGGCGCTGGGCGAACCGCTCGTCGGGGCTGTCGGGGCCATGCCCTGGACCAACGCCAACACCGGCATCGCCGGCCCGCGGCGCGCGCCCCTGCCGCGGCAGCGTCGTCGTGCTGGTCATCAGCCCTCCCTCTCGAACCGGTACACGCTGGTCGCCACGTCGAGCCGACGGCAGGACACGGCGGCGCGGCCCTCGTCGATCAGCGCCGGCAGCGCCTGGTGCAGGCGCGCCCGGACCGTGGCCGCCGCGGCGGGGTCAGCCGCGGCCAGCTCGCCGATGCGCGCCGGGAGCGGAAGGTACACCGACCCGTCCGCCCGCACCGGCACCCCCCAGTGCCGACCCTCGGCGGAGACGGCCGGCGGCGGCGGGTCGGTGTGGCCCACCCCGGCCGTCGTCGGCGTCGTGTCGGTGAGGTCCCACTCGACCACCAGCCGGTCGGACTCCGGCCCGTAGAAGTCGGGGTGGAACCACCGCGCCCGGGCGCCGAGCACGTCGAGGTTGAAGTGGGCGTTGCGGGCGATCGCCGGGTCGTACGCCCAGCGCATGTGCCGGGCGCCGTGCTCGAGGGCGATGCGGGCCTGCTCCCGCTTGAGGCGACGACCGAGCCCCCGGCCCTGCGCGGAGCCGTGCACCACCGCCGCCTGCGAGTAGTGGTAGGCGGTCCCGTCCCGGTCGACTCCGGGGAACCCGTAAGCGAACGCGACCACGTGACCGTCCGGGGTCAGGACGCCGACCACCGACCCGCCGTTCGCGGCCAGCGCCGACAGCAGCCGCGGGTTCACGCCGTGCGCCGGGTCGGTGTACCCGAACACCTCCCGGTAGAGCTGGGCGGCCTCCTGCAGCAGCACCGGGTCGGACATGCCGGTGACCAGCAGCCCGTCGTCATCCGGCACGCCGCCCGGCACGCCGCCCGGCACTCCCCGCTCTGCCGCCCCGTCTGCTGGCACCGCACCCACCGTCCCGACGTCGTCGACCGCACGGCGCCGCACGGTCGCACGGCCCCGGCCAACGGCGCTGGCGGCTGATCCGGCGGCCATCATACGTCGCGTTCATCGTGCTCCTCACGCTCGTTGCCTCGACAGCACGAGGGGCATACGTTTCCTATCCATGACCACCGACCTCGGCGCCGCCCTGCGCGACGCCACGCTGGCGTCCGCCGACGCCGACCTGGAGCGCCTCGTCGGGTACGCCCGGCACGAGACGCCCACCGGCGACCGCGACGCGATCGACACCTTCGCCGACTCGATCGCCGCCGACGCCGCCGCCCTCGGCGCAACCGCCCGGCGGCTGCCGCTGCCGCACGGCGACGCCCTGCTGGTGGAGCACCCGGGCAGCGGCGCCCGCGCCGACCTGCGTCCCGCCCTGCTGCTGGGGCACCTGGACACCGTGCACCCGGTCGGCTCGCTGACCGGGGCCGTCCCGCTGCACACCGATGGCGAGCTGCTGCACGGGCCCGGTGTCTACGACATGAAGGGCGGGCTCGTCGTCGTCCTCGCCGCCTGGGCAGCCCTGGCGGCCGTCGGCGCGCCGGCCCGAGCGGTGCGGCTGCTGCTCACGCCCGACGAGGAGATCGGCTCCCCCAGCTCGGGACACCTGGTCACCGCGCAGGCCGGCCAGGTGGCCTACGCGCTGGGCCTCGAGCCGCCGCACCGCGACGGCGCCCTGAAGACGTCCCGCCGCGGGTCCACGCGGTGGCGGCTGCAGGTGACCGGCCGTGCGGCGCACGCCGCCCTCGACCCGGAGTCCGGGGTGAACGCGATCGACGAGCTGGTGGACCAGCTGCTGGTGCTGCGTGCCGTGGCCGCCGAGCATCCCGACGTGCTGGTCAACGTCGGCACGGTGGGCGGGGGTGGGCGCACCAACGTCGTGCCGGACGCCGCCGAGGCGGAGGTGGGGCTGCGGTTCGTCGACGGCGCCACCGAGACCGTGGTGCTGGACCGGCTGGCGGCGCTCCGGCCGGTGCGGGACGGGGCCGTGGTCGCCCCGCGGGTCGTCTCCCGACGGCCGGCCTGGGGTCCCAGCACCGCCACGGAGCGGCTGCTCGAGGCGGTGGCCGAGGCGGGGCGGACGGTCGGTCAGGACGTCGTCGGCCGCCCGGCCGCCGGTGCCGCCGACACCAACCTCTCGGGCGCTGCCGGCATCCCGTCGCTGGACGGGTTCGGTCCGGTCGGCGGCGCGGCCCACGCGGCCCACGAGCACGTGCTGATCGCCTCCCTCGCGCAGCGCGCCGCCCTGCTGGCAGCCGTCCTCGCCACGGCCTGACCTCCGAGTGGGTCGAACGGCCCACGGCCGCTGGACGGCGGGATGGCAACACGCCCGGGTGCCGACGCCCCGTCGTGAAGACCTGGGCCCATCGTCCCGGGACCCCCGCGCCACCAGGTGCGAACCTGCCGAGCATGGCCGTCACCCGCGTGGTCCGCACCGTCCGGCACGATCCTGCGGACCGGCCCCTGCTGGTGATCTGGGAGGCCACCCGCGCCTGCGCGCTGTCCTGCGTGCACTGCCGCGCGGAGGCTCATCCCGCCCGTCACCCGCGCGAGCTGGACACCGACGAGGCCACTGAGCTGATGCGCCAGGTCGCCTCCTTCGGCAAGCCGTCGCCCATCTTCATCATCACCGGCGGCGACTGCTTCGAGCGGCCGGACCTGTTCGAGCTGGTGCGGCGCGGCCGCGAGCTGGGGCTGTCGATGGCGGTGTCGCCGTCCGGCACCGCCAAGCTGGACCGCACCGCACTGGTGGGGCTGCAGGAGGCGGGTGTCACCGCGATGTCCCTGTCGCTGGACGGCGCGACGGCGGCGGTGCACGACGGGTTCCGGCGGGTTCCCGGCACGTTCGACCGGACGGTGGCGGCCTGGGAGACGGCCCGCGAGCTGGGCCTGAAGGTGCAGGTCAACTCGACGATGTCGAGTCGCACCGTGCACGAGCTGCCGGACCTGGCGCGGCTGGTGCGCGAGCACGGCGCCATGACGTGGAGCGCCTTCATGCTGGTGCCGATGGGCCGCGGCGTCGACCTCGGGGTGCTCAGCCCGCAGCAGGCCGAGGACGTCATGAACTACCTGTACGACCTGGGGCCGTACGTGCCGGTCAAGACGACGGAGGGGCACCACTTCCGCCGCGTCAACCTGCAGCGCCACGTGCTGGAGCAGCGGGGTGCCGACCACGTGAGCGCGCTCGGCCTCGGCGACCTCTACCGCGAGCTGACCGAGCGCACGGCGGCGTTCGGCTGGGGCGACGGTGACCGCAACCGCCGCCCGCCGGTGAACGTGAACGCCGGGTACGGGTTCGTGTTCGTCTCGCACACCGGCACGGTGCACCCGTCGGGATTCCTCCCCGTCTCCGCAGGCGACGTGCGTGAGCAGCCGCTGCCGGAGATCTACCGGACGTCCCCCCTGTTCACGGGCCTGCGGGACGAGCACCGCCTGACCGGCAGGTGCGGCGACTGCGAGTTCGGGCGGGTGTGCGGAGGCTCTCGGTCGCGGGCCTACGCCACCTCCGGCGACCCCTACGCCGAGGACCCGCTGTGCGGCTACCAGCCGGGCAGCTTCCCGTTCGCCGACGACGTCGCCGCGCTGCTGGCATCGTGACCGCCGACCCCACCACAGCGACCTCGAGGACCGGCATCCTGAGCACCGTGCGGCAGACGCCCGTCTACTACTACTCGTCGGCCTCCGGCCTGGTCCGCTCGTTCGCCGAGCGCCTCTGCCGGCCGGTGTTCAACCTCGCCGAGCGGGAGCACCGGCGGTCGCAGGTCGACGGCCCGTGGGTGCTGCTGACCCCGAGCTACAAGACGGGCAACGAGTCCAACGACACGATCCCCGAAGGGGTGCGGCGCTTCCTCGACGACGAGCACAACCGTCGCCTGATGGTCGGCGTGATGGGCTCCGGCAACCGCAACTTCGGCCGGTACTACCAGATGGCCGCCCGGCAGATCGCCGAGCAGTCCGGCCGGCCGATGCTGTTCGAGTTCGAGCTGGCCGGCACGCCGTGGGACGTCGAGGAGTGCCGGCACATCCTGGAGGACCTCGACGCGGCGCTCGCCGCCCGCGCGGAGGAGGGCGTCAGCGGCCCGTGACCGTCCACCGGCCGCCGGCGAGGTCGATCAGCCGGGGCAGGATCGTGTCGCCGTGCACGCGCAGCCCGTCGTGCAGGTACTCGTTGGTGACCCACACCTGCGTGTTGCCCATCCCGGCCGCCGTGCCGAGGGCCAGGTCGAGGTCCACGTAGGGGTCGTCGAAGTACTGCACCGCGGCGACCGGCACCTCGTTGGCGGCCAGCACCTCCGGGTCGTACAGGCGCGGCCAGTGCGTCCGGGAGGCGAGCTCCTCGGCCACCGCCTTGAACGGCCGGAGCGCCGGGATCTCGTCGTACACGAACGGCAGGATCGCCTCGCCGGTCAGCTGCAGGGGGCGCTCGTCGGGCGCGTACTCCGGGTGCTGCGCCTGCTCGGCGGCGGCCGCCCAGCCGCCCGCCCGACGGCCCTGGTGGTAGATCACCTCCTGCAGCACCGCGTACAGCGGGTTGCTGTCGAAGGACGTCCGGTGCGCCACCTCCGCGGCGAACGCCGCCGAGACCCGCCCGTCGGCGTCCAGCGCCGTGTCCAGCAGCCAGTGCAGGTCGTCGACGCCGGTGCTCATGCCCAGCGGCATGCCGAGCATCTGCAGCCGCTGCACGCTGAGCGTCGAGCCGTTGGGCAGCCGGACACCGCCGGCTGCGACCTCGTCGGCCACCCGGTCCAGCACCTGCACGTCGCCCGGGAAGGTGCGCGCCAGCTCCGAGCACCGCGCGAGCTGCCGCGGGTAGGTGCGGGCGTACACCTCCTCCGCGGTGGCGTCCACGCCCGGCAGTCCGCCGGTGACGTAGCAGGCGTCGAGCGCGTGGGCGTGCCGGGACAGGTAGGCCAGCGTGAGGAACCCGCCGTACGACTGGCCGAGCGTCGACCACCGGCGGCCGCCGAACACCGTGCGCCGCAGGTGCTCCGCGTCGAGCACGATCGAGTCCTGGCGGAAGCAGCTGAGGTAGTCGGCGGCGGTCGCGGCGTCGTCGAAGCGGCTGATCACCCGCCCGTCCACGCGCGACGAGCGGCCGGTGCCGCGCTGGTCGAGCAGCACCACGCGGTGGGTGCGGAGGGCCGTCAGCCACCAGCCCGACGCCGGCATCGGCCGCGGGCCGGCCCCTCCCGGGCCGCCCTGCAGGAACAGCAGCAGCGGCAGGTCCTCACCGGCGCGCACCGGGTCGACGATCTCCCGGGCGAACACCTCGATCGCGCCGAACCGGTGCGGGTCGTCCCAGTCGACCGGCACCTCGATGCGGTGCTCGCGCACCCGGAAGCCGGTCATGTCGTAGATGTGCGGTGCCGGAGGCTGCGGGCTCACCCGGTCAGGCTATCGGCGGGGGGTCGCGGCGGACCCCCCGGAGGTGCAGCGTTGACCCATGGCAGACGAGGACATCCACCGCATGATCGACACTCCTGCCGCCCGCCAGGCCGCCCTCTACGAGAGGACCGATGGCCGTGAGGGCAACACGATGAAGGGCCTGCCCATCGTCGTCGTCACCAACACCGGCGCCCGCACGGGAGCCGTCCACAAGACCCCCGTCATGAAGGTCGAGCACAACGGCCGTTACGCGGTGGTCGCCTCGAAGGGCGGTGCGCCGCACCACCCCCGCTGGTACCACAACCTGGTGAAGCACCCGGAGGTGCAGCTGCAGGACGGCGCCCACCGCGCTACCTACCTGGCGCACGAGGCGTCCGGTGCCGAGCGGGAGGAGTGGTGGGCGCGGGCGGTGCAGGCCTTCCCGGACTACGCCGAGTACCAGAAGCGGACGGACCGGCAGATCCCGGTGTTCGTCCTGGTCCCGACGTCGGACGACTGACTCTCCCGGGCGGTCGGGCGCCGGCCGGCCGGTGCCGGACTCAGCCCAGGAGCGCCTTCCACGCGCCCACGCCGATCACGCCGGCCACGATCGGCGCCACCACCGGCACCCAGGCGTAGCCCCAGTCGGAGCTGCCCTTGTGCTTCAGCGGCAGCAGCTGGTGCACGATGCGCGGGCCGAGGTCACGCGCCGGGTTCAGCGCCGGGCCCGTCGGGCCGCCCAGCCCGGCGACCAGCGCCCAGACGAGGAACCCGAGCGCCATGTGGGACACGCCCGGCTCGTTCGTCGCGAACGGCGACTTGACGATCGCCAGGGCGCAGAAGAACAGCACGAACGAGCCGAGCAGCTCGTTGGCGAACCCGTTGGACCGGCTGCGCACCGCGTTGATCGTGGAGAACGTCCCCAGGATGTCGTCCGGGTCGGTGGTGCGGTCGTAGTACGGCTTGTGCGTGGCGACGATGGCCAGCTGCCCGGCCATCGCGCCGAGCAGCTGCGCGCCGATGTAGGCCGGCACCTGCGACCACGGGAACAGCCCCCACACCGCCAGGCCGAGCGTGAACGCCGGGTTGATGTGGTTGCCGCTCACCTTGCCGAACATCAGGGCCGGGACCATCACCCCGAACCCGTAGCCCATGGCGATCAGGCTCCAGCCGGCGCGGTACCCCTTCGATCCCGTGAGGTGCACGTTCGCCACCGAGCCGTTGCCCAGGATGATCAGGATCGCCGTGCCGAGGAACTCGGCGACCAGCCGGGTCCACAGCGAGTAGTCGCCCATGGCGACAGCGTGGCAGAACGCGGATCGGCGGTGCGGGCGAAGTGCGTGCGGGCGACGTGCGGGGCGAGGGCCGGGCGCCGTCAGCGCCGCGCCGGGACGCCCTGCTCGGCGGAGCGGGCCGCCTCCTCCACCCGGGCCGCGCGGGTGTCCGGACGTCGTGCCGTCACGATCCAGGTGAGCACCACCTTGCGCGCCCCCGGACCGAACCCGTCCCAGTGCTCGCGTGCGCCCGGGCGCGCGGCGAGCGCGGCCTCCAGATCGGGCGGCACGACGAGCGCCTCGACGTCGTCGAGCAGCGCCCAGGACCCGTCGGCCTGCGCCGCCTCGATCACCGCCGCACCGGCTGGCGTCATGCGGCCGGCCGCCTGCACGCGGGCCACCCGCTCCTTGGAGAGGCGCGACCAGCCGCTGCGCGGCTTGCGGTGGGTGATCCACAGCATCGAGGTGTCTGCGTCGATCGGTGCGTACTGGCCGTCGATCCAGCCGAACGCGAGCAGCTCCTCGATCAGCTCGTCGTAGCTCGGGGCGTCGCGGTCGGGGCCGGGCCGCGGCCGCACCAGCCAGACGCCGGACGACGAGGCGTGGTTCTCGACGAGCCAGGCGCGCAGCTGCGCCGCGGAGCTGACGGTGACGCGCGGCGCGTCCTTCATACCGGCCATGCGCGCATCCTCGCGCCGACCACCGACAGCCGAGAAGAGCCGGCGCGACAACAGCCCTGGTCAGTGGCCCGAGGACCCCGCTGCGGCGACCCTGCGGGCCCTCGGACGGACGCGCGGACGAGAGTCACCGGATGATCCGTCGGCCGGCGCCGTGCCCGGTGCCGCGACGGGTGGTCGTCTGGACCGCGGTGCTGGCGGTGTGCGGCGGGTTCGGCGCCGGCGCGCCCGTGTGGAGCGATGCCCGGTCCGCCGCGCGGTACCCGGTCACCGCCGAGGACCTCGCCGCGGCACGGGCGGCGCTCGCCACGCTGCCGGTGCGGCCCGCGTCGTCGTCGTCCGGGTACACGCGCGAGCAGTTCGGCCAGGCGTGGGCCGACGTGGACCGCAACGGCTGCGACACCCGCAACGACGTGCTGCGTCGGGACCTCACCGACGTGACGCTCAAGCCGGGGACGTCCGACTGCGTGGTCCTGTCGGGGACGCTGGCGGACCCGTACACCGGCTCGGTGGTCCGGTTCGAGCGCGGCGCGGGGTCGACGGCCGTGCAGATCGACCACCTCGTGGCGCTCTCCGACGCCTGGCGCACCGGCGCGCAGTCGTGGCCGGCGAGCCGCCGGGAACAGCTCGCCAACGACCCGGCCAACCTGCTCGCGGTCGACGGGCGCACCAACCAGGACAAGGGCGACGGCGACGCCGCCACCTGGCTCCCGCCCGAGCACGGCTACCGGTGCGTGTACGTGATGCTGCAGGTGCTGGTGAAGGCGGCGTACGGCCTGTCGGTCACCCCCGCCGAGCGCGACGCGATCGACCACCAGCTCGACCGGTGCGTCGTGGCGCGCCGGCCGTGACGCCTTGGTGAGCTCACTGTCCGGCGGGTCTCAGGGGGTCGCCGTCGCCCCGGCCGGTGCGGCCACGTCGTCGCCGCTCAGCGTCACGTGCACCCCCGCCGGGACCACCTCCGCGGACGTGAGCGCCAGACCCTGCGGCAGCCCGTTCACCGGCACCTGCAACCCGGTGAGCCCCTGGCGCAGGGCCACCGGCAGGGCCGTCGTCGGGACCGCCCGGCCGCCGAGCGTCACCTTGGTGGCGTCGACCAGCAGCCGCCCCGCGTCCACCCGCGGCGTCAGGTCCACGGCGAGATCCAGCCCCAGCACCTTGCCGGTCGCCTTCATCGCCGCACCGTCGACGCTCAGCGTCACGTCCAGGCCGGTGCGCTGCGCCACCACCTGCTGCACGGTGGATGTCGGCAGCACACCGTCGGCGCTGACGTGCCGTGCGCGATGCGGTGAGGCCACCGCGACGTCCTGGGCGCTGACGTGCACGTCCGAGGCGGTGAGGCCCTGCAGCTGGGCACCGGCGAGCGCCACGTCGACCGTCCGCACCCGACCCTGGACCAGCTGCAGCAGGAACGGCGTCTGCTCGTGGATGGTCACCTGCGGGCTGCCGGACACCGTCACCGCCTGCGACACCGACGTGGCGATCCGCTGCTCGGCCACCCCCTTGGCCACCCGGTCGCCCACCACCAGCACGACGGCGAGCACGACGAGCACCAGCACCGTCCCGAGCAGCCTGCGCACACGTCCGCCTCTCGTCGCCGTGGCCGCCGGGCGGCCGGTCCGGTGCCACGGTAGGGCGCCCCGGCCCGCGGTGCCCGCCGGAGGCGGCCTCGGCACGTCGGACTTCAACCGGTCATCCGTCCATGTCGACTGTGGCGCTGCTCACAGCGGGCTCTTACGCTTGAGGTGGTGGCCGGGGGGTGCGCCGTAGGCGTCGTCCCCGAGCCGCACCGGCCGAGCGGGACTGGGGTGACCACGATGGTGTGGGCGATGGTGCTGACGTTGGCGGTGGCCCCCGCGGTGCTCTTCAGCCTGCTGGCGATGGCCATCCCGTCCGGGCGTCCCGTTCCCGCGTGGCGGCTGCGCCTGGCCGACCGGTTGGAGCGCGTGGCGCTGCGGCTGCGGCACCGGCACGCGATGCCGCCGGACCCGTTCCTCGCGCTGCGCGTGCAGGAGCGGCTGGGCGCGGTGGCCAACCACGTGCGGACGCTCGAGGAGGACCCGACGGTCTACGCGCGTGCGGAGCGGATCATCGCGTCGCAGCTCGCGTACGACGAGCTCCTCGCGGAGGCGTGCTCGCTGGCGGGGGTCGAGGTGCAGCGGCACGCCAAGGGGGATCCGGCGGAGCGGTTCCGCGAGGAGGTCGAGCTCGCGTCCCGCGGCTGGACCTGGTGAGCACGTCCCGCGGCTGGACCTGGTGAGCCGGCGCCAGACGGTCAGCCGGCGCGGACAGTCAGCGTGCTCGAGCCGTCCGGCAGGGGTCGCACCTCGATGCGGTCGGCGATCGACTGCTTGAGCGCCTCGACGTGGGACACCACGCCCACCACCCGGCCGCCGGCACGCAGGCGACCCAGCTCGGCGAGCACCTGGTCCAGCACGTGCGGGTCGAGGGAGCCGAAGCCCTCGTCGACGAACAGCGTGCCGAGGTCGATGCCGCCCGCCTCGGCGGTCACCACGTCCGCCATGCCGAGGGCCAGGCAGAGGCTGACGTAGAACGTCTCCCCGCCGGACAGGGTGCGCGGGTCCCGCGGCTGCTCGGTGAGGTGGTCGATCACCCGCATCGCCAGCCCCGTGGTGCGCGCGCGCACGTCCTCCCGCTCGTCGGAGCGCACCAGCTCGTAACGGCCGTCGGACATGATGCGCAGCCGCTCGTTGGCCGCGGCGACGACGTCCTCGAAGCGGCTCATCAGCACGTACGTCTGCAGGGAGAGCCGCCGGGCGTTGTCCCCGGCACCGCCGGCCAGGGTCGCGAGCCGAGCCACAGGTGCCGCCTCGGCGATGCGGCCGGTCAGTGTGGCCGCCCGGCGGACGACCACCTCACCGGCGGCGGTCGCGGCGGCGAGCCGCTCGGCAGCCACCTGCGCCGCCGCGCCCGCGGTGTCGGCGAGCTGCCGGGCGGCGGCCTCCGCCGCGGTGGCGGCCGGCACGTCGACCACCAGGTCGTCGGGCAGCGTGGCGAGCTCCGGTGCGTCGAGGGCTGCCGCGACCCGGGCGACGTCCGACCGGTAGGCCGTCACCTGCGAGTCGAGGGGCGCGACCTGGTCAGCGGGCAGCAGGGCGGCACGCGCCGCCGTGGCGTCCGGGAAGCCGGCGTCGTCGAGACCCTCCGCCAGCTCCTCCGCCCGGGTGGTCGCCGTGCGCCGCGCGGCGCCCCGCAGCTCCAGCGCGTCGAGCAGCTGACGTGCCGCCTCGGCACGCTCCACCAGCGCGGAGTGCCGCGCGGCCACCGTCGGGTGGTCCGCCCGTGCCGCCACCACCTCGGCCTCCGCCGTGTCGAGCGCGACCCGGTCGGTGAGCAGCGTCGCCTCCGCGATGGCGCGCCGGCCGGCCGTCTCGTCCCGCTGCTGCCGACGTCGCTGCGTCTCGGTGTCGAACCGGTCCAGCTCGGCGGTCAGTCGGACGACGTCCGCGGCCGCCGCGTCGCACTCCAGCAGCGCTGCCCGAGCCTGTGCGACGGCCGCCTCGGCGGACTGCCGGTCGGTGCCGGCCACCCGTGCCGACAGTGCCGTGACGTTGCCGCGCAGCTCACCGGCACGTCCGGCGAGGCCGGCGAGCTGCCGCTCCGCCTGGCGGCAGGCATCCTCGGCAGCCTGCACGTCCTCCGCCGACACGTGGCCCGCCGCCGTCGGCAGGGCGGGCGCCGGGTGGTCCGGTGAGCCGCACACCGGGCACGGTGTGCCGTCGCGCAGGTCGGCGGCCAGCGATCCGGCCAGGTCGGCGATCCGGGCCGTGCGCAGGGCTGCGGCGGCATCGGCGAGCGAGAGGGCGGTGCGGCCCGCATCCTCCCGATCGACCTCGACGCGCTCGAGCTCCGAGCGCGCGGCGTCGAGCGCGAGCACCGCGTCCAGCGTGGTGCTCGCCGCGTCGCGGGCCGCGCTGCGCTCGCCTCGGCGGGCTTCGAGCGCGCGGGCGGCGTCCAGGCCCTCCACCAGCGTCGCGCGCTGCTCCGGCCGTGCCGCCAGCCACGCGTCGTGCACCGCGAGCTCCTGCGTGAGGTCGTCGAGCAGCTCCGACGCCCGGTGCAGGTCACGCCGTCGCCCGGTGAGCCCCTCCTCGACTGCGACGAGTCGCTGCAGCTGGGCCGCGTGCTCCACCGCCGCGCGCTGCTCGTCGCGCAGGTGCTGGGCGAGCGGCTGCTCGGATCCCTCGCCACCGTCCACCTCATCGCCGACGCCGGCCGGCACCAGCCCCACCGGCGCACCGTCAAGCGCGGCGCCCCACTCCTTCTCGGCCGCCTCGAGCGCCGCGCGTGCGGCCTCGTCGCCGACCAGCAGCGGCCGCACCGCCGCAGCCCGACGGGCCTGCTCCAGCCGTCCGACGTCGTGCGCGTGCCGCTCCGCCAGACCCTCGAGCACCGTGCGCTCGGCCCGCAGCCGCTCCCGCCGGCCCAGCAGCTCGGCCGTCGCCCGGGCCTCCTCTGCCGCCACCCGCGCCTGCAGCCACGCGGCCTCGGCGGTTGTCAGCGCCGCGGCCGCCGCCCCTGCATCCACCTCGAGCGCCCGTGCCCGAGCCGCCACCACCCCGGCGACCGCCGCCTCGTCCACCAGCACGGAGGCCGTCACCTCGTCCCGCAGGGCCGCCGCCTCGTCCTCGGCCAGCCGCGCCGCCCCCGCCAGGTGCGCCACCGCCTCGCCGAGCTCGCCGCGGGCCGCCTCCACCGCCCGGTCCGCCTCGCGGCGCAGCTCGACCAGCCGATCGGCCAGCCGCTGGTACACCTGGGTGCCGAAGATCTTCTGCAGCAGCCCGCGCCGGTCCTCCGGCTTGGCGCGCAGGAACCGGGCGAACTCCCCCTGCGGCAGCACCACGGTCTGCACGAACTGGGTGCGGTCCAGGCCGATCGCCCGCAGCACCTCGGCCCCGACCTCGTCGAGGCGGTTCGCCATCGGGGTGCCGAGCGCGTCCAGCTCGTCGTCCGTCGCCGTCGACGGAACGTCCGCCGGCAGCCGCCACAGCTTGGCGCTCGCCTGCTGCGTGGTGGTGCCCGTGCCGCGGCGCTTGGGCCGCTCGTACTGGGGTGTCCGGCGGATGCGGAACACCCCGGACGGCACCTCGAGCACGAGGTCGACCAGGCTCTCCACCTCCGGCGCCGCGTGCGCCGAACGGAGCCGGTCGTCCGACGCCTCGTCGGACGCGACCTTGCCGTAGAGGCCGAACACGATCGCGTCGATCAGCGTGGACTTGCCCGCACCCGTCGGCCCCTCGAGCAGGAACAGGCCGGACGCACCCAGCTCGGCGAGGTCGATGGTGTGCCGGCCGGCGAAGGGGCCGACGGCCTGCAGGACGAGGCGGCGCAGGTGCATCAGGCGCTCCGCTCCGCGTCCGCGACGTCCTCGTACGCGCGCCGCAGCACCGCCACCTCGGCGGGGGTGGGTGCGGCGCCGGTGACGCGGCGGACGAAGGCGTCCACCACCTCGAGCGGGTCGGCGGCGGCGGTGACCACGCGGGACGCGGTGGTGCGCGCCGCACCGTCGGCCGGGACGTGCTGCACCACCAGCGCGTGCGGGAACCGCTCACGCACCCGTCGGAACAGCTCCGGCGGCCGCGCGGCATCCGTGACGGTCACCCGGACCCAGTCGTCCACATGGGCGTCACCACCCGCGCCGAGCAGCTGGTCCAGGGTGCCGGTCACGTCCGCCAGCCGGCGCGGCACCGGCGCCGGGACCAGCTCGGTCACCGGCTCGGCGCCGGACAGGTCCACCAGCACCGACGACTTGGTGTGGTGCTG
The DNA here is from genome assembly GCF_025770785.1 of Cellulomonas sp. SG140. Taxonomy (GTDB): domain Bacteria; phylum Actinomycetota; class Actinomycetes; order Actinomycetales; family Cellulomonadaceae; genus Cellulomonas. The sequence continues at coordinate 138,978 of NZ_JANZLA010000004.1, read as the reverse complement.
CTCGGAGAACGAGTACGCCAGCGGCGAGCCGGAGTACCGCAGCACCGTCCCGTCGACCCCGGACAGCCTCTGCGGCCCGTGCAGGTGGCCCAGCGCCACGTAGTCCATCCCCGCGAACACCCCGGCCGGCACCTGGTCGACGCCGCCCACCCGGATGTCCCGCTCCGACTCGCTCGGCTGACCGCCGACCACGAACGCGTGCGCCATCACCACAGCCCGCCGCCGGTCCCCACCGCGACGACCCGCCAGGTCCGCCCGCACCCGCCGCATCGCGGCGCTGGTCACCGCCTCGTGCGAGCGCGCCGGCAGCACCGGCGTACCGCCGTCCTCCTCGTCGGCCGACGCCAGCTCGCCCCGGGTCAGGTCCGGGTCCAGGTACGGCAACCCGTAGACCAGTCCGTCCGCGACCTCCACCGGCTCGGCCAGCGTCGCCACGCGCGTGCGCAGCCGGACCCTCTCCCGCATCAGCGCCGCACCAAACCCCAGGCGGGTCGCGGAGTCGTGGTTGCCGGAGGTGAGCACCACGGTGGTCAGCTCGGAGAGCCGGGCGAGCGCGTCCGAGAGCAGCGTGACCGCTTCGACCGGCGGGATCGCCCGGTCGTACACGTCACCGGCGACCAGCAGGGCGTCCACCCGCTCGGCCCGCACCACGTCGACCAGGTGGTCCAGGGCGGCCGCCTGGTGGTCCAGCAGGTCGACACCGTGCAGGGTGCGGCCCAGGTGCCAGTCGGAGGTGTGCAGCAGCCGCATGCGGCGACCGTAGCCGCGGCCACCGACACGGCTCGGCACCCACGCGGGCGGCCGAGCGGCGGGCCTCAGAGCGGGCTGACGACCTCGTCCGGGATCACGGCGCCGAGCCCGACCACCGAGAGCAGGTCCCGCAGCAGACCGCGGGAGTCGCGCAGCGACATCGGGATGCCGGCCTCGGCGGCGGCCATGTGCAGCTGCAGCACGAAGGCGATGCCCGACGAGTCGATGAACCGCAGGCCGTTCGCGTCGATCACCACGGGCAGCCCGTGCATCAGCGCCAGGCCCATCGTGTCGCTCGCCTGCTGCCGGAGGGCTGCGTCGATCTCGCCGACCAGGTGCACCACCGTGCTGCCGTCCACCACCTCGACGCGGATGCTGTCCGTCGGGCCGTCGTCGATCAGCTCGTCGATGCTCACTTGCTGCTCCTCGTGCCTACTGCTGCCGGTACGCCGGTGGACCGGGACAACGACAGTACGTCCTGCGGATGACCTCGTCATCCCCCGGCGACACGGGGGTGTCGCCGGCGCACAGTGGAACGCGAACCTCCGACATCAGGTTCCCGGAGGTTCGCTCCCGGTCATGCGGCCGCCATGATTGCACCTCGGGACGCTGCTCGGAAGGTCAAGTCCACACCTCACAGGTGCCGTCAAGGGTCAGCTCGGGGCCGACCCCAGGTCACGCCTCAGGCGCCGGGTCCGTCACGTCCGCGACCGTCGCGCCCAGCACCCGCACCAGCTCGGACGCCTCGAGCGTCGCGGAGACGCCGTGCGCACCGGCGCCGATCGACACCAGCCCGTGCACCCGCGCGTCGGCGATCACCGGCCAGGGGTGCAACGAGCCGAACGGCGTGATGGTGCCGCGCTCGTACCCGGTGACGTCCCGCGCGACCGCCGCGTCCGGCATCGACAACCGGTTCACGCCCAGCAGCTCGCGCAGCCGTGGCCAGGCGATCGTGCGGTCGCCGGGGACCAGGACGAACAGGTAGTCGTCGTCACCACGGCGCACCACGATCGTCTTGATCACCTGCGACGGGTCGACGCCCCTGGCCGCGGCCGCCTCCGCCAGCGACGACACCCGCCCGTGCCGCGCCACCACGTGTGGGATGCCGGACGCCTGCAACGCCTCGACCGCCCGCCGCTCGCCCTCTGTCGTCTCCACGGGCCCACGTTATGCGCGGGCGGTGCGTGGGTGCCGCCTGGGAGAATGGCCCGTCGTGAGCGGTCCCGACGAGCCAGAGCGCGGTGCGGAGCGTCCGCGCCGACGTGGCGCGGGGCGTCCGGACCGGCGTGGGGACCAGGGCGGTCGCGGTCACGGCGACGGGGACGGCGCGCCGGGGAACCGGCCCGACCAGCGCGGTGCCCGCCGTCGCGAGCGCGTGGCGCACCTGCGCGCGCAGGTGGAGCTGCCGCCGATCACGTACCCGGAGGAGCTGCCGGTCAGCGCCCGGCGGGCGGAGATCGCGGCGACCATCGCGGACCACCAGGTGGTGGTGGTCGCGGGGGAGACGGGCAGCGGGAAGACGACGCAGCTGCCCAAGATCCTGCTCGAGCTCGGTCGGGGCCGGACCGGGCAGATCGGGCACACGCAGCCGCGGCGGATCGCGGCCCGCACGGTCGCGGAACGGGTGGCCGACGAGCTGGGCGTGCCCCTGGGCGGCGTGGTCGGCTACCAGGTGCGGTTCACCGACGAGTCGAGCGACCACACGCTCGTCAAGGTGATGACCGACGGCATCCTGCTGGCGCAGATCCAGCGCGACCCGCAGCTGCTGGCCTACGACACGATCGTGGTCGACGAGGCCCACGAGCGGTCGCTCAACATCGACTTCATCCTCGGCTACCTGACGCGGCTGCTGCCGCAGCGGCCGGACCTCAAGCTGGTCATCACCTCGGCGACCATCGACTCCGAGCGGTTCGCGTCGCACTTCGCCGCCGCGGACGGCACGCCGGCGCCGATCGTCGAGGTCACGGGGCGCACGTACCCGGTGGAGCTGCGGTACCGGCCGCTCTCGCCGGACCGGGCGGCGGAGGAGTCCGCGCTCGGGGCGGGCGACGAGGACGACGACGAGGGTGTGGACGACCGCACCGCGCCCGGCCGGCCGAGGCGTGCCGGTGCCGGGGCGGCGGCCCGCCGCAGTGCCGGCCGGGGCAAGGGTTCGCCGGCGGCTGCCGCGAAGCGTCCCCGCGCCGAGGCGAAGGACCTGGTCACGGGCATCGCCGAGGCGGTCGACGAGCTGATGGCCGCCGGCCCGGGCGACGTGCTCGTCTTCCTCTCCGGAGAGCGGGAGATCCGGGACGCCGAGGACGGGCTGCGCGGCGCGCTCGGCCCGCGCGTGACCGACCCGCAGCACCCGCAGGCCGTCGAGCTGCTGCCGCTGTACGCGCGCCTGTCCGCGGCCGAGCAGCGGCGGGTGTTCGAGCCGCACGGCAAGCGCCGCGTGATCCTGGCGACCAACGTCGCCGAGACGTCGCTGACGGTGCCGGGCGTGCGGTACGTCGTCGACCCGGGCACCGCCCGCATCTCGCGGTACTCGCAGGCGACCAAGGTGCAGCGGCTGCCGATCGAGCCGATCTCGCAGGCGTCGGCCAACCAGCGGTCCGGCCGGTCGGGGCGGGTGGCCCCCGGCATCGCGATCCGGCTGTACTCGGCCGACGACCTGGCGTCCCGGCCGGAGTACACCGAGCCGGAGATCCTGCGCACGTCGCTGGCGTCGGTGATCCTGCAGATGATCGCCGTCGGCGTGGTCCGCACCCCCGACGAGGTGGCGCAGTTCCCGTTCGTCGACCCGCCGGACGTGCGCGCCGTCCGGGACGGTGTCGCCCTGCTGACCGAGCTCGGTGCGCTGTCCACCGGCCCGGGCGGCACGCGGCTGACCGACACCGGCCGCGCGCTCGCGCAGCTGCCGATCGACCCGCGGCTGGCGCGGATGATCGTCGAGGCGGGCAAGCGCGACGTGGCCCGCGAGGTGGTCGTCATCGCGGCGGCTCTGTCCATCCAGGACCCGCGGGAGCGTCCGGCCGACCAGCGCGAGGTGGCCGACGCCCTGCACCGGCGGTTCGCCGACCCGTCGTCCGACCTGCTGACCTACCTCAACCTGTGGCAGTGGCTGCGCGAGCAGCGGCACGCGCTGAGCGGCTCGGCGTTCCGGCGGCTGGTGCGGTCCGAGCACCTCAACTACCTGCGGGTCCGCGAGTGGCAGGACGTGGTCACCCAGCTGCGGGACATGGTCAAGGCGCTGGGGATCGACGCGCGCGGCGGTCCCCGGCCGGTGGGCGACGGGGTGCCCGCCGGCGGCCGGGGCGGCGCGGCGGACGGCCGTGGCGACGGGCGTGGCGCGCGGGGACGCGGCGGCGTGGTGCGGGACGGCGGCCGACGGCTGCCACCCGGTGCCGTCGTCGCGGAGCAGACGCCGTCAGCCGGCCCGGCGGCCACGGGTGCGGACGTGGCGGCTGCGGCTGCCGGTCGGTCGACAGTGGCGGCGGCTGGCGGCGAGGGCTCGGGCTCGTCGTCCGCCGCCGTCGAGGACCTCGCCGAGCGCACCACCTGGGCCTGGGACGGCGACCGCATCCACCTCGCGGTCCTCGCCGGCCTGCTGTCGCAGATCGGCATGCAGGAGGCCACCGAGGTCACGCCCGCCGCCCGCTCGGGCCGCAACGCACCACCGCAGGGCCGCGGTCGTCCGCGCCCGCGCAACGAGTACCTCGGCGCCCGCAACGCGCGGTTCGCCATCTTCCCGGGCTCCGGCCTGGCCCGCCGACCCCCGGCGTGGGTGATGGCCGCCGAGCTGGTCGAGACGTCCCGCCTGTGGGCGCGCGACGTCGCCCGGATCCGCCCCGAGTGGGCCGAGGAGCTGGCCGGCCACCTGGTCCGGCGCAGCTACTCCGAACCGGCGTGGAGCACCCGGCAGGGCGCCGCGATGGTCACCGAGAAGGTGACGCTGTACGGCGTGCCGATCGTCACCGACCGGCGCATCCTGCTCGGCTCGGTGGACCGTGAGCAGGCGCGGGAGCTGTTCATCCGGCACGCGCTGGTGCAGGGCGAGTGGACCACCCACCACACCTTCTTCCACGAGAACCGCCGGCTCCTGGCCGAGGCGCAGGCGCTCGAGGCGCGCGCCCATCGTCGTGACCTGGTGGTGGACGACGGCGTGCTGTTCGACTTCTACGACGAGCGGGTGCCGGACGACGTGGTCTCCGCACGGCACTTCGACGCGTGGTGGAAGGGCGCCCGGCGTCGCGACCCGGAGCTGCTGGCGTTCACCCGCGACCTGCTGGTGGCGCCGGGTGCGCAGCAGATCGACGAGTCGGCGTTCCCCTCCCGGTGGCCGCAGGGCGACGTCAGCATGCCGCTGACCTACCAGTTCGAGCCCGGCACCGAGGCCGACGGCGTGACGGTGCACATCCCCCTGGTCACGCTCGCGCGGCTGCGTCCGGAGGGGTTCGACTGGATGGTGCCCGGCCTGCGTGCCGAGCTGATCACGGCGACGATCCGCGCGCTGCCGAAGCCGGTGCGGGTGCAGCTCGTGCCGGCCCCGGACGTGGCGCGGGCTGTGGACGCCTGGATGGACGAGCACCTCGCGTCCTGGGAGGACACCGTGCGGGCCGGCGATGCGGCGCCGTCGTTCCACGAGGCCTTCGCGCAGGCCGTGCGCGCGATGCGGGACGTGGAGGTGCCGTCCGACGCCTTCGACGACGAGAAGCTGCCGGCGCACCTGCGGATGACCTTCCGCGTGGTCGACGCCGGCGGCGGCGTGCTCGACGAGGGCAAGGACCTGGTGGCGCTGCAGCGGCGGCTTGCCGGTGACGCGCAGGACGCGGTCTCGTCCGCCGTCCGCACCGCGGTCGCGGCCGCACTTGCCGAGGCGCACGCGGCGAGCGGGGGCCGCGCGGGCACGCGCGGTCGGGACACCGGGCGTGGGGCCGACGCCGCGGGAGCGCCCGACGGACGCGCAGACACGGGCCGCGCCCCGACGGTCGCCACCGGAGCGGGCCACGAGGGGCCGATCCGCACGGCGGCGGGGCCCGTGACCGCCGACGGCACCACCACGGACGGGTCGTCGGCCGCCACGCTGCCCACCAGCGACCTCGAGCGCAGCGGCCTCCGCACGTGGCCCGAGCTGCCCTCCCGCGCGGGCGAGCCGGCCGGGTCGCTGCCGGAGCAGGTGTCGACCACGGCGGTCGGTGGTGTCGTCGTGCGGGCGTACCCGTCGCTCGTCGAGCTGCCGGGTCCCCGCGGCGCGGCACCGTCCGTCGGGGTGCGGCTGCTCGCGGACGCCGGTGCGGTTGCCGGCGAGCACCGCCGCGGCCTGCGCCGCCTGCTGCTGCTCGACGTCGGCCTGGCGACCGGCCGGGTGTCGTCCCGCTGGTCCGGCACGCAGGCACTGGCGCTCGCGGCCTCCCCGTACCCGGACACGGCCGCCCTGGTCACGGACGTGCAGCTGGCCGCGATCGACCGGCTGGTCACCCGCCACCTGGCTGCCACGGCCGCCGGTGCCGCGCCGGAGGTCGCCGTCCGCGACGCCGCCGCGTACACGGCCCTGCGCACCATGGTCCGCGACCGCCTGGAGGACGAGGTGCACCGGCTCGTCGCCGACCTCGTCGCCATGCTCACCGCCTGGCGGGAGGTGCAGGCGGCTGTCCGCTCGTCGTCCTCGCTCGCCCTGCTGGGCACCGCCCGCGACGTCCGCGACCAGACGGACGCGCTGGTGCACGACGGCTTCGTCGCGCAGATCGGGGCCGACCGCCTGCCCCAGCTGACGCGCTACCTGCGCGCCGCCGCGTACCGGCTGACCAAGGCGGCCGAGAACCCGCAGCGTGACGAGTCGCTGGCGGCGCAGGTGCGGGAGGTGCAGGCCCTGTACCGGGACGCCGTCGCGCGCACCGCCGGCCGTGCGCCGGACGCGGTCCGGGCAGCGGCGCTGGACGACGTCCGCTGGATGATCGAGGAGCTGCGCGTCAGCCTGTTCGCCCAGCAGCTCGGCACCCCGGTCCCGGTGTCCACCACCCGCATCCGCAAGGCGCTCGCCGCGATCGCCTGAGCCACCACCCAGCCGCCCACGGCCCCGGCACCGCCCGCGCACCCTTCGTCTGCGACAGGCCGCCGTCCCCCGCGTCAGTGGTCGCCGGCAGACTCACGGGCATGGCTTCCACGGACGGCTCGGGCCGGTGCTTCGGTGACGGCGACCCCCTGCTCGCGCAGTACCACGACGAGGAGTGGGGCGTGCCGGTGCACGGCGAGCACGCGCTGTTCGAGCGCTTCGCGCTGGAGGGGTTCCAGTCCGGCCTGTCCTGGGTCACCGTCCTGCGGAAGCGACCGGCGTTCCGGGCGGCCTTCGCGGACTTCGATGCGGAGGTGGTGGCGCGCTTCGGGGACGACGACGTCGCGCGGCTGATGGCCGATGCCGGCATCGTGCGCAACCGCGCCAAGATCGAGGCCACCATCGCCAACGCCCATGCGCTGCGCGCCCTGCACGAGCACGGCCGCACGCTGGACGAGGTGCTGTGGTCGCACGCACCGGCACCGACCGCCGACGGGCGCCGTCGGCCGCTGACCTGGGCGGACGTCCCCGCCACCAGCCCGGAGTCCACCGCCCTGGCCAAGGAGCTGAAGCAGCTCGGCTTCCGCTTCGTCGGACCCACCACGGCGTACGCGAGCATGCAGGCCTGCGGGGTGGTCGACGACCATCTGGCCCTGTGCCCCGTGGCCGTCGCACGGGACGCCGGAGGGGTCCCGGGCACGATTCCGGCGGGTGGTGCGGTCCGTCCCTGAGAGGCATGCGCAGCGGTTCGTCCGGCGCGGCGGCCAACGCCCCGAAATCGGACACGTCGGGGCTAGCATCTGCGGCCGTGGCACTGGGGGACAACGAGGGCAGCGAGGCCCTGTACGCACCGATGCTGCGTCCGGCACCCGTCGACGCGGCGCTCCTCATCGCGGTGCACCGGGGGCTGGAAGCGGTCCCGGTGCGGCCCCTGAACGCCGAGCAGGGTGCCGACGGTTCGGCCACGGCGATCCGGTCGGAAGGCGGCGGCAGCCCCGTTCCGTGCGGCACGAGCGGCATCCCGGTGGCGTCGCACCCGTCGCGCCGGCTGGCGCATCGTCAGCGCCCCTGAGGCCGTCTCACGCTGCACGTCACCGCGTCTCACCAAACGGGCACTGGTGACCGTACTGCGAGACGGCGGGTATCGTCCTGCCCACCATCCAGAGCGGCCGAGAGACCTGGCTCGTCGACGCCGCAGCAACCCCCCTTCCTCACCGGGAGGGTGTGGGTGCTTCAGCCGGGACCGATGGAGTGACCATGCGCGTTGCCGACGCCCGGACCGCCGCGAGCGGTCCCGTCGTTGCGCCTGTGGACCGGCCGACCGTCTCGTTCGAGCTGTTCCCGCCGCGCAACCCGGATGCCGCCCCGAAGCTGTGGGACACGATCCGCCGCCTCGAAGCCGTCCGGCCGGACTTCGTCTCCGTCACCTACGGCGCCTCCGGCCGCACCCGCACCACCAGCCGGGCCCTCGTCCGGCGGATGCTGCACGAGACCACGCTCACCCCGATCGCCCACCTGACCTGCGTCGGCGCCTCCCGCGACGAGATCTCCACCATCGTGCGGGAGTTCCTCGACGAAGGCGTCCGCTCGTTCCTGGCGCTGCGCGGCGACCCGCCCGAGGGGGAGGCGCAGTGGCAGGCGCACCCGCACGGGCTGACCACGGCCAGCCAGCTGGTGGAGCTGCTGCGCCAGATCGAGCACGAGCGCTGCGAGCAGAGCCCGGCGCAGGCCGTGCGCGCGCGCGTCAAGCCGCTGTCGATCGCCGTGGCGGCGTTCCCCCGCGGCAACCGGCTGACCGGCAGCTCCCGTGAGCAGGACATCCAGGCGCTGCTGGCCAAGCAGCGCGCCGGTGCCGACTTCGCCATCACCCAGGTGTTCTACGACGCCGACTCCTACCTCGAGCTGGTCGGCGAGGCGCGCCGGGCCGGCGTCGTCATCCCCATCGTCCCGGGCCTGATCCCCGCCACCGACCCGGCCCGGCTGGTCCGCACGGAGCAGGTGACCGGCGTCCCCGTGCCGCGCGACCTGCTGGCCCTGCTCGACTCGGCCGACGACGAGGCCGAGCGCCGCCGCCGCGGCCTGCGCTTCGGCATCGAGCTGATCGACCGGGTGCTCGAGGGCGGGGCCCCGGGCATCCACCTGTACACGTTCAACAAGCACGAAGCCGCACTCGACCTGCTGGAAGGGGCCGGCCTGGTCGGCCGCCCCACCGCCACCACCACCGCGAGGACAGACGCATGACGCAGCGCACCGCCTTCCCCACCGGCACGATCCTCGGCTACCCGCGGATCGGTCCGCGCCGCGAGCTGAAGAAGGCCCTGGAGTCCTTCTGGGCCGGCCGGTCCACCGCCGCCGAGCTGGAGCAGGTGGCCGCCGACCTGCGCCGCCGCACCCGCACGCGGCTCGCTGAGCTGGGCCTGGGCACCGACGTGCCGGCGATCCCGTCCGCCTTCTCGTTCTACGACCACGTGCTCGACGCCGCCGTCGTGCTCGGCGCCGTCCCGGCCCGGTTCGCCGACCTGCGGGACGCCCAGGGTCGCCTCGACCTGGCCGGCTACTCGACGGTGGCCCGCGGCCGCGGCGACGACCTGCCGCTCGAGATGACCAAGTGGTTCGACTCGAACTACCACTACCTGGTGCCGGAGATCGGCCCGGACACCGAGTTCCGGCTGTCCGGCGACCGCCCCGTGCAGGAGTTCGCGGAGGCGCTGGCCGAGGGCGTGCTGACCCGTCCGGTGCTGGTGGGTCCGGTGACGTTCCTCGCGCTGTCCAAGCCGACGGAGGACGCCCCGGAGGGCTTCGCGCCGATCGACCGGCTGGCGGACGTGCTGCCGGTGTACGTCGAGCTGCTCGCGGCGCTCAAGGCCGCCGGCGCCACGTGGGTGCAGCTGGACGAGCCCGCGCTGGTGTCCGAGTCGACCGGCGTGCCGACCGAGCGGCTGCTCGCCGCGGCGGAGGAGGCGTACCGGGTGCTCGGCGACGCCACCGACCGCCCGGCGATCCTGGTCGCGGCGCCGTACGGCGACCTCGGTGCCGCGCTGCCGGTGCTGGCCCGCACGGCCGTCGAGGGCCTCGCGCTGGACCTGGTCCGTGGTGACCTGCCGACGGGCTCGGTGCCGGGGCTGGAGACCAAGACCCTGGTCGGCGGCGTGATCGACGGCCACAACATCTGGCGTGCCGACCTGGACGGCGCCCTGTCCACGCTCGAGCAGCTGGAGACGCTCGGCGCCGCGGCGGTCGCCGTCGGCACCTCCACCTCGCTGTTCCACACCCCGCACGACGTGGCCGACGAGCCGAACCTCGACCCGGCGCTCGCGTCCTGGCTGGCCTTCGCCGACCAGAAGGTCGCCGAGGTCGTCACGCTGGCCGAGGGGCTCGCGGAGGGCCGCGAGTCGATCCACGACGCGCTGCGTGCCGCGGCGGACGCCCGGGCGGCCCGCGCGGCGGCAGCCGGGGTGGTCCGGCCCGAGGTCCGCGAGCGCGTCGCCGCGCTGACCGACGAGCAGTTCCACCGCGGCTCGTTCGACGAGCGCCGGGCGGCGCAGGAGGCCCGGCTGCAGCTGCCGGCCCTGCCGACCACGACGATCGGCTCGTTCCCGCAGACCCCGGAGATCCGCGCCGCCCGTGCGGCGTTCGGTGCCGGCAAGCTCACCGCGGCGGAGTACGAGGACGAGATGCGCGCCGAGATCGGCCGCGTCGTCGACCTGCAGGAGCGGATCGGTCTCGACGTGCTGGTGCACGGCGAGCCGGAGCGCAACGACATGGTGCAGTACTTCGCCGAGCACCTCGACGGGTTCGCGGTGACCAGCAACGGCTGGGTGCAGTCCTACGGCTCGCGGTGCACGCGCCCGTCGATCCTCTGGGGCGACGTGTCCCGCCCGGCACCGATCACCGTGCCGTGGACCACCTACACGCAGTCGCTGACCGAGAAGCCGGTCAAGGGCATGCTCACCGGGCCGGTGACGATCCTCGCGTGGTCCTTCGTCCGGGACGACCAGCCGCTGGCGGACACCGCGAACCAGGTCGCGCTGGCGCTGCGCGACGAGATCGCCGACCTCGAGGCGGCCGGCATCGCCATCGTCCAGGTGGACGAGCCCGCGCTGCGCGAGCTGCTCCCGCTGCGCGAGAAGGACCACGCCGCCTACCTCGACTGGTCGGTCGCGTCCTTCCGCCTGGCCACCTCCGGCGTCCGTCCGGACACCCAGATCCACACCCACCTCTGCTACTCCGAGTTCGGGCAGATCTTCGGCGCGATCGACGGTCTCGACGCGGACGTGACCAGCATCGAGGCGGCCCGCTCGAAGATGGAGATCCTCGGCGACATCGCCGCCGCGGGCTACCCGCGCGGAATCGGCCCGGGCGTCTACGACATCCACTCGCCGCGCGTGCCGAGCGAGGCGGAGGTCACCGAGCTGCTGAGCGAGGCGGTGCAGGCGATCGACCCCGCGCAGCTGTGGGTGAACCCCGACTGCGGCCTGAAGACCCGCCGGTACGACGAGGTCAACCCCTCGCTCGAGCACATCATCGCGGCCACGCGCACCGTGCGCGCGGGCCTCTGAGACCCGCGCGGTGACGGTGGAGAGCGACTGTCCGACGGACGCGGGGCTGAAGCGGGACCGAGGCCGGCTCCGGGCAGCGGACGACGGCCACGCGGCCGGCGGCCGGCCCGGCACCGGCCCGTTCGACGTGCCGATCGAGCTGCTGCAGGCGCGCACCAGCGAGAAGTGGCAGGCCTACGGCCCGGACGTGCTGCCGATGTTCGTCGCGGAGATGGACGTGGTGCCGCCGACGGCGGTCGCCGACGCCGTCGACCACGCCGTGCGCTCCGGCGACACCGGGTACGAGCACGGTCAGGTCTACGCCGAGGCGTTCGCCGGCTTCGCGGCCGAGCGGTTCGGCTGGGCGGTGGACCCGTCGACCACCCGCACGGTGGCCGACGTGATGCGCGGCGTGGTCGAGGTGGTGCGCTTGTTCACCGCCCCGGGCGACGCGGTGGTGATCACTCCGCCGGTCTACGCGCCGTTCCGGACCCACCTCGAGCACGCCGACCGACGCGTGCTCGCGGCGCCGCTCACGCCCGAGGGTCGTCTGGACCCCGCCACGCTGGACCGTGCGCTCGGCGAGGCACGGCAGGACGGCCGGCCCGCCGTTCTGCTGCTGTGCCAGCCGCACAACCCCACCGGCGTGCTGCACACGTACGACGAGCTGCGTGCGGCCGGCGACCTCGCCCGGTCCCACGGCGTGCGCGTGGTGGCCGACGAGATCCACGCGGCGATCCTGCCGACCCGCGCCGACGGCAGCCGGCCGGCATTCGTCCCGACGGTCACCGCGATCCCCGACGCCATCGCGCTGCACTCGGCCTCGAAGGCGTTCAACCTGGCCGGGTTCAAGGCGGCGCTGGCCGTCCCGGGCCCCGACGCGGTCGACGACCTGGCCCGCCTCGGCACCCCCGCCGTGCACGGCATCAGCCACGTCGCCTCGATCGCGCACCAGGCCGCCTTCCGCGGGGGCGGCGGCTGGCTGGACGAGGTGCTCGACGCGCTCGGCGCCAACGTCCGGCTGCTCGGCTCGTTGCTCGCCGAGCGGCTGCCCGCCGTCCGGTGGGTGCCGGGTGAGGGCACCTACCTCGCGTGGCTCGACCTGCGGGACGCCGGCCTCCCGGAGGGTGCCGATCCCGCGGCGTTCCTGCTCGAGCACGCCCGGGTGGCGACCGTTCCCGGGCCCGAGTTCGGCGCCGAGGGCACCGGCTTCGTCCGGTTCAACCTCGGCACCTCGCCCGCCCTCGTCACCGAGGCGGTCGACCGCATCGCCGCGGTGCTGCCCACGCGCGGCTGAGCCACCGGCGCGCGGCTGAGCAGAGCCGCACACCGGGCATGACGACGCCCCGGACCCGATCGGGTTCCGGGGCGTCGTCGTGACCGCCTGGCGGCGGCCCGGCCCGTCGAAGCGTCACGAACCCTGCTGCGACGCCTCCGCCGTGATCGTCGTCGGCTCGGCTGCGCCGTGCTGCACCTCGATGCGCCGCGGCTTGGCCTCCTCGGACACCGGGATGGTCAGCGTGAGCACGCCGTCCGTGTAGGTGGCGCTGATCTTGTCCAGCGCCAGGCCACGGCCGACGGTCAGCTGACGGGCGTAGGTGCCGACCGGACGCTCCTTGGCCAGCCACTGCACGTCCTGCTCGGTGTGCGCCGAGCGCTGCGCGCGGATGGTCAGGGTGCGGTCGTCGACGTTCACGTCGATGCTGCCCGGGTCGGCGCCCGGCAGGTCGACGTGGAGCACGTAGTGGTCCCCGCTGCGGTACAGGTCCATCGGCATGCTGGCGGAAGCACGCTCCGACGCGAACATCTGACCGAGCAGGCGGTCCATCTCCTGGAAGGGGTCGTACCGCGTAGCCATGTGCGCTCACCTCCCGTGACGGGGTTCGCGGACCTCCCGCGGACCCGGTGCAACCGGCGACCTCCGCGGCCGTCGATCGGCTACACCCACAGGATTAGCACTCGGCACGGGGGAGTGCCAGCGCCGTTCGCGGTCCGCGAACTCCTAGCGGTCCAGCGGCTCGCAGACCACGACGGGGATGTGCCGCGTGGTGCGCTGCGCGTAGCGGGCGTAGCCCGGGTTGTTGCGCACGACGAGGTCCCACAGCCGCTCGCGCTCGGCGCCCTCGGCCGTCCGAGCGGTCATCGGCGCGACCGTCGCCCCACGCTGCACGCTGACCTGCGGGTTCGCCACCAGGTTGAGGTACCACGCCGGGTGCGCGTCGCCGCCGTTGTTCGAGGCGACCAGCACCAACCGGTCGCCGTCCGGGGTGCCGGCCAGCGGGGTGGTGCGGGCCTTGCCCGTGCTGCGGCCGGTGGTGGTGAGCAGCACCTGCTCGATGCGGCCGAACCGGCCCAGCAGCCGACCGCCGGTCGCCCGGTACACGGCCCGGTGCAGGGCGACGAGCATCAGCTCCACCCGGTTGAGTCCCATGAGGCGACCCTAACGAGGTGTCCGCGATCGGCCGGCGACGCCTCACTGCAGGACGACGGCGCCAGCCCCCGGCCGGACGCCGATCGTGACGGCGTCGCCGACACGCAGCCCGTCCGCACCCGTCCCGAGCACGTCGGCCGTCAGCAGCCCCTCCGTCGGGTGCTCGACGACCGCCCGGGTGAACGCCCCGAGGAAAGACAGCGCGACGAGCCTCGCCACGGAGGCCGCACCGGTGCCGGCCGGCTCGATCTGCAGCTGCTCCGGACGCACCACGGCGCGCGGCGCGGGCAGCACGTCCCCGTCATGCGCGGCTCCGTCGGGTGCGGCTGCGTCGTGCGCGGCGGCTTCGTCCGCAGCTGCGTCGCGCGGGGCTGCGTCCTCCGCCGCCGCCCCCGCCACCTCGACCGGCGCACCCAGCACCGTCCACGAACCGTCCGCAGCCCGATGGGCGCGCAGCCGGTTCACCGTCCCGACGAACCCCGCGACGAACGCCGACGCCGGCCGGCTGTACAGCTCCCGCGGTGGGTCGATCTGCTCGAGCAGGCCGTCACGCATCACGGCCACCCGGTCGGCGATGGCCATCGCCTCGTGCTGGTCGTGCGTGACCAGCACCGTGGTGACCCCGACCTCCAGCTGCAGCCGCCGGATCTCGTCCCGCAGGTGCTCGCGCACCTGCGCGTCCAGGGCGGACAGCGGCTCGTCCAGCAACAGGAGCCGCGGCTCGGTGGCGATCGCCCTGGCCAGCGCCACGCGCTGCCGCTGACCGCCGGACATCTGGTGCGGGTACTTGTCGGCGTGCTTCTCCAGGCGGGTCACCTCGAGCAGCCGGTCCACCGTGGCGGCCGTCTCGGCGGCACCCTTGCGCCGGATCTTCAGGCCGAACGCGATGTTCTGCCGGCCCGTCAGGTTGGGGAACAGGCTGTAGTCCTGGAACACCATGCCGAACCGGCGGTGCCGGGGGGAGACGCGCGTGACGTCCTCGCCGTCCACCAGGATCCGGCCGGCGTCCGGCTGCTCGAAGCCGGCCAGCAGGCGCAGCGCCGTCGTCTTGCCGCAGCCCGACGGGCCCAGCAGGCACACCAGCTCGCCGGACTCGACCCGCAGGTGCAGGTCGTCCAGCGCCACGGTGGTGCCGAAGGTCTTGCGGACACCGATCATCTCGATGGTGGCCATGGGGTTCTCCTCTGGTGCGGGAAGTCGGGTGGTGCGGCGCGGTGGCGGCCCGCCGGGCCTACAGCCGGAGGGTCTGCGGTCAGAAGCCGACGGGTGCTCGGTCAGAAGCCGGAGGGGTGTTCGGTCAGAAGCCGGTGGTGCTGACGCCCAGGCCGCGGCGCCGCAGCAGGTGCACGACGGCCCCCAGCGCGAGCGCCGTCAGCACCATCACGGCGAGCGCGAGCGCCATGCCGGCCTGCGGGGCGTCGCGCTGGTAGTCGACCAGGTAGGTCGGCAACGTCGTCTTGAGCAGCAGCGACGCGAACGCGAACTCCCCGAGCACCAGCGCGGCGGTCAGCCCGCCGGCCGCCACCAGGGAGGCGCTGAGGTTGGGCATCAGCACCCGGAACAGGACCGTGGGCAGCCCGGCGCCGAGGCTGCGCGCCGCCTCGACCAGCGTGCGGGCGTTGACGGCCCGCAGGCCGGAGTCGATCGCCCGGTAGGTGAACGGCATCGCCCACACCGCGTAGAACGGCACCAGGGCGAGCGGGCTCGTCAGGAAGCCCGGCGCCACCGTGCGGAACGTCGCAGCCACGCCCACCACCAGCGCGATCGGCGGCACCACCCAGGGCAGCAAGGTCACGGTGGCGAGGACGGTCCGCAGCCGGGGTGCCCGCACCTCCGCGACGATGGCGAGCGGCAGCAGCAGCGCGAGGTCCAGCGCCAGCGTGAGCACCGCGAGCAGCGCGCTGGTCCGGGCCGCCTGCCACAGCGCGGGCTCGTGCAGCGCCCTGAGCAGGGAGGCTGCCGACCAGCGCGAGAACAACGTGTGCTGGTCGAGCAGCACGACGGGCACGTTCTGGAAGGCGAACCGAGCCATGGCCAGCTGCGGCACGACGAAGTACAGACCGAGCACGACGAGGAACGTCCAGCGCACCGCCTCGAGCCCCGGCCGACGACGCCCGGTCCCGCGGCGCCGAGCCGGGAGACGGCGAGCCGCCGGACGCCGACCGGCCGGCCCGCCGGCCCGCTCGTCCGCCGGGATCGGGGCCTGCTGGCCCGTCCCCGGCACCACCACGGCGCTCATGCGCGCGACCAGCGGGCGGCGCGACGCTGCAGCAGGTGCATCAGCACCAGCCCGGCGGCCATCAGCGCCACGGTCCACGTCACCAGGGCGTACCCCAGGTCCTGCTCGCCGGTGATCACGTTGCCCTGCAGCACGAACCGGATCGCCAGCGGCACCAGCTGCCCGCTCGAGTTGAGCACGTACGCCGTGGCGTAGGCGCTGAACGCGTTGATGAACAGCAGCAGCATGCCGCCCAGCACCGACGGCGCGAGCACGGGCCCGCCCACGGCCCACCAGTAGCGCACCGGACCGGCTCCCATCAGCTCCGCGGCCTCGCGCCAGGTGGTGCGCAGCCCGGAGACGGCCGGCGCGACGACGAGGAACATCAGCGGGATCTCGAAGTACAGGTAGACGAACGTCATCCCGGGCAGCGTCGACAGCGAGAACCCCGCCCCCGCCAGGTCGACACCCAGCGCCGCGAGCCCCTTGGTCAGCACCCCCTGGGTGCCGACCAGCGCGACGAACGCGAAGGCCAGCGGGACGCCGCCGAGCTGGGACGCGACCGAGCTCCAGGCGTCGATCGTCGGACGCAGCCACGCCGGCCGCTGCAGCCCGCGCAGCGCGAACGCGAGCGCGAGCCCCAGCACCCCGCCGATCACCGCAGAGGCGCCCGCCAGCGTCAGCGAGTTGCTGAACGCCGACCGGTACGGCCCGGACACCGCCCTGACCAGGGCGCCGATCCCCAGGCTGCCGCCCGGCGTGACGGAGTGGACCACCACCGCTCCCACCGGCCACAGCAGGAACACCCCGACGAACACCAGGAACGGCACCAGCGCCACGGTGGAGCCGGCCGGTCGCCACGCTCGCCGCGCGCGGGTCGGCGCAGCCGTCGAGCGGTCCCCGCCCAGCGCGCCGACGGTCAGCGCCGCGACGCCCGCAGCCGTGGTGACGTCGCTGGCCGTGACGTCCGGCGGCGCCACCGGGAGGGCGGCCGCCTCGGCGCCGGCGCGCGTGGCGCTGACGTCGGGGCCGGCCGCCGGGGTGACCCCCGTGAGCGGGAGCTCGGTCACTTGTCCGCGACCATCGGTCCCCACTGCGCGGCCAGGACGGCCTTGGCGGCGTCCAGCTGCTTCTGCGTCGGGAACGCGATCTTGGCGATGGTGGCCGGGTCGGGCAGGTTCGCGGCCGTCGCCTGGTCCACCAGGCCGGCCTTCACCAGCGAGGCGTACCGGGCCGGGATGGCGCCGCCCTTGAGGTAGCCGAGCGCACCGTCGTTGCCCACCAGGTGCTCGAGGAACAGCTCGGCGGCGCACGGGTGCGCCGACTGCGTCACCACCGACTGCGCGTAGTAGCCGCCGTACACGCCGTCCTGCGGCACGGTGACCTGCAGGTCGAAGCCCGCCTGCTGCATCAGCGGCTTCAGGGCCGGGAAGTTGTACGTCCAGTCGAGGGCGATCGGCACCTCGCCGGACAGCAGGTTCGCCTTGTTCACCTTGGTCAGCGTGAGGTTGCCCGACTTCTTCAGGTCGGAGAAGTACTGGATCCCCGGCTTGATGTCGTCGAAGCTGCCGCCGTTGGCCAGCGACGCCGCCATCACCGCGGCGAACGCGGCACCCGCCTCGCGCGGGTCACCGTTGAGGCCGATCTGACCCTTGTACTGCGGGTCCTTCAGGTCGGCGAACGTCTTGGGGGCGTTCTTCACCAGCTTGGTGTTCACGCCGATGGACATCACGCCGTAGTACGCGGCGACCCAGTGGCCGTCGGCGTCCTTGAGGTTCGCCGGGATCTCGTCCCACACGGTCGGCTTGTAGGTCTGCGCGTAGCCGTCGTCGATCATCTGCTGCGTGAAGGACGCGCCGACGTCCACCAGCTCGGGCTGGCTCGCCTGACCGCGCAGGGTCTTGATCGCGGTGATCTCGTCGGCGGACGAGGCGTCGGGGTTGGCGACGGTGGCGTTGATCCCGTACGTCTTGCGGAAGGAGTCGAGGATCCCGCCGTAGTTGGCCCACGTGTCCGGCAGCGCGATGAGGTTCACCGCGCCCTCCTTCTTCGCGGCGGCGGCGATCTGCGGCACGGTGGTCCCGCAGCTCGTCGCAGCGGCCGTCCCCGAGGCGCTGGTGGCGCCCGACGAGGCGGTGCTCGACGTGCCGGCGACCGCGGAGCTGCACGCGGACAGCGCGAGGGCCGCTACGGCCAGAGGAGCGAGCAGGGTCAGCTTGCGCATCGTTGTCCCTCGGTAGGAAGAGATGCCGACGCGATGTCGGCACGTCACGGTGTCTACCGACGCCAGGCGACGTGCCAGGTGCTGATGGATGAACGGGACGTGGCGTACCGGCGAAGTTCTGGACCGAGGTCCAGGTGACTCGCCTCGGCGCGACGCTAGAGCGCTGCGGCCAGCGGGCCGCCGCCCGCGAGGACGTCCAGCAGCGCCGTCACGATGCGGACGTCGGCATCGAGCCACGGCACGCCGAGCCACTGCCCGGCTGGCAGCCAGCGCAGCTCGTCGTGCTCCACCAGAGGCTCCGGGATCCCCGACGAGACCTCGGCCAGCCACAGGCGCATCTCGTACCGCTCGGACAGCCGCCAGGCCCCGGACTCGGGGCCGACGATCTCCCGGCCCAGCACCACGCGGACGCCGAGCTCCTCACGGATCTCCCGGTGGAGGGCCTCCTCCGGGGACTCCCCGGCGTCGACCTTGCCGCCGGGGAACTCCCAGCGGCCGGCAAGGCTGGCCGGGGTGGCGCGGCGACCGGCGAGGAGCAGCTGCGGGTCGTCGAGGTCGTCCACCAGTGCGGCGGCGACGACGAGGCTCGGTGCCATGGTCGTCAGTCTGCCAGTCGCACCGGTAGGGACATGACGGCCGACCGGTCAGCGGTGACCGGTCGGCCGGCGGGTGTCGGGTGCTGCTGTCGTGCTCAGCGGACGTGCTGCGGTGCTGATCAGCGGATGCCCTGGGCGACGGCCCAGGCCACGGCCTCGGAGCGGGTCGAGACGCCGATCTTGCGATAGACGCTGCGGACCTGCGACTTCACGGTGTTGCGCGTGACGAACAGCCGGGTTGCGATCTCCTCGAGCGTGACGTCTTCGGCAAGCTCTGCGAGGACAACGCGCTCCCGGCGCGTGAGTGACTCGACCGGTGCGGTCGTCGTGCCGGCCGATGCGGCCGTCTCCAACATGCTCATGGTGCCCTCCGGTTGCCTACGGTCCCCGGCCCCTCCGGGTCCCGCTGTGCTGCTGCGTACCGGATGAGAGGAGGTCGGTGGCTCCCCATGACGCCACTTTCCGACTCTCGTCTTGCACAGGCCCCCCCGTGCCGCCGAACGCTTGCGCCCAGAATGACGCGCGGCATCCGGTCGAGATACACCGCTAGGCAATAGCACCCACGATTCACCCGAACGGGTCAAGGGACGAATGTCCCCTGGTTATCGATTCGAGATCGCGTGGCAGCAAATCGTTACGCGAATGAGACAAATCGCCCTCAACGCGTCCGGTCAGTGTGCCAGACGAGGGCGCCGCGAGCCTCGCGCGTACCCCTCGGACAGCCCCGACGGGGCCCTGCAGGGACCATCCGGCGCGTGTCGTGCGGGTGAAAACTGGACGATCGCCCAGGATCAAGGGCTCCCGCGGGTCCCGCCGGGTGAGTCCGCCGAGGCTCAGGCGCCGACGGCTCAGGCCGGGTTGAGCCCGGCGTACTCCTCGGCCGAGAGCAGGGTGCCGGTCTCCGTCACGTCCACCCGGAGCAGCCACCCGGCGCCGTACGGGTCGGAGTTCACCACGGACGGGTCGTCGACGGCGGCCTGGTTGACCTCCACGACGGTGCCGCTGACCGGGGAGAACAGCTCGGACACCGACTTGGTGGACTCCACCTCGCCGATCACGGCGCCGGCCGTCACCTGGTCACCGACGGTCGGCAGCTCCAGGTAGACGATGTCGCCCAGCGCGTCGGCCGCCACCGAGGTGATGCCCACCGTGGCGGGGGAGCCGGAGTCGAGCCACTCGTGCTCGACGGTGTACTGCAGGTGGGCGGGGGGCTCGACGGCGGCCATGGCTGTTCTCCTGACGGGTCGTGGTGCTGGCGGGGCTGGCGGTGGCGGTGCTGGCGGTGGTGCTGGTGCCGGCGGTCGTGGTGCTCGCGGTCGGTGGTGCCGACGCTATCGGGGCGGCCGGGCGACGGCGGTGATCCTGCTGGTCAGCGCGGGCGGCGGTAGAACGGCAGCGCCACGACGCGCACCGGCTCCGGGCGGCCACGGACGTCGACGTCGAGCTGCGTGCCCTCGGTCGCGACCGACGGGTGCACGTAGGCCATGGCGATCGGGTGGCCCAGCGTCGGCGACGGCGCGCCGGAGGTCACGGTGCCGACCACCTGGCCGGGGCCGGCGAGCACCGGGTACCCGTGCCGGGCAGCGCGGCGGCCGAGGCCCTCCAGGCCGACCAGCACCCGCGTCGGCTCGGCAGCGGCGCGGGCCTCGAGCGCCTCCCGGCCGACGAACGGCACCGGAGCCCCGTCGGGACCGGTCTTGCCGAGAGCCACCACGCGGCCCAGGCCGGCGTCGTGCGGGGTGGTGGTGCGGTCCAGCTCGTTGCCGTACAGCGGCATGCCGGCCTCGAGGCGGAGGCTGTCACGTGCCGACAGGCCCGCCGGCACCAGGCCCAGCGGCGTGCCCACCTCGAGCAGCCGCCGCCACAGCACCGGCGCGTCGTCGGCCGCGACGTAGAACTCGAACCCGTCCTCGCCGGTGTACCCGGTGCGGGCCAGCAGGGCCGGGCGACCGGCGAACGTGAACGGCAGGCAGGCGTAGTACTTCAGCGCCGTGACCACGTCGTCGGCGAGGTCGATCCCCGCCGCGAGCACGATCTCGAGCGCGCGCGGACCCTGCACCGCGACCAGCGCCGTGGTCGCGGACTCGTCGTCCACCGCGACGTCAAGCCCGGCGGCACGCTCGGTCAGCGCCGCCAGCACCGGGTCGTGGTTCGAGGCGTTGGCGACCACCAGGTAGCGCTCGGGCTCGAGGTGGTAGACCACCAGGTCGTCGATGACGCCGCCGTCCGGTGCGCAGATCATCGTGTACTTCGCCCCGAGCAGGCGGATCGCGGAGGCGTGCCCGACCAGCGCCCGGTCGAGGAAGGCCCCGGCGTCCGGGCCGGTGACGACGATCTCGGCCATGTGCGACAGGTCGAACAGCCCCGCGGCGGAGCGGACGGCGGTGTGCTCGGCGAGGTCGGAGGTGTAGCGCAGCGGCATCTGCCAGCCGGCGAACGACGTCAGCGTGGCGCCGAGGGCGACGTGCTCGTCGTGCAGCGGGGAGCGGCGGTCCTCGGCGGCGGGGACCGGCGTGGTGGCGGGCCCGGAGGCGGACGTGGAGGCGGGCGTGGTGGTGGCGTCGGTCATGGTGATCAGTCCTCGAAGGCCTCGACGGGCGGGCAGGAGCAGACGAGCTGACGGTCGCCACGGGCGCCGTCGATACGGCGGACGGGCGGCCAGTACTTGCCGTGCCGCAGGGCCGGGACGCCGTAGGCGGCTGCCTCGCGGGAGTACGGGTGGGTCCACTCGTCGGCCACCAGCGACGCCGCGGTGTGCGGGGCGTTGCGCAGCGGCGAGTCCTCCAGCGGCCACGTGCCCGCGGCGACCTCGTCGATCTCGCGGCGGATCGCGACGAGCGCGTCGACGAACCGGTCGAGCTCGCCGAGGTCCTCGCTCTCGGTCGGCTCGACCATCAGCGTGCCGGCCACCGGGAACGACAGCGTGGGCGCGTGGAACCCGTAGTCCATCAGCCGCTTGGCGACGTCCTCGGCGGTGACGCCGGTCGCCTTGGTGATCGGGCGCAGGTCGAGGATGCACTCGTGCGCGACCAGCCCGGCGGGGCCCGTGTACAGGACCGGGAAGTGCTCGTCCAGGCGGCTGGCCAGGTAGTTCGCCGCGAGGACCGCCGTGCGGGTGGCGTGGGTGAGGCCGTCGGGACCCATCAGGGCGACGTAGGCCCACGCGATCGGCAGGATGCCGGCCGACCCCCAGTTGGCGGCGGCGACCGGCGCGGTGACGTGGCGCCCGTGGGCGCCGGTCTCCGTCGTGGTGCCGTCGGCTGCGCCGTCCGTCGCGCCTCCCTGCGCCGTCACGTCGCCTGCGGACGCGTGCCGGCCGGGAGTCGGGTCGCCCGGCAGGAACGGCGCGAGGTGCGCCGCGACGCCGATCGGGCCGACGCCCGGACCGCCACCGCCGTGCGGGATGCAGAACGTCTTGTGCAGGTTCAGGTGGGAGACGTCGCCGCCGAGCTCCCGCGGCCGGGCCAGCCCGACGAGCGCGTTGAGGTTGGCGCCGTCGATGTACACCTGGCCACCGGCCTGGTGCACCAGCTCGGTCACCTCGCGCACCCGCTCCTCGTACACGCCGTGCGTCGAGGGGTAGGTGAGCATGATCGCGGCGACCTGCGGCCCGTGCTCGGACAGCTTGGTGCGCAGGTCGTCGAGGTCGATGGACCCGTCGGGGGCGGTGCCGACCACCACCACGCGCAGCCCCGCGAGCGCGGCCGAGGCGGCGTTGGTGCCGTGCGCGCTCGCCGGGATCAGGCACACCGTGCGATCGACGTCGCCACGAGAGCGGTGGTAGCCGGCGATCGCCAGCAGGCCGGCCAGCTCGCCCTGCGACCCGGCGTTGGGCTGCACGGACACCGCGTCGTACCCGGTGATGTCCGCCAGCCAGCTCTCGAGGTCGGAGACGAGCTGCGCGTACCCGACCTGCTGCTCGGCGGGTGCGTAGGGGTGGATGTCGGCGAAGCCGGGCCAGCTGATCGGCTCCATCTCCACCGTGGCGTTGAGCTTCATGGTGCAGGAGCCGAGCGGGATCATCGTGCGGTCCAGAGCCAGGTCCTTGTCGGACAGCCGGCGCAGGTAGCGCAGCATCGCCGTCTCCGAGCGATTCACGTGAAACACCGGGTGGGCGAGGTAGCCGGTGGTGCGGCGCAGGGCGGCGTTGGCCGGTGCGGCGGGCGGCGCGTCGGGGGTCGCGACGACGAAGCGGTCGTCGGCGCCGGCGTCCAGCGTGGTGGCGCCCGCCTCGGCGAAGGCGGTCAGCACCGCGACCAGGTCGGCGGGCGTGGTGGTCTCGTCGCACGACGCCTGCACGTGGTCGTCGTCGGGCGCCCAGAGGTTCACGCCGAGTTCGGCGGCGTGCTCGACGATCTCGCGGGCACGTGAGCCCGGGACCTGCGCGCGGACGGTGTCGAAGACGTCGTCGTGCTCCACCGTGACGCCCGCCTCGCGCAGCGCCGCGGCCAGCCCGACGGCCAGGCCGTGCACCCTCTCCGCGATCGCCCGCAGGCCGTCCGGCCCGTGGTAGACGGCGTACATCGCCGCGACGATCGCCAGCAGCGCCTGCGCCGTGCAGATGTTGCTGGTCGCCTTCTCGCGGCGGATGTGCTGCTCACGCGTCTGCAGGGCCAGCCGGTAGGCAGGCGCCCCGTCGGCATCGACGCTGACCCCGACGAGACGCCCGGGCAGGGTGCGCTCCAGGCCGGCACGCACCGCCATGAACGCGGCGTGCGGACCGCCGCCGAACAGCGGCACGCCGAACCGCTGGGCGGAGCCGACGGCCACGTCGGCACCGACCTCGCCGGGCGCCGTCAGCAGGGTCAGCGCGAGCAGGTCCGCCGCGACGGTCACCAGGGCGCCGCGCGCCTTGGCCGCCTGGACCACCGGCGCCAGCTCGATGACGCGGCCGGAGGCGCCGACCTGCTGCACCACCACGCCGATCAGGTCGCCCTCGACCTCCGGCAGCCCGTGCCGCAGGTCCGCCACCACCAGCGGCAGCCCGATCGCCTCGGCCCGCCCGCGGGTCACCGCCAGCGACTGGCCGAACAGGTCCGCGTCCAGCACCACCGTGCCGGGCTTGTTCCGCTGCGCCCGCCACATCAGGGCGACCGCCTCGGCCACCGCGGTCGCCTCGTCGAGCATCGACGCGTTGGCCACCGGCAGCGCCGTGAGGTCCTCCACCACCTGCTGGAACGTCAGCAGCGCCTCGAGGCGACCCTGGCTGATCTCCGCCTGGTAGGGGGTGTAGCTGGTGTACCAGGCGGGGGACTCGAGCACGTTGCGCCTGATCACCGCGGGGGTGTGGGTGCCGTAGTAGCCCTGGCCGATCATCGGGCGCAGCACGCGGTTGCGGTCTGCGAGCGCGTGCAGGGCCGCGAGCACCTGCTCCTCCGAGCGGGCGGCAGGGAGCGCCAGCGGGCGGTCGGTGCGGATCGCCGCAGGGACGGCGGCGTCGGTGAGCGCGTCGAGGTCGGCGTAGCCGACGGCGTGCAGCATCGCGTCGAGGTCGGTGCCGCGCGGGCCGACGTGGCGGTCGACGAAGCCCGTCGCGGCGGGCGTCGTCCCGCTCGCCGGAGAGGGGGTGTGCTGGTCGGGCTGGGTCACGCCGGGGCCTCCTGGGATCGTCCGGCGGCGCACGTGCGCGTGCCGGGACGGGTGTGGGGCCTCCCCGCTCTGTCATCGCGCGCAGACGCGGGCGACCTGAGAGTTTTGCCGGTCCGCCATCCCCTCGCGGGGCCGGGGCGCGCCGACTTGCACCGTCGGTGGGCCGTCACCGCGCAGGCGCGGTGGGGCCGCTTTCCAGAGTTGCCTCGCCACGGCGGTACGGGTGCCTGAGAGATTCCCGGGGAGGGTTGCTCCTACGGCGCCCCGCACGGGCGGGGACTCTCCCGCCGTGGTTCGAGCAGCGTGTTCAGTTGTCGCGGTCAGCGTACGCGACGCGTCCAGGCCGGCCGCGGACGGTCCGCGATCGGCGATGGGGCCCCGGTGGCAGACGGGAGGCCTCGCGGTCACGGCGGGTGGCTGGCGTGGAGCGGCACGGTCGGTGGCTGGCGCGGACCGCGGCGCGGTCGGCGGCTGGAGCGCAGGCGTCAGGTGGCCGGCGCGCGCAGGACGAGGCCCTCCGAGGTGCCACCCTCGGCGCGGGCGGCGGCGACAACCGCCTCGACGGCCGTGAGCGACCCCTCGACGAGCATGGGCTCGCCGTGCTCCGGGTCTCCGAACCAGCGGACCGGTGCCGCGGGGTCGGGACGGAACGTCGAGCCCGTCGGCAGGTTGAGCACCGCCGCGGCACGCACCTTCGGATCGGTGGCGGCCCGCACCAGCACGCCGCGCACCATCGGCAGCCGCGTGACGGCGCGGGTGAGGATGCGCTGCCGTCGTGCACCTGCGAAGAAGGTGACCACCACCAGGCCGACGTCGCCGTGCACGTCACCCGTGGCCAGCGACTCGAAGTTGACGCCACGGGTGGCGAACACCCCCGCCAGCGCGGCGATGGTGCCGGTGCGGTGGTCGGCGCGGACGTAGGCGACCCAGCGCTCGTCGTCCGGGTCCAGACCGTCGGGACCGGTGTGGCCGGTCGACACGTGCGGCTCGTGCGCGGGACGTGGCGGGTGCGGCGCGTGATGGTGCGCGCCGTGCGGGTGCTGCGGCCCGTGGCCGTGGGGCTGGGCGCTGCTCGTGCCGGCGTTGCTCGTGCCGGCGTTGCTCATGCCGGGGTTGCTCATGCCGGCACCGCCGTGTCCGACCAGGGCGCGAGCGTGGCGGCGATGCTGCGCGCGACGTCGGCCAGGCGGCGGTCCTCGTCGGGCGCGAGCTCGTCGAGCAGCACCCGGGACCAGCCCTCCTGGCCGAGCACCACCGGCACCCCCAGCACCCCGTGCACCGGCGCGCCGCCGACGCTGACCTCCCCGTCCAGCGCCACCTGGCCGGCGACCACGATGTCGCGGCCGTCGAGGATCGTGTCGAGCAGGTCGATGGTGGCGTTCGCCGTGCCGGTGGCCGTCTTGGCGCCGCTCTGGTGGGTCATCCACGGCCGGGCCACCACGCGCAGGTCCGGCGGCCACGTGTCGATCAGCCGGAACGCCTCCGCGGTGTCGAGTGCGGCGAGCTGGGCCTTCGCGGCGGCGATCTCGTCGCCGAACCCGTCGAGCGTCCGCGGTCCGCGGACCGCCGCGACGGCCCGCTCGCGCTCGGGCACGTCCCGGCCGCTGATCCGCACGGTCGACCACAGCGGCACCACGCCGTCGCCGTGCTCACCCGCGACGAAGCCGCCCACGCGGTGCCGGCGCACGCCGAGGGACACCGCCACCTCCCGGCGGAACCGGAGGGTGTCCAGCCACGCGCCCATGCCGATCACCCGGTGCCGGCCCAGGCGGTTGGCCATCACGGCGACGCCCAGCTCCACCGGGTTGGAGACGACCACCACCACCTCCGAGCCCGAGCCGTGGGCGGCGAGTGCGTCGGCGTAGGCGGCGAACACCGCGTGGTTGTCGGCGGCCAGCTCGGCACGGGTCAGCGGCATGCCGTCGCTGGCCGGCGGGGAGGTGCGGCCCGCGGCGACCACCACCACGTCCGCCACCACGTCGTTCGGGTCCAGGGCGACGTCGATGATCGGCGCGTGCTCGTCGTACGCGTCGATCAGGTCCGCACGCAGGCCGTGGGCCGCGCGCTCGGAGGCGCCACCCGCCCGACCCACCAGCTGCAGCCGGGAGGACGTGGGGAGCAGCGCGCGCTCGACGAGCTGGGTGCACACCTGCCGCCCGACGTCGCCTGTCGCACCGAGCACCGCCACGTCCATGCGGCGGAGCCTATGCCGGGGGCGTCACGTCCACGTTTCGAGATGCCTCCCCGGCCACGGGGCGAGGTGAGCCGGGTGCCGGCTGACGCGTCAGGCGGGGATCGGCAAGGTGGCCTGCCAGGCGACGATGCGGTGCACGGCCGCCTCGACCACCTCGGCGGCCGCCGCGAAGGACAGCCGCACCCAGCGATGCCCCTCCGCCGGGTCGAAGTCGGTGCCGGGCGTCAGCGCCACACCGGCCTCCTCGAGCAGCCGCGCGCAGTACGTGACCGAGTCGAGCCCGAACCGCGACACGTCGCCGTACAGGTAGAACGCGCCGTCGGCCGGGGCGACCGGGGACCAGCCGAGGTCCGGCAGCGCAGCCATCAGCAGGTCGCGGCTGCGCGCGTAGTCCGCCACGGAGGCGACCGCGGCGGCCATCCCCTCCGGCGACAGGGCGACGAGCGCGGCGTGCTGGGCGACCGCCGGTGGGCAGAGGGCGACGTTGCCGGCCAGCGCGCTGACGGGCTCGACGAGGTCGTCGGGGAGCACCAGCCAGCCGAGTCGCCACCCGGTCATCCCCCAGAACTTGGAGAACGAGCTGACGACGACGGCACCGGCTTCGCGGAACGCCGCGGCGGTGGCCGTCGGCGGTGCGGAGGCGTAGGTGAGGCCGTGGTAGATCTCGTCGGACACCAGCCGGACACCGTGGTCGGCGCACCAGCGCGCCAGCGCGGTCAGCTCGTCGGGCTCGACCATCGTGCCGGTGGGGTTGGCCGGGCTGGCCAGCACCAGCCCGTCGAGCCGCCCCTCGGACGCCAGCGCGTCCAGCTGCGCGACCGTCGGCTGGTACCGCTGCTCCGGCCCGCACGGCAGGTCCACCACCTCGATGCCGAGCGTCCGGAGGATCGTCGCGTAGGCCGGGTAACCGGGCCGGGCCAGTGCCACCCGGTCGCCGACGTCGAACGCCGCGAGGAACGCCAGCACGAACGCGCCCGACGAGCCGGTGGTCACCGCGACGTGGGCCGGGTCGACGCTCACGCCGTACCGGTCCGCGTACAGCCGCGCCAGCGCCGCCCGCAGCGCCGGGATGCCTGTGGCCTCCGTGTACCCCAGGTCGCCGGCGGCCAGCAGCTCGGCAGCGCGGTGGCGCACCACCTCGGCGGCACCCGTCCCCGGCTCACCGGCGCACAGCACCAGGACGTCCTCGCCGCGCGCGCGGCGCTCGTTGGCGGCCGCCAGGATCTCCATCACGGCGAACGGCGGCACCGCCGACCGGGCGGCGACCTTCATCGAGACGCCCCCTGCCGGCCGCGCGCCTCCAGGGCAGCCCGGACGTGCGCCACCACCCCGTCGGCGCCGGCCTCGATCTGCGCGAGGCACGCCTCGAAGTCGTCCGGACCGCCGTACCAGGGGTCGTCGATGTCCAGCAGGTGCTCCCGGCGCAGGTCGTCCACCGCGGGTGCCTCCGGGTCGAACCGCCGGTACATCACGACGCGGTCGGCCAGCACGGCGTCCTGTCCCGCCAGCCGACGCAGCGCGTGCGCGTGCGCGGAAGTCATCGGCAGCACCAGGTCGCGCGCCGTCAGGTCCTCCGTGCGCACCCGGCGAGCGCGGTGGCGGTCCCCGGTCGGGTAGCCGTGGGCCCGGAGCACCGCCCGGGCCCGGCGGTCCACCGGGTTGCCGTGCTCCTCGTCGCTGATGCCGGACGAGTCGACCAGCACCTCGTCCGCCAGGCCCGCCTCGGCCAGCCGCTGCCGCAGCACGATCTCGGCCATCGGCGACCGGCAGATGTTGCCGGTGCACACGGTCATCACGCGGTACGGGTTGTCGCGGCTCACTGCTCCATCCTGGCGCGTCCGGTGTGAAGCGCCGTCCGGGTGCGTCGTGCGTGGGCCAGTGGCGCGCCCCTCGGACCGCCGGGTGAACCGGTCCCGGGCCCTGTCGTCACCGCCAGACGGATCATACGTTCGTCGTATGGGCATCGTGGCGGTCACGGGTGCGACGGGGCAGGTGGGAGGCCGGGTCTCGGCCCGGCTGTCGGCGAAGGGCATGCGGCACCGGGTGCTCGCACGGCACCCCGGACGGCTGCTCGCCTCCGACCTGGTCGAGGTCGCGGCTTTCGAGGGGTACGACGACGAGGCCGGGCTGCGAGCGGCGTTCGCGGGCGTCGACGACGTCGTCCTCGTCTCCGCCCACGAGCATCCCGACCGCGTCGGCCTGCACCGCACCGTGGTCGAGGCCGCCGCAGCAGCGGGGGTGCAACGCGTCGTCTACGTGTCGTTCCTCGGGGCGGCGCCCGACGCGACGTTCACCTACGCGCGGGACCACTGGCACACCGAGCAGCTGCTCCGCGAGTCCGGTCTGGCGTGGGTGGCGTTGCGCGACTCGCTCTACCACGCAGGCTGGCCGCTGTTCGTGGGCGACGACGACACCCTGCGCGGGCCCGCCGCCGACGGGCGTGTCGCGTCCGTGTCGCACGACGACGTGGCCGACGTGGTGGTGGCGGCGATCCGGATCGGTGTCGGCTCCCGTGAGGGGTACGTCCGCGACGTGACCGGTCCCGAGTCGCTGACGCTGGACGAGATCTGCTCCCAGCTGTCGGCCGCCGTCGGCCGGACCATCAGCTACGTGCCGGAGACGGTCGACGAGGCCTACGCCTCACGGGCCCGCTACGGCGCCGCCGACTGGGAGGTCGACGGCTGGGTGTCGACCTACACGGCGATCGCCGCCGGCGAGCTGGACGTGGTGTCGACCACGGTCGAGGACCTCACCGGGCACCCGGCACAGTCGTTCGCCGACTGGCTCGCCGCCAACCCGGCCGCGCTCAGCCGCCTGCGGCGAGCCTGACTCAGTCCCCTGCGGCTGGGCCGGCTCGGTCGCGCTCGGCGGGTCCGGCTCCGTCGCGGACGACGGCCCCGGCTCAGTTGCGGGCGGTGAGCACGATCGTGCCGTTGGGCGTGAGGGCGACGGTGTGCTCGGCGTGCGCCGTGATCGAGTGGTCCGCCGACCGGATGGTCCAGCCGTCGGGGTCGATGACGTAGCCGTCGCCGCCCGCCATGAACCACGGCTCGATGGCGATGACCAGGCCTTCCTTCAGCTTCTGCCCCGTCCCACGACGGCCGAGGTTCGCCACGTGCGGGTCCTCGTGCATGGTCCGGCCGACGCCGTGACCGCCGAAGTCGGCGTTGATGCCGTACCCGCCGGCGCGGCCGACCGTGCCGATCGCCTCCGACACGTCACCCATCCGGGCACCGACCCGGGCGGCCGCGATGCCGGCGTCGAGGGCCGCCTCCGTGGTGGCGATCAGCCGCTGAGCCTCCGGCGTGGTGGTGCCGAGCTGGAACGTCAGCGCCGAGTCGGCCACCCAGCCCTGCAGCTCGCACGCGAAGTCGATGCTCACCACGGCACCGTCCTTCAGCACCTCGTCGGACGGGAGCCCGTGCAGCGCGGCGTCGTCCACGGAGATGCACAGCACGCCGGGGTATGGCATCGCGCCGAACGACGGGTGGTAGCCGAGGTACACCGATCGGGCTCCCGCCTTGGCGATCAGCTCGCGGGCGTGCGCATCGAGGTCGTTGGTGGTCATGCCGATCCGCGCGAACTCGCGCAGCGACGTCAGCACCTCCCCGACGAACCGGCCGACGGGCCGCATCTGCTCGATCTGTGCTGGCGTCTTCAGGCTCACAGCGACACCTTCGCACGGATCGCAACCCACCTCGGTGGCGCCGAGCTGGGCGCCGTCCCGCCGCAGGTCCGGGGACAGGTCAGGTTAAGGCGCGGGCACGGGCCCCGAAGCTCAGAAGGGCGGTGACCCGTCGTCGAACCGCGAGGGTCGTCGCGACGCGGCCGGGCGCGGGCATGCGGCTGTCACCAGTCGGCCGTCTGGGGTGCGGAACTCGTAGCGGGGCGGTGGCCGCACCCCGGCCGGTGCGCCCTCGGCATCTGGTGGAAGCCGACGCATGCGCAGGTCCGCACGGTGCACCTCGTGGTGGTGGAAGACGCAGAGCAGCACTCCGTTGTCCACCGACGTGCCGCCGCCGTCCCGGTCCCACCAGGCGATGTGGTGCACCTCGCCCCAGCGCGCAGGCTTGCCGCAACCGCCGAAGGCGCACACCTGGTCGCGGACGATGACGGCCCGCCGCACGGCGCCGGAGAAGAGCCGGACGGAGCGGCCGAGATCCACCGGGGTCGAATCGGCACCCAGGACCACCCGCGACACCTCGGCGTCGCACAGCAGCCGGGTCAGCTCCGAGAACGGCACCGGGACGCCGTCCTCGGTGCACGCAGGCGTGACGCCACCCAGCCGGGGCAGAGCAGTCGGCGTGACGCCAACGGCCACGCCAGCACCGTCCCCCACGCCGACGGCCACGCCAGCACCGTCCCCCACGCCGACGGCCACGCCAGCACCGTCCCCCGAGCCCACGATCGCTCCAGCACCGTCCCCCGCCTCCGGCGCCTCCGGACCAACGGCGTCGGCATCCGCACGCGTCGCACGCCGACCGAGCTCGGACCGCACCGCGGCGAACGTCGGAGCGTCGACGACCAGGCTGATGTGCGGGCGGACGGAGGCCACCGACCCCGACACCGGCAGGTCGAGCAGCGTGCTGGCCATGGCCGTCAGGGCATCTGCCCGTGCCTGCTCGGAGGTCCGCTCGTCGTCGGGCGCCTCGCCCATGCGGTCGAGCGCGCGTCGGACGATCTCGCCCGAGACCCGGTCGAGGCGGCCCTTCAGGTACGTGCCGTCCGGAGCGTCCGAGACGTGCAGGAAGCGTGCGGCGCGCTGGGCTTGGTGATCCCGCTCGAGCTGAGCGGGGTCGAGCGTCGCGAGCCAGGAGCTGAGGTCGCGTGAGAACCGTCGGACGTCCGTCGACTCGGCGAGGCGCACCACCGTCGCCTGACCCTCGGCCGAGGTCAACGCGTTCTCCACCGCCACCGACGACCGGTCGAGCACGCGCGCCACGACGTCGAGATGGGCCACCGGTAACGCGCCGGCGTCCACGGCCGCCGCCACTCGGGGCATCGCGGTCAGGGCCTCGGACTGGCGCACCTGCTCGTGGGCCGCACGCATACCGCACCCCGACCGCCTGTCGACGGCTGCCGCGACCGAACCGTCACCGACCGCAGCGACGGTGCCGGCGTCACGATCCGCAGCGAGCCACGCCGCCTTCGCCGCCGTGAGGGTGCCGGAAAGGCGGTCCAGCGCCGACCACACCGCCTGCCGGTCCGACGCGACCCAGCGGGCGCCGGTGCCGGCCAGTGCGCCGAGTGCGGAGAGCTCCTCGCGAACACGTGCGAGACGCGCGAGAGCGGTCGCCGGAGCGGCCGCTTGTCCGTCGGCGTCCGCGGACCGATCTCCGTGGGCTCCAGCTCGAGAACCCTGACGGCCCGCCAAGCGAGACGCCGCGCTCACCCCCGACCGCGCCGCAACGCCGCCGCGGCTCGGCGGAGGCGCCAGGGCGACCGTCTCGAACATGTGTTCGACTCTACTCAAGGCCACCGACATCGGGCGGCGTTCCTCCACAAGCGGGGCGCCGCCGCTGACCAGGTCGTTCGCTGCGCGGGTGGCCCGCGAGCCCCAGGCGCCTGGCTCCTCGGGCCGCCGCATCGGCATGCAACGCGAAGCCCGCTGCCGCCGGGCCCCTGGCGGGACGCCTCGACGCGCAGCCCACCGCGGCCCACCGCCGCCGCACGCGACCCGCCTCCGGGCAGGGAACAGCCCGTGGGCCGGTACCTCTTTCGAGGCCCTGCCGCGAGGGACGAGGTCGCGGCTCCCACGGGCTGCGGTGACTGCCGGTATTCGCTGCCGTCCCAGCCGGTCGACCCGACGGGGCAGCGGCGGACTCGACAGTCCGTCCGATGCGTCGGGCGGCTAGCGGACAGCCACCTCACTCGTCCGGAAAGACTTCATGTCTCGGACCACCTCCTTCCCGTGTCCGACGAAGGTACGTCGCGGTGCTGGGACCGCCAACAGATTTCGCCTCCGACGAACAGCCCGCCGACGAGCACCCCGCCCCGCGACCCCGGCCGGGCCGGGTCCACGCTGACCCGTCCCGGCCGGAGCCCACGTCCCGAGCCGCCCCCTCACTCCCGCTCGACGAGGAACTGCGTGTACGCCGGCACGGTGAGGAACGACGGGAACTCCTCGGCGAGCGCGACCTCCGCGAACAGGGCCACGGCGTCGTCGAACCGGTCGCCGTCCCACCGGTCCACCGATCCGAGCACGGACGACAGCACCCCGGCGACCAGCTCCCGCGTCACCGTCGACCCCTCCGCCGTCACCACCCCCCGGTGGATCCACTGCCACACCTGCGACCGGGAGATCTCGGCGGTGGCCGCGTCCTCCATCAGGTCGTCGATCGCCGCCGCGCCGACGCCCCGCAGCCACGACTCGAGGTACCGCAGCCCGACGGACACGTTCGCCCGCAGACCTGCATCCGTCACGGCACCGGGTTCCAAGCCCCCGGCCGACGGGATGTCGAGCAGGTGCGCCGCGGCCACGGCGACATCCCCCCGCATGACGTGCCGCTGGTCGTGCCGAGCCCCTGGCGTCCCGGCCGGACCGCCGAACGCCTGGTCGAACACCGCCATCGCCACCGGCACCAGGTCGGGGTGCGCCACCCAGGTGCCGTCGAACCCCTGCGCCGCCTCGCGCACCTTGTCGGCGCGCACCTGCGCCAGCGCCCGTTCGGTGACCTCCGGCCGACGGCGGTTGGGGATGAACGCGCTCATCCCGCCGATCGCCTGGGCGCCGCGCCGATGGCAGGTGGCCACCAGCAGGTCGGTGTACGCGGCCATGAACGGGACCGTCATGGTGACCCGCCCACGGTCCGGCAGCGTGAACCGCTTCCCCCGGTCCCGGAAGGTCTTGATGATCGAGAAGATGTAGTCCCACCGACCGGCGTTCAGCCCGGCGCAGTGGGCGCGCAGCTCGAACAGGATCTCCTCCATCTCGAACGCCGCGGTGATCGTCTCGATCAGCACCGTCGCGCGGATGGTTCCGACCCGCAGGCCCAGGTAGCTCTCGGTGAACCGGAACACCTCGTCCCACAGCCGCGCCTCGAGGTGGCTCTCCATCTTCGGCAGGTACAGGTACGGACCGCGGCCCGCGTCGATCAGCGCCTGCGCGTTGTGGAACAGGTAGAGCCCGGCGTCGACCAGGCTGGCCGACGCGGCGCACTCCTGCCCCGCCCGGTCGGTGAACCGCAGGTGCTGCTCGGTCAGGTGCCACCCGCGCGGCCGGAAGACGATGGTCGGCGTCTGCTCACCGACCCGGTACTCCTTGCCCTCCGGGCTGACGAAGTCGATGGAACCCCGGATCGCGTCGTACAGGTTCGCCTGGCCGCCGATCACGTTCGCCCAGGTGGGGCTCATGGCGTCCTCGTGGTCGGCCAGCCACACCTTCGCCCCGGAGTTCAGGGCGTTGACCGTCATCTTCCGGTCGGTGGGGCCGGTGATCTCCACCCGGCGGTCCTCCAGGCCGGGGCCGGGGCCCGCGACCCGCCACGAACGGTCCGACCGGATGTGGGCGGTGGACGGCAGGAACGACGGGTCGGCGCCGTCCCCGATCCGGTGCCGGCGGTGCCGACGGGCCTCGAGCAGGTCGTGCCGAGTGGCGGCGAAGTGCACGTGCAGGTCGGTGAGGAAGTCCAGCGCCTCGTCGGTGAGCACGCGGTCGCGGTCGGGTAGGTCCGGGCCGGTGACGGTCAGGGTCGCCGGGGCGGCGGGCAGGCCGGGCGACGGCGGGTTCTCGCTGGGCGAGCTGGGCGGACGGAACACGGTGGTGGTGGACACGGCGGTCTCCTACGAGGGGAAGGGAAGGGGGACGTCGGTTCGTCGGGGTACGACGAGGGCTGCGGGCAGCCGCGTGGACCGGGTCAGTGCGTGAACTGGGCGGTCTCGGTGGACCCGGCGAGCGCGAGGGTGGCGCTGGTCGGGTTGAGGGCGGATGCGACGAGGTCGAAGTAGCCGGTGCCGACCTCCCGCTGGTGGCGGGTGGCGGTGTACCCGTCGGCCTCGGCGGCGATCTCGGCCTGCTGCAGGCGGACGTAGGCGCTCATGCCGGTGCGGGCGTAGTCGTGCGCCAGCGTGAACATCGAGTGGTTCAGGGCGTGGAACCCGGCGAGGGTGATGAACTGGAACACGTACCCGTGGGCCGCCAGCTCCGTCTGGAACCGCGCGATCTGCTCGTCGTCCAGGTGCGCCCGCCAGTTGAACGACGGCGAGCAGTTGTAGGCCAGCAGCTTGCCGGGGAACTGCTCGTGCACGCGCTCGGCGAACTCGATCGCGAGGCCGACGTCGGGCGTCGACGTCTCCACCCACAGCAGGTCCGCGTGCGGCGCGTACGCGCAGGCGCGGGCGACGACGGGGTCGAGGCCGGACCGCACCCGGTAGAACCCCTCGGCGGTCCGCTCGCCGGTGAGGAACGGCTGGTCGCGCTCGTCGACGTCGGACGTGAGCAGGTCCGCGCCCAGGGCGTCGGTGCGGGCGACGACGATGGTCGGCACCCCCGCCACGTCGGCGGCGAGCCGCGCGGCGGACAGCGTCCGGACGTGCTGCGACGTCGGCACCAGCACCTTCCCGCCCAGGTGGCCGCACTTCTTCTCCGAGGAGAGCTGGTCCTCCCAGTGCACGCCCGCGGCGCCGGACGCGATCATCGCCAGCATCAGCTCGTAGGCGTTCAGCGGCCCGCCGAACCCCGCCTCGGCGTCGGCGACGATCGGCGCGAGCCAGTCGCGGGTCGGGCGGCCGTTCTCGGCGACGTCGATCTGGTCCGCGCGCAGCAGCGCGTTGTTGATGCGGCGCACGACGGCCGGCACGGAGCTGACCGGGTACAGGGACTGGTCCGGGTACGTCTGGCCCGCGTTGTTGGCGTCGGCCGCCACCTGCCAGCCGGAGAGGTAGATCGCCTCGAGCCCGGCCTTCACCTGCTGCACGGCCTGGTTGCCGGTGAGCGCGCCGAGCGCGGGGACGAGGGTCCGCTCGTGCAGCAGCTCCCACAGCCGCTCGGCACCGCGGCGGGCGAGCGTGTGCTCCTCGTGGACCGATCCGCGCAGGGCGACGACGTCCTCGGCCGTGTGGGTGCGGACGATGCCGGCCCACCGGGGGTCCAGCTCCCACTCGGTCGCCAGCTCGGCCGCCGTCTGGGAGTGGCCGCCGCTGCGCCGGCCGGTGTGCTCGCCGCTCTGCGTGCTCATCATCGCCTCCGTGAGTGTTCCGGGTTCTTCTCGGCCTCGTCGCCGTGAGACCCAGGTTGCGGCCGGGGAGCCCAGCGGGAACCCCTCAGGAGGGCAGAAGATCTACACTCCTTCTCCTCGACAGAACAACATCCCGGGTGCGACGGTGGACGGCATGACGTCGACGACGACGACACCGCCCCGCACCCCCTCCACCACGAAGGGCGCCACCGTCGCGCCCCCCGCCGCGCCCACCGCGACGCACCACGCCGGCGGCCTCGACACCCTGGTGCTCGGCCGCCGCATCCGGCACCTGCGCACGCTCCGCGGCATGACGCTGGACGACCTCGGCGCCGCCATCGGCCGGGCGGCATCCCAGGTGTCGATGCTGGAGAACGGCCACCGCGAGCCGAAGCTGTCGCTGCTGACCCAGGTGGCCGACGCGCTCGGCGTCCCGCTGACCGACCTGCTGCGCACCGACCCGCCGTCACGCCGGGCCGCCCTGGAGATCGAGCTCGAGCGCGCGCAGCGCGGGCCCCTGTTCACCTCCCTCGGCATGGGGCAGGTGAAGGTGGGCAAGTCGCTGCCGGGGGACGCCCTCGAGGCGCTGGTGTCCCTGGTCGGCACGGTGCAACGGCTGCTGACCGAGCACGCGGCGACCCCCGAGGAGGCACGGCGGGCCAATGCCGAGCTGCGCGCGCAGATGCGGTCCCAGGACAACTACTTCCCCGAGCTCGAGGAGCACGCCCGGACGCTGCTGCACGGCATCGACCACGCCGGCGGACCCCTCGGCCAGCGGGCGACGGCCGACATCGCCGCCCACCTCGGGTTCACGCTGCACTACGTCAGCGACCTGCCGCACTCCACCCGCAGCGTCACCGACCTGGCGAACCACCGCATCTACCTGCCCGCGGGCAACCCCGGCTCGTCGGACTCGCGCTCACCGCTGCTGCAGGCGCTCGCCTCGCACGTGCTGGGTCACGGCGAGCCGCGCGACTACGCCGACTTCCTGCGGCAGCGGGTGCAGGCGAACTACCTGGCCGCGGCGCTGCTGCTGCCGGAGGACAGCGCCGTGCCGTTCCTGCAGGAGGCCAAGGCCGAGCGGCAGCTGTCGGTGGAGGACCTGCGCGACCGGTTCGCCGTGCCGTACGAGACCGCGGCGCACCGGTTCACCAACCTGGCGACCCGGCACCTCGGCATCCCCGTGCACTTCATGAAGGTCCACGAAGGCGGCACGCTGCACAAGGCCTACGAGAACGACGGTGTGGTGTTCCCGTCCGACCCGTTGGGCGCCATCGAGGGGCAGCCGGTGTGCCGGCAGTGGACGGCGCGCGTCGTGTTCGGTCTGGCGGACCGGTTCAGCCCGTACTACCAGTACACGGACACGACGTCCGGCACGTTCTGGTGCACGTCGCGCGTGCAGCCCTCGTCGCAGGGCGCGTTCTCCGTGAGCGTCGGGACGCCGTTCGGGCACGTGCGCTGGTTCCGCGGCCGCGAGACGACGGAGCGCACCGCCTCCCGCTGCCCGGACCCGACGTGCTGCCGGCAGCCGCCGGAGCCGCTGGCCGACCGCTGGGCGGACCGCTCGTGGCCGTCCGCCCGGCCGCACGCGTCGCTGCTCGCCGCGCTGCCCGTGGGGGTGTTCCCCGGCGTGGACACCACCGAGGTGTACGAGTTCCTCGACCGCCACGCACCACAGACACCCTGACCTCGACCCGCCCGGTGGGGGGCGGGTGCGCGCCGGCGTGGGCACGTGCGGGCGCGTGCGGGTAGGTGCTGTCAGGTCCGGCTCGGCGGAGCAGGAGGTCCCAGGGTCCGGCTCGGCGCAGCGCGGGGCCCGAAGGTCCGGCTCGACCTCTCGTCGCGGGCTGGCACGCTGGCATCTGTGAGCTCGCCGACGTCGTCACCGCTGCCGTCGCACTCGCCGTCGCCGTCGCACTCGCCGATGCGATCGGCGTCGCGGGGGCCGGGCGCCAGCTCAGGTCGGCGGCGGCGCGGGCCCGGATGGGTGCCGCAGCAGCACGGGGCGTGGGCGATGCTCGTGGTGCCGCCCGTGGTGGGCGCGGTGATGTCCGGCGTGACGTGGCGGCACGCGCTGCTGCTGGTCGCTTGGCTGGTCGCCTATCTCGCGTACAACGCCGTGGGCTTGTGGTTGCGATCCGGACGCAAGGCTCGGTACCTCCCGCCGGTGCGCGCCTACGGCATCGCCGCGGTGCTGGTGGGCGGCGCCCTGCTCGTCGTGACACCGGGGCTGCTGGTGTGGGCGCCGGTGTACGCGGTGCTGCTCGGCGTGAGCCTGACGGCGTCCGTCCGCCGGGCCGACCGGTCGTGGTCCAACGACGCGGTGACGGTGGTGGCCGCGTGCCTGATGACCCTGGTCGCGGCCGGCCTCGGGTCGCGAGCGCCGGCGCAGGCCGCGCGGTCGGCGGTGGTGCTCGCGGCCGTCGTCCTGCTCGCGTACTTCTGGGGAACGGTCCTCTACGTCAAGACGATGATCCGCGAGC
Organism: Cellulomonas sp. SG140; assembly: GCF_025770785.1. Lineage (GTDB taxonomy): Bacteria > Actinomycetota > Actinomycetes > Actinomycetales > Cellulomonadaceae > Cellulomonas. The sequence goes on along the minus strand of NZ_JANZLA010000004.1, from coordinate 100,745 downwards.
GCGGTCGGCGCGACGTGCTGGCCTGGTCGATCGGGTACCACGTGGCGATCGCGGCCGCCGGGTTCGTCGTGCACCCGCTCCTGGGTGGGGTCGGCGTGCTGCTCGCCGCGCGGGCAGCGGTCGTGCCCCGGCGCTGGCCACGGGCCACCCCCAAGGCCATCGGCATCGGCGAGATCGTCGCGACCACCGCGGTGGCCGTCGTGACCCTCGCCGTGCTCTGAGCTCGGGGCTGCCGGTCAGCGCGTCGGCAGCTCGGGGGCGAGCTCGAACGCCGCGAACACCTGCGCGTCCTGGAACACCGCGTTCCGCTCGATCCCCAGCGGCCCGACGGTGAGGACCTGCAGCGTGTGGAGCCGGTGCCCGCCGTCGGGGTCCGGGGCGTAGGCCGCCACGGCCGGCTGACCGTTCGCCCGCAGCGGCAGCATCCGCCACCCCGTGCCGCGCCTCGCGAACATGTGCGCGATGAAGCTGCCGTAGTCCTCGGCGCCGAGGAACCACAGCGGCACCGGCGGCATCTCGAGCACCACGTCGGCGGTGAGCAGCTGCACCAGCCCGTCGACGTCTGCCGCCTCGAAGGCCGCGACGTACCGCTCGACGAGGTCACGGACGGAGCCGTCGTCCGGGTCGCCGAGCTGGTCCTCCTCGGGGGCGGCCGTCGCGATCGTGGCCCGCGCCCGCTGCAACGCACTGTTCACCGAGGCGGTGGACGTGCCCAGCTGGGCCGCGACCTCGGCAGCACTGAACGCGAGGACGTCCCGCAGCACGAGCGCCGCACGCTGCCGCGGCGGCAGCAGCTGCAGTGCCGCGACCAGGGCGAGCCGCACGCTGCGGCGGGCCGCCGACCGTTCCGCCGGGTCCTGCGCCTCGGTGCGCACGTACCGGTCCGGCAGCGGCTGCAGCCACGGCACGTCGAGGTCCGGTCGGAGAACGGCGTCCGGATTGGCGCTCGGCGCACCGAGACCCGAGGGGAGCGGGCGGCGTGCGCGTCCGTCGAGCGCCGTGAGGCAGACGTTCGTCGCGATGGAGTACACCCAGGTCCGCACGGAGGCGCGCGCCGCGTCGTACCGCTCGGCGGCGCGCCAGGCGCGCAGCATCGTCTCCTGGACGGCGTCCTCCGCCTCGTGCACCGAGCCGAGCAGGCGGTAGCAGTGCACCACGAGCTCTCGTCGCAACGGCTCGACCGCCGCGACGAGGCCCTCGCCCGTCGTCACCTCCGCCACGCCCGACCCCCTTGTTCTCCGCCTCGCGAGCGCGGCCCGCCGCCCCGCACCAGAGCGTGCCCTCACCCACCGATGAGTCTGCGCCGGCCCGCCGGTATCACCCGGTGTCAGGACGAGAGCACGGCCCCCGGGGCCGGGAGGGAAGCGACATGCACCAGGTGATCATCATCGAGTTCAGCACGCTGGACGGCGTGGTGGAGGACCCGGACGGGTCCGGCGGCACCGCCGGCGGCGGCTGGGCGTTCCGGTTCGGACCAGAGGCCATCGCGGGTGACGTGTTCCGCCTCGGGCCGCTGCTCGAGACCGGCACGCTGCTGCTGGGCCGGCGGACGTGGGAGCTGTTCAGCCAGCTGTGGCCGACCCGGACGGACCCGTTCTCGCTCGCGATGAACAAGATCGAGAAGGTGGTGGTGTCCCGTGGGACGCCCGACCTCAGCGGTTGGGACCGGTCGACCCTGCTCGCCGGTGACCTGGTCGAGGAGGTGCCTCGCCTGCGCGACCGGTCGGACGTGCTGGTGCTCGGCAGCATCGACGTGGCGCGGACCTTGGTCGCGCACGACCTGGTGGACGAGTACCGGCTGCTCACCTTCCCGACGCTGGCCGGCACGGGCCGACGGCTGTTCGAGCCGGATCGGCGCCCGGCCCAGCTCACCCTCGGCTCGGTGGAGCAGCTCGGCGAGACCGTGCTCACCACGCACCGGCGCGAGCGCTGATCCGGGCGGTCCGGTGCCGGCGGCTGGGCGGTCGGCACCGGACCCGTGCCGCACCCGGACGGTCAGCGCCGGCGGAGCACCCGCGCTTCCCACGGGCGCAGCGGCGCGTCCACCGCAACGGTGTCGGGGTAGTTGCCGAGCAGCAGCTCGGCATCGGCCCAGCCGTCGAGGCCCGCCGGCAGCGGGAGGTCGGTGCCGGACCAGTTCGACAGCACCAGCAGCGGCGGGTAGCCGTCGAGGGTGCGCTCGAACACCCAGAGGTGCTCGTCGTCCGGCAGCAGCAGCCGGAACGCCCCGAGCGCCACCACCGGGTCCTTGTGCCGCAGCGCGATCAGCGCCCGGTAGTGCTCGAACACGGAGCCGTCGGCACCGATCTGCGCGGTGGCGTTGAGCCAGCGGTGGTTCGGGTTGACCGGCAGCCAGGGCGTGCCGGTGCTGAACCCGGCGTGCGGGCCGTCGTCCCACTGCATCGGCGTGCGGGCGTTGTCCCGGCCGCGGCTGAGCAGCCCCTCGAATGCCGTCGCAGCCGGTACCCCCGCCGCGAGCGCCTCGGCGTAGAAGTTGATCGACTCGATGTCGCGCAGCTGGTCGACGTGCTCCCACGGCGCGTTCGTCATCCCCAGCTCCTCGCCCTGGTAGACGAACGGCGTCCCGCGGTGCAGGTGCAGCACGGTGGCCAGCGCCGTCGCCGACTCGCGCCACCACCGCCCGTCGTCCCCGAACCGGGACACGGCACGCGGCTGGTCGTGGTTGGACCAGTACAGGCTGTTCCAGCCGACGTCGCCGAGCCCCTCCTGCCAGCCGGCCAGCGACTGCTTCAGCGCGGGCAGGGACAGCGGCACCGGGTCGAACTTGGTGCGCCCCTGGTCGAGGGACACGTGCTCGAACTGGAACACCATGCTGAGCTCACCACGGGACGGGTCGGTGAACAGGCGCGCCTGCTCCCAGGTCACGCCCGGCATCTCGCCGACGGTCAGCAGGTCGTCGCGGTCGGCGAGCACCTCGCGGTGCATCTCCGCGACGAACTCGTGGATGCGCGGCCCGGTGGCGTAGTGCGGGAAGCCGTCACCGTGGGCGGCGCCGGGCGCGACGACGCCGTCGGGCAGCGCCGGGTCCTTGGAGATCAGGTTGATGACGTCCATCCGGAAGCCGTCGACCCCCCGGTCCAGCCACCACCGCATCATCGCGTGAATCGCTGCCCTGACCTGCGGGTTCTCCCAGTTCAGGTCGGGCTGCTTGGCGGCGAACAGGTGCAGGTAGTACTCGCCCGTCGCCTCGTCCCACGTCCACGTGGGGCCGGAGAAGAACGAGCCCCAGTTGGTCGGCTCGGCACCGGGCGTGCCGCCGACGAACCCGGGCCGCGGCGGTCGCCACCAGTACCAGTCGCGCTTCGGGTTGGTGCGGGAGGACCGGGACTCGACGAACCACGCGTGCTCGTCGGAGGTGTGGTTCACGACGAGGTCCAGCACGATGCGGATGCCCCGCTCGTGGGCGCCGGCGATCAGCTCGTCGAGGTCCGCCAGCGTGCCGAACATGGGGTCGATCGCCTGGTAGTCGCTTATGTCGTACCCGTTGTCGGCGTGCGGCGACGCGTACACCGGGGACAGCCAGATCGCGTCGATCCCGAGGGTGGCGAGGTAGTCCAGGCGGGCGGTGATACCGCGCAGGTCGCCGACGCCGTCGCCGTCCGAGTCGGCGAAGCTGCGCGGGTACACCTGGTAGACGACGGCGGAGCGCCACCACGGCTCGGCGCTCACCGGGCACCGTCCAGGTCCACGACCACCAGCTGCCAGGTGCCCAGCGGGGGCAGCGTCGCGGCGGCGTGCTCGCCGTCCGGCACCACCGGGACCGGCGTGAGGTGGCCGGTGCCGTCGGGGTCGGCGACGAGCACGCTCGGCAGCGCGGATCCGGCACGGCGCACCCGCAGCACGCCCGCACCGGGGTCGCCCGGCGGCTGGTGCGGCGCGTCCCACTCGGTGTCACCCTGCCCGACGAGGTTCACCAGGTGGATCACCAGCCGCCCGTCGACGTCCACCACCCGCCGCCACACGGTCCCTGCGACTGCATCGCTGCTGGTCGGCGCATCGGGGTACGTCACATCGAGCGCCTCGTTGTAGGCGCCGACCCAGGCCCCGGTCACGTCGGCCGCCTGCGGTGCGAGCAGCAGCTCGTCGTGCTCGGCCAGGAAGTCGTACCAGCGGTGCAGCAGCGCGAGCGTCGACGCCTCGGCGGCGTGGTGGCGGACGTAGTACGGGTCGACCAGCACGTGGCCGGTCTCGCCGGCGAGCAGCTGCGTCGCGCCGTGCGAGAACAGGGTGGCCATGGTCAGGGCGGTCGCCTGGTCGGCCTCCGCGGCCGGCGCCGTGGAGTAGACGTGCTGGTAGGCGGCGATCACGACGGGCCGGCCGGCGCCCGCCGCACGGGCGCGGGTCACCACCTCGGCCAGGGACGACAGCGTGGTGTGCGGCGGCCAGACCTCGATGTACACCGCGTCCTGCGGGGCGTCGGCGGTGGCCCACGTCGGGAAGTCGTTGACGTTGTTGAACACCAGCCGCTGCTCCGGCAGCCCGGTGCGAACCGCCTCGAGGAACGATCGGAACGACCGGGCGAGGTCCACCGGCGTCCCGTCCACCAGCTGCGCGCGGCGCGGGAACCCGTACTGGTCCAGGTGGAACCCGGCGAGCCCCAGCTCCCGCACGGCGCCCTGCAGGTCCGCCACCAGGTGCTCCTGCCAGTCCCGGGCGGCGGGGTCCACCAGCCACAGGAAGTCGCCGAGCGTCCACGGCTCGCCGTCGGTGCGCAGCATCGCCCGGTGCGCCCAGGCCGCCCACTCGTCACGGCCCACCGCGTACACCGCGGCGTAGCCGAGCGCGTCGCTGCCGGCGTCCGCGAGCGCCGCGGCCAGGCGCCGGACGGTGGCCAGCGAGATCGTCTGGCCCAGCGCGTCTTGGTACTCCGGGCCCCCGCCGAGCAGGTCGGCGTGCCGGTAGGCCCAGTCGTAGAGCTGGACGGCGTCCAGGTGCAGCCGGCGGGCCAGGTCGACGACGCCGGCGACGTCCTTGTCCTGGCCGTACGAGGCGACGAACCCGTACCGCATCCGGGCCCGCGGTCGGTCGGTGACCAGGACGGCCGTGCGCAGTGCAGCGGCGTCCGACGCGACCGACGGTGCACCCGAGGCGTCCGGCGCGTCCGAGTCGACGGACGCCTCCGGCCGGTCCGGCGACGGCACGAGCCGGACGCCGTACCCGCCCGCCGGCAGCGTGCCGAGGTCGACGACGCCGGCCCCCGTGACCGGCGCGCTGCGCACCAGCTCGCCGAGGTGGTGCACCTGCAGCACGCCGCTGACGGCACCGCGCACCTCGACCAGCACGGGCTGGTCGGTGGCGTAACGCGCCTTGGTCGGCAGCAGGTCGCGGGCGGCGGGCGGGACGGATGACGTGGGCATGGTGCTCCTGCACCCCGGGGGTGCTCGGTAGTGGCGGGAAGGGTCGTGACGGACGGGGTCGGTGGGATGGCCCGCGGGGGACGTGGCGGGGCCGGCGGGTCAGCTCTTCAGGGCGCCGTTGGTCAGCCCGGCGACGAGCTGGCGCTGGAACGTCACGTACACGGCGATGACGGGGACGACGGCGATCACCGAGGCCGCGAACACCAGCCCCCACGAGGTGCCGTGCTGCCCCTGGAACAGCGCGATACCGATCGGCAGGGTCCGCTTGGACACGTCGTTGATCACGGTCAGCGCCCAGACGAACTCGTCCCAGCTGCCGAGGAACGTGAAGATCGCCACCGTGGCCAGCGCGGGCTTGGACAGCGGGATCGCCAGGTTCCAGTACCGCCGCCAGGCGCCGGCGCCGTCGATGACCATCGCCTCGTCGAGCTCCATCGGGATCTGCTCGAAGAAGGCGCGGAGCAGGAAGGTCGAGAAGGCGATCTGCGTGCCGACGTAGAACGGCACCAGGCCGGGCAGCGAGTCCAGCAGGCCCAGGTTCTTGGCCAGCAGGAACTGCGGGATGATCAGCAGCATCGTCGGGATGGTCAGCCCGACCACCACCGTGCCGAACAGCATCCCCTTGCCGGGGAACCGGAACCGGGCGAACCCGTAGGCCATCATCGAGGCGAGCAGCACGGTGCCGACCGTCGTCGCGACCGCCACCGACGCCGAGTTGAGGAAGTACCGGCCGAAGTTGTTGGCCCCCCACGCCTGGGCGTAGTTGTCCAGCGTCGGGCTCTTCGGGATCAGCCGCGGCGGGTACTCCAGCAGCAGGGTGTGCGCCTTGAGCGACGTGGACACCATGTAGCCGAACGGCAGGGCGAGCACGACGGCCGCACCGATCAGCAGCGCGTACCGCACACCGGCGACGGTGACCCGCCGCGAGCGCGGCCCGGCGATCACTTCGCACCCCCGTCGGCCGTGCGGCGCGCCCACCAGTACTGCAGGCCGGCGATCACCAGCACCAGGCCCGTCAGCAGGAACGAGATGGCCGACCCGTACCCGAAGTCGAGGTACCCGAACGCCTGCCGGTACATGTACGTCAGCGGCACCTGCGTCTGGTCCAGTGGGCCACCGTTGGTCATCAGCAGCACCGACGTGAACACGTTGAACCCGCCGATCACCAGCAGGATCACCACCGTCACCATGGTCGGCCGGATGAACGGCATCGACACGTGCTGGAACCGCCGCCAGGCACCGGCGCCGTCCAGCGCCGCCGCCTCGTGCAGCTCGCGCGGCACGCCGGTCAGCGCCGCCAGGAAGATCAGCATCGACCAGCCGACGCCCTTCCAGACGCCCAGCGCCCCGATGGCGACCATCGCCGTCCACCGCTGCCCGAGCCAGTTGACGGGGTGCCCCACCACGCCGAGCACGTCGACCAGGAACCAGTTGACGACGCCGTGGTCGGTGGCGAACAGGTACTGGAACAGCAGCGACACCACCACCCAGCTGGTGACCACCGGCAGGTAGAACAGCACCCGGAACAGGGTGCGACCAGGCAGGACGGTGTCGAGCAGCACCGCCAGCCCCAGGCCGATCAGGATCTGGGTCGGCACCGTGGTGAGCATGTAGACGCCGGCGTTGACGAACGAGCGGGCCAGCACCGGGTCGTGCAGCGCCCGGGTGTAGTTGGCCAGCCCGATCCAGGGGCTCTCGGCACCCGGCGTGATCTTGTAGTCGCGCAGGCTGATCAGCAGCGCCTGCACCGCCGGCCAGCCGATCACCAGCAGGTACAGCGCGAAGCCGGGGACGATGAAGACGAGCCCCGCCCAGCCCGCCCGCCGGCGGGGCGAACCGGGCTTGCGCCGGTCCGTCCCGCCGGGGGCGGTGCGGGGGACCGACCCGATCGCCGGGGTGGTGGTGGTCATGGTCGGTCCGTTCCGCTGGTCGGGGTGGTGCGGTCGATCAGGTCAGCCGGTGCGCGTCAGCCGGCGTACTTGGCCAGCAGCGGGTCGATCTGCGCCGCGGCCTGGTCGAGGGCGTCCTGCACGCTGACGTCGCCCTGCAGCGCCTTCTGGATCTGCGCCTTGAGGATGTCGTCGATCTTCGGCCAGGCCGGGGTCGGCGTCCGGGGCCGGGCGTTGGCCAGCTGCGTGACGAACGGGCCGTAGTAGGCGTTGATGCTGGTCAGCTGGTCGCCCAGGTTGGACAGCACCGGCATCTGGCCGACCTTGGCCATCGCCAGCTGCGCGTCCTGCGACAGCAGGTACCGCAGGAACTCCGCCGCCGCGTCCTTGTTCTTCGAGGACTTGGTCAGCACCACGGACTCGCCGCCGACCACGGAGATGCTGCCGCCGTCACCGGACGGCACCGGTGCCGCCTTGAGCTGGAACTGCGGGTACTGCGACGCGAAGATCGGGTACATCCACGGGCCGTCGAGGATCGTGGCGTACTTGCCGGTCGCCAGCCCGTCGGAGGTGGCGGTGCCGCCGGTGCCGCCCAGGATGATGTCCGGGATCGCCTTCTGCTTGTACAGGTCCACCAGCAGCTGCACCCCGGCGACGGACGCCGCCGAGTTCAGGTAGCCGGTCGCCTTGGTCACCTTGTCGTCGGTGACGGAACCGCCGGCGCTCCAGATCCACGGCAGCACGTTCCACCCGGAGGTGCTGTTGTCCGCGAACGTGGACACACCGGCCGCGGTCAGCTTGGGGGCGTCGGCGCGCAGGTCGGCGAACGTCGCCGGCGGCGTGGTGATGCCGGCCTTGGCCAGGGCGTCCGAGTTGTAGAGCAGGACCCGCGTGTTCGTGTCCAGCGGCAGGCCGTAGTAGTGGCCCTTCCAGGCGTTGGTCGCCAGCGCACCCTTGTAGACCTGGCCTGCGTAGGTGCTGAAGTCGGGCAGCTGCTGGTCGAGCGGCACCAGGACGCCGAGGTCGGCCAGCTCGGGGACCCACATGATGTCGGAGCGGACCAGGTCGGGCAGCGTGTCGCCGGCGACGGCCGTCACCAGCTTCTGGTGCAGCTGGTCGTAGGGGACGGCCACGTCGGTCACCTTCACGCCGGGGTGCAGCTGCTCGAACTTGGGGATGATCACCGTCTCGAGCGTCTTCACCTCCTGCGAGTCCGCCGAGTAGGCGTGCCAGAAGGTCACGGTGCCGGAGATGGTGGCGCCCGCGGACGCGATGGGCGTCTGCGCGGCGCCCGCACCACCGCCCGAGCTGCAGGCGGTGAGGGTCAGAGCGAGGGCCGTGGCCGCCCCGAGGGCGGTCAGGGCGGTCCTTCGGGCGGTGCTGAACATCGTCGGCCTCCGGTGTTGGGACGTCATCGTCTCGCCACGCCTGCGGCGAACCCTGCCCCCGCCGGAGCTGTCCGGCAACGGTCATCCGTGGCGTGTTTTCTTCGTGCCAACACAAAGTGGCAGACGGCCAGACATCCGTCAAGCCAGGTGAAGTCACGTTCCGATCACGGGACGGTGGCCGAGGATCGTTCCGTTGCGGCATAATCTGGCGTCGTCGCCACGTCGCCACGTCGTCCGACGTCGAACCAGGGGAGCGCCGATGCCCGCCACACCGTCGCGGTGGACGCAGCTGTCCGTGTCCGAGCGTCGGGTCGCCCTCGAGGTGCTGGTGCACGGCCCGCTCGCCCGCACGGAGCTGGCCCAGCGGCTCGAGCTGTCGACGCCGAGCCTGACCCGGCTGACCAAGCCGCTGATCGACACCGGCGTGCTGCACGAGGTGGACGACCCCACCGACCCCGCCGCCCGCAACGGCGGCCGCCCGCTGCAGCCGCTGGACGTCGACCCTGGCCTGGACCACTTCGTCGGCATCAAGCTGACCGGCACCCGGGCGTTCGCGGCGCTGACCGACCTGCGGGCGGACATCGTGCACGCCGCCGACGTCCCCGTCGAGGACCACCGGCCCGAGGCGGTGGTCGAGCTGCTCGCCCGGCTGGTCGCGCAGGTCGGCGAGGGCCGGCCGGACGCGTGCGTGTGCGCCGTCGGCGTGGGGCTCGGTGGCATCGTGCGCGAGGACGTGCGGGTGGGGCGCGCGCCGTTCCTCGGCTGGCGGGACGTCGACCTCGGCGTGCTGCTGCGGGAGCGGCTGGGCCTGCCGGTGGTGCTGGCCAACGACCTCGACGCCCTGATGGAGGCCGAGCACTGGTTCGGTGCCGGCCGGGACGTCAGCGACTTCGTCGCGCTGACCATCGGCGCCGCGGTCGGCTGCGGCCTGGTGATCCACGACCGGCTGGTGCACGGCCGCGACTCCGGCCTCGGCCTGCTCGGTCACTTCCCGCTCGACCCGCTCGGCCCGGCCTGTCCCGACGGCCACCGCGGCTGCGCCAACGCGCTGCTGTCCATGGACGCGATCCAGACGCAGGCCGCGCTGGCGTCCGGCCGGGCACTGACGTACGACGAGGTGCTCGACCTGGCCGTCGCGGCGGACCCGATCGCCGACCAGATCGTCGGCAACGCGGCCCGGGCCTTCGGCGTGCTGATCGCGGACGTGGTGAACATCGCCCAGCCGCAGCGCGTGGTGCTGACCGGCGAGGGGATCCGGCTCGCCGAGGTGGGCTGGGACCGGCTGGTGGCGAGCATCCGCGAGCACCGCAACCCGGAGGCGAGCGACGTCGACCTGCTCCTGGTCAAGGACGACCCGACCTTGTGGGCCCGCGGCGCGGCCGCCGTCGCCATCCAGCGCACGGTGCTGGCCACCCTGCCCTGACGCTCCGCCGGACGCGCGGGGCCCGTGGTCCGGGGGTTCGATGGCGGGGTGGTCAGCACCGAGTCGTGGCGCAACGCCACCGTGTACCAGATCTACCCGTTGAGCTTCATGGACTCCGACGGGGACGGCGTCGGGGACCTGCGCGGCATCGTGCAGCGCCTCGACCACCTCGCCGGCAGGCCGGACAGCCTGGGCGTCGACGCCATCTGGCTGTCCCCGATCTACCGGTCGCCGATGGTCGACTTCGGCTACGACGTCGCCGACCACTGCGACGTCGACCCGCGGTTCGGCACGCTCGCGGACGCCGAGCACCTGGTCGAGGAGGCGCACCGGCGCGGCCTGCGCGTGCTGCTGGACTACGTGCCCAACCACACGTCCGACCAGCACCCCTGGTTCGAGCAGTCGCGCAGCGCCCGCGACGACCCCTACCGGGACTTCTACGTCTGGCGGGACCCGGCGCCGGACGGTGGCCCGCCCACCAACTGGCTGTCCGCGTTCGCACGTGTCGGCCCCGCCTGGACCCTCGACCCGACCACCGGTCAGTACTACCTGCACTCGTACACGGCCGAGCAGCCGGACCTCGACTGGCGCAACCCGGCCGTGCGCGAGGCGATGCACGCGGTGCTGCGGTTCTGGCTGGACCGGGGGGTCGACGGCTTCCGGATCGACGCACCGCACCGGCTCGGCAAGGACGCCCTGCTGCGGGACAACCCGGCGGACGTCGCGCACCTGCGGATCGCCACGCAGCTGGACGACCGGCAGCACCGGAGCATGGGCGACCCCTTCGTGCACGAGGTGCTGCGCGGCATCCGGGCGGTGGCCGACGAGTACCCCGGGACCGTGCTGGTCGGCGAGGTCGGCGTGCACCACCCCGGGCGGCGGCTGGCGTACCACGGCAGCGGTGACGAGCTGCCGCTGGTCTTCGACTTCGGGTTCTGGAGCAACCCGTGGAGCGCCGACGCGTTCCGGGCGGGCGGCGAGCAGATGGCGGACGTGCTGGCGGTGGGCGGCTGGCCGACGCATGCGCTGTCGAACCACGACATCCCCCGGCACGCAACCCGCTACGCGCTGCGTCAGCCGGACCCGCGCACACGCGTCGCCGCGGTGATGCTCGCCACGCTGCCGGGCGCCACGTTCCTGTACTACGGCGAGGAGATCGGCATGACGGACGTCCCCGTCCCGGCCGAGCTCGCCACCGACCCCAACGGCCGCGACCCGCTGCGCACGCCGATGCAGTGGGACCTGTCCCAACCCGGTGCGGGCTTCACGACGGGCGTGCCGTGGCGGCCGGTGCCGCCGGTCGGCGTCGACGTGGCGACCCAGACCGGCGACCCCGCCTCGCTGCTGAGCCTGTACCGAGACCTGCTGCGGCTGCGTCGGACGCATCCGTGCCTGGTCGGCGGCGACTACGCGGCGCTCGACGCCGGCCCGGACGTGTACGCCTACCGCCGGTCGGCCGAGGGCGCGACGCTCGTCGTCCTGCTCAACTTCGCCGACGCCGGACGGCACGTGACCCTCTCCGGACCGACCGCCGGCCGGGTGCTGATCGCCAGCCACGGGCCGACACCCGGCACAGCGGTCGACCTCGCCGCGCTGGACCTCGAGGCGAACCAGGCGCTGGTGGTCGAGCTCGACCAGTCCTAGCCGGCCCTAGGCGGCGGCGTGCGGGTCGAGGCGGTTCAGGGTCGCCACGACCTGCTCGTAGTCGCCCCGCGCCTCCCCGTACCGGAGGAACTTCACGTTCTCCACCTGGAGCTCGTGCGCGTCGGGGTCCGCCTCGATGAGGTCCATCACCTCGTCGACGAAGTCGTCCAGCGGCATGGCGAACTCGCTGCTCGCCTGGCCGGGCATCAGCTCGGTGCGCACCGACGGCGGCTCCAGCTCCGTGACGTGGACGGACGTGTCCGCCAGCTGCAGCCGCAGGCTCTCGCTGAGCATGTGGATCGCGGCCTTGGTCGCGTTGTAGCTGGGGGTGACGCGCAGCGGGGCGAACGCCAGACCGGAGGAGACGGTCATGATCGTGGCGTCCGGGCGCGAGGCGAGGTGCTCGACGAAGGCGGCGATCAGCCGGATCGGGCCCAGCAGGTTGGTGGTGACGATCGCCTCGGCGCTGGCCAGGAACCCGGACGGGGTGTGCCAGTCCTCGACCCGCATGATCCCTGCCATGGTGATGAGCACGTTGAGGTCCGGGTGGCGCTCGAGCACCTGCGCCGCGGCTGCGGTGATGCTCTCCGGGTCGGCGGTGTCGATCGCCACGGTGTCGAGGCCGGGGTGCTCGGCGGCGATCGACGCCAGCAGCTCCGTGCGTCGGCCGCCGACGATGACGGTGTTGCCGCGGGCCTGGAGACGGAGCGCCAGCGCCAGACCGATGCCGCTGGTGGCGCCGGGGATGAAGACGGTGTTTCCGGTGATCTGCATGCCGTCGAGTCTTCGTCGGGCGCGCTGGGTGCTCCAGGCCGCCGTCGTCCAGGGACCGCCGATCCCTGGCTCAGCACCGGGTCGTGCCGCACCATGACGCGGTGGACCGTCCTGCCCTCGCCGACTTCCTGCGCCGTCACCGCGAGCAGCTGCAGCCGCAGGACGTCGGCCTGCCGGCCGGCCCGCGCCGCCGCGCCCCGGGCCTGCGTCGCGAGGAGGTCGCCCAGCTGGCGACCATGTCCACCGACTACTACACCCGCCTCGAGCAGCACCGCGGACCGCAGCCCAGCACGCAGATGCTGGCCGCGCTGGCGCGGGCGCTGCGGCTGACCGACGCCGAGCGCGACTACCTGTACCGCGTCGCCGGGCACGCCGCCCCGGACCGGGACGCCGCCAGCGAGCACGTCTCGCCCGGCATGCTGCGGGTGCTGGACCGCCTGACCGACTCGCCGGCCCTGGTGCTGACGTCCCTCAACGAGACACTGGTGCAGAACCCCCTGGCTCGGGCCCTGTTCGGCGACCAGACGGCCTTCACCGGGTTGGAGCGCAGCGGCATCTACCGCTGGTTCGCGCACCCGGACGACCGTGGCCTCTACCCGCCCGAGGCGCACGAGCGGCAGAGCCGGTCGATGGTGGCGGGCCTGCGGACGGCCCACGGCGTCGCGTCGACCCGGGCCAAGGCCGACCGGCTGGTGCGCGAGCTGACCCGGATCAGCCCGGAGTTCACCGCGCTGTGGGCACGGCACGAGGTCGGTCGGCGGTTCGAGGACCACAAGGTGCTGCTGCACCCGGAGGTCGGCCCGATCGAGGTGGACTGCCAGGTGCTGTTCACGGAGGACGGGTCGCAGACCCTGCTGGTGCTCACCGCGGCGCCGCGCAGCGAGGCGGAGGGCCGGTTGCGGCTGCTGTCCGTGCTGGGCACGCAGGCGTTCACGGCGGGCCCGCCGGTGGGTACGGCGTAGACGCGACTGGGGCCGGTACCGCGCTCCTGTCAGGATGACCCCCGGGAAGCCCGACTCGAACCGAACGGATGTCACCTGATGGGTCTGCTGGACGGCAAGAAGATCCTGGTCACCGGCGTGCTGACGCAGGGCTCGATCGCGTTCCACGTGGCACGCCTGGCACAGGAGCAGGGTGCCGACGTGGTGCTCACCTCGTTCGGCCGGCAGTACAAGCTCACCGAGGTGATGGCCCGGCGACTGCCCGTCGCGGCACCGGTGGTGCAGTTCGACGTGACGTCCGACGAGGACCTGGCGGCGCTCGAGGTCCGGCTGCGCGAGCACACCGACCACCTGGACGGCGTGGTGCACTCGATCGGGTTCGCCCCGCAGTCGGTGCTGGGCGGCAACTTCCTCACCGGCCAGTGGGACGACGTGGCCACGGCCCTGCACGTCTCGGCGTACTCGCTCAAGGCGCTCGCGGTGGCGAGCCTGCCGCTGCTCGGCACCGGCGGGTCGATCGTCGGGCTGACGTTCGACGCGCAGTTCGCGTGGCCGGTCTACGACTGGATGGGGGTGGCCAAGGCCGCCTTCGAGTCCACCTCCCGCTACCTGGCCCGCGACCTGGGCCCCCGCGGCATCCGCTGCAACCTGGTCTCCGCCGGACCGGTGCGGACGACGGCCGCCAAGTCGATCCAGGGCTTCGAGACGATCGAGGGTCGCTGGTCCGACCGCGCCCCTCTGGGCTGGGACATGACCGACCCGGTGCCGACGGCCCAGGCGGTCGCCGCGCTGCTGTCCGACTGGTTCCCGGCCACCACCGGCGAGATCGTGCACGTCGACGGTGGCGTGCACGCGATGGGCCAGTGACCGGCCCGTCGCGGGCGTGACGGCCTCGCGAGCATGAGCCGCCCGCGGGTCACCCCGTCGCGAGAGTGACGAGGCCGACACCGTTCGGAACGTGAGACCGGCGGTCTCAGGACGTAGGTCACGCGCCATCGTCCCGACCCTCAACCTACGGTGACGTAACTTACGCCACCGTAACCTGCGGAGAGGGTCCTCGTGACCGCCCAAGCCGATGTGCCCGCCTCCGCCCCGACGCTGCGCGGTGCCCCTCCCAACCCCGTGCCCCACGCCGTGCCGGATCCCGTGCCGCGTTCCCTGCCACGTCCCCTGCCGACGGTGATCCAGGGCGGGATGGGCGTCGCGGTGTCCTCGTGGCAGGTCGCGTCGTCCGTCGCCCGCGCCGGTCAGCTCGGCGTCGTCTCGGGCACGGCCCTGGACCTGGTGCTGGCCCGCCGGCTGCAGGACGGCGACCCGGACGGCTCGGCACGCCGGGCGCTGGCCGCCTTCCCCGTCCGCGCGGTGGCCGACCGTGTGCTGGCCCGCTACTTCCTGGCCGGCGGTCGTCGCCCGGGCACCCCGTACTCGCCGGTGCCGCGGCTCGCCGTGCGGCAGAGTCGGCCCGCGCAGGAGCTGGGCATCCTCGGCAGCTTCGTCGAGGTGTGGTTGGCCAAGGAGGGTCACGACGGGCTGGTCGGCATCAACCTGCTGGAGAAGATCCAGATGGCCACGCCGACGGCGGTGTACGGCGCGATGCTCGCCGGCGTCGACCACGTGCTGATGGGCGCCGGCATCCCGCGGGACATCCCGCACCTGCTCGACGAGCTGGCCGCGCACCGGCCCGTCGACCTCCCGGTGGAGGTGTCGGGGGCCGCCGGCGGGAGCCACGCCGTGCACCTGGACCCGCAGGCGCTGCTCGGTGGGCAGCTGCCGCCCGTTCGTCGTCCGGCGTTCCTCGCCATCGTCTCGGCGCACGCCCTCGCGTCGTACCTGGCCAAGGACCCGCACATCCGGCCCGACGGGTTCGTGGTCGAGGGGCCGCTCGCCGGCGGCCACAACGCGCCGCCGCGCGGTCAGCTGGTGCTCGACGACGACGGCCAGCCGGTCTTCGGCCCGCGGGACGAGGCGGACGTGGCGAAGGTCGCCGCCGTCGGGCTGCCGTTCTGGCTCGCCGGCTCGCAGGGGACGCCGGAGGCCCTGGCCGCCGCGCTGGCCGCCGGTGCCGCCGGGGTGCAGGTCGGCACCGTCTTCGCCCTGTGCGAGGAGACCGGGCTGACCACGGCCCTGCGCGACGACCTGCTGACCCGCCTGCGCGCCGGCACCCTCACCGTCCGCACCGACCCGCTCGCCTCGCCCACCGGCTTCCCGTTCAAGGTGGCGCGGCTGCCCGGCACCCTCTCGGACCCGCCGGTGGTCGCCGCCCGCGAGCGCCTGTGCGACCTCGGCTACCTGCGCACGCCGTTCCTGCGGGACAACGGCGCCGTGGGCTACCGCTGCAAGGCCGAGCCGGTGCACGTGTACGTCCGCAAGGGCGGTGTCGCGGAGGACACCGTCGGGCGCACCTGCCTGTGCAACTCGCTGACCGCGGACATCGGCCTGGGCCAGACCCGGGCCGACGGCTACCGGGAGCCGGCGCTGGTCACCCTCGGGTCCGACCTCGACGGCGCGGCCCGTCTGGCCGCCGACCACCCCGGCACGTGGACCGCCCGGCAGGCCCTCGACTGGATCCTCGGCGCGGCCTGAGCCGGACGCGTCCGACGCTCACCACCCCACGCACCGCTCCCGGCCGACCATCCCGCAGGCCCCGCCGACCATCCCTGCGCACGGCGTACGCTTCCGATAGTTGTCCCGACAATCTTGGAGCCGACCGCCATGCCGTTCCCCGTGCAGCTCGAGCGCTCCGCCGTCCTGACGGGCGGCGCACCGGCACCCGCCCCGCTGCTGCTCCTGCTGCACGGCTTCGGCTCCGACGAGCGCGACCTCCCCGGGCTCACCGCCCACCTGCCTGCCGCCCTCGGCTGGGCGTCCCTGCCCGGGCCGTTCGCCGCGTCGCCGTACCCCGGCGCACCGGGCCGCGCCTGGTTCCCGATCACCACCCCCGGCAGCCCCGATCCCGAACCTGTGCACGCCGCCACGGCCGCGATCCTCGAGTGGCTGGACCAGACGGTGCCGGCGGACCGCCCGGTGGTGCCGCTCGGCTTCTCGCAGGGCGGCCTGATGGTGACGCAGCTGCTGCGGGCCCGTCCCGAGCGGTTCGCCGCCGGCGTGGTGCTCTCCGGATTCGTCCTGGCCTACGAGCAGCCGCACGACGACGAGCTCGGGGAGGTGCCGGTGTTCTACGGCCGCGGTGACGCAGACGGAGTTATCGCAGCCGACGCCGTCGCCCGCACGCAGGCCTGGCTGCCGGCGCACACCAAGGCCACCGTGCGCGT
This sequence comes from Cellulomonas sp. SG140, assembly GCF_025770785.1. GTDB lineage: Bacteria > Actinomycetota > Actinomycetes > Actinomycetales > Cellulomonadaceae > Cellulomonas. The sequence goes on along the minus strand of NZ_JANZLA010000004.1, from coordinate 84,036 downwards.
GTACGCCGGCCTGCCGCACTCGGTCAGCGCCGCCGAGCTGGCCGACGTCGCCACCTTCCTCGAAGCCCTGTAGACCTGTCACCGCACGCCCGGTCGCGGGTGGTGGACGTCGGCGGAGGGATGGTCATGGACGCGTCGATCGAGGACGTCGACCTGCTGGTGGTCGGTGGCGGCAAGGCCGGCAAGTCGTTGGCGATGGACCGGGCCAAGGCCGGTTGGTCCGTGGTGATGGTCGAGCGGGACAAGATCGGCGGCACCTGCATCAACGTCGCCTGCATCCCCACCAAGTCGCTGGTCGGCTCGGCCCGCACGCTGCTGTCGGCGCGGCACGCGGCGGCGATGGGCATCGTGGTCGATGGCACCCCGCGCGTGGACCTGCCCCTGCTGCGGGCGCACAAGGAGGCCGTGGTGGGCGGCATGGTGGACGCCCACGTGCACCTGTTCCACGACTCCGGGATGGACTTCGTGCTCGGCACGGCGCGGTTCGTCGGCGAGCGCACGGTGGAGATCCGCACCCGACAGGGTGACGTGCGGCGGGTGCGCGGCCGCGACGTGGTGGTCAACACCGGCACCACGCCGGCGCTGCCGGACGTCCCGGGGCTCGCGGGGGCCGGCCCGTGGACGTCGGAGACGATCCTCCAGCTCACCTCGATCCCCCACCGGCTGGTCGTCCTGGGCGGCGGGTACATCGGGTGCGAGTTCGCCTCGATGTTCGCCGTCTTCGGCAGCAAGGTGACGCTGCTGCAGGGTCCGGACCGGCTGCTGCCGCGCGAGGACCCGGACGTGTCCGACGAGGTCGCGGCGGTGCTGCGAGCGCAGGGCGTGGACGTGCGGCTGGGCGCGAGGGCCGTCGCGGTGCGCCGCGAGTCGGTCGACGCGGGCCTGTGGCACGACGAGGCGTGGCACGCGGGTCAGGGTCACGACGAGGTGGTCGTCACCCTGTCCGACGGTTCGCAGGTCCGCGGCGCGCAGCTGCTCGTCGCCACCGGACGCGCACCCGTCACCGCGGACCTCGGCCTGGACGCCGCCGGCGTGCGGCTGACCGAGCGGGGGTTCGTCGAGGTGGACGACCACCTGCGGACCAGCGGGGACCACGTCTGGGCGGCCGGCGACGTGGCCGGCACGCCGCAGTTCACGCATGCCTCCTGGAACGACTTCCGCATCCTGCGCACCCTGCTCACCGGCGGCGAGGCCACCACCGCCGGCCGGCTGATCCCGTACTCGGTGTTCATCACCCCCGAGCTGGGCCGCGTCGGCCTCACCGAAACCGAGGCTCGCGCCCAGGGGTACGAGGTACGGGTGGCGCGGATCCCCGTCGCCGCGATCCCGCGCGCCAAGACCCTGCACGAGACGGTCGGCACCTGGAAGGCCGTGGTCGACGCGCACACCGACCAGATCCTCGGCGTCTCCCTGCTGGGCGGGAACGCCGGCGAGGTCATCGCCGCGGTGCAGGTGGCGATGCTGGCGCACCTGCCGTACCAGCAGCTGCGGGACGCAGTGCTGACCCACCCCACCATGACGGAGGGGCTCAACCTGCTGCTCGACGCGCTGGGCTGAGGGCGCGCCCCCGCACCTGGGCACCCCCCTCCGACGCGCCCCCGCATCCTCCAGTGGCGGGGCGGCCGCCTGTTGACACCTGAGGTACTCGGTGTCACTGTGTACCGGTACCTAGTGCTACTGGATACCAGCGACACCGAGTAGAGGGGGTGAGGCGATGAAGGGCCTGACGGAGCTGCTCAAGGGAGCGCTCGAAGGGTGCGTGCTCGAGCTGATCGGGCGCGAGGAGACGTACGGCTACGAGATCACACGAAAGCTCAATGGTTTGGGTTTCGACGACGTGGTCGAGGGGACCGTCTACACGATCCTGCTGCGGCTGGAGAAGAACGGCCTGGTCGTCGTCACCAAGAAGCCGTCCGAGGTGGGACCGCCGCGCAAGTTCTACGCGCTCAACGATTCCGGTCGTGCCGAGCTGGCGGACTTCTGGGCACGGTGGGATTTCGTCACGTCGAAGATCGACCAGCTGAAGGGGCACAGCAATGTTTGAGTGGATCACCGTCGCGTACTGGCGCGACGTCTCGCGCCAGAAGCGCGAGTACAAGGCGATGCAGGCGCGGGTCAAGGCGCTGCCGGCGGACTACGCATTCGTCTACGAGAAGATCAAGCACTACATGTGGAAGTACGCCGCGGGTTCCGGCCTGGACATCCTCGCCATCCTCAACGACCTGACGGACCTGTTCGAGTCCGGCGCCGCCGAGGGGAAGACCGTTCTCGAGGTGACCGGCGACGACGTCGCCGCCTTCGCCGACGAGCTGCTGCGCCACGCCACCACCTACACCGGCAAGTGGCACGAGACCCTGAACCGGGACATCCACCACAAGCTCGACGGCGGTCAGCGATGAGCGCCGCGGCGATCGACATCCGGGGGCTGCGCAAGTCCTTCGGGACGACGACCGTGCTCGACGGCGTCGACCTGACTGTGCAGCAGGGGCACATCGTGGCGCTGCTCGGCTCCAACGGCGCCGGCAAGACGACGACGGTGAACATCTGCGCCACGCTGCTGAAGCCGGACGCCGGCGAGGTGCGGGTCGCGGGTCACGACGTGGTGCAGGCCGGTGACCAGGTACGTCGCAGCATCTCGCTGACCGGCCAGTTCGCCGCCGTCGACGGGATGCTGACCGGCCGGGAGAACCTGGTGCTGATCGCCCGTCTGCGGGACCAGAAGGACCCGGCCGGCATCGCGCGGCGGCTGCTGGAGCGGTTCGGGCTCACCGACGCCGCCGACCGGCGGGCGGACACCTACTCCGGCGGCATGACCCGCCGGCTGGACATCGCGATGAGCCTGGTCGGCAACCCGTCCGTCATCTTCCTCGACGAGCCGACCACCGGCCTGGACCCCGAGGGACGGCTCGAGGTGTGGGCGACCGTGAAGGAGCTGGCCGCCGCCGGCGCCACCGTGCTGCTCACCACGCAGTACCTCGACGAGGCCGAGCAGCTGGCCGACCGGATCGCCATCCTGCACGGCGGCCGGATCATCGCCGACGGCACCCTCGCGGAGCTCAAGGCCCTGTTCCCACCCGCCCAGGTGGAGTACGTCGAGAAGCAGCCGAGCCTGGAGGAGATCTTCCTGGCCATCATCGGAAAGAAGGAGGCGGCCTGATGAGCGCGCTTTCCCACACCACGGCATTGACCGGTCGTTCGATGAAGCACATCCTGCGCAGCCCGGACACGATCATCACGGTGGCGATCACGCCGATCGCCATGATGCTGCTGTTCGTCTACGTGCTCGGCGGCGCCATCTCCGCGGGCGGCGGGCACTACGTGAACTACCTGCTGCCAGGAATCCTGCTGATCGCGGTCGCCAGCGGCGTCTCGTACACCGCATTCCGCATCTTCACCGACACCCAGAAGGGCATCTTCGCGCGGTTCCACTCGATGCCGATCGGCCGCTCGGCGGCATTGTGGGCGCACGTGGTGACGTCCGTGGTGTCGAACTTCATCTCGTTGGCGCTGATCGTCGGCGTCGCCCTGCTGATGGGGTTCCGGTCGAGCGCCGGGGTCACGGCGTGGCTCGGCGTGGTCGGCATCCTGGCGCTGTTCACGCTGGCGCTGACGTGGCTCGCGGTGATCCCCGGGCTCACAGCCAAGTCCATCGACGGCGCGAGCGCGTTCGCCTACCCGCTGATCTTCCTGCCGTTCATCAGCTCGGCCTTCGTGCCGACCGCCACGATGCCGGGACCGGTCCGCTGGTTCGCGCAGAACCAGCCGGTGACGTCCATCGTCGAGTCGCTGCGGCACCTGATGGACGGCCAGCCGGTGGGCGGCGCGATCTGGACGGCGCTCGCCTGGTGCACCGGCATGGCCGTGGTCGCCTACGTCCTGGCGATGCGGCTGTACCGCAAGACGGCGTAGCGCCGGCCGATCAGGCCCAGAGGTCCCGCAGCCGGGCGGCGGTCGCCTCGACGTGGCTGGCGAGCGAGCGGGTGCCGGCGTCGTGGATCCAGGCCTCGAACGCCGTGCGAAACACCGCCGCACCGCTGCGGGCCAGCAACGTGGCGTCGGTCTCCCCGACTCCTCGGCGGCGGAGGGCTGCCGCCATCGCGTCGGCCACGGCCTCGTGCTTGCTGGACTCGCGCTCGCGCAGCTCGGGGCTCGAGGCGATGACTGCCTGCCGAGCGGGCGACGGGCGGATCGCATCCTCCAGCTGGGTGGCGACGTCGACGAGGGCGGCGACCAGCAGCTCGCGAGGACCGGCCCCCGGCTCGGCCTCCGCGATCGCCTGGGAAGCGACCGGCGCCAGGCGTTCCGAGCCGCCGAAGACGACGTCGCGCTTGTCGGCGAAGTGCCGGAAGAACGTGCGGCGGGTCAGTCCGGCGTGATCGGCGATCTGCTCCGCCGACACGTTCTCGTACCCGTGCTCGGCGAACAGCTCCAGCGCGGCAGCACGCAGGCGGGCCGGCGCATCGGGTTCCCATCTCGGCACGGGTCCAGCCTACCAGTGATGTCCCTGAGAGTCGTCGTTGTGATTACGATGTCACTGCGAGACATCATCGGCTCGCCCCGCACCCCGAAGGAGCACCCCATGTCCCTGACCGACCACCGCGTCCTCGTCATCGGCGGCAGCTCCGGGATGGGACTGGCGACCGCCCGTGCCGCAGCCCAGGCCGGAGCCGCCGTCACCATCACGTCGACCGCGGCGGGCCACCTCGACGTGGCGCTCGCTGCACTGCCGGACGGCTGCGCCGGGGAGGTGCTCGACCTTCGGGACGAGGACGCGCTCGCCCACCTGTTCGACCACGTCGGCGAGCTGCACCACCTGGTGATCACCGCCGGCGACGCCGTCCGGCCCAGCCCGCTGGCCGGCACACCGCTCCACGAGCTGCGCCCACTCCTCGACGTGCGGTTCTGGGGCGCCGTCGCGGCGGTCCAGCACGCGCTGCCGCACCTGGCGGCGGGTGCATCCATCACGTTGACGTCCGGCACGATCGCCGAGCGGCCGGCTCCCGGCTCGGGCGTCATGGCCGCCGGCGCTGCCGCCATCGAGGGGCTCACCCGCGGACTGGCCGTCGAGCTGGCGCCCGTCCGGGTCAACGCCGTCCGGCCTGGCGTCGTCCGGACCCCGATGTGGGACGCGGTGCCCGAGCAGCAGCGGACCGCCGTGTTCGAGGCGCTGGCGTCGCGAACCCTGGTCGGGGCGGTCGGCACCGCGGAGCAGATCGCGGCGGCGCACGTCTACCTGATGGAGAACGACTTCGTCACCGGCACCGTCCTGACCCTCGACGGTGGCGCACTCCTCGCCTGACCAGGCACGTCTCTTGGTCCTGCTAGACATGCAAGTATCCGCTTGCCTATCGTCGTGCCGTGGGTGACGTGTTCAAGGCGCTGGCGGACCCGACACGGCGGACCATCCTCGACGAGCTCGCGGAGCACGACGGGCAGTCGTTGTTCGAGATCTGCTCGCGCCTGACGATGCGCCACCAGAACACGTCCACCCGCCAGGCCGTCTCGCAGCACCTCGCCGTGCTGGAGGAGGCCGGCCTGGTCCGGTCCCACCGCGAGGGGCGGACCAAGATCCACCACCTCGACACGTCACCGCTGCGCTCGATCGTCGAGCGCTGGCCCCTGCCGGCCCACCCACCGGCACCCGAGCCGCCACCCGAGACCCGACCCGAAGAGGAGCAGCCATGCCCCGCATCACCCTGACCAGCGTTCTGGTCGACGACCAGGCCAAGGCGCTGGCGTTCTACACCGACGTCCTCGGCTTCGTCGTGAAGAACGACGTCCCGCTGGGCGAGCACCGGTGGCTCACTGTGGTGGGCGCGGGCGAGCCGGACGGCGTCGAGCTGCTGCTGGAGCCCGACGAGCACCCGGCGGCGCGCGTGTTCAAGGACGCGCTGGTGGCCGACGGCATCCCGTTCACGTCGTTCGCGGTGGACGACGTGCACGCGACCTACGCCGAGCTCGCCGCCCGTGGCGTCCGGTTCACCCAGCCGCCCGCCTCGATGGGCCCGGTGGTCACCGCCGTGCTGGACGACACCTGCGGCAACCTGATCCAGCTCACCAGCCCGGCGTGATCAGCGACCGCAGCTTCGCCTGCGTCTCCTCGTCGGTGGAGAAGAGCACGGTGCCGACCATCCCGCGGGTGAGCAGCACCTTGTAGACGTTGCGGACCAGCCGGTCGAAGGTGGCGTCGTCGACGGTCTTCCTCGACCGGAAGTCGGGATCGCGGTTGTGCTCACGACGGGCCACCCAGCGGTCGCCGCGCCAGACGAGGTCTGGGCCGAGAATCACGCCGTTCCACGAGTACTCGAAGCCCTGCGCCGTGTAGACGCACCCGACCTGCTCGAAACCGCCCTCGGCAGTCGCCCACAGGGCCGACGGCGGCGCGTCGCCGACCGCGCGCTCGCCCCGCACGTTCCACGGGCGGGCCCAGTCGCCGATCACGACGTCGTCCACCAGCGTCCCGTCCGGCCGCGGATCGCTCCACGGCCAGCAGTAGCCGGCCGTCATCCGGGCGTTCATGCCGGATGCCAGCCTCTTCCGGAGGCGCGACTCGAGGTCGGCAGGGGACTCGGCTACCTCGACGACGAACCGGTCGTCACCCGGCCACGGCTCCGGGCCGCCACCGTCCAGACCGAGGAGCCGGAGCACCCACTCGACCCAGGCGTCGCTTCCGCCTGACCGGAACTGACCCTTCAGATCCACCTCGAGCACCCGCAGCCCACGGCGCTCCGCATGCTCCCTGATCTCGTGCACGGATCCCATCTCGCCCGGTCGCACCACCTGGTGCTGGTCGAGCAGGAACACCGGGACCCGCGCCGCGTCGAACAGCTCGTCGACCTGCGGGCGGGCCTCGGCACGGACCTCCCTGCGCGTGTACCGATTGACCGAGGTGGCCCTCAGGCGGTGCGCCTCGTCCAGGATCAGCACGTCCAGGCCGTTGCGCTCCGCCGTCATGAAGCTGTTGAAGTAGGCGAACAGGTTCTTGGTGCGCGGTGAGCCCCGCCCGGCGACCGCACGCAGCGTCTGCGTGAACGACCGCGACCCCGTGCCGTGCATCACAGTCCGCCCCTCGCGGGCGAGCTCGCCGAGGAGGGACAGAGCGATGACGCTCTTGCCGCTGCCCGGCCCGCCGGCCACCACGACGACGGTCTTGGTGTCCGCCCGGCTCGCGGTCCTGACGGTGTTCATCACCAGCTCGTACGCGACGCGCTGCTCGTCGAGCAGCTCGAACTGCTCACGCTGGCGGATCTCGTCGGCCGCCACCGACAGCAGCTGCCGCGACGGTGCGACGTGCGAGGACAGGAGCCGGTCGGCAGCCCGCACGCCCGACACGGGCGCCAGGCGTGACCGCAGGAAGTCGTGGAAGTCGCCGCGTCGCTGCCCGGTGAACAGTCGCGAGGCGGCGCCGACGCCCGGGGACCGCAGGTCCGTGATCGCCTCCTCGGAGGCGTTGTGCAGGTACGCCGCTCCGACGATCGCGTCCGGCGCGGCCGAGAGCACGGCGGTGAAGTCCCGCAGGTAGTCCACGTACCCGTCGACCTGCAACGACGGGTGCAGAACGGGTCGGTAGCGGGCACCCTCGACGTCGAGCAGCGTCTCGCTGCCCTCCCACCGCCGCGCGCGGCTCCACTGCTTGAGCTCGACGACGACGTAGCTCGGCTCGCCGGTGCGTGGATGGACGCCGGCCAGCACCACGTCCGCGCGCTTGCTGGTCATCGGCATCCGGTGCTCGAGCAGCACCTCCACGGCACCGAGGTCGGCCTGCCGAAGGTCGTCGGCCAGCGCGCTCAACGACGCACGCCACGATCGGCGCTCGCTCTCGCCCGGCCTGCCGACGCCCTGGTACATGAGGAAGTCAGCCAGCGCCCGTTCGATGACGCTGAAGTCCGACCCGGCGTGTGCGATGAGCTCCGCGGCGCTGCGGCGCAACGCATCCACGACGGGGTCCCCCAGGCAGCACGAATGAACGTGCGGGGGGACATGTCCGGCCGCTCACGCGGGGAAGTCCGTCGATCCGCTGACGGAGGAACAGTAGCCAGCGGCCCGTTCGCGAATCCGCTCCACCAGCGGTGTGTTGCTCGAGGCTGGTCAGCCAAGACGGCGGGAGATCTCCTTCATGGGCAGCAGAAGGTGCATCGGCTCGACCGGCGAGGCGACGAAGTCGCCGTTACGCAGGTAGAACTCACGGGCGGCGTCGTCCCGGCAGTGGATCAGCAGTGCGGCGGCGCCGATGATCTGGCTTCCTCGGTACGCGGCTTCGATGGCATGCCTGAGCAGCGCCGCACCGACCCCCTGGCCCTGCGCCGACACGTCGACCGCAAGACGAGCGAGCAGCACGCACGGGGTCTGACGCGGGCGCCCCCGCCGTAGGTCCTCGGGGAGACCATCGGTGGCGTAACCCGCCATCGCGATGGCGTAGTAGCCGAGTACGACGCCCTCGCGCACCGTGACGTACGTGACGGCGTTGCTCGCCTGCTGGTTGTGCCAGGCGTTGCGGCGCAGCCAGTCGTCGAGGTCCCGAGCCCCGCTGTCGAAGCGCGACCTGTCGTCGTCGTGGGTGAGCTTGCGTGGTCGTTCGAGGACCCCGCCGGTCATCGCGTCGCGGGGGTGAACTGCTCACCGAACGGCGACGGTCGAGACCAGAGCTCGTCGAGCTTCGCCGTGGACGCCAGAGGCTCGTCGAGCGCGTCGAGGAACGCCTCGTACTGCTCAGGGGTCGCGACGAACCAACGACGGTCCGCCAGCACGCGCTCCGCCTGATCGACGGCCGACTCCAGGATGAAGTCGGTCATGGTGCGCTCGGTGGCCGACGCGGCATCGCGCAGCAGCGCTTCCTGCCGTTCTGTGGCCCGGACCTCGATCCGCTGGCTCTTGGCCGCACGAGCCGCCCTGCCGCGCGCGGGCACGGTCTTCGTCATCCTTACCCCCTTTCTGTACGGATAGCGTACGTACGTCCGTGCTTCCAGCGCCAGAGCGGACACGAGGCTGACCGGCGCCTTCTCCTCCCCGTCATGGCCGGTTCAGGCTTGCGGCCGGGTCCTGAGCGCCTCCTGGAGCCGGGCGATGATCCTGCCGAGCTCGCCGGTGGACAGCAGCCCTGGCCCGAGCGGCCCCGAGGTGTTCTGCCCGACGGGCGGCAGTGTCAGCAGAGCCGCCCTCACCTCGTCGGATGCGTGAGCGACCTGCCACTCGATCTCCGCCGTCACCGCATCCGGCCGATCGGGGTGCGCCAGGCCGACGGCCAGGGCGGCGTACCCGGCGGCGCCCAGGGCGTGGGCCCCCATGTGGGCGACACCCGACGCCTGCGCCGCGGCTCGTGCGGCCGCCACGGCGGCAGCGCCGTGCACGTCCCGCGCGGCACGACCGGCGACGAACCGGCGTGCGATCTCCCCGGCCGCGCCGAGCTCGCCACGACCGAACGCCCGGGCGCGCGCGATGGCGTCCCGCGGGCGGCCGTCGTCCGGCGCCTCGGCCTCGACCAGGTCGAGCACGCGCTCCGCACAGTCGGCCGCCCACAGGGCGACGGTCTGACGGTCTGGCTCGCTGAGCGACTGCGGTGACGGCACGTCGCCACCCTGCCATTCCGGTCCCGATGTGTGGCCTGAGCCGCGAACGACGGGGCCGCCCGGGGCCGCAGGGGCCAGCCACGCCAGGGACGGCCGGGGCCCGGCGACGACGCCGGCCCGGCCGTCCCGCGTGCGCCTACCGGGCGCCGGCCAGCTCCGCCACCGGCCCCAGGCTCTGCCGCTCCAGGACGGCCACCACCGCGGCCTTCTCCTCGGCGTTCAGGTTCTGCAGCGGCGCCTGGAGCAGGTCGTTCTCGATGATGCCGCGGTGCACCTGCGCCGCCTTGAAGGAGCCGAGCGTCGCGCTGAACGGGCTGATCCGCCTCGCGGCGATCTTGGCGATCAGCCGCAGCTTGTGCAGCCGCTCCTGCTCGGCACGCGCGGTGTCCCAGTCGCCGGCCACGGCGGTGTCGTACACGCGGACGAACCCGTGGGGGTCGATGTTGGCGACGCCGACGATCATCCCGTGCGCCCCCTGGAAGATCGCGGCGTCGCCGGTGATGTCCGAGCCGGTGATCACCGCGAAGCCGGGCAGGTCCCGCGTCTCCTCGATGATGTAGCGGAACCCGTCCTCCTCGTCGCTCGTGTCCTTGACCCCGGCGATCACGCCGTCGTGGGCCAGCTGCACCGTGAGCTCCGCGGGGAGCTTCACGCCGACGAAGCCCGGGATGTCGTAGGCGTAGAGGGGCAGGTCGACGTGGGCGGCGTGGATCGCCCGGAAGTGGGCGTCGATCTCGGTCCAGCCGACCGAGCCGTAGAACGGCGGGGTGCTGACCAGGCCGTCGATCGGGTAGCGGACGGAGATCGCGGCGTTGTGCAGCGCCCGCCGGGTGCCGATGTCGGTGACGCCCGCGAGGACGGGGATGCGCCCGGCCACCACGCGGGTCACGGTGTCGAGGACCGTCTCGCGCTGGTCGTCCGTGAGGTACGGCCCCTCGCCGCCGGTGCCGAGGGCGAAGATCGCGTGCACCCCGGCGGACACCTCGAACTCGACGAGGCGTTCGAGGGAGGTGACGTCCACCTCGCCGTTGGCGGTCAGCGGCGTGGTGATGGGCGGGATGACGCCGTGCAAGGGCACGTTCGGGTCGATCGTGGTCATGTTCCTGCAATTCTCTCGCGGGTCGGAAAAGAACAGAGAAAGGCGCTCAGCCCCACTGCGCCTCGGTCATCGGCCGCAGCGCCGCCTCGAGGATGCGGAAATGGCGCGGTCGGGTCAGGACGAAGTAGATGAGCTCCGCGATGTCGTCGGGCCGCATCATTCCCTGCAGCTGCTCGCTGCCGTCCGTGCGGCCGCGGTTGTCGTCGATCGCGAAATGCGTCCACACCCCGCCCGGGGCGATATTGGTGGCGCGCACGCCCTTCTCGCGCAGCTCGTTGTCCAGCGCCCGCGTCAGGCCGATCTGCGCGAACTTGCTCGCGGAGTAGACGGCCTCGCCGGGCAGCCCGCGCCGGCCGGCCTCGCTCGCCACCGTCACCAGGTCGCCGCCGCCGGCGGCCACGATGTGCGGCACGGCCGCGTGGTAGAGGTTGACGGTCCCCTGCACGTTGGTGCGGATCATCTCGTCCTCGTGCGCCGTCGGGACGTCGAGGAACTGGCCGTACGACCCCACCCCCGCGTTGGCGACCGCGATGTCGATCCGCCCGAACTGTGCGGCCGTGTCGGCGACGAACGCCTCCACCGCTGCGCGGTCACCGACGTCACCGGCTCGCACCAGCGCCCCGTCCAGCCCCAGGTCCTTGCCGGACCGGGACAGCAGCCCCAGCTTCACGCCGTGCGCGTGCAGCAGCCGCGCCAGGGACTCCCCGATGCCGGAGCTGGCGCCGGTGATCACGGCCACCTTGCCGCTCAGGTCCACCGTCTCGTACGTCATGTCAGTGCAGTCCTTCCGTGTCTCGGCAAGTCGGGGTCAGAGAGCCAGCGCGTGCGCGCGGAGGTAGTCGCGGTCGAGCGTGAGCCCGTGACCAGGGGCTGTGGGCGGGTGGTAGCGGCCGTGCTCGACGCGGCCGGCCGAGGCGACGATGCCCAGGTCGGTCCACGTGCCGCCGTCGGTCATCTCGGCGCTGGCGATGTTGGGCACCGCGGCGAGGATGCTGGCGCTCAGCTCCATGACGAAGTGCGGGGTCATCGGCAGGTTGCGGGTGCGGGCCGCCGCCGCGATGTCCAGGTACCCGGTGATGCCGCCGACGCGGCCGAGGTCGGCCTGCACGAAGTCGACGGCCTGGGCGTCGAAGTACTGCACGAACTGTGCGGCGGTGTACACGTTCTCGCCCAGGGCGATCGGCGTGGTCACGTGCTCGGCGAGCCGGCGGTGGGACGGGATGTCGTCCGACGGCAGGGGCTCCTCGATCCACAGCAGGTCGAACTGCTCGAAGCGCGTGAACGCGCGCACGGCAGCCGGGTAGTCCCACCCCTGGTTCGCGTCCACGGCCAGCGGGAACATGCCGACCGCCTCGCGGATCTTCGCCAGCCGCTCGACGTCCTCCTCGAGGTCCGGCTTGCCCACCTTCACCTTGGCGGCGACGTACCCGTCGGCCTGCCAGCGGCGCACCTGCTCGACGACCTCCTCGACCGACTTGTTGAGGTTGATGCCGCTGCCGTACAGCGGCACGACGTCCCGCACCCGGCCGATCAGGTCCACCACGTTCACGCCGAGCGACTTGCCCAGCAGGTCCCAGAAGGCGATGTCGAACGCGGAGATCGCGTGCGTGGTGACGCCCGCGCCGCCGACGTCGTGCACGTACTTGTACATCTGGTGCCACAGGCCCCGCGGGGACACCGACTGGCCGACGACGGTCGGCGCGATCTCCCGCGCCAGCGCCCCGATGGTCGCCGCGCCCATGCCGGACGTGTGGCTGAACCCCGTCCCGACCAGGCCGTTGTCCCCCCGGACGTCCACCACCGTGACCTCGATGTCGGTCACCCGATGGATCTGGTCGCCCCACGGCCCCTCGGGCAGGGGTACGCGGGCCAGGGTGATCTCCACCTCGTCGATCCGCGGCACCGCCACCGGCGCCCTCCGGTCCGCCGACACGTCGGCGGCAAATGCGATATCAGACATTCGTCTTCCCTATCTGTGAAGTCGAGCTCAACCCTTGACGGCGCCCGCCGCCAGCCCCCCGATCAGCTGCTTCTGCACCAGCATGAATCCGACGAGAACGGGGACCGCCGCGATCACCCCGCCGGCCGTCAGCAGGTCCCACCGGATCTGGTAGTCGCCGATGAACAGCTGCAACCCGACGGGAATGGTCTGGGCCGCGGTGCTGGACGTGAACGTCAACGCGTACAGGAACTCGTTCCAGGCGAAGATGAAGATGTACGTCCCGGCGGCCGTCAGCCCGGGGCGCAGCAACGGCACGAGGATGTGCCGCACCATCTGCATCGGGCTGCAGCCGTCGACCGTCGCGGCCTCGTCGAGCTCGCGCGGCAGCCCGTCGAGGAACCCCTTGAGCAGGTAGGTGGCGAACGGCGTCGCGAACGTGACGTAGATCAGCACCAGGCCGGCGCGCGAGTTCAGCAGGTGCCCCGAGCGAAGCATCGTCGACAGCGGGATCACCAGCAGCACCGCGGGGAACAGCTGCGCGACGAGCAGTGCCGTCAGCACCGTCGTCCGGCCGCGGAACCGGAACCGCGACAGCGAGATCGCCGCGGCACTGGCCACCACCAGGGCGAACAGCACCGTGCCCAGCGCCGTGATCGCGCTGTTCACCATGTAGTGCACGAACGGCGTGGTGGCGAACAGCTCGGCGTACCCCTGCACCGAGAAGTGCGTCGGCAACCGGCTCATCCCGTACGCGATCAGCTGGTCCTGCGGCGTCACGGAGGTCACGGCCATCACCACGTAGGGGCCGAGCGTGCACACCATCCACAGCGCGATCACCACGTACAGCGCCGGCTTGCCGAACGTCCGCTTCAGCCCGACCCCCAGCGGGACGGACCGGCGCTCGACGACGGCCCGCGACCGCCGCTCACCCCGTGCACGGCCACCCACCCCGGCTCGTTCGAGGACCACCATCACGCCTCCCTCCGTTGCGTCAGCCGGATGTAGACGGCCACCAGCACGGCCAGCACGGCCGCCTGCACCACCGCGTAGCTGGCGCCCGAGCCGAGCGCGCCCTGCTTGTAGGCGGTCAGGTACGACGCCAGCGGGATGGTGGTCGAGGCGATGCCCGGGCCACCGCCGGTCAGCACGTAGGCGAGGTCGATGTAGTTCGCCGTCCAGATCAGCCGCAGCACCAGGGTGATCAGCACCGTCGGCAGGATGCTCGGCACGGTGATGAACCAGAACACCCGCAGGAACCCGCACCCGTCGGTCCGTGCCGACTCCTTGAGCTCCTCCGGCACCGCCTGCAGCGCGGCCAGCACCATCACCGCGAAGAAGGGGATGCCCTGCCAGGCGTCCACCACGATCAGCGTGCCCAGCGCGGTGTGCGGGCTGCCGAACCACGCCACCGGCGAGTGCATCAGCCCGGTGCGGGTCAGCACCGCGTTGACCAGGCCGTGGTTCGGGTCCAGCAGCCACATCCAGATCAGCGCGACCAGGACGCTGGGCGTCGCCCAGGGGATCATCGCGAGCCCCCGGACGACGCCGCGCAGCCGGAACCGCTGGTTGAGCAGCAGAGCCCCGATCACCCCGAACACCAGCTGCAGGCCGACCCCGCCGACCGTCCACGCCACCGAGTTCCGCAGGAAGGTGCCGAAGCTCGGGTCGGTGAACAGGGTGCGGAAGTTGTCCAGGCCGACGAACCCGAGGGTGCCGCCGAGCAGGCTCGTCTCGGTGAACGAGAGCCAGATCGCCCGCAGGAACGGGTAGGCGACGAAGACGACGAGCAGCAGGAGCGTCGGCGAGAGGAACAGCGGCACGGTCAGGTCGAGCCGCCGCTTCCTCCTCGTCGGCCCCGTCGGCCCGCTCGGCCGGATCGGCCGTCGCGTGGTCAGGGTGGTCATCGGTCCGCTACTTCGACAGGTCCGCGGACAGCTTCTGCAGCATCTGCGCGCTGCTGGACTGGCCGCCGAACGCCTGCTGGATGGTCGGCGACCACGTCGCGTTGACCACGTTGGTGGTGCCGTTCAGCTGCGGCCAGCTCTGCGCCGTCTGCGCCGCCTTGAGCGCCACCTGGTAACCCTCGTCCTTGGTGAACGCGTCGTTCGCCGCGACGGCCGTCGTCACCGGCAGCTGTCCCTGCGGCGAGGTGCTCATCTTGAGCATCTGCGCGTCGCCGAGCAGCCACGTCTCCCACTGCCAGGCGAGCTCCTGCTTCTTCGACGACGTGAAGATGACGTTGCCGCTCATCGTCTGCAGGGTCGACGGCTTGGACGGGTCGTTGCCGGGCACCGGGATCACGCCGACGTCCTGGCCGAACTGCTTGCGCACCGCGGCGAGCGAGCCGACGTGGTGGATCATCATCGCCGTCGTGCCGGACAGGAAGTTGCTCTGCACCTGGGCGTAGGCCGCGGTGGCCGATCCGGGGGGCGCGAACTTCACCAGGTCCAGGTAGGACTGGTTCACCTGCTCGCCCGTCGGGCTGTCCAGCGTCACCTTGCCGCTGGAGTCGACGAACTGGGCGCCGCCGGCGTACATCCACGCCGCCCACTGGTCCTGCCCACCGGCCCCGCCGCGCACGTCGAACGCGTAGTGGCCGTTGCCCGTCAGCTTCGGCGCGTCGGCGATCACGTCGGCCTGGGTCTTCGGCGCATCGAGGCCGGCCGCGCTGAACAGCTTCTTGTTGTAGTACATGTACAAGGCTGTGTTCTGGTGCGGCATCATGTAGATCTCGCTCTTGCCGGGCACCTTGCCGGCGTCCCAGCTCGAGCCGATGACGCTCGACTTGCCGCTCCAGGCGTCGATCTTCTTGCTCAGCGGCGCCAGCACCCCGGCCTTGACGAACTGGCCGATCCACTCGTCCTTCATGCGCGCCGCATCAGGGCCGTTGCCGCTGCTCAGCGCCGTCTGCAGCTTGTCCAGGTACTGCGCGGCGGGCACCACCTGGAGCTGCACCTTGCCGTGGCCGCTCTCGGCGTTGAACTGGTCGGCCAACTGCTGCCAGGTCTGGTCGGTGGCGTTGTCCACCCACAGCCAGTAGTTCAGGGTCTGGCCGGACGTGTCCGTGCTCTGGCTGGCGGCAGCGGCGGAACCGGTGGACGAGCTGCCGCTGCAGCCCGCGAGCGCGATGGCCGCCGCGGTCAGCGCCGCACAGACGGCTCCGGCGCGACGCCAGGAAGAGTGCCTCATTGCAGTCCTCTCTCTCTTGCGGTTCGGGGGACCTCACAGGCCGGCTTGCGTCGCCTCTCGGGAGGCGGCCGGACCGAGCGCCCGTTCCTTCGCCCGCAGGGCGGTGAACCGGGCGCGGACGTCGAAGAAGTGCACGTTGAGCTCGTGCGTCGCCAGCGAGGTGTCGCCGGCCTCGAGGGTCTCGACGATGCGCAGGTGGCGCAGCGCCGTGCTCTGCAGGTCGCCGCCCACCTGGAACTGCTCGGACAGCTCGTCGAACAGCCGCCAGAACGCGGCGATCAGGCCCTGCAGCGTCTTGTTGCCCAGCTGCTCGTAGAGCGCCTGGTGGAACTGGGCGTCCTCCTGCACGAACGGCTGCCCGCGACCCGCCTTGGCGACCATGCGCTCGGCGATCCGGCGCAGCTCGCGCAGGGTGTTGGCGGACATCTTGGCGACGGCGATCGGGAAGAACGCCGCCTCCAGCACCCGCCGCACGTCGAGCATCTCGAGCATCAGCTCGGTGGACGGCTCCATGTAGCGGGTCAGCGACTCGACCACCGTCTGCATGTCGAAGGTGCCGAGCGTGCGCCGTGCCCCCTGCCGTGAGGCGACGAACCCGAGGGCCTCCAGCGCGGCCAGCGCCTCCCGCAGCGCTGGCCGGCTGACCTGGAGGTCGTGCACCAGGTCCTGCTCGCGCGGCAGGGGGTCGCCGGGCACCAGCTCGAGCAGGCGGAAGTGGCGGATCAGTCGGAACTCGAGATCGGAAGCCACGGCGCTCACCACCACTTGTCTGACAGGTTCGGGCCTCATCGCCCTTACGGCGAGGCCGACTGTAGGAACGGCAGCGCGAGAGCCTCAAGAGCGGGCACCAAACAGGCCCTACATGTCAGACAGGTCGTCGCCGACGAGCGCCCCACAGGCGCACGAAGCGTCAGCCGAGCGCGCCGACCGCCCCGCGCAGCCTCGCCAGCGCCTCGCGGACCAGCTCGACCAGCCCGGGTCCGCCGTCGGACGCCGTCCACGTCGCGAACCCGTCCCGGAACGCGAGCATCCCGATCTCCGCGGCGAGCGACGCCACCGAGTCCGGCACTCCCCGGTCCTGCAGCGCCGCCGCGACGTCCGCCACCAGGCTGACGTGCTTGAGCTGGTCGCGCGCCTGCAGCTCAGCACTGCTGGCGATCACCGCGCGCACGCGCGGTGCCAGCTCACGGTTGAACGACGTCATCGAGCCGGAGACGTTGTCCAGCCCTGCGGCGACGGCGTCGAGCGGGCTCGCCCCCTCGGGTGCCCCGGCGATCCCCTCGACCAGCAGGCGGGACATCACGGCCTGGCCGGCGGCCAGCACGTCGCGCTTGTCGGGGAAGTAGCGGAAGAACGTGCTGCGGGTCAGACCGGCGCGCTCGGCGATCTCCGCGACCGTGACCTCGTCGTACCCGCGCTCGGCGAACAGGTCGAGGGCGGCGGCCACCAGCCGTGCACGTCCGTCGGGTTCCCATCGCGCCATGCTCGAAGCATAGTGATGCGACAGGAGTCTCATCGCAGGGGTTACAGTGATGGGACACAAGTCGCATCACTCCGATGGCGGCTTCGAGACCTGGAGGTCCTCATGCGCGTCTTCGTCACGGGTGCCACCGGCGGGATCGGCTCTGCCGTCGTCGCCGAGCTGCTGTCCACCGGCCACGAGGTGCTGGGCCTGGCCCGGTCCGAGGCGTCGGCCGAGCGCCTCACGGCCGCCGGCGGGTCGGTGCTGCGGGGCGACATCTCCGACCCGGACGTCCTGCGGGCCGGGGCGCAGCAGGCCGACGGCGTGATGCACCTCGCGTTCGGCCACGACTTCACCGACTTCGCCGGCGCCATCGCGCAGGAAGGCGCCGCGACCCGCACGCTGGGCGAGGCGCTCGTCGGCACGGGGAAGCCCCTGGTCATCGCCTCGGGCACCCCTGCCGTCCCGGGTCAGGTCACCACCGAGCAGACGGTGGCCAACGAGGGCACCGCCGGCGGTCGCGGCGTCAACGCCCAGCACGTGATCGATCTCGCCGAGCAGGGCGTGCGCAGCGCCGTCGTCCGGCTGCCCCGCTCCGTGCACCAGGCCGGTGTCGCGTTCGGCTTCGCCGGATTCCTGATCAACGCCGCACGCCGCACCGGCGTCTCGGGGTTCGTCGGCGACGGCTCGCAGCGCTGGCCCGCCGTGCACCGGCTGGACGCCGCGCACCTGTTCTGCCTGGCGCTGGAGAAGGCGGAGCCGGGGACGGTGCTGCACGCGGTGGGCGACGAGGGCGACACCATGCGGTCCCTGGCCGACGAGATCGGCCGCCAGCTCGGGCTGCCCGTCGAGCAGGTGCCGGCCGAGAGCTTCGGCTTTCTCGGCACGATCTTCGGCATCGACCAGCCGTCGAGCGCAGCCCTCACCCGCGAGCGCTTCGGCTGGGCGCCGACGCACCCGAGCCTGCTGGAGGACCTGGCGACGGGCGACTACCCGGCCTGATGACCATCGACCTAGGAGGGAAGCGCAGCACCTCTCAGGGCGCACCCCGGCGCCGGTACCGCCGGAGCAGGAGGACGAACACCCCGACCAGCACGCCGAAGAGCATCACGACCGCCGTGACGATCACGCCCTCACTCGCCACGCCGGCGAGCGGGCCTAGCGAGCCGCTCGGTCCGGAGAACCGCATGGTCCGAAGGATGGCGAACCCCGCCGAGGCTTCGAGCTGCCCGTACGCCGCATCGACCGAGACACCGACGACCCTGGTGCTGCTTCCGTCCCGCACGTTGACCAAGAGCAGCTCGCTCTTGGAACCGTCGTCATGGGTCAGGGTGCCGCGGATCGCAGTCGCGTACGGGAAGCCCGTCCACGTCGCCGAGGAGAGCGAGAGGCCGGACCAGCCCCGCTGGGCGGCGATCTTCGCCTCGGTGCTCCGGGAGACCCTGTCCACGGCGGCGTCGTCGGCCCGGAGCATCTGCGTGACCGTCACCGTGGCAACCGCCTGGGTCCGGGAGGGATCATGCACCACGAGCTGCTTGACCCCGATGGCCGGCGACGTCGTCGTGCTGGTGAAGCCCTTCGGCAGGTCGACGGTCACACCGGCCACCGTCACCGGCGTGCTGCCGCCGGGCGCGGGGAGGCTGGTGATGCTGACGGCCGCTCCTGCAGGCTGAGGGCCGACGCCGGGTCCGCTGTCCGAGTGGCTGCTCGGGAGGTTGCCGATGAAGGCGGCCAGGCCCCCGACGAGCACGAGGACGACCGCCGCGATCCGGGTCACGCGCACGATGTCGGTTCCCTCCACTCCTGGCACGCCCGGTGGTGAACCAGCGGCATCAAGCGCGCGGAATCTAGCAGTGGGCGCGTCGTGGTCGGCGGGATTCGCACATCCGCTCTCGGCGCCCCGCGGCGCAGGTCTCGCAGCGTCACCCAACAGGCCCAACGCATCGGCTCACATGGAGAGACGCTCGCCTCCCACCGACCTAGATCAGCCGGTGGTACGGGCGCCCCGGCGGTTCGGGCGTTCGATGGGGCCGGCGTCGACGAAGGTGCGCGCCAGCACGGCGCCGGCGTCGTCCGCGAGCCAGACGTGGAGCCGCGCCGACGCGACGGGCCCCGGCGCGGGCACCCGGATCGTCGTCGGACTGCTGAGCACGAACGGCTCGGCGCCGACCGGACCCGACTCGGCCGCGGCGGTGCCGGGTTCGGCACCGAACGGGGCACCGGCCGACACCCACGCCGCGCGCACCCGCCCCCGCACCTCAGCCGGCCCGTGGTGGGACACCCGCGCGACGAGGTCCCACGGCTGGGTCGGCACCGGCACGTCCGCACCGGCGGCAGCCGGGACGACGTCCAGCACCAGCACCGTCGTCGCGTTCACGTCCGCCGGGTCCAGCCCGCCACGGTCCTTCTCGCGGCGGTCGGCGTCCACCAGGCCCGCCATCTCGTGCTCCACGTCCGCCAGCTCGGTGTAGACGTACCCCGCGAAGCGGTCGTGCCGGCGCAGCTCCTGGGTCTGCCACCGCAGGTGCCAGGCACGTTCCAGGTTGGTGAACCCGGAGCCGTACTCGCTGTTCAGCACGGGGATGCCCGCGCGCGGGTGGTCCGAGGAGCCGTACAGGGACTTGTCCACGGTGAAGTCCGGGCCGAGCATCACGGGGAAGTCCTCGCGGCTGCCGTCCGCGAGCGCCGCCACGTTGGCCGCCCACGCCGCCGGGTCCGCGTCGTAGTAGTGCCAGTCGACCAGGTCGGTGCGCACGTGCGACCAGCCGGAGTTCTCCACGATCGGCCGGCTGGCGTCCAGCAGCCGCATCACGTCGTACGCGTGGGCGGCCGCTTCGGCGCGCTCCGGGCTGCCGGGGATGTCCCAGTCCAGGCCCCACTCCTCGTTGTACAGGCCCCAGACGACGATCGACGGGTGGCTGCCGTCCCGCTCCACCAGGTCCGGCAGCTGCGCCTCGAACGCGGCCGCCGCCTCGACCGAGTACCGGCTCGGCGCCGGTGGCTCCGACCAGACGAGCATCCCCAGCCGGTCGGCGTGGTGCAGCCAGCGCGGCTCCTCGAGCTTGATGTGCTTGCGCACCAGGTTGTAGCCGTGCCGGCGCGCCAGCTCCAGGTCGAGGACCAGCGCGTCGTCGTCGGGCGCCGTCAGGCCCGTGCGGGGCCAGTAGCCCTGGTCGAGCACGCCGCGCACGTACAGGCGCTCACCGTTGAGCGTGAGGTGGTCGCCCTCGACGGCGATGCGGCGAAGGCCGGTGGTGGCGACGACGCGGTCGGCGGCTGCGCCTGCGCCGGTGCCCGTGGTGAGCTCGACGCGGTACAGGTGCGGGTCGTCCGGCGACCACAGGTGCGGGTCGGTCAGCTCGAGGCGGCCGGCGAAGCGGCCGGTGGCGTCGGGCTCGAGCACCAGGGCCGTGGCGCCGGCCGAGCCAGCCGCGCCCGACGAGCCGTCGGCTCCCGTCGTCCCCGAAGCCTCGTCGAGCACCCGCACCCGCACGGGTGTGGTCGGCTCGTCGCCCACCACGGTCCCCGACACCTCGATGCCGGTCAGTGAGTCGCCGCGCAGCGCGAACTCGGCGACGTACGAGCGGCCGCGCGCCTCCAGCCACACGCTCTGCCAGATGCCGGAGGTCGGCGTGAACGAGACGCCGTCGTAGTCGTCGCGCGGGATCGACCGCTGCTTGCCGTGCGGGATCGACCGCTTGTCGGCCGGTGCCTCGACCTCCACCGTCAGCACCACCGAGGTCCCGGGTGCCGCGACCGTCGTCACGTCCAGCTCGAACGACGTGTACCCGCCGACGTGCACGCCCACCTCGACGTCGTCCACCAGCACCCGCGCCTGGTGGTGCACCGCGCCGAAGCACAGCAGCACGCGCGACCCGTCCCACTCGGCCGGCACGGCGATTGACCTGCGGTAGGTGCCGCGCTCCAACCAGGTGCGCTGCACGCCGGACGCCTCGGTCTCCCAGGCGAACGGCACGGTGATCGTCGTCGTCCCGTACTCCGACTCGAAGTCCCAGGGACCGTTCAGCGTCAGCCAGGCAGCGGACCGGTCGCGGTCGGGGCGGGGGTACTCCGGCTTGGGGACGACGACGCCGGCGGGCGCGGCCGTCGAGGCGCTCGGGGTGGTGGAGGACGTCACCGGCGCGTTCGGCGCACTCGGCTCCGTCGTCTCGGCGGGGACCGCGACCACGTCGGTCGCGCTCGGCGTCGCAGGGCTCATGGGGGCTGGACCTCTCACGGTCGGCAGTGGGACGAGGGGAAGGAGCAGGAGACCGGTCAGCCCTTGACGCTTCCGGCGATGATCCCGTTGATGAAGTGCCGCTGGAGCACGACGAACACCAGCAGCAGGGGGACCAGGGCCACCGAGCTGGCGGCCAGCAGCTCACCGGTGACCGTCGCGTAGTCCGCACCGATCCGGTTGCCGCTGATGTTCTGGGCGAGGGTGGACAGCACCACCTGCAGGGTCGCCATCCGCTGCGAGCTGGCGATCACCACGGGCCAGACGAAGTCGTTGTAGATGTTCATCACGGTGAGCACCGCCAGGCCGGCCAGGCTGGGCCGGATCACCGGCACGAGGATCCGGGCGAAGATGCCGAACTCCCCGCAGCCGTCGACACGGGCCGCGTCCATCAGCTCGTCGGGCACCGCCGCGATCACCTGGCGCATCCAGAAGATGGCGAACGCGTCGACCGCCCCCGGGAGGATCAGCGCCTGGTACGTGTTGACCCAGCCGAGCTCCTTCATCTCCAGCAGCAACGGGATGATCAGCACGATCGTCGGCAGCATCAGCGTCACCAGCACCGTGCCGAACAGCGCGTCCCGCAGCGGGAACCGGTACTTGGCGAACCCGTAGGCGGCCAGCGGCGCGAAGAACATGGTCATCGAGCCCTTCACCGCCAGCACGATCAGCGTGTTGAGGAACCCGCGTCCGATCGGCACGTCGGTGAACATCGCGGTGAAGTTCTGCGTCGTCAGCTGCGACGGGTCCAGGCCCAGCGGGCTGCTGACGATCTGGCCGGCGGGCTTGAACGCCGAGACGACGGCCCACACCACCGGGGCGAGGAAGGCGAGGGTCAGCAGGCCGAGGAAGGCGTGCGACCCGACGGACCCGAGGGCGCGGTGCCGCGGACGACGGGGCGTGGTGCCGGGCACAGCGGCCGCGGGCCGGGCCGGTGCGGTCAGCGTGGTCATGTCAGTCCTCCGACCGGAGCAGGCGCACGAAGATCAGGGACAGGGCCATCACCACGACGACCAGCAGGAACGAGTTCGCCGCCCCGGTGCCCAGGTCGGACCGCGTGATCGCGTTGTACAGGTGCAGCCCGGCCGTCGTCGTCGAGCTGTACGGGCCGCCCTTGGTGACGACGTAGGGCTCGGCGAACATCTGGAACACGGCCAGCGTCTGCATCACCAGGGCGAACATCAGCGTCCGGCGCATCAGAGGCACGGTGATCGACCACAGCTGCCGGGCGCGGTGCGCGCCGTCCAGCGCCGCCGCCTCGTACACCGACCCGTCGATGGACTGCAGCCCGGACAGCAGGATGATCACGATGAACCCGGTGGTCTTCCACAGGAACAGCAGCGCCAGCGTCGGCTTGGCCCACGCGCTGGTCACCAGCCACCCGACCGCCGGCAGGCCCAGCAGCTTGAGCACGCCGTTGACGGCGCCGTAGTCCTTGTCGAACACCACCACCCAGATCTGCGCGATGGCGACGAGCGGCGTGACGAACGGGACCAGGAACGCCACCCGGTAGAACCCGCGCATCCGGGTCCGGGCGTTGTCCAGCAGCACGGCGGCCAGCAGGCCGACCACCAGCTGCACCGGCACGATCAGCAGCCACAGCACCGCCGAGTTGCCCAGCGACTGCCAGAACGACGGGCTGGTCAGCAGGTACGTGTAGTTGCCCCAGCCGACCCACTGCGGGGCGCGGGCGCCGTGCCAGTTGGTGAAGCTCAGCCGGAGCGTGAACAGCATCGGGTAGACGCTGAACGCGACGAACAGGGCGAGGAACGGCAGGACGAAGACGTAGGGCGCCAGCCGGCGCCGCAGCGGGGAGCGGTGCGATCCGCGCCGCGGCTCGGGACGGCTCGGGACGTCGGTGACGACGGAGCCGAGGGTCATCGGAGGGTCCTCTCAGACGGGCGCTGTCGGGCGCTGTCCGGCGCTGTCCTGGGTGCCGGGCCGGCGGTCGGCCAGAGGGCTGCCGACCGCCGGCTCGGCGTCACCGGCGGGCTACTGCCGGTCGACCAGGTTCTTCTGGATGTCCGCCGTCGACTGGTCGATCACCTGCTGGGGCGTCATCGACCCGTCGAGCATCTTCTGCACGTCGTTGCCCAGGTAGTCGACGGCACCGGCCCACCACTTGGGGATCGGCGTGCCGCCGGGGATCTGGTTGCCCGCCTCGATGGCCGTCTTCCACAGGTCCTGGTTGCCCAGCGCCGGGGAGGGCTTGAACAGCGGCTTCGCCGGGTCGGCGGCCGGCTTGTAGGCCGGGATCGACGTGTCGAGGCCGTTGGGGTACACGCTGTTCGGCCCGTAGACGGCGGTGTAGCCGGCGGGGTCGAACATGAGGAACTGGTAGAAGAGCCACGCCAGCTGGGAGTTCTTCCCCGCCTTCGGCAGGACGAAGGACGAGCCGCCCATCGCCCCGGACCGCGCACCGCCGGCGCTCCACGCGGGAAGCGGCATGGCCCGCCAGTCACCCTTGGTGGTCTTCAGCTGCTGCTCGGGGGCGAAGTCGAACCAGATGGACCAGGGGTAGAACACCTCCTTGGCCGAGTCGAGGGCGCCGACGTCGCTCTGGCTCAGGTACTCCGCCCGGGTGCCGAGCCCCTGCTTCTGCACGGAGTCCAGCCACCCGAGGATCTGCTTGTACGCCGGGGAGTCCAGGCGCAGCTTCCCGTCGGCGTCGGCGAGGCTGGTGCCCTGCTGGCTGGCGTACATCTCCAGCTGCAGCTGTCCCAGGAAGCCGGTCTGCTCGAGGTGGATCGGCTTGGCGTCCGGCACCGCGGCCTTGTACTGCTTGGCGGCGGCGACCAGGTCGTCGTACGTCTGGATCTTGGTGGCGTCGACGCCGGCCTTCTGCAGGGCGGTGTCGTTGTAGAACAGCAGGCCCGGGTCCAGGTCGAACGGGACGCCGTAGATGCCGCCCTTGACGGTGCTGACGTCCACCTTCTGCTTCGCGATGTCCTTGACGTACGGCTTCAGTACGCCGCTCAGGTCCCAGAGGTAGTCCGAGTAGCCCGCCACGAGCGCGTCGTCGAGGAACACGCCGTCCGGCACGTCGCTGCCGGTGATCAGGGTGTTCTGCAGCTTGGCGTTGATGTCGACGGCCTGGTGGTTGACCTTGATGTTCGGGTACTTCTTGTTGAACGCCGCGATCGCCGCGTCGAACACGTTGTAGAGGTCGCCGGAGCGGTCCCAGATGGTGATCGAGCCGGACGGGCTCGCGTCGCTCGGCGCCTGGAGCTGGTCCGGGTTGGCCGCGGACGCGGTGCCGGTGGCGCCGGCGCCGCCCGCGGTGACGGCGGGGCCGCACGCGGCGAGCGCGACGGCGGCCGCTGCGGCGGTCAGGACGGCGGGAAAGGTGCGGCGGAGGCCGCGAGCCCGGCCCGCGAGGTCGTGCGGCTGACGAGGTCGCCGCGGCAGTGCCTGGTGCATGAACACTCCCTTGTGGACATGGGGACGGCCGATCGTCGCGCCGTTTGCCAACGTGCGCAAACGTAGCTCGCCTTTGCACACGTTGGCAAGTAGGCTGGGCCCGCGATTCCCACGCTGCTGCGCGGCGGTTGCCGCCAGGGTGTACGGGACGCGTCCGACCAGGTGCGTGAGCACGAGCAGGGGAGTTCGATGGCCGCCACCCTCCGTGACGTCGCCCGCACGGCGAACGTCTCGATGCGCACGGTGTCCAACGTGGTCAGCGGGTACGAGCACGTCAGCGAGGCGATGCGGCAGCGCGTGCTCGCCGCGATGGAGGAGCTCGACTACCGCGCCAACCCGGTGGCGCGCACGCTGCGCACCGGCCGCACGGGCGTGCTGGCCCTCGTCGTACCCGAGATCGACGTGCCGTACTTCTCCCAGCTCGCGCGCGAGGTGATCAACGCGGCGGCCGCCGTCGGCTACCGCGTGATGATCGACCAGACCGGTGACGACCACGAGCGTGAGCGCCGGCTGCTGACCGGCGCCGACCGGACCATGCTGTTCGACGGCATCCTGTTCAGCCCTCTCGTCACCGCCACCGAGCTGCTGGAGATGCGCGCCGGGCGGTCCATCCCGCTGGTGCTGCTCGGCGAGCACGACTTCGACGGCCGGTACGACCACGTGGCCATCGACAACGAGCGTGCGGCCTACGACGCCACGGCGCACCTCGTCTCGCTCGGCCGGCGCCGCATCGCGGCGATCGGTGCCCAGCCGCAGGAGGACTACGCCACCCCCCGCAAGCGGACCGCCGGCTACCAGGACGCCCTGCGCGACGCGGGCCTCGCGCCGGACCCGGACCTCCTGCGGCCCGCCCCGCGGTACAGCCGGGCCGACGGCTACACCGCGGCGCAGGCCCTGCTCGCCGCACCCGACCGGCCGGACGCGATCTTCTGCTACTCGGACCTGATGGCGATGGGTGCCATGCGGGCGGTGTTCGACGCCGGACTCTCGGTGCCGGACGACGTGGCGATCATCGGCATCGACGACATCGAGGAGGGCCGGTACTCGCGGCCCACGCTGAGCACCGTGTCGCTGGACATCCCGTTCATCGCGCGCGCGGCTGTCGACCGCCTCGCGGCCCGCATCGACGAGCCGGACTCGCCGGCGCAAGAGGCGCTGGCACCGCATGTCCTGCTGCCCCGGGAGAGCACCGGCGAGGGCCCCGCCGGGACCTGAGACCCGCGAGGAATTTCTCCCGGGCGTGGCGCGCCGCTGACCTGGGTGGTCGCCCCTCGGCGCCGGACGACGGCGCCGCCGCCCGGTTGCACACGTCTCAGGCGCACCTACCGTCGAAAAGGTCCCTGAAGGCTATGTGGCTCAGGTCACACCGGAGGTTCTCTCATGAAGCACCGTCTCCTTGCCCCCGCCGCCGCGGGTGCTGCCCTGCTCGGCTCGTTCGCGTTCGCCGCCCCGGCGTTGGCGGCTCCCGCACCGACCGCCGTGACGGCCGCGTCCTCCACGTCGACGACCCAGGCGTTGGCGACGGCGCCCATCACGCAGGCCATCCCCGGCCTCGGCACGTTCACCGGGACGTTCACGCCGACGGGCTTCACCACCCAGAACGGCCAGCTGGTGGTCAGCGGTCTGCTGAACGGCACGCTGACCGACGCGGCCGGAGTCGTCACGCAGACCGTCAGCAACCTGGCGCTCACCAACGTGCCGGTCACGGGCGCGTCGACCGCCGGCGGCTGCAACGTGCTGAACCTGCAGCTCGGCCCGCTGAACCTGAACCTGCTCGGCCTGAACGTGGCGCTGAACCAGGTGAACCTGGACATCACCGCGCAGCCCGGTCCGGGCAACCTGCTCGGCAACCTGCTGTGCTCGGTGACGCACCTGCTGGACGGTCCCGGCACCGGTGGCCTGGCCACGCTGCTGAACCACCTGCTGGGTCTGTGACCGTGACGCGCTGACGGCACCCGTCCGCGCGCAAGGAAGGAGCCGAGGGCCTACGGGTCCTCGGCTCCTTCGCGTTCCTGACCAGCTCGGACCCGAACCGCGCTCGCCACTTGATCACCGGGAATCTAGTGACGTGACATCATGTTGCGGTGAGCATGGACTTCTTCGACGTGCTGGTCCGCTACGAGACCACGCTCTGGAACCACCTCGACGACCGGCTCGCCGCCGCCGGCACCGTTCGGCTGGGGACCCTCTCGGCGCTCCGGGTGCTCCGTCGGCACCCGGGCACCGCGCGGGTCCAGGAGCTGCGCACCGAGCTCGGCATCACCGTGGGGGCGGCGAGCAAGCTCGTCGACCGCCTGGAGCGCGACGGCCTCGCCACGCGCTCCGCCCACCCCGAGGACCGCCGCTCTTCGCTGATCACCCTCACGGCCACGGGTGAGGCGGCGCTCGAGGAGGGGACGGCGGTCGTCGGCCGAGCGCTGCAGGAGCACCTGGGCGACGAGCCGGCCGCAGCCGCGGTCACGACGATCCTCGAGCACCTGCTCACCACGCTCGAGCGGGTCCCGGCGGCGACCCGATGAGCGGCACGATGCGCGCCGTCGTCGTCGACCAGCCCGGCGGCCCCGAGGTGCTCCAGGTCCGCGACGTTCCTCTGCCGCGCGCGGAGCCGGGGCAGGTGCTGACCCGGGTGCACGCCTTCGGCCTCAACCGCTCCGAGCTGCACTTCCGCAGCGGTCAGGCGTGGTCGGGGTCGTTCCCCCGCATCCCGGGACTCGAGGCGGCCGGCGTGGTCGAGGACGCCCCCGGCGGTGAGCTGGCCGTCGGCACGCAGGTGATGGCGATGATGGGCGGGATGGGCCGGACCTTCGACGGCGGCTACGCCGAGCAGGTCGTCGTCCCGGTCTCCCAGGTGGTGCCCTTCCGCAGCGACCTGCCGTGGGAGGTGCTCGGCGCCGTCCCGGAGATGCTGCAGACGGCGTACGGGTCGCTGGCCGTCGGCGTCCGGCCGTCCGCCGGGGACACCCTGCTGGTCCGCGGCGGCACGTCGTCCGTCGGACTCGCGCTGGCCGTCCTCGGCCGGCTGCAGGGCCTCACCGTCCTGTCCACCACGCGCTCACCCGCGCGCCGCACCCTGCTGGAGCAGGCCGGTGCCCACCACGCGCTGGTCGACGACGGTCACGTCGCCGAGCAGGTACGGGACCTGGTTCCCGGCGGCGTCGACGGAGCCGTCGAGCTGGTCGGTTCCGACGTGCTGCGCGACACCCTGCGCGCCGTCCGGCCCGGGGGCACGGTGTGCTTCACCGGCATGCTCTCCGACCGGTGGACGATCCCGGAGTTCTACCCGATGGACTGGCTGCCGAACGGCGTCCGCCTCACCGCCTACTCCGGCGACGCCGCCGACCTGCCGCCGGCCGTGCTGCAGGACTTCCTCGATGCGGTCGCGGCGGGCCGAGCCCGAGTCCCCGTCGGGAAGGTCTACGCGCTCGACGACATCGCCCGGGCGCACGCCGACATGGAGGCCGGCGTCGTGGGAGGCAAGGGAGTGGTGCTGCTGTCCGCCGGATGACCCGGCATCAGGCGCGCGGGCCGTGGACGGTCCACGAGAAGTCGAAGGACGCGCTCGCGCCGGGAGCGAGCTCGTGGAGCGGTGACAGGATCTCCAGCTCCACCAGCCGGGCCGACGGGTGCAGCCCCTCCAGCGAGCCGATCGGTGCAGCGGTGGGGTACTGCATCCACAGCTCCACCTGGCAGCCGCCGTCCGGGTACACCGCAGCCGGTTCCACGGGGAACACGAGGTCGATCCCGGCGCCGTCGGGGCGCCGGTAGCGGACGCAGCCTGTGGCGTCGGTGAACCCCACCTTGGCCACCACGTCGCTCACCTGCACGGCCCGGAACCCGTCCACCACGGGCCCGACGTCGATCGCGCCGTCCGACTCGACCATGGAGATCGGCGCCGCGCCGCCGGCCGAGCCGACCTCGACCGACCCCCCGGCCTGGTGCGCGAACGCCTCCGTGTCCACCTGGCACACCTCCCAGACGGACCACCGCACGGGTCGGTCGGACACGTTGGTGAACGTGTTGCGCTGCCGGACGGTGGTGCCCGAGCGGGGGACCACCAGCCGGCGCTCGACCCGCAAGCCGGTGCGCGCGTCGTCCGGGCTGGTCAGCCGCACCACGAGCCCGTCGAGCTCCTCCGACCACTCGTCGCTGACCGTCCACCGGCCGGAGTCGAGCACGCCGTCCGGCGGACCCGGCCACTCGTCCGGCGAGCCCCAGCCCTGCGGAGCGGGCCAGGTCTTCGAGCCGCCGACGTTCGCCCACGACCCCATGGCGTCAGTCAGCGGCGCCCAGGTGGTCCGGGGCCGCACCGTCGCCAGGTCGGCGTCCAGGTACTCCGGGTTGCGCCACAGCAGCTCGGCTCCGCCGCACCGCAGGGAGATCAGCCGGCCGCCGACGCCCGGCAGGAAGGCGAGCTCCAGCTCGTCGTTCGCCGCACGGATCACCTCGAGCCGGTCGTCGTCTCCCGTGGTCCGGGTGAGCTCGGGAACGCTGCCTCGTATCGACGCCGGCATCGATGATCACTGACCTCTCGTCGGAGTTCGCGTCGATGGTGGCAGATCGGCCGCTCGGTCAGCCGCGGTGGCTGACCCCGACGAGGGTGATGACCGGGGCCGCCACCAGCAGCACCAGGGGGAGGAACACCGCCCACATCGGACGCTCCAGGTCCGGCCGGTCCAGCAGCACCACGTCCGGCCGTCCGGGTGCCTGCACCACCGCGACCACCTGACCGGGCTGGTACTGGCCGTGCGGCACCTTCTGGTTCACCGGCACACCTCGCGGCATCGCCGCGGTGGCCACCACGACGGTGTCCGTCGGAGCCTCGGTGACCGACCGCTGCTGCCAGACCCCCGTCGGACGCACGTCCACCACCATCGCCGTGCCTCGCAGGCCGCGGGTGAACACGCGGTACCGCCGGTAGAACACGGCGAACGTGCCGACCAGCACACCGCAGAGGACCACCACGACCACCAGGACCAGGGCGGTGCCCGCCTGGCCGGCGAGCGGGCTGGGCGGCACCGTCAGCCCTCGAAGCGCAGCGTGCGCAGGATGGCGAACCCGGCGGAGCCGTCGAGCTGCCCGTGGGCGGCCTCCGCCGAGACGCCGACCGTCTTGGTGCCCTTGGCGTCCCGCACGGTGACCAGGATCGTGTCGCGCTTCGAGCCGTCGTCCTGGGTGAGGGTGGCGCGGATCGCCGTGGCGTAGGGCATGCCCTTCCAGGTCGCCGGCGAGAGGGAGACGTCGGACCAGCCGGGGGTGGCGGCGATCTGCGCCTCGGCCGTCTGCGACGACGCGTCCACCGCGGTGTCGTTCGCCCCGTGCCCCGGCGTCACCGTCACGGTGGCGACGGCGCGCTTCTGCGTCGGGTCGTGCACCACCAGCTGCTTGATGCCGTTGTCGAGGCTGCTCGTCGAGCTGGTGTCACCCGTGGGGACGTCCACCGTCACCCCGAGGACGGTCACGGGCGTGGTGCCCTGCGGGGTCGCCAGGCTGATGATGGTCACGCTGCGTCCCGTCGGCTGGACGCCGAACGCGGGCGAGCCGCCGGAGCTCGGGGCCTTGGGGGTCCCGGAGCAGCCCGCCAGGGCTCCCACCAGCACCACGACGACCGCAGCCGTCCGGGTCGTCGCACGCATCCTGGCAGCAGCTGGCAAAGCGAGCTCCCCCTGAAGTCGCTGACCAGTCAATCAACCGTCGCGGACTCTAGCAACGGCCGCAGGCGCCCGTCCGCGGGAGCTCACAGGTGCTCGACGCAGACAGCCAACAGGTGCACCCCTCCGGCCACTTCCGGCGGCAGGCGCCGCCGGTGCAGGGTGCTCCTGTGACGGTGCTGATCCTGCTGCGCAACGGAGAGAGCCACGCGGACGCCCGCCAGTCCTACGCGGGCCTGCTGGATCCCGGCCTGACGCCGACGGGGATCGCCGAGGCGCAGACGGTGGCCGACCTGCTCGCGAGCAGGGGAGTGCGCCCGGACGTCGTCGTGACGTCTCCGCAGGCCCGAGCCGTCGAGACGGCGGACGCCCTGCTGGCACGGCTGGGCCAGGCCGAGCTGCCGCGAGTGACGTCCTGGCGCCTGGCGGCCCGTGACCTCGGCTGCCTGACGGGCGTGGCGAAGCCGCGCGCCATCGACCTGTTCGGCGCCGAGTCGATGAGCGAATGGCGGTTCTCCCCCGGCGGCAAGCCACCGGCGGCCAGCCCCGAGCGGATCCGAGCACTGCCGTGGCGGCCGACGGCCGACCTCGTCCAGAGCCTGCCCTTCGGCGAGGGGGAGTCGCTGCGCGAGGTGGAGGACCGGCTGCGACCGTTCTGGGAGAGCCCGCTGCGCACGGCGCTCGCCGCCGGGCGGACCGTCCTGGTCGTCGCGCACACCGACTCGCTCCGAGCGCTGCGCCGCGTGATCGAGAGCTGCGGGCCCGACGAGGTCGACACCCTCCGCGTCGTGCCGGGGCAGCCGTTGGCCTACCGCACGGACACCTCCGGGAACGTCCGTCCACCGGCCCTGTACCTGGAGAACCACGCCGCCCTGTGAGCCGTTCCCGGCTCCGGCTCAGCCTGGCGTGCCGGCTCGTCGCGCGATGCGGCGGACCAGCCGCTCGACCGGTCCGGACGCGAACAGCAGGAGCAGCGCGTAGTAGTTGACCGCCGGCAGCAGCACCCCGACGGCGAACGCCACGAGGAGCACCACGCTCGCCGAGAGGGCCGCCCACGGCACCACGTCTGTCGCGGAGATCCCTTCCCGCCGGAGTGCGGGCCGGCGCCACACCAGGGCAGCGGCGGCGAAGAGGAACAGGGAGCCCGTGGCGAGGGTGCCCAGGTAGACGGCGAGCACGATGCGGTCGTGGCTCGGATAGGCGGAGGTCAGCTCCGTGGCGAACGGCAGGAAGACGACGGTGAGCACCCAGCCGAGGTTCACCATGACGAAGGCCCGGTCGTAGGAGCCGACCCGCTCGCTCATCCGGTGGTGCGCAAACCACAGCCGTGCGATCACCACGAAGCTGAGCAGGAAGGCGCCGAAGCGCGGAGCGTTCTGCGTGAAGACGTCGCTGACGCGCGCCGGCGGACGCGTCCCGTCGATCAGATCGGTGAGCGGCAGGACGAGCAGGGTCAGCGCGATCGCCACGACCGCGTCGAGGAACGTGATGAACCGGTCGAGGCCGCGGTCGCTGCGCATGGCGGGAGGCTAGACGCCGACCAGCACGCGACCCAGGCGAGAGCCACCACGGCCGACGAGACCGTCGCGCGCCACGCATACGGCGGAAGATCAGGGAACCCTGGTCGTGAACGTCCGAGGGAGGTGGCTCTGTCAACCTAGGTTGATATGACGACAATTGTCGAAAATGATCGCTGTGCGCGGACGGCGCGTCAGTTCTCGACTACTGCTGTTGCGCCGAAACGCGACGCAGAGGCCGACTGTGTGCGCGAGTCCAGTCCTTCGCCGCGGATTCGCCAGCGGCTGGCGACGGGGCCTCGCTCGGCCGTCTGAACTTGGGCGGTGGAGGACCGCAGGGTTGCGGCTTCATGTCCCATCCAAGTCAGGAGCTGCGCCCTGTCTCGTACATCAGGTGTCCAAGATCCTCGTGCTCCTGCAGGTATGCGGCCAGTTCTGCGGCGTGGCTGTGGTCCTTCGCGTCGATGGCGAGGAGGTTCGTCGACGACCACTCAATGAGCGCCCCGCGTGACTCCAGCTCCTGAGCCATAATGTCGCGCGGATAGTATGATTCGCCGAAGTAGGCGCGGAATACGTACCGGCCTGACGGCACGGACACCCTGGTTATCGTGAATCGCTCATCCGTTTCTACGATGTCTCCCAGCGCGATGTCGTAAGCGAAGAATGGTATGCAACATAGCTCGAAGCAGAGGTCATCTAGTCTCCGAGCCCACAACTGCTCGGAGTTGACCTTCGAGTTTGCAGAGTCGACGGCCACCGCGATGATGAAGTCCGAGCGCTCTCGCCATACTGGCTCACTGTGGATGGCTTCGTTCCTGCTCGTCATCACCAGTCGAGCCACCAGTCGGGCGGCCAGGGCCCACGGTATCCAGGGGCGGGATTCACAGGGAAATCCCTAGCGCCGTTGGAGGCATTACAGAAGGGACACGCACACAGCAGCATCGACACATCTCCCCCTGCTGGAATGCCTGCCCCAACATCAGCGGCGACCGCCAAGCGGTCGTCCCGGCGGACGCTACGCACCGGCAGAGCCCAGGAGGACGAGAACCGGTGCAGGTTCACCCGAACAGCCCTACGTCTCGAAGCCACGGAGGGGCCCGGGCCATCACGCTCCAGGTGCACCCCTCGGGCCGCGACCGGCCGCAGACGCCCCCGCGCGTCGTGCCTGGGCACCCTCGGGCCCAGCGGCCGACGCGTCGGGCAGTGTCGTCCCACGCGCGCGCTACCTCGAGAACCACGCCGTCACGTGAGCCGAGCGTCGGCTGCCCCTCGGGCCGGCGTCACGCCGCTGGCCCTCATCGTGAGCGACCCCCCGAGACGACGAAAGAGCCGGAGACCATCGGGTCTCCGGCTCTTCCCCTGTGCGCGAGGCGGGATTTGAACCCGCACGCCCTTTCGGACACTGGCACCTGAAGCCAGCGCGTCTGCCGTTCCGCCACTCGCGCGCGCCGGAGAACATTAGCACGGTGCCGGAGCCCTCCGACGCCACCGTCATGAGCCCCGGACGAGACCCGCGACTCCCCGCCGCGGGCGCCGCCGAGCGCTCCACACTGCCCCGTCCGGCGCCCGGAGCCGTCCCCGCGGACCCGGCACCAACGGCCCACACCAGCGCGCCGAGCAGCACCGACGCCGCGGCCCGGTGCCCACGCGGATACGATCGAGCCGGGTCGTCGCGCACCCACGCTCGCGCACACCCCCTCGCCTGGCCCCTCCGCCGGCGACGACCGGTGAAGGAGGTGGCGTGATGGGCATCCTCGACAAGTTCGAGAACGGGGTGGAGCGCGCGGTCAACAACGCCTTCACCCGGTTCGCCCGCAGCGAGGTCAAGCCGGTCGAGCTGGTCAGCGCGCTGCGCCGCGAGGTGGACGACCGGGCGGCGGTGGTGGACCGGGACCGGACCGTCGTGCCCAACGACTTCGTCATCGAGCTGTCCACGTCGGACTACGACCAGGTCGAGGCGTGGGGCGCCGAGACGCTGGCCGACGAGTTCGCGGCGAACGTCACGGACCACGCCGCCAGCCAGCGGTACGCCTTCGTCGGGCCGGTGACCGTGTCCTTCGCCGAGGACCCGGACCTGGAGACGGGCCGGTTCACGGTGAAGAGCTCGACGGTGCGCGGTGCGGTCGCCCCGGCCACCACGGCCGCGCCGAGCCCGCGGCACCCGCTGCTGGACATCGACGGTCAGCGGTACCTGCTGACCGGCCCGGTGACGGTGATCGGCCGCGGCTCGGAGGCGGACATCATCGTCGACGACCCCGGCGTCTCCCGTCGGCACCTGGAGATCCGCGTCACGCCGGACGGTGTGATCGCCACGGACCTCGGCTCCACCAACGGACTGTTCGTCGAGGGCCACCAGGTCCCCGCCGCCACCCTGCTCGACGGCAACACGCTCACCATCGGCCGCACCCGGATCCTGTTCTGGACCGGTGGCGAGCCGGAAGCGGACGGGTGACCCCGGCGCATGAGCGAGGTCACGGTCACTCTGCTGCGCTGGGGATACCTGGCGCTGCTGTGGGTCCTGGTGCTGTCCGCCATCTCGGTGCTCCGCCGGGACCTGTACGGCACCCGGATCGTCGACCGCCGACGCGCCGCGCAGGCTGCCCGCAGCCGGAACGCCCAGCCGGTACCCGCGTCCACCATCCCGGAACCGCCCGGCCCCGCGGCACCGGAAGCCGCCGCACCGGCCCGGCAGCCGCGTCGCTCGCGCTCCACCGGCGGCCCCACCCGCCTGGTGGTCACCGAGGGTGCGCTGCGCGGCACCATCCTCCCGCTGGGCTCGTCGTCCGTGCTCGTCGGCCGCTCGCCCAGCTGCACCCTGGTGCTGG
Source organism: Cellulomonas sp. SG140 (assembly GCF_025770785.1). Classification (GTDB taxonomy): domain Bacteria; phylum Actinomycetota; class Actinomycetes; order Actinomycetales; family Cellulomonadaceae; genus Cellulomonas. The sequence goes on along the minus strand of NZ_JANZLA010000004.1, from coordinate 49,131 downwards.
ACGACGACTACTCGTCCTCCCGCCACGCCCGCCTGTTCCAGCAGGGCGACCAGTGGTTCGTCGAGGACCTCGGCTCCACCAACGGCACGTTCGTCGGTGAGCGTCGCGTCGAGTCACCCACCCCCGTCCCCACCGGCACGCCGGTGCGGGTGGGCCGCAGCGTCCTCGAGCTGCAGAGGTAACCGGGTGAGCATCGGCCTGCGGTACGCGGCCCGGTCCGACGTGGGGCTGGTCCGCGCCAACAACCAGGACTCGGCCTACGCCGGTCCGCACCTGCTGATGGTCGCGGACGGCATGGGTGGGCACGCCGGCGGCGACGTCGCGTCGTCGGTCGCGGTGGCGGCGTTCGCGCCGCTGGACGACGAGGCGCACGGCCCGGACGACGCGCTCGCCGAGCTGGAGCAGGCGATGGAGTCCGCGCGCGAGGAGATCATCGCCCGCTCCGAGGCCGAGCCGGACCTGACGGGCATGGGCACGACCGTGACGGCGATCCTGCGCACCGGCAACAAGCTGGCGATGGCCCACATCGGAGACTCCCGCGGCTACCTGCTGCGCGACGGCGAGCTGACGCAGGTCACCACCGACCACACATTCGTCCAGCACCTGGTGGACACCGGCAAGATCACGCCTGAGGAGGCCGTGCACCACCCGCAGCGGTCGGTGGTGATGCGGGTGCTCGGCGACTTCGACACCGACGTCACCCCGGACCTGTCGGTGCGCGAGGCGCGCCGCGGCGACCGCTGGCTGCTGTGCTCCGACGGGCTGTCCGGGTTCGTCAGCGCGGACACGCTCGCCGAGACGCTGCGCGAGATCCCGGACGTGGACGCCTGTGCCGACCGCCTGGTGCAGCTGGCGCTGCGCGCCGGAGGCGGGGACAACATCACGGTGATCGTCGCGGACGTGGTCGAGCTGGACGACCTGCGGGACGGCACCGCCCCGGGCACCGCGACCACGGTGGTCGGCGCCGCCGCGAGCTCGCGCAACCGGCCCACCTCCGCGGCCGACGGTCCCGCGGCACGTGCGGCGAACCTGACCAAGCGGGCCGCCCGCGCCGTCGGGCTGGGTGGTGCGGCGCACGAGGCGGAGGACGACGACAACCACGCGGCCGCGGTGGACGACGAGGAGGCGGCCGACGAGCGCGCCGCGGAGTCGGGCCCGACGCGCCGGAGCCTGCTGGTGGTGTGGTCCGCGGCGCTCGGCCTGGTGCTGGTGCTGCTCGGTGCCGGCTACGCGTGGAGCCAGACGCAGTACTTCGTCGGCGACGACGGCGGCCGGGTCGGGGTGTTCCGCGGCGTGCCGTCGTCCGTCGGACCGCTGCAGCTCTCGTCGGTGGTGGAGCACAGCGACGTGCAGGTCAGCACGCTGCCGGACTACCTGCAGCAGCGGGTGCGGGCCACCATCCGGGCGACCTCTCTCGCCTCGGCGCGTGACCAGGTGTCGGCCCTGGCGCAGGCGGTGCCGACCCCCGAGCCGTCCGTCAGCCCGACGCCGACGGCATCGGCCACGCCGAGCCCGAGCGCGACGAGCCCGGACGCCACGTTCACCGCCTCACCGCTCCCGGCCCCGGTCCCCACCGTCGTCGGCCCGTGATGGCGACCGTCCAGCCCCTGCGGGTCCGCTCCGGCCGTGGCGTCGAGCTCGGCCTGCTCGTGCTCGCCCTGGTGCTCGGGGTGGCCGCGTACGCCCTGGTCGGCCTCGGGGTGAAGGACAAGGTCCCGTCGAACGTGCTCTGGTACGGCGTCGGCATGGCGGTGATGGCCGTCGGCATGCACCTGGTGCTGCGGTGGCGGGCGCCCTACGCCGACCCGGTGATCCTGCCCATCGTCGTCGCGCTGAACGGCATCGGCCTGGCGATGATCTACCGGCTGGACCTCGCCGCCGAGTCCAAGGGCCACCCCACCGACTTCGCCGGCAAGCAGCTGGTGTGGACGGCGATCTCCGTGGTGCTGGCCGCGGTCGTGCTGATCTGGCTGCGCGACCACCGCACCCTGCGCCGGTACACGTACACCGCGGGCGTCGCCGCGCTGGTGCTGATGGCCTCCCCGATGCTGCCGGTGATCGGCAAGGACGTGAACGGTGCCCGGATCTGGGTCCGGGTGGGCGGCGTCGGCCTGCAGCCGGCGGAGCTGGCCAAGATCGCGCTGGCGATCTTCTTCGCCGGCTACCTCGTCACGAACCGGGACACGCTCACGCTCGCCGGGCCCAAGGTGCTCGGGCTGCAGCTGCCGCGCGTCCGGGACCTGGGCCCGATCCTCGTCGTCTGGGGCGTCTCGCTCGCGATCCTGGTGCTGCAGAGCGACCTCGGCACGTCCCTGCTGTTCTTCGGGCTGTTCGTCGCGGTGCTCTACCTGGCCACCGAGCGGATCTCCTGGGTGGCGATCGGCCTGGTGCTGTTCGCGGGCGGCGCCGCCGCGGCGGTCGCGACGATCCCGCACGTCGCCGTCCGCTTCTCGGCCTGGTCGAACGCCCTGTCGAACGCCGAGTTCAACCGGCCCTTCGGCGGCTCCGGCCAGCTGGTGCGCGGCCTGTTCGGCATGGCCAGCGGCGGGCTGTTCGGCACCGGCTGGGGCCAGGGCCGGCCCGACCTGGTGCCGTTCGCCGAGTCCGACTTCATCGTCCCGTCGCTCGGCGAGGAGCTGGGGCTGACCGGCCTGCTGGCGATCCTCGTCCTCTACGCGGTGCTGACCGAGCGCGGGCTGCGCACGGCGATCGGCGTGCGGGACGGGTTCGGCAAGCTGCTGGCCGGCGGCCTGGCGTTCGTCATGGCGTTCCAGGTGTTCGTCGTCGTCGGCGGCGTGACGCGGCTGATCCCGCTGACCGGCCTGACCACCCCGTTCCTGGCGTACGGCGGCTCGTCGCTGCTGGCCAACTGGGTGATCGTCGCGCTGCTGCTGCGGGTGTCCGACGACGCCCGGCGGCCGGCCCCCGCCATGCGGGCGGTCGCCACACCCTCCGGCGGCACGCCCGCGGTCGGCAACCCGGCCGTCGGCGGCCCCGTGGTCCGGCGTCCCGCACCGCGCGGCGCCGAGCCGGACGAGAACCCGACGGAGCGGATCGGGGGACTGCCGTGAACACCCCGCTGCGCCGCCTCGCGACCATGATGCTGGTGATGTTCGTCGCCCTGATGGGCAGCGCCACCTGGGTGCAGTTCGTCCAGGCCAGCAAGCTGAACAACGACCCGCGCAACGTCCGCACCCTGTACCGCGAGTTCGGCAACCCGCGCGGGCCCATCGTCGCCGGCGGCACGGCGATCGCCTCGAGCACCAAGGTGAACGACGCCTTCGGCTACCAGCGGCAGTACGCCGCGGGCGACCTGTACTCGGCGGTCACCGGCTACTACTCGGTGGCCAACGGCCGCTCGCAGCTCGAGCTGGCGGCGAACTCCCAGCTGACCGGTCGCAGCGACCAGCTGTTCTTCACGCGCATCCGTGACCTGCTGACCGGCAAGGCGACCGAGGGCGCAGCGGTGGAGACGACGATCCTCCCGGCCGCTCAGCAGGCCGCACGCACCGCCCTCGGAAACCAGCGAGGGGCCGTCGTGGCCATCGAGCCGTCCACCGGCAAGATCCTCGCGATGGTGTCCACCCCCGGGTTCGACCCCAACGCCCTGGCCGTCCACGACACCGCCGCCGCCAACGCCGCCTTCCAGCAGCTGAACAAGGCGGACGGCAACCCGCTGCTGAACAAGGCGATCAGCGACCGGTTCGCCCCCGGCTCCACGTTCAAGCTGGTCACCGCGGCGGCGGCGCTGGCGAGCGGGAAGTACACCGCGCAGACGCAGGTGCCCGCACCCCTCCAGCTGACGCTGCCGAACACCACTGCCACCCTGAGCAACTTCGGTGGCGAGAGCTGCGGCGGTGCGACGGTCAGCCTCGCGGACGCCCTGCGGGTCTCCTGCAACACCGCGTTCGCGCAGGTCGGGCTCGACCTCGGCGCCGCGGCGATCAAGGCGCAGGCGGACAAGTTCGGCTTCGACGACCCGTCGCTGACCGTCCCGATGCCGGTCGTGCAGTCGGTGGTGCCGACCGGGCTGGACGCACCCGAGACGGCGCAGTCGGCCATCGGCCAGCGCGACGTGCAGGCGACGCCCCTGCAGATGGCGATGGTGGCGGCCGCGATCGCCAACGGTGGCGTGCTGATGCGCCCCTACCTGGTCCAGACGGTGCGCGCCGCCGACCTGACGGTGGTCAGCCAGGCGCAGCCCAGCACCTACTCCCAGGCCATGTCGTCCGCCGACGCCGCCACGCTGCGCGACATGATGCTCGGCGTCGTCAACAACGGCACCGGCACCGCGGCGCAGATCCCGGGCATGCAGGTGGCGGGCAAGACGGGCACGGCGGAGACGGCCGCCGGTCAGGCGCCGCACGCGTGGTTCGCCGCGTTCGCCCCGGCCGACGCGCCGAAGGTGGCCGTGGCGGTGTTCGTCGAGCACGGCGGCAGCCTCGGCAACGACGCCACCGGCGGTGCCGTCGCGGCGCCGATCGCCAAGGCCGTGATCAAGGCGGTGACCGGGAAGTGAGGACGGCACCCGGGGTCGCGCTCGGCGGTCGGTACCGGCTGGCCCGCCGCATCGCGGTGGGCGGCATGGGTGAGGTGTGGGAGGCGCAGGACGAGGCCCTCGGTCGGCCGGTCGCGGTCAAGGTGCTGCGCGAGGAGTTCGCGGGCGACCGCGGCTTCCTCGAGCGGTTCCGGACGGAGGCCCGCAACTCCGCGGCCCTGTCCCACGGCAACATCGCCGCGCTGTACGACTACGGCGAGCAGGACGGTTCGGCGTACCTGGTCCAGGAGCTGGTCGTCGGCGAACCCCTCTCCGACCTGCTGGAACGCGAGCCGGTGCTCGAGCCGCGTCGCCTGCTGCCGATCCTCGCCCAGACGGCCCGCGCGCTGCACGCCGCGCACGAGGCCGGGGTGGTGCACCGGGACGTCAAGCCGGGCAACATCCTGATCGGCCGCGGCAACCGCGTGAAGATCACCGACTTCGGCGTCTCGTTGGCGCAGGACCAGCCGACCATGACCGCCACCGGCATGGTGATGGGCACCGCGCAGTACCTGTCCCCGGAGCAGGCCGTCGGCCGGCCCGCCACGCGCCTGTCGGACCTGTACTCCCTGGGCGTGGTGGCCTACGAGGCGCTGGCGGGCAAGCGGCCGTTCACCGGGCCGACCGCGGTGGACATCGCGGTCGCGCACGTCAACGACCCGGTGCCGCCGCTGCCGTCGTCGGTCGACCGCAACCTCGCGGACCTCGTGATCCGGCTGCTGTCGAAGGACCCGGCCAAGCGGCCGCAGTCCGGCGAGGAGCTCGCCGTCACCCTCGACCGGCTGCTGCCGCACACGCCGGTGTCCGGCGTCCCGATGGTGGTCACCGCACCGGAGCCGCCGGTCCGGGTGCCGACGGGCACGGCGACGGGCAGGGCGGCAGGTACGGCGACGGGCACAGCGACGGGCACGGCGGTCGGCGCCGCGGCGGGCGCAACGGCCGGCGGCGGCGCGGGCACGTCGACCACCGGCACGTCGGACGCTCGCACCGCGACCTCCGCCGCTCGTTCCGCCGACGCCGTCCCCCCGTCCTTCCCGCCCCGCCACCGGGTGCGGCCGACGGAGACCACGGCCGGCCGGCACACCGCCCGCCGCACGGCTCCCGCCCCCACCGGCACCCGCTCCACCCGCTCGGGACCGGCGGCACCGTCCGCCCCGGGCTGGGTGACCGAGGTGACCACGCGCGGACCGGCCCGGTGGCGCTGGATCGTGGTGATCGCGGTGCTGATCGTGGTGGCGCTGCTGGGGGCGGCCCTGGCCAGCAGCCTGACCAGGGCGGACGCGGTGCCGGGCACGACGGCACCGGGCGTGGTGCTCGCAGCCACGCCGGAAGGCACCGGTCCGGCCGGCGTCGTGGATGGGATGATCGGGCAGGACGGCCGGTGGCAGACCACCGCCGACGGACGACGCTGAAGGGCACCTACGTGGTGGATGAGGGGACCCGCATCCTCGCCGGCCGGTACGAGGTCGGTGAGCTGATCGGGCGCGGCGGCATGGCCGAGGTGCACATCGGTCACGACCGGCGGCTCGGCCGCACGGTGGCGATCAAGATCCTGCGCTCCGACCTGGCCCGTGACCCGTCGTTCCAGAACCGGTTCCGCCGCGAGGCCCAGGCCGCCGCGTCGCTGAACCACCCGGCGATCGTCGCCGTCTACGACACCGGCGAGGACGTGGTGACGGAGCCGACCGGCCTGGTCGCGCACGTGCCGTTCATCGTCATGGAGTACGTCGAGGGCCACACCGTGCGGGACATCCTGCGCGACGGCGCCGCGGTGCCCATCGAGGAGGCGGTGGAGATCACCGCCGGCGTCCTCTCGGCGCTGGAGTACTCGCACCACGCCGGGATCGTGCACCGCGACATCAAGCCGGCCAACGTCATGCTGACCCCCACGGGGGCGGTCAAGGTGATGGACTTCGGCATCGCGCGCGCCGTGGCGGACTCGGCCGCGACGATGACGCAGACCCAGGCCGTCATCGGCACCGCGCAGTACCTGTCCCCGGAGCAGGCCCGCGGCGAGCAGGTGGACACCCGCTCCGACCTGTACTCCACCGGCTGCCTGCTGTTCGAGCTGCTCACCGGTCGCCCGCCGTTCACGGGCGACTCCCCGGTCGCGGTGGCCTACCAGCACGTCCGAGAGAACCCGCCGGCACCGAGCGACATCGCCTCGGACGTGCCGGAGACCCTGGACCGCATCACGTTGAAGGCGCTGGCCAAGGAGCGGGACGACCGCTACCAGACGGCCGGCGAGTTCCGGGCGGACCTCGAAGCGGTGCTGCGAGGCGGTGCGGTGGGCGCACCGCCGGTCGGCGCCTTCGCGGTGGCCGGTGCCGCCGGTGCCCTCGCCGCAGGCGAGGCCACGCAGGTGATGGCGCCGGCCACCGCGGCCACCCAGGCGTTCACGCCCGGCTCGGCGGCGTGGGGCGCGACGGGCATCACCACGCCGGGCTCCGGCGTGGTGGAGGACGACGAGCGCGGCCGGAGCTGGCTCGTCTGGCTGCTGGTCGGCATCGCGGTGCTCGCCGTCGGCGGGCTCGTGTGGCTGCTGCTGTCGCAGCGTGGGCCCTCCACGCCCCAGACCGCGGCGGTGCCGAACGTGGTCGGCAAGTCCGAGCAGGACGCCCGGGACCTGCTGACCACCGACAAGTTCAAGATCGGCGGCACCCAGCAGGAGAACTCCGACTCGGTGCCGGCCGGCAGCGCCACGCGAACCGACCCGCCCGCCGACAGCCAGCAGCCGATCGGCAGCTCCGTCGTGCTGTACATCTCCAAGGGCCCGGCGAACCTCGCGGTCCCGGACGTCACCGGCAAGACGGTCGCGGACGCCACCACCGAGCTGAAGGGTGCGGGCTTCGTCGTCGACCCCACGCAGACGTCCGACGACAACCCGAACTTCCCGCAGGGCCAGGTGACCAAGACGGACCCCATCGCCGGCCAGACGGTCGCCGCGGGTTCCACCATCAAGCTGTCCGTCTCCTCGGGCAACGTGGTGCTCGGCAACCTGGTCGGTCAGAAGCAGGCCGACGCGGTGGCGGCGCTGACGGCCCTCAAGCTGGGGAACAACGTGCAGACGCAGCCGGTCACCGACCCGAAGCAGGTCGGCGTCGTGATCGCTCAGGACCGGCCCGACAAGTCGATCCTGAAGCAGGGCACCGTCGTCACCATCACGGTGGGCGCCGCGCCGACCACGGCCACCATCCCGTCGGGGATCACCGGCCCGACGGTGACCGAGAAGGCGGCGCGTGACGCGCTGACCGCGGCCGGTCTGACCAACATCCAGACGACGACGCTCGACCCGAAGAAGAACCCGTCCGACCAGCCGGCCGGCACGGTGATCAGCGTCAGCCCGCCGTCGGGCACCAACGTGGCGATCAACCAGCAGATCACGCTGACGGTCTCCGGTGGCCCGGGTCCGAGCCCGAGCCCGTCGGCCTCCTGACCGATCAGCTCACGACGACGGCCGCTCACCGAACCCGGTGGGCGGCCGTTCTCGTCGTCGGACCAGCCGAGCCGGCCGATCAGCAGCACATGGTCAGGCGCGCACCAGCGGGTGCAGCCCCTCGGACCGCCCCACGGCACCCTCGTCCCCGCACATCGCCAGCCAGTTCGCCAGCAGCCGGTGACCCCCCTGCGTCAGCACCGACTCGGGGTGGAACTGCACGCCGTGCAGCGGCAGCGTCCGGTGCTGCAGCCCCATGATGATGCCGTTCGCCGTGGCGGTGACCTCGAGCTCGTCGGAGAACGTCCCGTCCACCACGGCCAGCGAGTGGTACCGCGTGGCGGTGAACGGTGACGGCAGCCCGGCCAGCACGCCGCGGCCGTCGTGCTGAACCTCGCTCGTCTTGCCGTGCATCAGCTCCGGTGCGTGCGTCACCACCCCGCCGTACACCTCGCCGAGCGCCTGGTGCCCCAGGCAGACGCCGAGCATCGGCGTCCCCGTCTCGGCACAGTCCCGGATCACCTGCATCGACGAGCCGGCGGCCGACGGCGTCCCCGGTCCCGGTGACACCAGCACCCCGTCGAACGCGGCGCGGTCGGACACCGGCGGGACGGTGTCGTTGCGCACCACCACCGTGTCGGCACCGAGCTGGTTGAGGTACCCGACGATCGTGTAGACGAACGAGTCGTAGTTGTCGACCACCAAGATCTTCGTCATCACTCACCCACGGTCGTCTGGTTGAAGGGCATGTGCGGGGCGATCGCCGGGTACACCCACTCGAAGCACACCGCCAGCACCGCAGCGGCCAGCACCACGCTGATCAGCACGCGCACCCACACCGGCCCCGGCAGGTGGCGCCACAGCCACGCGTACATCATGCGCTCCCGAGCAGCTCGGCCGGCACCCCGTCGGAGGCCGGCGCCCAGTAGTCCAGCACGCCGTGCACCACGTAGCGCTGGGCGGCGGAGTACATCGGCGTGCAGGTGGTCATGGTGATCGACCGGGCCGTCGGGGTCGCACCCGGCTTGTCCGGCACCGGCGCGATGACCTCGGTCTGGTGCGGGTACACGATCTCCGTGGACGCGACCTTGTACACGTACCAGGCGTCCTTGGTGCGCACGACGAGCGCGTCGCCCACCTGCAGCTCGGCGATCCGGTTGAACGGCTTGCCGAACGTGGTGCGGTGGCCGGCGACGGCGAAGTTCCCGACGGCACCCGGCATCGCGGTCCCCTGGTAGTGCCCGATGCCGAGCACGTCGAGCACGGTGGCGCGGTCGGTGCCCTCGCTGATCGGGCGTTCCGGCTCACCGGCCCACCGGGGCACCTGCAGCGTGGCGAACGTCGTCGCGTGCCCCGGTTCGGCCAGCACGGGCGGGTCGTCGTGCCGCGGCGTCGCCACCTTCGGCCCCACGACCGCCGTCGCACCCGCCGCTGCGCTGGGAGCGCTGGTCGGCACGGGCGTGGCCCACGCCAGCGACTGCACCACACGCGCCTGTCCCGCGTTCCCCTGCACGTCGGTCCACCACAGCTGCCACGCGAGGAACCCGAGCAGCAGCACGCCGACCGTCAGCAGCACCTCGCCGAGCACGCCGACGGCGCCCCACACCAGCCCGTGCCGACGGGCGGCTCGACGGGCTGTGCGCCGGGGGACGACGTCGGTGGTCATGCGCTCGCCCCGGCCGTCATCCGGCAGCCCCACGGCGGCTGGCCGTCCCGCTCGTCGCGGACGGCTCCGGCAGGCCGGGCAGCACCTGCACCCCGGCCGGCACCGAGGCGTACGTCAGGTCCGTGGCGGAGTAGGCGGGCAGCTGCAGCCAGGACGACTCGTTGACCTGCCACCCGAGGCCCACCTGGATGGAGTCGCGGACGTAGGCGCGTACGGCCGGCGCCTGGTCGAGCGCCGCCTGGAGCTTGTGCGGGTCGCCGATCGCCCGGACGGTGTACGGCGGTGAGTAGACGCGACCGTGCAGCCGCAGCACGTTGCCGACGCAGCGGAAGGCGCTGGTCGACACGACCCGCTGGTCCTGCAGCTCCATCGCCTCGGCGCCACCCGCCCACAGCGCGTTCATCACGGCCTGCAGGTCCTGCTGGTGCACCACCAGCACGTCGGGGCTGACGTTGCCGCGCCGGGGGGAGTCCGCCGGGGCGTCGTTCAGCTGGACCGTCAGCCCGGTGCCGCTGACCGGCACACCACCGCCGGCCACCAGGTAGCCCGTCCCCACGGCGTCCGCCGACACCCCGGGCAGGGCGCTCTGCGCCGTCAGCACGTCCACCTCGGAGCGCAGCTCGTCCACCTGCGCCGACAGCCGCGCGACCTTGTCCGACTCCGCCTGCGTCAGACCCCGCAGGTCCGTGGGGTGCCGTGAGATCGACCCCGCCGCGCTGCGTGCCGACATGGAGAACAGCACCGCAGAGAGCATCAGCACCACGCCGACGGACACGCTGCCGCGCGGCAGGCGCAGGCGGTGCGGGCGGTCGCTCACGCAACGCTCCTGGTGACGGGCCGGGTGCACGCGGTCCGGCGGCGTGCACCGTCTAGGCTAGGTCACGTTGCGCCCGGTCTGTGCGGCTCTCCTCGAGCACGGCAGCACGGGCGACGGCCCCCGGTTCCGCCTCGGCCACCGGCCTGCGACGGCCACGGGCGCGGCGGGCACCCATCGCCTGAAGGAGCACCCGGACGTGCCTGAGTCGAGGTCGCGGAAGAAGGTCGCGTACACGCCGCCCCCCGGGAAGGCTGTCCCGCGCAAGCCGAACCCGCCGTGGTTCGTGCCGGTGATGCTCGGGCTGATGGTGGTCGGGCTGGCCTGGATCGTGGTGACGTACCTGACCGCGCAGAGCGGCCACACGTACCCGATCCCCGCGATCGGCCAGTGGAACCTCGCGTGCGGCTTCGGGCTGATCCTGGTCGGCTTCGGGATGACCACCCGCTGGCGCTGAGCGACCCGCTGAGTGCGGCGGTCCGTCGGGTCGGTTGTCCCCAGTGGTGAACAACCCTGTGGAAAACTACACCGATGTCATTCCGCAGGTCACAGCCTGTGGACGGCTCAGAGCAGACCGACCGCCCGGTAGGTGAGGACGGTCGACGCGACCAGCAGGACACCGACCACGACCGGGGCCACCACGGCGACGAGCCGCCGACGCGGTGCGGGGGCGTGCGCGTAGGCGAAGGCCAGGACCAGCCCGACGACGAGGCCGCCGACGTGCGCCTGCCAGGCGATCCCGAGCCCGGGGATGAAGCTGATCACCAGGTTGACCACGATGACGCCGAGGATCCCGCGGGCGTCCGCGCCCACCCGCCGCAGCACCACGAGGATCGCGCCGAACAGCCCGAACACCGCTCCTGACGCGCCGACCATGGCCACGTTCCAGCTGTGCGTCACCGGCGCCAGCAGCACCGCGCCGACGGACCCGCCAACCGCCGCCATCAGGTACAACGTCAGGTACCGGGCGCGGCCGAGCAGCTGCTCGAGCAGCGGTCCGACCGTCCACAGGGCCACCATGTTGAACACGATGTGCAGGAAGCTCGTCGGCGAGTGCAGGAACGCCGCGGTCAGGAACCGGTAGGGCTGCGACGCACCGAGCACCGGCGCGAACCACCACCGCCCCGTCCAGCCGGGCGTCGTCAGCTGCAGCAGGTAGCTGAGCGCGTTCAGCCCGATCAGCGTGAACGTGACCAGCGGTCGCCCGTCCCGCACCCGACCCCCGAGCACCGTCCGGCGGGCCGGCACCGCGCGGTTCGCTTCCGCGACGCAGTCCACGCAGTGCACCCCGACCGCCGCCGGTCGCTGGCACTGCGGGCACACGGGGCGCCCGCAGCGCTGGCAGCGCACGTAGCTGATCCGGTCGGGGTGCCGCGGGCACACCGGGGGCGCCGCGGTTCCGGCGCCTGTCGGGTCGGGAGTGGTGATGGTCAGTCCTCGACGGTGATGGAGTCGATCACCACGTCCTGCACGGGACGGTCGCCCGGTCGGGTCGGGGTGGTGGCGATGGCGTCGACCACGGCCTTGCTCGCGTCGTCGGCCACCTTGCCGAAGATGGTGTGCTTGCCGTTCAGCCAGGGCGTCGGCGCGACAGAGATGAAGAACTGCGAGCCGTTGGTGCCACCCATCTTCCCGGTGACCGGGTCGAGGCGCTTGCCCGCGTTGGCCATCGCCAGCACGTACGGCTCGGAGAAGGTCAGCTCGGGGTGGATCTCGTCGTCGAAGTTGTAGCCCGGGCCGCCGCGGCCGGTGCCCTGCGGGTCACCGCCCTGGATCATGAAGCCCGGGATGACGCGGTGGAAGATCACGCCCTTGTACAGGGGATCGGTGCGCGTGACGCCGCTCGGGTCCGTCCACTCCTGGGAGCCGGTGGACAGCCCGGTGAAGTTCGCCACGGTGCGCGGTGCGTGGTTGGGGAACAGCTCGACACGGATGTCGCCGGCGGTGGTGTGCAGGGTCGCAAACATGGCCCCAGTCTCGCACGGAGCCCTCCTGCGCAGCGGGGCCCGCGGTGGCAGAGTGGGAGGTCACAGCCTCGAGACCAGCAACGACGTCCGGGAGTGGCAGATGACGAAGCACAGCAAGCTCGACGTTGACCCCGACAAGCTGAAGGAGCAGGCAGCCGACCTCGGCGCCACGCTGACGGGCGCCGCCGTGCACGCCAAGGAGTGGACGACGCCTCGGGTGGAGGCCTTCATCGACTGGCTGATGCCGCGCCTCGAGAACGCCTACAACGAGAGCGTCAAGGCCGCGGCACCGCGCGTGGAGAAGGCTGCCGAGAAGGCGGCGCCGGCGATCGACACCGCGCACGACAAGCTGGTGGACGAGCTGATCCCGCGCCTGGTCACCGCCCTGAACGAGGCGGCGGAGAAGGCGGGTGCGGCGGCGGTCAAGGCTGCCGACACCGCGGCGGAGGTCGCCAAGGCGAACGCGGCCGAGCTGAAGAAGCAGGTCCACGTGACACCGCCGAAGAAGTCGCACAAGGGTCTGAGCACGTTCATGGTGGTCGGCCTGCTCGTCGGTGCCGGTGCGGCCGGTGCGGCCTGGTTCCGGTCCCGGTCGACCGTAGACCCCTGGGCCGAGCCGTGGGAGCCCACCGACCCGACCGGGGGCACCGGGGCGGACGCGCTGCACACCCACACGCACGACGTGCGCGCCTCCGTGACCGATGCCGTGGGGGACGCCGCCGACGCCGTGGGTGAGGCGGCCGGCTCGGCGGTGGCGAAGAGCCGCGAGGCGACGCGCAAGGCGGCAGAGAAGCTCGACGAGGCCCGCGCCTCCGCCGAGGAGGCGGCCAAGAAGGTCACCCGCCGCACGGCCAGCAAGGCGGAGGACGTCGCCGACGCGACCGAGGACGCGGTGGAGAAGGACAACCCCTCGGGCGACATCTGATCGCTCGCCCCGAAGGCAGCACGACGAAACGGCGGGGTCCCGGGTGTCCGGGGCCCCGCCGTTCGTCGCAGATGTGGGCATCTCCTGACCGTCCTTTTGCCATCTGCGGACATCTGCGTGGACAACCCACCAGATGCCGGACGTCCGCGCGGTACCGTCTGGCCATGCAGCTGGGAGACCTTCAGGCACGCGTGCGCATCGCGCTGACCAACACGATCGCCAACGAGTGGACGCTGTTCACCCCGTCGAGCGGCACCAGCAGCGCCTCGGAACGCACCATCGCCTTCCACCTCGGCTGGTACCTGCGGCCGATGATCGAGAACGCCTGGGACATCGACGCGGAGTACGACCGGTCGGCGATGGCCCTGGAGAAGGCGGTCCGGCTCGAGGACGCGGACTCCGAGGGTCGGCGCATCCCCGACCTGATCGTGCACCGCCGCGGCCACCTCGGCCCGGAGGAGAACCTGCTGATCCTCGAGCTCACCGCCGACCACGCCACCCGCGGGTCGACCGCCGGCGACTTCGGCCGCGCGACGGCGATCCAGCGGCGGTTCGGGTACCGCTACGCGGTGCTGCTCGACCTGCGCCTCGGGCTGGAGGGCGGCCAGCCGACCGTCCAGCCGACGTGGCACTGGGCCACGCTGGAGGAGGGTCCGGTCACCATCGAGCCCGAGGACGTGTACCCGGCAGAGGTGCTCGCGGACATCACCGCGCGCGGGGCGGCGTACCGCCGCGGCTGATCGCCGGACCGCGGGCTCAGTCGGCCCGGCGGTAGTTCAGCAGCCGCTGCACCACCACGACCGTGACCAGGAACGCCCCGCTGACCACGTTGTTCCAAGTCGAGTCGAGCTGCAGCTCGCGGATGAACGCGTTGATCGTGCCCAGCAGCAGCACGCCGGCGGCCGTACCGATCAGCGAGCCGGCACCTCCGGTCAGCAGCGTCCCGCCGATCACCACCGCGGCGATCGCCTGCAGCTCGTACCCGGTGGCGATGATCGGGCTGGCGGACACCAGCTGGGCGGCCTGCAGCATCCCGGCCACGCCCGCGAGCGCCGCGGAGACGACGTAGAGGCTGACCTTGGTGCGGCGCACCTTCAGCCCCATCAGCACGGCGGCGTCCTCACCACCGCCGATGGCCAGGGTGGTCAGGCCGAACGGTGTCCGCTCGAGCACCACGTGGAACACCACGTACAGCGCGATCGCGATCAGCACCGGGTAGCCGATCGTCAGGAACACCCCGGTGCCCAGGTGCGCGAAGAAGGAGTCGCTCGGCACCGAGTACGTCCGGGCACCGGCCCCGGTCAGCTGGTACACCAGCCCGCGGACCCCGAACAGCGTCGCGAGCGTGACGATGAAGGGCGCCATCCGGGCGTAGCCGATCAGCATGCCGTTGATCAGGCCGATCAGCCCGCACGCCACCACCGTCGCCAGCACGGCGGCGGCCGGTCCCGCCTGGTTGCTGACGTACACGCCGACCACGCCGCCGAGGGCGAAGACGGAGCCGACCGACAGGTCGATCCCGCCGGTGATGATCACGAGTGTCATGCCGATGGCGACGATCCCGATGTACGAGTTGCCCAGGACCGTGTTCCGCAGGTTGTCCAGGGTGTGGAAGCTCGGCCAGATCACCGAGCCGACCAGCACCAGCAGCGCCAGCGCGGCGAAGGCCGCCACCCCGTTGCGCTGCAGCGCCGCCGCGACGCGGGACCCGGTGGCGGCGACGGGTTCCACCGGGCGCGCCGCCAGGCCGGTGCCGGCGGTGGCGGGGCCGTCGGGGACGCCCGTCGGTGCGGTGGTGCTCATGCGCGTGCCCTCACTCGCTGGATGTAGACGGCGCCGACGATGACGACGGCGGTGACCATCTGGGACACCGCGTCCGTCGCCGAGTGGAAGATCAGCGTGCTGCGCAGCAGCTGCATGAGGATCGCGGCGGCCACCGTGCCGACCACCCTGACCCGTCCGCCGGTGAGCGGCGTCCCGCCCACCACGACCGCGGTGATGGCGAACAGCTCGTAGTTCAGCCCGCTGGACAGGGCGTTCGCCGAGGTGATCGACGCGGTGTCCATCACGCCGGCCCACGCCGCCAGCACCCCGCTGAGCACGTAGACGCCGATCAGCGTGCGTCGCACGGGAACCCCCGACAGGTACGACGCCCGAGCGTTGTCCCCGACGGCCAGCAGCTGCCGGCCGAAGCTGGTCCGCCGGACGGTGAACGCGACGAGCCCGACGGCGACCAGCGCCGCGATGATCAGGCCGTTCACCCCGAGCACGTGGCCGGAGGAGATGCCCAGGATCACCTTGTCGTGGATGCTCGGGTTCTTGCCGGCCAGCAGCAGCTGCGCGATGCTCCGGCCGGCGAACAGGAACGCCAGGGTCGCCACGATCGGCTGGATCCCGACGACGCCGACCAGGAACCCGTTCAGCACCCCGACCAGGCCGCCGATCACCAGCGCCAGGGCGATCGCCCCGACCCCCGGCACGCCGCTGAACTGCACCAGCAGCGCGCCGGACAGGGCCATCACGGCGCCGACGGACAGGTCGATGCCTGCCGTCCCGATCACCATCGCCATGCCGAGGGCCACCACGACGATCCGGGTGCACAGCACCAGCTGCACGTCGAGGTTGTCCCAGGTGATGAAGCGTGGGGTGAACAGCACGTTGTAGACGACGATCAGCACCAGGGCGACGTACACGCCGTTGTCCCTGGTCCAGCGCAGCACGGTGGCGCGGTCGGCCTTCGCCGCCGTCCCGGCGACCGCGGTGGACAGGCTAGTCACGGGTGGGGTCCTCCTCAGGGGACGGGACTGCGGCGATCGCCTGCACCAGGTCGTGCTCGCTGATGTCGTCGCCGTCGAGCACCGCGACGACGGCCCCGTCCTTGAGCACCACGATCCGGTCGCTCTCGTCGACCAGCTCCTCGGTCTCGGACGAGATCAGCAGCACCGCGAGACCTTCTGCGGCGAGCTCGTCGATCGTCTGACGCACCTCGAACTTCGCCCCGACGTCGATGCCGCGCGTCGGCTCGTCGAGCACCAGCACGCGCGGGCTCAGGCACAGCCACCGCGCCAGCATCACCTTCTGCTGGTTGCCGCCGGACAACGTGCTGACCTTCTGGCCGGGCCCGGTCGCCCGGATGTGCAGCCGGGCCATGAAGTGCCCGACGAGCTGGTCGATCCGCTTGTCGGACACCAGGCCGAGGCGGGACATCCGGGGCAGTGCCGCGATGGCGATGTTGTCGCGGATGGACAGGTTCGGCAGGATCCCCTCGAGCTTGCGGTCCTCCGGCAGCAGCGCGACGCCGGCCTCGATCGCCGCTCCCGGCGACCCGGTACGGATCGGCTTGCCCTCCACGAGCACGGCGCCGGAGTCGAGCTCCTGCGCACCGAGCACGGCCATGCCGGTCTCGCTGCGGCCGGCGCCGAGCAGGCCGCCGAGCCCGACGACCTCGCCGCGGTGCACCTCGAACGAGACGTCGTGCAGACGGTTGCGACGGGTCAGCCCGCGCAGCTCCAGCACGGGCGGGCCGGCGACGATGCGGTCGCCGCCCCCCGGCGCCGAGCGGTGCAGCGCCGTCTGCAGCTCCCGGCCGAGCATCGTCGCGACCAGCTGCACCCGCGGCAGCTCCGCCATCGGACCGGTGTGCACCAGCCGGCCGTCCCGCAGCACGGACACCGTGTCGCAGATCCGGTACAGCTCGTCCAGCCGGTGGCTGACGTAGACGATCGCCACGCCCTCCGACCGCAGCCGCCGGATGATCCCGAACAGCGTCTCCACCTCGCGGGACTCCAACGAGGAGGTGGGCTCGTCCATGATCACGACGTTCGCGCGCAGCGCGACCGCCCGGGCCACCGAGATCATCTGCTGCGTGCCCAGGCCCAGGGTGTTCAGCGGCACGTCGACGTCGGCGCGGATCTGGTAGTCGTCGAGCAGGGCGTTCGCCTCGCGCCGCATCCGCGCGAAGTCGACCAGCCGCAACCGGGTGCGCGGCTCGCGGCCGAGATACAGGTTGCGCGCCGCGCTCTGCATCGGCACCAGGTCCAGCTCCTGGTAGATGGTGCTGATGCCGGCCGCCTGCGCCGCCCGCGGGTCCGCGAACGTCACCGGCTCGCCGCGGTGCCGCAGCTCCCCGCTGTCGCACTGGTACACGCCGGTGAGGATCTTGATCAGCGTCGACTTGCCGGCACCGTTCTCGCCGACCAGCGCGTGCACCTCGCCGGCGCGCACCGTGAGGCTGACGTCGCTGAGTGCCTTGACGCCCGGGAACGACTTGCTCACGCCCCGGGCCTCCAGCACGGGGGGCGCCCCGGCCGTGGTGAGCTCCGCCATCGAGTGCTCTCCCTGGTTGTGCTGGGTCTGGACATCCTGCACCCGCCGCCGTCCGGGCCGACGGCGCCGGGCGGGCGGCGGGTGCAGGTGGGTCGCTCGGGTCAGAACGACTTGGAGAGGTTCGCCGAGGCGTTGTCCGGCGTGTACTCGTTGTCCGAGATGATGATCTTCGCGGGCACCGGGGTGTCGTTCTCGAAGTCGGCGAGCGCCTTGAAGGCGAGCGGGCCGAACCGCGGGTTGGACTCGATCACGCCGTTGTACTTGCCGTCCACCAGCAGCTGCACGGCGTCGTGCGTGCCGTCGACCGACACGATCTTGATGTCCTTGCCGGGCGTCTTGCCGGCAGCGGCGATCGCGGTCTCCGCGCCGATGCCCATCTCGTCGTTCTCGGCGTACACGGCGGTGATGTCCGGGTGGGCCTGCAGCAGCGAGGCCATCACCGTCTGACCGTCGGTCCGCGCGAAGTTGGCGGTCTGCTGCGCGACCACCTGGATGCCGGGCGCCGTCTTGATCTCGTCGACGAAGCCGCTGGTCCGGTCGGTGGTGACGCCGTTGCCCGACGAGCCGAGCAGGATGGCGACCTTGCCGGTGCCACCGGTCTGCTTGATCATCGCGTCGGCGGCGCGCTTGCCCTGGGACACGAAGTCGGAGCCGATGAAGGTCAGGTAGTCGGTACAGGCCTTGGAGTTCACCAGGCGGTCGACGGTGACCACGGGGATCTTCTTGGCACGGGCCGCGTCGAAGGCCGGCTGCAGGCCGTCCGAGTTCAGCGGCGCCACGATCAGCAGCTGCACGCCCTGGTTGATCATCCCCTGGATGTCCGTGACCTGCTTGGCGATCTCGCTGTTCGCGTTCGTCTTGATCAGCGTGGCGCCCTGCGCGGCAGCCTCGTCGACCATCGACTTGGTCTCGGCGATGCGGAACGCGGCGGTCTCCGGCTCCGACTGGGAGAAGCCGACCTTGGCGCCCTTGAGGCTGATCTTCGGGTAGCCGAGCGCGCTCGCCGTGCAGCCGTCACCGGACGCGGACGCCGCGCCGGATGACGCCACGGTCGGGTTGGCAGCAGCGGCGGCGGTCCCGCCGGAGGTGGATCCGGCGGACGACGACGAGCATCCGGCGGCGGCGAGGCCGACCGCCAGCGCGAGGGCGGTGACGGTCGTGCGCCGCGAGGTCTTCATCGACATGGGTGTGTGGCTCCTTGGACGAGGTGGAACGAGCACCTGCGGGCGGGCCGGGCCGGACGGCGTCCCCTTCGACGTCCGGTGCGAACCCGCGGCGTCCCGCGGTGTCGCACCCTTGCGACGACGCCGGCGGAACGTGTGTGTGATCGATATTGACGAAGTTCTGATCGGACCGTCAACCACTCGTCCATCACGTGATCAAATCGTGACCTGGCTCGTTCGCACTGGCCAAGTCCCTGGCCATGAGCGATCGAGCTCGGAAGCGCCGGAGCACCCGCGAACGCTACCCTTGGGCTGACCAGGCCGCTCGTCCCGGCCTGACGGTGGAGGGGCAAGGAGGGACATGTTCGGCGCCGAGCGTCGCCAGCTGATCCTCGAGCTCGTCCGGGCCCAGGGTGCGGTGTCGATCCGTGACCTCGCCATGGCGGTCAACGCGTCCGAGGTCACGGTGCGGCGCGACGTCACCACCCTCGAGAGCCGAGGGCTGCTCGACCGCAGTCACGGCGGGGCGCTGCTGCCGGACGGGGAGCTCGGCGGGACGCTGCGGCAGAACCGCGAGCCGGGCGGCGCGCCGCAGCAGGACGGGGAGCGGGGCGAGACGCTCGTGCTCGGCGAGGCGGCCGGCCCCGCTCGCACGACGATGTTCGGCGCCGAACGCCGCCGTCTGATCTGCGAGTACGTGCGGGCCAACCGTGTCGTCTCGCTGCGCGACCTCGCCGCGGCCGTCAACGCGTCCGAGGTCACCGTCCGCCGCGACCTCGTCACGCTCGAGCGGCAGGGGCTGATCGAGCGTGCCCACGGCGGCGCGCAGCTGCCGGACGCCCTGATCATCGAGCCCTGGCCGACGGCGCCGCCCGACCCCGAGACGACCGCGAAGTCGGCCATCGCCGCGCTCGCCGCGACCCTGGTCGGCGACGCGACGGCCATCATGCTGGGAGCCGGCACCACGGTGTACGAGCTGGCCAGGAGGCTGGCGCCCCGCTCACCGCTGACGGTGCTGACCAACTCGATGCTCGTCGCGCGCGCGCTCGCGCGGACGCCCAACGTCGAGCTGGTGATGACCCGCGGCTCGCTGGACAACTCGACGCTTGCGCTGGTCGGCAGCGCCGCGGAGCACTGGATCGCAGGTCAGCGTGTCACCCGGGCCTTCGTCTCGGGCGGTGGACTGACCACGGAACGCGGGCTGTCCAGCACGCACCTCGCGGTGTCCGAGGTGGAGCGGGCGATCGTCGGCAGCGCCAAGGAGCTGGTGGTGCTGGCGGACCACACGAAGCTCGGCGTGGAGAGCACGTACCCCGTGGCTCCGGTGACCAGGATCGACCACCTGGTCACGGACACCTCCGGCGACACCTCGGTGCTCGAGTCGCTCTCGTCCCGCGGCGTGCACGTGCACGTCGCCCCGTCCGACCTGGCGGGCGCCACCGCCTGACCCCGGCACGACGGGCGCGGCCGACGACGCAGTGAGCCCTCCGAGCCGGCACGCCGCCTGACCGCTTCCGACCGGACGGGATCGGTGCGCGACCGTTCCGGCGGCAATCCGACTGGCGCACCGATCCCGTCCAGTACCGTGAGCCCGTGTTCGCGACGGAGCGGCGGCGCCGGATCCTCGAGCACGTGCGCCGTCACGGCACGGCCGACCTGCGCGAGCTGGCCCAGGCGGTCGACGCCTCCGAGGTCACGATCCGTCGGGACCTGCGCGCGCTCGAGCAGCAGGGGCTGATCGCCCGGCACCGCGGCGGCGCGGCGGCGCTGCAGGACCCCGCGGCGGGGAACCGGTCGACCGAGGGGTCCGACCCGGCCGCCCGGCCGGAGCAGGTGGCGATCGCGCGGCTCGCGGCCACCTTGGTGCAGGACGGAGACGCCGTGGCGATCGGCGCGGGGACCACCGCCCAGCAGCTGGCCGCGACCCTGGTCGAGGCCTCGGACCTCACGGTGGTGACCAACTCGTTGCTGGTCGGCGAGGTCCTCGGCCAGGCCCGCGGGGTGTCGGTGGTGATGACGGGTGGCTCGCTGCGCGGCGCGACGTACGGCCTGGTCGGCAGCGGTGCCGAGCAGTCGTTCGCCGACCTGCGCGTGCGCCGCGCGTTCCTCTCCGGCGACGGGCTGACCGCCGGCTGGGGGCTGTCCACCTCCGACCTCGCGGAGGCCGGTGTCGACCGGGCCGTCGCCGACGCGGCGCAGGAGGTGGTGGTGCTCGCCGACCACACGAAGCTCGGCACCGACGCGCCGTTCCAGAGCGTGCCGGTCGACCGCATCGCACACGTCGTCACGGACGACGGTGCCGACGCCGGCACGCTCGCCGCCCTGCGTGCGGTGGGCGTCCAGGTGCACGTCGCCGGCACCCGGGACGACGGGTGACCACCCTCAGGTCCACCACCGGGGAACGCCATCCGCGCGGGGGTCGCCTAGTGTGGGGCGCCAGCACGCCCGACGAGGGGAAGGAGGCGCCCACCGTGCCCGCCTCTGCCCCCGGACCGTCCTCGTCCGCCGTCCTGGAGGCGCGTGCCGTCACCAAGTCGTTCCCCGGCGTCACGGCGCTGCAGGACGTCGACCTGGTGCTGCGCCGCGGGGAGGTCCATGCGCTGGTGGGGGAGAACGGCGCCGGCAAGTCCACGCTGATCAAGGTGCTCACCGGTGTCTACCCGCCGGACGCGGGCCAGGTGCTCCACCGCGGCCGGCCGGCGACGTTCCGCAGCCCGGGCGCGGCGCAGGCGGCGGGCATCAGCACGATCTACCAGGAGGTGAACCTGGTCCCCACGCTCACCGCCGCGCGCAACCTGTTCCTGGGCCGCGAGCCTCGAACCCGCCTCGGCCTGATCGACTTCCGCGCCATGAACGGCCAGGCACGCGAGGTGCTGGAGCGCTACGGGGTCGATGTCGACGTCGAGGCGCCCCTCGGCTCGCTCGGTCTCGGCACCCAGCAGATGGTCGCCGTCGCGCGTGCCGTCGCGGCGCGTGCGGACGTGGTGATCATGGACGAGCCGACGTCGTCGCTCGAGGCCCGTGAGGTCGAGACGCTGTTCGCCGCGATCGACCGCCTGGCGTCCGAGGGTGTGGCCGTGCTCTACGTCAGCCACCGGCTCGACGAGCTGTACCGCATCTGCGACACCGTCACCGTCCTGCGGGACGGGCGGCTGGTGCACACCGGACCGCTCGGGGAGCTGCCCCGGCTCCAGCTGGTCGCGGCGATGCTCGGCCGTGAGCTGCTCGCCGAGACGCGCCGCCGTTCCGAGGTGGAGCCGAACGACGGGCTCGACGACGAGGTGCTGACGGAGCCGGTGCTCACGGTCGACGGGTTGACGCGGCGCGGCGTGCTGGACGGCGTCTCGTTCACGGTGCGTCCCGGCGAGATCGTCGGCCTCGGGGGTCTGCTGGGTGCCGGCCGCAGCGAGACCGGCATGGCCGTGCTCGGTGCACAGCGGATCGACTCGGGCACGGTCACGGTCGACGGTGAGCCCGTCCGCGCCGGCTCACCGGGGGCGTCCATCGCGGCCGGCGTCGCGCTGCTGCCGGAGGACCGCAAGCTCGAGGGGATCCTGCCCAACCTCTCGATCCGCGACAACATCATCCTCGGCGCCCTGCCGCGGCTGTCCCGAGCCGGCCTGATCTCGAACGGCCGGATCGACGCCATCGTTGACGGCTTCATGAAGCAGCTGAAGATCCAGGCGTCCGGCCCGGACCAGAAGGTCGGCACCCTGTCCGGCGGCAACCAGCAGAAGGTGCTGCTGGCGCGCCTGCTGTGCCTCGACCCGAAGGTGCTGATCCTCGACGAACCGACGCGCGGCATCGACGTCGGCGCCAAGATCGAGGTACGGGTGGCCATCGACGCGCTGGCGGCGGACGGTCTCGCGGTGCTGCTCATCTCGTCGGAGACCGAGGAGCTGATCGACGGGTCGGACCGCATCGTCGTGCTTCGCGAGGGCAAGGTGACCGACGTGCTGGGCGGGGACCGCCTGACGGAGGAGGACCTGATCCACGCCATCGCCGGAGAGAGCGGGGACCGCCCGCAGCCCGCGTGAACGGGCACGTCACAGGCGGGCGGAGCCGAGGGTGGAGCCAACGGGACTCGAACCCGTAACCCCCTGCTTGCAAAGCAGGTGCGCTACCAATTGCGCCATGGCCCCCGGGGAACCGGACCGGTCACGGTCCGGAGCGGCGGGTCACTCGAAGGTGTCGGTGACCTCGGCCCACAGGTCCCGCTCGTCGCGGTCCTGCACGTACCTCTGGTAGACGACGTAGCCGACGGCGGCAGCGGCGGCGAGGACCAGCAGCTTCTTCATCGGTACCTCCTCGAGTGGGCCTAACAGGACTTGAACCTGTGACCTCTTCCTTATCAGGGAAGCGCTCTAACCGTCTGAGCTATAGGCCCCGGGCGCGGTGACCGGGAGCCGGGCTGCGCGCGCCGGTCGAGACTACCCCAGCGACGCTTCCCGGCCCAAAACGCAAGGATGCTGCGGCTACTCGTCCGTCATCGTGACGTGCACGCCGCCCACCAGCGCCGCCACGATGTTGTACAGGAACGCGCCGATCGTGGACATCGCCGTCAGCAGGAACACGTCGATCACCGCGACGAGAGTCGCGCCGGAGATCACCTTGCGGAAGCTGATCACGTCGGTCACGTTGACGGCGCTCTCCGGGCCGACCACCTGCTTGACCAGGTCGTTGATGCTGGCGAACACGTGCAGGCCGTCGAGCGTCAGCCACACCACCGCGGTCGCGACCACCAGGATGATGCCGAGCGCGAAGGACAGCAGCAGCGACAGCTTCATCACCGACCACGGGTCCAGCCGGGAGATCGCCAGCCGGACCCGCCGAGGTGCGCCCGGTGCGGGCGCGCGGCCCGTCGCCGGGTGCGGCGGGGGCACCGGTGCCGGCCGCGCGGACGCGGCGGGAGCGGTCGGGTTGGCGGTCATGGGCTCTTCCTGGGGCCGAGGGCGTGTCAACGAAGCGTACGCGGCGCTCAGGCCCGCGCCAGCGGCACCCGCCGTCTTCTTCAGCCAGACGGTCGAACGGTCGACCGCCTCCAGCAGCGGCGACGGCGAGGGTTCCTCGTCGCGCGGACCCGTCGCGGCACCGGCCTCGGGAGCTGTGGCGCCCGCCTTCGGACCGGCGGCAGACGCGGCGGCGGCGCCGACCGCGGAAGCGCCGGCGGTGGCCCTCACGGGGCCGCCGTCCTGCGGGGACCGTGCCCCTGCTCCGTCAGCGGTGCTGGCGTCCGTCGCGGCCTGTCGCCGCTCGGGTGCGTCCGCTCGGGAGACCGGAGCGCTCGCCGCACCGTCGCCGTCCCTCACCGACGCGACGGACGCCGGGTCCTGGCCGATCGGCCCGGTGACCCGCGTGGTGCGCGGGTTGGTGCGGGACCCGCGCTTGCCGGCCGGGCGGGCGGTCTCGCCGCTGACCGGCCGCGTCACGGGCCGCGGCGTCCGGGTCGGAGGCACGCTCGCCGGCAGGCCACCGTCGGTCGTGCCGGGCACGACGGCCGACGCCCGCGGGCCGGTCTCGACGCGCATGGTGTCGTCGGCCGGTCCGCCCTGGCCTGGGACCCCGCCGACAGTCCGGACGTCGCCCTGACCTGCAGGGGACGGTCGCTTGCGCGGTGGGATCGAAGGCGGTGGGGCGTCGGTCATGCGTCCTCCGCGGGCTCACCGTCGGCCGGTGGCTGGGCGCCGTCCGACGCGGGTCCCGGGTTGGGTCCGATGGCCACGGCGGTGCTGTCCGGCAGGTCTGATCCGTCCGGTCCGCGGCCGTTGTCCGAACCCACGCTACCGGCATCCTCGCCGAGGTGTCGCTCGGTGTTCCGTGCGACGGCGATGATCCGGTCGCCGGAGTCGGGCTTCGCGAAGATCACGCCCTGCGTGCTGCGGCCGGTCGCGTTCACCTCCGACGTGGCCGAGCGGACGACCTTGCCGCGCTCCATGATCACCAGCACCTCGTCGTCGGCGTCCGTGACCAGGGCGCCGACCAGGTCGCCGTTGGCCTCCGGCAGGTTGGCCACCTTGATGCCCAGGCCTCCACGGCCCTGCTGCCGGTAGTTCTCGACCGTGAGCGCGGTCCGCTTGGCGATGCCGCCCTCGGTGACCGTGAACAGGTAGGCGTCCTCGCGCACGACGTCCATCGCCAGCAGCTCGTCGTCGCCCCGGAACTTCATGCCGGTGACGCCGCTCGTCGCCCGGCCCATCGGACGCAGCGCCTCGTCGGACGCCGTGAACCGCACCGACTGACCCTTGCGCGACACCAGGATCAGGTCCTGGTCGGCGTTCACCAGCCGCGCCGACACCAGCGCGTCCGGGTTCCCGTCCTCGTCCTCGCGCAGGTTGATGGCGATCACGCCGCCGGAGCGGTTCGAGTCGTACTCGGACAGCGCCGTCTTCTTCACCAGGCCGCGCTGCGTGGCCAGCACCAGGTACTCCGCCTGGCCGTAGTCGCGCAGGTCGAGCACCTGGGCGATGCGCTCGTCCGGCTGGAAGGCCAGGAGGTTGGCGACGTGCTGACCCTTGGCGTCGCGGCCGCCCTCCGGCAGCTCGTACGCCTTGGCCCGGTAGACGCGGCCGAGGTTGGTGAAGAACAGCAGCCAGTGGTGCGTCGTCGTGACGAAGAAGTGGTCGACGATGTCGTCCTCGCGCAGCTGCGCGCCGCGCACGCCCTTGCCGCCGCGGCGCTGCGCCCGATAGTTGTCGCTGCGCGTCCGCTTCGCGTAGCCGCCGCGGGTGATGGTGACCACCATCTCCTCCTCGGCGATGAGGTCCTCCACCGAGACCTCGCCGTCGAAGGGCAGGATGCGCGTGCGGCGCTCGTCGCCGTACTTCTCGACGATCTCACCGAGCTCGGTCGAGACGATGTCCCGCTGCCGCTGCGGCGACGCGAGGATCGAGTTGTACTCGGCGATCTTGGCCTCGAGCTCGGCGTACCGGTCGAGGATCTGCTGCCGCTCCAGGGCGGCCAGCTGACGCAGCTGCATCCGCAGGATCGCGGTCGCCTGCTCCTCGTCGATCTCGAGCAGCTCCATCAGGCCGTCACGGGCCGCCTCGGCGCTGGACGACGCCCTGATCAGGGCGATCACGGCGTCCATCTGGTCGAGGGCCTTGAGGTACCCGCGGTAGATGTGGATCTGGCGCTCGGCTTCCGCGAGCCGGTGCCGGGTGCGCCGGACGACGACGTCCAGCTGGTGCGTGGTCCAGTGCCGGATGAAGGCGTCGATGCTGAGCGTCCGGGGCACGCCGTCGACCAGCGCCAGCATGTTGGCGCCGAACGTGTCCTGCAGCTGGGTGTGCTTGTAGAGGTTGTTCAGCACCACCTTGGCGACGGCGTCGCGCTTGAGGACGATCACCAGGCGCTGGCCCGTCCGGCCGGAGGTCTCGTCGCGGATGTCGGCGATGCCGCCCACCCGGTTCTCGCGCACCAGCTCGGCGATCTTCTTCGCCAGCGAGTCGGGGTTCACCTGGTACGGCAGCTCGGTGACCACCAGGCACTGCCGGCCCTGGATCTCCTCGACCTCCACCACCGCGCGCATGGTGATCGAGCCGCGGCCGGTGCGGTACGCCTCCTCGATCGCCTTGTGGCCCAGGATCGTCGCGCCCGTGGGGAAGTCCGGGCCCTTGATCAGCCCGAGCAGCGCCGCGAGCAGCTCCTCACGCGTGGCGTCAGGATGGTCGAGGTGCCACTGCACGCCGGCCGCGACCTCGCGCAGGTTGTGCGGCGGGATGTTCGTCGCCATGCCGACGGCGATGCCGGCCGAGCCGTTGACCAGGAGGTTCGGGAAGCGGCTGGGCAGGACCAGGGGCTCCTGCGTGCGACCGTCGTAGTTGTCGCCGAAGTCGACGGCGTCCTCGTCGATGTCCCGCACCATCTCCATGGCGAGCGGGGCCATCTTGCACTCGGTGTACCGCGGGGCCGCGGCCGGGTCGTCACCCGGCGAGCCGAAGTTGCCCTGGCCGGCGACCAGCGGGTACCGCATCGACCAGTCCTGCACCAGGCGGACCAGTGCGTCGTAGATCGCGGTGTCGCCGTGCGGGTGGAACTTGCCCATCACGTCGCCGACCACGCGGCTGCACTTGGAGAACTGCCGGTCCGGGCGGTAGCCACCGTCGTACATCGCGTAGAGCACGCGGCGGTGGACGGGCTTCAGGCCGTCACGCACGTCCGGGAGCGCACGTCCGACGATGACCGCCATCGCGTAGTCCAGGTACGACCGCTGCATCTCCAGCTGCAGGTCGACCTGGTCGATGCGGCCGTGCTCGATCCCGTCGGGACCGGTTGTCTCGCTCATGATGCCCTTCGTCCGTCGTGCGGCTGCCGCGGTGCACGTCGGGGGCGCTCGCCCCCGACCGTCTGGCCGCCTAGATGTCGAGGAACCGCACGTCCTTGGCGTTGCGCTGGATGAACGAGCGCCGGGACTCGACGTCCTCGCCCATCAGCACGGTGAAGATCTCGTCGGCCGCAGCCGCCTCGTCGAGCGTGACCTGCAGCAACGTCCGGTGCTCGGGCGACATCGTGGTCTCCCACAGCTCCGAGTAGTCCATCTCGCCCAGACCCTTGTAGCGCTGGATCGCGTTCTCCTTGGGCAGGCGCTTGCCGCTCGCCTGACCGTCGGCGAGCATCACGTCCCGCTCCCGGTCGGAGTAGACGTAGTCGTGCTCGGCGTTGGTCCACTTGATCCGGTACAGGGGCGGCTGCGCCATGTACACGTGGCCCTGCTTGATCAGCTCGGGCATGTACCGGAACAGCAGCGTCAGCAGCAGGGTGCGGATGTGCTGGCCGTCCACGTCGGCATCCGCCATCAGCACGATCTTGTGGTACCGGAGCTTCGACAGGTCGAAGTCCTCGCCGATTCCGGTGCCGAACGCCGTGATCAGCGACTGAACCTCCTGGTTGCCGAGCGCCCGGTCCAGCCGTGCCCGCTCGACGTTGAGGATCTTGCCGCGGATCGGGAGGATCGCCTGCGTCCGCGGGTTGCGGCCGCGGACCGCCGAACCGCCGGCGGAGTCGCCCTCGACGATGAACACCTCGCACT
Organism: Cellulomonas sp. SG140; assembly: GCF_025770785.1. Taxonomy (GTDB): domain Bacteria; phylum Actinomycetota; class Actinomycetes; order Actinomycetales; family Cellulomonadaceae; genus Cellulomonas. Next base: position 21,269 of record NZ_JANZLA010000004.1, on the reverse strand, counting down.
CGGCGGGGTTGTTGCTCTGGCAGTCCTTGAGCTTGCCCGGCATCGAGTTCGACTCGAGCAGGCCCTTGCGGCGGGTCGCCTCGCGCGCCTTGCGGGCAGCCATGCGGGCGGCTGAGGCCTGGATCGACTTGCGGATGATGTCCCGCGCGTCGTTCGGGTGGGAGTCCAGCCAGTCGCCGAGGCGCTCGTTCACCACGCGCTGCACGAAGGTCTTCGCCTCGGTGTTGCCGAGCTTCGTCTTCGTCTGGCCCTCGAACTGCGGCTCGCCGAGCTTGACGGAGACGACGGCCGTCAGACCCTCACGGATGTCGTCGCCCGTGAGGTTGTCGTCCTTCTCCTTCAGCAGACCCTTGTCCCGCGCGTACCGGTTGATCAGGGAGGTCATCGCCGCACGGAACCCCTCCTCGTGCGTGCCGCCCTCGGTGGTGGAGATGGTGTTCGCGTAGGTGTGCACCGACTCGGAGTAGGCACCGGTCCACTGCATGGCGATCTCCACCGAGATGCGCCGCTCGGTGTCCTCCGCCTCGAAGTCGATCACCTCGGGGTGCACCACCTCGTACTTCTTCGCGGCGTTGAGGTGCTTGACGTAGTCGATCAGGCCGCCCTCGTACCGGTACGAGACGGTGTGCAGGTGGTCGGCGTCCTCGCCCGGGGTCGGCTCGGCGACCTCGTCCTCGGTGTCGCGGTGGTGGGCGCGCTCGTCCGTCAGCGAGATGCGCAGCCCCCTGTTGAGGAACGCCATCTGCTGGAAGCGGCTGCGCAGCGTCTCGAAGTCGTAGTCCGTCGTCTCGAAGATCTCGTCGTCCGCCCAGAACGTGACGGTGGTCCCGGTGCGGTCCGTCTCCTCGTCGCGGGACAGTGGCGCGGTGGGGACGCCGCGCAGGTACGACTGCCGCCACACGTACCCCTGGGTCCGGACCTCCACCTCGACCCGGGTCGACAGCGCGTTGACGACGGAGACGCCGACGCCGTGCAGACCGCCGGAGACCGCGTAACCGCCACCGCCGAACTTGCCGCCGGCGTGCAGCACCGTCAGCACGACCTCCACGGCCGGCTTGCCCTCGGACTCAACGATGCCGACGGGGATGCCGCGGCCGTCGTCGGCCACCCGGACACCGCCGTCCGGCAGGACCGTCACCTGGATGTCGGTGGCGTAGCCGGCCAGCGCCTCGTCGACGGAGTTGTCGACCACCTCGTACACCAGGTGGTGCAGCCCGCGCTCGCCGGTGGAGCCGATGTACATGCCGGGACGCTTGCGGACCGCCTCGAGACCCTCGAGGACGGTGATCGCGCTGGCGTCGTACCCCCCGTTCCCTTCCGGGTGCCGGGGGGCTGGGTCGTTCGTCGTGCCGTCCTGATCCTGCGGGGTGGTCTCGTCAGCCACGGGCGGCGCGTCTCCTCAAGGTTTCACACGCCGCGGAGCGCGCCGCCCGACGACGGACAGGGCGGATCAGTCCACGGTGTTGGAGTTCTCGTCTCAGGACCGGCACGGAACGCGCCAGAAAGACCCTCTCAGTCTACCCTCTGGACGCCTTCGAGCCCGGTCGCCGGCGCGGACGGGTGCCACGTGGGCCCGGCGCGGGTCCTGTGGGCGGGTCGGCGGGCGACCGCGGGTCAGCCCCAGGTGTCGCGTGCGCCCCGGCCCCGCACCGTGCGCGGGCCCCGGTTGAACGTCGGCGTGCTGGGACCGAGCACCCGGACCTCGAGCACGACGTCCTCGCCGAGCCGTGCGGCGAAGGCCCGGAGCAGCTCCTGCTCCATGCCCACCAGCTGGGTGCGCCAGGACGTCGACGACGCCTGCGCGACGAGCAGCCCGGCCTCGAACGACACGAACCGCAGGTTCTCGGCGACCATCGGCCCGACCAGCTCGGCCCACCGGTTCTGCAGCTGACCGGCGACCAGCCCGCCCTGCCAGCCGTGCTCGTTGACCAGCCGGCCGACGATGCGGCCGAGCGGCTGGGGGTCACGGCCGTCCGGGCCGGCGGCGGTGGGCGGTGCGATCAACGGGGCACGAGACCGCTGACCTGGGCGGACACCGCGGGAGCGAGCGGCCTGGACGGCCCGGGCCAGCGCGCGACGGGCGACCTCGGCCGGAGGGGTCGGCGTCCAGGTCGCGGGTGCGTCGAGTGCCGTGTCGGACGGTGCGGATGCCGTAGGCCGCGGCTCGCCGGCGGCCGGTCGGCGTCGGCCGGTCGCCTGGGACGGTGCCACCGTCCGGCGCCGTGGGGACGGACCGTCCCGGTCAGACGTGTCAGAGGACACGGGCGACCTCGCCACCCATCACGTCGACCCGCCCCCCGGACAGCGCCTCGGGCACGTCGCCGGGGACCGCGGCGGTGATCAGCACCTGACCGGCGGGGGCGACGAGCTGCGCGAGACGGTCACGGCGGCGCGCGTCGAGCTCGGCGAACACGTCGTCCAGCACCAGCACCGGGTCGCCGTCCGGACCCCAGTCCGCCGACCAGCCCTCGTCGTCGTGGATGCCCGTGCGCAGCAACGAGGCCGACCCCAGCCGCAGGGCGAGCGCGAACGACCACGACTCGCCGTGGCTCGCGTAGCCCTTGGCCGGCAGCTCGCCGAGGGTCAGCACCAGCTCGTCGCGGTGCGGTCCGACCAGGCTGACGCCGCGCTCGATCTCCTTGCTGCGCAGCCGGCCCATCGCCTCGAGCAGCTGCGCCTCGACGAGGTGCGCCTGCGCCGGCTGGCCGGACTGCTGCCCGTCGGCTCCGCTCGGGTCTGCGGTCTCCGCCGAGGACCGGTCCGGGGCGCCGGACGACGCGAGGCTCTGCAGCGACGAGCGGTAGACGATCCGCGCGGCACCCTGTCCCGCGCTGACCTGCTCGTACGCCGCCGCGACCGGGCCGGCGAGGGCGGCCACCAGCCGCCGGCGCGCCACCGTGATCCGTGCGCCCGTCTCGGCGAGCTTCCCGTCCCACACGTCCAGCGTCCGCAGGTCGGCCCCGCGGGACGAGCGCAGCGCGGCACCGGCGGACTTCAGCAGCGCGGACCGTTGCCGCAGCACCCGCTCGTACTCCGCGACCACCGCCGCCATCCGGGGGCTCAGCTGGACCAGCAGCTCGTCGAGGAACCGGCGGCGACCGTCGGGGTCGCCCTTGACCAGCGACAGGTCCTCCGGGGCGAACTGAACGGTGCGCAGGATGCCGAGCACGTCCCGTGCCCGGACCGGCGAGCCGCCGTTGACCCGTGCGCGGTTCGCGCGACCGGGAGTGATCTCGAGCTCGACGGTGGTGGCCCGGCCGTCGCGTACCACGCGCGTCCGCACCACGGCGCGCTGTGCGCCGGACCGGACGAGTGCGGCATCCGTCGGCACCCGGTGGCTGGACAGCGTCGCGACGTAGCCGATCGCCTCGACCAGGTTCGTCTTGCCCTGACCGTTGGGCCCGACCAGCGCCGTCACACCGGGCTCGAGCGGCAGCTCGACGGTGGCGTAGGAGCGGAAGTCGGTCAGCGACAGGTGCGAGACGAACACTCAGGCCTCGGACGAGGGCGGTGCCGTCGGCGTGACGGTGTCGGCACCGGCGGCGCGGACGGCGTGGCCGCCGAACTGCTGGCGCAGGGCGGCGACGGCCTTGAGCGCCGGCGACTCCTCCTGCCGCGAGGCGAACCGTGCGAACAGCGACGCGGCGATCACGGGGGCCGGCACAGCGAGCTCGATCGCCTCGTCGACGGTCCACCGGCCCTCACCGGAGTCCTCGACCCAGTCGTCGATCTGCGCGAGCCCCGGGTCCTGCTCCAGTGCCTGCACCAGCAGGTCGAGCAGCCAGGACCGCACGACGGTGCCGCGGGTCCAGGCCTTGACGGTGCCGTGCACGTCCGTGACCAGGTCCTTCGCCGCGAGCAGCTCGTACCCCTCGGCGTACGCCTGCATCAGGCCGTACTCGACGCCGTTGTGCACCATCTTCGAGAAGTGCCCCGCGCCCACCGCACCGGCGTGCACGAAGCTCTCGGCGCGCGGGCCCTCGGGTCGCAGGGCGTCGAACACGGGCATCGCGCGGGCGACGAGCTCGGGGTCGCCACCAACCATCAGGCCGTAGCCGTTCTCGAGTCCCCACACACCACCGGAGACGCCGGCGTCGAGGAACCCGATGCCGCGTTCGGCGAGCAGGTCGGCGTGCGGCTTGTCGTCCTGGTAGTACGAGTTGCCGCCGTCGATGACGGCGTCGCCCTCGGTCAGCAGGTCGGCGAGCTGGTGCACCACCGCGTCGGTGATCGGCCCGCTCGGCACCATCACCCAGACGAGCCGCTCGCCGGCCGGCAGCGCCTGGACCAGCGCCTCCAGCGACGGGACGTCGCTGACGTCCTGGTTGCGGTCGTACCCCGTGACCTCCACGCCGCCGCGCCGCAGGCGCTCGCGCATGTTGGCACCCATCTTGCCCAGACCCACCAACCCGATATGCATGGGCCCCACTGTGCCCTACGCGCGGTGCAGGTGCAGACGCCGGTCAGCCGGCGAAGCGGATCGGGACCAGCAGGTAGCGGTAGGCCTGGGAGTCCTCGCCGTTCAGCTCCGCCTGCCCGGTGAACTCGACCGGCTTGTTCGGGTGCGTGAACGACAGCCGGACGAACGGGGAGTCCAGCGCGCCCAGGCCGTCGAGCAGGAACTGCGGGTTGAACGCCACCGAGATCGGCTCGCCCACCAGCACCGCCTCGAGCGCCTCGGACGCCTGCGCGTCGTCGCCCTGACCTGCCTCGAGCACCACCTGACCGTCGGTGAAGCTCAGCCGGATCGGGGTGTTGCGCTCGGCGACCAGCGCGACGCGCTTCGCGGCCTCGGTCAGCGCCGGCTTGTCGATGACGGCGTGGATCGGCGTCTCGTCCGGGAACAGTCGGCGGACGGCGGGGTAGTCGCCGTCCACCAGCAGGGAGGTGCTGTGCCGGCCACCCGCCTCGAAGCCGATCAGGTCGACGCCACCGCCTGTCGAGAGCGCAACGGTGACGGATCCGGACCCACCGAGGGACTTCGCGGCGTCGGACAGGGTGCGGGCCCGGACCAGGGCGACGCTCGAGTACCCCGGCGACGCCGGCTTCCACGACAGCTCGCGCAGCGCGAGGCGGTAGCGGTCGGTCGCGAGCAGCGTGACCTTCTCCCCGTCGATCTCCATGCGCACGCCCGTGAGCAGCGGCAACGTGTCGTCACGGCTCGCCGCGACGGACACCTGGGCGACGGCGTGGGTCAGCTCCTCGCCGTCGACGACACCGGCGACGGGGGGCATCGCGGGCAGCGTCGGGTAGTCCTCGACCGGCATCGTGAGCAGGGTGAAGCGGCTCGCACCGCACGTGACCTGCACCTTCGTGCCATCGAGCACGACGTCGACCGGCTTGGCCGGCAGCGCGCGGGAGATCTCGGCGAGCAGCCGGCCGGAGACCAGCACCGTGCCCGGCTCGGTGACGTCGGCGGGGATCTGGGAGCGCGCCGACACCTCGTAGTCGAAGCTCGACAGCTGCAGCGTGCCGGTGGTGTCCGCCTCGATGCGAACCCCGGCGAGGACCGGGACCGGAGGGCGGGTCGGCAGGCTCCGCGCGGTCCACGTCACCGCGTCCGCCAGGACGTCACGGTCGACCCGGAACCTCATGCGCCACTCCTCGTCGTCGGACCTCGTACCACCCTGTGCGCGGTGGGCCCGCGACCATGCCGGTGCATCGGTCGGGGTGGGGCACGGGTTGAGCGGAACACTACGCGACGGCCGTCGGCCCGACAGGAGGCGCCCCGGTCCCGACGGAGGGACGCCGGGGGTGTGGGCGGCTCGGCCGGCGGGGGCCGTTCAAGGGCGGGTCGGCAGGTGTCGGTGCGGTGCGTGTCAGACGTTGGTGTGCACCGGATCTGGATGACAAGAAGTGTCGTCATCGTCATCGCACCTGTGGGCGATGTGGACGAAGTGGTTCCGTCGCAGGTCGGATGCCACGTCGGCGTGTGGACGCCACCTGTGGGTGACCGGTGCGCGGCGGGGACGCCGGTGGACGTGTGATTCGTCGTCCACGTCGACGCACAGCCGTGTCTGATTCGGTCCACATGATTCGGCAGCTCATCCACCGTCATCCACAGCTGTGTACACAGGTGTTGACGATTCGTCCCATGCAAGTTTCAGGGAGTGGATGAAGGTTGTCGGGCCGGGTCCGCGGCGCGCCCCGTCGGGCGACTGCTCGCACCCGGGGAGCCTGTACGAAAGTCGCGCAGTGTGGGAAGGAGGGAACGTCTTCGCAGGTCAGCGCAGTGTTGGGGTCCGGTCGGCGTGATCACGCTCGGCGGGGGGCGAGGCTTCCCTGCGGCCCTCGAGGGTTATCCCCAGCCTGGGCTCAACCCTGTGGACAACGGAGGGGACGATCGTCCCGTCAGCCCCGGTTCTGCTGCTTGATGCGGTTGGTGAGCTCGGTCACCTGGTTGTAGATCGACCGGCGCTCAGCCATCAGCTCGCGGATCTTGCGGTTGGCGTGCATGACTGTCGTGTGGTCGCGGCCGCCGAACGCCTGGCCGATCTTCGGCAGGGAGAGGTCGGTCAGCTCGCGGCAGAGGTACATCGCGATCTGCCGCGCGGTGACGAGCACACGGGAGCGGCTGGAGCCGCAGATGTCCTCGATGGTCAGCCCGAAGTAGGCGGCCGTCTGGCCGATCACCGCGGTGGCGGTGATCTCCGCGGAGTCGTCGTCCGTGATCAGGTCCTTGAGGACGATCTCCGCGACGGTGAGGTCGACGGGCTGACGGTTCAGGTTGGCGAACGCCGTGACGCGGATGAGTGCGCCCTCGAGCTCACGGATGTTGCTGGAGATCTTCGAGGCGATGTACTCGAGCACGTCGTCGGGCGCGAGGAGGCGCTCCGACCCGGCCTTCTTGCGGAGGATCGCGATGCGCGTCTCGAGGTCCGGGGGCTGGACGTCGGTGATCAGGCCCCACTCGAAGCGGGACCGCATGCGGTCCTCGAAGCCGTTGAGCTGCTTCGGCGGCAGGTCGGAGGTCAGCACCACCTGCTTGTTCGCGTTGTGCAGGGTGTTGAACGTGTGGAAGAACTCCTCCATCGTCTGTTCCTTGCCCTGCAGGAACTGGATGTCGTCGACGAGGAGCACGTCGACTTCCCGGTAGCGGCGCTGGAAGGCGCCCGCCTTGCCCTCGGAGATCGAGTTGATGAAGTCGTTGGTGAACTCCTCCGAGTTCACGTAGCGCACCCGGATCGCCGGGTAGAGGTTCTGCGCGTAGTGACCGATGGCGTGCAGCAGGTGCGTCTTGCCCAGGCCCGAGCCGCCGTAGATGAACAGCGGGTTGTAGGCCTTGGCCGGCGCCTCGGCGACTGCGACGGCGGCGGCGTGCGCGAACCGGTTGGACGACCCGATGACGAAGGTCTCGAACAGGTACTTCGGGTTCAGCCGCGCGTGCTCTACCGGCGGTCGGCGGTGCGCCGCCGAGGGCAGGTCGTCCGACGAGGGCGTCGGGGTCGGCGGTACGACGGTCAGCGGTGGCCGCGCGGCGCCGTCGGGACCGAGCGCATCCGGCGTGAGGGAGGTGGTGGTGCCCACCCCCGTCACCGCACCGACGGAGGTGAGCCCGTCGCCGGAGCCCGAGGCGCTCTGCTCCACGGACGGGTCGACCGTGATGGCGAACCGTGCCTCGCGCTGGAGGGACTCGCGGAGGGCGTCGGTCACCTCGGACCGCACCCGGGTCTCGAGATACTCCTTGGTCAGCTCGTTGCCGACAGCGAGGAGGAGGGTGCCGTCGACCAGGGCGAGCGGACGGGCGAGGCGGACGAACGCGAGCTGACGGGGCGTGATGTCGGGGCTCTGCTCGAGGTTCGCGACCACGTGACCCCACACTGCGGCCAGCTCGTCGTCCTGTGTCACGTCCCGCCCTCGTACTCGATCGCCAAGGTCGCCGAGTCTGGCACGCGCGCCACCGTCCACACGGTTGTCCACACCTGTGTGCGAAGCGCAGAGGGGTGCCGCGAGGGGTGCGTGGGGCGATGACGGCGGCTCGTTCGACCGCGCGACGACGACAGATGCTAAACCGTTCGCCGGTGTCGCGGGAGTGTCTGAAAGGGTGAGGTCGGTGAGTCGTCGGTGTGTCGACTGGACACGACCAGGCCCGAGCCTCCGGGCACCCCGGCCCATTTGACCCTTCTCCGGGCTCCGGCGTACCGTGGTCCAGCCTTCTGAAGGCTCCTGCTGGCGCGCCCAGACGCCATCGCGCACCAGTGGCGCGACACCAGGGAGCCGTCCAGCCCGGCACCGGACCTGCACCACCACCTGGTGCGCGTGGCACGCGCGCCGAATGCCCTTTGGAGACCGACGTGACCAAGCGCACCTTCCAGCCGAACAACCGGCGTCGTGCGAAGACCCACGGCTTCCGCCTGCGGATGCGTACCCGCGCCGGGCGCGCCATCCTCTCCGCACGGCGCCGCAAGGGCCGCGCGGAGCTGTCCGCCTGACAGCTGCGCCGGTGCTGCCAGCAGCGCACCGGATGCGCCGTTCCGCGGACTTCGAGCGGGCGGTGCGAAGGGGTGCGCGTGGCGGGCGCGAGTCGTTGGTGGTCCACCTGACGTTCGAGACCGACCTCGGGCCTGCGAGCCCGGTGGTCGGTCTCGTCGTGTCCAAGGCGGTGGGCAACGCGGTGACGCGCAACCGGGTCAAGCGGCGGCTGCGTGAGCTGGTGCGGGCTCGACTCGAGGTCCTGCCGCAACGGTCGTGCGTCGTGGTCCGGGCACTACCACCGTCGGCTCAGCTGCCGTACGCCCAGCTGGGGGCAGACCTCGACGGCGCGATCCGAACGGCCGTGCGCCGCGCTGGTCGGGCAGCCGCGGCATGACCACCACAGGTTCGCGCGTCCCCTGGTCGCCTGCGCGGGTGGCCCGGCTGGTCGTGGGCATCCCCCGGGCTGTGCTGCTCGGTGCGCTGCGGCTGTATCAGCTCTACGTCTCGCCGATGCGTCCCCCGACGTGCCGGTTCTACCCGTCCTGCTCCCAGTACGCCGTCATCGCCGTGACGCGTCACGGGGCGCTGCGGGGCAGCTGGCTGGCCGCGCGCCGGCTGCTGCGGTGCAACCCCTGGAACCCGGGCGGGGTTGACGACGTTCCTCCCCCCGGTGCCGTGCACCGGCACCATCACGTGGCCCCGGCCACCCGCTGAGTCTCGAGGAGACCCACCGCATGAGCTGGTTCGACGGTCTGCTGTGGCCGATCATGGTCGCGGTCGCGTGGATCATGGTGCAGTTCCACAAGCTGTTCACCGCCCTCGGTCTGCAGGAGGCCGGCGGCGCCGCCTGGACGCTGTCCATCGTCGGCCTGGTGATCGTCATCCGCGTCGCGCTGATCCCGCTGTTCGTGCGGCAGATCAAGGCGTCCCGCGGGATGCAGCTGATCCAGCCGGAGATGCAGGCGATCCAGAAGAAGTACAAGGGCAAGACGGACCCGGCGTCCCGCGAGGCGATGAGCCGCGAGACGATGGAGCTGTACCGCAAGCACAACACGAACCCGTTCTCGTCGTGCCTGCCGATCCTGGCCCAGTCGCCGATCTTCTTCGCCCTGTTCCGGGTGCTGAACTCCCTCACGCTGCTGTCGCAGGGCAAGTACGCGGGTGGCAAGACGCACATCGGCCCGCTGACGCAGGAGCTCGCGCGGCAGGCCGAGTCGGCGACGCTCTTCGGTGCGCCGCTGTCCGGCACGTTCATGCGCGCCGCTGGGAACACGCACGTGCAGGTGGTGACGATCATCCTGATCGTCGCGATGTCACTGACCACGTTCACCACGCAGCGTCAGCTGACGATGAAGAACATGCCGAAGGCCGCGCTCGAGGGGCCCATGGCTCAGCAGCAGAAGATGCTGCTCTACCTGATGCCGCTGATCTTCGCGTTCTCCGGCGTGAACTTCCCCATCGGTGTGCTGATCTACTGGACCACCACCAACCTGTGGTCGATGGGCCAGCAGTTCTACACGATCCGGCGGATGCCAGCCCCGGGCTCGCAGGCCGAGGCGCAGCTGAAGGAGCGTCAGGCGCGTCGAGCCGCCCACCATGGTGGTGGCGCCGCGGACACGGCGCCGTTGCTCGAGATGGACGAGAAGCCGCGGGTGAGCGGTCAGCGTCAGCAGCCGAAGCGCAAGGACCGGGCGAAGTCTCGTCCGGGGACGGGTGAGGCCCAGGCTGCTTCCACCACGTCTGCGTCCGGCGCCGCACCGTCCACCGAGGACTCGGCCGCCGAGGTCGCGCGCGCGCCGAAGGTGGCGTCCAAGCATGCCGGCGATGGCGCGGTGCAGCCGCAGAAGCGCAGCTCGAGCGCTCGGACCGCTCCGGGTGCGGGCGACACGGACGCAGCGCCGGAGAGCGGCACGGCGGCCAAGCCGGTGCGGAAGAAGAAGTCTGACGGCGGGTCGACGACGTCCCGTCCGGAGATGTGACGACGTGGCTGGAGCACAGGAGACCATGAACGACGTGACGACCACACCCGACGTGTCCGGCGGGGCCGACCAGATCAAGCGCCTCGAGGAAGAGGGTGAGATCGCAGCCGACTACCTCGAGGAGCTGCTCGACATCGCGGATCTCGGTGGGGACATCGACATCGACGTGGAGCACGGACGAGCCGCAGTCGAGATCGTTGCCGAGGACAGTGCCGACCGGTCGCTCGGGCGGCTCGTCGGTCGGGACGGAGAGGTGCTCGAGGCGCTGCAGGAGCTCACGCGGCTGGCCGTCCAGACGAAGACCGGCGATCGCAGCCGGCTGATGCTGGACATCGCGGGATACCGGGCCGGTCGACGCGCTGAGCTCGTCGCCATCGCCGAGGAGGCCATCGGCCGGGTTCACGCGAGCGGGGCGCCGGTGGCGCTGGAGCCCATGAATCCCTTCGAGCGGAAGGTGGTGCACGACGCCGTGGCGGCCGCAGGGCTCATGAGCGACTCCGACGGCGAGGAGCCCAATCGGTTCGTGGTGGTGCGGCCCGCGTAGCGCGGTCTCGGCCGCCGGTCGGTGGCGGGAGACAGAGGCTCCGGTTTCACGTGAAACCGGAGCCTCTGCGTTTGGGCGCGCTGGGTTGGGACGACGAGGGCGGCCGGGGCCGACTGTGTCGCGCCCTGCATCTCTGAGGGTTTGGCGCGGACTTCCGGGTCGGTCGCGATGCCGTGTTTCACGTGAAACGGCGGAGGTCGAGGCGCCGTTCCTGCGTGGTGTACGGCACAGCAGAGTTTGCGGATGCTGCCGCCTCTCAGCTCACGCCGCCGGGTGCACCTCTCCTCGAGGACCTCACTTCACCTGCGCGATAGTGGCTCGGACGCCTGGTTGCGCCCGTCGGTGGTGCTGCGACGCCGAGCCGTCCGCTATCACGTGGAGTGCTGCCGTTCGGCGTTGGCGTGCCGCGGTCCGGTTGTCGGCGACACCGGTCCGGATGTCGCGCCTTCTTGGTAGGCCGGCGTGGATTCCGCAGTTCGGCGGGACGTCGCACGGCCGGCGGGTTAGTGGTGGTCGGCGCGCTGACGGGCGTTGTTCGGGCGGGGCCTGCGCGACCTCACGCCGTGCGCTCTGGGCGAGGGCAGCGCGTAGCGCAGGGCGCCGGCGTGCGGCGCGGCTGGCCCTTGGTCTGGAGCGCACATCGTGCACGGGGTGGTGAGCGGGCGCCGCCGAGGGCTGTGCGCTGGTTGGAGCGCTGGGCACAGCAGTGCCGTCGACGTCGCAGTGAAGGGCTGCCCCGACGCCGCGGCCCGGCGGCGACGGCGTGACGTGCAGGCGGCTTGCTGGCTGCGGCCACCGCGCCTCTCGTCGGGAGGGACGCCGCGGCATCTCCCGGGGATCGGAGCGCCGCGATCGGGGTCCGCCCACCGCTCGGCTGCATCGGCGGAGTCGGTCCCGGTCCGCTCAGTGTTCAGTGGACGCGGGCTTCAGCGTCCTACCTCTCGATCCGGACGGGATGTTTCACGTGAAACAGCAGGTTCAGGTCGGCGGCGGCTGCCAGTGTCGCCGGTCGTACGCCGTCTCAAGCGGCGTCGCCGAGGCGCGCTCTCTCGGGGCCGAGTGACCGGCGGAGCTCTGCCCGACTCGGTGCAGCTGGCGCCTATGCCGCACCACGGGATGCGTCGCGTGAGAGGGGGAAAGGCATGCATGAGACGAGGGCAGCCGGGGCACTCGGGGGCGAGGCTCGACCTGAGCATCATGGGGAGGGGGCCATCAGCCGGTGAGCGCAGGCCGCGGCGCCACACACCGCACGGCGGCGACCCCGCGGTTTCACGTGAAACAGCGTCGGCAGCGCCGCGGGCCCATCCGAGCTCGTGCGGCAATCTCGAGCGAGTGGTGGACCCCGGGCCGTCTCCCAGGTGTGAGGCATCCACCGGGGTGCCGACCGGGTACCGTGGGCCGGTCCGGTCGCCGACCGTGGAAGCCGGACCTGAGCGGCGACAGGTGGAGCGGGGTGCGGGTGGGCGCGGATCAGGACCTGGCAGTCACCGACCCGCTGGACGGGGACGCACGCCTTCCCGATGTGTTCGGTTCCGCGTGGCCGTCCGTCCAGCGCTTTCGCCGGCTCCTGGTCGACGAGGGGCCCGTCCGTGGGTTGATCGGTCCGCGCGAGACGGCACGGCTGTGGGAGCGGCACCTGCTGAACTCAGGGGCGGTGGTCGACCAGCTCGGTGGCGTGGCCACGCTCATCGATCTGGGAAGCGGCGCTGGTCTCCCGGGTGTGGTCATCGCTGCGATGGCACCAGCCGTCCACGTCACCCTGCTCGAGCCGATGGCCCGAAGAGTCGCCTGGCTGGAACACGTGGTCACGGAGCTGGGTCTCTCGAACGTGGAGATCATGCGCGGACGGGCCGAGGAGGTCGCGGACCGGCTGCGAGCAGACGCGCTCACAGCGCGGGCCGTCGCACCGCTCGAGAAGCTCTACGGGTGGGCAGCGCCGCTCGTGGTGCCAGGCGGTCTGCTGCTGGCGCTCAAGGGAAGCCGCGCTGGTGACGAGATCGCGTCCGCCAGGGAGAGCGCCGCGCGATTCGGCTGGGAGGACCCGGTGATCGTCGCCTCGTCGCTGCTGGACGGCGTTGAGCCGACCACCATCGTGAGAGCAGTACGAGCAGTGGGGGCGCGGCGTGTTCGGTAGGAAGCGCAAGCGGACGGATCCGGTGCCGGCCCAGCCGATAAGCACGTCGCCCGATGCTTTGGCGTGGCTCTCACCGGGTGCCACGAACAGTCCGCAGGGTGACCGCCGCGACGGTGATCGTTCCGAGCCAGCGCCAGGCCGGCGAGGGGTGGAGACAGACCCCGGCGGCAGTGCCGACATGAACCAGGACGCGTCAGTGGACCACAGGTCGGCCGCCCCGGACGCCGAGCCGACACCAGCCCCGGACGCGCGCGGATCGGCGACCGACACGCAGGCCGCCCAGGGCTTCGCGGCGGCGGGCGAGTCGAGTGTGTCGTTGGCGGCCGGTCCTGTTTCACGTGAAACCATCAGCGTCGTACCGACGACAGTCCCGGTCGATGTCGAGACACCACCTGATGTCCTGACCGACGGACCCGATGGTCTGGACGAGGTTTCACGTGAAACGCGGCGGCACACAGAGGGCGGAGACCGCGCGGGGCAACCGCCGCAGCGAGTGGGCGACAGCAGCACGACGAGAGGGCTCAGCACCGGCATGGAGACGCCAGCGACAGTCGACACGGCGACGGCCGCGCCGGGTACCGACCTGCCGAAATCGACGAGCGCTCCCGTGCCGGACGGTCGGGCGACGTCGTCCGGGTGCGCCACCGTCTGGTCCGAGCGCATGCCGACGTCGCCGCAGCGGTCCGATGAACCCGCGTCGAACCGACACGTCGATGCACCGGCGCCTGAGTCGGACGAGCAGCGGCGCGCAGCTCTCGTGAAGAGCCTGCCGTCCGTCTCGGCCGACACCCCACTCATGGCGGAGCTCCACGAGGACGCACGACGCCGGATCGAGCTGCGTGGGCGGCGATTCCCGCGGCCGGCTGCGACCCGGGTGATCACCGTCGCCAACCAGAAGGGTGGCGTCGGCAAGACCACCACGGCGGTGAACCTGGCCGCCGCCCTGGCGCAGTCCGGACTGACGGTGCTGGTGCTCGACAACGACCCGCAGGGCAACGCGTCGACGGCGCTGGGCGTCGAGCACCGCGCAGGCACGCCGTCGATCTACGAGGTGCTGATCGAGGACCTCCCGATGGAGAAGGCCGTTCAGGAGAGCCCGGAGATCCCCGGGCTCTGGTGCCTGCCGGCGACCATCGACCTCTCGGGAGCGGAGATCGAGCTGGTCTCGATGGTCGCGCGAGAGACGCGCCTGCGCACCGCCCTCGACCGCTACCTGGGTTGGCGGCAGGCCAGTGGGCTGTCGGACGTGGACTACGTCCTGGTGGACTGTCCGCCCAGCCTGGGGCTGCTGACGGTGAACGCCTTCGTCGTCGCGAGGGAGGTGCTCATCCCGATCCAGTGCGAGTACTACGCACTCGAGGGGCTGAGCCAGCTGCTCAAGACCATCCAGCTGATCCAGGCGCACCTGAACCCGACGCTGCACGTCTCCACGATCCTGCTCACCATGTACGACGCCCGGACCAACCTGGCGCAGCAGGTGGCCGCCGAGGTGCGTCAGCACTTCCCGGACCGGACGCTGCGCACCACCGTGCCCCGGTCTGTCCGCATCTCCGAGGCACCCAGCTATGGCCAGACGGTGATGACCTATGACGCCGGGTCGTCCGGCGCGCTCGCGTATCTCGAAGCGGCCCGCGAGGTGGCGGAGCGCGGGGCGGCTCCGACGAACGGTTCCAGCACGGGGATGCCGGCCATGGCGGCCGGTCAGGAGGAGGAACGGTGAGCGAGAAGCGACGCGGTCTGGGACGAGGACTCGGTGCCCTGATCCCGACGAGCCTGGACGGCGCCCGCTCCACCCGGGAGCGACCGGTCGACGTCTTCTTCCCGGATGCGCGCCCGCAGGCTGCCGCCGACGGCCCCAGCGACACCCTCGTGGCGACGATCGACCCGGACGACGTGGCCATGGAGGGCGACGCCCTCGGGACGGCGCCCGAGCCGGCTGTGAGCGCGACCGAGGCCGACGAGGTCGCGGAGGTCACACCCGCGAGCAGCGGGGACAGCCTGGAGTCGAACCCTGAGGGCGACGACCAGGACTCACGGGGTCCGGTGATCGAGCCCGAGGGCCCGTCCACGGCGGCCGCCGTCTTCGACGGGCTGCACGGCGAGCTCTCCGCCGTACCCGCGCCTCGTGCATCCGGCGAGCCCGCCTCCGACAGGGCGGCCGAAGGAACCGAGCTGGTCCCTGTGCCGGGCGCCGTGTTCGCAGAGCTGCCGCTCGACGAGATCCGGCCCAACCCGCGGCAGCCGCGGACGGTGTTCGACGAGGACGCTCTCGACGAGCTGGTCGGCTCCATCCGTGAGATCGGTGTGCTGCAGCCCGTCGTCGTGCGGCGAGCCGGCGACTGCTACGAGCTGATCATGGGCGAGCGGCGCTGGCGCGCGGCCGGTGCCGCCGGTCTCGAGGCGATCCCGGCCATCATCCGGGAGACGGGCGACGAGGACCTGCTCCGGGACGCCCTCCTGGAGAACCTGCACCGATCGCAGCTGAACCCGCTCGAGGAGGCGGCGGCCTACCAGCAGCTGCTCGACGACTTCGGGTGCACCCACGACGAGCTGGCGTCCCGCCTGCACCGGTCGCGGCCGCAGATCTCCAACACGCTGCGACTGCTCAAGCTGCCGCCGCTCGTCCAGCGCCGGGTCGCGGCGGGGGTGCTGTCGGCCGGTCACGCACGAGCACTCCTCGGACTGGCAGACGGCGGAGCGATCGAGCGTCTGGCGCAGCGGATCGTCGCCGAGGGGCTGTCGGTCCGCGCGGTCGAGGAGATCGTGGCGCTCGGCGGGGACGGACTCGTGGCCAAGCGCCGGACGGCGCCGCGTGCCGGGGTGCGGAACGAGGCGCTGGACGCGTTGGCGACCCGGCTCTCCGACCGGTTCGAGACCCGCGTCAAGGTCGCCCTCGGCAAGAGCCGTGGGCGGCTGACGGTCGAGTTCGCCTCGGTCCAGGACCTGAACCGCATCCTCAACACGCTCGCCCCCGAGGACCCCGGCTTGTTCCACGGGTGAGGCGCGGGCTCGCTCAGGCGCCGTTTCGGCCCCACGCCGCGGCGGCGCTGTGCCGCGGCTCGGCCTGGCGCCGAGCCGTCCGAGCCGGGCTGGAGCACGCGGCGTCGAACTGGCGTGCGATATCAGCCGCTACTCGAATAGATGGTTGAGCGCGGAACCGGCCCCGAGCGGGGGGTCGCGGGACACGGGAGAGCCGACCGAGTCGCCTCGGCGCTGTCGGAGCCGCGGGACGTGTGCGGCGCGGCGCCGTGGCGATGGCACGCTCGTGCCGGTGCTCGCACCCGGTGCGCGCGGGCGAGCCCGGTCGCGATCAGGCGTCGGTGGTGACCCGGGTGTCCAGGTGGTCGGTGGCCGCTCCGCTGTCGTAGGCGGCGATCGCGGCGTCGACGAGCGACCGGTACAGCGGCCCGAGCCCGAATCCGGCCGCCTCGGCCGCCTGCGGGAGCAGCGACGTCTCGGTCATCCCGGGCGCCACGTTCACCTCGAGGAACCAGGGCGTCCCGTCCGCGTCGACGATGAGGTCGGTGCGGGAGATGCGGGCGAGGCCGAGCGCCTGGTGCGCGGCGACGGCCACGGCGCCGACCCGCTCGGCGAGCTCGTCGGACAACCGGGCGGGGGCGAAGTACTCGGTGCGGCCCGGGTTGTAGCGGGCGTCGTAGTCGTACGGACCGTCGGTGACGATCTCGACCGCCGGCAGTGCGAACGGGCCGTCCCCGGTGTCGAGGACGCTGACGGCCAGCTCGGTACCGATCACGGCGCGCTCGATCAGGGCGGTGTCCGAGTAGGAGAAGCACTCGACCATCGCGCGTGGCAGCTGGTCCGCCGAGGTCACGAGGGTCATGCCGAGTGCCGAACCCCCGCGGGACGGCTTGACCACCAGGGGCAGGCCGAGGCGGCGCACCACCGCGTCGAGGATCCTGGCGGCGCCCAGCTCGCGGAAGAGCGACTGGGGCAGGGTGACGAACTCCGGTGTGGCGATGCCGGCGCGCGAGGCCACGGTCTTGGCGATCGGCTTGCTCCAGGCGACCCGGCTGGCGCGCGGGCCGGTGCCGAGCACCCGGAGGCCGAGCAGGGCGAGAACGTCGCGCACGGAGCCGTCCTCACCGCTGGCTCCGTGCAGCAGCGGCCACACCAGGTCGGGGGCGAGGTCGGAGAGCACAGGGACCAGGTCGGCGTCGACGTCGTGCACCGTGACGTCCGCACCCGTCGAGCGCAGCGCCTCCGCGACGCGACGTCCGGAACGGAGGGAGACGTCCCGCTCGTGGGAGAGGCCCCCGGCGAGCACGACGATCCGAGGGGAGGACGGGGTGGGGTTCACGCTGCTGCGCTCCAGTCGAACGGTCCGTCGAGGGGCGGACGGGGAACAAGCGGTGGTGCAGGGAGGACCGATGTGGCGAGGGCGGGGCCGGTCGCCGGCGTCCGCACCCGTGCGGTGGGCCCGGGAGCCGCCCTCAGGCGACGTCCGGACCCGGCGACTGCACCACGTCGTCGGACACGCCGGCGGCGGTGCCGAACAGCTCGACCAGCTCCGACTCGCCGGACACGACGGTCGCCAGGCGGCGGACACCCTCGCGGATGCGCTCGGGCGTCGGGTAGCAGAACGACAGTCGCATGTGGTCGGCGCCCTGGCCGTCGTAGTAGAAGGCGGTGCCGGGCACGTAGGCCACCCGCGCGGTGACGGCGCGGGGCAGCATCTCCTTGGCGTCGAGGCCGTCGGGCAGCTTCACCCAGGTGTAGAAACCACCGTCCGGCACGGTCCAGCTGCAGTCCGGCAGGTGCTCGGCGAGCGCCCCGACCATCGCGTCGCGACGCTCGCGGTACATCTCGCGGTACTTCTTGATCTGCCCGCGCCAGTCGCAGGTGGACAGGTAGGCGGAGATCGCCAGCTGGGAGGCGTTCGACGGGCACAGGATGGCCGACTCGCTGGCGAGCACCAGCTTCTCGCGCACCGCGTGCGGGGCCACCACCCAGCCGACCCGGTAGCCGGGGGCGAACGTCTTGGAGAAGGACCCGAGGTACAGCACGCCCTCGTCGTCCAGGCCACGCATCGCCGTCAGCGGCTCGCTGTCGAAGCCGAGCAGCCCGTAGGGGTTGTCCTCGAGCACCAGCACACCGTGCCGACGGGCGATCTCCAGTACTTGGGGCCGCCGCTCGGCGGACAGCGACACACCGGCGGGGTTGTGGAAGTTGGGGACCGTGTAGAGGAACTTGACGCGGCGGCCCGCGGCCTCGAGGCGGACCAGCGTCTCCTCGAGCGCGGCCGGCATCAGCCCGTGCTCGTCGATCGGCGTGTGCACCACGTCGGCCTGGTAGGCGCGGAACACGCCGAGCGCACCGACGTACGACGGCGCCTCCGCGACGACGACGTCGCCCGGGTTGATGAAGATGCGCGTGACCAGGTCCAACGCCTGCTGCGAGCCGGTGGTGACCACCACGTCGTCCGGGTGCGCGTCGATGCCCTCGAGGCGCATCACCTCGAGGATCTGCTCCCGCAGCGTCTCGTCGCCCTGGCCGGAGCCGTACTGCAGCGCCGTCAGCCCGCGGGTGGCCACCACCCGGGCCGTCATGTCGGAGAGCACGTCCAGCGGGAGGCCGTCGAGGAACGGCATGCCACCGGCGAGCGAGACGACCTCAGGCCGGTTCGCGACGGCGAACAGGGCTCGGATCTCGGAGGCCCGCATGCCGTGCGTGCGGTCGGCGTAGGAGCCGAGCCACTGGTCCAGGCGGGTGCCGGTGCCGGCGGCAGCGGACGACGGGGGACGGCCCGGCGTCTCGCGGTCGGGCACAGGCGAAGGAGTCATGCGCGTCAGTGTCGCACGTCACCTGTGCGGGACGGCGGCAGGGATCGGTGGACGGCTCGTCCGGGGGTGGTGACCGGTGGGCTCGAGCGGCGAGCCGGTGAGGCGCGGCGGTGCCGCGACGGGTCAGACTGCAGCCAGCAGCTTGCGCACCTGCTCGTTCAGGACGGCCTTGGGCCGGGCGCCGTACAGCACGTCGACCAGCTCACCGCCGGAGACGAACTGCAGCGTGGGCAGGGAGACGATCCCGTACCGCGCGACGAGGCCGGGGTTGCTGTCCGCGTCGACCGTGACGAACCGCACCGTGCCGGCGTAGGTCTCGGCGAGCTCGTCGAGCACGGGTCCGACCAGACGGCACGGTCCGCACCACTCCGCCGTGAAGTCGACCACGACGGGCAGGGGCGAGGCCAGAACCTGCTCGTCGAAGGTCGCGTCGGTGACGGGCTGGGCGCCGCTCACGCGGTCGCCTCGCCGCCCGGCACGGTGACCAGCGCCTCGCCGGCGGGCACCGGGTCGACCACCTGCGGCTCCTCGACCAGACCAGCCAGGTAGTGCTGCGCGTCGAGCGCGGCCGAGCAGCCCGAGCCGGCGGCGGTGATGGCCTGCCGATAGGTGTGGTCCACGACGTCGCCGCAGGCGAACACACCGGTCAGGTTGGTGGCCGTGGTGCGGCCCGCGACCTTGATGTAGCCGTTCTCGTCCAGGTCCACCTGGCCGACCAGCAGCTCGGTGCGGGGCACGTGGCCGATGGCGACGAACAGCCCGCCGGCCGGCAGCTGCCGCGTCTCACCGGTGAGCGTGTCGCGCAGCACCACGCCGATCACCTTGTCGGCGCCCTCGATGCCGACGACCTCCGAGTTCCACGCGAAGCGGATCTTCGGGTCGTTCTGGGCGCGGTCCGCCATGATCTTCGAGGCCCGCAGCTGGTCACGGCGGTGCACCATCGTCACGGTCCGGCCGAACCGGGTGAGGAACGTCGCCTCCTCGACGGCCGAGTCGCCGCCGCCGACCACGACGATGTCCTGGTCACGGAAGAAGAACCCGTCGCAGGTGGCGCACCAGCTGACGCCGCGGCCGGACAGCCGCTTCTCGTCCGGCAGGCCCAGCTCGCGGTAGGCAGAGCCGGTCGACAGGATGACGGCGCGCGCGCGGTACGTGTCGCCGCCGCCGGTGACGATCGTCTTCACCGGTCCGGCCAGGTCCAGCGAGGTGGCGTCGTCCCAGACGACCTCCGCACCGAACTTCTCGGCCTGCTTCTGCATGGCCTCCATCAGCTCGGGGCCCTGGATGCCCTCGGGGAAGCCGGGGAAGTTCTCCACCTCGGTGGTGTTCATCAGCGCGCCGCCGGCGGTCACCGACCCGGCGATGACGACGGGGGCCAGGCCGGCGCGAGCGGCGTAGATCGCCGCGGTGTAGCCGGCGGGTCCGGATCCGACGACGACGACGTCACGGATATCGGTGGTGTCGCTCACGGGTGCATCCCTCGACTGTCGGAGTTCTGTGGCGCCGGCCGTCGGGGGTGTCTCCCGCCGGCCCGTGCGCACGCGTCAACCGATCGTAGGGCGCATCTGTTCCCGTCCCGAGCGTCCGCTCAGCCGAGCTGGACCTCGGTCAGCTCGACGCGGAACGAGCCGTCCGGCATGCTCGGCAGCTCCGTGAACCACAGGCTCAGGGTGCTGGTCGCCGTCGGCGGCTTCAGCGTGAAGGCGGCGTTGCCCGAGAGCGGGCCGGAGGCGAGCACCGTGCCACCTCCCGGGTTCGAGGCATCGGTCGCGCGGATCTCCACCGTGCCGCCGGTGCCGTTGGTGTGCAGCGTCACGGAGGAGACGGTGGTCGACTGCTTCAGCGTGATCACGTAGCCGATGCCCTGCTTGAGGCCGCCGAAGTTCGCCGACTTGTAGGTGCGCGAGACCCAGAAGGTCGAGGGGTCGCCGTCGAACGCCTTGGTGACCGTCTCGGGGTGGTCACCCTCGGTGCCGTTCGCGTCGACGGAGGCGCCCGAGGCGATCACCGGGGCCCCGCCGGTGGGAGGGGTCGAGGCGCCGGAGGAGGCGGACGGGGTGCCCGACCTGGAGCTGCTCGCGCTCGCGCTCGCGGAGTGCAAGTGGGACGCCGTACCGCTGCCGCCGTGCGCCGACGGGCCGCTGAGCAGGGACTTCGCCGCGAAGGCGACGCCGATGACCACCAGGAGGACGACGACGGCGAGCACGATCACGGTCGGGTCGAACCGGCGCCGTCCGACCGGCTCCTCGCGGACACGTCCGAAGTCGAAAGGGTCGTCGTCCTGGCTCTCCGGCTCCCGCAGCACGGCGGGCGGCACCGCGGCGGGTGCGACCGCGGGCGGCACGGCGGGAGGCAGCGGCGCGGTGCCGCCACCGCTGGCGGGGCCGGTCGCGGCT
>NZ_JANZLA010000003.1:250548-489360 GCF_025770785.1 Cellulomonas sp. SG140 | reverse complement strand
GGATGAGCGTCTGTTCTTTGAGAACTCAACAGTGTGCCAAGTAGTCGATGCCAAGTTGTCTGCTGCGATGTTGTGTCGTGGTGGGCTTGGTGTTGATGGGAGCCTGCTTCTCACCCCGTGGGTGGTGGGTTCCTTTTTGATGCCAGATCTGTGTTGTTCTTTGTTGTGTCTGTTGCCTGGCTGCCTTGGGGTGGTCGGGTGGCGTTGGACATTGACGGAGAGTTTGATTCTGGCTCAGGACGAACGCTGGCGGCGTGCTTAACACATGCAAGTCGAACGGTGATGGCCAGCTTGCTGGTCTGATCAGTGGCGAACGGGTGAGTAACACGTGAGTAACCTGCCCCTGACTCTGGGATAACTACCGGAAACGGTGGCTAATACCGGATATGAGGTGCCTGGGCATCTGGGCGCCTGGAAAGTTTTTCGGTCAGGGATGGGCTCGCGGCCTATCAGCTTGTTGGTGGGGTGATGGCCTACCAAGGCGACGACGGGTAGCCGGCCTGAGAGGGCGACCGGCCACACTGGGACTGAGACACGGCCCAGACTCCTACGGGAGGCAGCAGTGGGGAATATTGCACAATGGGCGCAAGCCTGATGCAGCGACGCCGCGTGCGGGATGACGGCCTTCGGGTTGTAAACCGCTTTCAGCAGGGAAGAAGCGCAAGTGACGGTACCTGCAGAAGAAGCGCCGGCTAACTACGTGCCAGCAGCCGCGGTAATACGTAGGGCGCAAGCGTTGTCCGGAATTATTGGGCGTAAAGAGCTCGTAGGCGGTTTGTCGCGTCTGCTGTGAAATCCTCAGGCTCAACCTGGGGCTTGCAGTGGGTACGGGCAGACTAGAGTGCGGTAGGGGTGACTGGAATTCCTGGTGTAGCGGTGGAATGCGCAGATATCAGGAGGAACACCGATGGCGAAGGCAGGTCACTGGGCCGCAACTGACGCTGAGGAGCGAAAGCATGGGGAGCGAACAGGATTAGATACCCTGGTAGTCCATGCCGTAAACGTTGGGCACTAGGTGTGGGGTCCATTCCACGGATTCCGTGCCGCAGCAAACGCATTAAGTGCCCCGCCTGGGGAGTACGGCCGCAAGGCTAAAACTCAAAGAAATTGACGGGGGCCCGCACAAGCGGCGGAGCATGCGGATTAATTCGATGCAACGCGAAGAACCTTACCAAGGCTTGACATACACCGGAAAAGTGCAGAGATGTGCTCCCCGTAAGGTCGGTGTACAGGTGGTGCATGGTTGTCGTCAGCTCGTGTCGTGAGATGTTGGGTTAAGTCCCGCAACGAGCGCAACCCTCGTCCCATGTTGCCAGCGGGTTATGCCGGGGACTCATGGGAGACTGCCGGGGTCAACTCGGAGGAAGGTGGGGATGACGTCAAATCATCATGCCCCTTATGTCTTGGGCTTCACGCATGCTACAATGGCCGGTACAAAGGGCTGCGATACCGTGAGGTGGAGCGAATCCCAAAAAGCCGGTCTCAGTTCGGATCGGGGTCTGCAACTCGACCCCGTGAAGTCGGAGTCGCTAGTAATCGCAGATCAGCAACGCTGCGGTGAATACGTTCCCGGGCCTTGTACACACCGCCCGTCAAGTCATGAAAGTCGGTAACACCCGAAGCCGGTGGCCCAACCTTTGGGGGGAGCCGTCGAAGGTGGGACTGGCGATTAGGACTAAGTCGTAACAAGGTAGCCGTACCGGAAGGTGCGGCTGGATCACCTCCTTTCTAAGGAGCATCTGGCAGCTGGTCGTGCCTGTCGTGGGTGCGGTCGGGTGTCCAGGCCCATGCCCTGGCCGTGCGTGTCGGGGGTGGAGCTCACGGGTGGAACATCGACTACGGCCGGTTCTGCTTTCTGGTTTGTCCTAGTACGTCGTGCTCGCTTCGGTGGGTGCGGGTGGGAACGGATGGGTCAGACGGTGGGGTCGGCTGGGCACGCTGTTGGGTCCTGAGGGAACAGCCGTTCGCGGGTGTTGTCCTTGGGGTCGCGATGATCGCTTCTGCTTCTCGGGGTGCTGCTCCGGGTGGTGGGAGGGGTCGGGTGGCCGGCAGGCCCCTGGTCCGGTGGACTGCTCTCGTCGTGGGGGTGGGCGCCGGGGTTTCCGGGTGGGTCCTGGTCGTTGGTTGAGAACTGCACAGTGGACGCGAGCATCTTTGATTTTTGTGGTCAAGTTGATAAGGGCACAGGGTGGATGCCTTGGCACCAGGAGCCGAAGAAGGACGTCGTAGCCTGCGATAAGCCTCGGGGAGTTGGCAAACGAACCGTGATCCGAGGATGTCCGAATGGGGAAACCCCGTACGAGTCATGTCGTACGACCCGCACCTGAATATATAGGGTGTGTGGAGGGAACGCCGGGAAGTGAAACATCTCAGTACCGGCAGGAAGAGATATTCCGTGAGTAGTGGCGAGCGAAAGCGGATCAGGCCAAACCGTGCGCGTGTGCAAGCCGGCAGGCGTTGCGCGTACGGGGTTGTGGGACCTTTCGGTCCGGTCTGCCGACCGGGCAGGGAGTCAGAAAGTCGTGTCATAGTCGAAGGGTCTTGAAAGGCCCGGCACAGAGGGTGGTACCCCCGTAGACGAAATGATGCGGCCTCCCGAGAGGGATCCCAAGTAGCTCCGGGCCCGAGAAACCTGGAGTGAATCTGCACAGACCACTGTGTAAGCCTAAATACTACCTGGTGACCGATAGCGGACAAGTACCGTGAGGGAAAGGTGAAAAGTACCCCGGGAGGGGAGTGAAATAGTACCTGAAACCGTGTGCCTACAAGCCGTCGGAGCCTCCCTAGCAGGGGTGACGGCGTGCCTTTTGAAGAATGAGCCTGCGAGTTAGTGGTACGTGGCGAGGTTAACCCGTGTGGGGAAGCCGTAGCGAAAGCGAGTCCGAACAGGGCGTGTCAGTCGCGTGCTCTAGACCCGAAGCGAAGTGATCTAGCCATGGGCAGGGTGAAGCGCGGGTAAGACCGCGTGGAGGCCCGAACCCACCAGGGTTGAAAACCTGGGGGATGACCTGTGGTTAGGGGTGAAAGGCCAATCAAACTTCGTGATAGCTGGTTCTCCCCGAAATGCATTTAGGTGCAGCGTCACGCGTTTCTTGCCGGAGGTAGAGCTACTGGATAGCCGATGGGCCCGACCAGGTTACTGACGTTAGCCAAACTCCGAATGCCGGTAAGCCAGAGCGTGGCAGTGAGACGGCGGGGGATAAGCTCCGTCGTCGAGAGGGAAACAGCCCAGACCACCAGCTAAGGCCCCCAAGCGTGTGCTAAGTGGGAAAGGATGTGGAGTTGCACAGACAACCAGGAGGTTGGCTTAGAAGCAGCCACCCTTGAAAGAGTGCGTAATAGCTCACTGGTCAAGTGATTCCGCGCCGACAATGTAGCGGGGCTCAAGCACACCGCCGAAGCTGTGGCATTCACACGTGTACTAGGCCTTCGTGGTCCAGGTGTGTGGATGGGTAGGGGAGCGTCGTGTGGGCGGTGAAGCCGCGGGGTGACCCAGCGGTGGAGACCACACGAGTGAGAATGCAGGCATGAGTAGCGAATGACGGGTGAGAAACCCGTCCGCCGAATGACCAAGGGTTCCAGGGCCAGGTTCATCCGCCCTGGGTAAGTCGGGACCTAAGGCGAGGCCGACAGGCGTAGTCGATGGACAACGGGTTGATATTCCCGTACCGGCGAAGAACCGCCCATACCGAGCCCGGTGATGCTGAGCGCCTCGTGCGTGCCACCGCCCCTTCGGGGGCACCGGTGCGTACGGGCCGCGACCCGATCCGGTAGTAGGTAAGCGTATTAACAGGGGTGACGCAGGAAGGTAGCCCGGCGTGGCGATGGTAGTCCACGTCCAAGGTCGTAGGGTGAGGGGTAGGCAAATCCGCCCCTCCTGTGCCTGAGAGCCGACGGTGACCGCGCAAGCGGGAACTGGGTGATCCTATGCTGCCAAGAAAAGCCTCGACGCGAGGTTCTAGCCGCCCGTACCCCAAACCGACTCAGGTGGTCAGGTAGAGAATACCAAGGCGATCGAGCGAATCGTGGTTAAGGAACTCGGCAAAATGCCCCCGTAACTTCGGGAGAAGGGGGGCCTCAAGCGTGAACCGGCTTGCCCGGGGAGCGTGGAGGGCCGCAGAGACCAGGGAGAAGCGACTGTTTACTAAAAACACAGGTCCGTGCGAAGTCGCAAGACGATGTATACGGACTGACGCCTGCCCGGTGCTGGAAGGTTAAGAGGACGGGTCAGCCGCAAGGCGAAGCTCAGAATTTAAGCCCCAGTAAACGGCGGTGGTAACTATAACCATCCTAAGGTAGCGAAATTCCTTGTCGGGTAAGTTCCGACCTGCACGAATGGCGTAACGACTTCTCCGCTGTCTCAACCGCGAACTCGGCGAAATTGCACTACGAGTAAAGATGCTCGTTACGCGCAGCAGGACGGAAAGACCCCGGGACCTTTACTATAGCTTGGTATTGGTGTTCGGTGCGGTTTGTGTAGGATAGGTGGGAGACTGCGAAGCGGGCACGCCAGTGTTCGTGGAGTCGCCGTTGAAATACCACTCTGACCGCTTCGGATGTCTAACCTCGGTCCGTGATCCGGACCAGGGACAGTGCCTGGTGGGTAGTTTAACTGGGGCGGTTGCCTCCTAAAATGTAACGGAGGCGCTCAAAGGTTCCCTCAGCCTGGTTGGCAATCAGGTGGCGAGTGCAAGTGCACAAGGGAGCTTGACTGTGAGACTGACAGGTCGAGCAGGGACGAAAGTCGGAACTAGTGATCCGGCGGTGGCTTGTGGAAGCGCCGTCGCTCAACGGATAAAAGGTACCCCGGGGATAACAGGCTGATCTTGCCCAAGAGTCCATATCGACGGCATGGTTTGGCACCTCGATGTCGGCTCGTCGCATCCTGGGGCTGGAGTAGGTCCCAAGGGTTGGGCTGTTCGCCCATTAAAGCGGTACGCGAGCTGGGTTTAGAACGTCGTGAGACAGTTCGGTCCCTATCCGCTGCGCGCGCAGGAAACTTGAGAAGGGCTGTCCCTAGTACGAGAGGACCGGGACGGACGAACCTCTGGTGTGCCAGTTGTTCCGCCAGGAGCACGGCTGGTTGGCTACGTTCGGAAGGGATAACCGCTGAAAGCATCTAAGCGGGAAGCCTGCTTCAAGATGAGGTTTCCACGCCCCCTCGAGGGGTGAGAGGCTCCCAGCAAGACCACTGGGTAGATAGGCCGGACGTGGAAGACGGGACCAACGACCGTCGCAGCTGACCGGTACTAATCAGCCGACCACTTCACCACAACATCATGCACGCGTCCACTGTGCGGTTCCCGAGCAACGAACGGGAACCCGTTTGACAACTCGACACCGTTACGGCGGCCATAGCGAAGGGGAAACGCCCGGTCCCATTCCGAACCCGGAAGCTAAGCCCTTCAGCGCCGATGGTACTGCACCCGCCAGGATGTGGGAGAGTAGGACGCCGCCGAACACCATTCCAGAAAGGCCCACCCGCAACCGGGTGGGCCTTTCTGCATTCACCCACACCCACCGACCCACCACCGAGACGCAGGTCGAGCGACATCCCTTCGGTCCTCCGCCGGCTCCGTACCGGTCCTGCGAGCGTGGCCCCCCGGGGGCCTGGGTCGGTGTCGATGTCGCCGTCGGTCAGGGTTGTGCGGTGGTCCGGAGACGGTTCGAGATGCCGTTGCTCTGCGTCTGGGCTGCTTCCCACCCGGCGCGTGTCCGGAGCTGAACGGGATGGGATGATGTCCCTTTGAATCGTGGAGGTAGGACCTGATGAACAGCGACGGCCGTGGCGGCAACGAGCGGGGACGTGGAGCGTCCCGCGGTGGGCGGGGCCGAGATGGCGCGTCTGGTGGTTCGTCGGGGGGTAGAGCCGGCGGTTCGTCGGGGGCCCTCGGCGGCGGTTCTCCACGATCGTCGTGGGGCAGCTCGCGGGCTCCGCGCACTGGCGACACCGGGCGCTCGTTCCCCGCAGGTGCGGGGAGCGCCGAGGGGCGTCGCGGTCCTGGAGAGGGTCGCACGGGCCGGCCGACCGGTCCGGCTGGCGGCGCGATGCGTTCCGGTGGTCGGTCGACGGGATGGGGCAACGGCTCTGGTCGTTCCAGCGCCTCCGGCGCTCCGGCGGCAGGAGCCGCCGGGGGCGTCCGGGGCAGGGGTCCCGCGGGCGGAGCCGGCGGTCGTGCGGCGGATGCGGACGAGCGGGGCTATCGAGGTGGTTCCCCGCGCGCTGCCGGTGGAGCTCGGCAGGCGGGCGGGGCGCGGGCTGCAGCCTCGCGCCCGGCCGTCGACGGCCCTCGTCGCCCTGAGCAGCGGCGTACCTGGGGACCGGGTGGTTCCGAGGCGCGCTCGTTCTCGGACGAGGGTGGGGCATCCTCCGGTGGCGACCTGAGGGGCGCTCGTCCCGCCCGCGCCGGGTCGGGTGGGCCGTTCGGCAGCGCCGGCCGGTCCCGTGGCGAGGGTGGCGGCCGGGGTGCTGGCGGTCCCCGTGGACCGCAACGACCCGGTGGCCGTGACGGTCGTCCGGTCGGTGGGGCGCCGTCGAGCGCGGGCTCCGCCGATCGCTCGTCCGGGTATCGGTCGGGCGGCCATGACGGCGGGGAAGGGCGACGCGGCGGCGAACGGCCCGTCACGAGTCGGAACGTCGACGGACCGGTCGACCGGTTCGCCGGAAGGCAGGCCGCGGGTCGCCCGCGTGAGGAGTCTCCCCGCGGCACCGGCAGAGGCATCACGTCCGGACCGCGAGCCGGCGCATCGGCGCGTCCCTGGTCACCGGATGACCGCAGGGCCGGCGGCTCTCGTGACGAAGCCGGTACGGCACGCACGTCGACCGGTCCCCGGCGTGAGGGTCGAACGGATCGGCTCTCCACAGGGTCGTCGACCGGTCCGCGACGCGGTGCGCCGGGGGCTGACCGTGCGCAGGGTCGCCCACGGCGTGATGACACGCGAACCCCCGCGACGATCAGGGAGGCCGGCCCAGGCACCGAGGCTCCGCCGCGTGCCCACGATCCGGAGGTCGCCGAGGACGTCACCTTCAGCATGCTCGACAGGGACGTGCGTGGACGGCTTCGCACCCTGAGCAAGGACAGCGCCGAACGGGTGGGCCGCCACCTGGTGATGGTGGCCAGGCTGCTCCAGCTTGATCCTGAGCTGGCGTACGAGCACGCGCAGGCCGCTGTGCGGCGGGGCGGGCGGGTTGATGTCGTGCGCGAGGCGGCGGGTCTGGCGGCGTACCGGACCGGCCGGTACGGCGAGGCGCTCCGTGAGCTTCGCACCGTGCGCCGCCTGAACGGGTCACCGGAGCACCTCCCCGTGATGGCGGACTGCGAGCGTGGGCTCGGCCGCCCCGAGCGCGCGCTGGTGGTGGCGCAGGATCCGCAGGTCGCGGAGCTCTCTGCCGAGGCGGCGGTCGAGCTGGCGATGGTGGTCAGTGGTGCGCGGCTCGACCTCGAGGAGCCTGAGGCGGCGCTGGCGGCCCTCGCCACCCCCCAGGTGCGTGCCGCGACGGGTGTGCTCGCGGCACGCGTGGCACAGGCGCGGGCCACGGCCCTCGACGCGTGCGGACGGCACGACGAGGCGGAGCGCGAGCTGGCCCCCTACTCGGCCGAGGAGCTGGCCGAGGCGGCCGGGGACATCGACGAGGAGGACGACGTGGTGGTCTACGACCTGCTCGACGACACCGTCGACGGGGAGCAGGTCGAGCCCCCGGAGGGAGACGGCCCGCAGCCGGCGGCCGACCTCGACGGTCCGGAGCACGAGGCGTGAGCGCAGGCCTGCTCGCGGCCGACCGTCCGCTGGCCGAGCTCTTCGACCTGGCCCTGGTGGACCTCGACGGGGTCGCGTACCGCGGGCACGAGCGGGTTCCGTGGGCGTCCGAGAGCCTCGTCGAGGCGCGGGCTCGGGGCATGCGGACGCTGTTCGTCACGAACAACGCCTCGCGCTCGCCGGAGGTGGTCGCCCAGCAGCTGACGCAGCTCGGCATCCCGACGTCGGGTCCCGATGTGATGACCGCCGCACAGGCAGCCGCGCAGCTGCTCGCGACCCGCCTCGCCGGCGGGGCGAAGGTGCTGGTGGTCGGTGCCGACGCGCTCCGGGACGCCGTGCGGGCCGAGGGGTTCGAGGTGGTGTCGTCGGCCGACGAGCGCCCGGACGCCGTCGTGCAGGGCTTCAGCCCGGACGTCGCCTGGCCGCAGCTGGCGGAGGCTGCCTACGCCGTCGCCGACGGCGCGTGGTACGTCGCCTCGAACCGGGACCTGAGTCTGCCGACCGCACGGGGGTTCGCTCCCGGGAACGGTTCGCTGGTGCTCGCCGTGACGTCCGCGACCGGCGTCACGCCGGACAGTGCGGGCAAGCCGGAGCCCACCATGTACCAGCTGGCGATCGCGCGTGCGGGCGGGATGCGGACGCTAGTCGTCGGCGACCGGCTGGACACGGATCTTGCAGGCGCGCGTGCCGGTGACCTCCCGGGTCTCCACGTGCTCACGGGCGTGAGCACGGCCCGCGACGACGTGCTCGCCGTGCCGGGTGAGCGGCCGCACTACATCGGCGCTGATCTGCGTGCGCTCCTGCAGCCGCACCCGGTGCCCGTGCAGAAGGACGAGTGGTGGGTGTGCGGCGAGGCCGTGGCCCGGGTGGCCAAGGGCCGGCTGGAGCTGCGAGCGGGCGGAGACCCGGTCGACCTGGTACGAGCGGCGTGCGCGGCGGCGTGGGCGGCAGCGGACGCCGGCCTGCCCGTGGAACCGTCGAGCGTCCCGGATCTGCCGTCGGTCTGAGTGTGCGGGCCGACCCTGTGCGTGGTGGACGGCTGGGTCCGGCTGCAGCCGGTAGCGTGGACGAGGGCCGCAGCGACGGAAGGCGCGATCGGGAGGATGGCGGGTGACCGAGTCCCTGCAGGGCGAGGGCACGGGCGACGACGGCGTCGACGGCGCCTTGGGCGCGCTCGCTGAGCTCTCGGACGCCCCGTTGCGGGCCCACGTCGCCGCCTTCGAGGCCGTGCACGCTGCGCTCCAGGACCGGCTCGCAGAGTCGGACCGCTGAGCACCGTCGTGGCCCGCATCGACGTTGAGCTGGTACGTCGCGGCCTGGCACGGTCCCGCGGCGAGGCCGGCCAGCTGATCGCGGCCGGTCGGGTGCGGCTTGACGGATCACCCGTCGTGCGTCCTTCGGCTGCCGTGGACGCCGAGCGCGAGCTCGTCGTGGACCCCGACCCCGAGGATCCCGGATACGCGTCACGCGCAGGCCACAAGCTGGCAGGTGCACTCGACGTGTGGCAGTCGCGCGGCCTCGTCGTCGCCGGACGACGGTGCCTGGACGCGGGGGCGAGCACCGGCGGTTTCACCGACGTCTTGCTGCGGAGGGGGGCGGCATCGGTCGTCGCCGTGGACGTGGGGCACGGTCAGCTGCGGCCGGAGCTGCGTGCCGACCCGCGCGTCGAGGTGCGCGAGGGCGTCAACGTCCGTGACCTCGCTGCCGGCGACGTGCAGCCGCCGCCGCAGCTGGTGGTCGCAGACCTGTCGTTCATCTCGCTCCGCCTCGTCGTGGCGCCGCTGACGGCCGTCGCCGCACGTGGCGCCGATCTGGTGCTGCTGGTGAAGCCGCAGTTCGAGGTGGGGCGCGAGCGGCTCGGGTCCGGCGGCGTGGTGCGCAGCCGGTCGCTGCACAGGGACGCGTTGCTCGGTGTGCTGGAGGCCGCCGATGCGGTGGGGCTGGTCCCCGTGGACCTGCTCCGGAGCGTGCTCCCAGGGCCGAGCGGCAACGTGGAGTACCTGCTGCGGCTCGTCGCGCCCGGAGCTGCCCGACCGGTCGAACCGATGCAGGCGGACCGCGTCGACGCGGTCGTCCTGGAGGAGGACGCATGACACGTCGTGCACTGGTGGTGACCCACCGCGGCCGACCGGAGGCCGTGGCCGCGACGCTCGTCGTGGTGCGGGAGCTGGAGCGCGCCGGTGTGGAGCCGGTCACCGCCGAGGAGGACGCGACGGCGGCCGACCTGCCGGCGTTCGACCTCGCCGTGGTTCTCGGGGGCGACGGCACGATCCTGCGCGCTGCGGAGCTCACCCGCGGGACCGGTGTGCCGATGCTCGGCGTCAACCTCGGCCATGTCGGCTTCCTGGCGGAGATCGAGCCGGACAACGTCACCGCGGCCGTCCGGAGACTGACGAGCGGTGACTTCGTCGTCGAGGAGCGCAGCACGCTCGAGGTGCGGGTCATCGGCCCGGACGGCGAGGAGCGCACGGGCTGGGCGCTCAACGACGCCGCGCTCCAGAAGACCGAGGCGGCCAAGATGATCGAGGTGATCACGGAGGTCGACGACCGGCCGCTCGCCTCGTTCGGCACGGACGGGATCGTCGTCGCGACGGCGACCGGGTCCACGGCCCACGCCTTCTCCGGCGGGGGGCCCGTGGTCTGGCCCGACGTCGAGGGCCTCATCGTCGTCCCGCTGGCGGCGCACGCGCTGTTCGCCCGCCCCCTGGTGATCGGTCCGCACAGCGTCGTCGCGGTCGAGATCCTCGAACGGTCACCCTCGGGTGCGGTGCTGACCAACGACGGACGGCGCCGGCTCGACGCGCCCCCCGGGTCCCGGCTGGAGGTGTGGCTCAGCGACGTGCCGGTGCGGATGGCCCGCCTGACGCCGGCGCCGTTCACCACCCGGCTCGTGAACAAGTTCGGGTTGTCGGTCCAGGGGTGGCGCGGGCACTCGGCGGTCGTCCGACCACGCAGGGGTCGAGCTGTCGCGGCAGCCGAGACGGTCGCCCGGCCGGCTCGCCCTGAGCAGCAGGCGGAGACGCCCGCGGAGGACGTGCCGTGATCGAGGAGATCCGGATCAGCGACCTGGGCGTGATCGGCCAGGCTCAGATGGCATTGGGACCGGGCCTGACGGTGCTGACCGGCGAGACCGGGGCCGGCAAGACGATGGTGCTGACCGCGCTCTCGCTGCTGCTGGGGGGCAAGGCGGACCCTGCGACCGTGCGCGTGGGCGCACCGGCGGCCGCCGTCGAGGGACGGGTGCACCTCGACGGCCACCCGGACGCGATCGCGCGCGTCACCGACGCGGGCGCGGAGCTGGACGACGACGGCTCGCTGGTTCTGCTCCGGACCGTGACGGCCGCCGGACCGGACAGCGTGGGTCGGTCCCGCGCCCACCTCGGCGGTCGGTCCGTCCCCCAGGGGGTCCTGGCGGAGATCGCGGACGCGTTGGTGACGGTGCACGGGCAGGCCGACCAGCTGCGCCTGCGGACCCCGGCGGCCCAGCGCGAGGCGCTCGACGAGTTCGTCGGACCGGAGCACCGGGATCGTCTGGCGGCCTACCGAGCGGCATGGACCACCCGCGCCCAGGTGGACGCCGAGCTGACCGAGCTCGTGGAGCGGGCGCAGGACCGCTCGCGCGAGGCGGAGCTCCTGCGCCTCGGACTCGTCGAGGTGGAGCGGATCGACCCCCAGCCCGAGGAGGACGTCGCGCTCGCCGACGAGGCGGAGCGCCTGACTCACGCCGAGGACCTGCGGTCTGCCGCGAGCGAGGCGCACGGCGCGCTCGCGGGTGAGGACGAGGCCGGTGAGGCCCCCGCAGCGACGCTCCTCGTGGACGCCGCGCGGCGCCTGCTGGACCAGGCGGGCGCGCACGACCCGACCTTGGCCGCCCTGGCGACGCGCGTGGCCGAGGCGGGATACCTGCTGGCGGACGTCGCGACGGACCTCGCCGGGTACCTGCAGGACCTGCAGGCGGACCCGGCACGCCTCGAGGCCGTGCAGTCCCGGCGTGCCGAGCTGGCCACCCTGACCCGGAGCCACGGCGGCGATGTCGCCGGTGTGCTGGCCTGGGCCCAGCAGGCGGGCCTGCGGCTGCTGGAGCTCGAGGACGACGGCGGCCGGATCGAGGCGCTGCGGACCCGCCGCGCCGAGCTCGACGCCGAGGTCCAGGCGCTGGCCGCCGAGATCGGCGTGGCCCGGCGCGCGGCCGCGACCAGGCTGGCAGAGAGCGTCACGGCCGAGCTCGCGGGTCTCGCCATGGCGGGCGCGCGCCTCGAGGTGGCGGTCGAGGACGCGGACGAGCCCTCGGTGCACGGGGCGGACCGGGTGGAGCTGCTGCTGGTGCCGCACGCCGGCGCGCCGGCGCGGCCGCTCGGCAAGGGGGCGTCCGGTGGCGAGCTGTCGCGGGTGATGCTCGCGATCGAGGTGTCGTTGGCGACGGCGGGCGGCACTCGGGCGCAGACCCCGGGCACCTTCGTGTTCGACGAGGTGGACGCCGGCGTGGGCGGCAAGGCCGCGGTCGAGGTCGGGCGACGCCTGGCGCAGCTCGCCCGGTCGGCGCAGGTGCTCGTCGTCACCCACCTGGCGCAGGTCGCCGCGTTCGCGGACACGCATCTCGTCGTGACGAAGTCCACGGCGGGTGGGCACGACGTGGTCACCGAGTCGGACGTCCGATCGGTCGCGGGCGAGGACCGGGTCCGTGAGCTGGCACGCATGCTGGCTGGTCAGGAGGACTCCGAGGCGGCTCGCGCACACGCGGCGGAGCTCCTGGAGCAGTCGGGCGTGGGACGATGAACCGCGATGAAACTCTCCCTGCGCAGGCACGGTCAGACGGCCGGCGCCGACGAGGTCGTGGGCCCTGCCCGGGTCGACCGCCGCACGAAGGCCCTGACCAAACGTCTACGGCCCGGTGACGTCGCGGTCATCGACCACCTCGACCTCGACCGCGTCGCAGCGGAAGCCCTGGTCGCCTGCCGTCCCGCCGCGGTGCTCAACGCCGCTCGCTCGACGTCCGGCCGGTACCCGAACCTGGGCCCCGAGATCCTGGTGGCGGCGGGGGTCCCGCTGGTCGACGACCTCGGCCCGGACGTCATGTCGGTGTCCGACGGACGGGTGATCCGGGTCGCGGACGGCGCGGTGTTCGACCAGGACCGCCTGATCGCCGAGGGGGACCTGCAGACGGTGGAGTCCGTCGCTGCCTCGATGGAGGCGGCGCGTGCGGGCCTCTCGGTGCAGCTCGAGTCGTTCGCCGCCAACACGATGGACTACCTGCGGCGGGAGCGGGAGCTGCTGCTCGACGGCGTCGGCGTGCCCGACGTCCGCACGCCCATCGAGGGTCGTCAGGTGCTCGTCGTGGTGCGGGGTTACCACTACAAGGAGGACCTGGTCGCGCTCCGCCCGTACATCCGGGAGTTCCACCCCGTGCTGATCGGGGTGGACGGCGGGGCGGACGCGATCCTCGAGGCCGGTGCGCGGCCCGACCTCATCGTCGGCGACATGGACTCCGTCTCCGACCGCGCCCTGCGGTGCGGTGCCGAGGTGGTGGTGCACGCCTATCGCGACGGGCGGGCGCCCGGCCTCGCGCGGGTCGAGGCGCTCGGCATCCCGTACGTGGTGTTCCCGGCGACGGGGACCAGCGAAGACGTGGCGATGCTGCTCGCGGACGACAAGGGCGCGGAGCTGATCGTGGCGCTCGGCACGCACGCGACGTTGGTGGAGTTCCTCGACAAGGGCCGTTCCGGCATGGCCAGCACGTTCCTGACCCGCCTCCGGGTGGGCGGCAAGCTGGTGGACGCCAAGGGGGTGTCGCAGCTGTACCGGCACGGCATCTCCAACCTCCAACTGGTGCTGCTGATCGCCGCAGGCCTGTTCGCGTTGGGCGTCGCGCTCGCGTCGACCGCCGGCGGTCAGGCGCTGTACGGGCTGCTCGGCGCTCGTCTGGACGACGTCGTCTCGTGGGTGCGCGGCTTGTTCGGGGGCCTGCCGTGACGTCCGACCCGCCTGCCCGTCCCGACCTCGACCGAGAGCGCGTCCAGTGATCGACTTCCGGTACCACCTCGTCTCCCTGATCTCCGTCTTCCTCGCGCTCGCCGTGGGCATCGCCCTCGGTGCCGGCCCGTTGAAGCAGACGCTGGGCGACACCCTCACGGGCCAGGTGCAGCAGCTCCGCACGGAGAAGGCGCAGCTGCGCAGCCAGCTCGACGACACGGCGGGACAGCTGAAGAACAGCGATGCCTACCTGGACGCGGTGAGCGGCCAGCTGGTGCAGGGGACCCTGAAGGACCGGCGCGTCGCTGTCGTGGCGCTCGGTGCCGTGCCGCAGGACGAGCGCACCGCCGTCGACGCCAGGCTCACGCAGGCGGGGGCGACGATCAGCGCCCACGTGACCCTGACCGACGCGTGGTCGTCGACCGACCAGCGCAGCTTCCGGCAGGGGCTGGTCGGCTACCTCCTTGGCTACCTGAACCCGGCACCCGACCAGGGGGCGGGTGTGCAGGCCCAGCTGGCGCAGGCGCTGGTGCAGGGCCTGGTCCGGGCCGAGTCCGGCAAGCCCGACACCCTGACGCAGGACTCGACGGTGCTGCTGCAGCTGCTGTCCTCGGGGCAGACGCCGCTGATCACGCTCGCCAACCCCGTCACGGCGCCGGCCGACGCCGTCGTGGTGCTGGCCGTCCCGGTCGCGACGACGAGCGCGGCGACCCCGGCACCGACCCCGGCGCAGGACGCGACCAGCTCGGCGCTCGCGGTGGTCGGCGCCGCACAGTCGTTCTCGCACGGCGCCGTGCTGGTGGACGGGTCGGTCGCGGCGGGTTCGCTGGTGTCGGCCGTGCTGGCCGACAAGTCGCTCAACGGTGCGGTGACCACGGTGTCCGGCGCGGACACGATCACAGGCCAGGTCACCGTGCCGCTCGCCCTCGCGGCGCGCATCGCGGGGACCAACGGCCACTACGGCTTCGGCAGCGGTCTGTCCCCGATGCCGGCGCGCACGGCGGTGCCGACGACCGCCGGCACCCGGACCGCCGGGTGAGCGTCGGGCTGCTGCGCCGCGCCCTCACCGGTCTCGCGGCGGCCGCGACCACCTCGGTGGTCCGCGGCGCGCTGGACTGGCAGCCCCCCGGCGGCCCGGCCCGGTGGACGCGCCGGAACCATGCCGGCGAGCCGGTCAGCCTGCTTGAGGGACCGGCCGTGACCGTCGGTGTGCTCACTGGGGCGCTGAGCGGTGCGACGACCGCTCAGGGAGGGCTCGCCGCGGCGGTGGCCGTGCTGGGCGCCGGCGGCTTCGGACTGCTCGACGACCTGGGTGAAGGCGGTGCGGAGCCGACCAAGGGACTGCGTGGGCACCTGGGTGCACTGGCGCGGGGCCGGCTGACCACGGGCGGGCTGAAGGTGCTGGGGATCGGCGCCTCGGCAGTGCTGGCGGCGGCGCTGCTGCCCCGCGTGGGCCCGCGCGGACGGCGCACCGCCGACGTGCTGGTGGACGCTGCGATCATCGCCGGGACGGCGAACCTGGTGAACCTGCTCGACCTGCGTCCGGGTCGGGCGCTGAAGGCCGCCGCGGCCGTCGCCGGACCGGTGGCGCTGGCGGCCGGGCCCGGTGCGGTGCCGGCGAGCGCGGTGCTCGGCGCCGCGGTGGCGGCCTCCGAGCAGGATCTGGCCGAGACCGACATGCTCGGGGACTGCGGCGCGAACGCGCTCGGGGCGGCCCTCGGCACGGCCATCGCGCAGAGCGGCCCGCGGGCCGTCCGCATCGCGTGGCTGGTGACCGTCGGTGCCCTCACGGTGGTGAGCGAACGGGTCAGCTTCACTGCCGTGATCGAGCGGACGCCGGCGCTCGCGGCCGTCGACGCCTGGGGCCGGCGTCGTCGGCCGGGCCGGGGGTGAGTCCCGCGCGCCGCCGGCTGCTCGGCGGGCTGGCGGGCGCCGCGGCGATGATCGCCGTCGTCACCGCGCTGTCCCGCGTGCTGGGCTTCGTCCGCTACCTGGTCGGCGCGGGCACCGTCGGGATGGGTGGGGTGGCCGACGCCTACAACTCCGCCAACGTGCTGCCGAACGTGCTGTTCGAGGTGGCGGCCGGCGGAGCCCTCGCCGGTGCGCTCGTGCCGCTGCTGGCGGCACCGGTGCTGCGCCGCGACGCGGCGGAGGTGGACCGGATCGTCGGCGCCGCGCTCGGCTGGACCCTGCTGGTCCTCGCCCCGCTCGGGCTGCTGCTGGCGGCCGTGTCCGGTCCGGTGGCCCGCCTCGTCGCGGGCGACCGGGGTGCGGGGGCGGTCGAGGTCCTGCGCTTCTTCGTCGTCGTCTTCGCGGTGCAGGTGCCGATGTACGGGTTGACGGTGCTGCTGTACGCGGTGCTGCAGGCGCACCGGCGGTTCTTCTGGCCGGCCTTCGCGCCCGTGATGTCGTCCCTGGTGGTCGTCGCGACCTTCCTCGGGTACGGGTTGCTGGCGCACGGCCAGCGGGACGACCCGGCCGCGGTCCCCGGCGTCGCCCTGCAGGTGCTGGCCTGGGGGACCACGGCGGGCGTGGCGTCCATGTGCTTCCCGATGCTCGTCCCGGTACGTCGGCTCGGGGTCGCGGTCCGCCCGACGCTGCGGTTCCCCCCGGGGGTGGCTCGGCGGTTCAGGGCGCTCGCGTTCGCGGGTGTCGGGGCCGTCGCCGCGCAGCAGCTCTCGGTGCTGGTGGTGCTGCAGCTCGCGGTGACCCGCGGCACGAGCGGCTCGTACACGACGTTCGTCTACGGGCAGCAGGTGTACCTGCTGCCCTACGCGATCCTCGTCGTGCCCCTGGCGACGTCGACCTTCCCGCGGGTCGCGGCCCGGGTCGCCGCGGCGGACCAGGACGGGTTCGCCCGGCTGTCCGCGCTCACCACCCGCGCCGTGCTGGCCGCCGCGGCCGCCGGAGCCGCAGCGCTGCTGGCGGCCGCACCGGCGGTGGCGCGGGTGTTCGCGGCGCTGTCGCACAGTCCTTCCGTGCAGCCCGACATGACGGCCCTGCTCACCTGGATGCTGCCCGGGGTGGTCGGTTTCGCGGCGATGTTCCACGTGTCCCGGACGCTGTACGCCCTCGAGCGG
The DNA here is from genome assembly GCF_025770785.1 of Cellulomonas sp. SG140. Taxonomy (GTDB): domain Bacteria; phylum Actinomycetota; class Actinomycetes; order Actinomycetales; family Cellulomonadaceae; genus Cellulomonas. Next base: position 472,552 of record NZ_JANZLA010000003.1, on the reverse strand, counting down.
GCGCGTTCGGCCGTCGTGAGCGCCGCCGTCGGCTGGGGCACGGTGGCGGTCGTCGCGGTGGTGGCCGCCGTCGCGCTGACGTCGCACGGACCCGACCGTGCCGCCGTGCTGACCGCGCTCGGCCTCGCCACGACGGCCGGGATGACGGCCGGGGGCGGCGCGACACTCGTGGCGCTGCGACGCGCGGCGGGTCCGGCGGCGCTGGACGGACTGACCCGCACGCTGCTCGTCCTGGGCGGTTCCGGCGCGGTGGCAGCCGTCGCGGGCCGGTGGGTGGCGGACGCGGTGTCGCGCGTCGCCGGCACGGGCGCGTGGACCGCGCTCGGGGCGGCGGCCGGCGCCGGGCTCGTCGCGCTGCTCGTGGTGGTCGGGGCGGTGCTGGGCCTGGACCGCGAGACCGTGCACGGCATGCTGCGAGCGGAGCACGAACCGGCCCGGAGCTGACCGACGGCAGTCGTGCGGCCCCGGGCCGGCGGGCGCCGCGACGGGGCACGGGAGCGCTCGGCGGTCGGACCGGTCGGGCGCCTCGGGACGGCCCGGCGGCGCCGCGGGGGCGCGCCGCGGCCCCGGGGAGGTCGGGCCGTCCGGTAGGGTGGAAGCCCGTGATGGATCGCGCGCACCGACTCTCCGGGCGGTCGGATTCTCTGACCCGGCACATCTTCGTCACCGGAGGCGTCGCCTCTTCTCTGGGCAAGGGCCTGACGGCCAGCAGCCTCGGGCGCCTCCTGCGCTCGCGCGGTCTGCGGGTCACCATGCAGAAGCTCGACCCCTACCTCAACGTGGACCCGGGCACCATGAACCCGTTCCAGCACGGTGAGGTGTTCGTCACGGACGACGGTGCGGAGACGGACCTCGACGTCGGCCACTACGAGCGGTTCCTCGACGTGAACCTGGTCGGCTCGGCCAACGTGACCACCGGCCAGATCTACTCGTCGGTGATCGCCCGCGAGCGGCGCGGGGAGTACCTGGGCGACACCGTGCAGGTGATCCCGCACATCACGGACGAGATCAAGGCGCGGATGCGCGCGCAGGCCGGTGACGACGTCGACGTGATCATCACCGAGATCGGTGGCACCGTCGGCGACATCGAGTCGCTGCCGTTCCTCGAGGCGGCCCGTCAGGTGCGGCACGACGTCGGCCGCGCCAACGTCTTCTTCCTGCACGTGTCGCTGGTGCCGTACATCGGCCCCTCGGGGGAGCTGAAGACCAAGCCGACCCAGCACTCGGTCGCCGCACTGCGGAGCATCGGCATCCAGCCGGACGCCATCGTGCTGCGCGCCGACCGGGAGGTGCCGGAGTCCACGAAGCGCAAGATCGCGCTGATGTGCGACGTCGACGTCGAGGGCGTGGTGACGGCCGCCGACGCCCCGAGCATCTACGAGATCCCGCGCGTGCTGCACTCGGAGGGCCTCGACGCGTACGTGGTGCAGCGGCTCGCGCTGCCCTTCCGGGACGTCGACTGGAGCGGCTGGGACGCGCTGCTCCAGCGCGTGCACCGCCCGGCGCACCAGGTCGAGATCGCGCTCGTCGGCAAGTACATCGACCTGCCGGACGCCTACCTGTCCGTCACGGAGGCGCTGCGCGCCGGTGGCTTCCACCACGACGCCCGGGTGAAGATCCGCTGGGTCACCTCGGACGACTGCCAGACGCTGGACGGTGCGGCAGCCGCGCTCGAGGGCGTGGACGGTGTGGTGATCCCCGGCGGTTTCGGGGTTCGCGGCATCGAGGGCAAGGTCGGCGCGCTGCGCTGGGCCCGCGAGAACAAGGTCCCGACGCTGGGCCTGTGCCTCGGCCTGCAGTGCATGGTGATCGAGTACTCCCGCAACGTGCTGGGGCTGGACGGGGCCTCGTCCTCGGAGTTCGACCCGGACACGCCGCACGCCGTGATCGCGACGATGGCGGAGCAGCTGGCGATCGTCGGCGGCGAGGGCGACCTGGGTGGCACCATGCGGCTCGGCGCCTACGAGGCCGTGCTGACCCCGGGCTCGCTGGTCGCGGAGCTCTACGGCGCCGACAAGGTGTCCGAGCGGCACCGCCACCGGTACGAGGTTAACAACGCCTACCGGGACAAGCTCGAGGAGGCCGGTCTGGTCATCTCCGGCGTCTCCCCGGACACGTCGCTGGTGGAGTTCGTGGAGCTCCCGCGCGAGGAGCACCCCTACTTCGTCGCGACGCAGGCGCACCCGGAGTTCAAGTCGCGTCCGACCCGGGCGCACCCGCTGTTCGCAGGGCTGGTCGGGGCGGCGCTGGCGCGGCGCTCCGCATGACGACCCGGCCCGCCACCCCGGGACCGACCGACACGGTCGCGAGCCGTCCGGTCGTGCAGCACCGCGTGCTGCACGACGGGAAGGTGTTCGACGTGGTCGCCGACCACGTCGACCTGGGTGGCGAGCCGGTGCTGCGCGAGTACACGGCGCACCCCGGTGCGGTCGGTGTGATCGCGCTGGACGACGACGACCGGGTGCTGCTGCTGTCCCAGTACCGGCACCCGGTCCGTCGGGAGCTGTGGGAGCCGCCGGCCGGGCTCCTGGACGTCGAGGGGGAGGACCCCGTCGCGGCGGCAGCGCGCGAGCTCGCCGAGGAGGCCGACCTGCGGGCGGGCTCGTGGTGGCGGCTGGTCGACTTCTTCACCTCACCGGGCAGCTCGGACGAGTCGATCACGGTCTACCTCGCGCGGGACCTCTCACCGGTGCCGCACGGCGAGCGCCACGAGCGCATCGACGAGGAGGCGACCATGGTCGCCTCCTGGCTGCCGCTCGACGAGGCCGTCGCCTCGGTGCTGGGTGGACGGCTGCACAACCCGACGGCCGTGGTGGGCATTCTCGCGGCGGCGGCCGCTCGCTCTGCCGGGTGGTCCACGCTCGAGGCAGTCACGGCGTAGCGCGACCACCGTCGTCGCGGCCTCGCGAGGGCGGGGCGGCGTGCCGCCGTCGGCCGTTCAGGCCGCGCGGGCCGCTGCCGCGGGCTGCGGACCCGGTGCCGGGAGAGCAGGTACCGGACCGCGCGTGCGGAGCGTGCCGGCCAGCAGGACGACCGCGACGACGAGCGCTGCAGCGCCCAGCATGTGCAGGTCGACCAGTGCGATGGGCAGCCCGGTGAACAGCTGGACGTACCCGATGAGCGCCTGCGCCGCGGTGACGGCGAGGAGCAGCCAGGCGGCTCGTCGGGCGGTGGGCGGTCCGGTACGACGCAGCCGCAGCAGGACGGCGACGAGCAGCGCGACGAAGAGCCAGACGGTCAGCGAGTGCACGCGCGCCATCTGGAACGGGTCGACGGCGAACCGGTAGCCGACCCGGTCGTCGCCCGAGTGGGGGCCGGCCCCCGTCACCACGACGCCGAGGGCGACGACCGCGACGGCCGCGGCACCGAGCCCGGCGACCAGCCGGCGCGTGACCCCGTCGACCACGGGCACCGACGGTGCGTCGCTCTCCCGCGATCGGACCACCAGCCACGTCGACACGGCGACGAGCACCATCGACAGGAGCATGTGGCCGCTGACGACGGCCGGCGGCAGCTGGTACAGGACCGCCATCCCCCCGACGACGGCCTGGACGACGACGCCGACGAGCGGCACCCACGCCATCGTCCGGTAGGACGCCGAGCGACGACGGTCGAGGCCGACGAGGAGCGCGACCGCGAGCGAGACGACGACGAGGACGCCGGTGATGGTGCGGTTGCCGAACTCGATGAACGGGTGGTAGCTGGTCGCGTCGTGCACGGTCGGCGTGAAGTGCCCCGGCTCGCAGCTGGGCCACGACGAGCAGCCGAGGCCGGAGGCCGTCAGGCGCACCAGACCGCCGGTGACGATGATCAGCACCTGCGCGACGAGGTTGGCCACCACCGCGCGCCAGCGCCAGACGTCGAGGCGGTCGCGGACGGGAGGTGCGGAGGCCGCTGCGCTGGTCACGGTCACCAGGGTAGATCGCCGCGGGAACCGGTCCCGGCGGGCTACGACCAGCGGAACCAGCGGGCGGCCGCCGCGGACAGCGCGGCCGCCCACACGGCGAGGACCACCAGCGGCCCCGCGGCCCAGGTGCCGTGCAGCAGCGCGGCGCGCAGCCCCTCGCCGAGCGCGCCCGACGGGAGCCACCCGACGACGTGGGCGAGCCCGGCGGGCAGCACGCTCGCGGGCAGCACCACCCCGCCGAAGGCCAGGATCACCAGCACGAGGTTCGCCAGCGCGATCACCGCCTCGGCGCGGACCCGCCCCGCGGCGAGCAGGGCCGCGGCGCCCCAGGCCGTCGTGCCGAGCAGCCACGCGACGACCGCCGGCAGGATGCCACCCGGGTCGGGCCGCCAGCCGAGCGCGACGGCCGCACCGCCGATCACCACGACCTGCATCACCTGGACGGCCAGCACCGCAGCGAGCTTGCCGACGAGCAGCCCGGTGGGGCCGAGCGGCGTGGTCGCCATCAGGCGCAGCACCCCGTTGCGCCGGTCGAACGCCGTGGTGATCGCCGGTGAGGTGAAGGCCGAGCTCATCAGCGCGAACGCGAGCACGCCCGGTGCGACCAGGTCGATGCGGGTCGCGCCGCCGGTGTCCAGCGCGACGAAGGTGGCCCGGGCGAGGCCGCCCAGCAGGATCAGCGGCAGCAGGACCGTCACCATCACCTGCTCGCCGTTGCGGAGCACCGCGCGCAGCTCGAAGGCGCTCTGCGCGGCGATCCGCCGGGAGGCGGGGGCGGCGGTGGTCATCGCAGGCTCCGCCCGGTCAGGTCGAGGAAGACGTCCTCGAGCGTGCGGCGGCCGAGCTCCAGGCGGGTGACCTGCACGTCCGCATCGGCGAGCGTCGCGGTGACGGTGGCGACCGACCTGGGGTCGACAGGTCCGGCGACGCTGCAGGCCGTGCGGCCGGCGGCCTCGACCGTGAACGCCGATCCCAGCGCCGCGGCCAGCACCGCCGGGTCGAGGGGCTGAGCGGCCTCGACGCGCAGCGTGGTGGTGCCCCCCGAGGCGACGAGGTCGGCGACCGTGCCGGAGGCGATCGCACGGCCGTGGTCGACGATCACGACGTGGTCGGCGAGGGCCTCCGCCTCGGCCATGAAGTGCGTGGTGAGCACCACGGACACCCCGTCGGCGGACAGCTCGCCGACGAGGTCCCACACGGCGCGGCGCGCCTGGGGGTCCAGCCCCGCGCTCGGCTCGTCGAGGAAGACCAGGCGGGGACGTCCGACGAGCGCCACCGCCAGCGCGAGCCGCTGCCTCTCTCCGCCGGACAGCCGTCGCACGGAGGTGCGCGCGAACGTGCGCAGCCCGAGGCGTTCCGTGAGCTCGCCGGTGTCGACCGGGTCGGCGTACATGCGCGCGACGTGCTCCAGGACGTCGCCCGCGCGCTGCGTGTTCGGCAGGCCCCCGTCCTGGAGCATCACGCCGACCAGCGGCCGTAGGGCCGTGGCGTCGTGCGCGGGGTCGAGCCCCAGCACCCGCACGTCGCCGCCGTCGCGATGCCGCAGACCCTCGCAGATCTCGACGGTCGTGGTCTTGCCGGCGCCGTTGGGGCCGAGCACCGCGGTGACCTGTCCGGACTCCGCGACCAGGTCGAGCCCCTCGACGGCGACGTCCGTGCCGTAGCGCTTGAGCAGCCCCGTCACCTCGACGGCTGGGGAGAGCGGCACGGGCGCGACTCTATCCCGGCGCCCTGAGGCCTCCGCCACGGGCGGTGGCGGACCGCGCGCCGCGTGGGTGGTGTGCGGCAGGGTGGTCGCGTGCTGCTCCTGGTCACCCGGCGCTCCGACGGGACGACCGCACGCGTGCGCCGGGTGGACGAGCAGGTGCCGCACGGCCTCGTCGGCCGCGAGTCGGCGCCGCGCTGGGTGTGGAGCGACACGTCGGCCCTGTACCCCGGGCTGCTGGCCGACGGGGTGCGGGTCGAACGCTGCCTGGACCTGCGGCTCGCACATCGCGTCCTGCGGCTCGCACCGGCAGCCGCGACCTCGCCGCTGGCGACCGCCGCCGCCGGCCCGTTCGACGCGCCGGCTCCGGCCGAGCCCGAGCCTTCCACCGGGACGCTCTTCGAGGAGGGCCGGGCCGAGCGGCCGATCGACGAGGAGACCTGCCTGGCCGAGCTCACCGCGCAGGACGACGCCGTGGGGTCCGCCGCCCCACCGGCACGGTTGCGGCTGCTGCTGGCTGCCGAGTCGGCCGGTGCGCTGGCCGCGGCGGAGATGCGCCATGCCGGTGTGCCGTGGGACCCGGGGGTGCACGACGAGGTGCTCCGCTCGCTCCTGGGGCCACGTCCGCGTGCCGGCGAGCGTCCCCGTCGTCTCGAGCAGCTCGCGCAGCAGCTGCGGTCGGAGCTGGACGCACCGGCGCTGAACCCCGACTCGCAGCCGGACCTGCTCCGTGCGCTGCGCCGCGTCGGGCTGCCCGTGACCTCCACCCGGAAGTGGGAGCTCGAGGGCCTTGACCACGCGGCTGTCGCACCGCTGGTGGAGTACAAGCGGCTGTCGCGCCTGCACACCGCCAACGGCTGGGCGTGGCTGGACAGCTGGGTGCACGACGGTCGGTTCCGCCCCGAGTACGTGGTCGGAGGGGTGGTCACCGGCCGGTGGGGGAGCAGCGGCGGCGGTGCGCTGCAGCTGCCGCGTCACCTGCGGGGAGCCGTGCGTGCCGACGAGGGGTGGAGCCTGGTGGTCGCTGATGCGGCGCAGCTGGAGCCGCGGGTGCTGGCCGGGCTGGCGCACGACGAGCAGCTCGCCGCAGCCGGCCGGGGCCACGACCTCTACGCCGCCATGGTGGCGGCCGGGGTGGTGCCGGAGCGGGCGCTGGCGAAGGTCGGCATGCTGGGCGCGCTCTACGGCGGCACCACGGGCGCGAGCGCGGCGGTGCTGCCGCGGATCGCCCGGGCGTACCCGGACGCCCTGGCGTACGTCGAGGCGGCCGCTCGCGCGGGCGAGCGCGGGGAGGTGGTCACCACCCTGCTGGGGCGCGGCTCGCCGCGCCCCGGGGAGGCCTGGGCCCGGTCCCAGGTCGAGGCGCTGTCCGACGAAGCCGGTGCGGGGGAGGAGTCCCGGGCGCGCGCGGTGAGCCGGGGCTGGGGCCGGTTCACCAGGAACTTCGTCGTGCAGGGCACGGCAGCGGAGTGGGCGCTGGCGTGGATCGCCGAGACCCGACGCAGGTTGTGGGCGATGGGCCAGACGGCTGTGGTCGGCCGCGCGGCGGAGCCGTTCGCCGCGCGTCCGCACCTCGTCTACTTCCTGCACGACGAGCTGGTGGTCCACACGCCTACGGCCCTGGCGCCCGCGGTGCTCGAGGAGGTCCGCGCGGCCGCGGTGGCCGCCGGGCGGCTGCTGTTCGGCGACTTCCCGGTCGAGTTCCCGCTCTCCGTCGGCGTCGCTGCGTCGTACGGCGACGCCAAGGGCGCCTGACCTGCGCGGTCGTGCGCGCGGTCGGCCGCTGGGCGGTCGCATCGCGGACGAGGAAGGTGAGCCTTGCTTGCCGGGATGTATTTTGGCAACAACGATGTTGCCGATATCGGGAGCGACGAACCCGCCGCTCCGGACGTCCCGCCCGGCGCCGTGCGCGCCGGAGCGGTGCGAGTCTCCCCTGGAGGTGTGCGCATGAGCAGCCTGCTGCCCGTCGCTGCGCCCGTCGACGGTGCGCCCAGCCGCGCCGTGGACGACCTGGAGACCCGGACCCGTCAGCGGGTACTCGAGCTGATCGCGACGGACGGCCCGATCAGCGCCGCGGAGCTCGCGGCGTCCCTCGACCTCACTGCAGCTGGGGTGCGTCGCCACCTCACGGCGCTCGAGCAGCGCGGGCAGATCGCCCCGCACACCGCGGCGGGGACCGCCCCGGCACGGCGCGGTCGCCCGGCCCGCCGATTCGTCGTCGCCTCTCGCGGTCAGCACGACCTGGAGCACCGGTACGCCGAGATCGCCGCCGAGGCGCTCGCGTTCCTGGCCAGCGCGGCGGGGGCGCAGGCGGTCGAGCAGTTCGCGGCCGAGCGGGTGGGCGACCTCGAACGGCAGATCGCCCCCGCCGTGGATGCCGCGGGGACCGACGTCGCGGCCCGTGCGGAGGCGCTCGCGCGCGCCCTGGACGACCATGGCTACGCGGCGTCGGCACGACCGGTGCCCGGGACGGAGGCCGTGCAGCTGTGCCAGGGCCACTGCCCCGTGCAGGACGTCGCGGCCCAGTTCCCCCAGCTGTGCGAGGCGGAGACCCGCGCGTTCGGCCACCTGCTGGGCGTGCACGTCCAGCGTCTGGCCACCCTCACCTCCGGCGGCCACGTCTGCACCACCAGCATCCCCACCGGCACCCGCCGGGTCCCAGCAGCACCGACCACCCCCGTGATCGCGACGGAAGGACCGACAGCATGAGCGCACCCACGGAGCCGATCACCACGCCTTCGACCCAGCTGACGCAGGACGAGGCCATCGCCTCGATCGGCACCTACGGCTACGGCTGGCACGACAAGGACGTGGCCGGCGCGAGCGCGCGCCGCGGCCTGTCGGAGGACGTGGTCCGCGACATCTCCCGGCTGAAGAACGAGCCGGAGTGGATGCTCAAGACGCGGCTGAAGGCCCTGCGCCTGTTCGACAAGAAGCCGATGCCCGCCTGGGGCGCCGACCTCTCCGGCATCCACTTCGACAACATCAAGTACTTCGTCCGGTCGACGGAGAAGCAGGCCGCCAGCTGGGAGGACCTGCCCGAGGACATCAAGAACACGTACGACCGGCTCGGCATCCCGGAGGCGGAGAAGCAGCGCCTGGTCGCCGGCGTCGCCGCGCAGTACGAGTCCGAGGTGGTGTACCACCAGATCCAGGAGGAGCTGGAGAAGCAGGGTGTCGTCTTCCTCGACACCGACACCGGCCTCAAGGAGTACCCCGAGATCTTCGAGCAGTACTTCGGCTCGGTGATCCCGCCGGGGGACAACAAGTTCGCGTCGCTGAACACGTCGGTGTGGTCGGGAGGCTCGTTCGTCTACGTGCCGCCGGGCGTGCACGTCGACATCCCGCTGCAGGCCTACTTCCGGATCAACACCGAGAACATGGGCCAGTTCGAGCGGACGCTGATCATCGCGGACGAGGGCTCGTACGTGCACTACGTCGAGGGCTGCACGGCGCCGATCTACCAGAGCGACTCGCTGCACTCCGCGGTGGTCGAGATCATCGTGAAGAAGAACGCCCGCGTGCGGTACACGACCATCCAGAACTGGTCGACCAACGTGTACAACCTGGTCACCAAGCGGGCGACGGTCGCCGAGGGCGGCACGATGGAGTGGGTCGACGGCAACATCGGCTCCAAGGTCACCATGAAGTACCCGGCGGTCTACCTGATGGGCGAGCACGCCAGCGGCGAGACGCTGTCGATCGCATTCGCCGGCGAGGGCCAGCACCAGGACACCGGCTCGAAGATGGTGCACGCCGCGCCGAACACGTCCAGCCACATCATCAGCAAGTCGGTGGCACGCGGCGGTGGCCGCTGCTCGTACCGCGGCCTGGTGCAGATCCTCGAGGGGGCCGAGGCCTCCCGGTCCTCGGTGCTGTGCGACGCGCTGCTGGTGGACCAGATCTCGCGGTCGGACACCTACCCGTACGTCGACGTCCGCGAGGACGACGTGACGATGGGCCACGAGGCGACGGTCTCCCGCGTCAGCGAGGACCAGCTGTTCTACCTGATGTCCCGAGGCCTGCCCGAGCAGGAGGCCGTGGCGACCATCGTGCGCGGGTTCGTCGAGCCCATCGCCCGTGAGCTGCCCATGGAGTACGCGCTCGAGCTCAACCGCCTCATCGAGCTCCAGATGGAAGGTGCCGTCGGCTGATGACGACCACGACGAACGAGCCCGCCGGGCTGTCGACCGACCACTCGCGGGCGGTCGCCGACCAGGCGCACAGCCACGGTGTGGCGACCGTCCCCGAGACGAGCCGCGCCGCCCGGCGCACCAGCTTCGACGTCGCCGACTTCCCCGTGCCGACCGGCCGCGAGGAGGAGTGGCGGTTCTCGCCGATGGACCGCCTGGCCCCCCTCGTCGCGGCCGACGGCGGGGTGCTGACCGGCCACGGCGTGCTCACCACCGTGGTGGAGAGCCCCGAGGTGCGGGTCGAGATCGTCGAGCGTGACGACGAGCGGCTGGGCCGCGCAGGCCGCCCCGGCGACCGGATCGCGGCCGCCTCGTGGGCGTCCTTCCCCCGCTCGACGGTGGTGACGCTGCCGCGGGAGGCCGTGGCGTCCCAGGTCACCTCGGTGGTGCTCGAGGGCTCGTCCACGGACCCGACGGCGGCGCACCTGCTGGTGCACGCCGAGCCGATGTCCCAGGGCACCGTGGTGATCGACCACGTCGGTCAGGCAGCGCTCGCGGAGACCGTCGAGATCGTCGCCGACGAGGGTGCGCACCTCACCGTCGTGTCGCTGCAGGACTGGGCGCCGGGCTCGGTGCACGACGCCGCCCACCGGCTGCGCATCGGTCGCGACGCGACCGTGCGGCACATCGTCGTCACGCTCGGCGGGGACGTCGTCCGGATCACCCCCGACGCGGAGTTCGTCGGCGAGGGCGGTGACGTCACGGCGCTCGGCCTGTACTTCGCCGACGCCGGCCAGCACCAGGAGCACCGGCTGTTCATCGACCACGCGGTGCCGTCGTGCCGCTCGCGCGTGACCTACAAGGGCGCCCTGCAGGGCGAGGGCGCGCACGCCGTGTGGGTCGGCGACGTGCTGATCCAGGCGCAGGCAGAGGGCACCGACACGTACGAGCTCAACCGCAACCTGGTGCTCACGGACGGCGCGCGTGCCGACTCGGTACCCAACCTCGAGATCGAGACCGGTCTGATCGAGGGTGCGGGCCACGCCAGCGCGACCGGTCGGTTCGACGACGAGCAGCTGTTCTACCTGCGCTCGCGCGGCATCCACGAGGTCGATGCGCGACGTCTGGTCGTGCTCGGCTTCTTCGCGGAGGTGCTGCACCAGATCGGCGTCCCCGAGATCGAGGACCGCCTGCTCGCCTCGATCGAGCGCGAGCTGGCGGCGTCCGGTGCGGTCGTCCTCGAGGCGGCCGCCGAGGCGGAGCAGGCATGAGCGCTCAGCGCGTCTGCCTGGCCTCGGACGTGCCCGTCGCCGGCACCCTGCGGGTGGAGCTCGAGGGCGCCGACGGCACGGTCGAGGTGGCCGTCGTCCGTGACGAGGACGGCGAGCTGCACGCCATCAGCGACATCTGCTCGCACGGCCAGGTCTCGCTGTCCGACGGCGAGGTCGAGGGCGCCACGATCGAGTGCTGGCTGCACGGCTCACGCTTCGACCTGCGCACCGGCAAGCCGCTGTCCCCGCCGGCCGTCCGGCCCGTCCCCGTCTACCCCCTGACCGTCGAGGGCGAGCAGGTGCTCGTCGACGTCGACGCCCCGCTCTGAGAACGAGGAGAACCATGTCCACCCTGCAGATCTCCGACCTGCACGTCAGCGTCGAGACCAAGGAAGGGCCCAAGCCCATCCTCCGTGGCGTCGACCTCACCGTGAACAGCGGTGAGACCCACGCGATCATGGGGCCGAACGGCTCCGGCAAGTCCACGCTCGCGTACTCGCTGGCCGGTCACCCGAAGTACCACGTCACCTCGGGCTCCGTGACGCTGGACGGCCAGGACGTCCTCGCGATGAAGGTCGACGAGCGCGCCCGCGCCGGCCTCTTCCTGGCCATGCAGTACCCGGTCGAGGTGCCGGGGGTCTCGGTGTCGAACTTCCTGCGCACGGCCAAGACGGCCGTCTCCGGTCAGGCTCCGGCGCTGCGCACGTGGGTCAAGGACGTGCGGACCGCGATGGACAACCTGCGCATGGACCCGGCGTTCTCCGAGCGCTCGGTGAACGAGGGCTTCTCCGGCGGCGAGAAGAAGCGCCACGAGATCCTGCAGATGGAGCTCCTGGCACCGAAGTTCGCGATCCTCGACGAGACGGACTCCGGTCTCGACGTCGACGCGCTGCGCATCGTGTCCGAGGGCGTGAACCGCGTGGCGAGCAAGACGGACGTCGGCGTGCTGCTGATCACGCACTACACCCGGATCCTGCGGTACATCCGCCCCGACTTCGTGCACGTCTTCGTCGACGGGCGCATCGCCGAGGAGGGCGGCTCCGACCTGGCCGACCGGCTCGAGGACGAGGGCTACGACCGCTTCACCCAGGGCGCCCCGCTCGTCTGAGCCCGGCCTGCACCTGCCTACCCAGCCGACCGTCCGAGCGGAGGACCGATGACCAGCACGCTGGACGCCACCCGCACGCTGAGCCCCGAGGAGCTCGCCGCGGTGCGGGCGGACTTCCCGCTGCTGTCCCGCACCCTGCGCGACGGGCGGCCGCTGGTGTACCTCGACTCGGGTGCCACCTCGCAGAAGCCCGAGGTGGTGCTCGACGCCGAGGAGGACTTCTACACGCAGCGGAACGCCGCCGTGCACCGCGGTGCGCACCAGCTCGCCGAGGAGGCGACCGAGGCGTTCGAGAACGCCCGGTCGCGCGTCGCGACGTTCGTCGGCGTGGCGGCCGACGAGCTCGTGTGGACGTCCAACGCGACCGCGGGGATCAACCTCGTCGCGTACGCGATGTCCAACGCGAGCCTCGGCCGCGGCGGGGCGGCGGCACGGCGCTTCGCGCTCGGCCCGGGCGACGAGATCGTGGTCACCGAGGCCGAGCACCACGCCAACCTCGTGCCGTGGCAGGAGCTCGCGGCGCGGACCGGGGCGACCCTGCGCTGGCTCGGCGTGGACGACGACGGCCGCATCCGGCTCGACGACCTCGCGACGGTGGTCGGGGAGCGCACGCGGGTGCTGGCGTTCACGCACGCCTCGAACGTCACCGGGGCGATCACGCCGGTCGAGGCGTTCGTCGCCCGCGCGCGTGAGGTCGGTGCGTTCACGGTCCTGGACGCGTGCCAGTCCGTCCCGCACCTGCCGGTGGACCTGCATGCGCTCGGGGTGGACTTCGCCGCCTTCTCCGGTCACAAGATGCTCGGCCCCACCGGTGTCGGCGCCCTGTACGGGCGCCGCGAGCTGCTGGCGGACCTGCCGCCGTTCCTCACCGGCGGGTCGATGGTCGAGGTGGTCACCATGGAGCAGACGACCTTCGCGCCGCCGCCGCAGCGGTTCGAGGCCGGCACCCAGATGGTCGCCCAGGCCGTCGGCATGGGGGTCGCGGCGGACTACCTGGCGGAGCTCGGCATGGATGCGGTGGCGGCGCACGAGCGGCAGCTCGCCGGGCTGCTGCTGGACGCGGTCGCCTCGGTGCCCGGCGCGCGGGTGATCGGCCCGACGGAGAACCGGGACCGGCTCGCCACGGTGTCGTTCGTGGTGGACGGCGTGCACGCGCACGACGTCGGGCAGGTGCTGGACGACGCCGGCGTCGCCGTGCGCGTCGGTCACCACTGCGCCCAGCCGCTGCACCGCCGCTTCGGCGTGGCCGCGACGGCGCGCGCCACCGCGTCGGTGTACACCACCGAGGCGGAGATCGAGGTGTTCCGGGAAGCGCTGGCGGGGGTCCGGGCGTTCTTCGGTGCGGACGACGACGCGCGCGTCCACCGACACGGAGGTGACCAGTGAGCTCCGGCTCGATGGAACAGCTGTACCAGCAGGTGATCCTGGACCACGCGAAGTACCCGCACGGGCGCGGTCTGCCCGAGGGGTCGGGCACCGTCGCGGTGGCGATCGCCGAGCACGCCGACGCCTGTGGGGTGTCCCACCAGGTCAACCCGACCTGCGGCGACGAGCTGACGGTCCGGGTCGACGTGGACACCAGCGGCCCCGTTCCGGTGGTGCGCGACCTGCGCTGGGACGGCCAGGGCTGCTCGATCTCGCAGGCGTCGGCGTCCGTGCTGCACGACCTCGTCGTCGGCCAGGACCTGCGCACGGTGGACGCGCTGCACGACTCGTTCCGTGCGCTGATGCAGTCCCGCGGCGCGGGCCTGGACGACGAGGCCGCCGAGGAGGCGCTGGGCGACGCCGCGGCGTTCACCGGCGTTTCCCGCTACTCCGCCCGCGTCAAGTGCGCCCTGCTCGGCTGGGTCGCCATGTCCGACGCCCTCATCCTGTCCGGCGCCCGTACCCAGGAGGACGCATGAGCATCGACCAGAACCCCGGCGCCCGTACGGAGCCGGCCACCGCAGCCGACGTCGAGGAGGCCATGCGCGACGTGATCGACCCCGAGCTCGGCGTGAACGTCGTCGACCTCGGGCTGGTGTACGGCGTGCTGGTGGACCAGACCAACACCGCGACGATCGACATGACGCTGACGTCGGCGGCCTGCCCGCTGACCGACATGATCGAGGACCAGACGGCCCAGGTGCTCGACGGCATCGTCGACGCCTTCCGCATCAACTGGGTGTGGATGCCGCCGTGGGGCCCGGAGAAGATCACCGAGGACGGGCGCGAGCAGATGCGGGCCATCGGCTTCAACATCTGACACCGCCGCGTCGGCACGCCCCTGCGACGCCGGTCGTGGGGGCGTCGTCGTCCCCGCGTGACCGTGCGCCTCTCTGCATCCCGGCGCGTCAGGGTGCTGTCAGAGGTGCTGTCAGAGGCTCGGCGCCGAGAAGGTGTCGCACGCGGCCAGGGTGCCCTTCTGGTACCCGGTGGTGAACCACCTCTCGCGCTGGGCACTCGATCCGTGGGTCCACGTGTCCGGGTCGACCCCGCCGTCGGACTGCTGCTGGATGTGGTCGTCGCCCACGGCCTGCGCCGCGGCCAGCGCGTTCGACAGCTGCTGCGGCGTGACGGGGTCGAGGAAGACCACCCCCGTCTGGGGGTCCTTGGTCGTCGCGGCGTGGCCGATCCAGATGCCGGCGTAGCAGTCGGCCTGCAGCTCGAGCTTGACCGAGTCGGACGTCGCGCCGGTGCCCTGGTGGTCGGTCCTGCCCATCGTGCCGAGCAGGTTCTGCACGTGGTGCCCGTACTCGTGGGCCGTGACGTACATCTCCGCGAGCGGTCCGTCCTCGGCCCCGAACTGGCTCTGCAGCTGGTCGTAGAAGCCGAGGTCGAGGTACACCGTCCGGTCCGTCGGGCAGTAGAACGGCCCCGTGGCGCTGGAGGCGGTGCCGCAGCCGGTGCTGGTCTGCGAGGTGAACGAGACCACCGGCGGCTGGCTGAACGGCGTGCCCTGGGCGGCCAGCGTCTGCTGCCAGTAGGCGTCCAGGCCCTGCACGGTCGCGGAGAGCCGGCAGTCACGCTGGGTGTTCGCCTGCTCCGCCGAGCAGCGCTGGATGGTGGTGCCCTGGGACGTGCCGCCGGACTGCGACCCACCGCCCACCGCGTCCAGCACGTCGCCGAGGTTGCCGCCGTTGAGCAGCGTCACCAGCACCACGACCACCAGTCCGGTGATGCCGCCGCCGATCTCGATCCCGCGTCCGGGTCCGCGGCTCTGCACCCGGCCACCCTCGAAGTCGCCGCCCTCGTGGAACGTCACGCGGGGACGCTAACCCGGCACCCGTCCTCCGGCCACCGGATGATCCGCCGCCGGTGCCGACCGACTCAGTCGTCCGGCAGCCCGCGAGCGGCGAGCGCCTCGCCGACCCGTCGGGCGTGCGCGACGGTGCGCACCCCGGCCGGCACCACGAGCGCGCGTGGTGACCGGTCGAGCCCGCGGGCGCGGGCGGCGTCGGCCGACTCGCCGAGCACGGTGACCAGGACCGGGACGGAGCGCAGCATGACCGCGACCCCGAGGCCGACCGATCCGGGCCGCACTCCGAACCGCTTCAGGTGCGTGGTGGCCCCGGCCACGGTGCTCACCAGCTCGTCCGCCGGGGTGGTCGCCGCGAGCACGACGCCGGCGAGCACCACGGCGAGCAGGTCCAGCGCCCCCGCGACGCCGGCTGCTGCGCCGCCGGTCCACCAGCGTCCCAGGCCGACGAACGCCGCCGCGACCAGGCCGGGCCTCAGGCCGAGCACCAGCCGCCGCCACGGCAGCTGGGCGACCGCGGCGGCGCCGCACGCAACGAGCACCCCGGTCACCGCGGCCGGCACACCGGGCACCAGCACGACCGCCGCGGTGAACACCGCGGTGCCGAGCAGGGACGCCCACACCGGCAGACGGTGCAGCGGGCTGGTGCCGGGGACGTACAGGCCGAGCGGTCCCGTCCAGCCGTCCCGTCGGCCGCGCCTCACGGCGCGTGCGCCGCGGCGGGCCGCGGCACCCCGCTCATCAGCGCCCGGTACGCCGCCAGGGCGGTGGCGGGCGGACCGTCGTGCACCAGCTGCCCCTCGTCGACCACCAGCACGCGGTCGGCGCGGGCGGCCGCCTCGAGGTCGTGGGTGACCAGCACCACCTGCTGCTCCAGGGCGTCGAGGAGCTGGTCCACGACGCGCCGCCACCGCAGGTCGAGCAGCGTGGTCGGCTCGTCGCACACCAGCACCGCGGGTTGCGTGGCCAGCACCGCGGCCAGCGCCAGCAGCTGCCGCTGGCCGGCGGACAGCACGTGAACCGGCAGGTCGGCGTGGGCCGCGAGGCCGAACCGGTCGAGCCAGGCGCGCGCTGCCGAGCGGCTCTCCGCGGTGCTGCCCACCGTCCGGCGCAACGAGAGCGCCACGTCCTCCGCGGGCGTCGGCATCACCACCTGGGCGTCGGGGTCGGTGAACAGGAAGCCGACCCGGCGGCGCACCGCCGCGCCGTCGTGCGCGGTGTCGAGACCGTCGACCCGCACCGTGCCGGCGGAGGGGAGCACCAGCCCGTCGATCAGACGGGCCAGGGTGGACTTCCCGGAGCCGTTCGCACCCACCACAGCCACCCTGCGCTCGGCCAGCGACAGCGTCACCGGACCGAGGATCCGCACGGTGCGGTCGCGACCGCTGACCGGATCGGGGCTCCAGACGGTCACCTCCGCCCGGTCGAGCTCGATCACCGCCGGTCGCGCAGCAGGTCCGGGAACGCCCGCAGCGCCGCCGCGGCGACGGCCGCCGCCAGCAGGCACTTGATCAGGTCACCGGGCCAGAAGCGCAGGTCGACGACGAACGCCGCCCGCACCGACATGCCGGTGCGCCAGGCGAGGCCGGCGATGCCGAGCGGCCGGACGACCAGCCAGGTGGCGGCCACCCCGGCCGCGGCGAGCACCAGGAACCGGCTCGCCGGTCGGGCCTTGCGCGCCGCTCCGGCGAACCACCCCGTCAGCGCGGTGGCGGGCACGAACGCCGCCAGGTAGCCGACCGTCGGACCAGCCAGCACGCCGATGCCCCCGGTGCCACCGGCCAGCACCGGGACGCCCGCCAGGCCCACCACGAGGTAGAGCGCGACCGCCAGTGCACCTCGACGCGCACCCAGCAGCAGTCCCGCGAGGGTGATGGCGAACGTCTGGAGCGTGATCGGCACGGCCGTTCCCGTGGGGATCGGCGGCAGCACCGCACAGGCCGCGATGAACGCCGCGAGCACCCCGACCAGGGCGACGTCACCGGCGGGGGAGCGTCGCGCGACAGGCGCCGGCAGGAGGGCCTCGCGCGGCCCGCCGAGGGCGGTCAGCCCGTCCGCGGCCCGACCTCCGGTCGCGGCGTCGTCGGGCGTCGGGCTGGGGAATCCGCTGGACATCGGCTGCTCCGGTCGTCAGGGTCGGGTGGTCGGACGCGTCGAGCGTCCGGCAGTCGTGGTCCGGGCCTGGTCCGGTCGGTGGCACCGGCGGGGGAGGCTGTTCGGACCTCGGTCACGCTAGCCGGTCGTAGACTGGCGGGCGTTTGTGCCCCGGCCCAAGGCCCGAGCGCCCGTCGTCGGAGGAACCCACCAGTGATCGTCGCCCAGGGCGTGGAGCTGCGCATCGGCGCCCGCGTCCTTCTCGAGCCCACCAGCTTCCGCGTCGCCGCCGGTGACCGGATCGGCCTCGTCGGCCGCAACGGCGCGGGCAAGACCACCCTGACCCGCGTGCTCGCCGGTCAGGGGCAGCCCACGGGTGGTCAGGTGACCCGCGGCGGTGAGATCGGCTACCTGCCGCAGGACCCGAGCACGGGGGACGCCGACCAGCTGGCGCTGCACCGTGTGCTGTCCGCCCGCGGGCTGGACGAGGTGGTGCGGGCGATGCGGGAGACCGAGGGCGCGATGGCCAGCGCCGACGACGCCACCCGCGAGACCGCGATGGAGCGGTACTCCCGCCTCGAGGCCCGGTTCACCGCCGCGGGCGGGTACGCCGCGGAGAGCGAGGCCCACCGGATCACCTCGAACCTGGGCCTGGACGACCGGGTGCTGTCGCAGCACCTCGGCACGCTCTCGGGCGGCCAGCGGCGCCGCGTCGAGCTGGCCCGCATCCTGTTCTCCGGTGCGCAGACGCTCCTCCTCGACGAGCCGACCAACCACCTCGACGCCGACTCGATCGCCTGGCTGCGCGACTGGCTCAAGGCCTACTCCGGCGGGTTCGTCGTCATCAGCCACGACGCCGAGCTGCTGCGCGCCTGCGTCAACAAGGTGTTCCACCTCGATGCGAACCGCGGCGTGATCGACCAGTACGCGCTCGGCTGGGACGCCTACCTGACGCAGCGGGAGACGGACGAGAAGCGCCGCCGCCGGGAGCGCGCCAACGCCGAGAAGAAGGCGGCGGTACTCCTGGCGCAGGCCGACAAGATGCGCGCGAAGGCGACCAAGGCGGTCGCCGCGCAGAACATGGCCAAGCGTGCGGAGCGGCTCCTGTCCGGCCTCGAGCAGGTGCGTGCGTCCGACAAGGTGGCGCACCTGCGCTTCCCCGACCCGGCGCCGTGCGGCAAGACCCCGCTGACGGCGGAGGGCCTGTCGAAGTCGTACGGGTCGCTCGAGGTGTTCACCGACGTCGACCTGGCGATCGACCGCGGGTCCAAGGTGGTCGTGCTCGGTCTGAACGGCGCGGGCAAGACGACGCTGCTGCGGATCCTCGGCGGCCTCGAGCCGAGCGACACCGGCGAGGTCCGCCCTGGTCACGGCCTCAAGCTCGGCTACTACGCCCAGGAGCACGAGACCCTGGACCTGTCCCGCACCGTGGTGGAGAACCTCCGCTCGGCGGCTCCCGACCTGACCGACACGCAGGTGCGCTCGGTGCTGGGCTCGTTCCTCTTCTCGGGGGACGACGCCGACAAACCGGCGAACGTGCTCTCCGGCGGGGAGAAGACACGGCTCGCGCTCGCGGCCCTGGTGGTCTCGAGCGCCAACGTGCTCCTGCTGGACGAGCCGACCAACAACCTGGACCCGGCGTCACGCGAGGAGATCCTCGCGGCGCTGCGCGGCTACGCGGGCGCGGTCGTGCTCGTCAGCCACGACGAGGGTGCCGTCGCGGCGCTGAACCCGGAGCGGGTGCTGCTGCTGCCGGACGGTGCCGAGGACCTGTGGGGACCGGACTACCTGGACCTGATCGCCCTGGCCTGACGCCGGACGCGCGGTACCTGCGGCGCGACCGACGCCATCGGACCCTGGGCCGCCGCTCAGCGTGCTGCGGCGTCCTCCGGACGGCCGGACGCCCCGCTTGGCGACCCGCCGCCGAGCTGCGCGTCCACCAACGCGTCCTCGGCGAGCTCGTCACGCCCGGGCCGGCGCCGTGGCCGCTTGTGCGACGACCCGGCCGCAGCACGGCCCACGTCGGCCGCACCGGAGCCCTTCGCCGGTGGCGTCACCGGCCCGGGCGTCTCGTCCCGTCGCGCGTCGTCGCCCACGGACGCGCTCGTGGTCGCGGCCGCGAGGCTGTCCCCCTCGTCGAGACGTCGTGCCGGTGCGGCGCCCCGCTCCTGGCGCTCGTCCAGCAGCTCGCGCCGGGCGGACCACACGCAGGCGGCGAACCCGCCCAGGGCGAACACCCACCACTGGAACGCGTACGAGAGGTGCGGACCGGGGTCCGTGTCCGGCGGGTCCAGGGCGCCCAGCGCCTGCGCCGGAGCGGGGTCCTCGGTCGAGACCGCCACGTAGAACGGGTACGCGGTGCCGGCCGGGGCGGCGGGTCCGGCCGCTGCGAGCACCTGCGGGACGTCGATCGACTGCACCTGACCGGGAGGCGCCCCTCGGGTCGATGCGGTCTCCGGCATACGCACGCGGCCGACCAGGGTGGTCGTGCCGGCCGGTGGCGCGGCAGGTGTCGGCGCGGTCGACCCGTTGCTGCCGATCGGCACCCAGCCGCGGTCGACCACCAGCACGGACCCGTCCTGCGTCACGAACGGCACCAGCACGTGGTAGGCCGAGTGGCTGGCCACCGGCCGGTTGCGCAGCAGCACCGTGGCGGAGGGCACGTAGTGACCCTCCGCACGGACGGAGCGCCACTCCGACGCCGGCGTCAGGCCGGTCCCGGACGGCGCGAGGGTGCTCAACGGAACCGGGGCCGCCGCCCAGTTCGCCTGGACGACGGCGATCAGCCGGTCCTTCACCACGTGCCGGTGCCACTGCCACCGACCGAGGAAGGTGCAGGTCACCGCCACGACGACACCGATCAGCACCAGCCCGACGGCCCGGCGAACCGCCGGCCTCACGGTGTGGGCCCGCCCTGGTCCGACTGCACCAGCTCGTCGACCGGCACGACGTCCCGAAGGAACGCCCGCACCTGCAGGTACTCCGACAGCGAGCCGCGGTGCTCCTCGCACGCGAGCCAGACCTTGCGCCGGTCCGGGGTGTGCAGGCGAGGGTTGTTCCACAGCAGCCCCCAGGCCGCCGGCTGACGGCAGCCGCGCCCGCTGCAGACCAGCTCGCCGACCGTGTCCGGCACGGCCGTGCCCCGGTCCGCCTCGCTCATCGCTCTCCTCCGGCCTGCCGTCGCCGTTCTTCGGACGTCGCACGGGACGCCGCGCCGTCGGCCGTGGTGCCGGTGTCGCCGCGGTCTGCCGGGGCCGCCCGCCCGTCCGGTCGCGACGAGCTGCCGATCAGCCGCGGGTCGAGGAAGGACGCGTCGCGGGCCTGCCGCTCACGACCCGCGTTGGCCACCAGCACCGCCGTGTACGGGAGCACCACGGCGCCGATCACCAGCAGGACGGTCACCAGCACCGGCACCCGGTGGAACGTGGCCACCGCCCCGACGAAGCACACCACCCGGATGCCCATCTGGATCAGGTAGCTGCGCTGCCGGCGGGACTGGTCGGCCGACAACGAGGGTGGTGCGGTGGTGATGCGGTGCACCGGAGGCTGCTCCGGCGGCAGCCCGCTCGGCGTGCTCACCCACAGATCCTAGGTCGGCGGTCCCTTGTGGACCTTCCACAACAGCGGACCGCCGGACGTTAGCCGTGCCCTCCGGCGTCCGGCCGTCGTCGTCGGCTAGCGTCGTGACCCGTGCCTGCCTCCGACGAGACCCAGCCCCAGCCGGCCCGTGCCCCCCGCAGCGTCCTCGTGACCGGCGCCGGACGAGGCATCGGCCGCACCATCGCCGAGCGCTTCCTCGCCCTGGGCGACAAGGTCGCCACCCTGGACCGGACGGCCGACTCGCCGGCGGGTGCGCTGGCCGTCGTCGGGGACGTGCGCGACACCGCGTCGGTCGACGCGGCCTTCAGCGAGGTCGAGGCGGCTCACGGACCCGTCGAGGTGCTCGTCGCGAACGCGGGCATCACGCGCGACCAGCTGCTGCTGCGGATGACGGACCAGGAGTTCGACGATGTGCTGGACGTCAACCTCGCCGGAGCGTTCCGGGTGGTGCGACGTGCCTCCAAGGGCATGATCCGGATGCGCCGTGGGCGGATCGTGCTGATGGGGTCGGTCGTCGGCCTGTACGGCGGCCCCGGCCAGGTGAACTACTCCGCCTCGAAGGCGGCCCTTGTCGGCATGGCTCGCTCGGTCACCCGAGAGCTCGGCGGCCGCGGCATCACCGCCAACGTCGTCGCGCCCGGCTTCATCGACACCGCGATGACCCAGGCGCTCCCGCAGGAGCGGCAGCAGGCGTACCTCGCCGCGATCCCCGCCGGCCGCTTCGGCGACGTGGACGACATCGCCGGTGTGGTGGAGTTCCTCGCCTCACCGCTCGCCTCGTACATCAGCGGCGCCGTCATCCCGGTGGACGGCGGCCTCGGCATGGGCCACTGACCCCCACCTCGCGACCTCCTGAACCTGACGCATCCGATCGACGAAGGGTCCCCCCATGGCTCTGCTGGACGGCAAGTCGCTGCTGATCACCGGGGTGCTCACCGACACCTCGATCGCGTTCCACGTCGCCCGCCTGGCCCAGCAGGAGGGCGCCGACGTGGTGCTCACCTCGTTCGGCCGTCAGTTCCGGCTGACCGAGGTGATCGCGCGGCGGCTCCCCAAGCCGGTGCCGGTCGTCCAGCTCGACGCGACCAGCGAGGACGACCTCGCGGCGCTCGCCGACCGGCTGCGCGAGCACACCGACCACCTGGACGGCGTGGTGCACTCGATCGGGTTCGCACCGCAGTCCGTGATGGGCGGCAACTTCCTCGCCGGCCAGTGGGACGACGTGGCGACCGCCCTGCACGTGTCCGCGTTCTCGCTCAAGTCCCTCGCGGTGGCGGCCCAGCCCCTCCTCGTGCGCGGCTCGGCCGTCGTCGGCCTCACCTTCGACGCCCGCTACGCCTGGCCGGTCTACGACTGGATGGGCGTCGCCAAGGCGGCGTTCGAGTCCACGGCCCGGTACCTCGCCCGCGACCTGGGCCCTTCCGGGGTGCGGGTGAACCTGGTGTCCGCCGGGCCGATCCGCACGACCGCGGCCAAGTCGATTCCGGGGTTCGAGGCGATGGAGGGCGGCTGGCCGAACCGGGCGCCGCTGGGCTGGGACGTCCACGACCCCGAGCCGACGGCACGTGC
This sequence comes from Cellulomonas sp. SG140, assembly GCF_025770785.1. GTDB lineage: Bacteria > Actinomycetota > Actinomycetes > Actinomycetales > Cellulomonadaceae > Cellulomonas. The sequence goes on along the minus strand of NZ_JANZLA010000003.1, from coordinate 449,927 downwards.
GGTCGCTGCGCTCCTGTCGGACTGGTTTCCCGCGACGACGGGTGAGATCGTGCACGTCGACGGTGGCGTGCACGCGATGGGCCAGTAGCCCGCGGGCCGCCGTGGGGGAGGGCGACCCAGGTGGCCGACGACGAGACCGACGCGGTGCAGCCAGGTGCTGCGCCGCCGACGCGCACGTTGCTGCTCCTCCGGCACGCCAAGGCGGACCGGCCGCACGGCGTGGTCGACCACGAACGTCCGCTGTCGCTGGAGGGGCGCCGTCAGGCGGCGCAGGTCGGTGCCCGGTGGGCGGCAGCGGGGCTGCTGCCTGACGTCGTCTGGTGCTCGTCCGCCCTGCGGACCCGTCAGACGTGGGAGCTGGTCGCTCGGTCCTCCGGCGCCGAAGCCCGGCTGCTGCTGAGCGACGACGTGTACGACGCGGGGGCGGCCGACCTCGTGGAGCTGTTGCGCACCACCCCCGCGGATGCGCGGACGGTCGCCGTGGTCGGCCACGAGCCGTCCATCTCGACGGTGTCGGCGGTCCTCGCCGCGCTGGGGTCGGACCCGGCCGCCGTGGCGCAGGTGCGCGCCGGTGTGCCGACCGCGGCCTGGAGCGTGCTGCGACCGTACGACGGCTGGTCGGAGCTGGGCCGTGGCCGCGCCCGGCTCCTCGCGGTGCACCGACCCTGAGGGGCCCGGCTACCGGAGGCGAGGCACCAGCAGCGGAGGGAGCTCCAGGACGGCGTCGAGGCGGCCCGTGACGGCGGCGTCCGCCTGCGCCGCCACCACCGGCTTGGCGTTGAACGCCACGGAGAACCCCGCCGTCGCCATCATCTCCAGGTCGTTGGCCCCGTCGCCGATCGCCACCGTCCGGTCCAGCGGCACGCGCAGCTCCGTCGCCCACTCGCGCAGCGCTGCGGCCTTCGCAGCCCGGTCGACGACCGCCCCCGCGACTCGACCCGTCAGGTAGCCGCCCGCCACCTCGAGCCGGTTCGCCCGGCGCCGCTCGATCCCGAGCCGCTCGGCCAGCGGGCCGACCACCTCGATGAACCCGCCGGACACGAGTCCGAGCGGCCAGCCGCGCTCCCGCAGCCCGGCGACGAGCTCCTCGGCTCCCGGGGTCAGCTCCACCTCGTCGAGGACCTCGCTGAGCACCCGCAACGGCAGCCCGGCGAGCGTGGCGACACGCTCCCGCAGCGACGCGGCGAAGTCGAGCTCACCGCGCATCGCACGGTCGGTGATCGCCGCGACCCGCTCCCGGCTGCCCGCGTGCGCGGCCAGCATCTCGATCACCTCACCGGTGATGAGCGTGGAGTCCACGTCCATCACCACCAGCCGGTCCGGGCGGGCCGCGAAGGGCATGGTGGTCACGCGCGCAGGCTAGCGGGCCGGCGCGGGGGAGCGTCCTGTGGTGTCAGTCCGCGATGACGGTGCCCTTGGGGACGACGGTGACGCCGCTCTCCGTGATGGTGAACCCGCGAGCCAGGTCGTGCTCGTGGTCCAGGCCCACCCGGGCGCGCTCGGGGACGATGACGTTCTTGTCGAGGATCGCCCGGTGCACCTGCGCGTACCGGTTCACCTGCACGCCGTCCATCAGCACCGAGTCCGTCACCTGTGCCCAGGAGTGCAGCCGTACACCGGGGGACAGCACGGAACCGGCGACGGTCGCACCGGACACGAGCACCCCCGGGGACACGATGGAGTCGGCGGCGTGCCCGAGACGTCCCGGGCCGGCGTGCACGAACTTCGCCGGCGGCAGCCCGATGTAGCCCGTGTAGAGCGGCCAGTCGTCGTTGTAGAGGTTGAACACGGGCTCGATGGAGATCAGGTCCTGGTTCGCCTCGTAGTACGCGTCGATCGTGCCGACGTCGCGCCAGTAGTCGCGGTCGCGGTCGGTGGAGCCCGGCACGTCGTTGCGGATGAAGTCGTAGACGCCCGCCGTCCCCTGCGAGACGAAGTACGGCACGATGTCGCCGCCCATGTCGTGGCGCGAGTTGACGTCCTCTGCGTCCAGCGTGACCGCCCGGACCAGGGCGTCGGCGTTGGCCACGTAGTTGCCCATCGAGGCGAGGATCTCGCCGGGGGAGTCGGGCAGGCCGACGGGGTCGCTCGGCTTCTCGCGGAAGGCGGCGATCCGCGTCGGGTCGTCCGTCGCCGTCTCGATGACGCCGAACTGGTCCGCCCAGCTGATCGGCTGGCGGATGCCGGCCACCGTCAGCTCCGCTCCCGAGTCGATGTGCGAGTCGACCATCTGGGAGAAGTCCATGCGGTAGACGTGGTCGGCGCCGACGACCACCACGATGTCGGGACGCTCGTCGTCGATGATGTTCAGGCACTGGTAGATCGCGTCCGCGCTGCCGAGGTACCAGTGCTTGCCGACCCGCTGCTGCGCCGGCACCGCGGCGACGTAGTTGCCGAGCAGCTGGGACATCCGCCACGTCTGCGCCACGTGCCGGTCCAGGCTGTGCGACTTGTACTGCGTCAGCACGATGACGTGCAGGTACCGCGAGTTGATCACGTTGGACAGCGCGAAGTCGACGAGACGGTAGATCCCGCCGAAGGGCACCGCTGGCTTGGCGCGGTGGGCGGTGAGCGGCATCAGCCGCTTGCCCTCCCCACCTGCGAGGACGATAGCGAGGACGCGCGGCGTTGCCATGGCACGAACCCTAGGCCCACGCGGCAGCCCCAGCGAGGCGGCTCCCGTCAGGCGCGCTAGCGTGTCGCCCGTGGCCCCGCGGGGGCCGGGCGAGGAGGCCTGACGTGCGCGTCGATCTGCTGACCCGGGAGTACCCCCCGCACGTGTACGGCGGTGCCGGCGTGCACGTCGCCGGGCTGACCGGCGTGCTGCGCGACGTGGTCGACGTGCAGGTGCACTGCTTCGACGGGCCGCGTGACGACCCGGGCGTGCACGGCTACGACGTCCCCGCCGAGCTGAGCGACGCGAACGCGGCCCTGCAGACCTTCGGCGTGGACCTGGCCATGGTCGCCGGCATCACCGCCGGTACCGACCTGGTGCACTCGCACACCTGGTACGCCAACCTCGCCGGCCACCTGGCGGGGCTCCTGCACGGCGTGCCCCACGTGGTGACGGCGCACAGCCTCGAACCGCTGCGCCCCTGGAAGGCCGAGCAGCTCGGTGGCGGCTACGCCCTCTCGAGCTGGGCGGAGAAGACGGCGTACGAGGCGGCCGCCGCGGTGATCGCGGTCAGCGGCGGCATGCGGGCCGACATCCTGCGCTCGTACCCGGCGGTCGACCCGGCGAAGGTGCACGTGGTCCACAACGGCATCGACCTGGACTCCTGGCGGCGACCCACCTCGGAGGCGGACCTGGCGCGTGACGAGCAGACGGTGCGCGAGCTGGGCATCGACCCGAGCCGCCCGTCGGTCGTGTTCGTCGGGCGCATCACCCGGCAGAAGGGCCTGCCCTACCTGCTGCGTGCCGCCGAGCTGCTGCCGCCGGACGTGCAGCTGGTGCTCTGCGCCGGTGCGCCGGACACCCCGGAGATCCTCGCCGAGGTCAGCGGTCTCGTGGAGCGGTTGCGCGAGCGGCGCACGGGCGTGGTGTGGATCGAGCGGATGCTGCCGCGCGCCGAGCTGGTGGCCGTGCTGTCGCACGGGACGGTGTTCGCCTGCCCGTCGGTGTACGAGCCGCTCGGGATCGTCAACCTCGAGGCGATGGCGGTCGACCTGCCGGTGGTCGGCACGGCGACGGGCGGCATCCCCGAGGTGGTCGACGACGGCGTCACCGGTCGGCTGGTGCCCATCGACCAGGTGCAGGACGGGACGGGGACCCCCACCGATCCGGACCGGTTCGTGCGGGACCTGGCGGCCGCACTCACCGAAGTGGTGTCCGACCCGGTGCGCGCCGCGCAGTGGGGTCGCGCGGCCCGGCAGCGGGTGGAGGACCACTTCTCGTGGTCCGCCATCGGGGAGCGGACGCTCGAGGTGTACCGGTCCGTTCTCGCCTGACGAGGGCGCGGGGACGCGGGGACGCCCGGGCGGGCCATCGAGCAGCGGACGTCGCGCGGGGTCAGGCGTCCAGCGTCGTCGCCGCCGCGGCGAGCGCCCGACGTGCCACCCGATCCACCTCGCGCAGCGCGGTGGACCGCTGGTCGGCCTGCCACAGGTTCACCGCGCCGCCGTCGTCCTGCGTCGCCAGGCGGACGATCGCGCGCAGCCGCGCGGCGCTCGCGAGCACCCGGACGCGACGACCCTCGATGCCCACCGGCAGTCGGGACGCCGGCAGCACCGCGTCCCGGACCGCACCGATCTGCGCTGCGGCCTCCGGCCGCCACCGGGCCACGTCCAGGTCGACCAGCGCCTCGGTGGCCGTCGCGAGGCCCTCGCGCAGCTCCCGCTCGGCGTCCGCCAGCGATCCGAGGTGCGCCAGCACGCCAGGACGCCAGTCGCCCGTCTCCACCACCGTCCACGTGACCAGGTGGCCGAAGTCGATCGCGGAGCCGAACCGCTGGATGTGCGGCACCAGCGCGCGGCAGCCTCCGTCGGCCGTCCGGAGCAGCACCGCCTCGCCGGCCACCGTGGCGGCCTCCGTCACCTCGCGCGGCGCCGATGCGGGGTCACCGGGCACCGGCAGCACGGCGGCGGCCTGCGCGACGGGGCGGACCGTGGCCGCGAGGAGGCCGCGCAGGTCGGGCGGCTCGACGCCAGGCACGGTGTGCGGCTCGTCCTCGTCCTCCACCGCGGCGCTGGCGGTCGTCGCGTCCGCCCGGACCGCCAGCCACAGCGCGAGCACCACCGAACGGGGCAGCTCGAGGGTGGACGGGGTGTGCACGGTCAGCCGATCGCGTGCACCGGGGCGGCGAGGGGAGTGCCCGAGCCGTCACGGCGCTCGTCGAGAGCCGGCAGCGCGACGGCTTGACCGCCGGAACCGGTGGCACGGGCCGGTGCCGGGCCGACCCAGGCCTGCAGCAGCGTGTCCTCGCCCTTCAGGAACCGCTGGGACCGGACGCCGCCGGTCGCTCGGCCCTTCGCCGGGTACAGGTTGAACGGCGTCACCTTCGCGGTACCCGCCTGGGTGCCGGGCAGTGCGTCCGCGCTGCCCGCGACGGTCGCGACCACGGAGTCGTCCGCCGCGCCGGCCGGCACGACGGCGAAGGCCACGACCCGTCGGCCGGCGGCGAGGTTGATCCCCGCCATGCCACCGGCGGCCCTGCCCTGCGGGCGGACCGCAGCGGCTCCGAAGCGCAGCAGCGACGAGTCGGAGGAGATCAGCACCAGCTCGGCGTCGTCGGGGCCCGCGGCCGCGCCGACCACCGTGTCGCCCTCCTTGAGGCTGATCACCTCCCACGAGTCCCGGTTGCCCGGGGCATCACCCGGCAGCACCCGCTTGACGGTGCCCTGCGCGGTGGCGAGGGCGAGCGGGGGCGCGTCGGCCGCGAGGGAGGCGAGTGCGACGACGTGCTCGCCGCGCTCCAGACCGATCACCTCGCCCACCGGCACACCGCCCGACAAGGACGGTGCTCCGTCGGTGGGCGGCAGCCCCGGCAGGTCGACCACCGGGACCCGGACCACCCGACCCCGGTCGGTGACGGCACCGACCTCGGACCGCGCGGTGGTCGGTACGGCGGACGTGAGGGCGTCGTGCCGGTGGCGCTGACCGTCGGCCCCACGGGACGGGACCTCGTCGGAGGCCGTGCGGGCCAGCAGGCCGGTGGCGGACAGCAGCACCCAGCACGGGGAGTCCGCGATCTGCAGCGGCGCGGCACCGGCCGCAGAGGTGCGCGCAGCCGGAGCGCCGCTGAGGGAGGGACCGCCGGCCGACTCCAGCAGGATCGTGCGTCGTGGAGTGCCGTACGCGGCGGCGACCTTGGCCATCTCGTCGGACACCTGGGTGCGCAGCAGGGCGTCGTCCGCCAGCAGCGCCTGGAGCTGGGCGATCTCGGCCGTCAGCTCGGCCTGCTCGCGCTCCAGCTCGATGCGCGAGAAGCGCGTCAGCCGCCGCAGCCGCAGCTCGAGGATGTACTCGGCCTGCGGCTCCGACAGGTCGAACACCGTCCGCAGGCGTGCGCGTGCGGCCTCCGCGTCGTCCGACGAGCGGATGACCTGGATCACCTCGTCGATGTCGAGGATCGCGATCAGCAGGCCCTCGACCAGGTGCAGGCGTTCCTGCCGACGGGCCAGCCGGTACGCCGACCGGCGGCGCACCACGCTCACCCGGTGGTCGACCCAGACCTGCAGCAGCTCGCGCAGGCCCAGGGTGCGCGGCTGACCGTCCACCAGCGCGACGTTGTTGATCGCGAACGACTCCTCGAGAGGCGTGAGCCGGTACAGCTGCTCGAGCACTGCGTCGGGGTCGAAGCCCGACTTGACCTCCACCACCAGCCGCAGGCCGTGCGTGCCGTCGGTGAGGTCGACGGCGTCGTTGATGCCCGAGATGCGCTTGGCCTTGACGCCTTCGGAGATCTTCTCGATCACCTTCTCCGGCCCGACGCCGAAGGGCAGCTCCGTGAACACGATGCCCTTGCGCTTGGGCGTGACGCTCTCGATGCGCGCCGTCGCGCGGGTGCGGAACGCGCCCCGCCCCGTGCGGTACGCCTCGCGCACGCCGTCCAGGCCGACGATCTTGCCGCCACCGGGGAGATCGGGCCCGGGCACGAACCGCATGAGGTCCTCGAGGCTCGCCTCCGGGTGCAGCACCAGGTGCCGGGCGGCGGCGATCACCTCGACCAGGTTGTGCGGGGCCATGTTGGTCGCCATGCCGACGGCGATCCCGGTCGCGCCGTTGACCAGGAGGTTCGGGATCGCGGCCGGCAGCACCGACGGCTGCATCAGCTTGTTGTCGTAGTTCGGGACGAAGTCGACCTCGTCCTCGTCGACACCCTGCGTCATCGCCAGGGCGGCCGGAGCCAGGCGCGCCTCGGTGTACCGGGGTGCGGCCGGACCGGCGTCGAGGGAGCCGAAGTTGCCGTGCCCGTCCACCAGGGGCAGTCGCAGGGAGAACGGCTGGGCGAGACGCACCATCGCGTCGTAGATCGCCGAGTCGCCGTGCGGGTGCAGCTTGCCCATCACGTCGCCCACCACCCGGGCGGACTTCACGTACGGCCGGTCGGGGCGCAGGCCCATCTCGCCCATCTGGAACAGGATGCGGCGCTGCACCGGCTTGAGCCCGTCCCGTGCGTCCGGCAGGGCCCGGGCGTAGATCACCGAGTACGCGTACTCGAGGAACGAGCCCTCCATCTCGTTCGCGACGTCGATGTCGACGATGTGCTCGACGAGGTCGTCGGGAGGCAGCGAGGGGGTGGCCGGGCGGCGCGCCATGCGGGCGGGACTCCTGTCAGAGGGGGTGGATCGCGACCATTGTCGCCGCCGACCGGCGTCGCACCCGCACGGCACGCCCGCACCGGCTCGTCGTGAGGGTGGCCCGATAGCCTCGGACCATGTCGTACCCCGACGCCACGGCCGCCGACGGCCCGGCGGGCTACCCCGCCGCCTGGGAGGCGGACGTGGTGCTGCACGACGGCTCGACGGCGCGGGTGCGCCCCATCCGTCCGCAGGACGCGGACGCGCTCCAGGCCTTCCACGTCGGCCAGTCGGAGCGCTCCACCTACCTGCGGTTCTTCGCGCCGCTCGGCCGCCTGTCCGACCGCGACCTCGAGCGGCTGGTCACCGTGGACCATCGCGACCGGGTGGCCCTGGTCGCCCTGGCGGGGTCGGCCGGCGAGGAGCGGATCATCGGCGTCGCGCGGTACGACCGGATCGACCCGGACACCGCCGAGGTCGCGTTCAACATCGCGGACGCCCGGCAGGGCCTCGGCCTGGCGTCCGTGCTGCTCGAGCACCTCGCCGCGGCGGCGAGAGAGCGCGGGGTGCGCCGGTTCGTCGCCGAGGTCCTGCCGCAGAACGGCCGGATGATCTCGGTGTTCCGGGAGGCCGGCTACGAGGTGCGGCAACGGACCGAGGACGGTGTCGTCGCCGTGTCGTTCGGCATCGACCCGACCGACCGCTCGCAGGAGGTGATGGCCGACCGTGAGCACCGGGCCGAGGCGCGGTCGATGCGCGCGCTGCTCGAGTCGAGGTCCGTCGTCGTCGTCGGACCCGGGACCGACGACCCGCGGCCCCTGCACGTCGGCATGGTCACGCGCGTGCTCGCCGGGCTGGCCGCGGCGGCGACCAGCGGGGCGGTCGTCGTCCACGCCACCGGTGTCCCCCCGGAGTCGCTCGCCGGCACCGGTGCCACCTGGTGGCCGGACCTCGAGTCGGTACCGGGTCCGGTGGACCTCGCGGCGGTCGCCGTGGCGGGGGAACGGGCCGAACCGGTGGTCCGGGCGCTGTCCCGGCTGTCGGTGCGAGCGGTCGTGCTGCTGTCCTCAGGATTCGCCGAGGACGGGGCCGCGGGCCTGGAGCGGCAGCGTCGGCTGCTGCGGACCGCGCACGGTGCGGGCATGCGGATGGTCGGCCCGGCGTCGTACGGGGTGCTCGCCACGGGCCCGGACGGCACGCTGGACGTGTCCCTGGCGCGCAGCGTGCCCGTGCCCGGTGGGATCGGGCTGTTCTGCCAGTCGGCACCGTTCTCGGTCGCCCTCCTGTCGGCGCTCGAGCACCGCAACCTCGGCCTGTCGCAGTTCGTCTCTGCCGGCCACCGCGCGGACGTGTCCGGCAACGACCTCATGCAGTTCTGGGCCGAGGACGAGCAGACCGTCGCCGTGGGCCTGCACATGGAGTCGGTCGGCAACCCGCGCAAGTTCTCCCGGGTCGCGCGCCGGCTCGCGGCGGTGAAGCCGGTCGTCGTGATGACGGCGGGCCGCTCCGGACAGGTGGTGCCGCCCGGCCACGCCGTGCGGGCCACCCAGGCGCCGGCGCGGGTGCTCAGCCAGGTGATGCGCCAGTCCGGGGTGATCCGGGTGGACAACACCCACCAGATGTTCGACGTGCTGCAGCTGGTGGCGCACCAGCCGCTGCCCTCGGGACGCCGCACCGGCATCCTGGCCAGCTCCGCGTCGGCGGCGACGCTGGTCGCCGAGCTCGCCGCGACGCACGGGCTCCGGATCGGCCGGCACGTGTCCCTCGTCCCGGAGGACGCGGCACCGGAGGTGCTCGAGCAGGCGGTGCACGAGCTGTACGACGAGCCGGACCTCGACGCCGTGATCGCCGTGCGGATCCCCGTGGTCGGGGAGCTCGACCCGACGGTGGCGCGGGCCGTCGCCGAGGCAGCGGTGCGCACGGGACGTCCGACGGTGGCGGTGATGGGCGGTCTGCACGGCGTGACCGACGAGCTGACGGCGCCCGGTCCCGACGGCGAGCCCCGCACGGTGCCGGCGTACGCCACGCCGGCCGACGCGGTGCTGGCGCTGGGCCACGCCGCTCGCTACGCCCGGTGGCGCGCAGCGGACCGCGGTGCCCCGTTGCACCCCGAGGGCTTCGACCTGCGCGCCGCGCGCCGCCTCGTCGACGAGTGGCTGCCCGCCGACGCGGGACCAGAGGTGCGGCTCGAGCCGGACCGGACCGCACAGCTGCTCGCCTGCGCCGGTATCGGTGTGCAGCGGACCATCGGGGTCCACGACGCGGACTCCGCCGTGGCCGCGGCGGACGAGCTCGGGTGGCCGGTCGCGGTCAAGACGACCGTCCCGGCCCTGCGGCACCGTGCCGACCTGGGCGGGGTGCGGCTCGACGTGGGCGACGAGGCCGAGCTGCGGGCCGACGTGGCCGAGGTGCTCGAGCTGGCGGCCTCGCTCGGACCGCCGCCCGCGGGCCACCCCCTGGAGGTCCAGTCGATGGCGCCGCACGGCTCCGCGTGCGTGATCCGCTCGGCGGAGGACCCCCTGTTCGGTCCCGTGATCAGCTTCGGGCTCGCCGGCGACGCCACGGACCTGCTGGGGGACACCGCGTACGGCGTGCCGCCGCTGACGGACGTCGACGTCGGCCAGCTGGTGCGGACGCCTCGCACCGCACCGCGGCTCTTCGGCTACCGCGGGCTGCCCGCCCTCGACGTCGTGGCGCTGGAGGACGTGGTCGCGCGCGTCTCGGTGCTCGCGGACGGGCTCCCGGAGCTGCGTCGCCTCGAGCTGAACCCGGTCGTGGTCGCCGAGCACGGTGCGGTGGTGCTCGCGGCGGCCGCGACCCTCGCGCACGCCGACCGCTCGGACGCCACCCGCCGCCTGCCGCGCACGTGACCTGCAGCGCCGCCCGGCGGGGTGGGAGGATGGTCCGGTGCCTGCCGTGACACCCCTGGACAAGGACCTGCACCGCGACCTGCACCGCGCGGGGTACTACCCCGAGCTGGTGGCCGACGTGCTCGACGTCGCGCTGGCGGGCGAGCCGGTCGAGGCGCACCTCGTGCACCCCGAGACCACGTTCGACGACGCGGAGGTCCGCCGTCACGTGACCGTCCTGGTGCTCACACCGACGCGCCTCGTGGTCGCCCACGTGGACGACCACGCGCCGGACGCCGAGCACCCGTCGGCCTCGGCATCGGCCACCACCGAGGCCGTGCCGCTGCGGGAGCTCCGGTCGGTGGCGCTCACCCACGTGGTCGACGACCCGCAGCGGCACCGCCAGGGCCACGGTGCGCTGGAGCTGACGATGGTGATCGGGTGGGGCGCCGTGTCCCGCGTGGACCTCGAGCCGGCCACCTGCGGGGACCCGGAGTGCGAGGCCGACCACGGCCTGACCGGCACCCTGGCCCCGGACGACGTCGTGCTCCGGGTGAGCTCGGTCGCGGACGGTGCCGAGGCCGTGCGTGCGGCTCAGACGTTCGCCCGCAGGCTGTCCGCGGCCACCGCGGCGACGCGGTGACGCACCTCGTCGGTGGTGGCCGCACTCCCGCACCTGGCGCCGACGACGAGCTGATCGAGCCGGACCTGCTCGGACGGTCGCTCGGACAGGTGCTCCCCGCCGTGGCCGGTGCCCTCGGCGTCGACCTGCCCGGCGCCGACGCCGCCCGCGCGCTGCTCGGCCTGCCGGCGGCCGAGCGGGTGTGCGTCGTGCTGGTGGACGGCCTCGGCCACACCAACCTCTCGCAGCGGTCGGGCCACGCGCCGTTCCTGCGGTCGCTCCTCGTCGGTTCGGCGCCCCTGACGACCACGTTCCCGTCGACGACCGCCACCGCCATGGGGACCTTCGGCACCGGACTGCCGCCGGGTCGTACCGCGATGCTGGGCTACACCGTCCGCGACCCGGCGACGGGTCTGCTGGGGAACCTCGTCTCGTGGACGGACCTGCCCCCCGCGGAGACGTGGCAGCCGGAGCGCAGCGTGCTGGGCAGGCTGGCGGACGTCGGCGTGCGGGTGCTCAGCGTCGGGCCGGCGCGCTTCCAGGGGTCGGGGCTCACCCGGGCGGCGCTCTCCGGTGCGGCGTACCGGCCCGCCGAGTCGCTCGACCAGCGCGTCGACGTGGCCGCCCGTGAGCTGCGCCGGCCCGGGGTGGCCTACCTCTACTGGGGCGACGTCGACAAGGTCGGCCACCACGCGGGCTGTGACTCGTGGGAGTGGGGAGACGCGCTCGAGGCCCTCGACGCCCAGCTCGCCCGCCTCGCTCGGCTGCTGCCGTCGGGCACGCTGCTCCTGGTCACCGCCGACCACGGCATGGTGGACGTCGACCCGTCGCTCCGCTGGGACGTCGCGCGCACACCGGCCCTCGCCGAGGGCGTCGCGCTCGTGGCGGGGGAGCCGCGCGCGTTGCACCTCCACCTCGACCCGGCCGCCGAGGCCGCCGACGTGGTCCGGCGCTGGCAGGACGTGCTGGGAGACGGGGCCGTCGTGCGGACCCGCGAGGAGGCCGTCGCCACGGGGTGGTTCGGGATCGTGGCGGACCGCGTGCGGCCGGTGATCGGCGACGTCGTCGTCGCCACCACCGGACGGGTCACGGTGGTGGACTCCCGCACGCAGACGCCCGCGTCGCTGGGCCTGGTCGGGGTGCACGGGTCGCTGACCCGGCAGGAGATGCTGGTGCCCTGCCTCGTCACGCAGGTGTGAGAGAGCTTCGAGGGAGACGCGGATGGCCGAGCTGGTGTTCTTCTCCGGCACCATGGACTGCGGGAAGTCGACGCTGGCGCTGCAGATGCACCACAACCACGCCGCACGCGGGCGCGACGGTGTGCTGTTCACCCGGCACGACCGCGCGGGCACCGCGACCATCTCCTCGCGCCTCGGCCTGGCACGGCGCGCGAACGAGGTCGACGACGACACCGACTTCTGGGCGGAGGTGGTGCACCGCCGCACGCACGGCCGCCCGGTGGACTACCTGATCGCGGACGAGGCGCAGTTCTATACCGCCGCGCAGGTGGACCAGCTGGCACGGGTCGTCGACGAGCTGGCGGTCGACGTGTTCGCGTTCGGGATCAGCACCGACTTCCGTGCCCGGCTGTTCCCGGGGTCGGCGCGGCTCGTCGAGCTCGCCGATCGCGTCGAGGTGCTGCAGGTACGTGCCCTGTGCTGGTGCGGGCAGCGCGCCACGCACAACGCCCGCACGGTGGACGGTGTGATGGTGGTCGAGGGGGAGCAGGTGGTCGTCGGCGACGTCGCGGGCACCGCCGAGGTCGCCTACGAGGTGCTCTGTCGTCGGCACCACATGCGCCGGATGACGGCGGCGACCGCACGTGCCGCCGCCCCGACCGCTCAGACCTTGCTGACGGCCACCACCGGCCAGCCCGCCGAGGCCTGAGCGCGGCGGTTCACTCGGGCTTGGCGCCGAAGACGATCTCGTCCCAGCTCGGCACCTTGGCCCGGCCCCGCCGGCTGCGCGGACGGTCCGCCGCGGGTGCCGGCTCGTCGGGCGGCCCTGCAGGGGCGGGCACCGTCGCGACCGGCGGTGTCTCGCCGGCCGCGTCCTCGGTCTCGCCGGGGCCGGCCGCGTGCAGGTGCGCCACCGACAGCACCCGGGCCTCGGCGACGGGGTCGGCGTCGACGGGGTGCGCGCCGGGCACCTGCTGCTCGAACGTGCCGAGGTCGAACGCCCGCTGCGGTCCGAATCCCTCGAACCGCTCTCCGTCGTCCTCGTCGTCCTCGACGTCCAGGCCCTGACGGACGCCCCGGCGGCTGCGCAGGTCGTCCAGCAGGGCGGCCGTCCGTTCGACCGGGTCCGCGACCGGCTCGTCGTCCTCGCTGTCGAGCGGTGCCGGATCCGAGCGGAAGTCGAAGACGACGTCGCGCACCGCCGCCAGGTGGCGCCGTCCCACGGGCTCGTCGAGCTCGGTCTCGGACAGCCACCGTGCCTCGTCGTCGAGCGCGACGAGGGCGTGCGAGGCGGCGTCGAAACTCCACCTGGCCTCACGCGGCTCACCCCCGACGACGAAGTGCGCCAGCACCGTCCAGGGCGATGAGCCGTCACGGGCCGCGTCCCAGCCCAGCGTGCTGACGTCGACCCCGCGGGCGGCCAGACGGTCGGTCACCAGGTCGCCCAGCGCGGGGGAGCCGTTCTCGTGCCCGACGTGCGCCGACCGCGCCTGCTCGGCGATGTACTCCCGCTCGGCGAGCACCGGACCGTCGTAGCGACGCACGGCCTCGACGGGCAGGCCCGCGGAGTCCGCGACCTCCTGCGCCGTTGCACCCGCCCGGATCCGCGCCTGGATCTCCCGGGGGCTGAGAGTGCCCGCGCGCTCCGAGCGCAGCTGTTCCAGCTGCGGACGGTCCCGGCGGACGGCAGCCCGCAGCGGCTCGTCGATGCGCAACCGGAACCGCTGTCCGTCGGGGCCGGACAGCACCAGGTGCTCCCCGTCCTCGTGCAGTCCCACCAGCTCGAGCTCGCCCATGGCCTCTCGCCTCCCTTCCGGCGCCCAGGTTGCCACCCATCCGGCCCAGCGCGGCGCACCTCGGCCGGTGAGCCGCGAGCCCTGCGGCAGGATGGAGGTGTGAGCCAGCACCGCACCCCGACGGACCCCGACGTCGTCGCAGAGCTCCGCTCCGTCGCCGAGGCGGTGGCGCGGGAGGCGGGAGCGCTGGTCGGCGACGGACGCCCGGACCGGGTCACGGTCGCCGCGACCAAGTCGAGCCCGCAGGACGTGGTGACCGCCATGGACCTCGCCTCCGAGGCGCTGCTGCGGCGCAGGCTCGCGGAGCTGCGGCCCGGGGACGCGGTGCTCGGCGAGGAGGGCGGCTTCGAGCCGGGCAGCACGGGCATCACCTGGGTCGTGGACCCGATCGACGGGACGGTGAACTACCTGTACGGCCTGCCGTCGTACTCCGTCTCCGTCGCGGCGGTCACGTCTCCCGACCCCGCCGTGGCGCCGTCGCCGCACACGTGGACGGTGCTGGCGGGCTGCGTCCACGCCCCGACGATCGGGATCACGTACACCGCGGGACGCGGTTCCGGTGCGTGGCTCGACGGCCGACCGCTGCACGTGCCGCCCGCACCCGCGCTGCCGGACGCCCTGCTCAGCACGGGTTTCGGCTACGTCGCGCAGCGCCGACGCGCACAGGCCCGCGTGGTGGCCGACCTCCTGCCGCGCGTGCGGGACATCCGCCGCATCGGGTCGGCCGCGCTCGACCTCTGCTCGGTGGCGGCGGGCACCCTCGACCTGCACTACGAACGGGGTCTGCAGCCGTGGGACATGGCGGCGGCCTCCCTGATCGCGGAGGAGGCCGGAGCCGTCGTGACGGGGCTCCGCGGTCGCCCCGCGGACGCCGAGATGACGGTGGCCGGGGCGCCCGTCCTCGTCGCCGAGGTGGTGGCTCTCCTCGAGGCGCTGGGCGCCGACTCGGACGAGTGACGTCACGCTCGACGAGGTGCTCGGCGAGACCTGGTCGCGCCGCGTTCGCATCCCCTCGGGATGTGGTGCACAATCCCCTCCGCGCGGGGAACAAACCGCGCCCGCTGAGCATTGAGCACCCGTACCCCAGACCAGTCCACGGAATGTGAGCCCCCATGGCGACCGACTACGACGCGCCGCGCAAGACGGAGGAGGACCTCAGCGAGGACTCGCTGCAGGAGCTCCAGGCCCGGCGCTCGGACAAGAACTCGGGCGTGGTCGACGAGGACGAGACCGAAGCAGCCGAAGGCTTCGAGCTGCCCGGCGCCGACCTGTCCGGCGAGGAGCTGTCGGTGCGCGTGCTGCCTCGGCAGGCCGACGAGTTCACCTGCTCCCGCTGCTTCCTGGTGCACCACCGCAGCCAGCTCGCCTACGAGCGCGACGGCCAGCCCGTCTGCTCGGAGTGCGCCGCCTGAGCTGTCCCGCAGCGCGTACCCGTTCCACCGACGGCCGGTCCCCCCGGGGCCGGCCGTCGTCGTGCCCAGGGACTCACGCCCCGGTCGGCGTGGACGTACGAGCGCCTGCCGCCTCGAGCGCGGCGACCAACCGGTCGGGTCGGCGCGTGCTGACCACCCAGTACGGGGTGGGGTCCTGCGGGTCGTGCAGCTCGATCCGCACGGCCCGGTGCACCCAGCCCCGCAGGCAGAGGTACGCCCGGGCGTCCAGCGCCGGGCCGAGCTCCGTGCGCAGCGCCTCGCCCTCCAGCGCCGCCGCCGGGCCGACCAGACGGGCCGGGATCCGCGCCGCGCCGGCGCGCAGGATGCCTCGGCTCACCTCGACGCGCGGTGTGGTCAGCACGGCGACCAGCACGCCGCCCGCCACCCCGAGCACGGCCACCACCAGGGCCAACGTGTCGTTCACCGGCAGGAGGGCGATGCCGAGCAGGACGCCGAACACGACGACGAGCAGCCACCCGAGCGGGCCCGGCCACAGCCGTTCGGCGTACGAGGTGCCAGCAGGCGACCCGGTCGCCCCGTCCGCAGGTCTGCTGTCGGCCATGGCGACAGCATCGCACCCGTCGAGCGGACTGTAGGGTCGGCACCCGTGACCGAGCCGACCGTCGAGGTGCTGCTGCTGAGGCTGGACCCGGAGCTGCCGGTGCCGTCCTACGCGCACCCCGGCGACGCCGGTGCCGACCTGGTGACCCGGGTCGACGTGACCGTGCCCGCTCAGGGTCGGGTCACGGTGCCGACCGGGGTGGCGATCGCGCTGCCCGATGGCTACGCCGCCTTCGTGCACCCCCGGTCCGGTCTGGCGTCCCGGCACGGGCTGACCATCGTGAACGCCCCGGGCACCGTCGACGCCGGCTACCGCGGCGAGATCTTGGTCACCCTGCTCAACACGGACACCGAGCACGACCTGGTGCTGCACCGCGGGGACCGCGTCGCCCAGCTCGTGGTGCAGCGCGTCGAGCGGGCACGGTTCGTCGAGGCGGAGCGGCTGCCGGGCTCGCACCGCGGTGACGGCGGGTTCGGCTCGAGCGGGGGCTGGAAGTCGGCCGGCGGAGCGGGCGATCGCACGTCCACGTCGCAGAAGAGCGACACTGGAGCCTGAGACCGACGTGCACGCGCACGGCGGGGAGGAGATGGAGTGGCACTGTTCCGGCGCGGCAGCAAGAGTGCTGCCGCCGACGACGCCGTCCCGCAGGACGAGAACGTGACGACCCCCGAGACGTCGTCCCCGCAGTCCGCGCCCACCACGGGGCCGTGGGACGTCGAGGACGCCCCCGGCGACGTGCCGCGGGTCGACCTCGGTGCCGTGCAGCTGCCGGGCATCGAGGGCATGGAGCTGCGGATGGAGATCGACGAGGCCAGCCGCACCGTGTCCGGCGTGTCGGTCGCCCTCGACGGCTCGATCATGCAGGTCCAGGCCTTCGCCGCACCGCGGACCGAGGGCATCTGGGACGAGATCCGCACCGAGATCGCCGCGTCGATCACGCAGCAGGGCGGCACCGTCGACGACCTGCCCGGCCCGTTCGGCCGCGAGCTGCTGGCCCGCATGCCCGTGCGGACACCGGAGGGCCGCACCGGACACCGCCCCGCGCGGTTCATCGGCGCCGACGGCCCCCGCTGGTTCCTGCGCGGCGTGCTGACCGGCAGGGCCGCCGTCGAACCGGAGGCGGCGTCGGCGCTCGAGCAGGTGTTTGCCCAGATCGTCGTCGTGCGAGGCACCGACGCCCGCCCCCCGCGCGACCTGCTGCCGCTGCGTCTCCCGGACCAGAGCGGGCCGGCACCTGCCGGTCCGGAGGGCGGTGCCGAGCCGGACTTCGACCCGCTGCGGCGCGGCCCCGAGATCACCGAGATCAGATGAGGACCCGATGAGCCTGAAGTCACGGCTGCACCACCTGCTCGCCTCCCAGGCCGAGCTCGAGGCCGACGAGGAGCGCGACCAGGTGCGTCGGATGGGCGGCTGCACGCCTGTCGAGAAGGTGGGGGACCGCACCCGCGCGCGGGTGTCCGGCGTCCTCCGCTCGGTCACCCTGCGCCCTCGGGAGAACGTGGCCGCCCTCGAGGCGGAGCTGTACGACGGCAGCGGCACCCTCGACCTCGTCTGGTTGGGCCGACGCGAGATCGCCGGCATCACCCCGGGACGGCGTCTGCGTGCCGAGGGTCTCGTGTGCGTGGTCGACGGGCGCCGGACCGTCTTCAACCCCCGGTACGAGCTCCAGCCCCGACCCGGTGAGTGAGCAGCATGGCGCGTCCGCGCGTGGCCTGCGGGCGCTGACCGGCGAGGAGTTCTCCGCGACGGAGGCGCTCGGCGGCGTCCGCGGCGTGGTGGAGTCGGTGGCGCCGGGCCTGCTGTTCGTCGTGGTGTACCTCGCGGCGGGGGAGCGGCTGCGGCCGGCGCTGATCGCGGCGGTGGCCGGGGCGGTGCTTGCCGTGGCGGCGCGTCTGGTGCAGCGGACGCCGGTGACGCAGGCGTTCTCGGGGCTGCTCGGTGTGGCCGTCGGCGTCGTGTGGGCCTGGCGGTCCGGTGCTGCGAGCAACTACTTCCTCGTCGGGCTGCTGACCAACGGTGCCTACCTCGTCGGGACCGCGCTGACGATCGTCCTCGGCTTCCCGCTGGTCGGTCTGGTCGTCGGGCTCTTCGCCAAGGAGGGCCCTCTGTCGGGCGGCCCCTGGTCCGCGGTGCTCGCCTGGCGCGGCGACCGGTCGCGGCGCCGTGCGTACGCCCTGGCCACGTGGCCGTGGGTCGGCATGTTCGCGGTCCGGCTGGCCGTCCAGGTCCCGCTCTACCTGCGGTCGGACGTCGCGTGGCTCGGGACCGCCAAGCTGGCGATGGGCCTGCCCCTGACCGCGCTGGTGCTCGGGGTCAGCTGGCGGATGGTCCGTGCAGCAGAAGGTCCTCCAGCTGTTGCTCCTGAGCATCCCGCCCGGTGACGAACAGCAGCTCGTCGCGACCCTCGAGGGTGTCGTCCGCGCTCGGTGCCAGCGGTCGCGTGTCGCGCACGATCGCGGCGAGCACCGTGTCTGCCGGCCACACGATCTCGCCGACACGCACGCCGACCAGCGGCGAGTCCGACGGGAGCGTGAGCTCGAGGATGTCCGCGCGCGACTGATGGAAGGTGAAGATCTTCACCAGGTCGCCGACGGCGACGGCCTCCTCGACCATCGCCGTCATGATCCGCGGCGTCGAGACGGCGACGTCCACGCCCCACGCCTCGTCGAACATCCACTCGTTCTTCGGGTTGTTCACCCGGGCGACCGTGCGCGGCACGCCGAACTCCGTCTTCGCCAGCAGCGCGACGACCAGGTTCGCCTTGTCGTCACCGGTCGCGGCGACCATCACGTCGCACTCGTCGGCCTTGACCTCGCGCAGGGTCGGCAGCTCGCAGGCGTCCGCCAGCAACCACTCGGCATCCGGCACCTGGGCGACCCGCATGGCGGACGGCTGCCGGTCGATCAGCGTCACCTGGTGCTCGTGCGCGAGCAGCTCGCGCGCGATCGACCGGCCGACGGACCCCGCGCCCGCGATCACGACCCTCACTCCGTCACCCCCGGTGCGGTGCCGAGCACGCGCTCGACGGCGTCCATGTCCTCGACGCGCTGCAGCACGTGCAGCACGTCGTTCTCCTGCAGCACCGTGTCGGCGGCCGGGAGGATGCCGTCCCCGTACCGGGTGACGTAGGCGACCCGGGCGCCGGTGGCAGCCTCGATCGCGCGCAGCGGCCGGCCGATCCAGCCGGCGTGGACGTCGACCTGCGCCAGGCTGATGTGCCCGGAGGCGTCGCGGTACTGGTCCTGCGCCCCCATCGGGAGCATGCGGCGCAGCACCTGGTCGGCCGTCCAGCGCACGGTCGCCACGGTGGGGATGCCCAGGCGCTGGTAGATCTCGGCACGGTGCGGGTCGTAGATGCGGGCGACGACGTTCTGCACCCCGAACGTCTCGCGGACCACCCGCGCCGCGAGGATGTTCGAGTTGTCACCGTCCGAGACGGCGGCGAAGGCGAACGCCTCCTCGATGCCGGCACCCGTCAGCGTGTCGCGGTCGAACCCGAGGCCCGTGACCTTCTTTCCCTCGAAGCTGGCGTCGAGCCGACGGAACGCCTCGGGGTTCTGGTCGATCACCGCGACGGAGTGACCACGGCCCTCCAGGGAGAGCGCGAGCGTCGCGCCGACGCGGCCGCAGCCCATGATGACGAAGTGCACAGGCGGTCACGCTACAGCCTCGTCCCGCGGGGCGCGGTGCGGCCGCGGCCTTGCGGACCGCGGGCAGTCGACCGTCGCGACGGCCTCCGGGGGCACGTCCGTGCGCCGGCTGGTGAGGCTGTGCGTGGTGCACCCGGGGCATACGATCTGGCCTCGTGTCCGAGATCGCCGATGCGGCCAAGCGGCTCCTGCTGGGCCGCCCCATGCGCAGCGACCGCCTCGGTCACACGCTGCTCCCGAAACGCATCGCCCTGCCGGTGTTCGCGTCCGACGCGCTCTCGTCGGTGGCGTACGCCCCCGACGAGATCCTGCTGACGCTGTCCATCGCCGGGGTGGCCGCGCTGGCGATCTCGCCGTGGATCGGTGTCGCCGTGGTCGTCGTCATGGTGACCGTGGTCGCCTCCTACCGGCAGAACGTGCACGCGTACCCGTCCGGGGGCGGCGACTACGAGGTCGCGACCGTGAACCTCGGACCGAACGCGGGCGTCACCGTCGCCAGCGCGCTGCTGGTCGACTACGTGCTGACGGTGGCGGTGTCCATCTCGTCGGGCGCCCAGTACGCGGCGACGGCGATCCCCGCGCTGCAAGGTCACGAGCGCGACTTCGCCGTCGGCCTGGTCGTCGTGCTCATGCTGATCAACCTGCGTGGGGTCAAGGAGTCCGGGACCGCGTTCGCCATCCCGGTGTACTGCTTCATGGGAGTGATCGGCCTGCTGGCGGTCGTCGGCGCGATCCGCTACGTGACCGGCCACCTCCCGCTGGCCGAGAGTGCCGGCTTCACGCTCACGCCCGAGGCGGGCTACCAGACCGGGGTCACGGGCCTCGGGGGCGCCTTCCTGGTGCTGCGCGCCTTCGCGTCCGGGTCGGCGGCGCTGACCGGCGTCGAGGCGATCTCGAACGGCGTCCCGGCGTTCCGCAAGCCGAAGTCGAAGAACGCCGCCACCACCCTGGCGATGCTCGGCGGCATCTCGATCACCATGATCATGTCGATCCTGCTGCTGTCGCGCGCCACCGGGATCACGTTCGCCGACCGGCCCGCCGAGCAGCTGCTGCGCCACGGGGTCCCGGTCGGGGACTCCTACGTGCAGCACCCGGTGATCAGCCAGCTCGCCGCGTCGGTGTTCCACGGCGCCGGCTGGATGTTCGCCATCACGGCAGTGGTGACCGGCCTGATCCTGACGCTGGCCGCGAACACCGCGTTCAACGGGTTCCCGGTGCTGGGCTCGATCCTCGCCCGCGACGGCTACCTGCCCCGGCAGCTGCACACGCGCGGCGACCGGTTGGCGTTCTCCAACGGCATCGTCACCCTCGCGGCCGGCGCCGTCGTCCTCATCTGGGCGTTCGACGCGCAGGTCACCCGGCTGATCCAGCTGTACATCGTGGGCGTGTTCGTCTCCTTCACGCTGAGCCAGCTCGGCATGACGCGGCACTGGACCCGCGAGCTGCGCACCGAGCAGGACGCGGCTCGGCGGTCGGCGATGAAGCGGTCACGGGTGATCAACACGTTCGGCTTCCTCATGACCTCGGCCGTGCTCCTGGTGGTCCTCATCACCAAGTTCGTGCGCGGCGCGTACATCGCCATCCTCGCGATGGCGGCGGTGTTCCTGCTCATGCAGGCGATCCACAAGCACTACACGCGGGTGCGCCGCGAGCTGGCGCTGCAGGACGTCGGCGCCGCGAAGGCGCTGCCGAGCCGCGTGCACGCCATCGTGCTCGTCTCCCACCTGCACCGGCCGACCATGCGTGCACTGTCCTACGCCCGGGCGTCCCGGCCGCAGGTGCTCGAGGCGGTCACCGTCGGCGTGGAGCCGGACGAGGTGGCGGCGCTGCAGGCCGCGTGGGAACGGCTCGAGGTGCCCGTCCCGCTGAAGGTGCTGGACTCGCCGTTCCGCGAGATCACCCGGCCGGTGGTCGCCTACGTCCGGTCGATCCACCGCGAGAGCCCGCGCGACCTGGTCGTGGTGTACATCCCCGAGTACGTGGTCGGGCACTGGTGGGAGGCGCTGCTGCACAACCAGAGCGCCCTGCGGCTCAAGGGACGCCTGCTGTTCACGCCGGGAGTCGTGGTCGCGTCGGTGCCCTGGCAGCTGGCGTCCAGCGAGGGCCAGACCGGTCTCGAGGAGCGCACCCCGGGGACCGTGCCACGTGCCTGGTGAGTCGTTGGTCGAGCTCGAGGTGGGTCCGGTCGCGCACGGGGGACACTGCGTCGCCCGTCTGCACGGCCGCGTGGTGTTCGTGCGGCACAGCCTGCCCGGCGAGCGGGTGCGCGCCCGGCTGACCGAGTCGGGCGAGGGGCGCCGGTTCTGGCGCGCCGACGCCGTCGAGGTGCTGGAGGCCTCCCCGGACCGGGTGCCGTCCGTCTGGCCGGCGGCGGGCCCCGGCGGAGTGGGCGGCGGCGAGCTCGCTCACGTGGCGCTGCACGCGCAGCGCGCGTGGAAGGCAGCCGTGCTCGACGAGCAGCTGCGCCGACTGGCTCACGTCGAGCTGGATGTGCCCGTGCTGGCCGCACCGGGGGACGAGGACCGTGACGGGCTGGGCTACCGCACCCGCATCGACCTCGTGGCCGACGGCTCGGGCCGCGCCGGTATGCGCCGCTTCCGGTCGCACGACGTCCAGGCGCTCGACTCCATGCCGCTCGCCACCGAGGCGATCGCCGGGCTCGGCCTGTTCGAGCGGCGCTGGCCCGCCGGCGCGCGGATCGAGGCGGTCGCCCCCGCCGGTGGTGACGAGCCGCTGGTGCTGCTCGACGGTGTCCCGTTCGACCTGCGCCGCGGCCGCCCGGACACCCGTCCCAACGCGCGTTCCTCCGTCCACGAGCGAGTCGGCGACCACCTCTACCGCGTGTCCGCGGCCGGCTTCTGGCAGGTGCACCGAGAGGCTCCGGCCGTGCTGGTCGACGCGGTCGTGACCGGCGTCGGCGACGTCGTGGGGGCCACGGTGGCGGACCTGTACTCCGGCGCCGGCCTGTTCACCGTGCCGCTGGCCGGGGCGGTCGGGCCGACCGGGTCCGTGGTGAGCGTCGAGGGTGACGAGCGCGCCGTGCGCGATGCCCGTCGGACGCTGCACGACCGAGACAACGTCGCCCTGCACCACGGGGACGTGGCACAGGTGCTGAACGGTGCGGACGACGTGGTGCACGCCGACGTCGTCGTGCTCGACCCGCCACGGACCGGTGCCGGACGGGTGGTCGTCGGCGCCGTTGCGGCGCTGCGCCCGGACCGCGTCGTCTACGTGGCGTGCGACCCCGCCGCGCTCGCCCGCGACATCGGGTTGCTCGGCGACGCCGGCTACCGGCTCACGGGGCTGCAGGGCTTCGACCTGTTCCCGCACACCCACCATCTCGAGGCGGTCGCGGTCCTCGAGCGCTGACCCGTCCGCCGCCGGCCTGACGTGCTGGCGGGCGGCCTCGCCTGGGGGGTCGGCACGCTGCTGCGCCGGTCGGGCGACGCCCGGACGCGGCCTGGGTGACCTGGTCCGGGGCCGGTGCGGGCAGCCCGGTGCGCGCCTAGGGTGGTTGTGACAGCGGTCACCTCGCCGAGGAGGGAGCACGGCAGTGAGCGAGGAGAGGGAGGTCGCCACCCAGCGCCTGGCCGAGGCCAAGCGGGCGGTGACGGAGGAGCTGTTCAAGCAGGGCACGCCGGACTACGACCCCCGTACCTACGAGCGTCTGGTCGAGGCCGAGCGCAAGGCCGCCGAGGCGGTCGAGCACCGGGACACACCTGCCGGCTGAGGTGCCGGTCGGGAGCCGGGCAGGGTAAGGTATCTCGACGTCGAGATAAATCGGACCTGCCCGGCTCCTGACCGCGCGGGGCCGACCCGTCCAGCGAAGGAGCACCTCGTGAGTGTCGACAGCTTCGGATCCCGGGGCACCATCGAGGTGGGCGGCACCTCGTACGAGGTGTTCCGGCTCGCCGCCGTACCGGGCGTCGAGCGACTGCCCTACAGCCTGAAGGTTCTTGCCGAGAACCTGCTCCGCACGGAGGACGGCGCCAACATCACCGCGGACCACGTGCGCGCGCTAGCCGCGTGGGACGCCGACGCCCAGCCGGACACCGAGATCCAGTTCACGCCGGCGCGCGTGATCATGCAGGACTTTACCGGCGTGCCCTGCGTCGTCGACCTGGCGACGATGCGGGAGGCCGTCGTCGAGCTCGGTGGCGACCCGTCCCGGATCAACCCGCTGGCACCGGCCGAGCTGGTGATCGACCACTCGGTGCAGATCGACGTCGCCGGTCGTCGGGACGCCTTCGAGCGCAACGTCGAGCTGGAGTACCAGCGCAACCACGAGCGGTACCAGTTCCTGCGCTGGGGGCAGACGGCGTTCGACGACTTCAAGGTCGTCCCGCCGGGCACCGGCATCGTGCACCAGGTCAACATCGAGTACCTGGCCCGCGTCGTGATGACGCGCGAGGTGGACGGTGTGCTGCGCGCCTACCCGGACACCTGCGTCGGCACCGACTCGCACACCACGATGGTCAACGGGCTCGGCGTGCTGGGATGGGGCGTCGGCGGCATCGAGGCCGAGGCCGCCATGCTGGGCCAGCCGGTGTCGATGCTGATCCCGCGCGTGGTCGGCTTCAAGCTGACCGGTTCCATCCCGTCCGGGGTCACGGCGACGGACGTGGTGCTGACGATCACGCAGATGCTCCGGGCGCACGGCGTGGTGGGCAAGTTCGTCGAGTTCTACGGTGCCGGCGTGGCTGCGGTGCCGCTGGCCAACCGGGCGACCATCGGGAACATGAGCCCCGAGTTCGGCTCCACCGCGGCGATCTTCCCGATCGACGACGTCACGCTGGACTACCTGCGGCTGACCGGCCGCAGCGACCAGCAGGTGGCGCTGGTCGAGGCGTACGCCCGCGAGCAGGGGCTGTGGCACGACCCCGACGTCGAGCCGGTGTACTCGGAGTACCTCGAGCTGGACCTCGGGTCCGTCGTGCCGTCGATCGCCGGTCCCAAGCGCCCGCAGGACCGCATCGAGCTGCGGCAGGCGAAGGCCGCGTTCGAGCGGGACCTGCCGACGTACGCCTCCGACGTGCTCGATGCCGTCGACCAGGCGGAGGAGGAGTCGTTCCCGGCCTCCGACTCGCCCGCCGTGGGCGGCCGGTCGCTGCGCACCGTGCCGGTGACCGACAGCAACGGCAAGCAGTTCGACCTGTTCCACGGCGCGGTGGCGATCGCCTCGATCACGTCGTGCACCAACACCTCCAACCCGTCGGTGATGCTCGCGGCCGGCCTGCTGGCCAAGAAGGCCGTCGAGCACGGCCTGACCGCCAAGCCGTGGGTGAAGACCTCGATGGCGCCCGGCTCCCAGGTGGTGACCAACTACTACGAGAAGGCCGGCCTGTGGCCGTACCTCGAGAAGCTCGGGTTCCACCTGGTCGGCTACGGCTGCGGCACCTGCATCGGCAACTCGGGCCCGCTCGACGAGCAGGTGTCCGCCGCGGTGAACGAGCACGACCTCGCGGTCGTCTCCGTGCTGTCCGGCAACCGGAACTTCGAGGGCCGGATCAACCCCGACGTCAAGATGAACTACCTGGCCAGCCCGCCGCTGGTGATCGCCTACGCCCTGGCCGGCACGATGGACTTCGACTTCGAGCACGAGCCGCTCGGGCGGTCGGAGGAGGGGCACCCGGTGTTCCTGCGGGACATCTGGCCGTCGCCCCAGGAAGTCCAGGACGCCATCGACGCGTCGATCGACCGCGCCATGTTCACCGCGGACTACGCCGACGTGTTCGCGGGCGACGACAGGTGGCGCTCGCTGCCGACCCCGGAGGGTGACGTGTTCGCGTGGGACGCGGAGTCGACCTACGTCCGCAAGCCTCCGTACTTCGAGGGGATGACGGCGACCCCGGCGCCGGTCCAGGACATCAGCGGCGCGCGCGTGCTCGCCAAGCTGGGCGACTCGGTCACCACGGACCACATCAGCCCGGCGGGGTCGATCAAGGCGGACAGCCCGGCAGGCCGGTACCTGGCCGAGCACGGCATCGAGCGCAAGGACTTCAACTCCTACGGCTCGCGCCGCGGCAACCACGAGGTGATGATCCGCGGCACGTTCGCCAACATCCGGCTGCGCAACCAGCTGGTGCCGGGCGTCGAGGGCGGCTACACGGTCAACTTCCTCACCGGCGAGCAGCAGGCGATCTACGACGCATCGACGGCCTACCAGGCGGCCGGCGTGCCGCTCGTCGTCCTCGGCGGCAAGGAGTACGGGTCGGGGTCCTCCCGTGACTGGGCGGCCAAGGGCACGGCGCTGCTCGGCGTCCGCGCGGTGATCGCCGAGAGCTTCGAGCGCATCCACCGCTCCAACCTCATCGGGATGGGGGTGCTGCCGCTGCAGTTCCCGGAGGGTGAGTCGGCCGACTCGCTGGGGCTGGACGGCACCGAGACGTTCGACGTCAGCGGGGTCACGGAGCTGAACGAGGGCAGCACGCCCCGGACGGTCCACGTGCGGGCGACGAAGCAGGACGGCAGCGTCGTCGAGCTCGACGCGGTGGTCCGCATCGACACCCCCGGAGAGGCGGACTACTACCGCAACGGCGGGATCCTGCAGTACGTGCTGCGGCAGGTCGCCGGCGTCGCCTGACGCCGAAGCACGAGGCCGCCTCGACCTGGTCCGGTTCCGGACAGGTGGGGCGGCCTCGTCGTCGGGGCGCCTGCCCGGGTGCGCGTCCCGCAGGTTAGGGCAGCTCGATGCGGCGTGAGGCGTCCCAGGGCCGGGTCCAGCCGAGAGCGTCGAACATGCCGGAGAGCACCAGGGCGGTGAAGCCCCAGACGACCACGCCGGCCACGTCGAAGGCCGGCGTGCTGACCGCCGGCGCGCGGCGCACACGCACCGTGCCGCGGTTCGCCGGGTCCAGCAGGTCGGCGACGGGGATGCGGAACACGTCCACCGTCTCGCCGTGGTCGACGGCCGCCACCCGGGACGGACGTGCCCACCACGCCGGGACCGGCGTGACCACATGGCGGCTGACCGGCAGCGGCAGCGCCGGGAGGGAACCGAGCACCTCGACACCGGCCGGGTCGAGACCCGTCTCCTCGACCGCCTCGCGGACCGCGGCCTGCTCAGGCGTCTCGCCCGCCTCCAGCCGTCCGCCCGGGAAGGCGATCTGGCCGGGATGGTGCCCGAGGGTCGCCGCACGGCGTTGCAGCAGCACGTCGAGATCGGTGGAGACCGGCGCGCCCGCGGCCGCACGCGCCGGGACCGCGTCCAGCACGCCGAACAGCACGAGGACGGCGGCGGCACGCGAGCCGGGTACCGCCACGGAGCGGACGCTGTCGAGCCGCCACGGCGGAGCCGCCGCGACGAGCGCGGACAGCTCGGCGCGCGCGTCCTTGCTCACCCGCGGCTGCGCACCTGGTCGGCGAAGGCGTCGACCACGGAGGTGCCGGCGACCGTCAGGGCGGGCAGGTGCGCCGCGGCCGCCGCGCGCAGGGCGGCCACCTCGTCCTCGTCGAGCTCGCCGACCATCTCGGGCGTCGCCAGCCACAGCTCGAGCTGGTCCGCGCCGACCTCGAGGTGGAACTGGATGCCCAGCGCCGAACCGGCCCGGAAGGCCTGCACCGGCGTCACCTCGGACCGCGCCAGCAGGGTGGCGCCGTCCGGCAGCTCGACGGCATCGGAGTGCCAGTGCAGCACCGTGGGCGCGCTGCCGACCGCACCGAGCGCCGACAGCACCGGGTCGTCGGCCACGAGCTCGACGGGGCCGAAGCCGAGCTCGGACCCGGCCCGCCGACGGAGCGGTGCGCCGAGGGCGAGACCCAGCAGCTGCATGCCGAGGCACACGCCCAGCACCGGGACGCCGGCACGGACCGCGGCGGCGATCAGCTCACGCTCGGCGGCCAGACCCGGATGACCGGCGACGTCGTCGGCGTCCATCGGTCCGCCCATCACGACCAGCCCGGACAGCGCGTCGACCTCAGGCAGCCGCGGTGCCGGGTCGTCCAGCACGGTGCGCACCCGGTAGGGCGCGTCGAGAGCCGGGCCGATCAGCCCCGGACCCTCGTGCGGCGCGTGCGTCAGGATCAGCGCAGGGCGCACCGGCTCACCAGCCGTCCGGCAGCGGGCGACCCTCGTCGTACCCGGCGGCGGACTGCAGGCCGACCACCGCGCGCTCGTGCAGCTCCTCGAGGGTGCTCGCGCCGACGTAGGTGGCGGCGGAGCGGACGCCGGCCGTGATGGAGTCGATCAGGTCCTCGACACCCGGACGCCGCGGGTCGAGGTACATCCGCGAGGACGAGATGCCCTCCTCGTAGAGCCCCTTGCGCGCACGCTCGAACGGCGAGCCGCCGCGCGTGCGAGCGGCGACGGCGCGGGCCGACGCCATGCCGAAGCTCTCCTTGTACAGCCGCCCGTCGGGATCCGTGTGCAGGTCGCCGGGCGACTCGTGGGTCCCGGCGAACCATGACCCGATCATCACCTGCGCCGCACCGGCGGACAGCGCCAGCGCGACGTCGCGCGGGTACCGGACGCCGCCGTCGGCCCAGACGCTGCGGCCGAGCCGGCGCGCCTCCTGCGCGCACTCCAGGACGGCCGAGAACTGCGGCCGGCCGACGGCGGTCATCATGCGCGTGGTGCACATCGCGCCCGGACCCACGCCGACCTTGACGATGTCGGCGCCCGCCTCGACGAGGTCCCGCGTGCCCTGCGCGGTGACGACGTTCCCGGCGACCACCGGGACCTGCGGGTCGAGCGAGCGGACCGCCGCCAGCGCGTCCAGCATCTTGCGCTGGTGCCCGTGCGCCGTGTCGACCACCAGCACGTCCACCTCGGCCTCGAGCAGGCTCGCCGCCTTCGCCCTCACGTCGCCGTTGATGCCCACCGCCGCGCCGACGCGCAGCCGGCCTCGTCCGTCGAGGGCAGGCGTGTAGATCGAGGACCGCAGGGCGCCGACCTGGGTCAGCACCCCGACCAGCAGGCCGTCCCGTACGACCGGGGCGAACCGGCGCCGCGAGGCGTGCAGGCGCTCGTACGCGTCCTCGAGGCCGGCGGTCCCGCGCTGCTCCAGCACGTGCAGGTCGAGCGTCGTCGGGTTCTGCGCCATCACCTCGGCCACCTGGGTGAACCGGTCGACGTCGCGACAGTCGGCCTCGGTGACGACGCCGACCGGGCGGCCCTCGTCCACCACCACGGCCGCGCCGTGCGAGCGCTTGCCGATCAGGGTGACCGCGGTCTGCACGGTGTCGTGCGGGCTGACCACCACGGCGGTCTCGACGACGGGGTGCCGGGACTTGACGGACTCGACCACCTCGGCCACCACGTCCGTCGGGGTGTCCTGAGGCAGCACCGCGAGGCCGCCGCGGCGGGCGACCGTCTCGGCCATCCGTCGCCCCGCGACGGCGGTCATGTTCGCGACGACGACCGGGATGGTCGTCCCGGTGCCGTCACCGGTGGTGAGGTCGACGTCGAACCGGGAGACGACCTCCGACCGGGACGGCACGAGGAAGACGTCGCCGTAGGTCAGGTCGCCGGAGGCCGTGTGGCCGGGCAGGAAGCGCATGGGAGTTTCCCCTTTCCGACACAGCCTACCGGGGGCCGCACGACAGCCCTCGGGTCGCTCGAGCGCGCACACGCGAACGAGCGGCGGTCCATGGGCCGCGCGTCGCCGCACCGCGCTGGTGAGCGCGACGGTCCGGGGTCGGCGGCCATACAGTGTCCTTCGGCCTTCGTGCGGTGCGGCGGTCGAGCGGCGGCCGGAGGGAGGGCAGCGTGGGTCTCCTCGAGCACATCTCGTCGCCCGCGGACGTCCGGCGGCTGAGCCCCCGCGAGGTGGACGAGCTCGCCGGCGAGATCCGGCACTTCCTGGTGGAGTCCGTGTCCCGCACGGGTGGGCACCTCGGGCCGAACCTCGGCGTCGTCGAGCTGACGATCGCGCTGCACCGGGTGTTCCGTTCCCCGCACGACACCCTGGTGTTCGACACGGGTCACCAGGCGTACGTGCACAAGCTGCTGACCGGTCGGTCCGACTTCACGCAGCTGCGGCGCCGTGGCGGCCTGTCCGGGTACCCCAGTCGCAGCGAGTCCGAGCACGACGTGGTGGAGAACTCGCACGCGTCGACGGCCCTGAGCTGGGCCGACGGCATCGCCAAGGCCTACGAGCTGCGCGGCGAGCCGGACCGGCACGTCGTCGCGGTGATCGGTGACGGGGCGTTGACCGGAGGCATGGCCTGGGAGGCGCTCAACAACATCGCCGCGGGGGAGGACCGCCGCCTCGTCGTGGTCGTGAACGACAACGGCCGCAGCTACGCCCCGACGATCGGCGGCCTCGCGCGGCACCTCGACACGCTCCGCACCACGCAGGGGTACGAGAGCGTCCTCAGCTGGGGCAAGGCGACGCTGCGCCGGTCCGGTCCGCCGGGACGCCTGGCGTACGACGCGCTGCACGGCCTGAAGAAGGGCCTGAAGGACGTCGTCGCGCCTCAGGGCATGTTCGAGGACCTGGGCCTGAAGTACATCGGCCCCGTCGACGGCCACGACGAGCGCGAGGTCGAGCGGGCGCTGCGCCGGGCGCGCGCCTACGGCGGTCCGGTGATCGTGCACGTGATCACCGAGAAGGGCCGCGGCTACACCCCCGCCGAGCAGGACGTCGCCGACCGCTTCCACGCGGTGGGCCAGATCCACCCGGAGACCGGTCTGCCCCTGGCGCCCTCGCGCTTCGGCTGGACGAGCGTGTTCGCGGACGAGATCGTCCGCATCGGCCGTCGGCGCCGTGACGTCGTCGCGGTCACGGCCGCGATGCTCCAGCCGGTCGGGCTGGCGCCCTTCGCGGCCGAGTTCCCCGAGCGCGTGTTCGACGTCGGCATCGCCGAGCAGCACGCCGCGACGTCCGCCGCCGGGATGGCCTTCGCCGGGCTGCATCCCGTCGTGGCGGTGTACGCGACCTTCCTCAACCGCGCCTTCGACCAGGTGCTGATGGACGTGGCGCTGCACCGTGCCGGTGTGACGTTCGTCCTCGACCGCGCCGGCATCACCGGGGACGACGGCGCCAGCCACAACGGCATGTGGGACCTCTCGTTGCTCTCGCTGGTGCCGGGGCTGCGCCTGGCAGCGCCGCGTGACGAGGCGACGCTGCGCACGGCGCTGCGCACCGCCGTCGACGTCGACGACGCTCCCACGGTCGTGCGGTACCCGAAGGGTGCGCTGCCTGAGCCCGTGCCCGCGTTCGAGCACCTCGACGGCGTCGACGTGCTCGCCCGGCACGTGGTGAAGGACCGCACTGCGGCCGCACGCGTGCTGGTCGTCGGGGTCGGTGCGATGGTGCCGACCGCCCTGGCGGTCGGCGACCTGCTCGCCGCGCACGGTCTCGCCGTGACGGTGGTCGACCCGTTGTGGCCGGTGCCGGTCCCACCGACGCTGGTGAAGCTGGTCGGTGAGCACGACCACGTGGTCACGCTCGAGGACGGCCTGGTCGACGGAGGTGTCGGGTCGCTCCTCGCGCAGCGGTGCGTCGAGCAGGGGCTGCGCGGGGCCGTGCAGTCGTTCGGCATCCCGCGCGCGTTCCTGGGTCATGCCACGCGTGAGCAGCTGGTGGACCAGCTCCGGCTCGGCGCGGCGGACGTGGCGGCGGACGTGCTGACGGCGCTCGGCACGCCCGACTGACCTGCGTCCGCCCTGCTTGACCTGGGGACGAACGTCCCGAGACATCCTATGAATTGGGTCATAACGTCGTCGTAGACCCGATACCAGGAGCTCTGGATGCCTCTGACCGCCGCCTCCCTCCGTCGCGACAGCGCGCTGCCGCGCGCGTGGGAGGGCTTCGTCCCCGGACCCTGGGCGGACCGCATCGACGTCCGGGACTTCGTCCAGCGCAACTACACGCCGTACACCGGCGACGGTGCGTTCCTCGCCGGTCCGACGCCGCGCACCCTGGCGGTCTGGGACGAGCTGACCCCCATGTTCGCCGTCGAGCGCGAGAAGGGTGTCTACGACGTCGACGCCGCCACGCCGTCCACCATCACCTCGCACCGGCCGGGCTGGATCGACAGGGAGCGCGAGCTGATCGTCGGCCTGCAGACCGACGCGCCGCTCAAGCGCGCGATCATGCCGAACGGCGGCTGGCGGATGGTGGAGCAGGCGCTGGCCACGTACGGCTACGCCGCACCGCGCGAGATCGTCGACGTGTTCACCAGGTACCGCAAGACCCACAACGACGGCGTGTTCGACGTCTACCCGCCCGCGGTGCGGGCGGCGCGCTCCAGCCACCTGATCACCGGCCTGCCCGACGGGTACGGCCGCGGCCGGATCATCGGCGACTACCGGCGCGTCGCGCTGTACGGCGTGGATGCCCTGATCGAGGGCAAGCGCCTCGAGAAGGCATCCCTGGACATGGAGCGGTCGACGGAGGACGTGATCCGCGACCGCGAGGAGCTCGCGGAGCAGATCCGGGCGCTGGGCGAGCTGGCGCAGATGGCGTCGTCGTACGGCCTCGACATCAGCCGGCCGGCGCGTACCGCGCACGAGGCGGTGCAGTGGCTGTACCTCGCCTACCTCGGCGCCGTGAAGGAGCAGAACGGCGCGGCGATGTCGCTGGGCCGCACCTCGACCTTCCTCGACGTGTACCTGCAGCGCGACCTCGAGGCGGGGGTGCTGACGGAGGAGCAGGCGCAGGAGCTGGTCGACGACTTCGTCATCAAGCTCCGCATCGTGCGGTTCCTGCGGACGCCGGAGTACGACGCGCTGTTCTCCGGCGACCCGACGTGGGTCACCGAGACGATCGGCGGCATGGGCGAGGACGGGCGCACGCTGGTGACCCGGACGTCGTTCCGCTACCTGCAGACGCTGCGCAACCTCGGTCCGGCCCCGGAGCCGAACCTGACGGTGCTCTGGAGCGAGCGGCTGCCCGAGGGTTTCAAGCGGTTCTGCGCCGAGATCTCGATCGACAGCTCGGCGATCCAGTACGAGTCCGACGAGCTGATCCGCTCCTCGTGGGGCGACGACGCGGCGATCGCGTGCTGCGTGTCCCCGATGCGGGTCGGCAAGCAGATGCAGTTCTTCGGTGCTCGGGTGAACCTCGCCAAGGCTCTGCTGTACGCGATCAACGGCGGCCGGGACGAGATGACGGGCCGGCAGGTCGGCCCGGTGACGGCGCCGGTCGAGGGCGAGGTGCTCGACTACGACGACGTGGTGGCCAAGTTCGACCGGATGCTCGACTGGTTGGCCCAGACCTACGTCGACGCCCTGAACTGCGTGCACTACATGCACGACAAGTACGCGTACGAGCGCCTGGAGATGGCGCTGCACGACCGCACGGTGCTGCGCACCCTCGCGTGCGGCATCGCCGGCCTGTCCGTCGTCGCCGACTCGTTGTCCGCCATCAAGCACACGACGGTGCGCGCGCTGCGCACCACCGACGGCCTGGTCACCGAGTACGCCGTGGAGGGGGAGTACCCCACCTTCGGCAACGACGACGACCGGGTGGACGACATCGCCGCCTGGGTGGTGCGCACGTTCATGGCCAAGCTCCGGCAGCAGCCGACGTACCGCAACGCGCTGCACACGCAGTCGGTGCTGACCATCACCTCGAACGTCGTCTACGGCAAGGCGACCGGGTCCACCCCGGACGGTCGTCGCTACGGCGAGCCGTTCGCGCCGGGAGCCAACCCGATGAACGGCCGGGACACGCACGGCATGCTCGCCTCGGCGCTGTCGGTCGCCAAGCTGCCGTACTCGGAGGCGCAGGACGGCATCTCGCTGACCAGCTCCGTGCTGCCCTCCGGTCTGGGTCGCACCCGGGCGGAGCAGGTGGCCAACCTGGTCGGTCTGCTGGACGCGTACACGCTGTCCACGGGCTACCACATGAACGTCAACGTGCTCGACCGGACCACGCTGCTCGACGCGATGGAGCACCCGGAGAGCTACCCGCAGCTGACCGTCCGGGTCTCGGGGTACGCCGTGAACTTCGTCCGGCTGACGCGCGAGCAGCAGCTCGACGTGCTGTCCCGCACCTTCCACGGTGCCGTATGAGCGGCGAGGTCGGCACCAACACCGGCGGCACCGGCACGCTGGTCGCCGAGCCGGCGGGTGCGCCCGTCGTCGAGCTCGGGCTGCCTCTCGTCGGCGGGTCGAACGTGCGGGCGCAGGGCGCCGGCACCTCGGGCCTCGAGACGCAGGAGCACGAGCGAGCCGAACGGCTGGCGCAGGTGCGCACGGGCGAGCTCGGCTCCGTGCACTCGTGGGAGCTGGTGACCGCGGTCGACGGACCGGGTACCCGGATGACCGTCTTCCTGTCCGGCTGCCCGCTGCAGTGCCTGTACTGCCACAACCCCGACACGTGGGAGATGCGCCGCGGCACCAGCGTGACGGCAGACGAGCTGCTGCGGAGGATCGGCCGGTACCGACGGGTGTTCGCCGCGACGGGCGGCGGCCTGACGATCTCCGGCGGTGAGCCGCTGATGCAGCCGGCCTTCGTGCGGCGGTTGCTGCGCGGCGCCAGGTCGATGGGCATCCACACCACGATCGACACGTCCGGGTACCTCGGCCGCGCCTGCACCGACGAGATGCTCGACGACCTCGACCTGGTGCTGCTGGACATCAAGTCCGGTGACGAGGAGACGTACAAGCGGGTCACCGGCCGAGAGCTCGCCCCGACGCTGGAGTTCGGTCGTCGGCTGGCGGAGCACGGCACGCCGATGTGGATCCGGTTCGTCCTGGTGCCGGGCCTGACGGACTCCGTCGAGAACGTCGAGAAGGTCGCCGACCACGTGCAGGCGCTCTCCACGGTCGAGCGAGTCGAGGTGCTGCCCTTCCACCAGATGGGCCGCGACAAGTGGGCCGAGCTGGGGATGAGGTACGAGCTCGACGGCGTGCGCGCACCGTCGCCGGAGCTCGTCGAGCGGGTGCGCGACCAGTTCCGCGCCCGCGGTCTCACGGTGATGTGAGCGGCGCCACAGCGCTGTGACGGAGGCCACAGGTCTCTGGCCTGGGCCCCAACTCATCCCAGGACCTATGACCCGAGTCGTCCCATGACTTCGCTCCTAGGGTGGTCAACGACCCCCCAAGGAGGAAGGCGTCCCATGTCGACTACCGCGACACCGGTCTCGACCGCAACACCCGCTGAGTGGACCGGCTTCGTGCCGGGGCCCTGGACCGACACGATCGACGTCCGGGACTTCATCCAGCGCAACTACACGCCGTACACCGGCGACGCAGCGTTCCTGGCAGGCCCCACGGCGAAGACGCTGGGCATCTGGGACACGCTGGAGAAGAAGTTCCTCTCCGTCGAGCGCGCCAAGCGCGTCTACGACGTCGACACCCACACGCCGGCCGACATCGACGCGTTCCCCGCCGGCTACATCAGCGAGGACGACGACGTGATCGTCGGCCTGCAGACGGACGTGCCGCTGAAGCGGGCGATGATGCCCAACGGCGGCTGGCGCATGGTCGAGACGGCCATCAAGGAGGCCGGCCTCGAGCCCGACCCGGAGATCAAGCGGATCTTCACCGAGTTCCGCAAGACCCACAACGACGCGGTGTTCGACATCTACACCCCGCGCATCCGCGCCGCCCGCAGCTCGCACATCGTCACCGGCCTGCCGGACGCCTACGGCCGCGGCCGCATCATCGGCGACTACCGCCGCGTGGCGCTGTACGGCGTCGACGCGCTGATCGCCGCCAAGCAGAAGGACAAGGACTCGGTCGCCGACCAGCCGTTCTCCGAGAGCTGGGCGCGGTACCGCGAGGAGCACTCCGAGCAGATCAAGGCGCTGAAGAAGCTCAAGCGGCTCGGCGAGCAGTACGGGTTCGACCTGGGCCGGCCGGCGCAGACGTTCCAGGAGGCCGTCCAGTGGACGTACTTCGGGTACCTCGCCTCGGTGAAGAGCCAGGACGGCGCCGCCATGAGCATCGGCCGCCTGTCCTCCTTCTTCGACGTGTACGCCGAGCGTGACCTGGCGGCGGGGATCATCACCGAGGAGGACGCGCAGGAGGTCATCGACGCGCTGGTCCTCAAGCTCCGCATCGTCCGCTTCCTGCGGACCATCGACTACGACCAGATCTTCTCCGGCGACCCGTACTGGGCGACCTGGTCGGACGGCGGGTTCGGCGAGGACGGGCGCGCGCTGGTCACCAAGACCTCGTTCCGCCTGCTGCAGACGCTGCGCAACCTGGGCCCGGCCCCGGAGCCGAACATCACCATCTTCTGGGACCCGGCGCTGCCCGACGGCTACAAGGACTTCTGCGCCGCGATCTCGATCGAGACCTCGGCGATCCAGTACGAGTCCGACGAGCAGATCCGCTGCCACTGGGGTGACGACGCCGCGATCGCGTGCTGCGTGTCCCCGATGACCATCGGCAAGCAGATGCAGTTCTTCGGTGCCCGCGTCAACGCGGCCAAGTCGCTGCTCTACGCGATCAACGGCGGCCGCGACGAGATGTCCGGCAAGCTGATCGTGCCGGGCTACGAGGCCGTGCAGGGTGACGGTCCGCTGGACTTCGACGAGGTCTGGGCGAAGTACGACCAGATGCTCGACTGGGTCACCGCGACCTACGTCGAGGCGCTGAACATCATCCACTACAGCCACGACAAGTACGCCTACGAGTCGATCGAGATGGCGCTGCACGACGACGAGATCGTGCGCACCCTCGGCTGCGGCATCGCCGGCCTGTCGATCGTCGCGGACAGCCTCTCGGCCATCAAGTACGCGAAGGTCACGCCGGTGCGCGACGAGACCGGCCTGGTGGTCGACTACGTCACCGAGGGCGACTTCCCGGTGTACGGCAACGACGACGACCGTGCCGACGAGCTGGCCCAGCTGGTGGTCAAGACCGTCATGGACAAGATCCGCAAGCTGCCGACGTACCGCGACGCGGTGCCGACGCAGTCGGTGCTGACCATCACGTCGAACGTGGTCTACGGCAAGGCGACCGGGTCGTTCCCGTCCGGCCACCAGAAGGGCACGCCGTTCGCGCCGGGCGCCAACCCCGAGAACGGGATGGACACGCACGGGATGGTCGCGTCCATGCTCTCGGTGGGCAAGCTCGACTACAACGACGCGCTGGACGGCATCTCGCTGACCAACACGATCACCCCGTCCGGCCTCGGCCGTGACAAGGACGAGCAGGTCGGCAACCTGGTCGGCATCCTCGACGCCGGCATGGGCGAGGGCCTGTACCACGCCAACATCAACGTGCTCTCCCGCGAGACCCTCGAGGACGCGATCGAGCACCCGGAGAAGTACCCGAACCTGACCGTGCGGGTGTCCGGCTACGCGGTGAACTTCGTCAAGCTCACCAAGGAGCAGCAGCTGGACGTGCTGTCCCGCACGTTCCACACGACCGCGTGAGGTCGTAGCGACGCACCGACGGGCCTGGTGCGGCGGATCACTCCCGCCGCACCGGGCCCGTCGTCGTCCCCGGGGTGCACCGTCCCGCGCCGAGGGGCGGCCCGGTCGGTGCAGCGGGTGCCCGGGTCAGTCCCGCGGCACGTCGGCTGTTCCCGGCGGGAGCAACCGACGTCCCAGGACTCGTTCGCTGTAGCCGGTGCGGTCCAGCAGCGGTGTCAGGCCTCCCAGGTGCGACGGCCAGCCGGCGCCGAGGATCATGCACAGGTCCACCTGGTCGGCGGAGGGCACGACGTGCTCGTCGAGCAGGTGGCCGACCTCGACGGTCAGCGCCGTCAGTACCGCGTCGAGCAGCCCGGGGCCGTCCAGCGGGATGTCCCGGCGCGGGTGCTCGCGTGCGGCGTCGAAGACCGCCTGGATCGCCGGGTCGACGCGCCGCGGCAGACCCGGGGCGGGGCGCGGCAGCACCACGGCCGTGCCGTCCGCGACCAGCCGCTCGAGGCCGGGGGAGCGCGGGAAGCGTTCCCCGAGATCGGCGCGCAGCGAGGTGAGGACGTGCAGGCCGACCGCTGGGCCGACCAGGTCGAACAGCTCGAACGGCGGCATCGGCAGGCCCAGACGGTCGAGCGCGTGGTCGGCGACCTCGACCGGTGTGCCGTCCTCGATGGCGCCGACCACCACGCCGAGCAGCAGCACGAGCAGGCGGTTCACCACGAAGCCCGGGCGGTCCAGCACCGGGACGGCCGTCTTGCCCAGACGCGCCACCACGTCGAGGCCGGTGGCGATCGCGGCGTCGTCCGTCTCCTGCGCGCGGACCACCTCCACGAGGGGCATCGCGGCGACCGGGTTGAAGAAGTGCAGGCCGACGACGCGTTCCGGATGGGCGAGCCCCGACGCCATCGCCGTGACCGAGAGCGCCGACGTGTTGGTCGCCAGGACGGTGTCCGGGCCGACCACCTGCTCGAGCTCGGCGAACACCCGCTGCTTGACGGGCAGCAGCTCCGTGACCGCCTCGATGACCAGGTCGCACCCGGCGAGCGCCGACAGCTCCGTGCTGCCGGTGACGGACCCGACCACGCGCGCGCCGGCGTCGGCGGACATGCGTCCCGAGGCGACCATCCGCTCCACGGAGGAGCGGACCGCAGCCAGTCCGTGGGCCACGCGCTCCTCGTCGAGATCGCGCATCACCACCGGGACCTTCAGCCGGCGGGCGAACAGCGTGGCGATCTGCGCGGCCATCAGCCCGGCGCCGACCACACCGACCCGGGTCACGGGCCGCGCCAGCGCCGCGTCGGGCGCGTGCTGATGCTTCGCGCCGCTGACCAGGCCGAACGCGTAGACGCTGGCACGCATCTCGTCGGTCATCACCAGATCGGCGAGGGCGTCGTCCTCGGCCGCGAACGCCGCCGCGCGGTCCGTGTCGCGTGCGGCAGCCAGCAGCTCCAGCGCGCGGTACGGGGCCGGACGGGAACCGGCGACCGTCGCGTCGAGCACCTCACGGGCATGTGCGACGGCGCGGTCCCACGCGCCCTCGTCGTCCAGCGGGCGGCGTTCGACGTGCACCGTGCCGTCCAGCACGTCGGCCGCCCAGCGCACCGACTGCTCCAGGAAGTCGGCCGCATCCAGCACGACGTCCACCAGGCCGATGCGGGCGGCCTCCGCGGCGCCGTACGGCTTGTTCGCCGCGGGGCGGGTCAGCACCACCTCGAGCGCTCGTTCGATACCGACGAGGCGGGGGACGAGGTATGCGCCGCCCCAGCCCGGCACCAGCCCCAGCCCGGTCTCGGGCAGCCCGAGCGCCCGCACGTCCGCCGACACGGCGCGGTACGTGCAGCTCAGGGCCAGCTCGAGGCCCCCGCCGAGGGCGACGCCGTTGACGAACGCGAAGGTCGGCACGCCCATCGTGTGCAGCAGCTCGTACGCCGCGTGGCCGTTGCGACCCAGGGCCAGCGCCTGGTCCCTGGTGCGGACGGCGGTCACCTGCGTGAGGTCGGCGCCCGCCGCGAAGACCCACGGCTTGCCGGTCACCGCGACGGCCGCGAGCTCGCCGCCCCGCACACGGGCCTGCACCGCCTGGAGCGCCTCGGTCAGCTCCGCGACACCGGCCGGGCCGAGCGTGGTGGGCTTGGTGTGGTCCAGCCCGTTGTCGACCGTGACCAGGGCGAGCGTGCCCAGGTGGCGGGGGAGGGTCACGTCCCGCACGTGCGCGTGCGCGACCCGTTCGGGGTGAGGTGCGGTGCTCATCGTGCGCTCCCGGTGTGGTTCGGGTTCTCCCAGATCACGGCGCCGCCCTGGCCCAGCCCGACGCACATGGCGGTCAGGCCGTACCGGACGTCGGGACGCTCGGCGAACTGGCGGGCGAGCTGGATCATCAGCCGCACGCCGGAGGACGCCAGCGGGTGGCCGACGGCGATCGCGCCGCCGTACGGGTTGACGCGCGGGTCGTCGTCGGCGATGCCGAACGCGTCGAGGAACGACAGGACCTGGACCGCGAACGCCTCGTTCAGCTCGAACAGGCCGATGTCGTCGATGGTCAGACCGGCGCGCCGCAGGGCGCGCTCCGTCGCGGGCACCGGACCGAGACCCATCACCTCCGGGTCGACGCCCGCGTAGCCGAAGCCGACCATCCGCATCCGCACGGGCAGGCCGAGCTCGGTGGCGACGTCCTCGGCGACCAGCAGGCACGAGGCGGCGCCGTCCGTGAGCGGTGCGGAGGTCGCGGCCGTCACCCTGCCGCCTGGCCGGAAGGGCGTGGGCAGGTCGGCGACGCCCTCCAGCGTGGTGCCTGGGCGCGGAGGCTCGTCCGCCGTTGCCAGACCCCAGCCGCGCTCGCGGTCGTAGACGGCCACCGGTACCAGGTCCGGCTCGATCTGCCCGGCGGCGAGCGCGGCGGCGTACCGCGCCTGGCTCGCTACGCCGAAGGCGTCGGCACGCGCCCGCGTCAGCGCGGGGAACCGGTCGTGCAGGTTCTCCGCCGTCGCACCCATGCTGAGCGCCTCGCCGTCGACCAGTCGCTCGACGACGAAGCGGGGGTTCGGCTCGGCCCCGGACCCCATGGGGTGGTGGCCCATGTGCTCCACGCCGCCGGCCAGCGCGACGTCCTGCGCGCCGACCGCGATGGCCGACGCGGTCGCCGTCACCGCGGTCATCGCGCCGGCGCACATCCGGTCCACGGCGAAGCCCGGCACCGTGCGGGGCAGGCCGGCCAGCAGGCTGACGGTCCGGCCGAGGGTGAGGCCCTGGTCGCCGCTCTGCGTCGCAGCGGCGATCGCCACGTCGTCGATCCGGTCCAGCGGGAGCTGCGGGTGCCGGCGCACCAGCTCCCGGACGGTGCGGACCGCGAGGTCGTCGGCGCGGGTGCCGGCGTAGAGGCCGTCCGGCCGGGCGCGGCCGAACGGTGTGCGCACACCGTCGACGAAGGCGACGGAACGAACGGTGCGGGCGGGCGAGGTCGGCATCGGGCCTCCTGGGACGGCAGTGTCCGGGTGCCTCGGCAGCTAGGACCTAGGTCCCAGATGCAGAAGGCTACCGAAGAGTAACACCGCGTCGGTCAGCTGGCCGTGACACCGATCGTCGGCGTCAGCAGCGGTGCCATCAGGTCCACCTGCCACGGGCGTGCACCACCGGCGAGCAGCGCAGCCCGCACCGCCTCCAGGTCCGGCGGCACGGGCGGTGACCAGCACAGACGCCGCAGCAGGTCCGGCTGCAGCAGGTTCTCCGCCGGCACGTTCCAGGCCTGCGAGGTCGCGGCGACGACCGCGCGCGCGGCTGCCAGCCTTGCGGCGGCGTCGGGGTCGCGGTCGGCCCAGGCGCGTGGTGGCGGCGGCGCGTCCGACCGTGGCCCGCGCACGCTCGGCAGCTCCCGCTCGGGCAGCGCCAGCGCTCGGTCGATCGCCGACTGCCAGAGGGTCGCGCGGCGCCGGGTGCCCTTCCCGGCGAACTGCGGGAGCGCGACGAGCTGGGGAACGGTCCGCGGCAGCGCCTGAGCGGCCGCCACGATCGCGTGGTCGGGCAGCACCCGTCCCGGCGAGATGTCCCGCTGCCGGGCGTTCGCGTCGCGGGTCTCCCACAGCTCGCGCACCACGGCGAGCCGGCGGGCGTCGCGCACGGCGTGCAGGCCGGACACGCGGCGCCAGGGCTCCACGCGAGGTGCCGGTGGTGCGGCTGTGCGCTCCGCCTCGAACTCCTGCGCGGCCCACTCCGCCTTGCCGGCCGCGGCCAGCCGCTCGGCGAGGATCTCCCGCACCGGCACCAGCAGCTCGACGTCGAGGGCGGCGTAGCGGAGCCACTCCAGGGGGAGCGGTCGGGTGGACCAGTCCACCGCCGAGTGCTCCTTCGCGAGGCCCAGGCCGAGCGTCTCCGCGACGACCGCGGCGAGCCCGACCCGCTCCATGCCGAGCAGCCGCGCCGCCAGCTCGGTGTCGAACACCCGCGAGGCGCGCAGGCCCTGCTCGGCGAGCCCGGGGAGGTCCTGGGAGGCCGCGTGCAGCACCCACTCGACGCCGACGAGCGCATCGGACAACGCCGAGAGGTCCGGCAGTGCGACGGGGTCGATCAGCGCCGTACCGGCGCCCTCCCGCCGGAGCTGGACGAGATAGGTGCGCTGCCCGTAGCGGTAGCCCGACGCGCGCTCGGCGTCGACGGCCACCGGGCCCGTGCCGTTGCCGAAGGCCTCGACGACCTCGGCCAGCGCCTCGGCGGTGTCCACCACGGGGGGTACGCCGTCGGCGGGCTCGGTGAGGGGGACGACCTCGACGGCGGCCGGGCCCTCGTCGTCGGCAGCGGGACCGCCGACGACGTCCAGCTCGTCGCGCTCGTCCGTCACGAGGCCACCGTAGGCGAGTCCGGCCCCCGCTCCGCGCACCGGACCCGCGTGCCGCCCAGGTGCGACGGCCACCCCAGCACGTCGGCGCGACCTGCGGTCAGTCGAGGAGCCCGCCGCGCAGGGCGATCGCGACGAGCTGCGCGCGGTCGCCGGTGCCCAGCTTGCGGGAGATCCGGGCCAGGTGGCTCTTCACGGTCAGCGCCGACAGCCCGAGCAGGTCACCGACCTCCCGGTTGGAGCAACCCTGCGCCACGTGCCGCAGCACACCGATCTCGCGCACGGACAGGTCGGGTGCTGACGCCGGTGCCGTTCGGTTCTCCTGCGGCGGCTGCGTCGCCACGACGGCCCCGCGGGCTCCGTGGCTGAGCAGCGAGCTGACCTCTGCGGCCTCGGCCCGTTGCGCGAGGACGACGACCGTCCCTAGGTCGCGCCCGCGCAGCGCCTCGAGGGCGCCCACGGCGGCTCCGCCCAGCTCGTCCACCACGACGCAGGACGAGGCGCGCTTGGGTGCCGGGATGACCCCGGGCCGGGACCGGGGCACGGCCGGCAGCCGCGGGTCTCGGCGCAGCGGCTGGATGCTCACACCCGGGCATCGGCACCCGGCCGTGACGGCTTGAGCCCGAGCCTGCCTACGTCACCGACGCGGGCTCAGCGACACCACACCGTCGGGCAGCGGCTCGAGGCCGGCAGCCGTGCAGAGCAACCGGGTCCACGCCAGGAGGTGGGGACGCAGGTCCTCGTCCGTCGCCGTCCACGAGGCGCGGATCTCCAGGTCGCTGCTCTCCTCCCGTGGGCCGAGCGAGCCGAAGCTCTGCGACAGCACGCGCGTGACGGTGCCACCCGCGGCATGGGGCGGGACGCCCGCCTCCGCGAGCGAGTCCAGGAACCACGACCACGCCACCTCCGCGAGCAGCGGGTCGGCACCGAGCTCGTGGTCCAGGCCGGCGCGCACCAGGGTCACCAGCCGGAACTGTCCCTCCCAGGCCTCCTGACCCTCGGGGTCGTGCAGCACGACGAACCGGCCCGAGGCGAGCTCGTCGGCCGCGACGGACCGCCGGGCCGAGCGGACCTCCGCCGTCAGTGCCGCGGTGTACGGCGCGATCCGGGCCGGACCGGGCACCTCGTCGAGCACCACCTCGGGGCGGACGGGGACGCCGCGCAGCGAACGCAGCGCGCGGACGAACACCGCGGGCACGTCGTCCGGGGCAGCCACGTCGGCAGCGTACGCACCGGGGGCGGCGTCCAGCGCCCGGCACGCCGCGGGCCTGCTCAGGGGCCCGCACTAGGCTGACCGGCGGCACATCGCGACCTGAAGGAGCGCTCGTATGTCCGTCAGCAGCACCTCGACAGCGACCCCCACCGCGCAGATCGGTGTGACGGGTCTGGCCGTGATGGGCCGCAACCTCGCGCGGAACCTCGCCCGCCACGGCTACACCGTCGCCCTGCACAACCGGTCGCAGGCGCGGACCGACTCGCTGGTCGCCGAGCACGGGGACGAGGGCACGTTCGTACCGTCCACCTCGATGGAGGAGTTCGTCGGCAGCCTGGTCCGGCCGCGGACCGTCATCGTGATGGTCAAGGCGGGTGCGCCGACCGACGCCGTGATCGACGAGCTGGTGCCGCTGCTCGAGCCTGGCGACATCGTGGTGGACGCCGGCAACGCGCACTTCCCGGACACCGTGCGGCGCGAGGCGGCGCTGCGCGAGAAGGGGCTGCACTTCGTCGGCACGGGCGTGTCCGGCGGCGAGGAGGGCGCGCTGAACGGGCCGTCGATCATGCCCGGCGGTACCGCGGAGGCATACGCGACCCTCGGCCCGATGCTCGAGGCGATCTCGGCGCACGTGGACGGCGAGCCGTGCTGCACGCACGTCGGGCCCGGCGGTGCCGGCCACTTCGTCAAGATGGTGCACAACGGCATCGAGTACGCCGACATGCAGCTGATCGCGGAGGCGTACGACCTGCTGCGGCAGGGCCTGGGCGCATCGGCGGCGGCGATCGGCGACGTCTTCGCCACCTGGAACAGCGGGGACCTCGAGTCGTACCTGATCGAGATCACCGCGGACGTGCTGCACCACGTCGACGCCGAGACGGGAGCCGCGTTCGTCGACGTCGTGGCCGACCGTGCGGAGCAGAAGGGCACCGGGCGTTGGACGGTGCAGAACGCCCTCGACCTCGGGGTGCCGATCACCGGGATCGCCGAGGCGACCTTCGCGCGGGCTCTGTCCGGCGGGGTGGCGCAGCGCGACGCGGCCCGCGGCGTGCTGCCGGCTGCCGTCGAGCCGTGGGCCGTCGAGGACGCCGAGGCGTTCGTCGACGACGTGCGCGCCGCGCTCTACGCCTCGAAGGTCGTCGCCTACTCGCAGGGGTTCGACCAGATCGCCGCCGCCTCGGCGCTGTACGGCTGGGACGTCGACCGCGGCGCGATGGCCCGCATCTGGCGTGGCGGCTGCATCATCCGCGCCCGCTTCCTGGGCCGGATCACCGAGGCGTACGAGCGGGACGCCGACCTGCCGCTGCTGATCGCCGACCCGTACTTCGCCGGCGTGATCGGTGACGGTCTCGCGGCGTGGCGGCGCGTCGTGGCGGCCGCGGCGCTGCACGGCGTCCCGACGCCGGCGTTCGCGTCGTCGCTGGCCTACTACGACGGCGTGCGCGCCGAGCGTCTGCCGGCGGCCCTGATCCAGGCGCAGCGCGACTTCTTCGGTGCGCACACCTACCAGCGGGTCGACAAGGACGGCTACTTCCACACCGGCTGGTCGGAGGACCGCTCGGAGCAGCCCGCCTGATCGCTCCCCGGTACGAGGCCGGCCGCATCGCCCGTGGGCGGCGCGGCCGGCCTCGCGGCCGTCGGGGGGAGGGTCCCCGTCCGGAGGTCAGTGCCGTTGCAGCGTCCGGAGCAC
The DNA here is from genome assembly GCF_025770785.1 of Cellulomonas sp. SG140. Lineage (GTDB taxonomy): Bacteria > Actinomycetota > Actinomycetes > Actinomycetales > Cellulomonadaceae > Cellulomonas. The sequence continues at coordinate 405,599 of NZ_JANZLA010000003.1, read as the reverse complement.
GCGCTTCGCCAGCGGGACCGCCTGCACCCACAGCCGGTACAGGGCCGAGAACGGCACGTCCACGGTGCCGACGAGCTGGTCCTCGTGCTTGGCGAACGACCGCTTGAAGGTCGACACGCCGTCGTTGAGCAGGCCGTTCACGTCGTAGCGCAGCAGACCTGCGTCCTGCGCCAGGCGCACCGCGAACCACTTGACCGGCGCGTTCGCGCGCGCCTTGCGTCCGGCCTCGTTCACGCCGCCGTAGAGCTCGAAGGCGGTGGTGCCGGACATCACGTCCCAGACGAACGAGCACGGCCGGCCCTCGTGGAACGCCGCGACCACCACCGAGGCGTCGCCGAGCTCGCGGTGGATGGACAGGTAGTACTCCGGGCTGTGCAGCGCGAAGCCGGCGTGCTGGGCGGTCTCGCGGTACACCTCGAGCACCGCGCGGACCTCCGCCTCCTCGGTGACCCGGCGGATCTCCACCTCACGGCCGCCGTTGCGCACGTCCGCACGGGTGGTGCGGCTCATCGCCGCCATCAGCTCGTCCGCGCTCCTGGTCAGGTCCAGCACGATGGTGCTGGCCAGGAGGATCGGCTGCTCGCCGGTGACGGCGCCGGTCAGCGGCAGCGAGGTGCCTTCCGGCCAGTCGGGCTCGAAGGAGACGCCGACCCCTCCGACGTTCGCGCGGCACCACGCCGCGACGGCCTGGGCCACGGCGGACCGCATCGCCTCGTCGCCGACCCCGTACCCGACGGCCGAGGTGGGGTCGGTCGGCGCGACCGCCGGCCCGCGCGGGACGTAGGAGAGCGCCCGGAAGGGGAAGGGCAGCCGGCGCACGAGCACCTGGGCGACGCCGACGGTGCGCTCGGCCGCGGTGACGTGCAACCGGTGCGCCCGCCACGGACCCGTGGCCTTCACCTCGCCCCAGCCCCACAGCTGCAGCGGGTGACCGCCGAGCTGACGGACCAGGCCGTCCCACGCCGCCCTGTCGTGGACGGGCGTGACGACGAGCGGCGAAGGGGTGGTGGGCACGACGGGCATCCTATCGACGGGGCTCGTGGCGGCCTCTCGGGCGAGGACCGCCCCGGCACGGCCGACTGGGCCGGCCGATAGGCTGACCGGGCCCCGCCGGGCACTGCCGCGCTGCTCGACAGCCCCAGAGCGCCGCCACCCCCCGAGCCTTCGGAGCCCGATGTCCCCGACCACCGGCACGACCACCGACGCCGTGGCGGCGATGCTCGCCACCCGGACCGGTACGCAGCCCGACGACTGGTTCCTGGTGCACAAGGCGCGCTACGGCATGGAGGTCGTCTTCCGCACCCTGGCCGACCTGCGCGGCGTGGGCGACGTGGTCACGCAGGTGTTCACCTGCTGCACCGCGGTCGACCCGGTGCTGGTCGGCGGGCTGCGTCCCGTCTACAGCGAGGTCTCGCCGGAGTCGATCGCGATCGACCCCGAGCGTCTGGTGCTGGGCGGTGGGACCCGCGCCGTCGTGCTGCAGAACACGTTCGGCATCGTGGACGACGCCGGGGCGGTCCGGCTGCGCAGGCTCGCGCACGACGTGGGCGCGCTGCTGGTCGAGGACAGCGCGCACTGCGTCGGGACCCTCGCCCGCGACGACGACGGCGAGCCGGTGGCGGACGTGTCGATCCACTCGTTCGGTGCCGAGAAGATGCTGCCGACCCGGTTCGGGGGAGCGGTCTGGGTCAACCCCCGGCTGCGCGACGGTGCGCTGCGGGACCGGTTGGTCGACGACCTCACCGCCTTGCCTCCCGCAGGCGCCCGGCAGGATCTGGCGGCTCGCCTGTACGTGAACGAGCTCCGTGTGCTGAACCGCCTGCCGAAGGGTGTCTCCGGTCCGGTCCGCGACGCGTTGACTGCCGCCGGCGCCTTCGACCCGCCGGTCGCACCGGTCGAGCGCCGTGGCGGCCTGTCGGCACGGGCGAGCGGTCCGTCGCCGTGGGTCACCGCGCAGATGGGCGCCGTCCTTCCGTCGCTCGAGGACGTCGAGGCGCGCCGAGCCGCGGCGGTGCGCGAGTACGTCCGCGCGCTGGCCGGCGTCGTGCAGGTGCCCGCAGGCGTCGGAGAAGGCCGCCCCCTGGTCCGGTTCCCGTTCTTCGCCTCCGATGCGGCCGCGGCCGAGCGCGTCTTCACCGCCGTCTCCCGGGCAGGCTTCTACGCCGGCCGCTGGTACCGGCCCGCGCTGTTCCCCGGGGTGGAGGACCCCGCCGTCTACGGCTACACGCCGGGCGACGGCTCCCTGGCGACGACGGAGGACCTGATCGCGCGCGTGGTGAACCTGCCGACCGGGGTCGACGTCGCGGACGCGCGGCGCATCGCCGACGTGGTGCTCGCGGCTATCGGTTGAGGCGGTTGCGCGCGTAGCGGACGTTGTCCAGCGTGTGGCGCAGGTCGATCCGCAGCACGTCGACCTGACGGGCCAGGCTCCGGTCGGGCGCGTACCGCAGCGTGTGGGTCACGCCTCGGCGGGCGGCCGCGCGCACCTGTCCGCGCAGGGACGGCGGGGTGTAGGCCAGCACCACCGGGTACGGGACGTTGATCCACAGCCGCTCGTCCGTGGTGATCACCTCGGGCAGGTCCTGCTCGTAGACCAGGTCGTCGACGAAGCAGCGGGTGAGGTTCCCACCGGCAGCCATCGTGTAGTAGCTGGTGGCGCCCTGCCGCAGGTTGATCTCCAGCACCTTGCTGGTGCCGGTCCGGCGGTCGTGCATCAGGTCGAAGTTGGCCGAGCCGACGTAGCCGACGCTGTCGAGCAGCCGGCGCAGGGACTCGGTCAGCTCCGCGTCCGCCATGCTGACGATCGCGTTGTTGTTGCCGACCATCGCCGGGTCGTACTCGGTCAGCACCACCTGGCCCAGGGACGCGAAGCGCATCAGCCCGTGCCGGTCGGAGTACGTGTTGGCCACCCGCATCACGGACTCGTCGCCCGCGATGTACTCCTGGACCAGCAGGTCACCGACGTAGCCGGCGGAGAAGACCCGGTCCACCAGCACCCGGAGCTCGGCGGCGTCCTGCACCAGGTACACCTTCTGCTTGCCCTCGAACCGCAGGCGTGGGTAGGTGTCGGTGTCCGACGGCTTGAGGATCACCGGGTACGGGAAGGGCAGGTCCGTGCCGAGGGTGGCGTCGCCGGCCTGGTCCGGACGGACGACGACGGTCTCCGGGTGCGGGACGCCCAGCTCGGCGCACGTGCGGTAGAAGTCCGTCTTGTCCATCAGCCGGTCGGCGAGCGGCTTGTGCACCAGCGGGACGATGAAGTCGTCCTCGAGCTCGGCGCGGTGCTCGATGAGGATGTTCGTGTAGAACTCGATGTTCGCCAGCAGCAGCCGCTTGCGGCCGGGGAACTCGGCGGCCAGCTTCTTCAGCGTCGCGACGACGAACTCCGGCGAGCCGAACTCGCGGTACGCCCGCACGTCGATGATCGACGAGTGCGCCGTCTCACGCAGCGCGGCGCGGCCGAGGGCCAACGAGCGGATGCCGAACGCCTCGTGCAGCGACCGGGCCTGGTTGTAGGCGTTGACGCTGGTCCCCAGGATGATGGGGAGGAAGTCGTCGTTCCCGTACGTGGTCCCGGCTGCGTCCGTCATCCCGGCGGGTTCTCCGTTCCTGCACGCCCGGCCGCGGCGGTCCGGTGCGCGGTCATCCTATGGGCGGCCTCCCGGCGCCCGGGCATGCCGAGGGCGGCCTGGCCGCACGCCGGCGGCACGACCCATCGACCGGGTCCGCTCAGCCGAGCTCGCTGGTGCCTCGGTACAGGTGCAGCACCGGCAGCTTCAGCTCCTCCCGTGCCCGCGAGGCCCAGTCCCGGTGGAACGTGTCCTCCAGCAGGTGCGGGTCCGTGACCACCGCGACCTCCCGCACGTCGCCCTCGGCCACGGCGGCCCGCAGCGCGGGGATCGGGTCGTCGGAGACCACCGTCCCGACGGCGTGCCGACCGGCGGCCTCGAACGCGGCCAGCGTGCCGGCCAGCTGCTCGGCCGCCGTCGCCCTGGCCTGCGGCTCCGTCGGCTCCTTGCCGACCGCACGGTCCCACGCCTCGCGCAGCTCGCCGAGGCTCAGGGAGTCCACGATCCAGGGCACCAGCGGCCGCTCCGTGTCGGCCGGCACCAGGACCCGGTACTGCAGCACCTCGTCGGCGTGCAGGGCGGTCAGCTTGTCGACGTCCGCGCGGGACAGGGTGTCCTCGATGAGGACGACGATCGTGTCGGTCACGCGACGAGCCTAGGTGGTCCGGCGTGCAGGCGGTCGGTCGCCGCACGTGGCGCGCCGCCGTGCCGGACGTAGGGTGGGCGACCGTGACCGACTCCGCCGCCGCCGTGCGCGGCGCCGGCAGCCTGGTCGGGCGCAACCCCGCACCGCCGCCGCAGCGGCTCCTCGCCGAGCTGGTCCCGCCCCGGCACTTCGCCGCCGAGACGTTCGACACCTACCGGCCGGACCCCGAGCACCCGTCCCAGGCCGCCGCGCTCCACCGGCTGCGCGAGGCCGCGGAGACGGTCGGTGGCATCGACCGCGGCAACGGCTGGCTCCGCAGACGGAGGCGGGGGCGGCCACCGGCGCTGTACCTCGACGGTGGCTTCGGGGTCGGCAAGACCCACCTGCTGGCGGCGCTCGCCCACGCGGTGGGGCGCGAGGGCACGGCGTACGGCACCTTCGTGGAGTACACGAACCTGGTCGGTGCGCTCGGCTTCCGTGCGACGGTCGAGGCGCTGGCGGCGCACCGGCTGGTGTGCATGGACGAGTTCGAGCTGGACGACCCCGGCGACACCGTCCTGATGTCGCGGCTGCTGCGCGAGCTCGCCGACCGTGGGGTGGCACTGGCGGCGACGTCGAACACCCTGCCGGAGTCCCTCGGTGAGGGCCGGTTCGCCGCCGAGGACTTCCTGCGGGAGATCCAGGCGCTCGCCGAGCGGTTCGAGGTGCTGCGGATCGACGGCGACGACTACCGGCACCGGCGCCCCGTCACCGACCGCACGGGGCTGCCTGACGAGGCCGTCCGGGCGGCGCTCGCCGGCCGCGACGACGCGACTGTCGACGACTTCGGCGACCTGCTGGAGCACCTCGCCCACGTGCACCCCAGCCGGTACGGCGCCCTGCTGGACGGGGTGGCCGTGGTGGGCCTCACCGGTGTGCGGCCGGTGCTCCGGCAGGACGTCGCACTGCGGCTGGTCGTCCTGGTGGACCGGCTGTACGACAGGGACGTGCCCGTGCTGCTCGGCGGCTCCGGCGAGCGGGGGTTGTTCTCGGCCGAGATGCTGCACGGCGGCTACCGCAAGAAGTACTACCGAGCCTTGTCCCGGCTCGGCGCACTGGCCGCGGACGGCGCCGCCATCGTCTGACCGACCGCACGCGGTCGTGGGAACCGGTCGGTGCGGTGGCCCGGGCCGGCCGACCCGCGGGGGTCAGGCGAGGACGACGACGCTCCGAGCCGGGACGCGCACGGGGAGCACCCCGCCCTCGACGGTGCCGACCTGCGTCCCGGGCGCCCAGGCGGCGCGGACCGACACGGGCTCCTGCGGGGCCGCGACCGGCACGTCGAGCGTTCGTTCGGCCAGGTTGACCACCACCCGGACGGCTCCTCGGCCGACCACCAGCCACCCGTCGTACGGGCCGCGGGGGTCCGACGGCGGGAGGAACGCGAGGCTGGTCGCGGACCGGTCACCGCTGCGCAGGTCCGGGACGGCCCGGCGCAGGGCGATCAGCTGGCGGTACCAGTCGAGCAGCCGGGCGTGGTCGGGCCGGCCCGGTTCTGACCAGTCCAGCTTGCTGACCAGGAACGTCCGGGGGTCCTGGGGGTCGGGCACGTCGACCGGGCCGCCGTACAGGTCCAGGTGCCCGTGGCCGGCGAACTCCGCCCGTCGACCGTCGCGAACCGCGGCCCCCAGCCCGGCGTCGGCATAGTCCGTGAAGTACCGGAACGGGGTGCTCGCGCCCCACTCCTCGCCCATGAAGACCATCGGGCTGAAGGGCGACAGCAGGATGAGCGCGGCCTCCGCGGCCAGACCGCCGCCGTCCAGGTGCGCCGACGGGCGGTCGCCCAGCGCGCGGTTGCCCACCTGGTCGTGCGTGCTCGCCGCGACGACGAAGCGACGGCCGTCCACGTCGTCCGGCACCGGACGGCCCCAGCGCCGCTGCCGGAAGGTCGACCACCCGCCCGTGTGCCGGAACGCCCCGGTGAGCACCTGCTCGAGCTCGGCCGGCGTGCCGAAGTCGACGTAGTAGCCCTGCCGCTCGCCCGTCACCAGGGCGTGGACGGCGTGGTGCACGTCGTCGTCCCACTGCCCGGTGAGCCCCCAGCCGCCGGAGGCGACGGGTTGGAGGGTGACCACGTCGTCGAGGTCGGACTCCGCGACCAGCGAGAGGGGCCGGCCGAGGCGGTCCGCCAGGCGCGCCACCTCGGTGGACAGCTGGGCCAGGACGTGCACGGGCGAACCGTCCTGCAGGGCGTGGACGGCGTCGAGCCGGAGGGCGTCGACGTGGAAGTCGGTGAACCACCGCAGGGCGTTGTCGCAGATCCAGCGGCGGACGTGCGGCGAGCCGGGCCCGTCGAGGTTGATCGCGTCGCCCCACGGGGTGCTGTGCCGGTCCGTGAAGTACGGGGCGAACTGCGACAGGTAGTTGCCCGACGGACCGAGGTGGTTGTAGACGACGTCGAGGCAGACGCCCACACCGGCGCCGTGGGCGGCGTCGACGAACGCCTGCAGCGCCGCGGGGCCGCCGTAGGCCTCGTGCACCGCGTACGGGGCGACGCCGTCGTACCCCCAGCCGTGCTGACCGTCGAACGCCGCCAGCGGCATGAGCTCGACTAGGTCGACGCCCAGGTCCACCAGGTGCTCCAGCCGGGACGCCGCCGCCCCCAGGGTTCCCTCGGGGGTGAACGTCCCGACGTGCAGCTCGTACGTGACGGCTCCGCGTGCGTCGACGCCGGACCAGCCCGTGTCGTGCCAGCGGTGGCGCCGGCTGTCGAACACCCGCGACAGGCCGTGCACCCCGTTCGGCTGCCACGCCGAGCGCGGATCCGGCCGGGCGGGGCCGCCGTCGAGGCGGTAGCCGTAGTCCGTCCCGTCCGGCAGGTCGACCTCGGCCGTCCACCACGCGTCCGCCGAGCGGTGCAACGCACCGAGCTGGCCGCCGTCGGCACCGACCAGCTCGACAGCGGCCGGGTTCGGCGCCCACACGCGCGGGATCACACGGCCCCCGCGACGAGCAGAGCCACCGGCAGCCGGTCGAGCAGGGGACCGACGGGCTGCACACCGCCCGGCACCTCGCGGTCCGTCAGCACGTCGTGCCACGTCCCCTCCGGCAGGGCCACCGTGTGGTCCGCCCAGCCGTCGAGCCGCTCCACGGCGGCACCGAGCCGCGTGGCCACCACGACCACCCGGGCCTCGCCGGCGACCGTGCGGGCGTACGTCAGGCTGTGGCCGGACGAGTGCGCCAGCGGCACGAAGCCCGCCTCCGGGCCGGTGAACGCCTCGGTGACGTCGCGGCGGACCCGCAGCGCGCGGGACGTCACCAGGAGCTTCTCGTCCGTCAGGGTGCGGGGGGCCGCCCCGCTGTCGAGCCGGTCGAGCCGCGCGGCCAGGTCCTCGGTGTCCACCGGCCGCCGGTTGTCCGGGTCGACGAGCGTCACCGCCGGCACCTCCGTGCCCTGGTAGACGTCGGCGACGCCCGGCAGGGTCAGCTGCACCAGCTTGGTCCCGAGCGTCGCCGCCCGAACCGCCGGACGGGTGCGCAGCTCCCACCCGGTGAGCAGCTCGACCACGGCGGGGTCCTCGAGGGCGTGGCGCGCGAGCGAGACGACGGCCTGCTCGTACGCGTCGTCGGGGCTCGCCCAGGACGTGTGCGACTTCGCCTCGCGCACCGCCTTGACCAGGTAGTCCACCAACCGGTCCGCCTCGATCGGACCCTGGGAGGTCCAGGTCCCGGCGAGCGTCTGCCACAGGAGGTTCTCCGCGCGGCCGTCGACCAGGGCGCTGCGGAAGGGCGCGCTGGTGCGGTGCAGGCCGTCGACGAGCGCGGACCACTCGTGCGGCAGCTCGGACAGCACGCCGAGGCGCGCCCGGGTGTCCTCACCGCGCTTGGTGTCGTGCGTGGACAGCGTCGTCATCGCCAGCGGCGCCACCACCTGGGCCCGGGCCGCCCACGCGGCCAGGTCGGTGGGGGTCAGGGCGAAGCGCTCCGGCTCACCGCCGACCTCGCAGAGCGCCGTCAGCTGCGTCCAGCGGTAGTACGCCGTGTCCTCGACGCCCTTCGCCTGGACCGCCCCGCACGTCTGCTGGAACCGCACCACCAGCTCGTCGCGCCGCGGGTCGCGGGTCCGCCCGGCGCTGCCTGCCTCGCGGCCGAGCAGCAGGTCGACGACCACGTCCATCGTCTCGGCGCGCTCCTCGCTCAACCGGCGGCGCGCCCGTGCCGCAGCGGACTGCAGCGCCTCCACCGCCTCAGGGTGCGGTGCCGTCCCGGGGACGACGTACGCGCGGTACCGGTCCAGCTCGACGAGCAGCCCGACGAGGCACTCGTGCAGCGCGCGCCAGGTGTGGTCGCGCAACCGGACGTCGTCGTGACAGATTCCTGCCGCCAGCTCGGTGAGCCGGTGCACCTCCGCGTACAGCGTGCCCTCGACCACCTCGGACTTCGCTCGCGCGACGATCCCGGGGAACGCGTCCGAGGTGTCGCCGGCGAGCCGGTGCATCACCGACCCCAGCAGCGCGGCACCGCCCGGGTCGACGAAGGTCTGCTGGACGCGCCACAGCGCGTCGTAGCCCGTGGTGCCCGCCGTCCACCAGTCGCCGGGCACCTGCTCGTCGCCGGCCAGGATCTTCTCGACCACCACCCAGGCGCCGTCGGTCGCCTCGCGCAGCCGTTCCAGGTAGCCGGCCGGGTCCGCCAGGCCGTCGGGGTGGTCGATGCGCAGCCCGTCGATCGTGCCCTCGCGCAGCAGCTGCAGCACGAGCGCGTGCGTGGCGTCGAAGACGACCGGGTCCTCGACCCGGACGGCGACCAGCGTGTCGACGTCGAAGAAGCGCCGGTAGTTCAGCTCCTCGTCGGCGACCCGCCAGTAGGCCAGCCGGTAGTGCTGCCGCTCCAGCAGCTCGGCGAGCGGCAGCGACTCCGTGCCCGTGCGCACCGGGAACACGTGCTCGTGGTAGCGCAGCACCGGGCGAGCACCGCCGCCGAGCACGTCCTCCTGCTCGAGCGTCAGCTCACCGCGCGCCAGCACCGTCCCGATCCGGTCGCCCAGCACGGGGATCAGGAGCGCACCGTCGCCCCCCGACCAGTCGACGTCGAACCAGGAGGCGTAGGGGCTGTCCGGCCCCTCGGCCAGCACCGACCACAGGGGCCGGTTGTGCCAGACGGGGGTGGGCACCGCCATGTGGTTCGGCACGATGTCGAGCACCAGACCGAGGCCGGCGTCGTGCGCCGTCCCGGCCAGCCGGTGCAGACCGTCGAGACCGCCCAGCACGGGGGAGACCTCGTCGTGCGCCACCACGTCGTAGCCGTGGGTGGACCCGGGCGCCGCCCGCAGCACGGGAGACAGGTACAGATGGCTCACACCCAGGCTGGCGTAGTACGGCACCCGCGCGGCGACGTCGTCGAACGACAGGTCCGGTCCGAGCTGCAGGCGGTACGTCGACACGGGGACCGGCCGGCCGGGGGAGACCAGCCGCCGCGCCGGCGTCGAGCGCTCGCTCACGAGGCCTGCCGGGGGACGGCGGGCGTCCGTCTGACCTTGGCGGCCTCCCGTGCCGCTGCCTCGGCGGCACCGGAACCGGACGCCACCGGTGCGGGTGCGGCAGGCGGACGGGTCAGCAGCACCAGGGAGCGCTGCGCCAGCGTCAGCCGCGCCCGCGGGCGCAGCACCTTGCCGGCCGGCACCTGCGAGTCGGTGTCCAGCACAGCCGTCCACTGCTCGCCGTAGTCCCGCTTCGGCAGCGTGAACGTCGTCTTCTCGAAGTGGCCGTTGAACAGCATGAGGAAGCTGTCGTCGATGATGGGCTCGCCTCGCCCGTCCGGCTCGACGATCGCCTCGCCGTTGAGGAACACCATGACCGACCTGGCCTGGTCGTTGTTCCAGGCCGAGTCCTCCATGTGCTGGCCCGCGGGCGTGAACCAGGCGATGTCCCGCAGGTCCGACTCGCCGCCGTGGTCCGGCCGGCCGGCGAAGAACCGCCGGCGGCGGAACACCGCGTGGTCGGACCGCAGCTGGATCACCCGGCGCGCGAACTCCAGCAGCTCCTCACGGTCCTGGTCGAGGTCCCAGTCCACCCAGGCGATCTCGTTGTCCTGGCAGTAGACGTTGTTGTTGCCCAGCTGCGTGCGCCCCAGCTCGTCGCCGTGCGCGAGCATCGGCACGCCCTGCGAGAGCAGCAGGGTGGCGAGGAAGTTGCGCCGCTGCCGGTTGCGCAGCGTGCGGATCCCCGGATCGTCCGTCGGTCCCTCCGCGCCGCAGTTCCACGACCGGTTGAAGCTCTCGCCGTCCCGGTTGTCCTCGCCGTTGGCCTCGTTGTGCTTGTCGTTGTACGAGACGAGGTCGGTCAGGGTGAACCCGTCGTGCGCCGTGACGAAGTTGATGCTGGCCAGCGGCCGCCGGCCGGTGTGCTCGTACAGGTCGGAGGAGCCGGACAGCCGGCTGGCGAACTCGCCCAGGGTCGACGGCTCACCGCGCCAGAAGTCGCGCACGGTGTCGCGGTACTTGCCGTTCCACTCCGTCCACAGCGGAGGGAAGCCGCCCACCTGGTAGCCGCCGTCGCCGAGGTCCCACGGCTCCGCGATGAGCTTGACCTGGGAGACCACCGGGTCCTGCTGCACGATGTCGAAGAACGCCGACAGCCGGTCCACCTCGTGGAACTGACGGGCCAGGGTGGCGGCGAGGTCGAAGCGGAACCCGTCGACGTGCATCTCCTGCACCCAGTAGCGCAGCGAGTCCATGATCAGCTGCAGCACGTGCGGGGAGCGCATGAGCAGCGAGTTGCCCGTGCCCGTCGTGTCGAAGTAGTGCTCCTGGTCGTCGTCGACCAGCCGGTAGTAGTTGGCGTTGTCGATGCCGCGGAAGCTCAGGGTGGGGCCCAGGTGGTTGCCCTCGGCGGTGTGGTTGTAGACGACGTCGAGCAGCACCTCGATGTTCGCCTCGTGCAGCGCCTTGACCATCGCCTTGAACTCCTGCACCTGCTGCCCCGAGCGGGCGAAGGCGGAGTACCCGTTGTGCGGGGCGAAGAAGCCGATGGTGTTGTAGCCCCAGTAGTTGGACAGGCCGCGCTCCGTGAGCGACGGGTCCTGGACGAACTGGTGGACCGGCATCAGCTCGACCGCGGTGACCCCCAGCGACGACAGGTGCTCGATCACCGCAGGGTGCCCCAGCGCCGAGTAGGTGCCGCGCAGCTCCTCCGGGACGGCCGGGTGCAGCTTGGTCAGGCCCTTCACGTGGGCCTCGTAGATCACCGACTCGTGGTACTCGTGCTGCGGCGGCCGGTCGTGGCCCCAGTCGAAGAACGGGTTCACCACGATGCCCGTCATCGTGTGCGGCGCCGAGTCGAGGACGTTGCGCTGCGCCGGGTCGGAGAAGCGGTACGAGTACAGCGACTCGTGCCCGTCGATCTGCCCGTCCACGGCCTTCGCGTAGGGGTCGAGCAGCAGCTTCGACGGGTCGCACCGGTGGCCGTGCGTCGGGTCGTACGGTCCGTGCACCCGATATCCGTACCGCTGCCCCGGCGCGACGGCGGGGAGGTAGCCGTGCCAGACGAACGCGTCGACCTCCGGCAGGTCCACCCGCCGCTCCGTGCCGTCGGCGTCGATGAGGCACAGCTCGACTCGCTCCGCCACCTCGGAGAACAGGGCGAAGTTGGTGCCGGCGCCGTCGTACGTCGCGCCGAGGGGATAGGGGTGTCCGGGCCAGATGACCATGGGCTCAGCGTGCCAGGCCGGGCCGACAGCGGCCCGGTGGACGGGGGCGAGGAGCGTCACACCGGCCCGGAGGTGCGGCCTACCGCGGGTCGTGGACCAGGGGGTGCGCGGCGCCCGACGGGACGGCCTCCGGCACGCGCGCGCGGGCCACCAGGATCGAGCCGACGAGCACGAGCAGGAACGCGGCCACGGCCGTGGGCGCATGCCCTCGAAGGGCGTGGTCCCCGGCCAGCAGCACGCCGAGCACGGCCGACACGCACGTCTCGGTGGTGACGCTCACGGCCGTCACGGCGACCACTCCCGCCCGACCGAGCGCGAGCACCTGCAGCGCCAGGCCGCACACCCCGGCCGTCATCGCCGCCCACACCAGCGGGTGCGTGAGCACCGCCGGTCCGGTGACCGGTCCGGCGAGCCGGGCACCGACCGCCAGCAGGGCGAACCCGCAGCCGGCCAGCGCGGCGAGCACCAGACCGGCGCCGCGCGACGGCCGCACCACGCTCACGAGCCACCCGGTGGCGACCAGCGCCACCGCGACGCCGACGGCGGCCAGGCCGACGGTCGAGCCGGCCGCGGCGGCCGGCTGCGCCCCGACCGACGTCGCGAGCAGCACCAGCCCCGTGGACACCAGGCCGATGCCGCACCACTCCGGCGCTCGCAGCCGCGCGCCGAGCACGGGGATCGCGAGCAGGGCGGCCACCACCAGGTTCGCGGCGCGGACGGACTGCACGACGAAGAGCGGCAGACGCTGCAGCGCGACGACGGCGAGCAGGAAGCCCCCCGCCGTCAGCAGCAGCGCGACCAGGTACGTCGGCGCCCGGAGCAGGCGACCGACGAGCCCCAGGTCCAGGTGCGCACCCGCGGGCAGCCGCCGGGCGGCGACTGCCTGCAGCACCTGGCCGGCGCCGGACAGGACGGCAGCGCCCGCAGCACCCGCGAGAGCCAGCACCATCATCGCGACCGCACGGTGCGCCAGCTCAGCGCTGCACGTCCACGACCAGCCGCGCCGGTGCGGTCAGGGCGAACACGCGGAACGGGGCGCCGGCCCGGGCGACGCCGACGAACGCCTGGGTCTGCCCCTCGAACACCCCGCGCAGCTGGACCTCCTGCACCACGGGCAGGCCGGGGTGCAGCGGGCTGCCGGTCCACTCCTTCTGGCCGGTGTCGGTCGGGTAGCCGGTGCCGCTGATGATCACCTGCAGCACGCCGGCTCCCTGCACCTGCACCGGCTGCCCGCTCGGGTCGTCGACCGCCTTGTCCACGTACCCGACGCGCCATCCCGGTGCCCCGGTGCCGCCGAGCTCGAACACGACCCGGTCGTAGCCGTCGTGCGTCGCCGTCCGGACGTCGGTCACGGTCAGGGCCGCATCCTTCGACGGGTCGGCCGTGACGGTGTCCACCGAGGTCGGGAACGGCGCCCCGGTCTCGGTCTCCGTCGCGGACGGCTCCGGCGACGAGCCGCCGGTCGCGGTGGGCGACGGGGACGTGGCGGCAGTCGCCGCGGCCGTCGTCGTCGTGCCGCCGCTCGTCGAGCCGGGCGTGGGCCCGGCGCACGCCGCGACGGCGAGGACGCCGAGCGCGGTCAGCGTGAGCAGACCGGTGCGCAGGGTGCCGGTACGCGCCGCAGCGCCTGAGCCGAGCCGCATGGTGACCACCCTCGGATGCTAGGCGCTGACGGGCGCGTCCGACCGTCTGCGATCGCGACGCGCCGCCATCGGGTGACGTGCCCGCGCACGGCCGCGCGCGGTCCTCCGGGTGGTGGCCGCGGTCCGGTCCGGCCACGATGTCGCCGGGAGCGCAGGCGACGAGGCCGCGCCCGGTCGGAAGGGGACGTCCATGGCCGCAGGGTTCCCGCTCGCGGGACGGCGCGTGCTGGTCACCGGCGGAGCCAGCGGCATCGGTCGACGGCTGGTGCTGGGCGCCGCGCGACGGGGTGCCGACGTGGCGGTCTGGGACCTGGACGGCGAGGCGGCCGAGCGTGCGGCGGCCGACGTGCGCGGGCACGGCACCGTGGCGCACGCCTGGCAGGTCGACGTGACGGACCGTGCCGCCGTGCATGCCGCGGCGGCCGAGGTCACGGCGGCGATGGGCGGTGTCGACGTGCTGGTCAACGACGCCGGTGTGGTCTCCGGCAGGCCGTTCCTCGAGCTGACCGAGGCCCAGGTGCGCCGGACGTTCGAGGTGAACACCCTCGCGCCGTACTGGGTGACCGGCGCGTTCCTGCCGGGGATGCTCGAGCGTGACATGGGCCGGCTGGTCACCGTGGCGAGCGCCGCGGGCCTGGTCGGGGTGCCGCGGCAGGCGGACTACGCGGCGAGCAAGCACGCCGCGGTCGGCTTCGACGAGTCGCTCCGGTTCGAGCTCCGCCGGGCCGGGTCGGCGGTCACCACCCTGGTCGTGTGCCCGTTCTACGTCGACACGGGGATGTTCGCCGGGGCGCGCACCCGCGTGCCCTGGCTGCTGCCGATCCTGCGCGAGGCGGACGTCGCCGGGCGGATCCTCGACGCCGTGGAGTCCGGCCGGGGACGCCTCGCCCTGCCGGCCGTGGTGGCGGTGGTCCCGGCGCTGCGCCTGTTGCCGACGAGGGCGTTCGACGCCCTGATGGACCTGCTCGGCGTCACGGGCTCGATGGACGAGTTCACGGGGCGGCGCGCTCGCCGCTGACCACCGTCGGACCGCGGCGCACCGGTGGTCAGTCGGCCGCTCCCGCTCAGTGCAGCAGCTGGTGCCAGTTCTCCGGCACGCGGCCGGCCGGTCCGGGGGAGTCCTGCTCGACTGGCCGGTGCGTCGGCGGGGCGAGCTCGGGACCCTCGGCGTAGCTCTCGGCGGCGTAGTCCCACCACCAGCTCTCGCCGGGCTCGAACGAGCGCATGTACCGGTGCCCCGTCGCCCGCCAGTGCGCGGTGGCGTGCTGGCCGGGGGAGCTGTCGCAGCAGCCGACGTGGCCACAGGCGGCGCACCGACGCAGCTTGAGCCACCAGCCGCCCGTCGCGTCGCACTCCGCGCAGCCGGTGCCGCTCGGCGGCACGGCGGGGTCGACCAGGGGCGCGGGCTGCTCGGTCACGGGTGCTCCTCGGTGCTCAGCGGCCAGCGCACCAGCCGGGGGATGCCGGCCGGCGCGGCCGCGGCGAGCGCGATGAACCGCGCCTCCGCGCGGTGCAGGCGGATGTGCTCGTCGAGCGACCAGGTCGGGCCGTTGGTCAGCGTCATGCCGCACGCGCACGCGATGGTGACCGTGCCGTCGGAGGCTGTCCGCACCAGGCCGACCGTCGTGTGCTCGGTCGCGGCCTGCACCTTCGCCCGGCGCATCACCGCGCTGACCGCCTCGGTGGGCGGCTCCGGGTCCGCCGTGCCCGCACCGCGCCCGACATCCGTCGTCGTCACCGAAGAACAGTAACGGCGAGCGTGCGGCGCAGGGGTGCGCACCGTGCCGCGGACCGGTACAACGGGGACATGAGCGGCCGCGACCACGACCTGACCTCCGACCCGTCGGCGGAGCGCATCGCGGACCGGGTACCCGACGAGGCGCAGCTGGCGGCAGCCGACGCGTTGACCGGTGGGGAACCCGGGCGGGCGCCCCGTTCGCTGCAGTCGGCCGAGCTGGAGCCCGACGACGAGGACCTCGCCGCCGGCGAGGAGTGGGACGACCCCGAGCTGCTGTAGGTCGGGACGCCGAGGCGGCTGCGCGGTCAGCGTCGGTCCTCCTGGTCGCCGGTCATCGGTCCCGGGCGCCGTTGCGGCAGCACCCCGACCGCCTCGAGCCTGCGCGCGAGCGCGTCGCCGTCCCCGCCACGGACCACCGGCACACCCTCGTGCGCTGCGTCCTGCTGGGCGCGACGGCCGCCGGGCGGCGCGGTCGGTTCGCCGCTGGCCAGCAGGTGCTCGGCGGGGGTGAGCTCGCGCAGCGCGATCGCGCGCACGTGCGCCGGCAGCCGGCCGGCCGCGCCCGCGTACACCTGCGGGTCGCGCTGGCCGTCGTCGCCGACCAGCACCCAGCGCACCTCGGGGAACTCGCGGAACAGCCGGCGCAGCTGGGCGACCTTGTGCGCCGGTCCGGAGCGGAACCAGCCGGTGTTGGTCGGTCCCCAGTCGGTGAGCAGCATGGTGCCCGGCGGGTAGCGGTGCCGGTGCAGGAAGCGGCCGATCGCCGGCGCGGCGTTCCAGGCGCCGGTGGACAGGTACACGACGGGCGCGCCGGGCTCCGTCGCGACCAGCCGCCGGTAGAGCTCCGCCATGCCCGGCACGGCCTCACGGGCGTTCTCGTCGCGCACCAGGACGTTCCAGGCGGCGACCAGCGGACGGGGCAGGTGCGTCACCATCACGGTGTCGTCGACGTCGCTGACCAGCCCGAGCCGCGCCGAGGGGTCGACCACCTGGACCGGAGCGACCGCCGTGACGCCGTCCTGCGTGCGCAGCGTCACCTCGTGCCACCCGGCCGGGAGGTCGCACGCCACCACCTGGTCCACGTAGCCGCCACGGTCGGTCTGCAGCCGGTGGACCTGGTCGCCGACCACCACCTCGATCGCCGCACCGGCCACCGGCACCGTGAGGTACGACCGCCAACCGCGCACCGCGGGCTGGCGCGTCACAGGGACCGCGCCGGCACCCGCGCCGGCCTGCACGGCCCCGGTGCCCGGCAGGTCGCGGTCCGGCACCACGGGTGCCGCCAGGAGGGTGCGGGCCATGATCCGCAGCCACCCCGGCGCGCCGTACCCGGGGTACGGCTCGATCCGGACCGTCCAGCCGCGGTACCGCAGCAGCCGCGCCAGCCGACGGTCGAGCGCGTCCTCGAGCCTCGCGGCGACGTGCGGCCGGTGCGCGCCGGCCAGCGGGTGCTGACTGCCCGTCCGACCGTCGGGACGAGCCGTCCGCAGGCCGTCGTCCGTGCCGGCGCGCCGGGCTGCACCGTCCCGCTCGGGGGCCGGTGCCCCGCGGGCGGGACGGTGGGTGCTCACCGCGACGCGGCCTTCTTCGCGCCCTGCTCGGCGGCGCCGGCCGAGTCCTGCTCGGTGCTGGTGCCCTCGGTGCTCAGCTCGCCGCCGGCGGACTCGAGGTGCGCCCGCACGAACCACTGGAACAGCTCGAGGTCGTGCAGGTGGCCCACCAGCAGGTCGTTGGTGACGGTGTCGAGCTCCTCGGTGTCGGCAGCGGCCTTGCGGTGGCCGCTGATCACACCCTCGTACACGCGGTCCAGCGCGCCGAGGTGCTCGATCGCGCCGGCGCGCCCCAGGGAGTAGTCGTCCCAGCTGCGGCTGGCGACCAGCGCTCCGGGCGTGCCGACGGGGGAGACGCCCAGCGTGGCGATCCGCTCGGCGACCTCGTCCGCCTGGGCACGAACCGCGTCGACCTGCGGGTCGAGCATCAGGTGCACGGCGATGAAGTGCGGGCCGACCACGTTCCAGTGGATGTGCTTGAGGGTCAGGTGCAGGTCGGTGAGCGAGTTCAGCCGGTCCTGGAGGATGGCCGCCACGGTGGCGCCGTCCTCCGGCGTGAGCGTCGGCACCGTGTAGTGCGGGAGCTGCTTGCGTGCCATGTCGGGCCTCCTCGAGCGTGGTGTGACGGACTGCCCGTCCGTCCGTCTCGACACTGCCGCAGGGCGCGGGACGTCGCCATCGGAGGAGCGGTCAGGCGAACGGGTCGCCGTCCTCCCGCAGGCGGCGGACCACCTCCTCCATGCGCAGCTGCCTCAGGCCGGGCCCGATCTCGTCCCACCAGCGCGGCGCCGCGACGGTCGGCGCGTCGCGGCCGCGCAGGGAGTACGGCGTGATCGTCGTCTTCGCCGGGTGGTTCTGCGACCAGTCGATCAGCACCTTGCCGGGCCGCAGCGACCGGCGCATCACGGCGACCACGAGGTTCGGGTGCTCGGCCGCCACGGCCGTCGCGAGGTCACGGGCGT
Source organism: Cellulomonas sp. SG140 (assembly GCF_025770785.1). Classification (GTDB taxonomy): domain Bacteria; phylum Actinomycetota; class Actinomycetes; order Actinomycetales; family Cellulomonadaceae; genus Cellulomonas. The sequence goes on along the minus strand of NZ_JANZLA010000003.1, from coordinate 387,805 downwards.
ACGCCCGCACCTGCGTGGCGGGCCGTCGACCGGGCAGCGGCGCGTACAGCTGCATGCCCTTGCTGCCGGAGGTCACCGGGACGGTGCTGGTGAGCCCATCGGCGGCGAGCCGCTCGGCGACCAGGTGCGCCACCGTCGCGCACTCGTCGAGCCCCGCGGGTGGTCCGGGGTCGAGGTCGACGACGAGCCGGTCCGGCGGCCGCACGGCTCCACGGGCTCCGACGCGCCACTGCGGGGTGTGCAGCTCCAGGGCGGCGCCGTTGGCCGCCCAGACCAGTGCCGGCAGCCCGTCGAGGAAGGGCAGGTCCAGCCGGGTGCCCTCGTCGACCTCACCGGGTGACGCCGGCAGCACGCGGTGCCGCAGCCAGTCGGGGGCGCCCCGCGGCACGTTCTTCTCGACGAACCGGTCGGCGCCCGTGCCCTCCGGCCACCGCATCCGGGTGACGGGGCGGTCGCGCAGCTGTGCCAGCAGGGCGGGTGCGACCTGCACCAGGTAGTCGATCACGGCGGCCTTGGTGGTCCCGGTGCCGGGGTAGAGCACCTTGTCGAGGTGGGTGACCCGGACGTGCGTGCCGTCCACGTCCAGGACCTGGCCGTTCACTCCTGCTCCCAGGGGTCCGGGCCGGTGTCGGTGCGCACCCCGCGGACCACCGGCTGGCGCAGCCGGCCGCCCGGTGTGCGGGACAGGTACAGGGTGTCGACCACCACGAGGGGTTCGCACCAGTGGGTGCCGCGCGCGTCGGTCGCCGGCACGGGGTCGTCGAACGGCGAGGTCGCGCGCGCGTGCTCGGCCAGCGCACCCCGCACCGCGGTCGCCAGCGGACCGGCGAGGCCGCTGCCGGCACGGCCGAGGTACCGCAGCGCGCCACCGTCGTCGCGCGCCCCGAGCAGCACCGCGCCGAGCCTGCCGGTGCCGGCCGACTCCTCGCGCCACCCGCCAACCAGCGCTGTCCGGTTGCGCCGGTGCGGCAGCTTCACCCAGTCCCGGGAGCGCCGGCCCGGCTGGTACGTGGACGTCCGGAGCTTGGCGACGACTCCCTCGAGGCCGTGGTCACGGGTCACCTGCCACAGCGTGTCGCCGTCGGGGTAGACGGGCGAGGGCTGCACCTGGTCGACGAGCGGCAGCAGGTCCAGCACGGCGCGGCGCTCGTCGTACGTCCGGCCGGTGACGTCGCGGCCCTGCCACGTCAGCACGTCGAACACCACGAACGTCACGGGCTGCGACCGGGCCAGCGCCGCAGCGCGGGCGGCGTCCCGCACGTGCATGCGCGCCGCGAGCGCGGCGAAGGACGGCACCCCGGCCGCCATGGCGACGATCTCGCCGTCGACCACCGCGTCGGGCAGTGCGCCGAGGCCGCCGAGCTCCGGGTACGCCGCGGTGACGTCGTTGCCGTTGCGGCTCCACAGGCGCAGCCGGCCCCCGGTGGTGTCCGCGAGCGCCCGGACGCCGTCCCACTTGATCTCGTACGCCCACTGCGGGCCGCGCGGGAGCTCGGCGAGGCTGGGCGCCGGGCTGGCGAGCATGGGCTGCAGCACGGGTCCATCCTGCCCGCCGCCCGTGCGACGTACCTGGTGAGGGCCGGTGCGGGCTGCCGTCAGGCGTCCGGCAGCAGGGCGCTCGCCTCCGCGTACCGGTCGAGCACGATCTCGACCAGACGCGGGTCCGGGGCGAGCGGGGCCGTCACGACGTCGGCACCCGCGGCCGAGACCCGGTCGTGGAAGAACCCCGGAGCGAGCAGGTAGGAGGCCGCCACCACGCGGGCCGCGCCCGCTCGGCGCGCCTGCTCGACGGCGTCGGCGATCCGGGGCAGCGAGGCCGAGCCGTACCCGACCGTCACGGGGCCGTCCTGCCAGGCGCGGCGCAGGGCCTCGACCGACTGCTCGACCATGGCGGCCGCCAGCGGGTCGGAGGATCCGGCTGCGGCCAGCACGACCGCGTCCCCGGCACCGGCCCCCGCCTGCCGCAGGCGGTCGAGGAGGATCTGCACCAGGCGGTCGTCGGGGCCCAGGGTGCGGGAGGCAGCCGCACGCCGGCCCTGCACCGCCGCGGCGATGTCCACGCGGGCGTGGAACCCGGTCGACATCAGCAGCGGCACCACCACGGCCGCGCCACCGCCGGTCGTCGCCGCGGCGATGACGTCGGCCACCTCGGGCTGCTGCACGTCGACGAACGCCTCGCGGACGTCGAGCCCGGGTCGGGCTGCCCGCACGCCGTCGAGGATCGACCGGATCGCCGCCCGTCCCGCGACGCTGTCGGTGCCGTGGGAGCAGCCGACCAGGACCGGGGCGGGCGGCACGGCGCCGTCCGGGACGACGCCCGTCACCGGTCCTCCTGGCCGTCGACCACGGCGAGACGGTAGCCGCGCTTGACCACCGTGCGCACCAGCTCGCGGCTGCCGGTGGCCTGGCGCAGCCGGGCGATCGCCACCTCGGCGGCGTGCACGTCGGTGGACTCGCCGGGCAGCTGCTGGAGCACCTGCGCCGGGGTGACCACGTCGCCACGGGCGTCGGCCAGCAGCCGCAGCAGCTCGATGCCGGTGGGGGACAGGGCCAGCACGCGGCCGTCCAGCACCGCCGCGCGCCGCCGCATCTGCAGGCGCCCGGCCGCCGTCTCGAGCGTCTGGACGCCGCCGTAGTGGTCCACGATCGTGCGGACCAGCGCGCCGAGCCGCCCGCGGGAGGGGACCAGCGGTTCGACTCCGCGGTCGAGCAGAGGCCGCGCGGTGATCGGGCCCACCGCGGCGGCGACCAGCGCACGCGCGTCGAACTGCGCCAGCAGCGCGTCGTCCACCCCGGCGGCGTCGGCGGCGGCGAGCCAGGCCGCGCAGCCGGGTGCCGAGGTGAACACCACCGTGTCGAGCTCACCGGCCGCCGCCGCACGGACCGAGGCCTCGAGAGCGGCCGGGTCGGGCGGCGGACCCCAGCGGTAGACGACCAGGCTCTGCACGTGGGCACCGGCGGCGGTGAACGCCTCGTCCAGACCGTCGGCACCGGATCCGTGGTGCTGCACCGCGATGCGCAGCCCCGCGACGCCCTCGTCGAGCAGCACCTCGGCGATCTCCGCCGAGGTCTCCGACTCGGCCACCCAGTCCGCCTGAAGCCCCGCGGCCTGGATCGCGCCGCGTGCCTTGGGCCCGCGCGCGACGATGCGCGCGCGCCGCAGCGTCGCCAGCAGGGGCTCGGCCAGCCCGATCGCGTCCGCCGCCTCGACCCAGGCGCGGAAGCCGATGCCGGTGGTCACCACGGCGATGTCCGGCGGCGCCGCGAGCAGCTCGCGCGTCGCGGCGACGAGCAGCGCGTCGCTGTCGTTGGGCACCATGCTCAGCGCCGGGGCGTAGCGGACGGTCGCACCGCGGCGCTGGAGGGCGCCGCCCAGCTCGCCGGCCCGCCGGTCGGCCGTGACCAGCATCGTGCACCCGGCCAGGGTCGGGTCGAGGTGGTCGGTCACGCGCCCAGTGTCTCGTCGGAGCCGGGCTCGCGGCGAACGCCGGCGTCGCGCCCACCTGCGGCGTCGAGCAGACCGGGTGCGGCGACGGCGCCGACGACGATGACGGCCGGCGCTCGCACGCCCACGGCCCGCGCTCGCCCGGCGATCGCGTCGAGCCGGTCCCGGGTCACGCGCTGCCGCGCCGTGGTGCCCTCCTCGACGATCGCGACCGGCGTGCCGGGGTCGACACCGGCGGCCAGGGCCGTCCCGACCAGCTCGGCCAGCACCGACACGCCCATCAGCACCACCAGGGTGGCCGAGCGCTCGCGCAGCACGGTCAGCGCCGCCCCGTCGAGACCCGCGTGGCCGTTCACCACGTGGAAGGCCGCCGTCGTCCCGCGGTGGGTCACGGGGATGCCCGCCGCGGCCGGTGTCGCGAGGGCGCTGCTCACGCCGGGCACCACCTCGACCGGTACGCCGGCCTGACGGCACGCGAGCACCTCCTCGCCACCGCGGCCGAAGACGAACGGGTCGCCGCCCTTGAGCCGCACCACCGTCCGCCCGCGCTGCGCCTGCTCGACGAGGATCCGGTTGATCTCGTGCTGCGGCACGGCGTGGTGCCCTGGGGTCTTGCCGACGTCGATCACCTCCACGTCGGGCGGCAGCTCGTCGAGCACCGGCGTCGGTCCGAGCCGGTCCGCCACCACCACGTCCGCCTCGGCGAGCGCCTCCCGGCCGCGCAGGGTCAGCAGGTCGACGGCACCCGGTCCACCGCCGACGAGCACCACGCGGCCCGTGCCCGTGGGCCGGCGGCGCCGCCGCAGGTCCGCCGCGCCCGTGCGCAGGTGGTGCGCCAGGGCGTCCCGTACCGCGGCCGTCCGGCCCGGGTCCGGGGACCCGGTCGAGACGACGCCGACCAGCACCTCACCGCTGGCGGCGAGGGCCGGGGTGCGCGCCGAGCCGCGAGCCGTGTCGCCGGCGTTCACGCACCAGATGCGGCGCGCAGCCGCCCACTCGGCGACCTCGGCATCGGCCGCAGGGCTCCCGGTCGCCGTGTGCACCAGCCACATCCCGTCGAGGTCCGGCTCGCGGACCTCCCGCGCCTCCCACTGGACGTCGTCCAGGAGCGCGACGACGTCCTCGCACACCGCAGGTGCCACCACGGTGATGCGCGCGCCCTCGTCCCGCAGGTGTGCGAGGCGGCGTGCAGCCACCGGGCCGCCGCCGACCACCAGCACGGGACGGTCGGTCAGGTCGATGCCGAGCAGGGTGGTCACGGTGCCTCCGTCGTCTCGAGGGCGGCGGGTGCGGCGAGAGGCGCGACGAGGACCTCGACCGGCGCGCCGCCGCTGCCCACCAGCACCACGTCGCCCTCCACCCGCACCGACCAGGTGCGCAGGTGCTGCGGCTCCTTGCCCACCGGGTCGAGGCACGCGCCGGTGCGCAGGTCGAACACCTGCTTGTACATGGGCGAGGCGACGGTGAGGGCCCCGGCCCGTGAGCCGACGATGCCGCGGGACATCACGTGCGCGCCGCTGTACGGGTCCAGCTGCTGCACCGCGAGCACCTCCCGGTCGCCGACCCGGAACAGGGCGACCTGCTCTCCGTCGACGAGGGCGGCGGCACCGCGCTCGGGCACCAGGTCGGACAGCTGGCACACCACCGTCCAGCCGGGCTGCGGGCGGCTCATGACCGCACCGCCAGCGTGGTGCCGGCGATCAGCACGGCGGGATCGGCACGTTCGTCGGGCGTGGCCGGGCGCGGCTGACCCCGCTCGGCCACGTAGGCGAGGGACGGGTCCGCGGTGGTCGGCGCGTTGACGAAGGACGCGAAGCGGCGCAGCTTCTCCGGATCGTCGAGCGTCGCCTTCCACTCGTCCTCGTAGACCTCGACGTGCCGCGCCATCGCCTCGTCCAGGTCGGCCGCGATGCCCAGGCTGTCCTCGAGCACCACCGACCGCACACCGTCCAGCCCGCCGTCGACCTCGTCGATCCACGGCGCCGTCCGCTGCAGCCGGTCGGCGGTGCGGATGTAGTACATGAGGAACCGGTCCACGGTGCGCACCAGGGTGTCGGTGTCCAGGTCCTCCGCCAGCAGCCGGGCGTGCCGGGGGGTGAACCCGCCGTTGCCGCCCACGTAGAGGTTCCAGCCGCGGTCGGTGGCCACCACGCCGACGTCCTTGGCGCGGGCCTCGGCGCACTCGCGGGCGCAGCCGGAGACGCCCAGCTTGAGCTTGTGCGGCGAGCGCAGCCCGCGGTACCGCAGCTCGAGCAGCACCGCGAGGGACACCGCGTCCTGCACGCCGTAGCGGCACCACGCGGACCCGACGCACGACTTCACGGTGCGGACGGACTTGCCGTACGCGTGCCCGGACTCGAAGCCCGCGTCGACCAGCCGCCGCCAGATCTGCGGCAGCTGCTCGAGCCGGGCGCCGAACAGGTCGATCCGCTGCCCGCCGGTGATCTTGGTGTACAGCCCGTAGTCCTTGGCCACCTGGCCGATCACCAGCAGCCCCTCCGGGGTGACCTCGCCACCCGGGATCCGCGGCACCACCGAGTACGAGCCGTCCTTCTGCAGGTTGGCCATCACGTGGTCGTTGGTGTCCTGCAGGGCGGCGCGCTCGTCGTCGAGCACGTGACCGTCGTCCAGCGACGCGAGGATCGACGCGACCACCGGCTTGCAGATGTCGCAGCCGCGGCCGGCGACGGCGGTGCCGTGCCGCTGCATGATCTCGCTGAAGGTGCGCAGGCCGGTGATGCGCACCGCGTCGAACAGCTGCGCCCGGGACAGCGCCACGTGCTCGCAGAGGCCGTTGCTCACGGCGACACCGGCCTTGGTCAGCTGCTCGCCGACCAGCCGCTTGACCAGCGGCACGCACGACCCGCAGCTGGTGCCGGCGCGCGTGCAGGCCTTGACCCCCGCCACGTCCGTGCAGCCGTGCTCGGTGACCGCCGCGCGGACCGTGCCGGCGGACACGTTGTTGCACGAGCAGACGGTGGCGTCGTCGGGCAGGTCGCCGCCGGCGGGCGCGGAGCCGCCGGCGGGCAGCAGGTACGCCGAGGCGTCGGCGCCGAGCGGACGGCCCACCATCGGGCGCAGGCTCGCGTAGGCGGAGGCGTCGCCCACCAGCACGCCTCCGAGGAGGGTGCGCGCGTCGTCGGACACGACGAGCTTCTTGTAGACGCCGGTGGCGGGGTCGGAGTGCACCACCTCCAGCGCCCCGGGGGTCCGGGCGAAGGCGTCGCCGAAGCTCGCGACGTCCACACCCGACAGCTTGAGCTTGGTCGCCGTGTCGGCACCGGGGAACACTGCCGACCCGCCGAGCAGGCGGTCGACCACCACCTCGGCCATCGCGTAGCCGGGGGCGACCAGGCCGATGCAGGCGCCGTCGATGCACGCGACCTCGCCGACCGCCGAGACGCGCGGGTCCTGCGTGCGGCACGCCTCGTCGACCACCACGCCCCCGCGGGTGCCGACCGGAAGACCCGCGGCGCGTCCCAGCTCGTCCCGGGGCGTCACCCCGGTAGCCAGCACGACGACGTCCACGCCGAGCCGACCGCCGTCGGCGAACTCCAGCCGGCCGGCGTTGCCCCGCTCGTCGGGCCGGATGCGCGAGGTCGCCGTGTCCACCCGCACCTGCACGCCGAGCGCCTCGATCAGCCGGCGCAGCACCTGCCCGCCGCCCAGGTCGATCTGCGCCGACATCAGGTGCGTGCCGAACTGCACGACCGTGGTGCGCGCCCCCAGCGCCTGCAGCGCTCCGGCAGCCTCGAGGCCCAGCAGGCCACCGCCGATGACAGCGCCCCGCACAGGGCGCCCGCGGCGGTCGGCCTCCTGCTCGACCCAGCCGCGCAGGGCGGCCACGTCGTCGAGCGTGCGGTACACGAACACGCCGGGCAGGTCCGCACCGGCGATCGCGGGCACGGCGGCCCGCGACCCGGTCGCCAGCACCAGGTGGTCGTAGCCGAACGTGCGGCCGTCGGCGGTCCGCACCGTGCGGGCGTCCCGGTCGACGTCCGTCACGGTGGTGCCACGCAGCAGGGTCACCAGCGGGTCGGCCCACAGCTGCGACGCGCCGAGGGCGAGGCTCTCCGGGTCGCGCCCGGAGAAGTACGACGTCAGCGCCACCCGGTCGTACGGTGCTCGCGGCTCCTCGGCGAGCACGGTGACCTGCCAGGTGCCGTCCTCGTCGCGGGCACGCACCGCCTCGACCAGGCGCTGGGCGACCATGCCGCCGCCGACCACGACGAGCTGGCTGGGGTTGCGGGACATGTGCACCTCGGTCCGTCTCCGGGCGGCCCCGGCAGGCCGCTGTGGGCTGCGACCGTACGAACGGCATGTTTCGCGGGGCGTCCCGGGCTCGTTTCACGCGTGGAACCTTTCGCGCACACCGCGGCCGCCGCGTCTGTGAGGCGCAGCAGGAACCGACCGGACGGGTCGACGGGGACCGTCGCCGACCGCCACCAGACCCGGGCGGGCCGGCGCCGAGTTCTCACGGCGGCGCCGGCGCGACCGTGCGTTCTTCTTTCCCCGGAGGTAACAGGCCGGCCACCGCTCCGGAAACACGGCGTTCCTAGCGTCCACCGCACCCAGCGGGCCCCGACGACGCACAGGAGACGACATGACGACGCCCGAGACCCTCGCCGCACCCGGCCACCTGCCCACCACCACCGCCCCGGCGCGGGACGCGCCGTCGACCACGTCCCGTCGCGGCCGCTGGATCGACCGCTGGGACCCGGAGGACCCCGTCTTCTGGCGGACCACCGGACGGCGCGTGGCGCGCCGCAACCTCTACCCGTCGATCTTCGCCGAGTTCCTCGGCTTCTCCGTGTGGGCGTCGTGGAGCATCGTGGTGCCGCAGCTCGCCGCGGCGGGCTTCCACCTGTCGGTGGACCAGCAGTTCTGGCTGATCGCCCTGCCGAGCCTGGTGGGGGCCACCCTGCGCATCCCGTACACGTTCGCGGTCCCGCTGTTCGGTGGCCGGAACTGGACGGTCGTGTCCGCCCTGCTCCTGCTGCTGCCGGCCGGTGCGCTCGCGCTGGTGGTCCGCCACCCCGGCACCTCGTTCGGCACCCTGCTGCTGGTCGCGGCGCTGGCCGGACTGGGCGGCGGCAACTTCGCCTCGTCGATGTCGAACATCTCGTTCTTCTACCCGGAGGCGGAGAAGGGCCGGGCGCTGGGCATGAACGCGGCCGGCGGCAACCTCGGCACCGCAGCGGTGCAGCTGACCGTGCCGCTGGTGATCGTGACGGCGGCGGGCGTCCGGCTGGACCGCGCGGGCCTGATGTTCGTGCCGCTGATCCTGGTGGCGGCGGTCCTGGCGTGGCGGTTGATGGATAACCTGACGGTCGCGAAGGGTGCGCCGAGGACCGTCGGGGCGGCCGTGCGGAACCGGCACACCTGGATCATCTCGGTGCTCTACATCGGCACCTTCGGCTCGTTCATCGGCTACGCGGGGGTGTTCCCGACGCTGCTGAAGTCGTCGTTCCCGCACGTCACGGTCAACATCGCGTTCCTCGGCGCGCTGGTGGGCTCGGTGGCGCGGCCGTGGGGCGGTGTCCTCGCGGACCGCTGGGGCGGTGCGCGCACCACCATCGCGTCGTTCGCCGTGATGGCTGCGGCGACCACGACCGCCGTGCTGGCCCTGCGCACCGCCGACTTCGCGCTGTTCCTCGGCTCGTTCCTCGTCCTGTTCGTGGCCAGCGGTGCGGGCAACGGCGCGACCTACCGGATGATCCCGGCGGTCTTCCGCGTCGGTGCGACGACGGCCGACGAGACGGTGGCTGCCCGCAGGGCCGCCGCGGGGTGCATCGGCATCGCGGGTGCCGTCGGTGCGTTCGGCGGCTTCCTCATCCCGCGCGGCTTCGCCCTGTCGCACAGCCTCGCCGGCAGCCTGGAGCCGGCGCTGTGGGCGTTCGTGCTGGTGTACGTGGTGCTCGGCCTGACCACCTGGGCGGTGTACCGGCGGCGCGGCGCCGCACTGAGCGCGGCCGCGATCTGAGATGCCGGCACCCACCCAGGCCGACGTGACGGCCGCCCGCAGCGCCGCCCAGGACCGGAGCCCCGCGGGGACGGACACCCACTGCCCGTACTGCGCGCTGCAGTGCGCCATGTCGCTGACCCCCCCGGCGCCTTCGGAGCGGTCGACGGCCGCGGACGCAGCCGAGGCGCCGCCCGTCACCGTCACCGGCCGGCCGTTCCCCACCAACCGCGGCGGCCTGTGCCAGAAGGGCTGGACGAGCGCGCAGGTGCTGCGGGCGCCGGACCGCCTCACCACCCCGCTCCTGCGCGGAGCCGACGGTGAGCTGCACCCGGTCGGCTGGGACGAGGCCCTGGACCACGTGGCCCGGCGGCTGCGGGAGCTGCAGGAGGCGCACGGTCGGGACTCGGTCGCCGTGTTCGGCGGGGGAGGGTTGACCAACGAGAAGGCGTACCTGCTCGGCAAGTTCGCCCGCGTGGTGCTCCGCACGCCCTTCATCGACTACAACGGCCGGTTCTGCATGGCCAGCGCCGCGGCAGCCGCCAACCGGGCGCTCGGCGTGGACCGCGGACTGCCGTTCCCGTTGGAGGACCTGGGTGGTGCGCAGGCGGTGCTGCTGCTCGGCAGCAACCTGGCCGAGACGATGCCGCCGGCGACCGCGCACCTGGCCCGGGCGCGTGCCGCGGGCGGCCTCGTCGTGGTGGACCCGCGCCACTCGGCGACGGCGGCGCTGACCGACGGCGGCCACGGGGTGCACCTGCAGCCCGTGCCGGGCACCGACCTGGTGGTGCTGCTGGCCCTGCTGCACGTCCTGTGGGCCGAGCGGCTGGTGGACCGGTCCTACCTCGACGACCGCGTCACGGGTGCGGAGCAGGTGCGCCGCAGCGTCGCCCGCTGGTGGCCGGAACGGGCGGAGCAGGTCTGCGGTGTCCCGGCGGTGGACCTGCGAGCGACGGCACGGCTGCTCGCCTCGGCGGCCCCCGTGCACGGGGGCGCGGGACTGGCGATCCTCACCGGGCGCGGGGTCGAGCAGAGCACCCAGGGCACCGCCACCGTCAGCGGCGCCATCAACCTGGCCCTCGCGCTGGGGCTGCCTGGTCGGCCCAGCAGCGGGTACGGCGCGATCACCGGACAGGGCAACGGTCAGGGCGGTCGCGAGCACGGTCAGAAGGCCGACCAGCTGCCCGGCTACCGACGGATCGACGACCCGGCGGCCCGGGCCCACGTCGCCGCGGTGTGGGGCGTCGACCCCGACGCGCTGCCCGGGCCCGGGGTGCCGGCCGTCGAGCTGCTGCGCCGGTGCGGGCGCCCCGGCGGCCCGCGGGCGCTGCTGGTGCACGGCAGCAACCTCCTGGTCAGCGCCCCGGACGCCGACCGCGTCCGCGAGCGGCTGCAGGCGCTGGACCTGCTGGTCGTGTGCGACGTCGTCCCGTCGGAGACCGCGCTGCTGGCCGACGTCGTGCTCCCCGTCACGCAGTGGGCGGAGGAGGAGGGGACCATGACGTCGCTGGAGGGTCGCGTGCTGCGGCGCAGGCGTGCCGTCAGCCCGCCGGACGGGGTGCGCACGGAGCTCGAGGTGCTGCACGCGCTCGCGGACCGGCTGGGCGTGCCGGACGGCTTCCCCACGGACCCGGCCCAGGTGTTCGACGAGCTCGCGAGAGCCAGCGCCGGCGGGGTCGCCGACTACAGCGGGCTGAGCCACGCCCGGATCGACGCGGACACCGACGGCCTGTTCTGGCCGTGCCCCGCCGTGCCGGAGGGGAGTGCTCCGCACCCCGGCACGCCGCGGCTGTTCACCGCCGGGTTCCCCACACCGGACGGCCGCGCCCGCATGGTCGTCGTGGACCACCACGGCCCGGCGGACGACCTGCGTCCCGACGCCCCGCTCTACCTGGTGACCGGCCGGGTGCTGCAGCACTACCAGTCGGGCGCCCAGACCCACCGGGTGCCGGCGCTGGAGAAAGCGCAGCCCGAGCCCTACGCGGAGCTGCACCCGCTGCTCGCCGACCGGATCGGGGTCGAGGACGGGGAGCTGGTGGAGGTCACGTCCGCCCGCGGCACCGCCGTGCTCTCCGCCCACGTCACCGGCCGGGTCCGGCCCGAGGTGGTGTTCGTGCCCTTCCACTGGTCGGGTGCCGGCAGTGCAAACCGTCTGACGGTCGACGCCACCGACCCGGTGTCGGGCATGCCGGAGTTCAAGGTCTGCGCGGTCGACGTCCGCCCGGCCGGTCGGACCGTCGCAGCACCGGGAGGGGTCGTCTGATGCACGTGGTGGTGGTGGGCAACGGCATGGTCGGCTCCCGGTTCGTCGAGGAGCTGCTGGACCGGCGCGCGGACGTCCGGGTCACCGTGCTCGGCGCGGAGCGGCACGAGCCGTACAACCGGGTGCTGCTCAGCGAGGTCGTCGCCGGTCGTGCGGAGCTGTCGTCGCTCGGCCTCGCAGCCGCACCGGGCGAGCGCGCGACGGTGCGCACCGGTGTCGCCGCCGCGGCCGTCGACCGCGCGTCGCGCACCGTCACCACGAGCGACGGCGGTGCGGTCGGCTACGACGTGCTGGTGCTGGCGACCGGGGCCCGGGCCCGGATCCCGGACGTGCCCGGCCTGGCGGAGCGACCCGCTGGTGCGCACCCGCTGCGCACGTTCGACGACGCCACCGCGATCGTCGGGGCGGCCGTTCCCGGCGCCGCCGCGGTGGTGCTCGGAGCGGGTGTGCTCGGCCTCGAGGTCGCCTGCGGCCTGGCCGACCGCGGCCTCACCGTGACCCTGGTGCACGCCGGCGGGCACCTGATGGACCGCCAGCTCGACGAGCCCGCCTCGCACGCGGTCGAGCACGGCCTGCGCCGTCGTGGCATCGCCGTGCGTACCGGGCGGTCCCCCGAGCAGGTGCTGGTGCACGACGGCCGGGTGACAGGGCTGCGGTTCGGGGCGGAGGAGGTGCTGCCGGCCGAGCTGATGGTGCTGGCCACGGGGACCGTCCCGGAGACGGGCCTCGCCGCCGGGGCCGGGTTGGCGGTGGGCCGAGGGATCGTCGTGGACGCCGACGGCCGCACCGACGACCCGTCCGTGTACGCCATCGGCGACTGCGCCCAGCCGCCGGAGGGGTCCACCGGCCTGATCGCGCAGGGCTGGGACCAGGCGCGTCGCCTCGCGTCGGTGCTCGCCGAGCAGCGCGGCCCCGTCGACACGGCTGGACCCGCACGCGGACGGACGACCCCCACGGACCCGTCCGCCCCGCCCGTGCCGACCGACGTCGTGCGCGTCAAGGCGCACGGCATCGAGGTGGTGACGATGGGCACCGCTTCGCTCGCCGCCGGCCGCCCGGCGCACCGCGCCGTCCGCCTCAGCGACCCCAGCACCGGTCGGCACGTCGAGGTGGTCGTCGCCGGGGGAGTGGTGGTCGCCGCGACGTGCGTGGGTGCCGGGCCCGTGGCCGCCGACCTGACCACCGCCTACACGCGCCGCACGCCGGTGCCGGCCGACCCCGCACAGCTGCTCCTGCGGCCCGTGCGCGGTGCCGGTGCCGAGCCCGAGCCGTCCGTCACCCTCATGCCGGACCGCGCGACGGTGTGCCGGTGCAACGGCGTGACCAAGGGCGAGCTGACCCGCTCGTGGCGGGAGGGTGCCCGCAACCTCGCCGAGGTCGCCCGTGCCACCAGGGCCACCACCGGGTGCGGCGGGTGCACGGACGCGGTGTGCGGTCTGCTGGAGTGGCTGGCGGACAGCGCGGGGGAGGCGGCACCGCTCCCGGTCGGTGCCGTCGCCGACCGTGCGGGCTGAGGCGGCCTGCCCGCATCCGTGGCATCCTGCACGAACGGGCCCGCACGGCACGCGGCGCTCGTCCCTGCCCGGGCTGCGGGCGGGGTGACGGGCCCGGCTGTCGACACGAGGGCGAGGCGGCGACGTGCGAGCGATCTGGAAGGGCGCGGTGGCCTTCGGCCTCGTCAACGTGCCCGTGCGGCTGTACGCGGCGACGGGCGAGCACGAGGTCGCCCTGCACCAGGTGCACCGGGAGGACGGCGGCCGCATCCGGTACAAGAAGGTCTGCAGCGTGGACGGCGAGACGGTCGAGTGGTCGGACATCGCCAAGGGCTACGAGACCGACGACGGCAAGCTCGTGGTGCTCGAGGACGAGGACTTCGCCGCGCTGCCCCTGACCACCTCCCGCGAGATCGAGGTGCTGGAGTTCGTCCCCGCGGAGCAGGTGGACCCGATCCTGCTCGGGAAGACCTACTACCTCGAGCCGGAGAAGACGGCCGTCAAGCCGTACGCGCTGCTGCGTGGCGCGCTCGAGCAGGCCGACCGCATGGCCGTCGTCACCGTGGCGCTGCGGCAGCGCGAGTCGATGGCGGTGCTGCGGGTGCGCGGTGACGTGATCTGCATGCAGACCCTGCTCTGGCCGGACGAGGTGCGGGAGGCCGACTTCCCGATCCTGGAGACCGACGTGCAGGTCAAGCCGCAGGAGCTGGCGATGGCGTCCACCCTCGTCGACTCCCTGGCGGCCGACTTCGACCCGTCGCAGTACCACGACCGGTACGGCGCCGCCCTGCACGACCTGATCGAGGAGAAGATCGCCAGCGGCGAGACGCGCGTCCCGCCGGCCCCGCCCGCCGCCGAAGGTGCGGAAGGTGGCGAGGTCGTCGACCTGCTCGCGGCCCTGCAGCGCAGCGTCGAGAAGGCACGCGGCGCGCAGCCGCGAGCCGAGGCGCCCGCCCCGGCGGCACGGAGCACCCGCAAGACGGCACGTGCCGCCGACGACAAGGCCGAGGAACCTGCGGGCACGGCTGAGGACAAGCCGCCGGCCCGTCGCACCCGGCGCAAGGCGTCGTGACGGCACGCACGCCGCAGCAGGGGCGCGACGAGGCCGTAGCCGCGCTACGGCGCATCGCCTTCCTCCTCGAACGTGCCCAGGCCAGCTCGTACCGGTCGGAGGCGTTCCGCGCCGCAGCGGGAAGCATCGAGCGCACGCCGCCCGACCAGGTGCTCGCCCTCGCCGCCGCCGGCTCCCTCGACGACCTGCCGGGCGTCGGGGCTCGCACGGCCGAGGTGGTCACCCAGGTGCTGCGCGGCGCGCCCGTCGAGTACCTCGACCGGCTCGAGACCGAGCTCGCGGCTCAGCCCACCGCGGCCGGACCCGCCGCGCAGCTGCGCGCCGCGCTGCGTGGCGACCTGCACGCCCACTCGCAGGCGAGCGACGGCACCACGTCCATCCAGGAGATGGTGCTGGCGGCGCTGGCGCTCGGTCACGACTACCTCGCCATCACCGACCACTCGCCGCGCCTCACCGTGGCCAACGGCCTGTCCCCGGCGCGGCTGAACGCCCAGCTCGAGGAGATCGGGGTGCTGAACGGCGCCGTCGCACCCTTCAGCGTGCTCACCGGCATCGAGGTCGACATCCTCGAGGACGGCACCCTGGACCAGGAGCCGGCGCTGCTGCAGCGGCTCGACGTCGTGGTCGCGTCGGTGCACTCCAAGCTGCGGATGGACCGCGCGGCGATGACCCGGCGGATGCTGGCGGCCGTCGCCGACCCGCACACCGACGTGCTGGGCCACTGCACCGGCCGCCGGTTGACGGGCGGACGGCCTCGCCCGCCGAGCGAGTTCGACGCCCGTGCCGTGTTCGACGCGTGCGCCGAGCACGGCGTCGCCGTCGAGATCAACTGCCGTCCGGACCGCCTGGACCCGCCGCACGAGCTGCTGCAGATCGCCGTCGACGCCGGCTGCCTCTTCACCATCGACACCGACTCGCACGCCCCCGGGCAGCTCGACTGGCTGATCGCCGGCTGCGAGCGCGCCGTGCAGCACGGCATCGGGCCCGACCGGGTGATCACCACCCTGCCCGTCGACCAGCTGGTGCACCGACCCCGCTAGACTGCTGGGAATCACTCTCAACAGGAGCGCGCCCATGGCCGAGCCGCAACGGCACACCAAGCAGCGGGCCGAGATCCTCGACCTGCTGCACGACGTCGAGGAGTTCCGCAGCGCCCAGCAGCTGCACGACCTGCTGCGCCACCGGGGCTCCGGGGTCGGCCTCGCGACCGTCTACCGCACCGTGCAGGCGCTCGCGGACTCCGGTGAGGTGGACACCATGCGCACCGCCGAGGGGGAGGCGGTCTACCGCCGCTGCGCCGAGCGCAGCCACCACCACCACCTCGTGTGCCGCGGCTGCGGCCGGACCGTGGAGATCGACGGGCCGGCGGCGGAGAGCTGGGCCGAGCAGGTCGGTGCGGCCCACGGCTTCACCGACGTGGACCACGTCATCGAGCTGACCGGGACCTGCAGCGCCTGCCGGGCGGCCGCGGCGGACGCTGCGCGCTGAGCCGGTCGGTCAGCGCGGCGGCTGCGGCGGTGGTGCACCGCGTCCCATCAGCCGCGGGACGGTCCACCAGCAGACGGCCAGCAGCAGCGCGACCACGGCGGCGGCGACCCAGCCCGCCCGCCTCGAGACCACGACGTCGAACAGCAGCAGGGGCACCCCCGTCAGCACGACGGCCAGCACACCCAGCCCCGCGAGCGCGAAGACGTTTGCGGCCTTGACCAGCTCCCGTTTCATCCGCCGCCGGAACAGCAGCCGGTGCAGGCTGACCGGCGTGACGATCAGCACGGTCGCCAGCACCGCGAGCGCGACCAGCACCAGGTAGACGCTGCGCTGGTAGTGGTCCAGCTGGGCGAACCTCTGCTGGAACGGCACCGTCAGCAGGAAGCCGACCAGGATCTGCGCACCGGTCTGCGTGACGCGCAGCTCCTGCATCACCTCGTCCCAGTTGCGGTCCATGCGCTCCGCCTCGGTCTCGTGCCGGGTGGCGTCGTGCTGGTCGTCCCGGTCCGCGCCGACGGGCGGCTGCTGCCGGCCGGCCTGCTGCGGCGTCTTCGGTTCGGGCGTCCCCGGGGCTGTCACGGGCGGCCTCCTCGGACGGGATCGACGGGCGTTCGGCCCGATCATCACGCAGGTCGTGCCCGCCCGCTCGCGCTGCCTGCCGGCCCTGCACCGCCGGACCTCGCCGCACGGACGTGTCGCACCGGTGCGCGAGACTGGGGGTCGTGACTGCACTCCACGACCCGTCCCACCACGACTTCGGCTCGGACAACTACGCCGGCGCGCACCCCGAGGTCCTCGCTGCGATCGCCGAGGCGGCGGGCGGGCACGTCCCGGCGTACGGCGCCGACCCGTACACCGCACGGCTGGGTGCTGTGCTGTCGCAGCAGCTGGGCGCCGAGGTCGACGTCTACCCGGTGCTCAACGGGACCGGCGCCAACGTGATCTCGCTCCAGTCGATGCTGCCGCGCTGGGGCGCGGTGATCTGCACCGCGACGGCGCACGTCAACACCGACGAGAACGCCGCGCCGGAGCGGGTCGCGGGCCTGAAGCTGCTGCCGGTCGAGACGCCCGACGGCAAGCTGACGCCCGAGCTCGTCGCCACCCAGCTCGGCGGCCGGGGCGACGCGCACCGCGCCCAGCCCGGGGTGGTGTCCATCACCCAGTCCACGGAGCTCGGCACCGCCTACACGCCCGCGGAGATCCGCGCGATCACCGAGCACGCCCACAGCCAGGGGCTTCGCGTGCACCTCGACGGCTCGCGCCTCTCGAACGCGGCGGCGCACCTGGACGTCCCGCTGCGCGCGCTGACCACCGACGTCGGCGTCGACGTCGTGTCTCTCGGTGGGACCAAGAACGGCGCGCTGCTCGGCGAGGCGATCGTGGTGCTCGACAGGTCGGCCGTGGAGGGCATCGACTACCTGCGCAAGATCGACCTGCAGCTCGCCTCGAAGATGCGCTTCGTCTCCGCACAGCTGCTCGCGCTGTACGAGGGCGACCTCTGGCTGCGCTCGGCGCGGCACGCCAACGCGATGGCGGCCCGGCTGCGCTCCGGCCTGGAGCGGGTCCCGGGCATCGAGCCGACGTACCCGACGGAGGGCAACGCGGTGTTCGTCCGCATGCCGGCGGCGATGGCCGCGGAGCTGCGGCAGACGTACCACTTCTACGACTGGGCGGCGGAGACGGGCGAGGTGCGCCTGATGTGCGCCTTCGACACCGAGCCTCGCGACGTGGACGCCTTCGTCGCCGCGGCGCTGGAGGCCGCGACCGTTCGCGCCTGAGCGCGCCAGCCGCCCCGGCCGGTCCTGCCGGCCGGGGCGACCGCTCAGTGCTGGTGGCCGGTGTGGACGTGCCCGGCAGGACGGCTGGGGCCGTGCGGCGCCCGCGGCCCGCTGTCGAGCCGGATGCGCAGCGGCCGGCCGGCCACCCGCGTCCGGCTCAGCCGCTCCACCACCTCGGGGGTGAGCCCGGCCGGGATGTCCACCAGCGAGAACGACCCGAAGATGTCGATCTTGCCGAGGTCCTTGCCGGTCAGCCCGCCCTCGTTGGTCAGGGCGCCCACCAGCGCGTTCGGCTGCACGCCGTCGCGGTGGCCGACGGCCACGCGGTAGCGGGTGCTGCCGTCGGCCCGGCGGCTGTCCGTCCGACGCCGACCGCCGTCGGACGAGTGCTCCGACCCGCGTCGTTCCGGCCCGTCGACCAGGCGCGCGCGGCTGAGGGCGTCGTCGAGGTCGTCCCCCTGCTCCGGGCGCGGCGCCGGGCCCTCGTCGCCGACGGCCAGCGCGGCGACGACGGCCAGCAGCTCGGCGACGTCGGTACCGGGCCGCTCGGAGAGGTGCGCCGCGATCGCGTCCCGGTACGTCTCCAGCCGTCCGAGCGCGGCCCGCTCGTCGGCACGCGCGAGCAGTGCGCTCACCCGGTGCGCCGACACCTGGGCTGGCGTCGGGATCTGGACCTGCTCCAGCTGCACCCGGGTCGTGCGCTCGATCTGCCGGAGCCGGCTCTGCTCGGCCGGGGTGACGAAGGTGAGCGCCTCACCGGCCCGTCCGGCGCGCCCGGTGCGCCCGATGCGGTGCACGTAGGCCTCCGGCTCGCGGGGCACGTCGAAGTTCACCACCAGCCCGATGCGGTCCACGTCGAGCCCACGGGCGGCGACGTCGGTGGCCACGAGCACGTCCAGCGCCCCGGACCGCAGCCGGTCGACGATCTTCTCGCGCTCGCCCTGCGCGACGTCCCCGGAGATGTACGCGGCGGAGACGCCGCGTTCCACCAGCGCCGAGCCCACCTGCTCGGCGGCCTCACGGGTGCGGACGAAGACGATGCTCGCGTCCGCGTCGGACACGGCGAGCACCCGGGCCAGCGCGCCCGTCTTGTGCCGGAACGGCACCACGGCGTACGTCTGGCGGACCGTCGTGACGGTCGACGACTGCCGGGACACGGTCACCTGCGCCGGGTCGACCAGGTGCTGCTCGGCTACCCGACGGATCGCCGGCGGCATCGTGGCGGAGAACAGGGCCATCTGGCGGCGCTCCGGCGCCGAGCTGAGCACGCGGTCGACGTCCTCGGCGAAGCCCATGCGCAGCATCTCGTCGGCCTCGTCGAGCACCAGGAACCGCAGCTCGTCGAGCACCAGCGTCCGCCGCTCCAGGTGGTCCAGGACGCGGCCGGGCGTGCCGACCACCACCTGAGCGCCACGTGCGAGCGCGCGCTGCTGGGGCAGGTACGGCGCACCGCCGTACACGGCCACCACCGAGACGCCGGGCAGGTGCTGGGCGAACGACTCGATCGCCTCCGCCACCTGGAGCGCGAGCTCACGGGTCGGCGTCAGCACGACGGCCTGCACGGCCCGCAGCTCCGGGTCGATCGCCGCGAGCAGCGGGAGCCCGAAGGCCGCGGTCTTGCCGGTACCCGTCTGGGCGACGCCGACCAGGTCGCGGCCGGCAAGCAGGGCGGGGATCGTCGCTGCCTGGACGGCCGACGGGGTGGTGAAGCCGAGGTCCGCGACAGCGCGGCGCAGCGGTGCGGGCAGGTCGAGGTCGTCGAACGTCGACGTGGCGCCAGCCGGCACCGGGGCGGCCGGCGCCTCGGTGGGCTCGAACCCGGAGGTGGGCATGGTGGCAGCGGGCAGCGTGGTGCTCATGGCGTGCGGAACCGATCGGTCGAGGGTGAGTCCTGAACCGGGCGTACGACGCCCGGCCGGTCACTTCCCCGACACACCTGGCCGCCATGGGCGGCTGCACGACACGAGGGCGGCCCGCGAGGTCCTGCGGGACGCGCCCGGGGGGACGCGACGAACTCTGAACCGGGTCATCCTACCTGTCCCAGGCTGGGGCACCACGAGACGGGTCGGGTGACGTGCACCACGGCGCGGTCAGCGGCGCGGCAGCCCCAGCCGGCGTCCCTCGATGGCCGGGCAGCGGTCCATCACCACGTCGAGCCCGGCCGCCAGCGCCCGTGCGGCCGCGGCCTCGTCCACGACGCCGAGCTGCAACCAGACGGCTCCGGCGCCGGCCTCGATCGCGTGGTCGACCACCGCTCCCGCGTGGGAGCTGTTGACGAACACGTCCACGACGTCGACGGGCGGCGGCACGTCGAGCACCGTCGCGACCCCGGCGGCCCCGTGCACGGTCGGCGCGCTGGGGTGCACCGGCACGATCTCCTGACCCAGCTCCTGCAGGTAGGAGGCCACGGAGTACGCGGCACGGGCGGTGTTCGTCGAGAGCCCGACGACGGCCCAGCGACCAGGGGTCGTCAGCAGCCGGTGGATCACCGCGGGGTCGTTCAGCTCGGGCACGGCACCAGCGTCGCACGCCGTCACGGGCAGTGCCGTCGCGCGGAGCGGCGCGGGTCCGTCCGCAGGTCGCGGCACCTACGATGGGGAACGCCCCCCGAGGGGCGTGAGCGGTGCCGAGCCCCGCCCGACATCGGCCGGGGCGCATCGGCCGCCGCGTGGGGGCGGTCGGGGAGCCGGCGAGGAGCGGGGTGGCGGTGAGCGGGACCGACGACGTGAGCACCCGGGTGCTCACGGTGCCGAACCTGATCAGCTTCGCGCGGCTGCTGCTGGTGCCGGTGTTCGCGGTGCTCCTCGTCAGGCGCCAGGACCTGTGGGCCTTCGCGGTCCTGGCGGTCTCCGGGGCGAGCGACTGGCTCGACGGGGTGCTGGCCCGGCGGCTGGGGCAGGTCAGCCGGCTCGGGCAGCTGCTCGACCCGGCTGCGGACCGGCTCTTCATCCTCGTCACCATCGTGGCGCTCGCCTGGCGCGGCGTCGTGCCGTGGTGGCTGGTCGTCGCCCTCGTGTCCCGTGACGTGGTGCTCGCGCTGATGCTGCTGGTCCTCGCCCGCGTCGGCGAGCCGCCGCTCCCGGTGCACCTGGCGGGGAAGGCCGGAACGTTCGCGCTGCTCTACGCGTTCCCCCTGCTGCTGCTGGCGACCTGGCAGGGTGCGCTCGGGACCGTGGCGACCGTCCTCGGCTGGGCGTTCGCGCTGTGGGGCGTCGGCCTGTACTGGTTCTCGGGCGTGCTGTACCTGGAGCAGGCGCGCCGGGTGCTGCGGGTCCGGACCCGGGCGGCGTGATGGCTCGGCACGACAGCCACGTGCCCGAGAGCGTGCGCGACGCCTCGATGACCCTGCTGACGGAGGTGCAGCGGCGCCCGCTGGACCCCGGCTACGCCGAGGCGGCCCGTCGCCGTGCGCTGGCGGGCGCCCCGCACCGAACCGGTCCGACGGCCGTCTGGCTCGTGGTCGTCGGACTGCTCCTCGGCCTCGGCGTCACCACCGCCACCCTGTCCCTGCGCCAGCCGCAGGCCGGTGCGGTGGCCGCGCGGCGGCTGCTGGAGCAGCAGGTCCGCCAGCACCGCGCGGACGCCGAGTCGCTCGCGGCCCAGAACGCCGATCTCAGTGCCCAGATCGCCGCGCTGCAGAACCAGGCGCTGCGCTCCGACGACCCGGCGCTCCTGGCCCAGCTGCAGCGATGGGCGGTGTCCGCAGCGCTCGTGCCGGTCTCGGGCCCGGGGCTGCGCGTGGTGCTGACGGACGCGCCCACCGACGGCACGACGAAGGACAACCCCGACCTGCGGGTGCAGGACGTGGACCTCCAGGTGCTGGTCAACGGGCTGTGGGCCGCCGGTGCGGAGGCGATCGCGGTCAACGGCCAGCGGCTGACCGCCACCACCGCCATCCGCACCGCCGGCAGCGCGGTGCTGGTCGACCTCGTGCCGCTGGTGAACCCGTACACCGTCGAGGCGATCGGGTCCGCGGCCGACCTGCAGACGTCCCTGGCACGGTCGAGCGCCGGTCAGCACCTGGCGACCCTGCGCGCCACCTACGGGATCGGGGTGACGATGACGTCGCAACGGCGGCTGCAGCTGCCGGGCGCGGGCCCCACGACGCTGCAGCAGGCGTCGACGCCCTCGATGACGGCTTCCCCGTCCGCGACGACGTCGCCGAGCCCGACCGTCTCGCCCACGCCCTCACCGACGCCGAGCTCACGCACCTCCTCCACGCCGACGGCGACGCCGTCCCGGTCGGTTCGTGCAGCGGCGGCTGAGGTTGTGACACAGTCGTCCGTCGTCGCGCCGGGAACGGGAGGGGAGGACCGGTGATCGCCGTCATCGGGCTGGCCATCGGGGTGGTCGTCGGGCTGCTGGTGCACCCGACCGTCCCGGCGGAGCTGCAGCCCTACCTGCCGATCGCGGTGGTCGCGGCGCTCGACGCCCTGTTCGGCGGTCTGCGCGCACTGCTCGACGGCATCTTCGACGACCGGGTGTTCCTCACGTCGTTCCTGTCGAACGTGCTGGTCGCGGCCTTCATCGTGTTCCTCGGCGACCAGCTCGGCGTCGGCACCCAGCTGTCCACCGCCGTGGTCGTCGTGCTCGGCATCCGGATCTTCTCCAACGTCGCGGCCATCCGGCGGCACCTGTTCAAGGCCTGACGTGACCGAGCAGCAGCAGCCGCACGAGGGCGACGAGCCGGAGGGTCCCCCCGACGAACCGCGTGGCGTGGGCACGGGCGTCCAGGAGGGCACCCACGAGGACCCGGCCGCGACCGGTGCGGTCGCGGCCGAGGAGCCGGTCGGCCAGGACGACCAGCGGCCCGACGGGGACCGGATCGACGAGGCCCGGTTCGACGAGGACCTGCTTGGCGACGAGGACACCGTCGTGACCGACGCCGTGCCCGACGCAGCCCCCACGCTCGACACGGCGCCGGACGCCGAGGACGAGGCCGGCGCCGTGCTCCGGGAGTCGCACGCCTGGCAGCTGTCGGCCGAGGCGGTGGCCTCCCTGCCGCCCGAGGTGCCGCCGACCTTCCGGCCGGAGCCGATCGCGGCACAGGCCGGCGGCGATGCCGACGTCGCCGCCGGGCCCGGTTCTCCCGAGCCGTCGGGCGGCCCCGGGCCGAGCAGGCCCACGGGCTGGGCCGCCCTCGGCAGCGCCCTGCGTCCACGCGCCACCCGTGCGCAGGTGCTGGCGGGCGTGCTGTGCGCCGTCCTCGGCTTCGCGATCGTCGTGCAGCTGCGTCAGAACGGGGACTCGGCGCTCTCCCAGCTGCGCCAGGACGACCTCGTGCGGCTGCTGGACGAGGCGAGCACCCGTTCCGACCAGCTGAGCCGCGAGGCCGCCGACCTGCAGCGCGAGCGCGACCAGCTGGTCAGCGGGTCGAACAACCGGCAGGCCGCCATCGACGCGGCCCGGCGCAGCGCGGCGACTCAGGGCATCCTCGCGGGCCGGCTGCCGGCCGTGGGCCCCGGTGTGCGGATCACCATCACGGACAGCAGCGGGTCGGTGCGCCCGATCACCATGCTGAACATGCTGGAGGAGCTGCGGAACGCCGGTGCGGAGGCGGTGCAGCTCAACGACCAGCGGGTCACCGCGAGCAGCGCGTTCACGGGGTCGACCGGCGCCGTGCAGCTCGACGGCACCACGCTCACCGCGCCGTACGTGTGGCTCGTCATCGGCGACCCCGACACCATCGCCACCGCGCTGGACATCCCCGGGGGCGCGATGGCCTACGTCCGCAACGACGGCGGGTCGGGCTCCGTGGACAAGCTGACGGAGGTCCACGTCGACGCCCTGCGCGCGGCTGCCGAGCCGCGCTACGCCACGCCGGCGGCGGTCCCGGGCTCCTAGGCCGTCGCAGGGGGTGGGGGCTGCGCCGGGCGGCGCGTTTGCATAGGGTGTCCCTGACCAGGGCGCGGACGGTCGCGTCACGGTCGGGTCTTGCGACCCTGAACAGGGGAGGCGTACATGCAGCACGACGAGCCCGTCGGCGGCGCCGTCCCGGCTGGTGCACCGCGGTCGCAGGGCCCGGAGACGACGATCAGCTTCACCGGGGTCTCGGCGACCGAGGTGGAGCAGGCCGCACCGATCGGGCTCACCCCGGACGAGACCGCGGCCGTGCAGGCCCTCCCGCCCACGTCGGCGCTCCTGGTGATGCAGCGCGGTCCCAGCGCGGGCGCCCGGTTCCTGCTCGACGCCGAGCGCACCACGGCCGGACGCAGCACGCAGGCCGACATCTTCCTGGACGACGTGACGGTGTCCCGCAAGCACGCGGAGTTCGTCCGCGAGGGGCAGCAGTTCTGGGTCCGGGACATCGGCTCGCTCAACGGCACCTACGTCAACCGCACGCGCATCGACCAGGTGGCGCTGCGCGCCGGCGACGAGGTGCAGATCGGCAAGTTCCGGATGACGTTCCACCCGAGCCCGCACCGCGAGGGTGCACGCGGGTGACCGATCGACTCCCCGCGCTCGAGGCGCGGGCATGAGCGCGGGCGCGCGTCGACCCGCTCTGGTGGACGACCTCGCGGACGCGCGCGGTCCCGAGGGTGGCCGGCCGAGCCCCCGGCCGGCCGTGGCCGAGCCGTGGCCGCGCGGCATCTCGCGCCGCGCCAGCATGCGTATCTCGGACGTCCTCGCGGCGCTCCAGCTGGAGTTCCCGGCGGTGACCACGTCCAAGCTCCGGTTCTGGGAGGAGCAGGGGCTGGTCGCCCCGGTCCGGACCTCCGCCGGCTACCGCCAGTACTCACCGGCGGACGTCGAGAGGCTGCGCTACGTGCTGCGGATGCAGCGCGACCGGTACATGCCGCTGAAGGTGATCGCCGAGCACCTCGCCGCGCTGGACGCCGGGGTCGACGACGAGGCGCCGTCGCCGGCGCGGCTCGCCTCGCGTGATGGCGAGACGACGGGGCCGGCGTCCCGCTGGACCGTCGACTCCCTGGCCGGTGAGGCCGGTGTCGAGCCCGCGTTCGTCGAGGACCTGGTCACGGCAGGCGTGCTCCGTTCGGGTCCGCTCGGCGCTCTCGACCTGTACGCACGGGACGTCGTCCTGGCGGCCGCCCGGCTGGCCGAGCACGGGATCGACGCGAGGCACCTGCGGTCGTTCCGGACTGCTGCGGACCGCCAGGCGGACCTCGTCGAGCAGGTCGTCGCGCCCGTGCGAGGTCAGCGCAGCGCGGCCTCCCGAGCGCGCGCCGCGACGCTCGCTGCGGAGGTGGGCGAGCTGTGCACCCAGATGCACACGGCCCTCGTGCGGGCGGCGGTCGCCGGTCTGGAGCCGTGAGCTCGACGCGGTCGGTCTCGTCGCGCTGACCAGGCCGGAGACGCTGCTCGCGGGCGACCCCGGCTGCGGCTCGCACCAGTTGCCGGCTCGGTGAGACGGAACGACCTCCGCGTCGTAGCGTGGACGCGTGGGCGAGGGCGGCGGTCTGGTGCAGGTCGAGGTCGTCGGCGTCAGGACGCATCTGGCGGACGACGAGATCGTCGTGCTCCTGCTCGATCCCGACTCGTCGTTGCTCGTCCCCATCCTCATCGGTCCGGCGGAGGCCAGCGCGATCGCCGCCGCCCAGGCCGGCATCGTCCCGCCACGTCCCATGACGCACGACCTGCTGCGGGACGCGCTCGTCGCAGCGGGCAGCACCGTGCGGCAGGTGGAGATCACCGAGCTGCTCGACGGTGTGTTCCACGCGGCGCTGGTGCTGGGAGCGGGGGAGCGGGTCGACTCCCGGGCGTCGGACGCCATCGCCGTGGCGCTGCGCTTCGGCTGCCCGGTGCTGTGCTCGGCCGAGGTCGTCGCGGCCGCCGGCGTCGAGGTGCGCACCAGCACCGCGGAGCACGACATCGAGGAGTTCCGCGACTTCCTCGAGCACGTGTCGGCGGAGGACTTCGCCACGGGGGAGGACCCGGACGAGGGCGGGACGGCGTCGAGCTGACCTTCAGGTAGAGGTTGAGACTCGCCGCGGCGACACGCCACGCGCGTCGTTGCGTCGCCCCTGGCCGCGGCCTACCTTTGCGGCAGAACCCACGCCCGCGAACGGGCGCAGCCGCCCTCGCGACGGCGCGGTGGACGGCGTACTGGAGGATCCGGTGACCACGAACGAGACGGCCCCCACCAGCGGGTCGGTCCCTCCCGGAGCCCAGGGCCTCCTCTTCGACGACGACCTGCCGGATCTCGACGTCTCGATCGGCTACCGCGGTCCTACGGCCTGCAAGGCGGCCGGCATCACCTACCGTCAGCTGGACTACTGGGCCCGTACCGGCCTGGTCGAGCCGTCGGTCCGGCCTGCCACGGGCTCGGGCACGCAGCGGCTGTACAGCTTCCGCGACATCCTCGTGCTCAAGGTCGTCAAGCGGCTGCTCGACACCGGCGTCTCGCTGCAGCAGATCCGCACGGCGGTGGGGCACCTGCGCGAGCGGGGCGTGGAGGACCTCGCGCAGATCACGCTGATGTCCGACGGTGCTTCTGTGTACGAGTGCACCTCCGCGGACGAGGTGATCGACCTGGTGCAGGGCGGCCAGGGCGTGTTCGGCATCGCCGTCGGGCGCGTCTGGCGCGAGGTGGAGGGCACGCTCGCCGAGCTGCCGACCGAGCGCGCCGAGGACGAGGCGGCGCCGGAGCTCTCGGGCGACGACGAGCTCGCGCAGCGTCGTCGGGCTCGCAACGCCGGCTGAGCACGTCGGTTCTGGACGGCGCCGAGCGCGCCGTCATGCGTGCGTGGCGGCCTGCCCAGCACCGGCGCTCCGTCGCGTCGCGTCCTAGTGCGGCCGCGGCGCCCGCAACGCACGGTCCAGCAGCGCGTCGAACACGCCGGCGACCTCCGCCGCTGCCGCGCCGGGCCACGCGTGCACCGGCTGTGCGGCGCCCTGCGCCTGCTGCAGCGCCGCGCGTTCCGGGACGGTGGGGCTGAGCAGCAGGGGCCCGTAGAGGGTCTGGAGCTCGCCGAGGCGGTAGGTCTGCTCGACCGAGCGGGCGCGCACCCGGTTCACCACGATGCCGAGCGGCTGCAGGGCCGGTGCTGCGCCCCGGCGCAGCTCGTCGATGGTCCGCATCGCCCGGCCGACGGCCATCACGGAGAACAGGCCCGGTTCGGTGACGACGACCGCCCGGTCGCAGGCGGTCAGGCCCGTGCGGGTCAGCCCGCCGAGGGACGGTGGGCAGTCCACGAGGACCAGGTCGTAGCCCGTCACCCAGGACAGGGCGTAGCGCAGCCGGTCCAGGTCGGAGTCGTCGACGCGGTCGTGCAGGACGGTCCGTTCGGAGCCGACCAGCACGTCGAGCCCGTCGTCCGCCCACCCGGAGGAACCGGTCGCGGCAGCGACGGTCTCTGCGCGCGGGTCGTCGAGGACGGTCGAGACGTCCCCCGAGGGCCGGTCGACCGCGAGCGACATGGTGCTGTCACCCTGCGGGTCCAGGTCGACGACGAGCGTGGACAGGCCGCGGTCCAGCGCCGCGGACGCCAGGCCCAGCGTCACCGAGGTCTTGCCCACGCCGCCCTTGAGGCTGCACACACCGAGCACCAGCACGCGGCCCACCGTATCTGCGGGCGACGGCGGGCCGCCAAACGCGCCGGGTGCTGTCGCCGGCGGGGCGCACAATGGCGCGTATGCCGATCCGACTGACCCGCTGGGCGCAGTCCTGCGTCCGCATCGAGGGGCCCGACGGGGCTCTCGTGATCGACCCCGGCGTGTACGGGGAGTCGGCGACGGTGCTGGCCGGGGCGGCGGGCGTGCTGCTGACGCACGACCACGTCGACCACGTCGACGGGGCTGCGGTGGCGGCGTCGGGCCTGCCCGTCTGGGGTCCCGCCGCGGCGCTGGACGTCGTGGCCGGGGCGGGCGCCGACCGGGCCCTGCTCCACGAGGTGCGGGCCGGTGACCAGCTGACGCTTGGGGGTCTGGACGTCCAGGTCGTGGGGGAGTGGCACGCCGTCATCCACCCGGACCTGCCGCGCGGCACGAACGTCGGCTACCTCGTGGCCGGCGCGGTGCTGCATCCCGGGGACGCGTTCGTCGTGCCGCCGCCGGGAGCCGTCGTCGAGGTCGCCCTGACGCCGGTCAGCGGGCCGTGGCTGCGGATGGCCGACGCGGTGGACTGGGTCCGGTCCGTCGGTGCCGCTCGGGCCGTGCCGATCCACGACGCGTGGCTGAGCGACGCGGGCCTGCGCTCGGCGGGGGACTGGCTGGCGCGGCTGACCTCGGCCGCCGTGGTCGTGGCGCGCCCCGGCGAGGTCGTGGAGGTCTAGCCGGAGCTCCGACCGGCGGCCTGCCGGTCGGTGGTGGGTCACCCGGCGCGGGCGGCCCGGACGAGGAGAGGAGCGACCGGTGACGCAGCACCCCGGTCCGGACGTGCCGGTGATCGAGGACGACGAGACCGTCCCGCCACGTCCTGAGGAGCAGGTGGCCGACGTGGCTCGTTCCGTGCCCGACCCAGCGGGTCACGGTGGTGATCCCGCGTCGGACACGGTGCTCGGCTGAGGTCGTCGCCGGAGGACCTGTGACCGGCGCTCGGCTGAACGGGTGGCCGGACGCCTGAGCCGTCCGTGCCGGAGTGCTCCGTGGACCGGAAGGTCGCGGCGATACGGCATCCTGTGCTGGTGCGGATCGTACGGGTGGACGAGTCGTCCTGGCGTGAGGTGGCCCAGGTACGTCTCCGTGCGCTGCGCGAGTCGCCGGAGACGTTCGGTGCGACGCTCGAGCGCGAGCTGCTGTTCACCGAGAAGCACTGGCGCATGCGGCTGCGGGCGACGCCGACGTGGCTCGCCCTCGACGACGAGGACGTGCCTCGTGGGCTCGTCAGCATGATGCAGGAGCCCGGCTCCCCGGAGGACGACCGGCACGTGGTGTCCCTGTGGGTCGCACCCGAGGCACGCCGTCGCGGCGTCGCGTGGGCCCTTCTGGACGCGGTCAAGGCCGCAGCCGCCGCCGAGGACGCGCGCACGGTGTCGTTGTGGGTGCTGGACGGCAACACCCCGGCGGGCGACCTCTACGTGCGCGCGGGTTTCGCGAGGACGGGGGAGCGGCAGCGCCTGCCGCGGGACCCCGAGCTGGTCGAGGAGCGCTACCAGCTGGTCCTGCGCCCCTGACGGCAGTCGTGTCGGTGGGCGTCGGTACCGTGAGGCAGTCGCCTGACGAGCACCGAGGACCAGCACCGAAGGAGAGCGCCGTGAGCACGTTGACCGGTCGGGACCGTACTGCGCTGGTGGTGGTCGACGTGCAGAACGGCGTCATGGATCACGCTCATGACCGGGACCGGGTGATCGCCAACGTCCGCGCGCTGGTGGAGCGGGCGCGGGTCGAGGGAGTGCCCGTGGTGTGGGTGCAGCATTCGTCCCAGGAGCTCCAGGTCGGCACGGACGCCTGGGCGTACGTGCCGGAGCTGGTCCGGCAGGACTCGGAGCCGCTGGTGCCCAAGACGTACGGCGACTCGTTCGAGGGGACGGTCCTCGAGGCCGTGCTCGCCGAGGCGGGTGTCGGGCGGCTGGTGGTCTGCGGCGCCCAGACGGATGCCTGCGTGCGGTCGACCATCCACGGAGCGTTCACCCGCGGGTACGACGTGACCTTGGTCGGCGACGCGCACACCACGGAGGACCTCACGGCCTGGGGTGCGCCGCCGCCCGCCGACGTCATCACGCACACAAACCTGTACTGGAGCTACCAGAGCGCGCCGGGCCGCACGGCCGCCGTGGTGCCGACCGTCGAGGTGTCCTTCGCCGCCTGACGGACCGGCGGGGAGGGGCAGAGCAGGCCGCCTCCGGCGGTCGCTCATCAGCGAAATGACATAATGCACCTTATCGGCGCGACGGACGAAGATGGCTCTTGCGTCTGTCGGTTCCCGCGGTCGTCGATTCCCGCTGTCCGTCCGGCCAGCGCGTCAGGCGCCGACGTAGGCCGCCAGGTGCTGGCCCGTCAGCGTCGAACGATCCGCGACGAGCTGTGCCGGCGTTCCCTCGAACACGATCCGTCCGCCGTCGTGGCCGGCACCTGGTCCGAGGTCGATGATCCAGTCGGCGTGCGCCATCACCGCCTGGTGGTGCTCGACGACGATCACCGACTTGCCGGCGTCCACGAGCCGGTCGAGCAGCTCCAGCAGCTGTTCCACGTCCGCCAGGTGCAGGCCGGCCGTCGGCTCGTCGAGCACGTAGACGCCACCCTTGTCGCCCAGGTGCGTCGCCAGCTTGAGCCGCTGCAGCTCCCCGCCGGACAGGGTCGTGAGCGGCTGTCCCAGACTGACATAACCGAGACCCACATCCACCAGTCGGCGCAGGACTGCGTGGGCTGCGGGTGTCCGCGCGGCGCCCGTCCCGAAGAACGCCTCCGCCTCGGTGACGGGCATGGCCAGCACCTCGCTGATGTCCCTGCCCGCGAGGCGGTGCTCGAGCACCGCGGCCTGGAACCGCTTGCCGTCGCACTCTTCGCACGTGGCCGCGACGCCGGCGAGGATCCCGAGGTCGGTGTAGATGACGCCGGCGCCCTTGCACACCGGGCACGCGCCCGCGGAGTTCGGGCTGAACAGGGCCGGCTTGACGCCGTTCGCCTTCGCGAACGCCGTGCGGACCGGGTCCAGCAGGCCCGTGTACGTCGCCGGGTTGCTGCGTCGCGACCCGCGGATCGTCGCCTGGTCGATCGAGACCACTCCCGCCCCGGGCGGCATGGAGCCGTGGACCAGAGAGCTCTTGCCGGAGCCGGCGACCCCGGTCACCACCACGAGCACACCGAGCGGGATGTCCACGTCGACGTCACGGAGGTTGTGCGTCGACGCATGGCGGATCTGCAGGGTGCCCCGCGGCGTGCGTACCGCCGGTTTGACGGCGGCGCGATCGTCGAGGTGCAGGCCGGTGAGGGTGCCGGCGGCTCGCAGCCCGTCGACCGTGCCCTCGAAGCAGACGTGACCGCCGGCGGTGCCGGCGCCGGGGCCGAGGTCGACGACGTGGTCCGCGATTCCGATCACCTCGGGCTTGTGCTCGACCACCAGCACGGTGTTGCCCTTGTCGCGCAGCCGCAGCAGCAGGGCGTTCATCCTCGCCACGTCGTGCGGGTGCAGCCCGATCGTCGGCTCGTCGAACACGTACGTGACGTCGGTGAGTGCCGACCCGAGGTGGCGCACCATCTTCACCCGCTGGGACTCACCGCCGGACAGCGTGCCGGTGGCGCGGTCGAGCGACAGGTACCCGAGGCCGATCTCGGCGAACGAGTCCAGCAGGTGCTGCAGGCCGGCGAGCAACGGTGCTGCTGACGGCTCGTCCAGCGTCCGCACCCACTCGCCGAGGTCGTCGATCTGCATCGCGCACAGGTCGGCGATGCTGCTCCCCCGGATCTTCGACGACCGCGCCGCCTCGTTCAGGCGGGTACCGCCGCACTCCGGGCACGTGGTGAACCGCACGGCGCGCTCCACGAACGCCCGGATGTGCGGCTGCAGCGACTCGACGTCCTTGGACAGGAACGAGGACCGGATGCGGCGGACCAGCCCCTCGTACGTCAGGTTGATGCCGTCGATCTTCATGCGGACGGGCTCGTGGTGGAGGAAGTCGGCGAGCTCGCCCTCGGTGTACTCGCGGATCGGCTTGCCGGGGTCGACGAAGCCGGAGGACGCGTACAGCCGGTAGCCCCAGCCGCCGGGTGTGTAGCCCGGGATCGTGAGCGCCCCCTCGTCGAGCGACTTGGTCTCGTCGTAGAGCTGCGACACGTCGATGTCGTTGACCGACCCCATGCCCTCGCAGCGGGGGCACATCCCTCCCGTGACGGTGAACGACCGGGTCTCGCTCGTCGGCGAGCCGGACCTCGTCAGCTGGCCGGTGCCCGTCGCGGACGCGACGTTGAACGAGAAGGCGTTGGGGGCACCGACGTGCGGACGTCCGAGCCGGCTGAACAGGATGCGCAGCAGCGCGTTGGCGTCGGTCGCGGTGCCGACCGTCGAGCGGACGTTCGCGCCCATGCGCTTCTGGTCGACGATGATGGCCGTGGTCAGGCCCTCGAGCAGGTCGACGTCGGGACGCGCGAGGGTGGGCATGAAGCCCTGGACGAAGGCGCTGTACGTCTCGTTGATCAGGCGCTGCGACTCCGCGGCGATCGTGTCGAACACCAGCGAGCTCTTGCCCGATCCGGAGACGCCGGTGAACACGGTCAACCGCCGCTTGGGCAGCGCCACGGTGACGTCGTGGAGGTTGTTCTCCCGCGCGCCGACCACCCGGATCCGGTCGTGGCTGTCGGCCGCCAGCGCGCCGCTGTCGTCGGTCATCGCCTGTCCCCCGATATCGTGACTTTGGTCCCTGGCGTCCCACGCTGGAGTGGCGTTCACCACACCTTCACCCCACGATGGAACACGACGAGGTCACGCCCCGTTGTAGCCCCTCGGACGATCATCAGCGCGCGTCGCTGGACCAGAACTCGATCAGCATCGGACCGTCCCGGACGGTATGGAGGTCACCCGTATGGCGAACCGGTCACTGCGCGGCATGCGCATCGGCTCTCACAGCATGGAGACCGAGGACGGCGTCGACTTCGCCCCCCGGCTCCAGGCGTACTACGACTGCCCCAACGGCCACACGATCATCCTGCCGTTCTCGGTCGAGGCTGACGTGCCGGTGACGTGGGAGTGCCGGTGCGGCGCCGAGGCGCTGCTGCGCGATGCGTCCCGCCCGGAGGTCAAGGCGGGCAAGCCGGCCCGTACGCACTGGGACATGCTTCTGGAGCGTCGCACCATCAACGAGCTGCAGGAGCTGCTCGACGAGCGGCTCGACCTGCTGCGCGCCGGGAAGCTGCGCCGCAGCGCCTGACCGCCGCGCAGCGCGCTAGCGCGCCGCCGGGCTGCGGCGACCCAGCAGCCGACCGAACGCTCCCGCCACCTGGCGGGAGCGTTCGCGCGTTCCCCAGACGGCGACGTTCACCAGCGCCTCGAGGATGATGCCGGAGCTCATCTTCGAGACGCCCTGCTCGCGCTCGACGAAGGTGATCGGCACCTCGATGACGCGTGCGCCGGCCTTGAGCGCCCGCCACGTCATGTCGACCTGGAAGCCGTAGCCGTGCGAGTCGACCTCGTCGAGCGCGATCTTGCGCAGCAGGTCCGTGCGGTACACGCGGAAGCCCGCGGTCGCGTCCTTGACCGGGATGCCCATGGCGATCCGGCAGTACGTGTTCGCACCCCGGGAGAGGAACTCGCGGCGCCAGGGCCAGTTGACGACGCGCCCGCCCGGCACCCAGCGAGAGCCGATCACCAGCTCCGCGTCACCGCTGCGCGCGAGGAGCGCAGGGAGGTCCTCGGCGCGGTGCGAGCCGTCGGCGTCCATCTCGACCACCGCGTCGTACCCGCGCTCGAGGGCCCAGCCGAACCCGGCGATGTAGGCCGTGCCGAGGCCGAGCTTGCCGGACCGCCGCATCAGGTGGATCGCCTTGCGGCCGCGCTCGGTGGCGTCGGCCTCGCTCAGCTGCTCGGTGAGGTCGCCGGTGCCGTCCGGTGAGCCGTCGTCCACCACCAGCACGTCCGCGTCGGGCACGGCGGCCGCGAGCCGGGCCAGTGCGCCCGGGAGGCTCTCCCGCTCGTTGTAGGTGGGCACGATGACGAGGACGTGGCTGGCAGGTGTCATACCGAGGTCTCGATCCGGTGGGGACGGCGCACGCGGGCGGCTCCGGCTGCACCGGCGACGACCACGCACACCGCGAGGGCGTCGATGATCCACGCAGGCCACGACCCGAACCGGTCGGCCGGGGTGAGCGACGTGCGCAAGGGCAGCGTAGCGACGAGCTGCGCCGGGGTGAAAAGCGAGGTCTGCTGCAGCACCGCGCCGTTGGGCGCGATCACGGCGGACACGCCGACGGTGGAGATCTGCACCGTCGCCCGTCCGTGCTCGATCGCCCGCAGCCGCGACATCGCCAGCTGCTGGGTGGACTCGTCGGAGTAGCCGAAGGTGGCGTTGTTGGTCTGCACCAGCAGCACCTCTCCCCCGGTCCGCACCGCCTCCCGCACGATGGCGTCGTAGGCGACCTCGAAGCAGATGACGTCCCCGAGGCCGACGGTCCGGCCGAGCCGGCTGGAGTGGAGCGGCACGTACCCAGGCTTGGTGCCGGCGATCATGTCCCGCGTCACCAGGTCCACAGCGGGCGAGAAGTGCCGGACGAAGCTGCGCATCGGGATGTACTCGGCGAACGCCGCGGGCCGCTGCTTCGTGTACGACGCCACGACGCCTTGTGCGGGCTCCCACAAGACGGAGGTGTTGTACCGGCCCCCG
This sequence comes from Cellulomonas sp. SG140, assembly GCF_025770785.1. GTDB lineage: Bacteria > Actinomycetota > Actinomycetes > Actinomycetales > Cellulomonadaceae > Cellulomonas. Next base: position 354,093 of record NZ_JANZLA010000003.1, on the reverse strand, counting down.
GCCGCGGGGTACTGCACCGTGCCGACCAGCATGGGAGCCTGCACGGCGCGTGCGGCACCGTCGATGCTGGCGGCGGCGGCCGCATCGGCCTGCGGGTCGACGTCCGTGCCGTTCTCCGGCCACACCACCAGGTCGAGGGCCCCTGGCGCGACGTCGTGCAGCAGTGCCTGCGTCCCCGCGACGTGGTTGGCCAGCACCTTGCGGGGCTCGTCGAACGCGTCGAGCCCGGGCTTGGGGACGTTCCCCTGCACGGCCCCTACCCGCAGCGTGCCGCTCTGCGCCGTCGTGTCGAGGGGGACGAGGAGGCCGACGAGGACGAGCATGACCGCGCCGACCAGCCAGCCGAGCGTGCCGGCGGCCCGGAGCCGGCGCGCGGCCAGCCACGCTCGGGCCAGCAGGACCCCGGTCGCCGCGACGGCGGCGCTCGTCAAGGGCGTCCCGCCCAACCACATCAGCGCCGCCATCGGCGCATCGGCCTGGCTGAACGCGAGTCGACCCCAGGGGAACCCGCCGAACGGCCAGACCTGGCGCAGCTCCTCCGCGCCGACCCAGAGGACGCTGAACACCACCAGCTGCAGCCCGGCACGCCGCCACACCGCCTCGCCGCGGCGCGCCCACGACCAGGCCGCGCCGAAGAGCGCCACGAAGCCCGCCTCCGCGACCGTCAGGGCGAGCCACGGCACGACGCCCACGGCGTCATCGGCCCAGGTGATCAGCGGACCGATGCAGGCCAGTCCCCACACCAGTCCGACGAGGGCGTTCCAGCGGGCGCTGTCGCGACGCAGGGCGAGGTACAGCAGCGCCATGCCGGGATACGCGAGGAGCGACCAGCCGGGGCTCGGGAAGGCCAGCCGGGTGAGCACTCCCCCGGTGAGCGCCAGTGCCAGCGTCCACGTTCGGGACGGGAGACGCGCGGGCACCGGTGCAGCGTACGGCAGGTGGTTGTGCCGACCTGCCGGGCCTGAGCCCGGCCGACCGGCCCGCGTGAACTTCGTACCGGCGGACGACGAGCGTCGCTGTTCTCTGATGGACACGCGGGCCCGGTCGGGCCGCTCGTCCGCCGCGCGCGGAAGGCCGCTCGTCCCTCGGGATGGCGGTCCTGCCGCTGTCGGCGAACCGGTTGCGAACGTACCCCCACCCGCTGCCCGGCTCAAGAGTCGCCGTTCCTCCGTCCGGGTGACGGCGTGGCACGTTCGCGCAGGTCAGCAGCGGCTAAAGGGACAAAAGGGACATCGACGCACCGGCGTGTCTCCGGGCGTTTCGTGCCGACCCGTCCGATCAGCCGAAGGCGTCGTGGAGGACGGTCCCGCCACGCACCGTGCGTAGGCACACGGGTGGGGGAACGTCGGCCGAGAGGTCGGGCAGCAGCGGTTGACCGGCGCGTGCCTCGGCGCTCCACGCCGTCAGCTGACCGCGTCCGGCCTGCACGGTGAGGTGCTCCGACCGCCACACCGCGAGGTGCGCCGGGGACCCGACCCGGAGCTCTCCTGCACCGCTGCCGTCGAGCCCGGCGAGCCGCCACCCGCCCCGCGTCGTCGCCCGGAACGCCGCGCGGGCGGAGATGCGCTGCTCGGCGGCGGTGTGCTCCATCGCCGCGCGGATGCCGGCCCACGGGTCGATCGGGGTGACGGGGCTGTCCGACCCGAACGCGAGCGGGACGCCGGCGGCCGCCAGGTCGGCGAGCGGGTTCAGCGCGATCGCCCGGCCGGCTCCGAGCCGGGCCGCGTACATCCCGTCGGGGCCGCCCCAGGCGGCGTCGAAGGCTGGTTGGGCGCTGACCCGGACACCGAAGAGCACCATCGCCGCCAGTGCGGGGGCGTCGACCATCTCGGAGTGCTCGAGGCGGTGGCCTGCTGCCGCGATCGCCGGGAGACCCTCGACGTCGGCGGCGGCACGGATGCCGAGGAGGACCTCGTCCATGCCGCGGTCGCCGATGACGTGGAACGCGGTGTGCACACCGGCCCTGGTCACAGCCGCGACGTGGTTGGCCACCTGCTCGGCGCTCAGCATGAGCACCCCGCGCTCCCGCGGCCGGTCGGCGTACGGCGCGCGCAGGGCCGCGGTGCGGGATCCGAGGGACCCGTCGACGTTGAGGTCTCCCCCGATGCCCGTCAGCCCGGGAAGGGCCGCGAGGAGGGCACGCGCGTCGTCCACCGTGGTGCAGGCCTCGGCGCGGTAGCCCACGACGAGCGGCAGTCCGCTCCGCTCGTCGGCGGTGCTCGTCAGCAGCTCGAGCAGACCCTCCCGCGTGTCGACGGACGGGGCGGACATCTCGTGCACCGCGACGACCCCGCGGGCGGCCGCGTGGCGGAGCGCGGCCAGGTACAGGGCGGTTCGCCGAGGGCCGCTGACGGCCCGGGCCACGTCCCGCGCGGCGTGGTGCGCGTCCAGCGTGACCAGGCCGTCGGGCGTCCACCCCGGCAACCGGTCCGCGCCGGCCCGGGCGGCCAGGGAGGACGACACGGCGGCGGAGTGCACGTCGACCCGCGCCAGGTACACCGGCGCGCCGCCGGCCGCAGCGTCCAGCTCGGCGGCGGAGGGCGCCCGGTGCTCGGGCCAGCCGGTGTCGTCCCAGCCGAAGCCGAGCAGCGGCTCGTCCCGCATCGCGTCGGGCCGCGCCTGCGCCGCCCGGCGGACGGCGTCGAGGGCGTCGGCGAGGCTGTGCACCCCTGCGCTCGGGGACAGGTCGACGCTCTCCAGCGCCAGACCGGTCTCCAGCACGTGGACGTGGGCGTCGACGAACGCGGGCGCGACCAGCGCCCCGTCGAGGTCGACCACCTCGTCCGCGCGGTCCACGAGCCCCGCTGCGGTGTCGTCCGAGCCGATCCAGGCCACCGTGCCGTCCGCGACGAGGATCGCCTCGGCGAACGGGTCGGAGGACGCGTGCACCGCGCCGTTGCGGTACAGGGTTGAGCTCACGCTCGAACCCTAGGGCACGCGATCCGCGCACGCGTGCGCAGGTCAGGGCGGTGCACCGCGGTCGCGCGACGGTCCCCGCGCCATGCGTCGCCTCAGACCGACGAGTACGCGACCACTCCGCGGCGGACGGCCTGCACCGCTGCCGCAGCGGTTCGGCGCAGGGCCGGCTCCGGTGCCGCCTGGGCGATCTGGTCGAGCACGTCGATCACCTGCTTGCACCACCGGACGAAGTCGCCGGCGGCGAGCTCACCACCGCGCAGCACCACGTCGAGGCTGCGCCCGGCCGCCCAGCGGTGGATCGGCTCGACGAGACCCGTGTCGAGCGGCTGCACGGTGGACAGCCCGTGCTGCTGCTCCAGGTCCTCCAGCTGCGACCACGTGGTGACCGTCGCGTCGAGCGCCCGGCCCAGCCGGCCACCCGGTCCGCCCGGCACGTGCGGCTCGGCCCCGTCGTCGCGCCGCGAACGGTAGACGAGCGTGGAGACGAGTGCCGCCAACCCAGGTGCCTCGAGCTCGCCCCAGATGCCGCGGCGCAGGCACTCGGCCAGCAGCAGGTCGTTCTCCGCGTACAGCCGGCGCAGCCAGCGGCCGTCGTCCGTCACCTCGAGGCTGCCGGGCTCGTCACCACCGCGGGCTGCGTAGCCCAGGTGCACCAGCACGTCGCAGATCCGGTCGAACACCACGGCGATCGAGCCGGTCCGGCCCTCGATCCGGGCGACGAGCGAGCGGTGCTCGGCGGTCGCCCGCTGCCAGCGCTCCGCCCAGCGGGCGTGCTCCTCCCGGTCCGGGCAGCGGTGGCACGGATGCGCCCGGAGCCGGCGCCGGAGCGCCGCGAGCTCGGCATCCTGCGCCGCCGCGCTGCCCTCGTCGGGACCACGCCCGTGCCGCCGACCTCGGCGGGCGGCTCCGGTGTCGTCGAGCCCGAGGTCCTCCAGCGCGGAGCGCAACCGTGCCGCCAGGTCGCGCCGCGCCGCCGGCACCCGGGCGTTGAAGCCGCGCGGCAGGTGCAGGTGCCCCACCGTGCGGGCGCCCGGACCGACGTCCGCGACGGTCAGGCGTCGCACCTGCCGATCCGTACCCAGCACCGTCGGGTGCGGTCCCTCGAAGCCGCCGTCCGTACCGGGGTCCACGACGACCGCGAAGCCGCTGCGGCGACCCGTGGGGACCTGGAGCAGGTCGCCCGGGCGCAGGCCCTCGAGCGTTCGGACCGCCTCCGCACGGCGCGCGGTCGCACCGGCTCGCAGCAGGTCCCGCTCGCGCTCGCGGATCTGCTGCCGGAAGCCGGCGTACTCGGCGAAGTCGCCGAGGTCGCACTCCATGGCACGGGCGTAGCCCGCGATCGACTCGGCGTGCGCCTGCGCCTGCCGAGCCAGGCCCACCACGCCCCGGTCGGCCTGGAACTGCGCGAACGACGTCTCGAGCACCTCGCGGGCGCGGTCCCGGCCGACCTGGGCGACCAGGTTGACCGCCATGTTGTAGGTGGGCCGGAAGCTCGATCGCAGGGGGTACAGCCGCTTGGAGGCGAGCCCGGCCAGGTGCACCGGGTCCAGGGCGGGGTGCTCGACGACCACGCCGTGCCCCTCCGTGTCGATCCCGCGCCGGCCTGCGCGCCCGGTGAGCTGGGTGTACTCCCCCGGCGTGACGTCGACGTGCTGCGACCCGTCCCACTTGACCAGGCGCTCGAGCACGACGCTGCGCGCCGGCATGTTGATGCCGAGCGCCAGGGTCTCCGTGGCGAACACCACCTTCACCAGGCCCTGGCTGAACAGCTCCTCGACGGTCTCCTTGAACAGCGGGAGCATCCCGGCGTGGTGCGCCGCGACGCCCCTGGTCAGGGCGTCGACGAACGCCGGGTAGCCCAGCACGTCCAGGTCCTCCGACGGGATCGGCGCGCAGCGCTCCTCGGCGATCTGCCGGATGCGGGACTGCTCGGCCGCGCTGGTCAGGCGGACGCCGGCGTGCAGGCACTGGGCGACGGCGGCCTCGCAGCCCGCCCGGGAGAAGATGAAGACGATCGCGGGCAGCAGGCCGTCCCGCTCGAGGGCGTCGACGACGACGAACCGCGGCGTCGGCCGACCACCGCCACGCACCGGTCCGCGGTCCCGGCCGCCGGGCCCGCGGAAGCCACGGTCACCCGGTCCGCGGCGTTGGGGCGGACCCTCCGCACGCAGGCGGTTGCGCAGCCGGTGGACCAGGTCGGGGTTGATCGGCGGATCGTTGCCGGGGGCCGTCGGGTCGACGTGGCCGGCGTACAGGTCCACCAGGTCGCGCCCGACGAGCACGTGCTGCCCCAGCGGCACGGGACGGTGCTCGCTGACCACGACGGTGGTGTCGCCGCGGACGGTGGACAGCCAGTCGCCGAACTCCTCGGCGTTGGACACGGTGGCGGACAGGGACACGAGCTGCACGTCGTCGGGGAGGTGGATGATCACCTCTTCCCAGACGGGGCCGCGGAACCGGTCGGCGAGGTAGTGCACCTCGTCCATCACGACGTAGCCCAGCCCGGTCAGCGTCGGGGAGCCGGCATAGAGCATGTTGCGGAGGACCTCGGTGGTCATCACCACCACGTCGGCCTCGCCGTTCACCGTCACGTCGCCGGTCAGCAGGCCGACGCGCTCGGGTCCGTACCGACGGACGAGGTCGCCGTACTTCTGGTTGGACAGCGCCTTGATCGGGGTGGTGTAGAACGCCTTGCGCCCCGCCTCCAGCGCCAGGTGGACCGCGAACTCCCCCACGACGGTCTTCCCGGCACCCGTCGGCGCGGCGACCAGCACGCCGCTGCCTCGTTCGAGCGCCTCGCACGCCTCCGTCTGGAACGGGTCGAGCGGGAACGGCAGCTGGTCGGCGAACCGGCCGAGCGACGAGTGCTCCCGGACCGTCCGCCGGCGGGCCTGGGCGTACCGCTCCGCCGGCGAGAGCTCGTCGTCCGCGGCGGTCCTGGAGGTGCTGGGCACCGTTCCACAGTAGGTGCTCGCAGCACCGACCTCTCGGGGGCGACCGGCCGGTCAGTGCGTGTCGACCGGCGTGGTCGCCCGGCGGCCGGTGACCAGCGGCAGGATGACCGAGTCGACCATGCGCTCGACGAACTCCTGGTCGGGGTGCTTGCCCTCGACCGTCTTGTGGTACGAGATCATCGCCGGGGCCACCGCAGCGACCATGTCGAGGTCGAGGCCGTCGGGAACCTCGCCGCGCTGCTGCGCACGCACGAGGAGGCCGCGCATCAGGGCGACCCTCGCGCGGACGAACTGCTCCTTGAACACCGCCGCGACCTCCGGCTCCGCTGCGACCGCACGCATCAGGCCGGCCATGACGTCGTCCGCGTCGGCGCGCCGACGGACCGCGGAGACCGCCAGGATGTCCCCGCGCAACGAGCCCGTGTCCGGCACGTCGTCGATCGTGGTGATCTGGTTGGCGTCGCAGAGCAGGGAGTCGACGATCAGCTGCACCTTGGACGGCCACCTGCGGTACACCGTCGCCTTGCCGGCGCAGGCCCGCTCCGCGACGGCGTCCATGGTGGTGCCCTCGTAGCCGCGCTCGGCCAGCAGGTGGCGGGTCGCCTCGAGGATCGCGTCGTCGCGCGACTCGTCGCGTCGCCGGCCCGGCCTGCGGGGAGCCTGCACCGCGGCGTCGTCGTCGACCTGCATCGTCCCGCTCCCCTCGTCCGGTCCATTGTGCGGCCGACGGATGTCAACCACAAAACCGAGACTATAGGGTTCCGGAACTGACAAGTCTTGTATTACCGTGGTTCCACCGACCACGACGTCCCCGGAGGACACCCATGTCCGCAGAAACCGTCACGGTTCCAGAACCCCCCGACACCTCCAGTTCTTCCGCACCCACGCCTGCCGTTGCGGCGGCCCCGTCGCCCGATGCGGGCCGGCGACGCTGGTTCGTGCTCGCCACCGTCGCGCTCGCGCAACTGATGGTGGTGCTCGACGCCACGATCGTGAACATCGCCATGCCGTCCGCCCAGCGGGCCCTCGGCTTCACCGACAACGACCGGCAGTGGATCGTCACGGCGTACTCCCTCGCCTTCGGCAGCCTGCTGCTGCTCGGCGGCCGGCTCTCCGACCTGTTCGGCCGGCGGCGCATGTTCCTGATCGGGCTCATCGGCTTCGCCGTCGCGTCCGCCCTGGGTGGCGCCGCCCGCACCTTCGAGCTGCTGGTCGCCGCCCGTGCCCTGCAGGGCGCCTTCGGCGCCGTGCTGGCTCCGTCGGCCCTGTCCGTGCTGACCACCACCTTCTTCGACCCGAAGGAGCGGGCCCGCGCGTTCGGCGTGTTCGGCGCCATCGCCGGCATGGGCGGCGCCATCGGTCTGCTGCTCGGCGGCTACCTCACCGAGAACGTCAGCTGGCGGTGGAACCTCTACGTCAACGTGCTGATCGCCGTCGTCGCGGTGGTGGCCGGGGTCGTGCTGCTGCCTCGTACCGGTGGGACGGCCAAGCACCGGCTGGACATCGTCGGCGTCGCGCTGGGTTCCGCCGGGCTCTTCGCCCTGGTCTTCGGCTTCTCCCAGGCGGAGCCGAAGGGCTGGGACGCTCCCCTGACCTGGGCACCGCTGGCGGCCAGCGTGCTGCTGCTCGGCGCCTTCGCCTGGCGGCAGCGCACGGCGGCGAACCCCGCTCTCCCCCTCGAGGTGATCCTCGACCGGGACCGCGGCGCGTCGTTCCTGTCGATCCTGGTCGCGGGCTCGGGGATGTTCGGCGTCTTCCTGTTCCTGACGTACTACCTGCAGGCGACGCTGCACTTCACCCCGATGCGCACCGGGCTGGCCTTCCTGCCGATGGTCGTGGCGATCATCGTCACCTCGCAGGTGCAGTCCAACGTGCTGCTCCCGCGGTTCGGGGCCAAGGCGCTGGTGCCGCTCGGCATGATGCTCGGCGCGGTGGCGATGGCGTGGTTCACCACCCTGGGTGCGACGAGCTCGTACTGGCAGGTGCTGCCCGGGCTCGTGGTGATGGGTGCGGGGATGGCGTCGATCATGCCGGCGTCCTTCCAGCTGGCGACGCTCGGCGTGGACCAGCGCCTCGCCGGGGCCGCCTCGGCCATGGTGTCCACCAGCCAGCAGGTCGGTGGCGCGATCGGTACGGCTCTGCTGAACACGCTGGCCGCCACCGCTGCCAGCCACTACGCCAGTGCGCACGGACCGGTCAGCCCGGGCGTGCTCGGTGCGGCGACGCTGCACAGCTTCACGACGGCCTACACCTGGTCGGCGGGCATCTTCCTGCTGGGCGCCGTGCTCAGCGCGATGCTGTTCCGCTCCCGGGCGGCCCGGGAGATCCGGGTGGCCGAGCGCGTGGCGCTCGGTGCGGAGCCGGTGCTGGCGCACTGACCGGCCGGCTCGTGTGCGGCGGGGTGGCCCGGGGACCAGCGTCCCGGGGCCGCCCCGTCGCCGTACCGGCCGGTGCCTAGACCAGGATCTGCAGCGCTCCGGGCACCACCCGGGCACGCAGCGGCAGCGGGCCGATCCGCTCGCCGTCCGCGAACGCGACCGGTGGGTGGCCGCCGAGACCCGGCTCGTGCTCGATCACCACGGAGCGGGAGCGGTGCACCTCGATCCGGGGGTGACTGAGGTGGGTACCTGCGTAGAGGCGGTGGAAGATCCCGGCCGTGCCGGCTCGGCTGAAGGGGCCGGCCACCACGACGTCGAGCAGACCGTCGTCCAGTGCGGCGTCCGGGGCGATCCGCAGGCCGCCGCCGAACCACGGCGTGTTGGCGGCAGCGACCAGAGTGCCGGCCGAGACCCACGTCCCGTCGTCCAGCGTCACGCGGTACCCGTACGGGCGGAAGCGCGGGAGCTCCGCTGCGACGGCCCGCAGGTAGCGTGCATGCCCCTTGGGCCACCCGTAGGCGTTGGCCCGCGCGTTCACGGCGGCGTCGAGCCCGCACGACAGCACGCCGACGAACCACTCCACCGCCTCGCGGCCGGGCGCGCCGACCTCGACCGCGTCGACACGGCGTGGGCCGGCGCGCAGCGCGCGGTCGATCTGTGCGAGGGCCTCGGGAACGTGCCGCGGCACGCCCAGGCTCCTCGCGATGTCGTTCCCGCTCCCAGCGGGCACGATGCCGAGCGGCAGGCCCGTACCGGCCACCACGTTGACCGCGAGGTGCACCGCACCGTCGCCACCCACGACGACGAGCCCGTCCAGGTTCTGCAGCGACGCGCCGCGAGCCCGGTCGGTCGCCTGCGCGAGGGTCGGCGCGGACAGGTCCGTGACGTCGTGCCCCGCCGCGCGCAGGGCCGCGTGCACCTGCCGGCCGGTGCGGACGCCGCGGCCGAGACCCGCGGTCGGGTTCACCATCACACCGAGCCGGCTCACGTCGCCGCCGCCCCGGTCCCCGGCGCGCCCGGCCCGTCGTCGGGCATCGTGCCGTCGAGCCGCGGCAGTCCGGCCGCGACGCGACGCCGGTCCTCCCGGCGGTCGTGCACCAGGCAGATCCAGACCGCGGCCACGTACAGACCCGTCATGGGCAGCGCGATGCCGAGCATGCTGAAGGCGTCCGGCGTGGGGGTGACGACAGCGGCGAAGACGAAGATCGCGACGACGGCCCACCGCCACGCCCCGACCCACGTGCGGGCGCGCACCACCCCGGCGAGGTTCAGCGCCACCATCACCACGGGCAGCAGGAACGCGAGGCCGAACGCCAGGATCAGGCGCATCACGAACGCCATGTAGGTCTGTGCGTCGATCAGGTTCGTCGCGCCGGCCGGTGTGAAGGCCGTCAGGAACGTCACGGCGTTGGGCAGCGCCCACCACGCCAGCGCGGCGCCCGCCAGGAACAGCGGCACGCCGACGGCCAGGAACAGGACCGCGTACCGGCGCTCGCGGCGCGTCAGCCCCGGGGTGACGAAGGCCCACAGCTGGCCGATCCACCAGGGGCTGGACACCAGCACGCCGAGGAAGAGCGCGACCTGCACCTGCATGTCGAAAGACGCCACCAGGCCGCTGAAGTTGATCGCGACGATCTGGTGCCGGGCCGCCGCCACCCGCTGCAGCGGGCGGATCAGGGCCTCGAAGACGGGGTGGTACGCGAACCAGCCGACGACGGCGCCGAGCGCGATCCCGATCAGGGCGAGGAACAGCCGCCGGCGCAGCTCACGCAGGTGGGCCCGCAACGGCATGCGACCGTTCGGGGCCCGGCTCGTCGACCGGGCGTTCACGTGCGGTTCAGGCCCGCGCTGCGCCGTCGCCGGCGGCGGGCGGCACGTCCGGCCCGGGGGCCGGGGGCGTGCTGCCCGGCTGGCCGGCCGGCGGCGTCGGGCTCGGCTGGGTGGCTGCGGGCGGCGTCGCCGGTGGCGCCGCCGGAGCGGTGGAGGTGGCGCCGGTCGCGCTGCCTGCCGGCTTGTCGTCGCCGCTCTCGAGCTCCCGCTTGAAGATCTTCATCGACTGGGCGATGTTGCGCGCCGCCCCGGGCAGCCGGTTCGCGCCGAAGACCAGCACCACGATCAGGATGAGGAGGATCGGGTGCCAACCCTCGAACAAGCCACGAAACACGACCGACGACTCCTTCGGTGGACGACGTGGCGAGTCTACGCAGGCTCGGGCCACCTCCTGAGCGGGGCGCCGTCCTGGCAGGTCAGCGCCACACCTGACGCCACACCTCGTACGTCGCCCGGTGCCGGTCCGCACGGACGGCCCGGCGTCGTGCACGTTCGGCGCGGACCTGTGCGAGGCGATCCCGCAGCACGGCGGGGTCCGCCGCCAGCGCGGGTACCGCTACGGGGTGCGCGTCCCGCAGCTGCTGGGCGCGCTCGGTTCCGTGGTCGGCCGCTCCGGCGGTCGCCTCCGCTGCGGCGCCGACCGCACGGCCGAGCGCCAGTCCGCGGCGCCACAGCGACCGTGCCAGGAAGCCGGCCCCGACGAGCGCCGCGACGACCAGCGCGGTCCACACCAGTCCCCAGGACACCGTCAGCCCTCCCCAGGTCCGTACGCGGCCAGCGCCGCGCGGGCCACCTGGGCCACCTCCTCGGCGACCCGGGCCGGGCGGACGTCCAGGACGTCCTCGGCGGCCTGCAGCAGCAGGTGCCGCAGCCAGGCAGGCTGGACGACGCGCAGGTCCACCTCGAACGACCCGTCGGGAAGGTTGCGCACCGCCTCGGCGGGTGTCGTCTCGGCGACCCACCGGCCGGGGCTGGCCAGGTGCAGCGTGACCAGCTCGCCCTCCGGGCCCGGGGAGAACACGGCTGCCGCCTCCGGCACCGAGTGGTCCTCGGCCGGTTCGTCGAGCACCTCCGCGCCCAGGACGCGGTCCACGCGGAAGAGCCGTTCGCCGTCCGCGGACCGGCACCAGGCGAGCAGGTACGTCCGCTCGTCCTCGCTGACCAGCCGGATCGGGTCCACCTCGCGGTCGCTCGCCTCGTCCCGGGTGTTCACGTACCGGATGCGCAGGCGACGGTGCTGGGCGAGCGCCTCGGCGATGGTCGCCGCCACCTGCGGGGTCGCCGTCGAGGCCAGCTGCACGTCCACGGCGGCCGCGGCGTCACCCGTCGCAGCGGTGACCTTCGCCAGCGCCGACCGCAGCACGCGAGCCTGCTCGTCGTCCAGCAGCGGGCCCAGTGCCGACGACATGGCGCGCAGCGCGGCCACCAGGGCGACGGCCTCCCGGCCGCCCAGCCGCAGTGGTCGGGTCAGCCCCCGCGACTCCGTCAGCCGCACCACCCCCTGCTCGTAGGCGGTGGCGTCGAAGTCGATCAGGTCGTACGGGAGGTACCCGGGGGTGCCCGTCACCCAGAGCGTGTCCACGTCCGCCAGCACCTGCCGCGGCGTGACGCCGAACTGCTCGGCGATCTCGTCGACCGGGACACCCTGGTGCCGGTCGAGGTACGCCACCATGCCGAGCATCCGTAGCAGCCGGTCGCTCGCGCGCTCAGGCATCGTCGCCTCCCCCGCCGAGCGTGGCCGCCGTGCGGAGCAGGCGCAGCACGGCCGCACGCAGCTCCGGGGGTCCGAGCACGACGACGGCGTCGCCGTAGGCGACCAGCTCCTCGGCCAGCTCGTGCGTCGAGCGGTACGGCACGTGCACCAGGTCCCGGCTGGCGAGCAGCCGCTCGACGCCGGGCACGTCGCTGAGGTCGGGCGGTGCGGGGGTGTCGTCGTCCGGGACCACCGCCCGGGCCCGCGCCGCACCTGCCCGCTCGGGCAGCACGGCCAGTGCGGCGAGGCGCTCGGTGCCGGCCGTCCAGGTCGCCAGCGCCTCGTCGAGCTCCGCCGGTGTGGGAGGCGGGAACGAGCCGGGCTCGCCGACGGGCCGGACCGTCCCCTCGATCCGGCTCAGCCGGAACGACCGCGTCGCGGACCGGTGCCGGTCGCGGCCGACGAGCACCCAGCCGCCACGGCGGGCGAGCAGCCGCCACGGCTCGACCTCGCGCTCCCGCACCTCACCGGTGGTGGCCGCGCGGTAGACGAACCGCACGGCCTGCCGGGCCTGCACGGCGTCGAGCAGCGGGCCGAACGCGTCACCGCCGGCACGCACCCGCGGGGCCAGGCCGGCCACCAGGTCGCTCGCCTCCGGCGCCTCGCCCACGGCCCGCAGCTTGGTCAGCGCCCGGGAGGAGTCGGTGCGCAGCGAACGGTCCTGCCACAGCTGCGCGGCCAGCGCCAGGACGCCGAGCTCCCCCGCGGTCAGCTGCACGGGCGGGAGCGCGTACGCGTCGGGGTCGACGCGGTAGCCGATGTCGTCGCCGTGCCGTGGGTCCGTCACCGTCAGCACCGGCACCCCCAGCTCCCGCAGGGTGTCCTTGTCCCGCTCGAACATCCGCTCGAAGGCGTCGTTCGTCGGTGCGTCCGCATAGCCGGCGACGGACCGGCGCACCTGCTCCTTGGTCATCCGCCCGGAGGTGTTGACCAGGGCGATGACGAGGTTGAGCAGGCGCTCGGCGGGGTCGATCTGCGCGGCCATCGGCCACCACCGTAGTGGCCGGTAGCGTGGGACGGTGATCGCGTGGCGTGCCGGGACCGTGGTGTCGCTCGGCAGCCGATGGACCGGCGCGCACGAGGTGCTGGTGCAGGTGGGCGAGGAGCAGCTGCAGGCCCTGGCGTACGACGACGTGGTGGGGCCGGTCGAGGCCGGTGCACGGGTGCTGCTCAACGTCACGGCCCTGGAGCGTGGCCTCGGCACCGGGGGGTACGCCCTGGTGGTCGCCCGGACTGATGCGCTGCCGGCGGACCCTCCGCCGGCACCCGGTCACCTGGTCAAGGCGCGGTACACGCCGCAGCAGGTGATGGTGCTCGGGGTGGACGACCAGGAGTCGGTGCACCACGACCTGCTGCAGGACGCCGACGACCTGCGGGGCATGCCGGTGGTGACCGCGGACCTGCACTCGGCGCTGCCCGCCGTGCTGGCCGGCGCCCGGCACGCGGCCGCAGCGGCCGGACGGCCCGCACCACGCATCGCCTACGTGATGACCGACGGCGGCGCGCTGCCGGTGGCGTTCTCACGCACCGTGGCCGCGCTGCGTGAGGCGGGCTGGCTGGACACGTGCATCACGGCCGGACAGGCGTACGGCGGTGACCTCGAGGCGGTGAGCGTCCACTCGGCGCTGCTCGCCGCGCGGCTGGTCGCCGGTGCGGACCTGGCAGTCGTCTCGCAGGGCCCGGGGAACCTCGGCACGGACACCCGCTGGGGGTTCTCCGGCGTGCTGGCCGGCGACGCCGTCAACGCCGCCGCCGCGCTGCACGGTCGGCCCGTCGCGTCCCTCCGCGTGTCGGGCGCCGACCCCCGACCGCGGCATCGTGGTGTGTCGCACCACTCGCTCACCGCGTACGGGCGCGTCGCGCTCGCGGCGGCGGACGTGCCCGTCCCCGTGTTCACCGGCGTGGGACAGCCGCTGGACGAGCTGGGGTCGCAGGTTCGCCGCCAGGTGACGACTCTGTCCGCACGGCACCGGCTGGTGGACGTGCGGGCCGACGGTGAGCTGCTCGGGGCGCTGCGGCGATGCCCGGTCCGGCTCTCGACGATGGGGCGAGGTCTGGACGACGACCCCGGGTCGTTCCTCGCCGCGGCGGTCGCCGGTGTGCACGCCGCCGCGCTCGCATCGGGCTGAGCGGCGGGAGTCCGTCGCGGTCAGTCGTCCCGGCTGGTGGCGGTGTGCCGGGCCACCAGCGTGGCGAGCCGCCGTGCCTCGCGGTTGGCGAAGGCGCCGTCGGAGCGCTGGATGCCCATGACGGCCAGCGTGGTGCCGTCCGCGAGGTCCAGCTGCACCCAGGGCCGGCCGTGGCCGAACCGAACCGAGACGATGTCGGCCCACACGAGCCGGCGCTGGTGCACGAGGTTGCGCACGGTCAGGCCCTCGTCGTCCGGGACGGCCTGCACGTCCGCCTGGCGCCAGCAGAACCCGGCGATCAGCATCGCGAGCAGGACGAAGCCGGTCTTGTCGAGGGCGGCCAGCTCGGGCAGCGCCAGGAGCAGCGCGATCGTGAGGACGACGGCGACGGCGCCCACCGCCAGGGTCACCGCGCGGGCGAGCCGCGGGCGGAAGGGGGTGGACGCGTCCGTCACAGCCGACAGGCGTGGATCGACGTGACGATGATGGCGCGCGCGCCGACGTCGTACAGGTCGTCCATCACCTTGTTGGTCTGGGACCGGGGCACCATCGCGCGCACCGCGGCCCACTGCTTGTCGTGCAGCGGGGACACGGTCGGCGACTCAAGGCCGGGTGTGATCCGCACCGCCTCGTCGACCACGGACAGCGGCACGTCGTAGTCCATCAGCACGTACTCACGAGCCGTCAGCACGCCCTGCAGCCGGCGGGTGAGCACGTCGAGGCCCGGCGGGACGTCGGTGTCGGCCCGCCTGACCAGCACGGCCTCCGAGCGCAGGATCGGCTCGCCGAAGATCTCCAGGCCGGCGGCACGCAGCGTCGTGCCCGTCTCGACGACGTCCGCGATCACGTCGGCGACCCCGAGCCGGATCGCCGACTCGACCGCACCGTCGAGCCGCACCACGGCCGCGGGCTGCACGCCGAGGGACGCCAGGTGTCCGGCCACCAGCACGGGGTACGACGTGGCCACGCGCAGACCGTCCACCTCGCGCGCGTCCGTCAGCCGGCCGGCCGTCGAGGCGAACCGGAACGTCGACCGCGCGAAGCTCAGCGGCAGGTGCTCGGTGGCGGCGGAGCCGGAGTCGATCAGCAGGTCGCGGCCCGTGATGCCGACGTCCACCGTCCCGGCTCCGACGTACACGGCGACGTCGCGCGGACGCAGGAAGAAGAACTCGACGTCGTTGTCCGGGTCCGGCAGCACCAGCTCGCGGGCGTCACGGCGCTGGCGGTAGCCCGCCTCGCGCAGCATCTCGGCGGCGGGCTCCGACAGCGAGCCCTTGTTGGGGACGGCGATCCTCAGCACGGGGTCCTCACAGATAGGTGTAGACGTCGTCGAGCGTCAGCCCGCGGGCGAGCATCAGCACCTGCAGGTGGTACAGCAGCTGCGAGATCTCCTCGGCGGTGCGGGCGTCGGACTCGTGCTCGGCGGCCATCCACACCTCGGCGGCCTCCTCGACCACCTTCTTGCCGATGGTGTGCACGCCGCCGTCGAGCTCGGCGACGGTGCCGGAACCCTCCGGCCGGTCCACGGCCTTCTGCGCGAGCTCGGCGAACAGGGACTCGAACGTCTTCACGCCGGTGAGCCTAGTTGTCACCAGGCGCTGTCCCGGGAGCCGTCCAGCGACCGCAGCGCGAGCACCGTCGCGACGGCCGCCTGCGCCGCCTCGGCACCCTTGTCCTCCTTCGAGCCCGGCAGGCCGGCGCGGTCCAGCGCCTGCTGCTCGTCGTCGCACGTGAGGACGCCGAAGCCGACGGGCACACCGGTGTCGACGCTGACCTGGGTCAACCCGCCGGTCGCCGCCTGGCAGACGTACTCGAAGTGCGGGGTGCCGCCGCGGATGACCACGCCGAGCGCCACGACGGCGTCGGCGCCGGAGAGCGCCGCTGCCCGTGCCGCGACGGGCAGCTCGAACGATCCGGGCACGCGGACCACGTCCACCTGGGCGACGTTCGCCTCGGTCAGGGCGCGCCTCGAGCCGGCGAGCAGTCCGTCCATCACGGTGGTGTGCCAGCTGGCGGCGACCACCACCACCCGCATCCCGCTCCCGTCCACGTGCAGCTGTGGTGCTCCGGCGCCGCTCATCGGGCGTCCTCCTCGACTCGTCCGTGCGTCGCTGCATCGTCGCCGTGCAGCAGGTGTCCCATCGCGGTGGCCTTGGTGTGCAGGTACGCGGCGTTGTGCGGCGTCCGTCCCACCTCGAGGCCCCGCACCTCGGCCACGTCGATGCCGTGGGCGCGCAGCCCCGCCACCTTGGCCGGGTTGTTGGTCAGCAGGGTGACCTTCTCGATGCCGAGGTCGGTGAGGATCGCCGCGGCGGCGCCGTACTCCCGGCGGTCCGCCGGCCAGCCGAGGTCGATGTTCGCCTCGACGGTGTCCCGGCCGGCGTCCTGCAGCGCGTACGCCGCGACCTTCGCCAGCAGTCCGATGCCCCTGCCCTCGTGGCCTCGCAGGTAGACGATCGCACCGCCGGTGGTCGCGGCCAGCTCCATCGCCGTGTGCAGCTGAGGGCCGCAGTCGCACCGCTGCGAGGCGAACGCGTCGCCCGTGAGGCACTCGGAGTGCACCCGGACGACGGGCTGGTCCGAGAGGCCGCTGACCGGGACCAGCGCGATGTGCTCGTCGCCGGTCCGCAGGTCGCGGTAGCCGTGGACGCGGAAGTCGCCGAACTCCGTCGGGAGGAACGCGCTCTCGGTGGCCTGCACCCGGGGACGGAGGGGCTCCGGGACGGCCTCGACCCCGTCACCGTGGGCCAGGCGCCACTCGACGATCTCCTCGATGGTGATGATCACCAGGCCGGCCTCCGCAGCCAGCGCCGCAGCCTGCGGCAGCCGGGCCATCGAGCCGTCGTCGTTCACCACCTCGCAGATGCCCGCGACCGGCTCGAGGCCGGCCAGCCGGCACAGGTCGACGGCCGCCTCCGTGTGGCCGCCGCGGTGCAGCACACCGCCCGGGACCGCCCGCAGCGGCAGCACGTGACCAGGGCGGATGAGGTCGCCGCGACCGGACGCCGGGTCGGCGAGCACGCGCAACGTCCGGGCGCGGTCGGCCGCCGAGATGCCCGTGGTGACGCCCGTCGCCGCGTCGACCGTCACCGTGTAGGCGGTCCGCCGCGCGTCCTGGCTGTGCGGCACCATGACCGGCAGGTCGAGGGCGTCGGCGCGGGCGGCCGGCATGGGCGCGCACAGGTACCCCGACGAGTGCCGGATGGTCCAGCCGACCCATTCGGGCGTGGCGGACTGCGCGGCGAGGATGACGTCGGCCTCGTTCTCCCGCTCCGGCGAGTCCACCACCAGGACCGGCTTGCCCGCCCGCAGCTCGGCGAGGGCCTCCTCGACCGTGCCGAGCACGACGTCGCTCACCGTGCCACCGCCGCGGTCGACAGCAGTCGTTCCGTGTACTTCGCCAGCACGTCGACCTCCAGGTTCACGCGCGCGCCGGCCTCGAGCCGGCCGAGGGTGGTGGCGGCGAGAGTCGCCGGGATCAGCGAGACGCCGAACTCGTCGTCGCCGACGGTCGTCACGGTCAGCGAGACGCCCGCGACGGCGATCGCGCCCTTCTCGGCGACGAACCGGGCGAGGTCGGGGTCGAGGGCTATCACCACGTCGTCCCACCGCGCGCCGGGGGTGCGGCTGCGGACCACGCCGACGCCGTCGACGTGCCCCTGCACGACGTGGCCGCCGTAGCGGCCGCCCACCGGCACCGAGCGCTCGATGTTCACGGTGTCCCCCACGGCCAGCTCCCCCAGCGCCGACCGGCGCAGAGTCTCCGGCAGCAGGTCGGCGGTGAAGCTGCCGTCGCCCGGCAGGTCGACGACCGTCAGGCAGACGCCCGAGACGGCGATCGAGTCCCCCAGGTGCGCGTCGGACGTGGCCAGGGGTGCGCGGACCGTCAGCCGAGCGGAGCGCTGGCCGTCCTCACCGGGCTCAGCGAGGTCGAGCGCCACCACGTCACCCAGCTCTTCGACGATGCCTGTGAACATCAGTCCTCCCGTCCTTCCCAGGTCGCGTCGGCGACCACCAGCACGTCGGGTCCGAGGGGCCGCACCTCGCGGGGGTGCAGCCGCACGGCCTCGTCGATCGTGGAGACCCCGAGGTCGGCCACGGCCGACCGGCCTGCGCCCAGCAGCACCGGGGCGATGTACGCGTGCACCTCGTCGACCAGCCGGGCGCGCAGGAAGGCCGCCGCCAGGGTCGGACCGCCCTCGAGCAGCACGTGCCGCACCTCGCGCTCGGCGAGCGCCGCGAGCACCTCGGCGGGGTCGTGGGTCGCGAGGGTCACCAGCGGGCCTCCGGGACCGCGCAGCCGCGAGTCGCCAGGGACGGTGCGGAACCCGACGACCACCCGCAGCGGCTGGTGCTCCGTCAGGGCACCGTCGGCGGTCCGCGCGGTGAGCGACGGGTCGTCCTGCAGTGCGGTGCCGGTGCCGACGACGATCGCGTCGACCTCCTCGCGCAGCTCGTGCGCATGACGGCGGGCGACGGTCCCGGTGATCCAGCGGCTGCTGCCGTCGGCTGCGGCGACGCGGCCGTCGAGGCTGGTGGCCAGCTTGAGCGTGACGAACGGGCGGCCCTGCTCGACGGCGGCGAGCCAGGGCCGGAGCAGCTCGCGCGCCGCCCCGGCGAGCACCCCCCCGACGACGTCCACGCCGGCGGACCGCAGGCGTGCGGCGCCCCCGGCCGCGTCCGGGTTCGGGTCGTCCACGGCGTACACCACCCGGGCGACGCCCGCGTCGATCAGCGCCCTGCTGCACGGGCCGGTCCGGCCCGTGTGGTCGCACGGCTCGAGGGTCACGACGGCCGTCGCGCCGCGGACGTCCGCACCGCTGCGCGCGGCGGCGGTGAGCGCGGCGACCTCGGCGTGGGGGGTGCCGGCACCGGCGTGCCAGCCCTCGGCCAGCACGGCTCCGGACGGGTCGAGGAGAACTGCACCGACCCGGGGGTTCGGCCCGTGCGCGGGTCCTCGCCGTGCGAGGTCCACCGCACGCTCCATCGCGGCGCGCTCGCTCCGGGACGGCTGCGCGGCACGCACACCGGCGCTCGTCTCGGCGGTGCCCACCATCCGTGCCTCCCGGTCCCTGACGGGCTCCGGGGATGACGGCAGGGCTCACCCGACCGCACGACGCGCGGACCGCCCGCGCGTCGCCACGTCTCCTCCCATCCGGACTTTCACCGTCGGTCCCGGAGTTCCACCAGGTCAACCGTCCGGTCCTCGAGAGGACCGCGCGGGTCGCGGACTGTCACCGCCGGCTCGGAATTGCACCGACCCCGGAGCACGTGTGTGTACTCGACTTGCTGCCGTCGATCATGCCACAGGCGAGGTCACGCCTGGATCGGTGCCTCCGCGAGCTCGCGGAGCGCGGCGATCTCTGCTGCGACGTCGGCGGCGCCGTAGACGGCGGAACCGGCGACGAAGGTGTCGGCACCCGCCCGGGCGATCCGGCCGATCGTGTCGCGGGAAACTCCGCCGTCCACCTGGATCCACGTGCCCGTCCCCGACTCACGGACGGCCTGCCGCAGCCGCCGCAGCTTCGGCAGCGTGCCCTCGATGAACGACTGACCGCCGAACCCGGGCTCGACGGTCATCACCAGCACCATGTCGAACTCGGCCAGCAGGTCCAGCAGCGGTTCCACCGGGCTGGCCGGCCGCAGGGCGATACCGGCTCGCACCCCGCGGTCGCGCAGCTCACGGGCCAGTCGGACCGGCGCCTGGGCGGCCTCGGCGTGGAACGTGACGGAGGCTGCTCCGGCGGCGGCGTACTCCGGGGCCCAGCGGTCGGCGTCCTCGATCATGAGGTGCACATCCAGCGGCACGGGAGAGACCTCCGCGAGCCGGCGGACCACCGGCAGGCCGAGCGTCAGGTTGGGGACGAAGTGCTGGTCCATCACGTCGACGTGGGCGTAGTCGGCCGTCGCGATCGCCCCGAGGTCGCGCTCGAGGTTGGCGAAGTCGGCGGACAGGATGCTGGGATGGATGCGCACGGCCACGCGGCCAGCGTAGGGTCCCGGCCTCCGGGCCTGCTCAGTCCCGACGCAGCAGCGTCAGGTGCATCGCGTCAGTGCCGTGCACGTGCGGCCACAGCTGCACGTCGGGGCGCTCCGGGAGGTCCGGCGCCGGCTGGCCGTCCGGCACCAGGGCGAGCACCACGGAACGAGCGTCGACCACCTGGGCCGGTGTGCCCGCACGTGCGGCGGCGCGCAACGCGTCGGTGACGACGAGCGTGGTCTCGGCGAGGTGCGGCGAGCAGGTGACGTAGGCCACCACGCCGCCGGGCCGGACCGCGGCCAGCGCCGACGCGAGCAGCCCGCGCTGCAGCTGACCGAGCGCCGCCAGGTCCGCCGGCGTCCGCCTCCAGCGGGACTCCGGTCGTCGGCGTAGCGCACCGAGCCCGGTGCACGGCGCGTCGAGCAGCACGCGGTCGTACGCGCCGGGCTCCTGCTGACCCACGTCGCGACCGTCGCCGACGCGGATCTCCTCCACGGCTTCCGCGGGCACCGCGCGCAACGACTGGCGCACCAGCTCGGCGCGGTGCGGGTGCACCTCGTTGGCGACCAGCCGGGCACCCCGTCGGGCGGCCGCCGAGGCGAGCAGTGCGGCCTTGCCACCCGGTCCGGCGGCGAGGTCCAGCCACCGCTCGTCACGTCCGTCGAGCGGTGCGGCGGCGAGCGCCAGGGTCACCAGCTGGCTGCCCTCGTCCTGGACGCCGGCGAACCCCTGGCGCACGGCGGCGAGCTCCCCGGGGTCCCCGGCGCGCAGCACGGCGGCCGTGCCGGCCAGCCGACCGGGCACAGCGTCCACTCCCCCGGCGACGAGCTCGTCGACCTCCACCAGACCCGGCCGGGCGACCAGCGTCACCGCGGGCGCCTCGTTGTCGGCCTCCAGCACGGCCTCGAGCTCGTCCGCGGGACGGCCGTGGCCCACCAGCGCCTCGCGGAAAGCCCGGACCACCCAGGCAGGGTGGCTGTCCACCACGGCGAGCCGGGCGGAGGCGTCCGTGCCCGCCGGGTCGGCGGCCTCGGCGATGCGGTGCAGCCAGTCCTCCAGGGGGTGCTCGGACACCCGGCGCAGCACCGCGTTGACCAGCTGCGCCGCACCGGCACCCGCCTGCTCGCGGGCCAGCGCGACGGTCTCCGACACCGCGGCGTGCACAGGCACGCGCATCCCGAGCAGCTGGTGCGCGCCGAGCCGCAGCAGGTCGAGGACCACGGGGTCGAGCCGGTCGAGGTCCCGGTCGACCACCTGGGCCAGCACGGCGTCGTAGCGTCCCCGCAGCCGCAGCGTGCCGTACGTCAGCTCGGTGGCGAAGGCCGCGTCGCGCCCGTGCAGCCGGCGCTGGCGCAGCAGGGGCGGCAGGACCAGGTTGGCGTACGCGTCCGATCCGGCGACGGCGCGGAGCGTCTCCAGGGCGGCGGTACGGGGCGCGTCGCCGCGCCGAGCGCGCTGCGACGGGGCAGCGGCGGAACGGGCGGTGCGGCCCTCGGCGCGCGCAGCGCCTCGCTGGCGGCCCTGGGCATCGCGGTGGTCGCGGGACGACCGGCGGCGGTCGTCGCCGGGACCTGACGGACGGGCTGCCCTCGGCTGGTCGCTCACGCCTCGGCCCCGAGGACCGTGCCGTCGGCGAGACGCGCGCCGCGCGCCCAGTCCGCGGCGGGCATCGTCCGGCGGCCGGGAGCCGACACGGTCCCCAGGCGCACGGCCGTGCTGCCCGTGCCGACCAGGACGTCCCGCCGCCCCATCTGCACCGCGCCCGCGGGGAGGGTCTCCTGGACCGGTGTGACGGGACCCAGTCCCAGCCGGGTGCCGTCAGGAAGCGTCGTCCATGCGCCGGGCTCGGGGGTGCAGCCGCGGATGCGGCGGTCCACGGCGTGCGCCGGATGCGTCCAGCGGACCCGCCCGTCCTCCGCGGTCAGCTTGGGCGCGTGGCTGATGCCGTCACCGCCCTGCGCGACGGCGACCAGGGTGCCGTCGGCGATGCCGTCCATCGTCCGTACCAGCAGCCCGGCACCCGCGTGCGCGAGGCGGTCCAGCAGGTCGCCGGCGGTGTCCCGCGGCCGGATGGTCTCGGTCAGCAGGCCGTACACCGGACCGGTGTCGACCGGGCCCTCCTCGATCCGGAAGGTCGTCGCGCCCGTCACCTCGTCGCCGGCGATCAGCGCGTGCTGCACCGGCGCGGCGCCGCGCCATGCGGGCAGCAGCGAGAAGTGCAGGTTGGTCCACCCGTCCGGCACCGCGGCGAGCAGGTCGGTGGGGATCAGCGCGCCGTAGGCGACCACGGCGACGGCGTCGATCGCCAGGGCGGCGAACCGGGCACGGAAGTCCTCGTCGCGCAGCCGTCGAGGGCTGAGCACCTCGATGCCGTGCGCCTCGGCCACCTGGCGCACGGGGCTGGGCGTCAGGGTCCGGCCGCGCCCGGAGGGCGCGTCGGGCCGTGTCAGCACGGCGACCACGTCGTGGCGGGAGGCGATCAGCCCCTCGAGCGAGGGCACCGCGGGGGCCGGGGTCCCGGCGAAGAGCAGACGCACGGCTGCGATCCTAGGCGGCGGCCACGGGCACACCCCGCGCCCTGAGGTCGGCCCGCAGACGTCCGGCATCGGTGAAGACGACAGCCGGCAGGCCCGCGGCGTGCGCCGCGGCCACGTTGACCGAGGAGTCGTCGACGAACAGCGTCGAGTCGGGCTGCAGCCCGAAGCGGTCGACCACCAGGGCGAAGATGCGCGGGTCCGGCTTGATGAGGCCCTCCTGGCCGGACACCACCACGGCCTCGAGCAGGCCGATCGCCGGGGCGGCCGGCACGGCGTGGTGGAAGGTTGCCGCCGACCAGTTGGTCAGCCCCAGCAGCCGGAGGCCCGCGTCGCGCAGCTCGCGCACCAGACGGGCCATCCCGGGGACCTCGCCGGCGAGCGTGCGAGGGAAGTTGGCGAGGTAGAGGTCGAGCATGTCGACGTACCACGGCCCCATCGCGGACAGCTCGTGCCGCGCATCGGCCCAGTCCCGGCCCGCGTCCAGCGACCGGTTGAGCTCCGGGAAGTCGACGTCCTCCAGGAACCGCCGCACGTCCTCGTCCGGCACCAGCCCCTCGAAGGCCCGCTCGGGGTGCCACGGCACCAGCACGTTCCCCAGGTCGAGCACCAGGGTGTCCACGGTGCTCACAGCAGCTCCGGAGGGTCGACCTGGACTCGGAGCGTGCCGCCCTCCCGGCGCGCGCTCCGGACGGCGACCGAGGCGGCGAGCGCCCTGGTCAGCTCGGTGCCCCGGCTGCGCGGTGCGCGCAGCATCGCGCGGACGTCGGGATCCAGCGGATCCGGTGAGCCGCCCGGCGCGCTGACGACGACGGGTCCCCACACCGTCGTCTCGGGCACCTGCACCCGGCCGACGACGAGGCCGACGGCCTCCCGCGGGCCCGTGACGGTGGCGACCCGGATCACCGGTGGCAGTCCCAGCTCGGCCCGCTCGGCCAGCTCACGTGCGGCAAGACCGGCGGGGTCCCACCGGACCAGGGCCTGCGTGGGTCGTTCCGCGCCGTCGCCGACGAGCAGCACCTCCCCGCCGTCGCCGATCGGCCGGACCAGGGCCGCAGCGGCCAGCCAGCGACGCAGGGCGTCCGGTTCCGCGGAGAGTGCGTCCCCCGCGGTCGCCACCGAGGCGTCCAGCAGCACCGCGGCCGCGTAGCCGCCGGCCGCCACCGGCTCGGCACCGGGTGTCGCCACCACGATCGCGGGCCGGTCGGGTACCTGCGCGAGCACGCCGGCCGCGGCTCTCGCCCCGGAGACCCGGACGGCGGCCCCGGGGAACGCCCTGCCGATCTCCTCGGCGGTGCGCTCGGAGCCGACACGGACCGATCGGAGGCCGTCGTTGCCGCACGTCGAGCAGCGCCAGGCGGTGGCGAGCCGGCCGCACCAGCGGCAGGCGGGTACGGCGTCCGGCCCGGTCAGACCGAGGGGTCCGGTGCAGACGGCGCACCGGGCGGTCGCACGGCAGCGGGTGCAGGCGACAGCCGGTAGGTACCCCGCCCGCGGCACCTGCACCAGCACCGGGCCCCGCTCGAGGGCGGAGCGGATGGCGGCGAAGGCGGGTGCGGGCAGCCGGGCCGCGGCGGCCGCTCCCTCGCGGGCGAGCTCGACCGACGTCAGTGCCCGGACCCGCGGTGTGCGCGCGCGCAGCACGGCGCGGTCGGCCGTCACGGAGGCGGCCCAACCGCGCTCGACGAGGGCCTGCGCCTCGACCGACCGGCCGTGTCCGCCGAAGAGCGCGGCGGCGCCGGCGGCCTCGGCGCGGAGCGTCAGCACCTCCCGCACGTGCGGGTACGGCGCTCTGGGCTCCGCGTGCAGCGGGTCGCCGTCGTCCCAGCAGACCACCAGGCCGAGGTCCTGCACCGGGGCGAAGGCGGAGGCCCTGGTGCCGACCACCACCCGAGCCCGCCCATGGAGTGCGGCGAGGAAGGCTCGGTACCGCGGTGCCGGACCGTCCTCGGCGGTCAGTCGCACGACGCCTCCGTCTGCCGCGGACGACCAGACCGGAAGCCCGACCTGCTCCAGCGCGGCGACCACCCGGTCGACGTCTCGACGGTCGGGCGCGACCACCAGCGCGCCACGGCCCCCGAGCACGCAGGCCGCGACGGCCTGCGCCACCGCGTCGGGCCATCGATCCCCCTGCGGTCCGGGCAGCGCCGTCCAGACCGCCCGCGGTGCACCGCCGGACAGCAGGTGCGCCAGCAACGCCGGTCCCCCTCGGTACGCCGACCACGCGCCCCCGGCTGCGGCCGGCGCTGCCGCCGGTGCGTGCGCCGGTGCGAGCGCGTCCATCTCGGCCTCCACGCGTGCGTGGCGGGGCGGCACCGCCAGGCGCAGCACGTCGGCCAGCGTCCCGGCGTAGCGGTCGGCGACTGCCCGGGCGACGCGAGCGAGCTCGGGGGTCAGCACCGGACCGGACGTCACCACCCGCCGGATCGGCACCAGCCGTCCCTCGTGCTCGGCCTCCTCGGTGCGCTCCAGCAGCCAGCCGTCGACGTCCTGACCGCCGAACCGGACCTTCAACCGGCAACCAGGCACCGCCCGCTCGTCGAGCGTGGCAGGCACCAGGTACTCGAACACGCGGTCGAGGTGCGCCGGCTGCACGTCCACGCACACGCGCGCGACGGGAAGGTGAGCGGCGGTGTCGACCGGCAGCTGGCGACGCGGCGCCCGCACCCGCGGCATGCCGGCCAGGGTCGGCTGCGCCGCGGTCACGTCCACGCGCTCATCCCACCACCGACGACCCACGGAGCCCCACCGCGGCCGGCGGTGGACCGGCCGGACGGGACCCAGGTCAGCCGACGGCCGACTGGAGGTCCGCGACGCGGTCGGTGCGCTCCCAGGTGAAGTCCGTCAGCTCGCGACCGAAGTGCCCGTAGGCGGCGGTGCGCCGGTAGATCGGCCGCAGCAGGTCGAGGTCGCGGACGATCGCCGCCGGTCGGAGGTCGAACACGTCGCGGATCGCGGCCGTCAGGCGATCGACCGGCACCTGCCCGGTGCCGAACGTCTCGACGTACAGGCCGACGGGGTGCGCCGTGCCGATCGCGTAGGCCACCTGCACCTCGCACCGCCGGGCCAGCCCGGCGGCGACCACGTTCTTGGCCACCCAGCGCATCGCGTACGCCGCGGACCGGTCGACCTTCGAGGGGTCCTTGCCGGAGAACGCGCCACCGCCGTGCCGGGCGAAGCCGCCGTACGTGTCGACGATGATCTTGCGGCCCGTCAGCCCGGCGTCACCCTTGGGGCCGCCGATGACGAACTGCCCGGTCGGGTTCACCAGGAGGCGGTGGCCCGTGGTGTCCAGGTCGAGCTCGGCGAGCACCGGTGCCACGACGAGCTCGGAGACGGCCGGCGCGAGCCGCGTCTCGAGGTTGACGTCGGGCTCGTGCTGGGTCGACACCACGACGGTGTCGAGCCGCACGGCACGGTCGCCCTCGTAGGCGATCGTCACCTGGGTCTTGCCGTCCGGCCGCAGACCCTTGACGACGCCGGCCTTGCGGACGGCGGCCAGCTGCTCGGCGAGCCGGTGCGCCACCCAGATCGGCAGCGGCATCAGCGACGGGGTGTCGTCGCAGGCGTACCCGAACATCAGCCCCTGGTCGCCGGCGCCCT
Organism: Cellulomonas sp. SG140; assembly: GCF_025770785.1. Lineage (GTDB taxonomy): Bacteria > Actinomycetota > Actinomycetes > Actinomycetales > Cellulomonadaceae > Cellulomonas. The sequence goes on along the minus strand of NZ_JANZLA010000003.1, from coordinate 328,013 downwards.
GCAGGTCGAGCGGGTCCAGGTCCGAGTCGTCCTGCCGGGCCTCGAGCGCCTTGTCGACACCCTGTGCGATGTCCGGCGACTGCTGGCCGATCGACACCGAGACGCCGCACGAGTCGCCGTCGAAGCCGATGTCCGACGACGTGTAGCCGATCTCGTTGACGACCTCGCGGATCACCTGAGGGATCTCGACGTAGGCGTCGGTGGTCACCTCGCCGGCGACGTGCACCAGACCGGTGGTCACCATCGTCTCCACCGCGACCCGGGACAGCGGGTCCTGGGCGAGCATCGCGTCGAGGATCGCGTCGGAGATCTGGTCGCAGACCTTGTCCGGGTGCCCCTCGGTGACGGACTCGGACGTGAACAACCGGGCGGCGGACGCACTCACGGCCGACAGCCTACGGGCTCGCCGAACGTCACCCTGCCGCGCGTCCTCGCGCCGGACCCGGGCGGCCGGGCGTCACAGCAGCGGCAGCACGGCGTCCCAGACCGTGTGCGCGACCTCGAGCTTGGTGCCGCCCGCCCGCGCCACCTCTGCGCCCGTTCGGTCGAGCACCGTGACCTCGTTTTGCTCGACGGCGAAACCCCGGTCCGCGCCGACGGCGTTCACCACCAGCAGGTCGGCACCCTTGCGGATCGCCTTGCGTCGACCGTGCTCGAGCACGTCACCGGTCTCGTCCCCCGTCTCGGCGGCGAAGCCGACCACCACCTGCCCCTCGCGAGGCGACTCGCGCACCAGCTCGGCGAGGATGTCGACGGTCTCGACCAGCTCGATCGGCGTGGGGCCCACCCCCGGCTGCTTCTTGATCTTGGCGGCGGCCGTGCGCACGGGCCGGAAGTCGGCCACCGCGGCGGCCATGACCACGACGTCGGCGTCCTTGGCCGCGGACCGCACCGCGTCGCGCAGCTGCTCGCCGGACTCGACGGCGACCACCTGCACGCCCGGCGGGGCCGGCAGCGTCACGTTCGCCGCGACCAGCGTCACCTGGGCGCCGCGCTCGTGGGCCGCGCGAGCCAGCTCGATGCCCTGACGTCCGGAGGAACGGTTGCCGATGAAGCGCACGGGGTCGATCGGCTCGCGCGTCCCCCCAGCCGAGACGACGACCCGTCGCCCCACCAGGTCGGCGGCGCGTCCGTGGACCAGCTCCAGCGCCGCGGCGGCGATGTCCTCGGGCTCCGGCAGTCGGCCGGGCCCGGTGTCCGGCCCGGTCAGGCGACCCGACGCGGGGTCGAGCACGTGGATCCCCCGTCGACGGAGTGTGTCGACGTTGGCGACCGTGGCCGGGTGCTGCCACATCTCGGTGTGCATGGCCGGCGCCAGCAGCACCGGGCAGCGGGCGACCAGCAGCGTGGCCGTCAGCAGGTCGTCGGCCATCCCGGCGGCCGCCCGCGCGAGGAGGTCGGCCGTCGCCGGTGCGACCACGACGAGGTCGGCCTCCTGGCCGATGCGGACGTGCGCCACCTCGTCGACGTGCTCGAAGACCTCGGTGCTCACCGGTTCGCCGGACAGCGCCTCCCAGGTGGGGCGGCCGACGAACTCGAGCGCGGCGCGGGTGGGGACCACCCGCACCGCGTGACCGTCCTCGCGCAGCAGCCGCAGCAGCAGCACCGCCTTGTACGCGGCGATGCCACCCGCGACGCCGAGGACGATCCGCACGGGCGTGGGTGCTACTCGGAGGGCGGGGTCGGCTCAGCGGTGAGCAGGCCCTTGTCGATCTCGCGCATCGCGATCGACAGCGGCTTCTCCTGCGGGCGGGTCTCGACGAGCGGGCCGACGTTCTCGAGCAGGCCCTCGTTCAGCTGCCCGTAGTAGGCGTTGATCTGGCGGGCCCGCTTGGCGGCGAAGAGCACCAGCGCGTACTTGGAGTCGGCTCGCTGCAGCAGGTCGTCGATCGGCGGGTCGGTGATACCCGTGGGGTGGGCGACGGTTCCGGACATGGTGGGCTCCCGACGACGAGTGGGTGGGAAGAAGAGGTTCGGTGCGGGCACGCCCGCACAGCCGCCTGCCATCTTAGCCGGTGACCACACCCATCACCGCGAGCAGCTCGTCGGTCGCCCGGTGCACGTCGTCGTTGACGATCACGTGGTCGAACTCTGGTTCCGCGGCGAGCTCCACCCGCGCGGTGGCGAGCCGGCGTTCTCGCTCGGCCTCGTCCTCGGTGCCGCGGCCCACCAGCCGTCGCACCAGCTCGTCCCAGGACGGGGGGGCGAGGAAGACGAAGCGCGCCTCCGGCATGCTCTCGCGTACCTGCCGCGCGCCCTGCAGGTCGATCTCCAGCAGCACCGGCTCTCCCGCCGCCAGGCGCTCCTCCACCGGTCCGCGCGGCGTGCCGTAGCGGTGCCGACCGTGCACCACCGCCCACTCGAGGAGCTCGCCGGCCGCCACCATGCGGTCGAACTCCGCCTCGGACACGAACCGGTAGTGCACCCCGTCGACCTCGCCGGGACGCGGTGACCGCGTCGTCGCCGAGACCGAGAGCCAGACCTGGGGGTACCGCGCACGGACGTCGGCCGACACCGTGCCCTTGCCGACGGCCGTGGGTCCTGCGAGCACCGTCAACCGGGCGGGCGTGGTCGTCATGGGTGGGCGGTGCTCCTTGCGGGTGGGGTGCGGCCCGGCCCGCCGACCGGGCCGCGAGGGATCACCCGAAGCGGTCGACGAGCGCCTTCACCTGGTGCGGACCGAGCCCGCGCACGCGCCGCGTCTCGGAGATGCCGATGTCGGACATGATGGCACGGGCCTTGACCTTGCCCACGCCAGGCAGGGACTCGAGCAGGGAGATCACCTTGAGCTTGCCGATGGTCTCGTCCTGCTGACCCTGCTCGATCACCTCGGACAGGGAGCCCTGGGAGTACTTCAGTCGGTTCTTCACCTCGGCGCGGGCCTGCCGGGCGGCGGCGGCCTTCTCGAGTGCTGCTGCACGCTGTTCTGGAGTCAGCGGAGGGAGAGCCACGCGCGTCACCTTCTCGTCAGTGGGCCGGGATCCTCGTGGGCTGCAGGATCGAGATCGAACCTAGCGACCACCTGGGCACTCGGCAAACGTGACGCGGCCTTGTGCAGGCTTTCACCTGCATCGATGCCGTGCCCGGACCGTCCTGGGCAGCTGCCGGCGCTCCTCCGAGACGGGCGCGTGGCGGCCTCAGCCGAGGGCGGCAGCGGCCTCGTCACGGGCGCGCTGCGCGGCGCCGCGGAGCCCGTCGACCGTCGGACCGGCCGACAGCACGCCCCGCGACGACGACGCGAGCACGGCCGATCGTGCGTCGCCGAACACTGCCGTGAGCTCGGCCGGTCCGGCGCCCTGGGCGCCGACGCCGGGTGCGAGCAAGGGACCGCGCACGGCCGCGAGGTCGAGACCCAGGCGCGCGGCCGCGTCTCCGATCGTCGCGCCGACGACGAGGCCGACGGATCCCAGCGTGCCGCCCGTGCTCGCGAGCTCGGCCGCGTTGAGCAGTGCCGCCTCGTGGGCGACCTGGGCCGCGACCGACCGGCCGTCCGCTGCGCGAGCGTGCTGGACCGAGGCGCCCTCGGGGTTCGACGTGAGGGCCAGCACGAACAGGCCGCGGCCGGTCGCCGCGGCGAGCTCGACGGCGGGGCGCAACGAACCGAAGCCGAGGTACGGCGAGACCGTCAGGGCGTCGCCGGCCAGCGACGCGCCGTCGCGCAGGTAGGCATCTGCGTAGGCGTCCATCGTCGAGCCGATGTCGCCGCGCTTCGCGTCGACGACCACCAGCGTCCCGGCCGACCGCCCCGCCGCCACCACCTCCTCGAGGACGGCGACACCGCGGGAGCCGTGCCGCTCGAAGAACGCCGACTGCGGCTTGATCGCCGGCACGACGCCGGCGACCGCCTCGACGACGGTCAGGGCGAACCGCCGCAGCCCGTCGACGTCGTCCGCCAGACCCCACTGCTGGAGCAGCGAGGGGTGCGGGTCGATGCCGACGCAGAGCGGGCCGAGGGCGCCCCGCGCAGCGGCGAGACGGCTGCCGAAGGTCGGCGTCACAGCGCCGCCACCCGCTCGCCCGAGGTCTCCTCCGCTGGTGGTGCCGCGGCATCGGCTCGCGCCGCCCGACGGGCCCGGGTGCGCGCGTCGTGCTCCTGGAGGCTGGTGACCGCGAAGGGACCCGAGCGGACCGCCTCGATCGCCTGGACGGCGGCCCCGAGCTGCTGCACGGTCGTGATGATCGCCTTGTCGGCCGCCGTGGTCGCGGCGCGGATCTCGTAGCCGTCCGCACGGGCGCCCTGACCGGACGGGGTGTTGATCACCATGTCGACCTGCCCGTCGCCGATCAGGTCGACGATCGTCGGCTCGCCACCGGGTCCGCGGCCGGCGGACTGCTTGCGCACCAGCCGCGAGTCGATCCCGGACCGGTGCAGCACCACGGCGGTGCCGTCGGTGGCGAGGATCTCGAAGCCGAGCTGGGACAGCCGCTTCACCGGCAGCACGATCGCACGCTTGTCGCGGTCGGCCACGGAGATGAACACGGTGCCCGAGGTCGGCAGGCCGCCGAACGACGCCTGCTGCGACTTGGCGAACGCCGTCGGGAAGTCGGCGTCGAAGCCCATCACCTCGCCGGTCGACCGCATCTCCGGGCCCAGCACGGTGTCCACCGCGTGGCCGTCGAGCGTGCGGAACCGCTTGAAGGGCAGCACCGCCTCCTTGACCGCGATCGGCGCCGCGAGGTCCAGCACGCTCGCGTCCTCAGCGGGCAGGACCCCCGCCTCCCGCAGCTCGGCGATCGACCGGCCGACCATGATCAGGGCGGCGGCCTTGGCGAGCGAGACGCCGGTCGCCTTGGAGACGAAGGGCGCCGTGCGCGACGCCCGCGGGTTCGCCTCGAGGACGTAGAGCACGTCGGACACCAGCGCGAACTGGATGTTGAGCAGGCCGCGGACGCCCACCCCGCGGGCGATCGCCTCGGTGGAGGTGCGGATCCGCTCGAGCTCGGTGGCGGACAGCGTCACCGGCGGCAGCGCGCACGCCGAGTCGCCGGAGTGGATGCCGGCCTCCTCGATGTGCTCCATCACGCCGCCGAGGTACAGCTCCTCGCCGTCGTACAGCGCGTCGACGTCGATCTCGATCGCGTCGTCGAGGAACCGGTCGATCAGCAGCGGCGGGAGCACGCCCCGGTTGGACACGGTCGCGTCCGCCAGGGCGCGCTCGACGTACTCCGTCAGCTGCGCCTCGTCGTACACGATCTCCATGCCGCGCCCGCCGAGCACGTAGGAGGGGCGGACGAGCACCGGGAAGCCGATGCTCGCGGCGGTCTCGCGCGCCTGCGCCAGCGTCGTCGCGGTGCCGAAGGCCGGTGCCGGCAGGCCGGCGGCGGCGAGCACCTGGCCGAACTCGCCGCGGTCCTCGGCCGCGTCGATGGCGTCCGGCGGGGTGCCGAGGATCGGCAGGCCGGCGTCGAACAGCCGCTGCGCGAGCGACAGCGGGGTCTGGCCGCCCAGCGTGACGATCAGGCCGGCGACCGGACCGGCCGCGCGCTCGGCCTCGTACACCTCGAGCACGTCCTCGAACGTCAGCGGCTCGAAGTACAGCCGGTTCGAGGTGTCGTAGTCGGTGGACACCGTCTCGGGGTTGCAGTTGACCATCACGGTCTCGAACTCGCCCTTGAGAGCGAGCGCGGCGTGGACGCAGGAGTAGTCGAACTCGATGCCCTGCCCGATCCGGTTGGGCCCGGACCCGAGGATCAGGACGGCTGGCCGCTCTCGCGGCGCCACCTCGGTCTCCTCGTCGTACGCCGAGTAGTGGTAGGGCGTGCGGGCGGCGAACTCGGCCGCACAGGTGTCGACGGTCTTGTAGACCGGTCGGACGCCGAGCGCCCAGCGCGTGTGCCGCACGCTGTCCTCGCTGCTCCCCCTCAGGACCGCCACCTGGGCGTCCGACAGGCCGTGGCGCTTGGCGCGGGCCAGGACCTCACGCGTGAGGGCCGGCGCGGCGGCGACCTCGGCGGCGACCTCGTTGACCAGCTGCAGCTGGTCGAGGAACCACGGGTCGATCCTGGTCCGCTCGTACACCGTCTCCAGCGAGACGCCCGCGCGCAGCACCTGCTGGACGTCGACCAGCCGGCGCTCGGTCGGCCGGGCGATGGACTCGACGAGGGCGTCCAGCTCCGCACCGGACGCCGGTTCGCCGTCCCAGTGGAACGTCGCGCCCTTCTTGTCCAGCGACCGCAGCGCCTTGCCCAGCGCCTCGGTGAAGTTGCGGCCGAGGGCCATCGCCTCGCCGACGGACTTCATGGTGGTCGTGAGCGTCGGGTCGGCCGCCGGGAACTTCTCGAAGGCGAAGCGCGGGACCTTGACCACGACGTAGTCGAGGGTCGGCTCGAAGCTGGCCGGCGTCGACCCCGTGATGTCGTTAGGGATCTCGTCGAGCGTGTAGCCCACGGCGAGGCGCGCGGCGATCTTGGCGATCGGGAAGCCGGTCGCCTTCGAGGCGAGGGCCGACGACCGCGACACCCGCGGGTTCATCTCGATGACGATGATCCGGCCGGTCTCCGGGTCCACCGCGAACTGGATGTTGCAGCCGCCGGTGTCGACGCCGACCTCGCGGATCACGGCGATGCCGATGTCCCGCATCCGCTGGTACTCGCGGTCGGTCAGGGTCAGCGCGGGGGCGACGGTCACCGAGTCGCCGGTGTGCACGCCGACCGGGTCCACGTTCTCGATCGAGCAGACCACCACGACGTTGTCGTGCTTGTCCCGCATCAGCTCGAGCTCGTACTCCTTCCAGCCGAGGATCGACTCCTCGAGGAGCACCTCGGTGGACGGCGAGTAGTGCAGGCCCTGGCCGACGATGCGGCGCAGGTCGGCCTCGTCGTAGGCGATGCCCGACCCCAGGCCGCCCATCGTGAAGGAGGGACGGACCACCATCGGGTAGCCGAGCACGTCGACCGCGGCCAGCGCGTCGTCCAGCGAGTGGGCGATCACCGACCGTGCGGACTCGCCGCCGCACACCTCGACGACCTGCTTGAACTGCTCGCGGTCCTCGCCCTTCTGGATCGCGGCGATGTTGGCGCCGATCAGCTCGACCCCGTACTCGTCCAGCACGCCGGCCTCGGACAGCGCGACGGCTGCGTTGAGGGCCGTCTGGCCGCCGAGGGTCGGCAGCAGGGCGTCGGGACGCTCCTTGGCGATGATCGAGGTGAGCACCTCGGTGGTGATCGGCTCGACGTAGGTGGCGTCGGCGAACTCCGGGTCGGTCATGATCGTCGCCGGGTTCGAGTTGACCAGGATGACGCGCAGCCCCTCGGCGCGCAGCACGCGGCACGCCTGGGTGCCGGAGTAGTCGAACTCGGCGGCCTGACCGATGACGATCGGCCCGGAGCCGATCACCAGGACGCTGTGGATGTCCTCGCGGCGCGGCATCAGGCGGCACCTTCCTCGTCGGTCGCGGTGGTGGGCTGGGCGTCCGGGCGGGCAGCGCCCGCGCCTCCCAGTCCGGGGTCGGCCATCAGCGCGGCGAACCGGTCGAACAGGTAGGCGGCGTCGTGCGGGCCTGCGGCGGCCTCCGGGTGGTACTGGACGCTGAAGGCCGGCAGGTCGAGCGCCGCGAGGCCCTCGACCACGTCGTCGTTGAGGTCGACGTGGGAGACGACCACCTGGCCGTAGCGGCCGTCCTCGTACGGCGCCGGCGTCGGGCCGTCGAGCGGCGCGCCCACCGCGAAGCCGTGGTTGTGCGCCGTGATCTCCACCTTGCCGGTGGCGCGGTCCATCACCGGCTGGTTCACGCCGCGGTGGCCGTACCCGAGCTTGTAGGTGCCGAAGCCCAGCGCCCGGCCCAGGATCTGGTTGCCGTAGCAGATGCCGAAGAACGGGATCCGCCGGTCGAGCACCTCCCGCAGCAGGTCGACCTCGTGGACGGCGGCACCGGGGTCGCCGGGCCCGTTGGAGAAGAAGACGCCGTCGGGGTGGACCGCGAGCACGTCGTCGATGGTCGAGGTGCTCGGCAGCACGTGCACCTCGATCCCCCGCTCGGCCATCCGGTGCGGGGTCATCGCCTTGATGCCGAGGTCGACCGCCGCGACGCGCGCGCGGGGGACGTCCAGCGGCTCGCCGTCGGGGCCCAGGGCCGGCACGACGTACGGCTCGCTGGTGGACACCTCCCCCGCCAGGTCCGCGCCCGCCATGGGGGGCGCGTCCAGGACCTCGTCGAGCAGCTCGTCGTCCGGGCGGCGCACGCCGGAGGTGAGCAGGGCGTCACCGGAGAAGATGCCGGCGCGCATCACGCCGCGCTCCCGCAGGTGCCGGGTCAGGGCGCGCGTGTCGATGCCGCTGATCCCGACGATCCCCTGCGCCTCGAGCTCCTCGTCGAGCGTGCGCCGCGCGCGCCAGCTCGACGACCGGCGGGCGGGGTCACGGACGACGTACCCGGCCACCCAGATGCGGGTCGACTCGGGATCCTCGTCGTTCACGCCCGTGTTGCCGATGTGCGGTGCGGTCATCACGACGATCTGCCGGTGGTACGACGGGTCGGTCAGCGTCTCCTGGTACCCCGTCATCGCGGTGGCGAAGACGATCTCGCCCAGCGTGCGGCCGGTGGCGCCGTACGCCTGGCCGGTGAAGGTGCGGCCGTCCTCCAGGACGAGCACGGCGGTGGTCATGCGGTACCTCCGGCGGTGGTGGGGACGAGGGTGCGGACGGCGTCCACGAGGCGTGGCCGGTCGGCACGGTGGCGCACCAGCAGCCCGGTGTCGAGCAGCGGCCCGGCCTCCGGCGCTGCGTCGGGCGCCCAGGTGAGCACGACGAGGCCGTCGCGACCCATGAACTTGCCGGCCATGCCGGACGCGGTGCCCACGCCGCGCACCTGCGCAGCCGGCACGAACACGTCCGCCGCGCCGGTGCGGCGCACCAGGACGCCGGCGTCGAACACCTGCACCTGGGCGGCGCTGCGCACGCCGAGGTCGTGTGCGTTCACGCGGTCGAGCCAGTCGCCCGCCGTGGTCGAGGAGACGTAGACCGCCTCCAGCGGCTCGGTGCGGGGGGTGCCGAGGTCGGCCGGGGCGCCCGGCACCGCGGGCACGGTGGCCTCGGACCGCCGCTCGCGACGTCGCCAGCCCTGGCGCATCGCCCAGTAGGCCAGCGCCAGCAGCGCCACCAGGATCGTGACGGACAGCCAGGTGGGCATCAGGCGTGCACCTCCACCGACTCGTCGCAGGGTCGGCCGTCGAGCACGGTCGGCCGCCCGCGCAGGAACGTCGCGACCACGCGGCCTGGCAGCTCCCGGCCACGGAACGGGCTGTTGGTCGCCTGGGTCGCCTGCGCTGCCGGATCGACCAGGACCCGCGCCGTCGGGTCGACGAGCACGAGGTTCGCTGGTTCGCCGACGGCGATCGGGCGCCCCTGGTCGGCCACCCGACCGATCAGCGCGGGGGTCGACGACAGCACCCGCGCGACGTCGGACCAGCCGAGGCGCCCGGTGTCGACCATCGTCGCCTGCACCACCGAGAGCGCCGTCTCCAGGCCCGTCATGCCGAACGCGGCAGCGGCCCACTCGCAGTCCTTGTCCTCGCGGGTGTGCGGCGCGTGGTCCGTGGCGACGATGTCGATCGTGCCGTCGGCCAGCGCGGCTCGAACGGCCTCGAGGTCCTCGGCCGTCCGCAGCGGCGGGTTCACCTTGAACACGGGGTCGTAGCCGCGGGCCAGCTCGTCGGACAGGGCGAGGTGGTGCGGCGTGACCTCGGCCGTCACGGCGATCCTCCGCGCCTTGGCCCAGCGGATGATCTCCACCGACCCGGCCGTCGAGACGTGGCACACGTGCAGCCGCGAGCCGACGTGCTCGGCGAGCAGCACGTCGCGGGCGATGATCGCCTCCTCGGCCACGGCGGGCCAGCCGGCCAGACCGAGCTCGGCGGACACGACGCCCTCGTGCATCTGGGCGTTCTCGGTCAGCCGCGGCTCCTGGGCGTGCTGCGCGATGACACCGTCGAACGCCTTGACGTACTCCAGCGCCCGGCGCATCAGCACCGGGTCGTGGACGCACTTCCCGTCGTCGGAGAACACCCGCACGCGCGCGGCGGAGGATGCCATCGCCCCGAGCTCGGCCAGCCGCTCGCCACCGAGGCCGACGGTGACCGCGCCGACGGGGTGCACGTCCACCCAGCCGGCGTCCCGGCCGAGCCGCCACACCTGCTCGACGACGCCGGCGGTGTCGGCGACCGGTGAGGTGTTCGCCATCGCGTGCACCGCGGTGAACCCGCCGAGTGCCGCGGCCCGCGTCCCGGAGGCGACCGTCTCGGCGTCCTCCCGGCCGGGCTCGCGCAGGTGGGTGTGCAGGTCGACCAGCCCGGGAAGCAGCACCAGACCGTCTGCGTCGACCACCTCGGCGCGGGCGTCCCGGGCATCCGTCCCGAGGGCGACGATGCGGCCCTCGTCGACGAGCACGTCCGTCGCCCCGGCGCCGAGCAGCGACGCCCCTCGCAGCAGCCGGCTCATGCGCCCGTCCCCACCTTCTCCGGCGTACCGGACTCCTCGTTGACCTCGTCGGCAGCGCTCGCCGCCGGGCCCGTGCCCGACAGCAGCAGGTACAGCACCGCCATCCGCACCGCGACGCCGTTGGCCACCTGCTCGACGACCACGGACCGCGGGCTGTCCGCCGCGTCGGCCGAGATCTCGAGCCCGCGGTTCATCGGTCCGGGGTGCATGACGATCGCGTGATCGGGCAGGCCGGCGAGACGCCGCGCGTCCAGACCGTACCCGCGGGTGTACTCGAGCGCGCTCGGGAAGAACCCGCCGCCGGCGCTCGACATGCGCTCCCGCTGCACCCGCAGCATCATCACCGCGTCGGGACCCTGCGCCAGCACCTCGTCCAGGTGGTACGAGACGTCGCACGGCCACGTCTGCACGCCGACCGGCACCAGGGTGGGCGGCGCGACCAGCGTCACGCGTGCGCCGAGCGTGTGCAGCAGCTGCACGTTCGACCTGGCCACCCGGCTGTGCAGCACGTCGCCGACGATCGCCACGTGCAGGCCCGCGAGGTCCCGGCCGGTCACGTCCTGCGTCCCGCCCGCACCGACCAGGTGCCGCCGCACGGTGTACGCGTCCAGCAGCGCCTGCGTCGGGTGCTGGTGCGTGCCGTCGCCCGCGTTCACCACCGCGCAGTCCGTCCAGCCGGCGGTCGCCAGCGTGTGCGGCGCCCCGGAGGCCTGGTGCCGGATCACGACGGCGTCGGCGCCCATCGCCTGCAGCGTGAGGGCGGTGTCCTTCAGGGACTCGCCCTTGGACACGCTCGACCCCTTGGCCGAGAAGTTGATCACGTCCGCCGAGAGCCGCTTCGCGGCGGTCTCGAACGAGATGCGGGTGCGGGTGCTGTCCTCGAAGAACAGGTTGATCACCGTGCGACCGCGCAGGGTCGGCAGCTTCTTGATCTGCCGGGACTGGGTCGCGGCCATCTGCGCCGCGGTGTCCAGGATCAGCACCGCCTCGTCCCGGGACAGGTCGGCGGCCGAGAGCAGGTGCCTCATCGGGTCACCTCGGTCGTGTCGTCGCGCACGACCCCCGCCTGGCCTCCGCCACCGGGCGGTGCCTCGATCAGCACGGCGTCGCGGCCGTCGGTCTCGGCGAGCACGACCCGGACGCGCTCCCCCGCCGCCGTCGGCAGGTTCTTGCCCACGTAGTCGGCCCGGATCGGCAGCTCGCGGTGCCCGCGGTCGACCAGCACCGCCAGCTGGACCGCGCGCGGCCGGCCGAGGTCGCTGATCGCGTCGAGGGCCGCCCGGATGGTGCGGCCGGAGTACAGCACGTCGTCCACCAGCACCACGACCTTGCCGTCGATGCCGCCCGCCGGCAGGTGCGTCGCGCCGATGGTGCGCGTGGGCTGGTGCGACAGGTCGTCGCGGTACATCGTCACGTCCAGGCTGCCGCCGATGGCGTCGGCGTCGACGCCGGGCTCGACCTTGGCCAGACGGTCCACGAGCCGCTGCGCGAGCGGGAGCCCGCGGGTGGGGATGCCCAGGACGACCAGGTCGTCGGCTCCCCGGTTGCGCTCGAGGATCTCGTGCGCGATGCGGGTCAGTGCCCGCGTGATCTCGGCCGCGCCGAGCACCTCGGACCCGCCGGTCTGTGCACCGGGTGCACGCATGCCAGAGCTCATCTGGCGACCCCCTTCCCCGCCTCTCTGGACGGGCCTTAAAGGATGTCTGTCAGGTGCGGAGCCTAACCTCTCCTCGTCGGTGCGCCCGTCGGCGCGCTGAGGGGCGAGACGCCGGGGTCCCGCCGCCTCAGGCGAGGAGCGTCGGCTTGAGGTCGACGATGCGGCCGAGCAGGCCGTTCACGAAGGCGGGCGACTCGTCCGTCGACAGGTCCGAGGCGAGGCTGACGGCCTCGTCCACCGCGACGGCGTCCGGGACGTCGTCGTTGTAGAGGACCTCCCAGGTACCGATCCGCAGCAGCTGGCGGTCCACGGCCGGCATGCGGTCGACGGTCCAGCCGTGGGAGTGCGTGGCCAGCACCTCGTCGATCCGCTCCAGGTGCGCCGCGACGCCCTCGACGATCTCCACGGCGTACTCCGGCACCGCCGACTGCGCGCCCGGGTGCGCGAGGCGCTCCGCGAGCAGCGTCAGCGGCGGGATGCCGCGCTGCTCGGCCTCGAAGAGGACGTCGAGCGCGCGCTTGCGAGCCTTGGTGCGGGCTGCCACCTCAGTCGTTCACGCGGCCGAGGTAGCTCCCGTCACGGGTGTCCACCTTCACCTTGGTGTTCGTCTCGAGGAACAGCGGCACCTGGATCTCGTAGCCGGTCTCGAGGGTTGCGGGCTTGGTGCCGGCCGACGAGCGGTCGCCCTGGAGGCCCGGCTCGGTGTACGTGATCTCGAGGACGACCGACGGCGGCAGCTCGACGTAGAGCGGGATGCCCTCGTTGGTGGCGACCAGGGCGTTCTGGTTCTCGAGCAGGAAGTGCGCGGCGTCGCCGACGGTCTCCTCGGGGACGTGCAGCTGGTCGTACGTGGAGGCGTCCATGAACACGTAGTCCGAGCCGTCCTTGTACAGGTACTGCATGTCGCGCTTGTCGACGTTGGCCGTCTCCACCTTCAGGCCCGCGTTGAACGTGCGGTCGACCACCTTGCCGGACAGCACGTTCTTCAGCTTGGTGCGCACGAAGGCGCCGCCCTTGCCCGGCTTGACGTGCTGGAACTCCACCACGGTCCACAGCTGGCCGTCGATGCGGAGCACGAGGCCGTTCTTCAGGTCGTTGGTGGTCGCCACGGTGTCGCTTCCTGTCGAGAGAGGGTGCTGAGGGCGGCTGGTGCAGGCACGTCGCGTCCCTCACCGCGTCGGGAGGACCCGTGGGGGGACGTGGGATGCGCCGCGGTCCGGGCCGCAGGCCGCCGACCATCGTACCGTGCGGCGTTCACCGCGCCAGCAGCCACCGTGCGAGCAGCCCGATCGACGCGGCCCACAGCAGCGACGCGAACGTGCCGATGACGAACCGCTCCGAGGCGCCGGGGTTCTCCCGCAGCTCCGGGTAGCGGCCGAGGCCCTTGACCGCCACGACCACCGCGACCGCGGTCGGCTCCCCCACGATCAGCGCCCCCGTGGTGGCGAGCCGCTCGAGCAGTCCCACCCAGGTGCCGCCGCGCAGCACCGCCTGCGCTCGGGCACCGTCCGGACCGTCGCTCTCGACGAGCTTGCCGCGCAGCAGGACGGCGCCGTCGGGGCCGCTGAGCGGCTCCCCCGCGTCGGACGAGCGGCTGGCCAGGTGCAGCACCAGACGGGTGACGGCCCAGCCACCGGCGGTCGACACGGCGAGGGCGAGGACGACGACGAGCGCGACGAGCGCGGGGTTCATCGGACCTCCTGGCTGTGGGGCTGTGGCCCTGTGGCTGTGGCCTTCCGCCGGGCGTGGGAGCTGTGCTCGACCCTGGCGGCCCGCGCGGACCCGGTCAACCGTCCGCGCCGAGGGCTCGGTCCACCGGTTCGGGCAGGCCGGCGGCCGCGAGCAGCCGAGCCGCTGCCGGCCGGGCCGCGCGCTCCTCGGCCCACTGCGCGGCGCGCAGTCGCTGGCTGACCGCCTGCTGGCTGATCCCGAGGCGCTCCGCGGCGCGCTGCTGGACGGCGCCGTCCGCACGGGTGCGTCCCAGCGCATCGCGGGCAGCGTCCACCGCGGCCCAGCCTGCGGGTGACCGGCGTGCGAGCACGCTGCCGATCAGCGTCAGCACGGCCTCGGCGTCCCGCGCGGCCACCGGTCCGGCGCCGCGTACCGCCACCGGCACCGCACGGCCCCGGTTCTTCGCGGCGTCCACCGCCTCACGCGCGGCGATGAAGGCGGGTCCCGACGCCTCCCGCGTGCTCGCCGGCAGCGGCTCCAGCACCGGACCAGCCCCGATGCCGACGCTCCAGCCGCCGAGGCGCAGCAGGTGCAGGGCGACCTCGACCACGGATCCCGGGTCGTCGAAGACCGCCTGGACCTCGTCGCCGACCGTGCGCTCGAAGGGCAGGAGCATCCCGCTCAGCTCCGGCAGACCGGAGAGCAGGGCGGGGACCTGGTCGGTCGAGCGACGGCTCCCCCGCTGGTCGGCTGTCACCACGAACATGGGACAAGGTTCTCACCTTGTTGGCAGTGCAACAAGCCTGAGCTCTTGTGGGTCGTCTACAGCCGGGCGGCGATCGCCGAGAGGGCGAGGCGGTACGAGTCGAAGCCGAAGCCCGCGACCGTCCCGGTGGCGATCGGGCCGATCACCGACAGGTGCCGGAACGCCTCGCGGGCGAGCGGGTTGGACAGGTGCACCTCGACCAGCAGGAGGCCCGCCTCGGTCACCTGGGCCGCCGCGTCGCGCAGGGCGTAGGAGTAGTGGGTGAACGCGGCGGGGTTCAGCACGACGTGCGCACGCGCGTCGACTGCGGCGTGCAGCCATCCGACGAGCTCCGCCTCGTCGTCGGTCTGCCGCACGTCGACGTCGAGACCCAGTTCTGCGCCCCAGCCGGCCGCCGCGGCGACGAGGTCGGCGAGCGTGGCCGAGCCGTACACCTCCGGCTCGCGGACGCCGAGCCGTCCGAGGTTGGGGCCGTTGAGCACGAGGACGGTGGTCACGGCCGTCAGGGTAGCGGCGGGCGCCCGCGGGCCGGCGCAGGCGACTGCAGCCCGCGTCCGGAGCCACGCCGACATCGCGTGGGAATTCGGCCCCTCGGAAGTCCGGCGCACAGTTTTCTCACCGATTGCTCTGAGGGTGTTCCCAGGTGTTAAGGACGCGTCAAAGTCGCGAAGATGCGGACCTTGGACCTAGGGTCCAAGGTCCCTCAGGGCTACCCTGACCAGGAAAGACGCGGTGCCATCGCTGGTTCCGGCGGTGGACCGTCGGCCCGAGGGGTGACCTATGAGTCGCGCGTTCGTGCTTGCCGATCCTGCCGGGCGCTATATCAGCGCTGGAGTGATCCAGATCTCCGTCACCAATGCCGCGATCATCGGGCTGATGGTCGTGGTCTTCGTCCTGGCCCTCGTGCTGCCCTTCCCGGGCCGGCACCGCGGACGCTCGGACCGCGACTCATGACCGCCACGCAGGCCGGTGGTTCGCCGACGGGAACGCCGTCGACCAGCTGGACGGCCCGCACCCGGAACCGGCTCTCCCGGGTGGTGCCCGAGGGTCAGGTGCTCCCCGACCGGCAGCCGGCGTACATGTCCTCGTGGATCTACGTGTTCGGCGTGCTGACGCTGGCCGCACTCATCGTGGTGATCGGCTCCGGGGTCATCCTCGCCATCGGCGGGGCCACCTGGTGGCACGTCTCCAGCACCGGGCACTTCGTCAACTCGCTGCACCTGTGGAGCGTCGAGCTGTTCTTCGCCTTCATGGTGATCCACCTGTGGGGCAAGTTCTGGATGGCCGCCTGGCGAGGGAAGCGCGCCCTGACGTGGATGACGGGCGTGCTCGCGTTCCTCGGGTCGATCGGGACGGCCTTCACGGGCTACCTGTCGCAGACGAACTTCGACTCCCAGTGGATCAGCGGTCAGGCGAAGGACGGCCTGAACTCCGTCGGCATCGGCGCGTTCTTCAACGTGCTGAACCCCGGCCAGATGCTGCTGTGGCACGTGGCGCTCCTGCCGCTCGTGCTGGGCGTGATCGTGCTGCTGCACGTGGTCCTGGTGCGCCGGCACGGGATCGTCCCGCCGATCGACGCCGACGAGGAGGACGCACGATGAGCACGGCAACCGCCACCCGCGCGACCAACCGCTCCCCCAGGCACGGCACGCCGGACTCCCACGACTTCGCCACGCGGCCGTACGACCTGGTGAAGGAGTTCGTCGTCGCCTTCGTCGTCGTCGCGCTGCTCACCGTCATCCTGGCCGCGGTCTTCTCCTCGCCCGACGAGAAGGCGATCACCATGGCGGACTGGGCCGCCAAGGCACCGAACGACGTCGTCGCGACAGCCGCCGGCGAGCTCGCCGGCACCACGACCAGCGCCTCGTACGGACCGCCCTACAACACGGCCGGCGACGGCCAGTCCCTCGGTCCGCTGAAGCTGCAGAAGTGGGCCGGCGTGCGGATCCCCGTCGACTCGGCGAACGACCTCGTGCTCACGCCGCTGTCGAAGGTCACCGGGAACGCGGACCTGACGACGGCGCTCGGGACCTGGAACGGTGCGACCGCGGACCAGCAGAACAAGTGGGCCTCCGCCTACAGCGACGCGCTGTCTAAGGCGCCGGACGGCGACCCGAAGCAGGTGGCCGACGGCGACTACGGACCGGTGCCGACGATCTCCGCGGCGTTCCTCACGCTGGCGCAGACCGGCGGCCTCGAGGGTGCGCTGACGTCCTCGGGCAACTTCTACGGCATCGACCAGACGCGATCGCTGCTGCTGCTCTCCGACGGTGCGTACATCGAGGACCAGGCCCGTGCCCGGCAGCTCGGCGGCGACCAGTGGGGCATGATGAACGAGACGGGCAACTACCCCGGTCAGCCGTGGATGTGGCTCTACACGTTCTGGTACCAGGTGCCGCCGTTCTCGACCTCGGACAACGCGGACGCCCTGGTCTGGGGCCTGATGATGCTGCTGACGCTGGGGCTGCTGCTCCTGCCGTTCATCCCGGGCCTGCGGTCGATCCCGCGGTGGATCCCCGTGCACCGGATCATCTGGCGGGACTGGTACCGGGAGCACCCGCGAAGGGTGTGATCCGCTTGTGAGGGCAGGGTGCTGGCTAGCCCTCAGGAAGGACCGAGACGGCGACGTCAGCGCGAGGCCTGTCCTGGATCCCGTCGGTGGCGTGCTCCCCCGACGGGATCCCGTGCTGCGGGGTGGTCTGGTTCGGAGCCGGCGACGGCGGTCGATCGGCGACGACGACGAACCCGATCAGGGCGATGGCCCCGACCGTTTCACCGTGCCACCAGGGCCCGTAGGGAACGAGATCGCACCAGGTCAGAGCTAGTGCGGCGAGCGTCAGGGGCACCCTGGACCTTCGGACCGCATGCGCCGATGAGGTCCACGCCCAGGTGAGGGTGACAGCCACGAGGGCGCCCCAGTAGTACGTCAGCCGGAGCGGGTCCAGCAAGAGCCGCGCGGCGATGGCGACGATCGCCGGGGCGAAGGGTGAGCCGCGGCGTCGCAGACCGACCGCTACACCCGCGACCCCGGCGATTCCGCCCTGGAGGGCACGGAAGGTCCAGCCGTCGTGGGAGACAGGGAGGGCATCGAGCCAGCTGCCCCGGGGAAACGACCAGGACATCGAGAGGGTGTGCGCGTCTCCCCACAGGCTGAACGGCGCGTAGACAGCGGCCACGCCAGCGATGCACGCCGCCGACCACATCAATGCCGAGCGCCGTCGATCGGATGCGAGGAGGATCCCTCCGGTGGTCACGGCCCACTGCTTCACACCCGAGGCGAGGACGACGAGGAGCGTGGCGCGGCCGGTACGGCCACTGACGGCTTGGGCTGCCGCCAGCGCCAGCATGAACCCGAGGATCAGCTCTTCCGGGTGCCCGGCCACCACTCCGTCACCGAGCAGACCACCGAAGACGACGACGCCTCCCACGGCCCATTGGGCGACGGCGACCGAGGTACCGGTAGCGCGTGCTGCTGCACGGGTAGCAGCCAGGGCCACGGTGGTGCACAGGACGGCCTGAAGCGCGCCCGACAGGGCGCCGACGGTCGTGGCCGACAGGTGCACGAGCGCTCCGAGCCGTGCAACCAGCCCAAGGCCCAGGAGGTACAGCGGGCCGATCTGGAGCCAGCTGTCGCTGAAGACGTGCAGGAACCCCGGACCGATCATGCCGAGGCCCGCCGCGCGAAACCGGACCTGGTCCCCGTCCTGGCGCAGGAGCGCGCCGGTGACCCCGACGGCCGCCGCGGCTGCGAGCAGCAGGATGCCCGGGCTCTCGAGGGTGTGCACGACGAGCCGCGTCAGACGGGAGCCGCCCTCACGCTGCTGGGCGAGCTCCGTCCGGAACCGGACGATCAGCCCGGTCGTCATGCGGGTCGAACCTCCGCAGCTGGCCGTTTGTCACCATGTCCGACGGTTGCCACGACACCGAGCAGCGCGAGCAGGAGCCCCGTGCCTGCCCACCACGTGAGCGGCGGGCTGATGAGGTAGGGCAGTAGCACGAGGCTCGGGGCGGCGAGCGTGGCCGCGAGGCGGAGCCGCGCCAGACGCGGAGGCGCGAACGTCCAGAGCCAGACGAGCGCGACCGTCGCGAGGGGCCCGTTGTAGTACGAGAGGCGCATGGGGTCCAGCAGCAGCCGCACGGCGATCGAGGCCATCACGGGGCCGAAGGGTGCTTCGGGCCTTCGCCTTGCCGCGATGAGCCCGGCTCCGGCTGCGGCGGCCCCCTGCACCAGCCGCAGCTGCCAGTCGGTGGCGCCCCACGCCGCCCCGAGGTGTCCTAGCAGGGAAGACGAGCGTGCGATGCCCCACGAGAAGTGGAACGTGTTCACCGTGCCCAGCAGGAGGAAGGGGCCGTAGGCGAGCGCGGCGAGCGCGGCAGCGGTCGCTCCTCCGATGACCACGCTTCTCCAGCGTCGGCTCAGCAGCAGCACGCCGACGCCGAAGGCAGCCCACACCTTCACGGAGACTGCGAGACCGAGCAGCGCACCGGCGTTGCCGGCCCTTCGCTGGGATGCAGACAGGGCGGCGTTCGCCAGCAGGAGACCCAGGAGGATCTCTTCGGGATGGCCATTGGCGATCGCCTCGGCCGCGAAGCCGCCGAGAGCGAGGACCAGGCCCACTGCCCAGCGCCCCGCGAGAAGGTCGCGGCCGAGGAGACGTCCGGTCCGTCGTACGGTCCACATCGCCAGCCAGACGATGAGGCCCCCTTGCAGTGCGCCCAGGAGGGTCCGGGTCAGCGTCGGCGAGCCGATGGCGTCGAGCATCGTGGCCGCGCCGCCGAGTGCGAGCAGGTAGGTCGGCCCGATCTGCAGACCCCCGTTGGTGAAGACGTCGAACGCGCCCGGGCCGAACAGCGACTCCCCCGCCGAGCGGAACAGCCCCGCGTCGCCGCCGGGGATGACGGCCGCAAGGCCCGCGCACACCAGGGCAGCCAACGGGACGACGACTCGCTCCGGGTGCCGCCACGTGCCCTCGAGCCGGGAGTAGGTTCCAGGCCTGTTCTCGTGCAGCGTCCGAAGCTCCCGGGTCACCCATCGGTCGAGGGCTCGGGGGGCTGCCGCGACGATCTGCGTGGCGGCGAGCTCCGATCGGGTCATGCGGTCTTCATCGTCCTTCAGACCGTGGTGCTTGAGCCACGGCGCCCGCTCTCGGAACGCTCAGAGCTGGATCGTGGTCGACTGCGGGGCGTCGTCCGCGACCTCGGCGTAGGCGGCCGCGAGCAGGGTCGGGTCGGGGCCTTCCAGCCGCGTCGGCTTGGCGATGTCCTCCAGCACGACGAACCGCAAGCGGTCCCCACGGGTCTTCTTGTCCCGGCGCATCGCGGTGAGCAGCTGGTCCCAGCGGTCCCCTCGGTAGGTGGCCGGAAGGCCGAGCGCCGTCAGGACGGACCGGTGGCGGTCCACGACGTCGTCGCCGAGACGGCCGGCGAGGCGGGCCAGCTCGGCGGCGAAGACCATGCCGACCGAGACAGCGGCGCCATGCCGCCAGCGGTACCGCTCGACGTGCTCGATCGCGTGCCCGAAGGTGTGCCCGTAGTTCAGGATCTCCCGAAGCCCCGCCTCACGGAGGTCCTCGCCGACCACCCGGGCCTTGACCGCCACGGCGCGCTCGATCAGGTCGAGCAGCACGTCGGATCCCGCCGCGGCCACCGGGTCGCGGAGCAGGCCGATGTTGCCCTCGACCAGGTCGAGGATCACCGGGTCGGCGATGAACCCTGCCTTGACGATCTCGGCGAGCCCGGCGACGAAGTCGTGGGGCGACATGGACTCCAGCGCCGCCAGGTCGCACAGGACGCCAGCCGGCGGGTGGAACGCGCCGACCAGGTTCTTGCCCTCGGCGGTGTTGATCCCCGTCTTGCCTCCGACGGCGGCGTCCACCATGGCCAGCACGGTCGTGGGGACCTGCACCACGCGGACGCCGCGCAGCCAGGTGGCGGCGACGAACCCCGCGAGGTCGGTCGTCGCTCCCCCGCCGACCCCGACGACGGCGTCCGACCGGGTGAACCCGGCCTGGCCCAGCACCTGCCAGCAGAAGGCGGCGACCTGGGCGGTCTTCGCCTCCTCGGCATCGGGGACCTCCGCGCCGAAGGCCTCGTACCCGTGCTCACGAAGGTCCGCCAGCACGGCGTCGGCCGTGGTCGCCAGAGCCGCCGGGTGGACGACTAGGACACGCTGCACGTCGGCGCCGAGCAGCCCAGGCAGCGCGCCGAGCAGATGGCGCCCGATCACGACGTCGTACGGTCGCTCCCCCGTCACCGTGACGGTCCTGGTGCCGGTCACGAGCGCTCCTCCTGGGTGGCCTGCGCGGTGGCGAGGCGCTGCGTCCGCAACGCCGCCAGCTCGGACTCGATCCGCTCGGCGACCTGCTCCGGGGTCAGTCCGTCGGTCAGCACGACGAGCGTCGCGACGTCCTGGTAGACCGGTCGGCGCTGGTCCATCAGCTCCTTCCAACGGGCGCGCGGGTTGCCGAGCAGCAGCGGCCGCGACTGGTTGAAACCCACCCGGGGGGCGGCATGGGCGAGGCTCACGTCGAGGAACACCACGACTCCGCCGCCCGCGCGATACGCCGCGAGGGCCTCCTGCGTCGCCGGGTGCAGCACCGCTCCCCCGCCCAGGGCCAGTACGCCGTCGTGCTCGGCCAGCGCCCGCGCCACCGCCTCGTGCTCGAGGGCGCGGAACCGCTCCTCACCGTCCTCGACGAAGATGTCCGACACCGGCTTGCCGGCGGCCTCCTCGACGTCCGAGTCGGTGTCCCGGGCGACCAGCTGCCAGCGAGACGCCAGAGCGAGGCCGACGGTGGTCTTGCCGGCACCGGGTGGTCCGACGAGGACGACGCGAGGGCCGGTGGACGCGGCAGCGGTGGGCACGGCTGCAGGGTAGTCGGCGGCGCCCTCAGGGCCGGTCGGGCGCCCAGAGACCGAGCCGACGATCAGCGCAGCAGCTCCGAGATCGAGGCGACGTACGCCTCGAGGTTGCGTCGGACCTCGGCCACCGAGTCGCCGCCCGTCTTCTCCAGCAGTGCGTCGGCGAGCACGAGGGCGACCATCGCCTCGGCCACGACGGCGGCCGGGGGGACCGCGCACACGTCGCTGCGCTGGTGCTGGGCGCGGGCCGGCTCCCCGGTCGCCGTGTCCACCGTGGCGAGCGCACGTGGGACCGTGGAGATCGGCTTCATGGCGGCGCGGACGCGGAGCACCTCGCCGTTGGACATGCCGCCCTCGATGCCGCCGGCGCGGTTGGTGCGGCGGACGATGCGCCCCTCGGCGTCCCGTTCGATCTCGTCGTGCGCCTGCGAGCCCCGCCTGGCGGCGGTGCGGAACCCGTCGCCGACCTCGACGCCCTTGATCGCCTGGATACCCATCAGTGCGGCGGCCAGGCGGGCGTCCAGCCGCCGGTCGGCCTCGACGTAGGTGCCCAGTCCGGACGGGAGGCCGTAGGCCAGCACCTCGACGATGCCGCCCAGGGTGTCGCCGTCGTCGTGCGCCTGGTCGATCTCCGTCACCATCGCGGCCGAGGTCGCGGCGTCGTGGCAGCGGACCGGGTCGGCGTCCAGGGCAGCGACGTCGTCGGGCACCGGGAGCGGGCCGTCCTCGGGGACCGCCACGGAGCCGATGCGCACCACGTGCGAGACGAGCCGCACACCGGCAGCCTGCTCGAGGAACGCGGCGGCGACCGTGCCGAGGGCGACCCGCGTCGCCGTCTCGCGGGCGCTCGCCCGCTCCAGCACCGGCCGCGCGTCGTCGAACCCGTACTTGCGCATGCCCACCAGATCGGCGTGGCCGGGCCGCGGACGCGTCAGCGGAGCGTTGCGGGCGCGGTTGAGCAGCTCGGGGTCGTCCACCGGGTCGGACGACATCACGTCGACCCACTTGGGCCACTCCGTGTTGCCGATCTCGATGGCCACCGGACCGCCTTGCGTGAGCCCGTGCCGCACCCCGCCGAGCAGCCGGACCTGGTCCTGCTCGAACTTCATCCGCGCGCCGCGGCCGTAGCCGAGACGCCGGCGGGCCAGCGCCGCCTGCACGTCGGCCGACCGGAGCTCAACCCCGGCCGGCACGCCCTCGAGGATGCCGACGAGCGCCTCGCCGTGGGACTCGCCGGAGGTCAGCCAACGCAGCATGGGCGGATCTTGTCACGGACCGGCGACGACGACGGCGCCCGCCCGGTCGTCGGACCGGACGGGCGCCGTCGTCGGCTCGCGAGCGGGGGCTACTTGCCGCCGACCGGGTTGAGCGGGTTCTTGCCGGGGACCGGCGCCGGCAACGCCGGAGTCGCAGTGGGGCTTGGCTTGGCCGCCGACGTGTCCGGAAGCACGTAGAGGAAGCCGGAGATCACCAGCTGCTGGTCGCCGACCGAGGTCTTCGGCTTGCCCCCCGTGGCGGCCGCATCCTGCTGGCCCGTGGCTGTGAAGCCGGAGACGAGGAAGAGGCGGGGCGTCGCGGTCTGGAGATCCGACAGGAACGCCAGCGTGTTGTCGTACGAGCCGATCACCGTCACCGACAACGGGACGGCGGTGAACCCCGGAGGGATGGCAGACGCTGCTGCCGCGCCAGACGCGGGCGCCGCAGCCCCCGCGGCCCCCGCTGCCGCGCTAGGTGTCGGTGCGGGTGTCGCCCCGGCCGTCGTGGACGGCTGGGGTGCAGGAGCCTGTGCGGCAGCCTGGGCCACCACAGCAGTCGGCACTCCGGGAGCGACGGCCGTCACCGTGACAGAATGGGCCGTCGCGATCGTGTCGAGCTGGCGCAGGTAGTCCGAGAGCTGCGCGGTGGTTGGCACCTGCTTGCGGATCGCGGCCAGCTGAGACTTGTAGTCGTCCAGCTTGGCGAAGTCCGCCTTCAGCTTGGCGACCTTGGCGGCCAGCGCGTCGTTCTGCGAGGTGACCTGCGCGGTCTGGGTGCGTACCTCGGAGGCAGCGCTCAACGTGGGGTTGATCAGCAGGAACCACGACCCGACCACGATCACCAGCGACCCGAACACGGTCGCGCCGATCCACGAGCCCTTCTTCGCGCCGGCCACGTCAGCCCACCTTCTTGGTCGCGTCGAACCGGTGCGTGTAGGCAGCGGACGTCAGCTGCACGGACACCGACACGTTGTAGTACGTCGTCTTGTTCTGGCTCTGCGTGATGTTCGCGCTCGATGCCCACGCGTCGGCAAAACCGGGGACGGCGTTGAGGGCGTCCAGCCAGGCGGCCGTGTTCGGGACCGTCGTGGAACGTCCGGTGAACTGGATCTGTCCGACGGATGCCGGCTGCAAGGGGTTGGCGGCCGCGCCACCGCCTGCCGCTGCGCCGGTGCCCAGGGAGGTGACGACGAAGGAGTCGATGCTGACGTCCGGCGGCAGAACAGCCGTGATGGCGGCGTAGTAAGACGCCCACGAGACGTCGGTCGCCATGCCAAGGGCCCGGGCCGTGGTGGCGTTCTGCAGAGCCCCGAGGACCACCGGAACCTCCGCGTACTTCTGCTGCTCTGTCTGCAGCCTGCGTGTGTCCGCCTGAGCCTTGGCGAGCTCGTCGTCGGCACCCACCTTCGCCAGCTTCGCCAGTGCAAAGACCGCGATGCACAGGACGAGGACCAGCACGAGCGCCATCGCGAGCCACCGCTTGAGGTTGCGCAGGCCACGGGCAGCACGCACCTCCGGCGGGAGCAGGTTGACCTGCGGCAGGCCTCCGAGGACGGTCTGCACCCCCTTCTTGGCCCGGGGCGGGTCGGCGATCGCGGTCATGCGGCCACTCCGTACGCGAGTCCGATGGGCAGCGCGAGAAGGGACTCGCGCCCTGCGAGAGTCTGGCGGTTCAGCAGCTTGCCGGGCCGCAGAGGCGCCACCGGGTCACCCAGGTTGACGGGCAGTCGGCTGGCGCTGGAGAGGTACTGACCCAGGCCCGGCAGGTGCGAGCCGCCGCCGCTCAGCACGACCACGTCGATACCGGCGCCGGGGTTGTTCCCCGAGTAGTAGACGAACGTGTTGCGGATCGCCTCGACGAGCGTCCGGACCACGGTGGTGACGGCCTCCGAGGCGGCGGCCTGCTCCGGCGGGGCTGCGTACCCGATCCCGATCTCGCGCTTCAGACGCTCAGCGTCCGGAGCGGACAGAGACATCGCGCTGGCGACTGCGTTGGTCACGTTCTGGCCACCGGAAGGCAGGCTCCGAACCAGCCGCGGGGCACCGTGCGCCGCCACGACGACGGTGGTGACCGTCGCGCCGATGTCGACGAAGGCCACTGTCGCGCGTGCCAGGTCCCCGTGAGACAGGGCACGAAGCAGCGCGAACCCGTTGAGGTCGACCATCAACGGTCGCAGGCCGGCACCCTCGACGGCGACGACGTTGGCCGTGACCGTGTCGCGCTGGGCCGCCACCAGCATGCCGTGCACGGTTCGGCCCTGCGGACCGTCGTACTCCGCGACCGGGTAGTAGTCGAGGAGCGCCTCGTCGGACGACATGGGCAGCATCTCCGACACCTGGAACGGCAGAGAGGCCTTGAGCTGCGCGAGCGGCATCCACGGCAGATCCAGGTCGCGCACCAGCACTCGCTGGTTGCCCACGCCGAGGATGACGTCCTTGGACTCGAACTTGAACTCCTGCCACAGCTGCCGGAGGGCCCCCGACACGGTCTCCGGCTGGACGACCTCGCCGTCGCGCACCGCGCCGACCGGCAGGGCCACCTCACCGAGCCGGTGCAGCGTCGGAGCCGTCTTGCCGGTGCGCGCGCCGCCACCGAACTCGACCTCGGCGGCCCGGACGGCCGATGAGCCGATGTCCAGTCCGATGACGCGGGTGCTGGCCACGAGGATCCCTTCGTCCGCAGGCAGGTGTTCTCCCGACCTATCGGTGCGGCGTCGTGACGACTTGAGCGGAGGCGCGCGATCCGTCCCCATCAAGGGCGTCGCCGCAGGTCAGAGGAGGGTGAGATACCAGCCGGCCACGGGTCCCCCGGCGATGACGCCGACGAGGGCGCCAAGGATCATCCACGGGCCGAACGGGACGCCCGACTTCCGGCTGGCGCGTCGCGTGAGCAGGAGCCCGATCGCGAACGCCCCGCCCAGAAGGAAGGCGGCGAACCAGCCGAACGCGAGCGCACCCCAGCCGAACCAGCCCAGGTACATCCCGAGCACCCCGGCGAGCTTGACGTCACCGAACCCCATGCCGGCCGGGTACACCACGACGATGACGAGGTAGACGACGAAGAGGACGGCGCCGCCGATGCCCGCGCGGAGCAACGCGGTCCAGTTGCTCGCACCGCCGGGATTCCACGCTGCCAGTGAGAGGAGAGCCCCGGCGACGGCGTAGGACGGCAGCACGATCGCATCGGGCAGTCGGTGGACGTCCAGGTCGATGAGGGCGAGTGCGATCCCGATCGCGACGAGGTACAGCACAGCGGGAAGGAGCCACGAGGCGCCGACCACCCATGCGCACAGCGCGAATGCCACGCCGGTTGTCGCCTCGACGAGCGGGTATCGCTTCGAGATCCGTGCCCCGCAGTCCCGGCAGCTGGCGCGCAGCAGCAGCCAGGAGATCAGGGGGATGTTGTCCCGCGCCCTGATCCGGTGCCCGCACTGCGGGCAGGCGCTCGGCGGACTCACGATCGACTCGCCCCGTGGGACGCGCCAGACCACGACGTTGAGGAACGAGCCGATGAGGAGGCCGAACACCCCCGCCGCGATCGGGACGAAGAACGCAAGGAACGCATCGACGCCGGTCGCAGGCAGGTTCGCCGGCACCGTCACTGCGCCTCGCGCTTGTACATGGTGTCGACCGAGTAGGTGTTGACCTGCGACGAGGGAGACGCCAGGCCGCCCCATACCGGGAGAGGGATGTACGTCATGTTGAACTGGTTGTCGATCGTCAATGTGGATCCGGAGTACACCTGGCCGACGATCTCGGACTGGTTCGCCTTCCGGATCGCGCAGGGCGAGTACAGCAGCGTGTTCACCGTGTTGTCGACGGTGACCTGGTTGTCGAGGGTGATGCCCTCGCCCGAGCACGTGGTGACCGTGCCGTAGTAGGAGTACGGCTGGATGAAGTAGAGGAGGTTCGGGTCCGCGGCGGTTGCGGTCCCCGTCACGGACGTGATCGTCGTGTTTCCTGTGAACGAGATCCCACCGAGCGACAGGAGCACCATGTTCTTGTTCAGGGTCAGGCCGATGCCCTGCAGGATGATCTTGTCGCTCGGGCAGTTGGAGATCACGATCGTGTCGGCGGGCAGCTTGTAGGCGTTCGCGAAGAGCCACGCGCCGACGCCGCTCGCCTTGCCGTTGAGGTTGGCCGACTTGCCGTCGGCACCCACGAGGTCGGGCGTTCCGTTGGGCGGGTTGTACCAGCCGCAGACGAAGTTCCCCTGCGGGAAGGTCACGACGTTCGTGTAGCCGTTGGCCACCCATGCCGACTGCGCCGTGCTGTCCCACTTGAGCTGCGGGAACGTGGTCACAGGCGGCGGGTTCACCGCCGTCAGGCCAAGGTTGCCGAAGCACTTACCCGCGGTGGAGCACACCTGGCCCGTGACGGCGCCGGCCGCTCGCGCCTGCTGCCCGAGCGCGGCCTTGTCGAGACCGATCGTGCTCTGGGCCGAGAGGGCGCGCCCGCCGATCGAGGCCGACGGATTCGTGACGGAGACCTGGTTCTTGGCCCACACGTCCACCGACACGGTGCACTGCGCGTTCAGGTAGATCGAGCCCTGCGCATAGATGGACCCGTGGAACTCCTCGTTGTTGTTGCAGGTGAAGTTGCCGTTCGTGTAGATGTCCGCGTTCGGTGTCGCGGAGGCCGACTTCAGCACCGTCTTGTTGGACATCGTCATGGACGAGTCCGAGAAGATGGCCTTGTCCAGGTTGTTCGCGTACGCCGGCGTGAGCTTGATCAACGACTCGACGGTGCGAACCGCGGCCGCGGAGTGCGCCAGTGCCGCCGAGGTCGCGGTCGAGTGGATCTTGGCCTGAGCAAGCAGGGTCGTGGCAACCTGCGAGCACGGCACCACGTTGCCCGAGGTGTCGTAGTAGGTCACCGTCGACGCCAGCGAGAACGAGTCGCCCGCAACCTTCGTGCTGCCGGCGATCGGACCGCAGAGGGAGGTCAGCGCAGCCGGCGCGGAGGACTGGATCTGCGCGGTGAGGAGGTCGACCTGCGACTCGGCGGTCGCAACGCCGGAGGAGCGCTGGCGGTCCCGGCCGGTCATCTTCGACTCCTGCATCGCGATCGTGATGGTGACCGCGACCAGGATGCCGACGAGCATGACCACGCCCATCGCCGCGACGATCGCAACGCCCCGATCGTCCCGACGTAGAGCCAGCCGGCGCATCATCGTCCGCATCGTCCCTCTCCGTCCCAGATCATGCCGGAGGAACCGGCAGGCACTCGCTTCCGGTGTAGCCGTAGGTGGTGTTGCGTCCCGAGATCGAGGCGTCGATGGCGACGTCCTTGCCGACCTTGGCGTTGTGGGCCACGAGGTGAACCCGGAGCAGACGTTCGCCGTAGATGCCACCGGGGCCGACGTCCAGGGTGAACGGGGCCGACGGCAACGACATGCTCCTGGACACGACCGACCAGGCGCTCACGCCTCCTGTGGTCTGCCAGGTGGGGCTCCAGCTGCGCATCTGCAGCTGGTAGGCACCCGCGCCGTCTGCGACGACCTGCCACTGGACGCACTTCTCCACACCATTGGACTGGGTGTAGATCCGCATGCACGACCCCTGGTTCGTGCCCATGTCCTGGCAGGTCGACACGTAGTTGTGCTCGTCCGCCGGGCTGAAGAGGACGTTCCCGGAACGTACTTGCTTGTCGATGACGGCTAGCGCCTGACGGGCCTGGAATGCCGAGTCGGCCGCGGCGCTCGACTTGTCCGTGACGTGCATGACGGCGATCGCGGCGGACATGATCATGACCATCGCGATCCCGAACACCATCATGGCGACGAGGAGCTCGACCAGGGTGGTGCCGGCGTCTGGCCGCGGCCTGCGCAGCACGTCACGCATTTGCCGCCGCCTTGTACGACGCGTCGACCGTCAGGCCGCCCAGGTCGGTGACCACGGAGAACTTCGTGACCTCCGCGCCGGCGCCGTCCTTCACCACCACGTCCACCCGCGCGGTGATGGCCCCGGACGCGTCCACCGAGCTGGTGCACGCCGCCGTCTTGCAGTCGGTCGCCACGGAACCGGTTCTCGTGGCCGGGCTCGAGGTGATCCGTGGCCGCTGCACCATCACGCTCCCGGAGTACTGGATGGTCACACCGGAGTAGGCCACGGTGGTGGTGGGGAAGGCCCACGTCTGCGACGCGGGTGTCGCGCCGACGGCAGCCGAGGCGAAGGTGGACAGGTCGATCGACGTGTAGGTGCCGCCACCGGCACCGTTGTCGGCGAAGACCTTCAACGTCCCACTGCGCGTGAACGCCGGAGCCAGCCGACCGGTGCCCTCCTCGGCAGCAGCGGTCTCGGCGAGGCCGCTGACGGACCAGAGTCCCTGGGCAGGATCGAAGCCCGGTGTGCTCGAGCTCCCGGCCAGGATCCCGAAGCTCGCCGTCCCGAGCGTCCGTGAGGCCGCGGCGTGACTGCAGTCCACAGGTGTCGCGGCAGAGCAGACGCCCAGGTTCGGGGCGCTCAGCAGTGCCGCGACGGAGCGCGACGCCGGCCCACCGGGCGCGAAGCTCCCGAGGGTGAGCACCGTGGCGGGCGCCGAGGGCGGGGAGTACGTCAGCGTCGCTGCAGCGCCTGATGGCTGGCCCTTGGAGTCGACGCAGGGTCGTAGCAGGGCGGCGGTGGTCCCGGTGGTGAGTCCGTTGCCGTCCGCGTTGAGGCACTGGGTACTGGTGGCCTGGATCGCTCCGACCGCGCTCCCGGAGTCTCCGGACGAGGGCTGGATGCTCAACGTGCCACCGCTGCCGCTGGAGCTCAGCACGGCTGCGGTGTGCCCGGAGGTGCTGGAACTCATCGACTGGTTGGGGACGGACGAGGGGTCGGAGTCGACGGCCACCGAGGCGGACTCCCCGCCGGTTGCCGAGCCGCTGGTACCGGTCGTCATGCCGCTCGACGTCGTGGCTGCCGCGGTTCCTGTCACCGTCTGCTCGGAGAGCAGGTTCGTGGACGTGTGGGCGAAGCCGAGCTGGAGCAGCTTGGCGTCCATGCCCTCGATCGGCTGGTCCGACGAGTCGGTGTTGGTCACCGAGACGCCGCTGAGCGCCTCGCCGGCGCGTGCCGTGTAGTACGCCTGGCAGGGAGCGGCGAACGGGCTCGTCGCGGTGGAGAGGCACCCGGCCGGCGAGAAGGTGGTGCTCCGCTGGACCGTCTCACGCTGGCCGCGCGACACGGTGCTGGTCCACTTGGTGATCGCCGTGAGGTAGAAGGGCTGCGAGCCGGATGTCGTCGCCGCAGCCTTCGTGACGTAGGTCTCGACGTGGTACGTCACACCGTCGACGACCTGGTCGACCGTCTTGCCGGAGACGCCGTTGATCACCAGGACCTCGGAGATACCTCCCGAGATGAGGCGGGCCGGAGGTTGGAACCACGTCGTTCCGCTGGTGGTGGTGGTGTAGTCGACCGCCACGGCGGGGTAGGCGCTGTCCGGCTGGGTCACGGAGTCGTAGGGCTCGGCGCGGAGCCGTTCGAGCTGCTGCGTCGCGAGGCCCGTGGCGGTCTGGCGCTGGCGCGCCTGCTGGATCGTCGTCAGGGACGAGACGACGGCGTAGATCAGGGCGGTCATCACGATGGCCGTGATGAACATCGCGACCATGACCTCGATCAGCGTGAAACCGGTGTCACGACGCACGACCTCGCGCGGTCGAGTGCTCGGCTTCATGACACCTTCCTTCACAACTCGGGACTCGAAGGAGAAGCGCTCGACCGGGCGGTCCGGCGTGGTGGTGACCACGTCGGACCGCCCGGCCAGAGACGGTGCTACATCACGGGCAGGCCGTGCCCTTCACCAGACCGTTCTGCGCGGAGTACGAGACCACGGTCTGCGTGCCGCCGGAGTAGGTGATCTGGACGCACCAGCCGGTGGAGTCCGCCACGGTGTCCGTGGCGCTCGGCTCCTTGTAGGTGACGACCGGGGTGATGCTGCTCGCCTTACCGACGTCGACGCTGTTGACCTGGTAGCGGCCGCTGACGAGCGCAACCGACCCCGTCTGAACCGAGAGCGGGCCGGTGGCGTCCACGTAGTAGGTGGCGATCTCCTTGCCGAGCGTCGAGATGTCCGACGTCGCAGCGCTGTCCTGAGCCTTCTTGCGCTGGTTGAGGAAGATCGGGATGGCGATCGCGGCGAGGATGCCGATGATGATCATGACGACGAGGAGCTCGATCAGGGTGAAGCCCTGGTCCTTCTCCCGCAGGGACTTGCGGATGCGAGCGATCACGTCAACTCCTGGATGGATCGAAGCGTTGTCGGTGACAGATCCCGGGCGAAGCCGGGTTCGGGGCCAAGCACTCTCGCTATCGTCGCGGGGAGACTCCGACTTGAGCGCCTGTCGCCACCCCTGCAGAACTTCACCCGTTCGGTCCAACGGCTACTGGATGACGTTCGCGATCTGGAAGATCGGCATGTACATACCGATGACGATGAAGCCGATGATGCCGCCGACACCCACGATCATGATCGGCTCGATGAGGCTCGTGAGCTGATCGGTCATGGCCTTGACCTCGGCGTCGTAGAAGTCGGACACCTTCGTCAGCATCGTGTCCAGCGCGCCGGTGTCCTCACCGACCGAGATCATCTGCACGACCATCGGTGGGAACACCGGGTGCTGCGCGAGGGGTCCGGCGAGCGACTCCCCCCGCCGGACGGACTCCTGCACGGCCTTGGCGGCGTGCTCGATCACGACGTTTCCGCTGGTCTCCCCCACGATGTCCAGCGCCTGCAGGATGGGGACACCCGCGTGGATCATCGTCCCGAAGTTGCGCGTGAAGCGTGAGACCGCGATCTTCTTGGTCAGCAGACCGAAGACCGGGACCTTCAGCTTCCACGGGTCGACCCGTTCTCTGACGGAGTCGTCGTTCTTGTGCCGCCGCCACCAGATGACGAATGCGATGACACCGATGATGAACGGCACGATGGTGATCTTCATCACCGTCGACATCATCATGAGCAGACGGGTCAGGAATGGTAGCTGCCCGCCGAGGCTCGCATACATGTTGGCGAAGATCGGGACGATGAACAAGAGCATCCCGACCATTGCGATGATCGCGACCACGAAGACGACGACCGGGTAGGTCATCGCCGACTTGATCTTGCTGCGGAGCTCCACTTCGCTCTCGAAGTTGCCCGCGATGGAAAGGAGGACTTCGTCGAGGAACCCGCCGACCTCGCCTGCCCTGATCATGTTGACCATGAGCGGCGGGAAGACGTCGTGCTTGCCCAGTGCCACCGAGAACGCCACGCCCGTCTCGACGTCGCTGCGCACCTGGCTGAGGATCTTGGCGAGCGGCTTCGACTCGGTCTGCTCCGCGAGGATGGAGAGTGCTCGGAGCAAGGACAGCCCCGCGTTGATCATCGTCGCGAGCTGCCGTGCCATCACGGCGAGGTCCTTGAGCTTGACCTTGTTCCCGCCGAAGCCGGGGATCGAGAGCTCCTTCTGGAGACCCCCGGTGTTCACCTCCGCGATGGAGACCGCGGCGAGGCCCATCTCCCGCAGCCGCCCGGCCACGGCCCCCTGGGACGCGGCCTCGACGCGTCCCTTGATGATCTTCCCGGAGCGGTCCCGGACCGCGTACTCGTAGGTCTTCGTCGCGGTCGCCATCAGTACGCCTGCCCCCCGAACGCGCTGCCGTACGCCGGGTCGGCCATCGCGGCCTGACCCTGCGTCTGACCGGAGAACCGACCGGTCAGACGGTTGTAGTCCTCGACGTGGTGGGCCTTCTCCAGGCCGACCTCGTAGGAGATCTTCCCGACCTTCACCAGGTCCGCCAGGTGCTGGTCGAGGGTGTGCATGCCCTGCTGCGCGCCGGCCTGCATCGAGGAGTAGATCTGGTGCGTCTTGCCCTCGCGGATCAGGTTGCGGATGGCCGGCGTGGCCACCATCACCTCGGTCGCCACGACCCGGCCGGGCTGGTCGGCCCGCTTGCACAGCGTCTGGCAGACGACGCCCTGCAGGGTGCCGGCGAGCTGCGTGCGGACCTGCGCCTGCTGGTGGGACGGGAAGACGTCGATGATGCGGTCGATCGTCTGGGCCGCGTCCTGCGTGTGCAGGGTGGCGAAGACGAGGTGCCCGGTCTCGGCGGCGGTCAAGGCGACCGAGATGGTCTCCAGGTCGCGCATCTCGCCGACCAGGATGATGTCCGGGTCCTGGCGGAGCACGTGCTTGAGGGCGTTGGCGAACGAGTGGGTGTCCTGACCGACCTCGCGCTGGTTGACCAGCGACTTCTTGTGGCGGTGCAGGAACTCGATCGGGTCCTCGACGGTCATGATGTGGTCCTCGCGGGACCGGTTCGCCAGGTCGATGATCGAGGCGAGCGTCGTGGACTTGCCGGAGCCCGTCGGGCCCGTGACCAGCACGAGGCCACGAGGCAGGCCGGCGAAGGTTCCGACGACCGGCGGGACGCCCAGCTCCTCGAGCGGCTTGATCTCGTAGGGGATCACGCGGAAGGCCGCGCCGATCGACTCGCGCTGCTGGTAGAGGTTCACGCGGAAGCGGGCCAGGCCACGCACGGCGTAGGAGATGTCGAGCTCGAGCTCCTCCTCGAACCGCTCGCGCTGCTTCTGCGTGAGGATCGCGTACAGCGTGCGGCGCAGGGGGTCCGGCTTCACCATGCCGAAGCCCTCGAGCGGGTGCAGCGATCCGGACAGCCGGACGGTGGGCGCGGCACCGGTGGTGAAGTGCACGTCCGAGGCGCCGAGGCGGACCATCTCGCGCAGGATGTCGTCGAGCGGCAGCTCGTCGCCGTGCTCCTCCGTCATGCCGACGCGCGCGAGGTGGCCGGGCCCGGCGGGCTTGGCCGCGCTCGGTGGGGCGGTGCGGGCGGGTGCGCCGGTCGGGCCGGACGGCGTCCCGGCGGGCGGTGTCGGCGCCGCGGCCGGGGCGGGCTGGGGGGTGTACGGCTGCGTCGCCGTCGGTGCAGGAACGCCGTACGGGGCAGCCGCGGGCGCCGGCGCGCCGTAGGGAGGCGTCTGCGGCTGTACCGCGCTCTCCGAGGGGACCGGCGAGTAGGCGCCGTGGAACACGGGGGCGCCGGAGCCGTCCGTGGCCTGAGGTCCTGCCGGCCGGTACGGCGGCAACGGCCGCGTCGGTTCGGCCGGCCGCTGGTACGACTCGGTCACGTCATCGCCTCCACTTGCTCGGCGCGCGAGCGCGCGCAGATCCGCTCGGATGCTGCATCGGCATCGGACGACGAGTGCTTGACCCCTGGGACCGGTCCAGTCGTCGGGCGCTCGTCGTTCCCGTCACCGCCTCACGCGACGACGCGCAGGATCTCCTCGATCGACGTCTGCCCCATCGCGACCTTGTGCCAACCGTCGTCGCGGAGCGCGATCATCCCCTGCTTGCGCGCAGTGGCGGCGATCTCCGCCGACGACGAGTGCGAGACCGCGTGCCGCTCGATGTCCTCGGTCACGCGCATCACCTCGTGCAGCGCGAGCCGGCCGCGGTAGCCGGTGCGCGAGCACGAGACGCACCCGACGGGTCGGTAGATCTCCGGGACCGGCTCCCCCGGCATCCACGGGAACCGTGCGGACTCCATCTCCTCCGGCGAGGGCCGGTACGGCTCCTTGCACTTCTCGCACAGCCGCCGCGCCAGCCGCTGGGCGACGACGCAGTCCAGCGCCGAGCCGACGAGGAAGGGCTCGATGCCCATCTCGATCAGTCGGGTGATGGCCGAGGGCGCGTCGTTGGTGTGCAGCGTCGACAGCACCAGGTGGCCGGTGAGGGCCGCCTCGATGGCGATCTGGGCCGTCTCGTGGTCGCGGATCTCACCGAGCAGCACCACGTCGGGGTCGGAGCGCAGGATCGACCGGAGGGCACCGGCGAAGGTCAGGCCGGCCTTGGGGTTGACCTGCACCTGGTTGATGTTCGGCAGGCGGTACTCGACCGGGTCCTCGACCGTGATGACGTTGATCTCCGGCCGGGACACCGCGTTGAGGGTCGCGTACAGCGTGGTCGACTTGCCGGAACCGGTCGGGCCGGTGACCAGGATCATCCCGTAGGGCTTGGTGTACGACGCGTTGTAGGCCTCGTAGTTGTGCTCGAGGAAGCTCAGGTCGCGCAGGTCGAGGCTGGCCGTCGAGTTGTCCAGGATGCGCATGACGATCTTCTCGCCCCACACCGTCGGCAGGGTCGCCACGCGGAGGTCGATCTTGCGCCCGTTGTGCATGACGGACATGCGGCCGTCCTGCGGCTTGCGCTTCTCGGCGATGTCGATGTCGGAGAGGATCTTGACGCGGCTGATCACGCCGCCCTGGATGTTCTTCGGTGAGCGCTGCACCTCGTGCAGCACGCCGTCGATGCGGTACCGGACCCGCAGGTCGTGCTCGGTCGGCTCGATGTGGATGTCCGACGAGCGGTCCGTGATCGCCTGGGTCACCAGCAGGTTGACGTATCGGACGATCGGCGCGTCGTCGTCGACGAAGTCGCCCATCCGGGACAGGTCGGTCTCCGGCTCGGGCGCCTGGTCCTCGAACGCGTTGGTCAGGCTGTCCATCTCGTCGTCGGCCCGGCAGAACCGGTCGATGGCGCGCAGCACGTTGTCGTACGTCGCGACCACCGAGACGACCTGCATGCCCGAGACGGTGCGCACGTCGTCGACGGCCACCACGTTGCCGGGGTCGGCGGTGGCGAGCATCAGCGCCCCGTCGCGGATCCCTACGGGCAGGACGGTGTACCGACGGCAGAGCGCGGCCGGGACCATCGAGACGGCGGCCCGGTCCACCGGGTACTCGTCCAGGTCGACGAACGGCATCCCGACCTGCGCCGCGAGGGCCTTGACCAGCTGACCCTCGCTGAGGAAGCCGAGCTCCACGAGCGTGCGGCCCAGCGACTGGTTCCGCGCGCCCTGCTCGTCCAGCGCCGCGAGCAGCTGCGCCTCCGACACCAGTCCCTCGTCGAGCAGGATCTCCCCGAGCTGCTTCACGCGTCCTCCACTCAACGGCCGGTCCGAGAGGTGTCACGACGAACAGCCCTCTAGGCGTGCATCGGCACGTTAGGTCGACGCCCTGAGAAGATGGACACCTGTCCGGGTGATTCCGCGGGGGAAGTTCCGCCGGCGACACGGGCCCTTGGCGGGCGGGCGGCGTCCGGGCCGGCAGCGAACCGGGGTCAGACCGAGGCCGCGAGGGCGTCCCGCAGCGCGGCGTCCATCGCGTCGAGCGGCGCCGGACGACCGGTCATCAGCCGCACCTGCTCGGCCGCCTGGTGCAGCAGCATCCTCGCGCCGCCCACGGCGACTCCCCCGGCGGTCTCCCACGCCGCGATGAGCCCGGTGCGGGCGGGCGCGTAGACGACGTCGAGCAGGACGCCCTGAGCGGGCGCGACCAAGGCCCCCGCGACGGCGTCGGCGGCGCCGGCGGGCAGCGTGCTGACGACGATGTCGGCCCCGCCGATCTCCGCCCCCGCGCGGTCCAGCGTGCGCACGACGGGGCTGACGCCCATCCGGTGGGCCGCGCGCTGCAGCGGCCCCGACCTGCCGACGGCCCGCACGTAGACGGTCGGCGCGGTGCACCCGAGCTCACCGAGCGCCGCCAGCGTCGACGCAGCCGTCGCGCCCGCGCCGAGGACGGCGGCCGACGGCGCGGCGGGCAGGTCGCGACCCGCCGCGGCGAACCCCTCTCGGAGCGCCGCCACGATCCCGTGCACGTCCGTGTTCGCGCCGGTCAGGCTCAGGGTGCGTCCGACGGGCTGCACCAGCACGGTGTTCACGGCCCCCACCGTCTCGGCCAGTGGCTCGACGTGGTCGAGCAGGCGCAGGACGGTCTGCTTGAGCGGCATCGTCAGCGAGAGGCCCGTCCACGTCCCGTCCAGCGCGCCGACGACGTCCGCGAGCTGGTCCTCCGTGACGTCGAGAGCGTCGTACCGCCATCCGGTCAGGCCGAGCGCCTCGTAGGCGGCCCGGTGCAGCACGGGCGACAGCGAGTGGCCCACCGGGTGGCCGAGCACGGCCGCCCTGCGCTCCTGCGACATCATGGTCCCGTCAGCCGGCCGGCGTGGCGGTGCTGGAGGCGCGGCTGGCCAGCCACGCGTCGTGCTGCGCCTGGTTCTGCTGGTGCTCGGCGTACGTCGTCGCGAACTTCGTCTCGCCCGTGTCGTCGTTGACGGTCATCCAGAACAACCAGGTGCCCTGCGCGGGGTTGAGCACGGCATCGATCGACTTCTCGCCCGGCGAGGCGATCGGCGTCGGCGGCAGCCCCATGTGCTTGTAGGTGTTGAACGGGTTGTCGGCGTTCTGGATGTCCGCGTTGGTCAGCTGCGTCCCCGGCTTGTTGAGGCCGTAGGCGACGGAGGCGTCGATGGACAAGGGCATGCCCTGGGCCAACCGGTTCTCGATGGCCCGCGCCATCATCGGGCGGTCCTCGTCGCGGCGGGCCTCCCGCTCGATCAGGGACGCCTTGTTCAGCACGGTCTCCCACTGGTCCTGCGGCACGTTCTTCGCCGTCAGCACCGAGACGGTCTGGGCCACCATCTGCTTGAGCACCGCCGCGGCCGTCTCACCGGGCTGCACCTGGTACGTCGCCGGGTAGAGCCAGCCCTCGATCTTGCCGTTCGCCTGGGGCGGAAGGCCGATGGCGGCCGGGTCGGCAGCCGCCGCCTGCAGATCCTTCGCGGGGAT
Source organism: Cellulomonas sp. SG140 (assembly GCF_025770785.1). Classification (GTDB taxonomy): domain Bacteria; phylum Actinomycetota; class Actinomycetes; order Actinomycetales; family Cellulomonadaceae; genus Cellulomonas. The sequence goes on along the minus strand of NZ_JANZLA010000003.1, from coordinate 290,758 downwards.
GAGCGCCACCTCGGTGATCTTGGCGAGGATCTGCGCGGACGTCTGCCCCTCGGGGATCGTCACGCGCATGGAGACCCGGCTCGCGGGGTTCAGGAGCGCGCTGACCGCGTCGGACGCCTTCATCTTCAGCAGCAGGTTGTACGTGCCGGGCTGGATCTTCGCCGCGTCCGGGTTGGCCGAGAACGCCGCGGTGAACGCCTTCTGCGACGCCACGACGCCGGCGTCGACGAGCGTCTTGCCGATCTGCGAACCGCTGTCACCGGCGTTGACCACGACCTGGGCGGACGGGTAGCCCGGTCCGGGGTAGTCGGAGACGGCGCCGGTGGACGAGCCGAGGTGCCAGGACGAGCCGAACAACGAGTACACGACGTAGCCCGCGCCGACGATCATCGCGAGCGCCAGGGTGAGCACCAGGAACGTGCGGCGGCGACGGTGCTTGCGCTCCTTCGCGCGGTGCGCCCGCGCGCTGGAGCGCGACCGACGTGCCGTGGGCGCGGCAGCGGTCTCGATCGCACCGAAGAGGTCGCCCGGGGCGTGCGGGTCGTGGCTCGGCTGCGGCTCACCGGTCGCGTGCGACTCCCCCTCGAGGGGCGGCCACCAGTCGGTTCGGCTGTTGCTCACCTGTGCGTCTCTCCACCAGTCGTCGTGTCCTCCTGCGGACCCCCCAGTGCGCCTCGTCGCGGGTCCGCCTCGACCCGCTCCCCGGGCCGTCGGCCCGTGGCGCGCTCCGCATCCAACGCGTCCTGCAGGATCACCACGGCTGCGGCCTGGTCGACCACCGCGCGGTGCTTGCGCCCGGCTCTGCCGGACGCCGTCAGCGCCCGATGAGCGGCCACCGTGGTCATCCGCTCGTCGACGAGCCGCACCGGGACTGGTGCGATCGCCTGCGCCAAGGTGCCAGCGTACGCGCGGGCCGCCGCGGCTGCCGCGCCCTCGGCTCCGGACAGGTGCCGGGGCAGGCCCACGTACACCACAGCCGCACTCCGCTCGCGCACCTCCTCCACCAGCTGGACCAGGTCGCCCGCGCGCGCGCCGTCCCGCACCGCGCCCCGGGCAAGGGTGGCCACCGGGGTGGCGACCAGCCCGTCCGGGTCGCTCACCGCCAGGCCGACGCGGACCGATCCCACGTCGACCGCGAGGCGGACCCCACGGACGACGGGCTCGGCCGGCACCTCAGGCACGCACCGCCTCGACGACGGCGGACAGGGCCTCGGGCAGCTTGGCCGCCTCCTGCCCACCGCCCTGCGCGAGGTCGTCGCGACCGCCGCCGCCACCACCCAGCACCGCGGATGCCGCGCGGACCATGGCACCCGCCTTCAGGCCCGCCTCGCGGGCCGCCGCGTTGGTCGCCACGACGACGACCGGCCGGCCCTTGCTGACGCCGCCGACGGCCACGACCGACGGAGACGACTCGCCGAGCCGGGACCGCACGTCCGTGACCAGGCCCCGCAGGTCGTCACCGGAACCGACCTCGCCGGCGTCGTGCACGACGACGCGGGTGTTGCCCACCAGCTGCGGGGCGGCCGCGAGCGTGCCGGCCTGCGCGAGCAGCTGACCCTGGCGCAGGTTCGCGAGCTCCTTCTCGGAGTCCTTGAGCCGCGTCAGCAGGCCGGACACGCGGTCGGCCAGCTCGTCGGGCCGCGCGCCCAGCAGGCCCGACAGCTGTCCGACCAGCGCGCGCTCGGTGGCGTGGTACCCGTAGGCGCCGTCGCCGACCAGCGCGTCGACACGCCGGACGCCGGAGCCGATCGACGCCTCGCCGAGGAGCGTGACCAGCCCGAGCTCGCCGGAGCGACGCACGTGGGTGCCCGCGCACAGCTCGCGCGACCAGTCGCCGCCGATCGACACCACGCGCACCTGCCGGCCGTACTTCTCGCCGAACAGCGCCATGGCGCCGAGCGCTCGAGCCTCGTCGATGTCCATCACCTTGTCGGTGACCTCGAGGTCGTCCTGCAGCCGGGAGTTGACGCGCCCCTCGATCTCCGAGAGGGACGACGCGGGCACCGCGGCTCCCGACCGGAAGTCGAAGCGCAGCCGGCTCGGTGCGTTCTCGGACCCGGCCTGCGTGGCCGTCGGGCCCAGCTCCTCGCGCAGCGCCTTGTGCACCATGTGCGTCGCGGTGTGCGCCCGGGCGATCGCCCGACGCCGTGCGACGTCGATCGTCGCCGTCGCCGGCTCGCCGAAGGTCACCGTGCCGTCCACCAGCCGCCCGCGGTGCACGTTCAGGCCCTTGATGGGCGCCTGGACGTCGTCCACCTCGATGCGGGCCCCACCGTCCAGCACGATCGTGCCGGTGTCCGCGAGCTGACCGCCCGCCTCCGCGTAGAACGGCGTGACGTCCAGGACCACCTCGACGTCCGCCGGGGCGACGGCCGCGGGCGCCGGGACGCCGTCGACCAGCAGGCCGACGACGTGCGCGCGCGCCGTGGTGTCGGTGTAGCCGATGAACTTCACGGGCCGCCCGTGCTCGTCCGACAGCCGGGCGTGCAGGTCCGCGTAGGCGGAGGTGTCCGCGTGTCCCGTCTTCTTGGCCAGCGCGTCGGCGCGGGCACGGGCCTTCTGCTCGGCCATCAGGGAGCGGAACGCGCCCTCGTCCACCTGCACGCCGTGCTCAGCCGCCATCTCGAGCGTGAGGTCGATCGGGAAGCCGTACGTGTCGTGCAGCGTGAACGCCTGGGCGCCCGTGAGCACCGGCACGTCCGCCCCGGCGCTCGCCTTCGCCGTGCGCACGGCCGTGTCGAGGATCGCCGTCCCGGACTCGAGGGTGCGCGCGAACGCCTCCTCCTCGCCGTACGCCACCTGGGAGATGCGGTTGAAGTCCTCGGCGACGTTCGGGTACGACGCGCTCATCGCGTCGCGGCTGACCGGCAGCAGGTGCGGCAGGGTCGCCTCCTGCACGCCGAGCAGCCGCATCGACCGGACGGTGCGGCGCAGCAGGCGACGGAGCACGTAGCCGCGGCCCTCGTTCGACGGCGTCACGCCGTCGCCGATCAGCATCAGGGCGGACCGCACGTGGTCCGCGACGACCCGCAGCCGCACGTCGTCGGCCTGGTCGGCGCCGTACCGGCGGCCGGAGATCTCCTCCGCCTTGGTGATGACGGGGAACACCTCGTCGATCTCGTACATGTTCTGCTTGTCCTGGAGCAGGAAGGCCATCCGCTCCAGGCCCGCGCCGGTGTCGATCGCCTTCTTGTCCAGCTCGCCGACCAGCGGGTACACCTTGCCGACGCCCTCGCCACGGATGAACTGGTCGAACACCAGGTTCCAGATCTCCATGTAGCGGTCGCCGCCCGGGTCCACCGTGCCGCCCACCGCCTCGGGCCCGTACTCGGGACCGCGGTCGTAGTGGAACTCGGCGCACGGGCCCGCCGGGCCCGGCTGGCCGGTGTCCCAGAAGTTCTCCTCCCGCGGCAGTCGCACGATGTGCCTCGGGTCCACACCGACCTGGTGCAGCGAGTCCAGCGCGACGTCGTCCTGGTCCCAGATCGTCACCCAGAGCCGGTCGCCGTCGAACCCGTACCGGCCCTCGTCCTGGGAGCCGGTCAGCAGCTCCCAGGCCAGCTCGATGGCGCCTTCCTTGAAGTAGTCGCCGAACGAGAAGTTGCCGTTCATCTGGAAGAACGTGCCGTGCCGTGCGGTGCGGCCGACGTTCTCGATGTCGTTGGTCCGGATGCACTTCTGCACGCTCGCCACGCGCGGCCACGGCGCCTGCTGGGTGCCCAGGATGTACGGGATGAAGGGCACCATGCCGGCGATGGTGAACAGGATCGACGGATCCGGGGAGATCAGGGGCACCGACGGCACGACGGCGTGGCCCTTGCTCTCGAAGTAGTCGAGCCAGCGCTGGCGGATCTCGGCGGTGCGCATGATGTCCTCGTCGTCGTTCGGCGCCCGTTGGCGGGCGGGTTCTCACAGGTGCAGCGTCGCGGCGGGCGACGGTGTTCCGTCTCGGGCGCCGCGGTGGCGGAGGAGCCGGTGGCGGCTCAGAAGAAGGCGTAGCCGTCGTCGTCGTCCGGGTCCTCGGTCGGGTTCTCCGCCCACTCGGGCGGTGCGGCGTGGCGACCGCCGAACGTCTCCCGGAGGGCGGCCCGCCGGGCAGGTGCCTCGGCGCGCAGCTGCTCCACGTCGACGTCGCCCACCAGCGCCTCGCGCAGAGCGCGCTCACGCTCGGCGAACCCGGCCGCGAACTCCCGGCGTGCGCCCTCGGCGGCGCGGGCGAGGCGGCCCGCGCCGGCGACGGCCGCGGTTGCCTCCGGTGGCGCGTACCGCTCCAGCAGCGCGCGGCCCTGGCGCACCACGACCACCGTCAGGGCGACCCCGACGCCCACCCAGAACAGCCGGCGCATCAGCGGCTCCCCCGTCGCACACCTGCCAGCGCGCGGCGCACGGCGTGGCTGAAGGCCGCCACCTTGATCAGCGGGCCGCCGACCGTCGCCGTCATCAGCGCCGTGAGCGCCGAGACGTTCTCCGACACGGAGGCCGCGGCGGAGGTGACGGCGTCGACCTTCTCGAGCTGGAGGTTCCCGCTCGCCACCGCCTTCGCGGCCTCGTCGATGACCGGGACGGTGTGGTCGGTCAGCTCGGTCAGCGCCCGTGTCGCGGAGTCGAACGTCCGGCCGAGCTTCACCAGCGGGAGCGCCAGGAAGCCGACGAGCGCGACGAAGGCCACCGCGGCGATGAGGCCTGCGATGTCGCCACCGGACATGGGTCGCTCCGTCCTGTCGTCCGTACGCCGGGTGCCGCCCGACGCGGCACCGCGGAACGGTGCGGCGCTCCGGCCGCACCAGCGCACCACCCTACCGGCGCGCCCACGCGGGCCCTGCGCCGTGCCCGGCCGGGGCCGGGTGCACGAGAGCCCCGCGACCGGACCGGTGCGGGGCTCTCGTGCAGGTGTCGGGCTCGTCGCCCGACGGTGGGTCAGCGGGCGTAGTACTCGACGACCAGCTGGACCTCGCAGGTCACCGGGACCTCGGCGCGCTTCGGGCGGCGGACCAGCACGGCCGACAGCTTCTCGAGCTGCACGTCCAGGTAGCCCGGGACAGCCGGCAGCACGTCGCGGTGGGCGCCGGCGGCGGCGATCTGGAACGGCGTGGTCGCCTGGCTCTTCGGCTTGATCTGGAGGGTCTGGCCCTCCTGCACGCGGAACGACGGACGGTCCACGATCTTGCCGTCGACCAGCACGTGACGGTGGGTGACCACCTGGCGTGCCTGCAGGATGGTGCGGGCGAAGCCGGCACGCAGCACGAGGGCGTCCAGACGGGTCTCGAGGTCCTCGACGAGGGCCTCACCGGTCAGACCGGGGGCCTTGCGGGCGTTCTCGTACGCCTTGGCGAGCTGCTTCTCGCGCAGCGCGTACTGGGCGCGCAGACGCTGCTTCTCGCGCAGCCGGACCGCGTAGTCCGACTCGGTGCGGCGACGGGCGCGGCCGTGCTCGCCGGGCGGGTACGGCCGCTTCTCGAAGTGCTTGACGGCCTTGGGCGTCAGGGCCAGGCCGAGCGCGCGGCTCAGACGGACCTGACGACGCGAACGGGTCACGTTGGTCACAGAGATGTTCTTCCTGTCGTGGTGATGACGTCACGCCCACGGGCGGACACCGGGTCCGGCGGGCGTGGGGCCGACCATGGAGCCGCCGTCGACGGTGCTGCTGAACCTGCTGCTGACGGTGGCGAGGCTGAGACCCCAGGCGTCGTCGCACGCGAGCGCACGACGAACCCGTCCACTCTACCGGACGTGCGGCGGCCCCGGGACACGCTGTCCCGGCGCTGCCCCGGTGCCGCGGCGGAGCCCATGGCGCCGGCGCCGGGACTCGGCAGGCTCAGCGCGGCTCGTCCGGGTGCAGCAGGGGACGGATCCGCTCGAGGCGTTCGGACACCTGGCGCTCGTACCCGCGGTCCGAGGGCTCGTAGTACCGGGTGCCGACGAGCTCGTCGGGCAGGTACTGCTGCGCGGCGACCGCGTGGGGCTCGTCGTGCGCGTACACGTAGCCCTTGCCGTGCCCCAGCTGCTGCGCACCGGCGTAGTGGGCGTCGCGCAGGTGCGGTGGCACGCTGCCGATCCGCCCGGAGCGCACGTCCGCCAGCGCCCTGTCGATGCCCAGGTAGGCGGCGTTGGACTTCGGTGCCGTGGCCAGGTGCACCACGGCCTCGGCCAGGATGATCCGGGCCTCCGGCATGCCGATCAGGGCCACCGCCTGCGCGGCGGCCACGGCGGTCTGCAGGGCGCTCGGGTCCGCCATGCCGACGTCCTCGGACGCCGAGATGACGATGCGCCGCGCGATGAACCGGGGGTCCTCCCCCGCGGCGATCATCCGGGCCAGGTAGTGCAGCGCCGCGTCGACGTCCGACCCGCGCACCGACTTGATGAAGGCGCTGATCACGTCGTAGTGCTGGTCGCCGTCCCGGTCGTAGCGGACCGCCGCGACGTCGATCGCCCGCTCGACGGTGGCGAGGTCGACCACCACGGGGACGGCGGCCTCGTCCTCCGCCCGTCCGACGGGCGCTGCCGACAGCGCGGCCCCCGCCGCCGCCTCGAGGATGGTCAGCGCCTTGCGTGCGTCCCCGCCCGCCAGCCGGAGCAGGTGGTCCTCGGCCTCCTGCTCGAGCTCCACGCTGGCGGCCAGGCCCCGGCCGTCGGCCACGGCGCGCCGCACCAGTCCGCGGACGTCGTCGACCGACAGCGGGTGGAGGGTCAGCAGCAGGGAGCGGGACAGCAGCGGGCCGTTCACCGAGAACGACGGGTTCTCCGTGGTGGCCGCCACGAGGGTGACCCAGCGGTTCTCCACGCTGGGCAGCAGGGCGTCCTGCTGGGTCCGGGTGAACCGGTGCACCTCGTCGATGAACAGGACCGTCTCCGTGCCGTCCGTGACGAGGCGGCGCCGTGCCTCGTCGATCACCGCACGCACGTCCTTGACGCCGGCCGTCACGGCAGAGAGCTCGACGAACCGGCGACCGGACGTCGCCGCGATGAGGTACGCGAGCGTCGTCTTGCCCGTGCCAGGCGGCCCCCACAGGACGACCGACGTGGGGGCGGCGCGTCGGGCAGCGGGCGACTGCGGCTCGACGAGCCGGCGCAGCGGCGAACCCGGTTCGAGCAGGTGCTCCTGTCCCGCGACCTCCGCGAGGCTGGTCGGCCGCATCCGCACGGCGAGGGGTGCGCCTGCGCTGATCTCGGGCAGGCCCTGCGCGGTCGACTGCACCGCGTCGAACAGGTCCACGGCGGGAAGCCTACGCACCGGCACCGACGCGGCCTGTCGCGGGGCGTCCTCGGCCGCGCCGCACCACCCGTGCGGGCGGACGCGCACCGACGGGAATCCTGCGACGATGACCGCGTGTTCGCACGTCTCGGCCGCGCCGTCGCCCGTCGTCCTCGCACGGCCGTGCTGGTGTGGCTGGTCCTGGCCGCGGTCGCGTACGTGCTGGCGGTCACCAGCGTGACGGGTCAGACGGTGTTCGACCGGCTGACCACGGGCGCGCCGGCGGTCCCCGGCTCGGAGAGCGACGCCGCGGACGCGATCCTCGCCTCGACCGCCCAGGGTGGTGCGTCGCTGACCCTTGCGGTCAGCGGTGCGGACCCGGCGGCTCCCGGTGTCGCCGAGGCCCTGGCGCCGCAGCGCTCGAAGCTCGCAGCAGTCCCGGGCGTCGCCTCGGTGATCGACCCGCTGGTGCTCCCGGGCGGCGTGACCAACCCGGCCGCCATGCCGCTCGTCGCGCGCGACGGCAAGGGCTTCCTGGTCGTCGTCGAGCTCAAGCCCGACGTGACCGGGGACGCGAAGACGACCGCTCTGCACGACGTCGAGACGCTGCTCGGCGGTGTGCCGGACGCTCTGCGGCCCGCGGCTCCGCAGGTGACGGGGGTGGTCGGCGGGACGCCGCTCATCGTCGACGCGATCACCGGCCAGGTGGAGAAGGACCTGCGCACCGGCGAGGCGATCGCGCTCCCCGTGGCCCTGCTGGTCATGGTGCTGGTGTTCGGCGGGTTCCTCGCGGCCGCCATGCCGATGGCCGGCGCACTGGCGTCCATCGCCGGTGGGCTCGCGGCGGTGCTCGGCCTGTCCTACGTGATGACCGTCGACGCGTCCGTGGTGAACGTCGTGACCGTCCTCGGCCTCGGCCTGTCCATCGACTACGGCCTGCTCGTGGTCAGTCGGTACCGCGAGGAGCTGCACCGGTTGACCGACACCGACGGCGGTGCGGCCAGCCGACGCCGCCGCGGGGACGGTGCCGTGGCGGAGGCCGTCGAACGGACCATGGCGACCGCGGGCCGGACCGTCACCTTCTCCGCGCTCACCGTGGCGATCTCCATCGCCGGTCTGCTGGTGTTCCGGCCGGACATCCTGCGTGCGGTGGGTGCCGCGGCGGTCGGTGTGATCGTCGTCGCGCTGGCCACGGCCCTGACGCTGGTGCCGGCGCTGCTCGCCTGGTCCGGACGTCGGCTCGCCCGCCCGAGCGTGCTCGCACGTGTCCCCCTGCTGCGCGCGGTGCTGGCGCGGACGTCCGACGTCCAGTCCGAGGAGGGGTCGTTCTCCCGGCTGGCCGCCCGCGTCCAACGACGGCCGTGGTGGGTGATGGGCGGCACCCTCGCGCTCCTCGCCCTGCTCGCCTCGCCCCTGGCCCACCTCGAGCTGCGGAACTCGGGGGCGGAGCTGCTGCCCCGCGGCAGCGACCAGGTGACGTTCCTGCGGCTGCTGGCCGACCAGTACCCCTCCGCGGCGGCCCCCGCCATCACGGTGCTGGTGCAGTCGAGCATGGAGCAGGGCACGGCACTGGCCACGAAGCTGGCCGGCACGTCGCACGTGCGGTCGGTCGACCCGCCCGCCGCCGTCGGGTCGTACGTGCAGATCGGGCTGCGGCTGGACACCACGGATCCGGCGGGCGCGGTCGCCCGCGGTGTGGTGAAGGACGTGCGGGCGCTGCGTCCGGGGTTCCCCGTGTGGGTCACCGGTCAGGCGGCGCACGAGCTCGACTTCCAGAAGGCGCTGGCGCAGCGCGCGTGGCTCGCCGGGGGCATCGTGGCGGTGGCGACCCTGGTGCTGCTCTTCCTGATGACCGGCTCGGTGGTGGTCCCGCTCAAGGCCCTGCTGACGAACGTGCTGTCGCTGTCGGCATCGCTCGGCGTGCTCGTCTGGACCTTCCAGGACGGCCACCTGGCCGGCCTCCTCGGGTTCACCTCGGTCGGTGGGATCGAGACGTACGTGCTCGCGCTCGTCGTGGCCTTCGCCTTCGGGCTCGCGATGGACTACGAGGTGTTCCTGCTGTCCCGGATCAAGGAGCTGTACGACGGCGGGGTGACCAGCGACGACGCCGTCCGGCTCGGTCTGCAGCGGTCCGGCCGGATCATCACGTCGGCCGCCGCCATCGTCATCGTCGTCTTCAGCGGCTTCGTCGCCGGCCGGCTCCTGGTGATCAAGGAGGTGGGCTTCGCCCTGGCGGTGGCGGTGCTGGTCGACGCGACCGTGGTCCGGGTCCTGCTGGTACCGGCGACGATGACGGTGCTCGGCCGGTGGAACTGGTGGGCGCCGGCACCGCTGCGCCGGCTGCACGAGCGGCTGGCCATCACGCACTGACGGCCCTGGGCGGCACCTCTCAGTGGCCGGGGTGCGTCGCCGGCAGGCCGACGGGCCGGTACGAGCGGCGCTGATGATCGGTGCGGAAGCCCAGCGCCGCGTACATCGCCAGCGCGGCGTCGTTGTCCGCCCACACGCCGAGGGACACCCACGGCGACCCCGCGCGGAGCGCGTCCCCCACGGCCGCCGCGGTGAGGGCCCGACCGAGTCCTTGCCGCCGCGCAACGGGGTGCACGCCCAGGCCGTGCAGGTGCCACGTGGCGTGCCCCGGTTCGGCGGCGCCGCGTCGGGACGCCCCGATGACGCCGAGCAGCCCCCCGTCGTTCGACGCGACGCCCCACCAGCCGGCCTCGTGCGGACCGGCGGGGTCCGCCTCCGTACCCGGGTTGGCGGCCCGGAGGCACTCCCGGATGGACTCGGCGTCAGCTGCAGGGTCGAGCCGCACCACGTCCGTCTCGCGCGGCTGGGGCGGTGGCGCAGTGTCGGTCGACAGCCAGTCCCAGCCCGGCAGAGGCTCGACGTCCAGCGCCGCCGCGACGTCGGACGCGAGGTCACCGTCGCGGGGCAGCGTCAGCCAGTGCAGCGGACCCCGCAGCCGGCCGGACGACACCAACGCTGTGACCAGGCGCGCCGCGGCGCCGTCAGGACCGTACGCGGCGACGGACGTGCCCGACCGGTGCGCGGCGACGGTCACCAGGGCGTCGCCGTCGACCTCCAGCCGTGAGCGCTCGAGGCCGACGGCGTCCGAGCAGACGAGCCTGTCCTGCCGCCACCTGGACGGCAGCTCGTCGAGCCGCGTCATCCCGTCCGCTCAGACGGCGGGTGCGGGCGCCTTGGGCTTGGCGTCCACCCCGGCCTCGCGACGCTGCTCGGGTGTGATCGGAGCCGGCGCGCCCGTCAGCGGGTCGAACCCGCCACCGGACTTGGGGAACGCGATCACGTCGCGGATCGACTCGGCGTGCGTGAGCAGCGCGACGATCCGGTCCCAGCCGAACGCGATGCCGCCGTGCGGCGGTGCGCCGAACTTGAACGCGTCGAGCAGGAAGCCGAACTTCTCCTGGGCCTCGTCGTGGTCGATCCCCATCACCGCGAACACGCGCTCCTGCACGTCGCGGCGGTGGATACGGATGGACCCGCCGCCGATCTCGTTGCCGTTGCAGACGATGTCGTAGGCATACGCCAGGGCGTTGCCCGGGTCCTCCTCGAACCGGTCGATCCACTCGGGCGTCGGCGAGGTGAAGGCGTGGTGCACAGCCGTCCAGGCGCTGGTGCCGAGCGCGACGTCGTCGTCCTCACCCGTGGGCTTGAACAGCGGTGCGTCGACCACCCACACGAACGACCAGGCGTTCTCGTCGATCAGCTCGGCGCGCCGGCCGATCTCCAGCCGCGCCGCACCGAGCAGCGCGCGCGCCTCGGAGGCCTTCCCCGCTGCGAAGAACACCGCGTCGCCCGGCTTCGCGCCGACCGCGGCCGCCAGCCCTGCGCGCTCGTCGTCGGAGATGTTCTTCGCGACCGGCCCGGCCAGCTCGCCGTCGTCGCCGACCGTCACGTAGGCGAGGCCCTTGGCGCCGCGCTGCTTGGCCCACTCCTGCCACGCGTCGAACCCGCGGCGCGGCGTCGTTGCTCCCCCGGGCTGCACGACGGCGCCGACGTACGGCGCCTGGAACACCCGGAACGGCGTGCTCGCGAAGTACTGGGTCAGGTCGGTCAGCTCGAGACCGAACCGCAGGTCCGGCTTGTCCGTGCCGTACCGGGCCATGGCGTCGGCATAGGTCATGCGCGGGATCGGCGTGGTCAGGTCCACGTCGATCAGCGCCCAGACCTCCTTGAGCACGTCCTCGGCGACGGCGATCACGTCGTCCTGGTCGACGAAGCTCATCTCGACGTCGAGCTGGGTGAACTCCGGCTGGCGGTCGGCCCGGAAGTCCTCGTCCCGGTAGCAGCGGGCGATCTGGTAGTACCGCTCCATGCCGGCGACCATCAGCAGCTGCTTGAACAGCTGCGGCGACTGCGGCAGGGCGTACCAGCTGCCGGGAGCCAGGCGTGCCGGCACCAGGAAGTCGCGCGCACCCTCGGGTGTCGAGTGGGTCAGCGTCGGCGTCTCGAACTCGACGAAGCCCTCCGCGTCGAGCACCCGACGCGCCGCCTGGCTCACCTTGGCGCGCAGCCGCATGGCATGCGCCGGGGCCGGCCGGCGCAGGTCCAGGTAGCGGTACCGGAGGCGCGCCTCCTCGCCGACCGGCTCGTTCAGCGAGGTCGAGACCTGGAACGGCAGCGGCGCCGCCTCGTTGAGCACCACGACCTGGTCGGCGACGACCTCCACGTCGCCCGTGGGCAGGTGCGGGTTCTCGTTGCCCTCCGGGCGGCGGCCCACCGTGCCGGTCACCTGCAGCACGTACTCGGCACGCAGCTCGTGCGCCACGGCCTCGTCCCGGATCACCACCTGGGCGATCCCCGAGGCGTCGCGCAGGTCGACGAAGGCCACGCCGCCGTGATCACGCCGCCGGTCCACCCACCCGGTGAGGGTCACGGTGGTGCCGATGTGCTCGGCTCGCAGCGAGCCGGCGGTGTGGGTGCGCAGCACGGGTCGTCCTTCGTCGTCAGGGGGTGCGCGCCCGGCGGGGCGCCCGCACGATCCTAGTGCGCGTCTCCCGGCACGACCCTGGGCCACCGGTCGGCCGCCGGCGGTTCCCAGGCCGCCGCGTCGGCAACCACCTGCTCGCCGGAGCGGATGTCCTTGACCTCGTCCGGGGCGCCCTCGGCGCCGAGGAACCAGACGAACGGGATGCCGCGACGGTCCGCGTGCCGGATCTGCTTGCCGAACTTGGCCGCCGCCGGGGCGACCTCGACGGGGATGCCGCGGTTCCGCAGCGCCGCAGCCACCTCGTCGGAGCGCTGCCGCGAGTCCTCGTCCGTCACGGCGACCAGCACGGCGGTCGGCACCGCACGGGTCGCGCGCACGAGGCCGGCGGACAGCAGCCGGGAGACGAGCCGGCTGACGCCGACCGAGAGGCCGACGCCGGGGTAGGTCGTGGCACCGTCCGACGCCAGGGTGTCGTACCGGCCGCCGGAGCAGATGGACCCGAGGTGCTCGTGGCCCACGAGCACCGTCTCGTAGACCGAGCCGGTGTAGTAGTCCAGTCCTCGCGCGATCTTCAGGTCCGCGACGACGGTGCCGGGCAGCCGGACAGCCGCCGCCCTGATGAGCATGCCCAGCTCCTCGAGGCCCTCGTCGAGCAGGTCGGACGAGACGTCGTACCGCTTCGCCAGGTCCCGCACCCGGTCGACGACACCCTCGTCCGGCCCGGAGATCGCCGCGAGCTCGAGGCAGGCGGTCGCCTGGTCCGCGGATGCCCCGGCCTCCTCCACCAGCAGCTCGGCCACCACCTCCGGACCGACCTTGTCGAGCTTGTCGATGCTCCGCAGCACCGCCTCGACGTCGTCGAGACCCAGACCTCGGTAGAAGCCCTCCGCGACCTTGCGGTTGTTCACCAGCACCCGCACGGGCGGCACACCGACCTCCTGCAGCGCGGAGAGCGCCTCGGCCATCACCAGCGGCAGCTCGACCTCGTAGTGGTACGGCAGCGAGCCGGCGCCCACCACGTCGATGTCCGCCTGGATGAACTCCCGGAACCGCCCGTCCTGGGGCCGCTCACCGCGCCACACCTTCTGGATCTGGTACCGGCGGAACGGGAAGGCGAGGTGGCCGGCGTTCTCCAGCACGTACCGCGCGAACGGCACGGTCAGGTCGAAGTGCAGGCCGAGGGTGTCGCCCCGGTCCTCCTGCTGCGGGTCGGCCTGCAGGCGCCGCAGCACGTAGACCTCCTTCGAGGTCTCCCCCTTGCGCAGCAGCTGGTCGAGCGGCTCGACGGCTCGCGTCTCCACACCGGCGAAACCGTGCAGCTCGAACGTGCGTCGGAGCACGTCCAGCACGTGCTGCTCGACGATCCGACCTTCGGGGAGCCACTCGGGGAATCCGGACAGCGGTGTGGGGCGTGCCATGGGCACCGATCCTCCCAGAACAGCGCGCCTGGGCGGTCCGCGGCTCAGCGCAGGTAGGGGTTCCGCCCGAGCTCGGTGGCCAGGTCGGTCGCGGGGCCGTGGCCGGGCAGGACGACGGCCCGAGGCGGCAGCGAGCGGACGACGAGCCGGAGGGTCCGGCTCATCGCGACGGCGTCGCCCCCCGGGAGGTCCGTCCGGCCGACGGTGCCGGCGAACAGCACGTCCCCCGTGAGGACGATCGGCCGCTCGTCCCGTGGTTCGAGCACGTAGACGACCGATCCCTCGGTGTGCCCGGGCGCGTGCCGGGCCACCACGGAGAGCTCTCCGAGCACGAGCCGTTCCTCGGCGGCGCCGTCCGCGCACACCGGACGCACGTCGTGCGGCGCGACCCACTCCGACGGGTCGGCTCCGAGCCGCCGGAGCTCGGCGGCCAGCGGACCCTCGGGCGAGCCGACCGCCGCGCCGAGCACGCCGAGCGTCCCCCACGGGTCCGCGAGCCGGTAGACGTCGGCCGCGTGCACGACGACGGGGACCCCGAACCGGTCGGACAGTCGACCCGCGTCCCACGTGTGGTCGGCGTGCCCGTGCGTCGCCAGCACCGCCCGGGGTCGCAGCCCGCGCTGCTCGACGAGCGCGCCGACCGTGTCCGCGACCAGGGCGCCGGCGTCGACGACGACGCACGAGCCCTCGTCCCCGACCACCACGCAGCAGCGCGCCCCGAGCAGGGGCGACAACACCTCGAGGACCTCCACCCCGGCACGCTACGACCGCCGGCCCGTGCAGAGCGTCCACCTCGTGCACCCGCGGACGAGATCCACCGTCGCACGGGCGGGCGTGGTGGTCGTCGCGCCGCGCCCCTTGCCTAGACTGTGCCCGGTCCTACGGCGCGGTGCCGCAGGTGGTCCCACCCACCTGGCCCGCACATCACGAGGGGTGGGCGTGTCCAGCAAGCGGGAGCGGGAGTACGAGCGTCGGCGGCTCGAGAAGTGGCAGGAGCGCCAGGCTCGCGCGCGGGCCAAGCGCCGGCACCGCCAGCGGCTCGGGCTCGGGATCGGGTCCGCGGTCGCGGTCGTCGCCATCGTGGTGGTGCTCGTGGTGAGCCTGACCCGGGACGGCGGCAAGGCCACCGCCGCACCGAGCGTGACGCCCTCGGGCCAGGCGACGATCTCGACGGCGGCACGTACCGGCAACGGCGGCGTGCTGCCCGACAAGTCGCTCGCGCAGAACCGCACCTGGACGGCGAAGGTCATCACCAACAAGGGCGACATCACGATGACGCTCGACGGTGCTGCGGCACCGCAGGCGGTCGCGAACTTCGTCACGCTCGCCGGCCAGGGCTACTTCGACGCGACCAAGTGCCATCGGCTGGTCACCTCGGGCATCTACGTGCTGCAGTGCGGCGACCCGACGGCGACGGGCACGGGAGGCCCCGGGTACAGCTGGGGACCGATCGAGAACGCCCCCGCGGACAACGTGTACAAGGCCGGCACCGTCGCGATGGCGCGGCAGTCCGGCAACGGCAGCTCGATGGGCAGCCAGTTCTTCCTGGTCTACGCCGACTCGACGATCCCGTCGGACTCGGCAGGGGGCTACACCGTGTTCGGTCACATCACGTCCGGCCTGGACGTGCTGAAGGCCATCGCAGACGCGGGCACCGTGACGGTGGGCACCACCACCGCCCCGGCGTCGGACGTCATCATCGAGGGAGTGGAGACCCAGTGACGCAGAGCCCCCAGACGCCGACGGCGCCCGACGAGGACAGCGAGGCCACGACGGTCCCCACCACGGCGGAGGCTGCGAACGACGTCGACACCGCAGCCGGGCCGGCCCCTGAGCCGGTGACGGCACCCGCCGAGCAGCCTGCTGCTGCCGCCTCGTCCGACGAGGAGCCCGCTCCCGCTGACGGGGGTGGCGACGGCGCACCGACGGACGAGCCCGCCGAGGCGACGACCGCTGCGGACTCCCCCGAGGCGGCGGAGCGGGCGACGGCCGACGCACCGGTTGCCCCGGAGGCCGGGACCCCGCTGCCCGACTCGACCCCCGCACCGTCGGCCCCGGTTCCCGGACCCCGGCCGACCCCTCGGCCCGGTCCGCGCCCCACTCCCGCCTCGGTTCGGCCGGCGCCTCGCCCTGCGGGCCGACCGGCCGCTGTGGCCGCTCCGGCTCCAGCCGCCGCTCCGGTCGCGCCGGTGGACCCCGCCGAAGCGGCGCGCGCGGCCGAGTTCGGCCGGGTCGACGACGCCGGGACGGTGTTCGTCCGCGACGGTGAGGCCGAGCGCGAGGTCGGCCAGTTCCCCGGTGCCACGCCGGACGAGGCGCTCGCCCTCTACGTGCGCCGGTTCCTCGACCTGCAGGCCAAGGTGGTGCTGTTCGAGGCGCGGCTCTCCGCGACGGACCTCTCGGTCAAGGAGATCGACCAGACCCTCGCCAGGCTGACCGAGGAGCTGGCGGCGCCGGCGGCGGTCGGCGACCTCGCCGGGCTGCGCGAGCGCCTCGAGGCGCTGCGTGTCGTCGCCGCCGAGCGGCGTGCCGCCGCAGAGGCCGAGCGTGCAGCCGCCCGCGAGGCTGCAGCCGCCGCACGCACCACGTTGGTGGAGCAGGCGGAGAAGATCGCCGAGACGGACCCCAGCCGGATCCAGTGGCGTCCGGCGGGCGAGCAGCTCCGCACCCTGCTGGACCAGTGGAAGGAGGCCCAGCGTTCCGGGCCACGTCTGGACAGGGCGACGGAGGAGGCGCTCTGGAAGCGGTTCAGCCACGCGCGCACCACGTTCGACCGCGAGCGGCGGCACTTCTTCGCCGAGCTCGAGTCCCGGAACGCGGCAGCCAAGGGCGCGAAGGAAGCGCTCGTAGTGGAGGCGGAGCGACTGTCCGCGAGCACCGAGTGGGGGCCGACGGCGGGCGCGTTCCGTGACCTCATGACGCAGTGGAAGGCCGCCGGACGGGCCAGCCGCCCGGTCGACGATGCGCTGTGGGCCCGGTTCCGTGCCGCCCAGGACGCCTTCTTCGCGGCACGCGACGCGGCCAACCAGGCCACCGACACGGAGTACCAGGCGAACCTCGTCGTCAAGGAGGCGCTGCTCGCCGAGGCGGAAGCCCTGCTGCCGGTGCGGAACCTCGCAGCAGCCAAGGCGGCACTGCGTTCCGTGCAGGAGCGCTGGGAGGCGGCCGGGAAGGTGCCACGCGGTGACGTGCAGCGCGTCGAGGGCCGTCTCCGGGCGGTCGAGCAGGCCGTCCGCGAGGCGGACGACGCGCAGTGGCGCCGGACCAACCCGGAGACGCGGGCGCGCGCCGAGGGAGCCGCCGCGCAGCTCGAGCAGGCGATCGCCGGTCTCGAGGCGGACCTCGCTCGTGCCCGCGCCAAGGGCGACGCCCGCGCCGTGGCCGAGGCGCAGGCAGCGCTCGACGCTCGCCGAGCCTGGCTGGAGCAGGTTCAGCGCGCAGCACAGGACGCCCGGGGCTGAGCGCCTGGCAGCCGCCGTCGGGCACCTCGGTCGGGCTCGTCCACAGGGCGGTCAGCCGGTCGTCGTGCCCGACGGCATGCTGACGTCGTGTCCGCGCTCCATGCCCTCGTCCCCGTCCGCGTCCCCGTTCCCGAGCTGGTGCGCAGGAGCGACGTCGGAGCGCTGGCGTGGGCGGGCATGTGCCGCGACGGGACGATCGAGGTGCTGTGGGGCGACGTCGCCGTCGCCGTCGGGCTCGACGTCTCACCGACCATGCGGCTGGCTGCCGTCGCGGACGTCGTGCCGACCCGCGGGGTGGTCGGTCGGGCGAGCGCCGCATGGGTGCACCTCGGCGGTCCGGCACCGTCACGCGTCGACGTGCTCGTCCCGCCGCGGGGCCGGCGGACGGACCCCGACCCCTGGCGGTCGAGTGCCGAGGCCCCGCTCCCTGCGGAGGACGTCCTGACCCTGGGTCGCACCCGGGTGACGACCGTCCAACGGACCGGGCTGGACGTCGCACGGTGGCTGCCCGCGCCGCTGGCCGGCGTGCTGCTCGAGGGGCTGTGCGGGCTCGGGTTCGACCCCGCGGCGGCCCGGGCGCGGCTGGAGGAGGCCGCGGGAGGACGTGGGCTGCGGCAGGCTCGAGAGCTGCTCGGGCGGCTGTGACGACCCGGACCGGGCGGGCCACCGCGCCGCCGGCTCTCAGGCCCGGATGGCCGGCTCGTCCGCGGTACGGGCTCCGGTGATCCGGTAGACGTCGAACACGCCCTCGACCTTCCGGACCGCGGAGAGCACCGAGGCCAGGTGGGACGGCTCCGCCATCTCGAACACGAAGCGGGACAGCGCCACCCGGTCCCGGGACGTGGAGACGGCCGCCGACAGGATGTTGACGTGGTGGTCGGACAGCACCCGGGTGACGTCCGACAGCAGCCGGGACCGGTCGAGAGCCTCGACCTGGATCTGCACCAGGAACAGCTGCGAGCTCGTGTGACCCCAGCTGACGTCCACCAGTCGCTCGGGCTGGCTGCGCAGGTTGTCGACGTTGACGCAGTCGGCCCGGTGCACGCTGACACCGGCCCCGCGGGTGACGAATCCGATGATCTCGTCGCCGGGCACCGGTGTGCAGCACTTGGCGAGCTTGACCCAGACGTCGTCGACGCCCTTGACCACCACACCCGGGTCGCCGGTGCGCACCCGCCGAGCCGTCGGGCCGGGACGCGCAGTCTCGGCGATGTCCTCCTCCGCCGCCGGCTCACCGCCGAGCGAGTGCACCAACCGCTGCACGACGGTGCTGGCGGCCACCTGGTTCTCCCCGATCGCCCCGTACAGGGCGGTCACATCGGGGTAGCGCATCTCGTTCGCCAGCGCGACGAGCGACTCGTGCGACAGCAGCCGCTGCATGGGCAGGTTCTGCTTGCGCATCGCCTTGGCCAGCGCGTCCTTGCCGCGCTCGACGGCCTCCTCGCGGCGCTCCTTGGTGAACCACTGCCGGATCTTGTTCCGGGCGCGGGGGCTCTTGACGAATCCCAGCCAGTCGCGCGACGGGCCTGCGGTCTCGGACTTGGAGGTGAAGACGTCGACGACGTCGCCGTTCTCGAGCGTCGAGTCCAGCGGTACGAGCCGGCCGTTGACGCGGGCCCCCATCGTGCGGTGGCCCACCTGCGTGTGCACGGCGTAGGCGAAGTCGACGGGCGTCGATCCCTGCGGCAGCGCGATGACGTCGCCCTTGGGCGTGAAGACGTAGACCTCGGACCCGGCGATCTCGAAGCGCAGCGAGTCGAGGAACTCCGTCGGGTCCGCCGTCTCCTTCTGCCAGTCGACCAGCTGGCGCAGCCACGTCATGTCGCCGGCCGCCTCGGCGGTGCCGTTCTTCGCGTTCTCCTTGTACTTCCAGTGCGCCGCGACGCCGTACTCCGCACGACGGTGCATGTCGTGGGTGCGGATCTGGATCTCCACCGGCTTGCCGCCGGGCCCGATCACCGTGGTGTGCAGCGACTGGTAGAGGTTGAACTTGGGCATCGCGATGTAGTCCTTGAACCGGCCGGGGACCGGGTTCCATCGCGCGTGCAGCGCGCCCAGCGCCGCGTAGCAGTCGCGGACCGTGTCGACCAGGACGCGCACGCCCACCAGGTCGTAGATGTCGGCGAAGTCGCGGCCCCGCACGATCATCTTCTGGTAGATCGAGTAGTAGTGCTTCGGGCGGCCGGTGACCGTCGCCTTGATCTTCGCGGCCCGCAGGTCGGCGCTGACCTGCTCGCGGACGATCCCGAGGTACTCCTCGCGGGCCGGTGCCCGCTCGGCGACCAGGTGGACGATCTCGTCGTACACCTTCGGGTAGAGCGTCGCGAAGCTCAGGTCCTCGAGCTCCCACTTGATGGTGTTCATACCGAGCCGGTGCGCCAGCGGCGCGTAGATCTCGAGGGTCTCGCGGGCCTTGCGCTCGGCGGAGGCCGGTGAGACGAACTTCCAGGTGCGGGCGTTGTGCAGCCGGTCGGCGAGCTTGATCACCAGCACCCGGATGTCGTGCGCCATGGCGACGACCATCTTGCGGACCGTCTCGGCCTGGGCGGCGTCCCCGTACTGGACCTTGTCCAGCTTGGTCACACCGTCGACCAGCATCGCGACCTCGGGACCGAAGTCGGCGCGCAGCTGGTCGAGGGAGTAGTCGGTGTCCTCGACGGTGTCGTGCAGGAGGGCTGCGGCCAGCGTGGACGGCGTCATGCCGAGCTCGGCGAGGATGGTGGCGACCGCGACCGGGTGGGTGATGTACGGGTCGCCGCTCTTGCGCAGCTGCCCGCGGTGCGCCTTCTCCGCGACCGCGTAGGCCTGCTCGAGGATCGACAGGTCGGCCTTCGGGTGGTTGGTCCGGGCGGCCTGGAGCACCGGCTCGATCGCCGGCGACGTCGTCGTGCCGCGCCCGCTGAGCCGCGCGAGACGTGCGCGCAGCCGTGCGCTGGAGCCGTGGGAGTCTCCTGGGTCCGACTGCGCGGGCGCGACCTGCTGCTCCGTCATGTCGAACCCCCTCTCCCCCGCGGTCCCACTACCAACGCCGGACGCGGGTCACCGATTCCGTCCGGCGGTGCGGCACCGCTGTGTGCGTGCGAGTGTACGGCGGGACGTCCGGGGGTCGTCACGCAGCCCGTCCGGGCCGAGCATCACGGCAGGGTCAGCAGCGCGTCCACCGGGACACCGGGCACCTGGTCGCGACCTCGGAGCGCCGCCAGCTCGGCCAGGACGCCGATGCCCACCACCTGGGCGCCGCAGTCGGCGAACAGGCGCAGCGTGGCAGCCGCGGTGCCGCCCGTGGCCAGCACGTCGTCGAGCACGAGCACCCGGGAACCCGCCGGGACGGTGAACGGGTGCAGCTCCAGCGTCGCCGTTCCGTACTCCAGCTCGTAGGTCTCGGAGAGCGTCGGACCGGGCAGCTTGCCCGCCTTGCGCACCGGAACCAGGCCGGCGCCGAGCGCGACGGCGACGGGTGCTGCGAGCAGGAAGCCGCGCGACTCCATCCCCGCCACCAGGTCGACCGGGCCTGGCGCAGCCGCGGCCATGACGGCGACCAGGTCGGCGAACGCCTGTGCGTCGGCGAGCACCGGCGTGATGTCGCGGAACAGGATCCCCGGCTCCGGGTAGTCCGGGACCTCGCGCATCAGCTCCGAGACGCGTGCCGCGACGGCCGCACGGTCAGGGGCGCCGGACGGTGCGGCTGCCGCACTCACCGGCGCTTGCGACGCGGCTGGGCCGCGACGCCCTGGTGCGATCCGGGGTGCAGCGGACCGACGGTTCGGGTGGCGGCGCCCACGAGGGGCGCTTCGCCGGCAGCGGACGGGGAACCCGATCCGGTCCGGGCGGCGAGGACCCGGGCGCGGTGCGCACGCAGAGCGGGCTCCCGCTCCCGCAGCGTCACCTCGAGCGGGGTCGCCAGGAAGATGGACGAGAACGTGCCGACCAGCATGCCGACGAAGAGGGCGAGAGCGATGTCGCGCAGCGTTCCCGCGCCGAGGACGAACGCGCCGATGAAGAGGATCGACGCGACGGGCAGGAGCGCGACGACCGAGGTGTTGATCGACCGCACCAGCGTCTGGTTGACCGCGAGGTTGGCCTTCTCCGCGTAGGTGTAGCGCGACTGGTCGAGCACACCGTCCGTGTTCTCGCGCACCTTGTCGAACACCACGACGGTGTCGTAGATCGAGTAGCCGAGGATCGTCAGGAAGCCGACCACAGTCGCCGGCGTGACCTCCCAGCCGACCGCCGCGTAGACCCCGGCGGTCAGCGTGACGTCGTGGAACAGGGCGACCAGCGCCGAGACGGCCATCCGCCAGTTCCGGAAGTACAGCGTCATGACGGCCGCGACGAGCACCAGGAACACCACGAGGCTGGTCGCCGCCTTGCGGGACACGTCGCCGCCCCACGTCGGGCCGATGAACGTGCTGGTCACCTGCGTCTCGGGCACACCGTAGGCCTTCGCGAGCGAGCCCTTGACCTGCTCCACCTGGGTGTTGCTCAGCGTCCGGGTCTGCACGCGCAGCGCGCTGCTGCCCACCGAGCTGACGCGCGGCACCTCCTTGGTGTCGACAGCCTGCACCGTCGTGACTGCGAGCTGCTGGTCCTTGTTCGAGATGCCGGAGACGACGAACTCCGAGCCGCCGCGGAACTCGATGCCCGGGTTCAGCCCGGGGGCGAAGAGCAGCACCACGGAGCTGACGACGAGCACCGCGGCGACGACGTACCAGACGCGCCGGCGGCCGACGATGTCGTACGAGCGCCGACCGGTGTACAGGTCGTTGCCCCACTGGGCGAATCCGACGGCCATCAGTGCTCGTCCCCTTCGGTGGCGGTGGGCGTCTCGTCGGCACCGGCGTCGGTAGGCGGGCTGCCTGCCTGGGCTCGTCGTTGGGCGGCGCGCCGCTCGGCGATGGTCATTCCGCCGCCGGTGGCAGCCGCGGGGCCCGTGCCTGCGCCGGAGCCGACGGGCACGGGGTTGCGGCGACCGCTCCCCTGGTCGGTGGCCTCGGGGGCGGCCGTCGCGGTGGACTCGCCCGCGGTGACCACCCGGCCGCGACCGACGTAGCGGGTGGTCGGCACGCCGAGGCGCCGCGGGTCGAGGCCGGACAAGCGGTGGCCCTCGGTGAAGAACGGCCAGCGGCTGATGATCTCCATCATCGGGTGCGTGAAGGTGAACACGATGACCAGGTCGATGATCGTCGTGAGACCCAGCGTGAACGCAAAGCCGCGCACGCTGCCGACCGCGAGGACGTAGAGGACGACGGCGGCGAGGAAGTTGACGGCGTCCGACGCCAGGATGGTGCGCCGTGCCCGGTCCCAGCCGCGTTCGACCGCACCGCCGAGCGCGCGCCCTTCGCGCAGCTCGTCGCGGATGCGTTCGAAGTAGACGATGAACGAGTCGGCCGTGATACCGATCGCGACGATCAGACCCGCGACGCCGGGGAGCGACAGGCGGTAGCCCTGCGTCCAGGACAGCAGGGTGATCACCGCGTACGTGATGATCGCGGCGAGCACCAGCGAGGCGACGGTCAGCAGGCCGAGCACCCGGTACTGGACCAGCGAGTAGATGACGACCAGCACCATGCCGATCAGGCCTGCGAGCAGACCCTTCTGCAGCTGCTCGGAACCGAGCGTCGCCGAGATCTGCTGCTCGCTCTCCACCTGGAAGCTGATCGGCAGGGCGCCGAAGTTCAGCTGGCTGGCCAGGGTGGCCGCGCTCTGCCGGGTGAAGGACCCCGAGATCTCCGCCTGACCGTTGTTGATGACGCCGTTCATCGTCGGCGCCTCGATGACGAGGCCGTCGAGGACGATGCCGAACCGGTTGAGCGGCGCCGTCTCGCTGTAGAGCCGGGAGCTGACGTTCGCGAACTGGCTGGTGCCCGTCGAGTCGAACGAGAGCTCGACCACCCACTGGTTGCCCGTGCCGCCGTTCTGCAGCCGGTTGAGGCCGGAGGAGGCGCTGGCGATGTGGGAACCCTTGACCTCGACCGGCCCGAGGATGTACTTGGCGGTGCCCGCGGTGTCGCAGGTGACGAACGCCGCGTCGGCGGTCCCGTTCACGCCACCCGTGCGGTTCGAGGCCTGGGTGCAGTCGAGCTTGTCGAACTTCGCCTGCACGTCCGGCGTGACGTAGTAGGCGACGTCGCTCGGCGACGTCGGTCCGCTCGCCGACGGGGACGGTGCCGGCGTGGCGCCCGCGGAGGCCGCAGGGCTCGCGCTGGCGGACGCGGCGGGGTTCGCCTCGGCCGTCGCGGTGGCGGACGGCGTCGCGGCCGGGGTGGCGGGGGCCGTGGCGGCGGACGACGGGGTCGACCCTGGTGTCGGGGTCGCGGAGGCCGTCGCGGACGGCGACGGACCCGGGTTGCCGACCTGCAGCACCGGCCGGAACTCCATCTGGGCGGAGGTCCGCACCAGGTTCAGCGTCTCCTCGGACGGGTGGCCGGGGAGGGCGACGACGATCTTGTTGCCGCTCTGGCTGGTGATCTGAGCCTCGGCGACGCCGGAGGAGTCGACACGCTGCCGGATGACGTCGATCGCCTGGTTGATCGTCGTCGAGGTCACCTGGCCGGCCTGCTGCGCGACCGGCGTGAGGATGATCTGGGTGCCGCCTTCGAGGTCGAGGGCCAGCTTGGGCGCGAACGTCGCGGAGGACCACTTGGTCCCCGCGACGATCGCGGCGAAGGCCACGACGATCAGGACGCCGAGCGTGGTGAGCGTGCGGACCGGGTGTTGCCGGCGTGTCGGAGCGGCCAACGTCTTCTCTCTCATGCGCGCACCGGCGACGCCTGCCGCCGGTGGGGACGAGGCCGAGGGCGCGTCCCCCGGCCGGTGCTGCTACTTGGTCTGCGGACCACCCTCGCGGTCCGGACGGTCACCGTCGGTGGTGGTCGGCTCCTCCGCGGTGCCCGGCTCGTCCGCAGCGGACGGCGTGCTCGTGCCCGCGGCGGGGCGGGTGCTGTCCTGGGTCGGCAGCGGCTCGAGCGACGAGATGTCGTCCGGCACGTCGATGAGCTCGTCCTCGTCGTCGTCCGACTCGCCGATCTCGGCGACGACGGGCTCGATCTTCTTGGAGATCGCGGCGCGGAGCCAGCGGGTACGGCTGCCGGGCGTGGACTCGAGAGTGATGACGTCGCCCTCGACCTCGACCACGGTGCCGAACAGGCCCGAGCCGGTCATGACCTCGTCCCCTGGCTGCAGGGTGTTGCGGAACTCCTGCGCCGCCTGCTGCTGCTTGCGGGTGCGCCGCGACATGAACCACATCGCGCCGAACGCCAGCGCGATGATGATGTAGAAGCCGGTGTTGCTCATGGGCGCGCGAGTCTCCTGCAGATCGGGTGTGTCCGCCGCAGTCTAGGCGCCGCGACTGGTGCCTCCAACGCGCATCGGTCCCATGCAGTTCCGTCAGGCGAAGAGGGTGTCCGTCGGCTGTGGTGGTCGCAGACCGAGGTGCTCCCAGGCGGCGGGCAGCGCGACCCGGCCACGGGGGGTGCGGCCCACCAGCCCCTCACGGACGAGGAACGGCTCTGCCACCGTCTCCACCGTCTCCGGCTCCTCCCCCACGGCGACCGCCAACGTCGTCAGGCCGACCGGTCCGCCCCCGAACCGCGTGCACAGGGCGCTCAGCACTGCTCGGTCGAGCCGGTCGAGGCCGCGCTCGTCGACCTCGTACACGGCGAGGGCGGCGCGGGCAGCCGCGAGGTCGAGGCGCCCGTCGCCGCGCACCTCCGCCCAGTCGCGCACGCGCCTCAGGAGCCGGTTGGCGATCCGCGGCGTGCCGCGCGACCGCGAGGCGATCTCCACCGCCGCCGGACGGTCGAGCGGGACGCCGAGCAGGCCGGCCGAGCGCACCAGCACCTGCTCCAGCTCCGCGGCGTCGTAGAAGTCGAGGTGGCCGGTGAAGCCGAAGCGGTCCCGCAGCGGTGCCGGGAGGAGCCCCGCTCGGGTCGTCGCGCCGACGACGGTGAACGGTGGGAGCGCCAGCGGGATCGCGCTCGCGCCGGCGCCCTTGCCCACCATCACGTCGACCCGGAAGTCCTCCATGGCGACGTACAGCAGCTCCTCGGCCGGCCGGGCGAGACGGTGGATCTCGTCGAGGAAGAGCACCTCCCCCTCCTCCAGGGAGGACAGCACCGCGGCGAGGTCACCCGCGTGCTGGATCGCCGGACCGCTGGTGACGCGCAGCGACGTGCCGAGCTCGGCGGCGATGATCATCGCGAGCGTCGTCTTTCCCAGCCCCGGCGGTCCCGACAGCAGCACGTGGTCGGGCGCCTTGCCCCGCGCGGTGGCCGCCTGGAGCACGAGCGACAGCTGGTCGCGGACGACGCGCTGACCGACGAACTCGTCCAGCCGTCTGGGGCGCAGCGCGGCCTCGGCGGCCCGCTCGACGTCGTCCGCCCCCGACCGGACCAGCGAGTCGGCCCGGAACCGTTCGGTCACGGTCTCCTCGGGCGCGTCGCCGTAGGTGGGCTCAGCCACGCGCACCGCCCAGTGTGCGCAGCGCCGCCCGGAGCACGCCGGCGACGTCTTCGGCGGCGATCGGCTCCGTGCTGCCGTCGAGCACCGAGGCCACCGCGTCCTGCGCCGTCCGCGCCTGCCAGCCGAGGCCGACGAGCGCCTCGACCACCTGGTCACGGCGGTCCGAGGGTGCGGCCGCCGGTACCGGGCCGGCCGCGGCAGCGCGCACGGCGGGGGCGCCCAGGCGGTCGCCCAGCTCGAGGACGATGCGTTGCGCGCCCTTGCGACCGATGCCCGGGACGCGTTGGAGGGCGGCGAGGTCCTCGTCGGCCACCGCCCTGCGCAGACCGTCCGGGGTGTGCACGGCCAGCATGGCGAGGGCGAGCCGCGGCCCGACGCCGCTGACCGTCTGGACGACCTCGAAGACGTCACGCTCGTCGTCGTCGGCGAAGCCGTACAGCGTCAGGGAGTCCTCCCGGACGACCAGCGTCGTGGACAGCGTCGCGGCGCTGCCGACGCGGAGGCCGGCGAGGGTCGTCGGCGTCGCCTGCACGAGCAGGCCCACACCCCCCACCGCGAGCACGGCGGAGTCGAGCCGAACTGCCAGCACGGTGCCCTGGATCGAGGCGATCACCGCGGCCTCCTGTCTCCGGGTCGTCGTCGGCCGCCATGCTGCCACACCGGAGCGAACACGTGTACGAACGACACGGTCAGCCGCGCCGGCGCGACGCCTGCTCCGCGGCGGCCCACGCGCGTTGCGCCGGGGTGAGCGAGCCGGGTGCACGTTGCGGAGCGCCCAGCGCGCCGGCCGGACGCCACAGGTGGCAGATGGCCAGCGCCAGGGCGTCCGCGGCGTCGGCCGGCTTCGGCAGCTCCGACAGGTCGAGCAGTCGCGCCACCATCGTCTGCACCTGCGCCTTGCCGGCGGTGCCGCTGCCCGTGACGGCGGCCTTCACCTCGCTCGGCGTGTGCAGCGCCACAGGGATCCGTCGGCGCGCCGCTGCCACGAGCGCGATGCCGGCGACCTGGGCCGTCCCCATCACCGTGCGGACGTTGTGCTGGGCGAACACCCGCTCGACGGCGACCGCGTCCGGAGCGTGCTCCTCGATCCACTCCTCGAGCTGCTGCTCGATGCGCCAGAGGCGCTGGTCGACCTCGGCGGTGGGCTCCGAGCGGGCGACGCCGACCGCGACCAGTCGCAGCTGACGCCCGGGCATGCCGTCGACGACGCCGATGCCGCACCGGGTCAGGCCGGGGTCGACTCCGAGGACGCGCACGTGGTGATGATGGACCGCGCCCGGCAGCCGCGGTGCGCGACGTGCCGGGCGGCGCCGTGAGGCGTCAGTCCTCGTCCTCGAGCTGGGCCATGACCTCGTCGGAGGCGTCGAAGTTCGTGTAGACGTTCTGCACGTCGTCCGAGTCCTCCAGCGCGTCGATCAGGCGCAGGATCTTGCGGGCACCCTCGGCGTCGACCTCGACCTGCATCGACGGGTAGAAGACGACGTCGGCCGAGTCGTACTCGATCCCCGCGTCCTGCAGCGCCGTGCGCACCGGCACCAGGTCGGTGGCCTCGCTCAGCACCTCGAAGGTGTCGCCGTTGTCGGTGATCTCCTCGCCGCCGGCGTCGAGCACGGCCTCGGTGACCGAGTCCTCGTCGGTGCCCTCCTTGGGCACGATGACGACGCCCTTGCGCGAGAAGAGGTAGGAGACCGAGCCGGGGTCGGCCATCGTGCCGCCATTGCGGGTGAACGCCACACGCACGTCGGACGCCGCGCGGTTGCGGTTGTCTGTCAGGCACTCCACGAGGACGGCGATGCCGCCGGGGCCGTAGCCCTCGTACATGATCGTCTGGTAGTCGGCGCCGCCGGCCTCCTGGCCGGAGCCCCGCTTGACCGCACGGTCGATGTTCTCGTTGGGGACCGAGGTCTTCTTGGCCTTCTGGATGGCGTCGAACAGCGTCGGGTTGCCCGCCGGGTCACCGCCGCCGGTACGGGCCGCGACCTCGATGTTCTTGATCAGCTTCGCGAAGAGCTTGCCGCGCTTCGCGTCGATGACGGCCTTCTTGTGCTTGGTGGTGGCCCACTTGGAGTGACCCGACATGTGCTGCTACCCCTCAGTCCTCGTGCGTGCCGGTGGTCGCGGGCCGGGCGGCTCCGCCGCCGCTCATCGGTCCCCGCGCACCATCTCGACGAACAGTCGGTGCACCCGCGTGTCCCCGGTCACCTCCGGGTGGAACGACGTGACGAGCAACGGGCCCTGGCGCACCGCGACGATCCTACCGGCGGCATGGCCGCCTTCGACCCGACCGAGGACCCGGGCGGCCGGCCCGACCTGCTCGACCCAGGGCGCCCTGATGAACACCGCGTGCACCGGTTCACCCTCGATGCCCTCGATCGACAGGTCCGTCTCGAACGAGTCCACCTGCCGGCCGAAGGCGTTGCGGCGCACGGTGACGTCGAGACCGCCGAGCGTCTGTTGGTCCGCGGTGCCGTCGAGCACGCGGTCGGCCAGCAGGATCATGCCGGCGCAGGACCCGTAGGCGGGCATCCCGTCGCGCAGCCGCTGCTGGACGGGCCCGAACAGGTCGAACGCCCGCAGGAGCTTGTCGATGGTGGTGGACTCGCCGCCAGGCAGGACCAGGGCGTCCACCGCGTCCAGCTCCGACGTCCGGCGCACCGGCACGCCCCGCGCCCCGACGGCGGTGAGGGCGGCGACGTGCTCGCGCACGTCTCCCTGCAGGGCGAGGACTCCGACGGTCGTGGTCACGGGGAGCGATCCTAGGTCGGTCTCGCGGGCTGGCAGGCTGGCGCCCGTGGCACCCACCGACGACCAGGCACCCGACCGGCTCGAGCTGCGGGCGCGCGAGCTCGACGAGCGCCACGCCCGTACGGACCTGCGCGACCGCTTCGAGCTGCCGCCCGGGCTGGTCTACCTCGACGGCAACTCGCTCGGCGCCCTGCCGCGGGGAGTCGCGGCCGCCGTGGAGGACGCGGTGCGGGTGCACTGGGGCACCGACCTCGTCGCCTCGTGGAACGACCACGCCTGGTGGGACGCGCCGCTGCGGGTCGGCGACGCGATCGCCTCGCTGGTCGGGGCGGCTCCGGGCCAGGTGGTGGTCGGCGACTCGACGACCGTGCGGCTGCACCAGGCGCTGCACGCCGCCGCGCGGCTGCGTCCCGACCGCCCGGTGCTGCTGACCGACCCGCGGTCGTTCCCGACCGACCTGTACGTGGCGGCCGGGGTGGCCGAGCAGGTCGGATGGGCGGTGGTGACCGCCCCGCCCGACGAGGCGTCGGCGGCCCTCGCAGGGCTTGCGGCGGAGGGACGGCCCGTCGGCGCCGTCGCCTACTCGCACGTGGACTACCGGACCGGGCGGCTGTGGGACCTGCCGGGCGTCACGGCAGCGGCGCACGCCGCCGGAGCCCTCGCCGTGTGGGACCTGTGCCACTCGGCCGGTGCCGTCGAGGTCGACCTCGACGCGCACGGCGTCGACCTCGCCGTGGGCTGCACCTACAAGTTCCTGAACGGCGGCCCGGGGTCACCGGCGTACCTCTACGTCGCGCGCCGCCACCTCGCCGAGGCGGCCAACGTGCTGCCCGGCTGGCACGGGCACGCGCGGCCGTTCGCCATGGAGCCCGCCTACGAACCGGCGCCCGGTATCGGCCGGTTCCGGGTCGGGACGCCACCCGTGCTGTCGATGGTGGCGCTCGAGGCCGCGCTCGGAGCATTCGACGGCGTCGACCTCGGGGCGCTCCGGAGCCGATCGCTGTCGCTGACCCGGTACCTGAGAGAGGCGATCGAGCAGCTGGTGCCCGACGTGAGCGTCGTCACACCCGCCGAGGACCGGCGACGCGGTTCGCAGCTGTCCGTCCGCCACCCGGAGGCCTACGGGGTGGTGCGGGCGCTCGCTGCGCGGGGCGTGCTCGGCGACTTCCGCTCGCCGGACGTGGTCCGGCTCGGCGTCGCGGCGCCGTACCTTACGCACGTCGACATGCTGACGGCAGCGCGGGCGCTGCGCGCGGTGCTCGAGGGCGGGGAGCAGCGCGATCCGGCGTACCACCTGCGCGCTCAGGTCACCTGAGGGCTGCGGGGGGACCGGCCGGCCGGCGTCGACGGTGGCCAGCCTGCCTCACCGCCGTAGGACCGGCCGCTCACTCCTCCCGTGCGAGGCCCAGGTGCCGGGTCACGCCGTCCCAACCGGGCACCAGAGCGGCGACCAGGTCCACCAGACCGACCGGGAACACCTCGATCTCGACCGCCCGGAGCTCGTCCAGCCCCCACCAGCGCACCTCGTCGAGCACGTCCAGCTCGACGTGCGTCCACCCGTCCCGGGTGAGCTCGCCGAGGCCGTCGGACGTGATCCGGGCGAGGTACAGGTCCTCGTCCTGCCGGCAGTGCTGCGCGTAGAAGTCGAAGATCGCCGACCTCGTGTAGACCGGCCCGACCAGCCGCTCCGCGTCCAGGCGGATGCCGGTCTCCTCCTCGAGCTCGCGCACGGCGGCCTGCCGCGACGACTCCCCCTCGGCGATGCCGCCACCGATGGTGAACCACCAGCTGCGGTCCGGCTGGTCGAGGTCGTGGCCGCGCATCAGCAGCACGCGGTCCTCGTCGTCGAGCAGGATGACCCGCGCGGCACGCCGGAACAGCAGGCCGTCCGGGCCGGGTACCCAGTCGGGTCCCAGCCCGGACACCGCTCCCCGGTCGACGTCGGGCCGCGGCTCGTCGTCGCCGTGGGTGGGGCCCGCTGCGGTCACCAGCCCCGCTCGGCCAGGCGGTGCGGCACCGGGACGTCGTCGACGTTGATCCCGACCATCGCCTCGCCCAGACCGCGCGACACCTTGGCGATGACGTCGGGGTCGTCGTAGAACGTCGTCGCCTTGACGATCGCGGCGGCGCGCTGCGCGGGGTTGCCGGACTTGAAGATGCCGGACCCCACGAACACCCCCTCGGCGCCGAGCTGCATCATCATCGCGGCGTCCGCCGGGGTGGCGATGCCACCCGCCGTGAACAGCACCACCGGGAGCTTGCCGGCGCGGGCGACCTCGACCACCAGGTCGTACGGGGCTGCGAGCTCCTTCGCCGCGAGGAACAGCTCGTCCTCCGGCAGCGACGTCAGCCGGCGGATCTCGTCCCGGATGGTGCGCATGTGGGTCGTGGCGTTCGACACGTCACCCGTGCCGGCCTCGCCCTTGGAGCGGATCATGGCCGCACCCTCGTTGATCCGCCGCAGCGCCTCGCCGAGGTTCGTCGCCCCGCAGACGAACGGGACGGTGAACGCCCACTTGTCGATGTGGTGGGAGTAGTCCGCCGGAGTCAGCACCTCGGACTCGTCGACGTAGTCCACCCCGAGGCTCTGCAGCACCTGCGCCTCGACGAAGTGGCCGATGCGGGCCTTGGCCATCACCGGGATGGACACGGTGCTGACGATGCCGTCGATCAGGTCCGGGTCGCTCATCCGCGCGACGCCGCCCTGGGCCCGGATGTCCGCCGGGACCCGCTCGAGAGCCATCACGGCGACGGCCCCGGCGTCCTCGGCGATCTTGGCCTGCTCCGGGGTGACGACGTCCATGATGACGCCGCCCTTGAGCATCTCGGCCATGCCGCGCTTGACGCGCGCGGTGCCGATCACGCCGTTGTCCTGGACTTCCTTCTCGGTGCTCACGTCGCGCCTCGCTCATCCGTTCTGCGGTGGGGGGACGGCCCATCGTAGACCGGTGCTCCGAGGCACCCCGGAGCCGTTCAGGGGCGCGGACGCACCATCGGCAGACCCTCGGGCCAGGCGTCGTCGAGCTCGAGCGTCGTGGGGTTGGGCGCCGTGCCCGCGAGCCGCAGGAGGCGCACCAGAGCCCCGCGTCGGGCGGCCCTGGTCTGTGCGACGGCGTCGTTGTGGAACCGACGCGCCAGCTGGACCCGGTACCAGGCCGCCGCGAGGTCGTCGAGCAGCCCGTCGCCCCCCAGCTCCGCGCGCAGCACGGCCACCTCGTCCGGGTCGCGCAGCACCTCGCGGAGCGCCGCGGTCAGGTCGCTCTCGACCTGGCCCCGGTCGCAGGGCTGCGGTGGACGGGCGGCCGAGCCGGACTCGTCCGACGAGGTGTCGAGGAGCCGCCGCAGGTCCGGCGGGACGGTGAGCGCGGCGGGTTCGGGGCCTTCGCAGCTCAGCGACGTCCAGGCGGCCTCGCCGACGATCATCGCGCTGGCGGGGTCCAGCAGCCCGCTCGTGGCCAGCTCGGCGGCCGCCGTCGCCCGGCGCACCAGCTGGGCGTCGACCACGGCCCGGGAGGCACCGACCCGGCGGTGCAGCCGGTCCAGCCTGGTCGCCGCCACCCAGACCAGCCACAGCAGCACCAGCAGCACGACGGCGACCAGCAGGATCGCGAGCTCCAGGCGGCTCACCGCGGATCACGTCCCCGGCGGAGCTCCATCAGCCGCGCGCCGCGCAGCGACGACGGGTCCTCGCCCACCGGCGCGTCGCGGCCGGCGACCGCCATCTCGTAGACCGTCAGCACCTGGTCGCTCACGGTCGACCAGTCGTACCGGCGCACCACCTGCCGGGCGTGTTCGGCGACCGTGCGACGCAGCTCGGTGTCGCCGAGCACGCGCAGGAGCGTGTCGGCGAGGTCGGCGCTGTCCCCCGTGCGGAACAGGACGCCGGCCGAGCCGTCGTCCAGCACGCGGGCGAACGCGCCCAGGTCGCTCGCGACGACCGGGGTGCCGGCGCTCATCGCCTCGACCAGGACGATCCCGAAGGACTCGCCCCCCGTCTGCGGCGCGCAGTAGACGTCGACCGACGCCAGCAGCCGGGCCTTGTCCGCGTCCGAGAGGCCGCCGAGGAACTCCACGGACTCCGCCCGCGCTCCGAGGACCTCCTGCGCCTGGTCCTGCCCGGTCTCACCGCGGCCGGCGACGAGGAACCGGGCGCCGGGCACCTGGTCCAGCACCCGGCCGACGGCTGCCAGCAGCACCGGCAGACCCTTGCGCGGCTCGTCCAGCCGTCCGAGGTAGGCGATGGTCGGCGCACCCGGCGTGCCCGTCCAGCGCTCGTCCCGCTCGGCCGAGGAGAAGCGGTCGACGTAGACGCCGTTCGGGATGACCACGGCGTCACCCCCGAGGTGCTCCACGAGGGTCCGGCGCGCGTCCTCGGAGACGGCGATTCGCGCGGAGATCTTCTCCAGCGACTGCCGCACCAGGGGGTACGCCAGCTGGAGGGAGCGCGACCGGACGATCGCGGTGTGGAAGGTGGCGACGACGGGCCCGTCGGCGATCCAGAGCGCGAGCATGCCGAGGCTCGGTGTGACCGGCTCGTGCAGGTGCAGGACGTCGAACTGCCCTGCCGCGAGCCAGCGGCGCACGCGGGCGGCCGTCACCGGGCCGAAGGTCAGCCGAGCGACCGAGCCGTTGTAGTGCACGGGTACCGCACGCCCGGCCGGCACCAGGTACTCAGGGACGGGGGTGTCGTCCGCCGCCGGCGCCAGCACCGAGACCTCGTGGCCGGCGGCGATCAGCGCCTCCGCGAGGTCGCGGACGTGGAACTGCACGCCGCCCGGCATGTCGAAGGAGTACGGGCAGACGATCCCGACGCGCAGCGGTCGGTGCGTCGCCCTTCGCCCGGTCACGGCTCCCCCGCCGCGGCGGCGACCGTTGCGGCGTAGCGGCTCGGGTCGAGGTCGGAGACGAACACCCGCTGGAGCATGTGCCAGTCCTGCGGGTGCGCCGAGATCACGGCGGCCAGCCGGTCGACCCACGCCTGCGACACGGCCTGGACCCGGTCGCGGTGCGGGAGGTCCTCCGGGACGGCGATCACCGGGAAGAACTCGATCACCAGACCCCACGGCGTCCCGGCGCGGCGTCGGCGCTCACCCCCGAGTCGCTCGTAGGTGATGCCGACCGGGCAGAGCGGGGCGCCGGTCATCACCGTGAGGGCGGCCGGTCCCGCCGCGACGCGCGCGGTCTCGCCGAACAGCTGGACCTCCACGCCGCGGGCCGTCAGGTCCCGGTCCGCGAGCAGCGGCATCACGCCGGGGCCGGTCCGTGTGGCCCGCACGAGCGCCCGGAACACGTCGCTGCCGCCGGTCAGGGGCAGGATCCGCATCCCGAGGCTCTCGCGGAAACCGACGAACTCCTGGAACAGCTCCTCGGGCTCGAGGCGCTCCGCCACGGTGGTCACGGGTGCGAGGCTCGCGGTCGCCCAGGCGCCCGCGAGGTCCCAGTTGCCGAGGTGCCCGAGCGCCATGACCACCTGCCGGCCCGCGTCCAGGTGGGGCTGGACGTTCTCGCGCCCGACGACCCGAACCCGGGCGGCGATCTGCTCGGTCGACGAACCCGGCAGCGTGAACGCCTCACCGAAGTAGCGCAGGTACGAGCGCATCCCCGCGCGGGACAGCCGGCGCAGCTCTCCGGGCGCCAGCTCGGGACGGACCCGCCGCAGGTTCGACTCCAACCGCCGGACACCGGCTCCGTGGCGCAGCCAGGTGAGGTCGGCGGCGGCGATCGTCGCCCCTCGGACCAGCGGCCCTGGGAGATGCCGGCCCCACCGCCAGGCGAGCGCGTAGACCCGGGCGACGCCCGCACCCGGTCGGCTCACCGGCCGGCCTCCGCCACCTGTCGGTGCACCGCGGCCATGCGTTGGCCGACCGTGATCGCCGACGCGACCGCCAGCAGGCCGAGCACCACGGTGAGCACCACGTGGGGCAGCCCCGCGCCGACGGCCGCGGTCGCGACGAGCACGGCGACCAGCCGGTCGGCCCGCTCGGCGATGCCGCCGGACGCCGTCATCCCGAGCCCCTCGGCGCGTGCGCGCGCGTAGGGCACCACCGAGCCGAGGACCAGGCAGGCCAGCGCGAGCACGGCGGCGAGCCTGTCGTCGCCCCGTCCGAAGAACCACAGCACCAGGCCACCGAACACCGCCGCGTCCGCGAACCGGTCGAGGGTCGAGTCGAGGAACGCGCCCCACGGGCCAGACCGGCCGGCCTGGCGCGCCATGACACCGTCGAGGGAGTCGGTCAGCGCGCTGAGGCCGATCAGCACGGCTCCGAGCAGCAGGTGGCCGGTCGGGAAGGCCCACAGGCCGATCACCACGACGGCCAGCGTCCCTGTGGCCGTCACGGCGTCCGGGCTGACCCCGGCCCGCAGCAGCACCCGGGCCACGGGCGTGAACAGCCGCGTCATCGCGCCGCGAAGTCCGTGCAGCACCTGCTCACTCCCCCCGGACGGGCCACGCCGCGGCGAGCCGCGCGCGGGTGTCCGCGAGCAGCTCGGGGAGCGCCCGGCTGCGCGCGACGATGGGAAGGAAGTTGGAGTCGCCGCGCCAACGGGGCACCACGTGCTGGTGCAGGTGCGCCGCGATCCCGGCTCCCGCCACCTCACCCTGGTTCATGCCGAGGTTGAAGCCCTGCGGCGCCATCACGGCACGCGTCACGCGGATCGCCTGCTGCGTCAGCGCCGTCACCTCCGCGACCTCTGCGGGCGTCAGATCGGTGAAGTCGGACACGTGCCGGTACGGGCACACCAGCAGGTGGCCGGAGTTGTAGGGGTACAGGTTCAGCACGACGTACGCGACGTCCCCGCGCGCGACGACGAGCCCGTCCTCGTCCGGCAGGCTCGGAGCGCGGCAGAACGGGCAGCCCGGGCCGGGCTGGTCGTCCGTCGGCTTGTCGGCGCCGCCGATGTAGGCCATCCGGTGCGGTGTCCACAGCCGCTCGTAACCGTCGGGCTCGCCCGCCAGTCCCCCGGCGGCCTCCAGCGCAGGCACGTCGACCTCGTCGTCCGGCACGGCTCAGACCTGGACGCGGTCGCGCACGGCCGCGACGACGCGTTCGACCGCCTCGGCCACGGGGACGCCGTTCTCCTGCCGCCCGTCCCGGTACCGGAACGACACGGCGCCGGCCTCGACGTCCTCACCGCCGGCGATCAGCACGAACGGCACCTTCTGAGTCGCCGCGTTGCGGATCTTCTTGCCGAAGCGGTCGTCGGACGCGTCGAGCTCGGCCCGGATGCCGCGCGCACGCAGCTGCGCGACCACGTCCTCCAGGTAGGGCTGGAAGGTCTCGGCCACCGGCACGGCGAGCGCCTGGACCGGCGCCAGCCACGCCGGGAACGCTCCGGCGTAGTGCTCGACGAGGATCGCGAAGAACCGCTCGATCGAGCCGAACAGCGCACGGTGGATCATCACCGGCCGCTGCCGGGACCCGTCCGGCGCCGTGTACTCCAGCTCGAACAGCTCCGGCTCGAAGAAGTCGAGCTGGATGGTAGACAGCTGCCAGGTCCGGCCGATCGCGTCCTTGGCCTGGACGGAGATCTTGGGGCCGTAGAACGCGGCGCCGCCCGGGTCGTCGACCAGCTGCAGCCCCGACTCGGTGGCCACCTCGCGCAGCGTCTCGGTGGCCTCTTCCCACGTGGCGTCGTCCCCGACCGACTTCTTCGGGTCGCGGGTGGACAGCTCGAGGTAGAACTCGTTGAGGCCGTAGTCGCGCAGCAGGTCGAGCACGAAGGTCAGCAGCGAGGCGAGCTCGTCGCGCATCTGCTCACGGGTGCAGTAGATGTGCGAGTCGTCCTGCGTGAAGCCGCGGGCGCGGGTCATGCCGTGCACCACGCCGGACTTCTCGTAGCGGTAGACGGTGCCGAACTCGAACAACCGCAGCGGCAGCTCGCGGTAGCTCCGGCCGCGGGACCGGAACACCAGGTTGTGCATCGGGCAGTTCATCGGCTTGAGGTAGTAGTCCTGGCCCTCGCGCTTGACCGTGCCGTCCTCGTGGTACTCGGTGTCCAGCCGCATGGGCGGGTACATGCCGTCCGCGTACCAGTCGAGGTGCCGGGAGGTGTGGAACAGCTGGGCCTTGGTGATGTGCGGGGTGTTGACGAAGGAGTAGCCCGCCTCGACGTGCCGCCGGCGGCTGTACTCCTCCATCTCCATGCGCACGATGCCGCCCTTGGGGTGGAACACCGCCAGTCCGGAGCCGATCTCGTCCGGGAAGGAGAAGAGGTCCAGCTCGGAGCCCAGCCGACGGTGGTCGCGGCGCTCGGCCTCGGCGAGGCGGTCCAGGTACGCGCGCAGCTCGTCCTTGGTGGGCCACGCGGTGCCGTAGACGCGCTGGAGCTGGGGGTTCTTCTCGCTGCCGCGCCAGTACGCCGCGGCGGACCGGGTCAGCTGGAAGCCGTTGCCGATGAGGCGGGTGCTGGGCAGGTGCGGGCCGCGGCACAGGTCCTGCCAGGCGATCGAGCCGTCGCGGCGGACGTTCTGGTACATCGTGAGGCCGCCGAGACCCACCTCGACCGACGCGCCGTCGTCGTCGGAGGCGTCGCCCTTCAGGCCGATCAGCTCGAGCTTGTAGGGCTCGTCGACCTCGATCTGGCGGGCCTCCGCCTCGGTGACGTCGACGCGGCGGAAGGTCTGGCCCTCCTTGACGATGCGCGCCATCGACTTCTCGAGCGCGCGCAGGTCCTCCGGGGTGAACGGGGTCTCGACGTCGAAGTCGTAGTAGAAGCCGTCGGTGATGGGCGGCCCGATGCCCAGGCGCGCCTTCGGGTTGACGTCCTGGACCGCCTGGGCGAGGACGTGCGCGGTGGAGTGCCGGAGGACCGCCAGCCCGTCGGGCGAGCCGATGGTGACGCCGTCGACGGTGGCCCCGGCCGGGAGCGGGAGGTGCAGGTCGCGCAGCTCGCCGTCCACGCGGACGACGACGACGTCCCGACGGTCGGCGAACAGGTCGGTGCCCGTCGTGCCCGCCTCGACCGTGGTCTCGACTCCGTCGACGGTCAGACTGATGGGCTCGGACACGGACTGTGCTCCTCGGGATCGGTGGCCGCCGCTGGTCGGCATCAGGAAGCGGCGGGACGTGCAGCGCGACGGCGGACAGCAGTCGCGACGGGCGTGGCTCGATGCTACCGAGCCGGCCTCGGCCTTTTCGCCTCGCTTCGCCCCACCGCCCGACCTCTGCAGGCCGCCCACGAGAACGGCGAAGGGGCCCCGCGTCAGGCGGGACCCCTTCAGGTGTGGGCGATACTGGGTTCGAACCAGTGACCTCCTCGGTGTGAACGAGGCGCTCTACCACTGAGCCAATCGCCCGACGAGCACCCACCGTAGCGGGCGTCGAGAGGATGCTACCCAACCCTGGCCTGATCACCGAACCGGCAAGCGGATGCCCGTATACGCCCGTTCGGTTGGCGACGGAAGTGACCGGGCAGGCTGCGGTTGCTGCGGTCGGGTGAAAGGTGCTGACCCACCACGCCAGATGTGGCGGTCCGCTGCCATGATGTGACTGTCCGATGAGCCCGCCGAGTGGAGGACCCGATGACGAACTCGTCGTACGACGTCGTCGAAGTCGTCGCGATGCAGCTCATCGGCTCGGACGCGAGCGTCGTCCCGGTGAGCACCCAGCTGGCCTTCCGGACGACCGATCCGTACACCGTCCGCGCCGTGTTCACCGGCGGCCAGTCGTCCTCGACGTGGCTGCTCGGCCGCGAGCTGCTGGTGCAGGGCATGCACGCCAGCTCGGAGGAGCCGGCCGGCACGGGTGACGTGCAGATCTGGCGGGACGAGGACCCGGACTACACCCTCATCTCGCTGTCCGGCGTCGAGGGCAGCGCGCTGCTCGCAGCACCGACCGAGCCCGTGCTCCGCTTCCTCGCCGCGACGGAGTCGCTGGTGCCGCTCGGTGCCGAGAGCGACCGCATGGAGGGCGAGATCAGCGCCCTGATCGCGGCGCTGCTCACCGCCTGACCGTCCGGTCGCTCCCCGGCCGGGCGCGCTGCGCCCTCTCGGGCGGAGCCTCCGCACGCGTCACGTGGCTGTGCTGGAGGCGAGTGCGACGAGCCGCGCCGCCTTGAGCTCGGTCTCGGCCCACTCGGCGGCCGGGTCGCTCCCCCACGTGATGCCCGCACCGGTGCCGAAGCGCAGCATGCCGTCCGACCACCAGAAGGTCCGGATCGACACCGCGAGCCGTGCCCTGACGGAGCCGTCGTCCGCGACGTGGACCCAGCCCACCGTGCCGCAGTAAGGACCGCGCGGGACGGGCTCCAGCTCACGGATGAGGCGGAGCGCGGACGACTTCGGCGCCCCGGAGACGGAACCCGGTGGGTACGTCGCGTCGAGCACCTGCCGGCAGGCATCGGCGGCGCCGGCGACCTCAGGGTCGAGGCGGCCGGTGACGGTCGACACCAGGTGGACCAGCCCGGGGTGCTGCTCCTCACCCAGCAGGGTGGTCACCTCGACGGAGCCCGGGACGCACACCCGCTGCAGGTCGTTGCGCACGAGGTCGGTGATCATCACGTTCTCGGCGCGGTCCTTGGATGACAGCCCGGCGGAGTGGGCGGCGGTGCCCTTGATCGGACCGCTGCTGATCCTGCCCCCGTCGACCGAGACGAAGAGCTCGGGTGAGGCGGTGACCACCCAGACGCCGGGATCGTCGCTGGTGGGGCCGACGTGGACGCCGCCCTGGTACGGCGCCGGGTTGCCCGCCACGAGCCGTCGGCCCAGCGCCGAAGCGTCCGGACCCCGGCCGGTCGCAGGCAGAGGGGCTGCGAGGACGCGGCAGAGGTTGACCTGGTAGACGTCGCCGCCACGGATGCGCGCGCGGATCGTCTCCACGCCGGCCCGGTACGCCTCCTCGCCCATGGAGCTCGACCAGGCGTCCGTCCCGGGGCCGGCCCAGCGACCGCCGGGTCGCTGCGGCGCAGTGGTGGCGCGGCCGACGTGGACGTCCGCGAAGCGCCACGCTCGGACCCGGCCCTCGAACTCCCCCACCACCGCCCACCAGCCCGGTCGCGACAGCGCGTCGGGCTGCTGCGTGAGGTCGACCGCCTCGAGCACCCCGCGGGCGTGCACCCCGTCGAACCAGGCGGTCGCGGACGGCTCCAGCACGGGCTCACGCTAGCGAGCCGCACCGCGTGGACGCGCCGGCCGGCCGACCGGTTGGACTCTCGTCGCGAACCTCGGTTAGAGTCTGGGACGCACACGGCGCCCCCGCGGGGACGTCGACAGCGCGGACGTGGCTCAGTTGGTAGAGCATCACCTTGCCAAGGTGAGGGTCGCGGGTTCGAATCCCGTCGTCCGCTCGGAGGCTATCCACATCGGCGAAAGCCGCTGGGGACTGCGGTCTCACCGGTGGAGTGGCCGAGAGGCGAGGCAGCGGCCTGCAAAGCCGTATACACGGGTTCGAATCCCGTCTCCACCTCGGTTCACACCCGACGGGCGATTGGCGCAGCGGGAGCGCGCTTCCCTGACACGGAAGAGGTCACTGGTTCGATCCCAGTATCGCCCACCAGCATCACCGCAGGTCAAAGGCCGTTCCGGACTCGTCCGGGGCGGCCTTTCTGCCACCCAAGGGACGGATTATGGCAACGCGGTCGGCGCGTCTGGTCCGACGGTCGCGGCGTTTCCGACTCCGGGTCTGCATCGTGTTCCGACCCAGTGCACGACGATGCAGTGGGGCGGAGTCGACGCAGGTTCTGAGCCACGCCGCCGGCGACTGCGAGACAACCGCAGCCGATCCTCAGTTCCCGCTCAGTGCGAGCTGCCCGTGTTCGTCGCACACGCTCGCGGGTCATGACGCCATGCGCGCGGGCCAGCGGAACCGGTCACGCAGGTCGACTCTCGTCGTCCGCTCCGCCCCGGAGCAGCGAGCCACCGCCGTCCGCTCCGAGGGCAGCGGCCGTGGGGGGGGGGGGGGGCCCCCCGCCCCGGGGGGGGGGCGGGGGGGGGGGGGGGGGGGGCCCGCGAGAGAGCACCCCCCGGCCCGATACCACTAAACAG